>DATCMK010000004.1:0-137193 GCA_036563455.1 Pyrinomonadaceae bacterium | reverse complement strand
GCCGGTCGCCTCGGCCAGCGCGGCCGTCAGCTCGCCCGCCGATTTTTCCTTGCCTTTGGCCGCGTCCGATTTCGCGGAAGCCGCCTTTTTCTGTCCGGTCTTCGATTTCGCCGAATCGCTTTTCTTACTCGCCATCGTAATGAATGTCCTCTCTTTTATAATTTAATAGCCGTTCGGTTTATAAAATAACGCATGACGCGCGATTCATCAATCGCGGCGGGCCGATTCCCGCGATCCGATCCGTTTTTTCGCCGCGCGGGCCGCCAAAATGCGTTGTTGAATTCCGAACGCAAAGTAAGCTTCTCGGACGAAAGCCGACGGATTTACTGAAAAATAAAATCCATTTCGATTCCTTTCGCGCGTTGGCCCGATATCCGCTCTAAATGAATCAGCGACATACGTTTTCGTATAAAAACAGCCGCCTCGAAATGGTGATGATTATAAAAAATCGGTAAAAGCCGACTTTTCCCTCAACGGCACAACGATTGCTGACAATGCCGCGGAGGTTTTTATGAATATCAATAAATCAACAAAACACACGATCAAGGGATTCGGAATCAGTTTGGGTTTACTTTTCAGCTTTTTGCTTTTCACCGGCACGGACGCGAACGCGCAGTACCGGCAGGACCGGCGCGACGACCGGCGTGAAGAACGTCAGGAACGCCGCGAAGACCGGCGCGACGCGCGCGGGGACGGTTATCGCGACGGGTTGCGCGAAGGCGCGGAAGACGCCCGCGAAGGTCGCCGCATGAACGCGCAGAACAACCGCGAATACCGGCGAGCCGGCGGCGAAGACACGCAGCGCGAAAGACAGGCTTACCGCAACGGTTTTCTGCAGGGCTACCGCGAAGGCTACGAACGCAATCGCCGCAATCGCCGCAGATACTAATCGAACCGGAAAACACGCTTTAAAGAAGAAGGGCTCTGAGTAAATTCAAAGCCCTTCTTTTTTTGGTTGCGCGGCTCGTCGTCGCGCAACTCTATGAAATCAAAACGCCCGCCCGTATTTCCGAATGAACGCGATCGGTAATTTCGGGCTAAATGGTAAACATTTTTATCGCCGATCGCTCATCGCAAAGCGTTCCCTTGTTCGTTTAACGGCCAATCCGCCCCGGCTCGCTCGGCGGGCGTCGACGTAAAAAAGGACTTCCGATCTCTCAGAAGCCCTTCGCAGAATATAATTTATTTTTTGACTTTTGAAGACCATTTCAAACGACGCGGTTAATAACGCCGTCTGAATTCGTTTAATTTGCGCTGCGCTTTTTCGACGTCACGATAGTCGTCGTTCAGTTCTTCGCGTTCTTTGGCGGTGATCACGCCGTCCGCACGGTATTTCTGCAGGTGCTTTCTGAGTTCTTCCTTATTGCCGCTCAGTTCCCTTTCGAGATAATACTGCTGGCGACGCGCTTCGTAATACGGGTCGTAGTAATAAGGATCATAAAAACCGGAATAGCCCCAATAATTGCGATACCAGTACGGATACGGGCGGACGTAATACTGCCGGACGACGACCGGACGCCGAATGACGCGGCCGCCGCGGGTCTGCGCCGAAACGCTGATCGCCGCTAATCCTCCGAGAAGAATCATCGCAAAAGCCAACGTCAGTAATTTTTTTGTGAAATTCATATAACCTCCCTTTTCTTTGGCTCGGACAAACGCTGCCGGTTGAGAGGCTTCCGCGTCTGTCGTTTGCCGTGACATTAAGATGAAAAAGCGAACCTTTCGGTTCGCTTTTTTGTTTCGCGGATGACACAAAAAAACACACAAAAACAGCGCTCGTTTTTTACGGGAACGATCGAATTATCGACGATTAAATTCGGGCGGGTAAGTTCGGGAATTTAGTTCGCGAAAAAATAAATCATCGTCAACGTCGCCGTGACGATAAAAGCACCGGTATAGAGCATTACGCTCGATGAATTTGATTTGGATACTTCTTTAATCAGCATTTTTTTACCTCCTGGATTGGCTGAGAATCGATTTTCGAACGATGTGGGAACTACATCATACTGCAAACGGCCGCGCTTTATCAATCTTTTTTTTCGGCGCGCAATTCTGTAGAATGATAGCTAATGAACGACTCGCCGGAAGCAATCGAAATTCGTCGCGCGGGCGCGGCGGATGCCGGGCTCGTCGGCGTGCTCGGCGCGGTCACGTTCTATGAAGCTTATTACGAACAGGACAATCCGCACAGTCTGGCAGATTACATTAACGAATCATTCGATCCCGCGAAAATCCGCGCCGAAATCGAAAACGAAAACGCCGCGTTCTTTATAATTTTCCGCAACGGGCGCGCCGTCGGCTACGCGAAGCTGCGCGCGGATTCGGCGGTCGACTGCGTCGCCAACGAAACGGCGATCGAACTGCAGAGAATCTACGTCGTCGAAAGGGTTTTCGGCGCGGGCATCGGCGAGCGGCTCTTGCGGCATTGTCTCGACGTCGCCCGCGCGGAAGGTTATAAAACGCTCTGGCTCGGCGTTTGGGAGGAAAACCGGCGCGCGCAACGATTTTACGAAAAACACGGCTTCCGGCGCGTCGGCACTCTGACTTACCCGTACGGCGATGCGGTCGGAATCAACCACGTGATGGAAAAAGAATTGTGAACAGTGGTCAGCGGTCGGTGGTCAGAAAAAATCCGGCTTTAATTCTGACCGCCGACCGCTGCTAACCGATCTGGTAAGTCGCGATGCTCGTCGGCGTCTCGTAACAGCGCACCTTATAAACCTGCACGCGTTCGTCGCCGACGCGCGAATTGACGTATTCGCAGATGTAGCGCGCGAGGTTTTCCGCCGACGGATTTAATTCTTCGTCGAACGGCGGCAGCTCGTTCAGATTGCGATGGTCGAGGTAGCGCACGATCTCGTCCGCCGCTTTTTTCAGATCGCCGAAATCGATCAGCAGACCGATGTTGTTCAGTTCCTCGCCGCGCGCGTAGATTTCGATTTTGTAATTATGCCCGTGCAGGTTCTCGCATTTTCCCTTATAGCCGCGCAGCTGGTGCGCGCTCGAAAAGTTGCGCTCGATCATTACTTCGTAAAAGGATGCCATAACAGTTAAATCAAAATTTTAACCTTCAACGAAAGCATTGGGCAAGCCTGCCGCTTCGACCTCTCGAAACGGGCGCGGTCGTTCGGGAGCCCCGCGTTTTGCCGCCGAAACGAAGCTACTTCGCCGGCGGCACGACGACTTCGAGCTTGTAAACCTCTCTGAGTTTCGCGGCGTATTCCTCGATCGTCGGCAGACCGAGCTTCCGGCGGCGGCGGTTGAGGTTTCGGCGATCCTTGACGGCGCTCATCACGAGCCGGCCTTCTTTCATGTCGAAGTTCGAACCGTAAAGCTGCGGTTTGTTCCGCCGCACGCGCACGCGGTCGACGTAGCCGGCGTATTCCATCGGCGTGATTTCTCGGCGCCGAAACGCTTTGCCCACGTTTTTCAAATTTTTACGGCGAAGCTGTTCGTCCGGCGAATGCTGCAGGATCAGCAGAAACGCCTCGACGCCGTCTTTGCCGACCGTTTCCGCGGTCGGGAAGCCGCTTCGCCCGTAAATTTCGTTAATTCTCGCCGTGTTCGGTTTATCGACCTTTTCGAGCGTTTCCGCCAAACATTTGAGCTGCTCGTCCGAAGTGCCCTGGCAAGCCGCGCGCGCCCGTTGATCGGCTTCGCGCATTTTCAGCAGTTCGTCGCGCAAAGCCGGATCTGTTTGCGCGACGGTCGAAGTTGTTAACACCAAAAGCGGAACGATTATCAGCAGGTATTTCATAACTTATGTTTTCCTTGGCGCCCGGGCGCCGGAGTTTTACAAACTCCAGAAAAGCGGCAGAAAAATCATCGCGACGACGAATAAAATGATTGTCAGCGGCAAGCCGACTTTCATGTAATCGCGAAAACTGTAGCCGCCCGGACTCATCACGAGCACGTTGACCGCGTGCCCGAGCGGCGTGATGAACGCCATCGAGGTCGCGAGCGCGACGCCCATCGCGAGCGCCCGCGGATTCGCGCCCGTCTGCTGCGCGACGCTGATCGCGACCGGCGCGAGAACGGCGGCGACGACCGCGCCGCTGACCGCCTGCACGAGCAAAATCGTGAGCAGAAAAAGCCCCGCCAGCAGACCGAGCGCGCCGAACGCGCCGAGCGACGCGACGACCCAGTTCGCCATCAGCGCGGCGGCGTTCGTTTTGATTAAAGCGATGCCCATCGGCAGCATGCCGGCGACGAGAAAGACGGTTTTCCAGCTGATCGAAGAATACGCCTGCTGCGTCGTCAAAATGCCGGTCAGCATCATCGCGAGCGCGCCGCCGAGCATGACGGCGGCGGTCAGATCGGGCAGGATGATCGCCAGAACGAGCGTCGCCACGAAAATCATCAGCGCCGCGCGTCCCTTGTTCGGGACGGTGATCGCGGTCTCGTCTTTCGACATCAGCAAAATTAAATCCTGATCGTCGGACAAAACGGCTAATTTGTCGCGCGTGCCCTGCAGCAGCAGCGCGTCTCCGAAAGCGAGCGGCAGATCGGCTAAATCCTGAATGATCTCGTTTTCGCCGCGCCAGACGGCGAGCGCGCTCATGCCGTATTTTTCCCGAAAATGCGCCGACCGCAACGTTTCGCCGATCAGGCGCGAGCGCGGCGTGAGCATCGCTTCGACGACTTCGACGGCGCGCGATTCGAGATCGTCCTCGCGCCACTCCGAGGCGGGCAGAAACTCCATGAACGGTTCGACATCGCGGCGGCGAAACTCTTCCTCGTCGCCTTCGAGCACGAGCGTGTCGCCGTCTTTGATCTCGGTGTCGGGCGAGAGCGCGAAGAGCTTCACGTTCTTGCGTTCGATCGCGACGACCGAAACGCCGAAATCCTCGCGCAGATGGCTTTCCGACAAAGGCTTGTCGATCAGCGACGATTTTTTCGGCACGCGCGCGCGGAAAAGGTTTTCGCCGAGGTGATACGCGGCGATCAAATCGTCTTGTTCCTCCTTGTTCGGCGCCAGCGTGCGCTCGATCGGCGATTCGCCGGGAAGCTGCCGCCGCCCGATCAAGGCGACGTACAAAATGCCGGCGATCGTTAACGGAATGCCGACCGGCGCGAAGTCGTAAAGGCTGAACCCTTCGATGTTGTAATCGTGCAAAACCGAGTTGACGACGATGTTCGAGGTCGTCAGAAGCGTCGCCATGCCGCCGAGAATCGTTCCGAAAGCGAGCGGCATCAAAAGGCGCGAAGTATTGACGTCCGCTTTTTTCGCCGCGCCGGACGCGGCCGGCAGCAGCACGGCCGCCGCCGCGATGTTGTTCATAAAAAGCGACATGAACGCGCCCGAGACCATCACCGCGATCACCAGCCGCAATTCGCTTTTGCCGCCGAGTTTTTGCAGAATATTGCCGACCTGTTCGGCAACGCCGGTGCGCTGCAAAGATTCGGTCAGAATAAAAATCGCGATCAGCGTAATCACCGCGTTACGGCTGAAGCCGGAAAAAGTCTCCTGCGGCGTCAGCACGCCCGTCACGCCGAGCGCGACCGCGACGAGCAGCGCGACCAGATCGGCGGGCAGTTTTTCCGTTAGAAAGAGAATTAAAGCAACGGCAAGAACGGCGAAAGTAATTAATAACTGGGTGTCCATTACTTTTATCAAGTATAGTGCGGAAAAATCGCGGTTCAAAATTCGAAAAATACAAGAATAATAATCAGCCGCGAACAAACGCGAATAAACACGAAACATGCTTTTTATTTTTCGCGTTCGCTCGCGGCTGATCCAAGAATTAATCGAATATGTTCGCGGCGTCCTTTAGATCGCTCGTGATGCGCATGCGCGGCAGGGAATTTAAAAAATCCCTGCCGTAGGATTTCGTGCGCAGGCGCGTGTCGAGCAGCGCGATGACGCCCTTGTCGGTTTTGCTTCTGATCAGGCGACCGATGCCCTGTTTCAAAGTGATGACGGCTTGCGGCACCGAGTAGTCGAAAAAGGATTTGCCGCCGGTTTCGTCGATAAAGCGCGTCCGCGCGGCAACGATCGGATCCGAAGGAACGGCGAACGGCAGCTTGTCGATGATCACGCACGACAGCTGATCGCCGCGCACGTCGACGCCCTGCCAGAAAGAGGACGTCGCGAAAAGCACCGCGTTCGACGTTTTTCTGAACCGGTCGAGCAGCCCCGCTTTCGACATCGAACCCTGCACTAGACAGGGATAATTGACGCGCATCGAAACGAGCTCGTAAAGCGTGTTCATCGAATAATTGCTCGTGCAGAGCACGAACGCGTGACCGTGCGTGATGCCGAGGATTTTGACGATTTCCGCCGCCGCCATCTGATTGTATTCCGGGGCGCGCGGATCGGGCATCGCTTTCGGAATGTAAATGATCGCCTGTTTTTCGTAATTGAAGGCGGACGGCGCCTGCAGCGTTTCGGTTTTTTCCGGCTCCAGCCCGAGGCGGTTCTTGATGAAATCGAATTTGCCGTTCGCCGAAAGCGTGGCGCTCGTCAGCACGACCGTCTCCGTCTTTTCGAACAGTTTTTCCTGCAAGAGCGAAGACACGTCGATCGGCGAGGCGCGCAGAAACATGCCGCGCCCGCGTTTTTCCAGCCAGTAAACGTAATTTTTTTCCGACTGCGTGCAGACGAATTCGAGATCGAAGCGCGTCTGCCGGATGCGTTTTAAAAGGTTTTCGGCTTCCGTCATTTTTTCCGCGTGCACGTCGATCGCCGTCTCGAGCCGTTCGAGCGCGTCCTCGAGCGCGACGTAAGCTTCGCCCAAAGGCGTCGCTTCCATTTCGCCCTTGCGATTTTTTTCGGCGAAGGCGTTCGGAACGAGCGGAAATCTGCCGTCCTGCCCGCGCGTCTGCGTGAAGCGAATCCAGAACTGATCCGCGAGGCCGATGATTTTCGCGCCCATTTTGGTAATGTCGCGCGTCGCCATCGCGTCGGTGATCGGCAGGGCGTCGGCGTCGCGCACGAGCTCGTCGATCTGAAAGCTCGACACCTGAAAGCCGAAGTAATCGGCGGCGATGTCTTCGATTAGGTGCGCTTCGTCGAAAATGACCGCGCCGTAATCGGGCAGCACTTTGCCGTACTGATTGCCGCGCACGTTCAGATCGGCGAAAAACAGGTGATGGTTGACGATGACGAGGTCGGCGTCGTCGGCGCGCTGGCGCATGCGCGTAATGAAACACGGCTCGAAATCCGGGCATTTTTGCCCGAGACAAGTCTCCGATTTCGCGTTGATGCGCGACCAGAAAGAGATGTGTTCCGGCAGGTTGACGAGTTCGGCGCGGTCGCCGGTTTCCGTTTCGCGCGCCCATTCGCGCACCTCGTCGAAATAATCCATTTCGTCCAGGCCTTCGAGGATCGGCTGGCTCTCCGCCTTTTTGATGCGGTACAGACACCCGTAATTCGAGCGGCCCTTCATGTAGGCGGCCGTGAATTTCTTGGGCATCACCTTCTGCAGGAACGGAATGTCTTTTTCCATCAATTGTTCCTGCAGGTTTTTCGTGCCGGTCGAGATGATGACGCGCTGTTTGGTGGCGAGCGCGGCGGCGATCGCCGGCACGAGATAAGCCATTGTTTTGCCGGTTCCCGTGCCGGCTTCGACGAGGAGGTGCTTTTTTTCTTCGAACGCGCGCAACACGGCTTCCGCCATTTTTAACTGACCGCCGCGGTATTCGTATTCCTTGTGATGTTTGGCGATGAGACCGCCCTTTCCGAAAATTTCTTCCACTTTGTTTATATTTTTTCCTGAATTTGATGATTTTAAACGGTTTTCTGTTGACAGCAAACGGGCTTTCTTGCAAATATTAGTATTCATTCTAATTTTATCAACGTTAACCCGATTTTGATAAATATTCTATTTCAAAATAATCGTAGCAAATAATGACTTTTCTTTCCCGAAATCCGTCGTGTGCGGTTCAGTGAAATCATTTGCAAAATTTGTTTGCGCGACTAAAAAATACTGGGCAAGTCGTAGAGTGAATTATCATACCGTCCTTATTTAAGGTTATAAAACGACACATCTACTTCTGGTAGCAACAACTTTTCTTAAGCTTTAGGAGGGCTTATTTTAATGAAGAAAGACTCGACAGCGGAAGCACGCAACCCACTTCTGCTGTGCACGATTATTTTGGGATTGACGGCGGCACTCGTGCTCGTCCCGTATCAATTCAGCTCGAAAGCAGGCGGTAAAGAAGTCAAAAAGGGACTGATTCAAAGAACCGTCAGCCACAAGGAAGGATTGGAAAATTACGATATCCGCGCCGACAAATCGGCGTTTGAGAAACTTTCCGGATTCCGGCAGTCGCAAAGCCGCGACGCGGCGGTCGTCGCCGACATTCGCGGTGAATTCGTTTCGGGCGAAGAGTCTCTGCGCGCTAAGGTGCCGACTCTGAAAATCGAATACAATTCCGACATTCGCACGCCGGAAGTCATCGCGCCCGACGCGAAACAGGCGCGCGCGTTTCTGACCGGCACCTCGTCGCTGAAGCGCTCGGAAATTCTCCGTAATTTCGTCAAAGAAAATAACGCGCTCGTCGGCATTTCGGACGCGCAGGCGGATTCGCTGAAGACAACGGCCGATTACACGAACCCCGACGGCGTTCTCTCGTTCGCGCATCTCGAACAATTCATCAACGACATTCCCGTCTTCCGCGGCGAAGTCAAAGCCGGCTTCACCAAATCCGGCGAAATGATCCGCGTCATTAACAACCTCGCGCCGGGCTTAGAATACAGTTCGCTATCAGAGGATTTCGGAAACCCGCTCGATGCCGTCAGCGCGGCCGCCGGCTACATCAACGTCAATGCGGGCACGCTCGATCTGAACCGCAACAACGCCGTTTCGACGGATTTGAAAGCCGTTTTCGGGCAGGGCGATTCGGCGACGACCGCCGAGAAAATGTATTTTCCGACCGAGCCGGGCGTGGCGGTGCCGGCGTGGCGCGTGCTGATCTGGCAGCCGGTCAACGCCTATTACGTGATCGTCGACGCCGCTTCGGGCACGATGCTCTGGCGCAAAAACCTGACCGAAGACCAGACGCTGCCGGCGACTTACAACGTCTACGTTAATCCGAATGCGATGATCAACGTCGCGGACAGCCCGTTCCCGCTGACGCCGGGACCGTCGACGCTGAATGGTCAGCAGGGCGCGGCGATCAACCGCACGATGATGACGCTCGTCGGCAACGAAGCGCCGTACACGTTCAACAATCTCGGCTGGATCAACGACGGCGACAATTCGACGATCGGCAACAACGTGCACGCCGGCCTGGACCGCAAGCTCCCGAACACCGGCAACCCGGCGAACCCGGCGGACGTCGATCCGGACGGTCACGCGATCGGAACGAACCGCGTGTTCGATTTCCCGTTCACGCCCGGCAACCCGAACACGAATTCGGGCGATTCGCCGCTGCCCGCCGGACAAACGCCGACCGGCTGTTTGGCGGCGACCAACACGGATCTGCCGACCGATTACCAGAAGGCGATCACCACTCAGTTATTCTATATTTCAAATCGCTTCCACGACGAATTGTACCGGCTCGGTTTCACCGAAGCCGCGCGCAATTTCCAGAACAACAACTTCGGCCGCAATCCGAACGGGTCGAATCAGAACGCGATCGCCGGTAACGACCGCGTTTCGGCGCAGGCGCAGGACTGCTCCGGCACGAACAACGCGAACTTCACGACGCCTTCGGACGGCACACGCCCGACGATGCAGATGTATCTGTGGACGGGACCGTCGCCGGACTTCGACGGGTCGCTCGACGCGGACGTGATCATTCACGAATACACGCACGGCTTATCGAACCGCCTGCACGGCAATTCTTCGGGCTTGTCGACCAATATGGCGCGCGGCATGGGCGAAGGCTGGGGCGACTTTTACGGTCACTCGATGCTGTCGGAACCGACCGACCCGATCGAAGCCATCTACACGACCGGCGGCTACGACACGTACCTCGGCGCGACCGGTTTTACGACCAACTATTATTACGGCATCCGGCGCTTCCCGAAAGCCGTCATGTCTTTCCGCGGCGGACCGAACAATCGCCCGCACAACCCGCTGACGTTCGCGGACGTCGATTCGACGCAGCTCAACATCAACGACGGCGCTTTCGCGCGCGGTCCGTTCGGTTCGGGCACCGCCGATCAGGTTCACAACATCGGCGAAGTCTGGAGCTCGATGCTCTGGGAAATTCGCGCCAGATTCATCCAGCGACAGGGCTGGGAAGTCGGCAACCGCGAAATTCTGCAGTACGTTATGGACGGCATGAAGCTCGCGCCGCTGGCGCCGACGATGGTTCAGGAACGCGACGCGATCGTCGCCGCGACGCGCGCGAGCGGCACGAAAGCCGACGTCGACGACGTCTGGGCGGGCTTCGCGGTGCGCGGCATGGGCTTCAGCGCGCGGGTCGACTCCGCCGGAATCGGCAACAATTCCGCCCGCGTCACCGAAGCATTCGACTTGCCGAACCTGGTGCAGACGCCGACCTTCACGGTCAGCGACTCGACCGGCGACAACGACGGATTTTTCGAACCGGGCGAAACGATCACGATCAGCGTTCCGCTGACCAATACGACCGGCGATCAGGCGGTCAACACGACCGTCCAGCTCGTCGGCGGCAGCTCGGCGAATTACGGAACGCTCGCCGACAATCAGACCGTGACGCAGACCTTCACCTACGCGATTCCGGCTAATACGGCGTGCGGCAGCCCGCTGACGCTGACCTTCAATGTCAACAGCAGCCTCGGCGCGACGAGCTTCACGCGAATGATCGTCATCGGTCAGCCCCTGACGACTTATACGGAGAACTTCGACGGCGCGGTCGCTCCGGCGTTCCCGGCGGGCTGGACGGCGGTCGCCGTCTCCGGCGGAGTCGCGCCCGGAACCCCGTTCGTCAACTCCCCGCTCAATCCCGACACGGCGGCGAATTCGGCGTTCGCGGTCGATCCGACGGCGGTCGGCGGCGGAACCGATCTGACGTCGCCGCAGATTCCGATCACGGCGGCGGCGGCTATGCTCAGCTTCCGCAATCGTTTCAACACGGAAGATGGATGGGACGGCGGCGCGCTCGAGATCAGCATCGGCGGCGGCGCCTTCCAGGACATCATCACCGCGGGCGGTCGTTTCATCCAAAACGGATACACCGGCCTGCTCGGCGCGGGCGCGAACAACCCGCTCGCGAACCGCAGCGGGTGGAGCGGAAATTCGAACGGTTACATTACGACGATCGTTCAGCTTCCGACCGCCGCGGCGGGGCAGAATATTCGCCTCAAATTCCGTTTCGGCGCCGACGACAATACCGCCGCTTCGGGCGCGAACCCGGGCTGGTACGTCGACACGATTCGAGTCGACGGCAATTATGCCTGCTCGTTCGTCCAGCCGCCGACGGCTGAAAAATCGCGCGCCGACTTTGACGGCGACGGCAAAACCGATATGTCGGTTTATCGCCCGTCCGAAGGCGTCTGGTATTTGAGACGTTCGACCGACGGGTTCGGCGCGGCGGCGTTCGGAAAATCGGACGACGTGATCACGCCGGGCGATTTCGACGCCGACGGCAAAGCCGACATCGCGGTCTTCCGTCCGTCGGAAGGCGTCTGGTACATCCTGCGCAGCTCGAATACGACGAGCGTCGGCGCCGCCTTCGGACAAGCGGGCGACGTGCCGGTGGTCGGCGATTACGACGGCGACGGAACGGACAATATCGCCGTTTACCGTCCGTCCGAAAGCGTCTGGTACATCCTGAACAGCAACGGCAGCGTCACCGTCAAAGCTTACGGCACGACGGGCGACGTTCCGGTCAGAGCCGATTACAACGGCGACGGCAAAACGGACATGGCTATCTTCCGCCCGTCGACCGGCGAGTGGTGGATGCTCGTCAACGGCGGCGACGTGGTCGCGACCTTCGGCGCCAGCACCGACAAACCGGTTCCGGCGGATTACGACGGCGACGATAAAGACGACGTCGCGATTTGGCGCCCGTCGACCGGCGAGTGGTGGATGCTGAACAGCTCGACCGGAACGGTCAGCGTCGTCACGTTCGGCGCTGCGGGCGACGTGCCGGTGCCGGGCGACTACGACGGCGACGGCAAGGACGACCAGGCAATTTACCGCAACGGCACGTGGTGGATGAACCAGTCGACCGCGGGCAGCGCGGCGGCGCCGTTCGGTCTCGGATCGGACACGGCCGTACCGGCTCGCTACATTCCGTAAACGTTAGCGACTAAACGATCTACGAGTTTTCGTAGACGAATTTGAAAGCGGCTCTTCCCGGTTCAGGGAAGAGCCGCTTTCAGCTTTTTCGGCGACCGATTTTCGCGTTGGAAAGGCGAAAAGGCGGTTATAAATATTTTTTAACAAATCTGTTTTTTGTCCGAGAACAAATTGACTGGCGGTAGGTTTTCTGTTAAAAATACTTGCTAACGTTCAAATGATAATCCGCAGCCAGCGCTTTTCCATATCGGTTCTTTTTATACAATAAATATATTTATTCATTGATGGCGCCCGCGCGGTTGGTATATTTCGTCTTTTTCCAAAACTTCCCGGTGACGCTTTTTTAGTATTTATATTTTATATATTCACCGGGAAATCATTTCTTCGTCCTTATTTTTAAGGTTATAAATTCAATCTACTACTTCCCTTTTAGTAGTAATACACCCATTTTTAGCTTTGAGGAGGGCTTATAAATGCAGAAAAATTGGAGGGCGGAAGACCGTTATCGGCTTCTGCTGTGTTTGGTTATTTTTGGATTGATGGCGGCATTGATCGTTTTGCCGACTCAGTTCAGCTCATCGGCCGACGGGAAAAAGGTCAAAAAAGGACTTTTCCGAACGTCCAAAAGCCACGAAGAAGGACTGGAAAATTACGATATCCGCAGCGACGAAAAGAACGAAAAAGTCGCCGAATTTTTCGCTAAAAACCGGCAGACCGCCGGACGCGACGCGGTCGCCGTGGCTGATCTCCGCAGCGCCTTCGTCCAGGGCGAAGAACAGTTCAAATCTCAATTTCCGACCGCCAAAATCGAATACAATTCGGACATCCGCACGCCGGAAGTGATCACGCCCGACGTTTACCGGAGCAAGATCGAATGGCTCAGCGCGCCTTCGGCGGCGAAACGCTCGGAAATTCTCCGCAATTTCGTTAAACAAAATAATCTTTTGATCGGCGTTTCGGACGCGCAGGCGGATTCGCTGAAAGTGACGGCCGATTACACCAACCCGAACGGTTACCTGTCGTTCGCGCATCTCGAACAGCGGATCAACAATATTCCGGTCTTCCGCGGCGAAGTCAAAGCCGGCTTTAACAAAAACGGCCAGATCATCCGCGTCATCAACAACCTCGCGCCGGGCTTGGACTACGAATCGGTTTCGACCGAATTTCACGATCCGGTCGATGCCCTGAAAGCGGCGTTCCGGCATATCAACAAAGAGGCCGCCGAAGCTCAGTTGGCCGTTAATCAGGCGGCTTCCGACGACTTGAAAACCGTTTTCGGGCAGGGCGATTTCGCCAACACCGCCGAGAAAATGTATTTTCCGACCGAGCCGGGCGTGGCGGTGCCGGCGTGGCGCGTGCTGATCTGGCAGCCGGTCAACGCCTATTACGTGATCGTCGACGCCGCTTCGGGCGCGATGCTCTGGCGCAAAAACCTGACCGAAGACCAGACGCTGCCGGCGACTTACAACGTCTACGCCAACCCGAACGGTTACATTAACGTGGCGGACAGCCCGTTCCCGCTCTCGCCGGGACCGATCAGCCCGCTTCTCGGCACGCAGGGCGCGGCGATCAACCGCACCCTGATCACCCGCGTCGGCAACGAAGCGCCGTACACGTTCAACAATCTCGGCTGGATCACGGACGGCAACAACACGACCGACGGCAACAACGTGCAGGCGGGATTGGACCGCAAGCTGCCAAACACGCAGATTCCGCAGGTCGACCCGGCGGACATCGATCCGGACGGAATGGCGGTCGGCAGCCCGAACCGCGTGTTCGATTTCCCGTTCACGCCCGGCAACCCGAACACGAACTCGGGCGATTCACCGCTGCCCGCCGGACAAACGCCGGGCACCTGTCTGGCGGCGAGCAACACGAGCCTGCCGACGAATTATCAAAAAGCCGCCGTCACGCAGCTCTTTTACGTCGTCAACCGCTATCACGACGAATTGTACCGTCTCGGTTTCACCGAGCAGGCGTTTAATTTCCAGCACGACAACTTCGGACGCGGCGGCGTCGGCGGCGACCGCGTTTCGGCGCAGGCGCAGGACTGCTCGGACACCGACAACGCGAACTTCACGACGCCGGCGGACGGCACGCGCGGCTCGATGCAGATGTACATCTGGACCGGCCCGTCGCCGGATTTCGACGGCGATCTCGACGCGGAAGTCATCATTCACGAACACACGCACGGCTTATCGAACCGCCTGCACGGCAATTCGTCGGGTCTCACGACGAACATGGCGCGCGGCATGGGCGAAGGTTGGGGCGACTTTTACGGCTATACTTTGCTCGCCGAGCCGACCGACCCGATCGACGGCATTTACACGACCGGCGGCTACGCGACTTATTTGGCGGACACCGGTTACACCGGCAACTATTATTACGGAATCCGCCGTTTTCCGCGCGCGCCGATCACTTTCCTCGGTCCGAACGGAAAGCCGCACAATCCGTTTACCTTTAAATGGATCAATACCGGCTGCGCGACCCTTATCGGCAACGGCACGACCGCGCCGAACAGCGCGTTTCCGCGCAGCATATTCGGTTCGTCGACCTGCGATCAGGTGCACAACGCGGGCGAAGTGTGGAGCAGCGCGCTGTGGGAAATCCGCAATCGAATGGTCGCGCGGCTCGGATTTAACGCCGGCACGACCCGAGTCCTGCAGGTCGTCACCGACGGGATGAAGATGGCGCCGCTCGCCCCGACTTTCCTGTCGGAACGCGACGCGATCATCGCGGCGGCGGCGGCTTTTCCGGTCGCGCCCGAAGCGAGCGCCGACGTGAACGACGTGCGCGAAGGCTTCCGCGTTCGCGGCATCGGCTTTAGCGCCTCGATTCAAACGACTTCGCCGGCCGCCGTCACCGAAGCGTTCGACGTTCCGAACGCGCTGATCGCCAATCCGATCTCGATGAGCGATGCGACCAGCGGCGGCGACGGCGACGGGTACGCGGAACCGGGCGAAAACATTCTGATCAGCGTGCCGATCACCAACAGTTCGGGCAGCGGCGAGATCAACAACGTCGTCGGTTCGATCACGGGCGGCGGCAGCGTCAATTACGGCAGCATCGCCGACGGCGCGACCGCCACGCGCCAGATTCCGTATACCGTGCCGGCGGATGCCGCCTGCGGCTCCCAGCACACCGTCACGATCACCGGCACGAGCGATCTCGGTCCGCTCAACCCGCGCACGTTCACGTTTCGTCTCGGCGAGCCGGTCGGCGGAGCGCCCGTCACGTTCGAGAGCAATACGCTCATGAATCTTCCGAACGGGCAGCCGGCGACGACCAGCGGCGCGGCGGGTCCGTATTCGTCCGACATCGTCGTGTCGGGCTTGAGCGGCAACAAGACGATCAAAGTCGAGTTGACCGGCAACAATCATTCGTGGGCGGGCGATTTGGACGTCCTGCTCGAAGGACCGGGCGGGCAAAAATTCGTCATCATGTCCGACGCGTTCGAAATCAGCAACCGCGCGCCGGCAAACGTCTCGACGACGATGACGATCCGCGACGGCGCGACGGCGAACATGCCGGCGTCGAGCCAATGGACGGCGACCGCCGATTTCAAACCGACCAACCACGGCGCCGGCGACGCGTTCCCGGCGCCGGCTCCCGCGACGGCGCACAGCAACCCGGCGCCGGCGGGCTCGGCGACGTTCGAATCGGTCTTCGGCACGAACGGCGCGAGTATGAACGGCACCTGGAAGCTCTGGGTCGTCGATGATACGAGCCAGGACAGCGGATCGATGCAGGAATGGAAAATCACGTTCGAAGCCAACGACTTCCTGTGCCAGATCACGCCGCCGAACACCGGCGCCGAATCGCGCGCCGACTTTGACGGCGACGGCAGGACCGACATTTCGGTCTTTCGTCCGTCGAACGGCGTCTGGTATCTGAACCAAACCAGCGTCGGCTTCGGAGCGCTCGTCTGGGGCATCTCAACGGACGTGCCGACGCCGGGCGATTTCGACGGCGACGGCAAAACCGATTTCGCGGTCTTCCGCGCCAACCCGGACGGTTCGCAGCCGGACTTCTACGTGCTTAACAGCAACGGATTTACTTTCTCCGGCGCTTCATGGGGCCTGCCGGGCGATATTCCGGTGATTCGCGACTACGACGGCGACGACAAGGAGGACATCGCCGTTTTCCGTCCCGCGAACAACGTCTGGTACATCCTGAAGAGCGGCGGCGGCATCACCGTGACCGCCTTCGGGCAGAACGGCGACGTGCCGGTCGCGGGCGATTTCGACGGCGACGGCAAAGGCGATTTGACCGTCTACCGCAACGGCACATGGATCAGTCAGGGTTCAGCCGGCGGCGCGTTCAGCACCTCGTTCGGACAGCTCGGCGACGTGCTCGTGCCGGGCGATTACGGCGGCGGCGACGCGGACGATCTGGCGGTTTATCGTCCGTCGACCGGGCAGTGGATTTACAGACCGAGCGGCGGCGCCGCCGACGTGACCGTGCTGTGGGGCGTCGCGACCGACATTCCCGTGCCGGGCGATTACGACGGCGACGGCAAGGACGATCCGGCGATTTACCGCGAAGGAATCTGGTGGGTTCTCCGCTCGACGGCGGGCAGCATGACGATTCCATTCGGTCTGCCGACGGATAAAGCCCTTCCGCGTTCGTACATTCCGTAAACGTATGAGTCGCGCCGCCCGGCGCGACCCAAACTAAAAAGAGCCGGCGTCGAAGGGGTCGCTTCGACGCCGGCTCTTTTTTGCCGCTGCGATGGTAAGGGTTTAACCGGCGCGCGGCGATAATTTCCGCAAAATATTGACTTTAGCCGCGCCAGCTAATATTTTTTAATAACAGGCAAATTTCTTAGACATGAGCCTTTCCCCGTTCGTCGAACTTTTAACGATTCTTTTTCCAAAACAAGGAGCTAACACAGCATGAAAGTAGTATCGCGTAAAATTCTTTTTACGAAATTGACCGTCATTTTCGCCTTTTGCGCAGTCGTCCTCGGCGTTTATCTGTCCGGCGCGAAAATCGATCGAGCCGCGGCGTCCGCTTCGGGGCCGTCGGCGTCGCATACGGGCGCGCCGGGCGAAGCGACGTGCACGTCGTGCCACACCGATTTCGCGCTCAACAGCGGCACCGGAAACATCACGATTACGGGCGTTCCCGCCAATTACATGCCGAACCAGCAGTTTCAGATCACGGTGCGCACGTCGCAGGTCGGCGCGACGATTTACGGCTTTCAATTGACCGCCCTCGACGCGCAGGGCGGAAAAGTCGGCACCTACGCCCTGCCCTCGCAGATGCCGGCGCGCCTGCAGGTCGTCGACGGCTTCGTCGGCGGCAACCTGCGCGAATACGTCGAACACACGGTCGACGGCATCATTCCGCAGCAATTCGATTTCAACACGTGGACTTTCACATGGACGGCGCCCGCCGCGCGCGTCGGAAAAATCAGCTTTTATGCCGCCGGCAACGCGGCGAACAGCGACGGCAACATTTCGGGCGATTACATCTATACGACGTCCGACGCCGCGCTCGCCGGTTCGGCAAACGCGACTTTCGACGCCGACGAGCGCAGCGATTTTTCGGTCTGGCGTCCTTCGACCGGCGAATGGTACTCGCTCAACACCGTCAACAACGGCTTTCAGTCGCAGCCGTTCGGTCAAGCCGGCGACAAAATCGTGCCGGGCGATTACGACGGCGACGGCAAAACCGATTACGGGATCTTTCGTCCCTCGACCGGCTTTTGGTACGTGCAGAAATCGACCGGCGGATACATCATCACGCAGTTCGGGCAGAACGGCGACGTGCCGGTCGCGGGCGATTACGACGGCGACTTGAAGGCTGATATCGCCGTCTGGCGCCCCTCGACCGGCATGTGGTATATCTTCCGCAGTTCCGACCTCGGCTACGACATCCGCCTGTTCGGGCTTTCGACCGACAAGGTCGCGCAGGGCGACTACGACGGCGACGGCAAAACCGACATCGCCGTTTACCGCCCGTCGACCGGCGTCTGGTACGTCTGGAAAAGCTCGGACAACGATTACCTGATCCGTCTTTTCGGCATCGCCGAAGACAAACCGGCGCAGGCCGATTACGACGGCGACGGGAAAACCGATTTCGGCGTCTTCCGCCCGTCGGACGGTTTCTGGCATCTTTTTCGCTCGACCGCCGGACCGGGCTCGGTGCCGTTCGGGCAGGCCGGCGACGCGCCGGTGCCGACCGACTACGACGGCGACGGGAAAGCCGACATCGCGATCTTCCGCAACGGCGCCTGGTACGCGCTCCGAAGCTCCGATCTGGGCGTTTCGATCGTCAATTTCGGTCAGGCGGGCGACGTTCCCGTGCCGGGCGGCTATCTCTCGGAATAGTTTTTTTTCGATCGGCGCGAAAAAGGTTCCGGACTGAATTGTCCGGAACCTTTTTCTTTTGCCGCCCGCCGTCGCGGCTTTGGCAGCGAAACGACAAAACGGTGATTTCCGCTTTTTCGCGACGGTTTAAGAGCGAATTTCAGAACAATGAAACAAGAACATAACCGCGGAATAAGAGATAAATGATAATCGAAAAGCGAAAGTTTTCTTTTCACCCGGTTCCCTTTCACTTTTCATTTTTTCCCAAGCCTCTATTGCTTTTATCCGATCGCTGCCGGATTTGAACCGCGGCGGCTTTAATCGAGTCGCTTTCGGCCGGGCCGAATCAAACGATTTCCGGGCGAACGAAAAAAAAGCCAGACCGGCGGTCTGGCTCAACAGAGGATACACAGATTTGTCTGTTTATAATATCAGTTCTTTTTAGAAGAAAGGCTCTGTCCGGAAGAAACCGGCATTTTTAAGCGTCGCCGTTAAACCGCCGCTCCGAGGCGGTCGAATGTGCGGCTCCGGCTTTCAATCATTCCTCTTCGGAAGGAGATTTTTCCGGCGTGGTCGAGTCCGCCGGCGGACTCGACCACGCCGCTGCCGCGGCAGAACATTTTCAAGTTTCGACGACTCGCCGCCGAATTACGGCTTGTCCGTTCCGGGAACCGAGTTCGGCTGAATCGCCGGCTGGATCGGAACGATGACCTGGTTCGGCTGCGTCGGCGTGTCGGAATTCGGGCTCGAGTTCGAGGACGGATTGCCGAGCGGCACCGGCTGCAGAATGGTCGTCGACCGGTTGCCGTCGCTGACTTTCGACGGCAGTTGGTTGCCGTTGATGTCGGGGCGATAAATGCGCGGCGTGATGAAGAACAGGATTTCGCTCGTCTGGCGCGAAACCGCTTTGCGCTTGAAGAGGTTTCCTAACACCGGCACTCTCGATAATCCCGGCGTGCGGAAGTTATCGTCGCTTTCCGTGTCGAGCAGCGCGCCGCCGACGACCGTCGTTCCGCCGTCGGGAACGGTGACCTGCGTTTTCATGCGCTGCGTGTTGATGCCCGGAATGCCGTTGACCGTGACGGTCGAGCTGAGCGTGTTGTTTTCGGTGACGACGTCGAGCACGACCGTTCCGAGATCGGTGATTTGCGGCACCACTTCGAGGCGCAGCGGAACCGAAACGTACTGCGTCGTGAAGACCACTTCGCCCGAATCGTTGCCGGTCGCCTGCGTGGTGACGATCGGGATCTGCGTGCCGCTTTCGATTTCGGCTTTGCGGTTGTTCAGCGTCGTGACGCGCGGCGTGGCGACGATCTTGGCTTGTCCTTTCTGTTCGCCCGCCGTAATGAGCGCGCTGATCTGCGCCGTTCCGAAAATGCCGGTCGTCAAACCGACCACCGTGTTTAAAGGATTACCCGCGATCAGGCCGTTTCCGGGGCTCGGTCCGACGCCGACCGGCAAGCCGTTCGGGCGGAATCCGGTCGTGTTCTGACCGCCGATGGAGGGCGTGCCCCCGGTGGTGCCGAGCGATCCGGCCGCGCCGTTCGTGCCGAGCACGAGCGCCGACAGCGCGACGCCGAGGTCGCGGCTGAAGTTGCGGCTGGCGATGACGATGCGGGCTTCGATTTCGACCTGCGGTTCCGGCTGATCGAGCAGCACGACGAGCTGGCGGATCGCGTCGATGTTTTCGCGAACGTCCGTGATGATCAGCGTGTTGCTGCGGCCGTCGACTTCGACCGCGCCGCGCGTCGAAAGGCGTTTTTTGACGACGCCCAGGATTCCCTGATCGGCGCCGGCTTTGGCGGAACTCGACACGCCGCCCTTAAATCCGGTCTGCGAAGAGCAGGTGCCGGCGCAGGCGTAATTCAGACGGATGAATTCCGTGTAGAGCGGAGCGGCATTGAGCATGCCTTCTTTGATCTTTAACTGGATTTCGTTTTCCTTGGCCAGTTTCGCCGATTCGGCGATGCGGAGAATCGGACCGTTGACCTGCACGGCTAAATCCTGCGACTTGAGGATCGAGTCGAGCGCCACGTTCCACGGCACTTCGTTGACGTTGACCGTCACGGGAATCGCTTTGACCGAGTTGTCGATGACGAAATTGATTCCGTACTGTTCGGTGATGTAGTTAAGGATGTCGCGGATGTCGGCGTTGACGACCTTCAAATTGATCGGCTCGCCGATGAATCCGGCGCAGCCGTAGGTATTGCAGCCCTGCGTCGGCGCGTTCTGCGCGAGAGCGGCGAAGGCTAAAGAACTGATGATCACGAAAGCGAACGCGGCGCGACGGCACACGACGCTTATAGTCTGAAGAAAATTCATGTTTCCTCCCAAAGTAAATTTAATTCTCTCTAACCGGAGATTGCGGATGTAATTTGGACTTGGCTCGGAGCTGAAAGGGCGCGGGAGCGCTCAGCCTCGATATTTAGACGGGTTATGATTTTTTGGCAACTTTTGTTGGTTTTTTACTCTTTTTGTTTTTATCCTTGACGGAATCCTCCGGCTTGGACTCGGGTTGTTTGTTCATTTCGTCGACCGGCGAAATGATGACGGTCGGCGTGACTTTTTTCGCGTCCGTCGGCGCGGCGCTGGTGTTGGCGGTTGTCGTCGTATTCTGGTTCGCGTTGTTGTCGACGACTTCCGTTTTATTGGTCGAATTGGCTTCGACCGGCGTGGTGCCCTGCATTTCCTGCTGGACGGTGTATTGACGCAGCGGCTTGTTTTCCACCGACGAGATGAATTTTCCGTTGGTCATTTTGACGACCTTGCGAAAAACCAGGCGATTTTCTTCGATCGCGACGAGCTGACCGTCGAAAAACTTCTCGCCGGGATAAATCGTGTACGACAATTTGATCGGCGTCGCTTCGACCATCGCGGCGAATCCGCGCGGCGTTTTGAAAATGCCGGTGATCGCCATTTCGTCGAGCGTCAGCACGCTCGTCACCTTCGGCAGCGGCTGGCCGTTCGCCGCCGCGGCTTCGCGCTGCTGTTTATAGTAGTTGATGCGCAGATCGATTGCCGGCGCCGTGACCGGAGTGATTGCCGGCGGGGTCTTTTTCACCGCCGCCGATTTCGTCGCGCCGCTGGTCGCGGGCTTTTGCGGTTTTTTCCACGACGGCTGGGAAAACGGGTCACGATTTTGAGCGTTCGTTTGGGCGTAGTGGCCGCCGACCAGCACGAACCCGGCGACGGCAAAACTCAACCCCAGAAAGCGTGTAAATTTCGATTTATTCAACATAACTTTTCTCTCTTTGCGGAAAATCTCTCTATTTCACTTATAAATTATTTATCAGCGGGCGTTTTGTCGGCGTCTTTCTTATCGTCGGTCTTTTTCGCCTTCTTGGAGTCTTTTTTTCCCTTTTTCGTCGGCTCGGGCTCGGGCTGGACCAAATCTTCCGGCGCGGCGTAATAGGCGCTCAGCAAAAACTGGGCGTGCAGCGTGCGCGCGTCGGTTTGATTGGTGAGGGTCATCAGCTTAAAGTCGGTGATCGACACGATGCGCTGCAATTTGGCCATTTTTTCGAAAAAGTCCCGCAGGTTCGAGAAATTGCTGTCGACTTCGATTTCGACCGGCTTCGCGACGATCGAATCCTGGCGGATGTCGTCGCGCGGGGTAAAGCGCATGACGACGAGGCGGCTGCCGTTCGCCGTGTCCTGCAAGCCCTGCAGGACGTTCGTGATTTCGCGCTGCTCGGGAAGCAGGACTTTCAGCTCGTCGTATTCCTGCGATTTGCTGGCGTAGAGCGAGCGAAACTCGTTGATCCGCTGCGTCGCGATGCGCGCCGCTTCGTTCTGCGAAGTCTTCTGCGCGATCTGGTCTTCGAGCGCCTGGATTTCGGCGCGCGTTCCGCTCGTCACAAAATACCAGACCGACAGGTAAACAAGCGCTGCGATCCCGACCAAAACTATTAATTGCATGTGCCACGCTAGGGCTTTAAATTTTTCTAACATCTCGGTTTCCTTCTTTTTCTCGGGTTTTCTAATTAACCGGATTGAATCCTAAAAACTGTGCGTACTAATTTTTAGCGACCTGGGTCGATGTTT
Organism: Pyrinomonadaceae bacterium; assembly: GCA_036563455.1. Classification (GTDB taxonomy): domain Bacteria; phylum Acidobacteriota; class Blastocatellia; order Pyrinomonadales; family Pyrinomonadaceae; genus JAFDVJ01. The sequence continues at coordinate 114,659 of DATCMK010000004.1, read as the reverse complement.
CGCCGCCGTTCGTTGCGGGCGGCGGCGGCTGGGTGACGGAGGCGGTCGTCGCGCCGTTCGGCTGAGCGGCTTTCGAGGGCGTGTAGGCGCAGCGAATCGTAAAACTGAAGGAGACGCGCTTCGGCTGTTCCGCCGGGTTGACCGGTTCGGCGCTGCTGGCGGAAACTTTCGTCGCCTGAATGACTTCTTCCTTGCGCGCGGTTTCGATGCTCAGATTGGAAAACAAGCCGTTTGAAAATTCCAGGCTTTTGCCGAACTGCGTCGGCGCGGTTTCCTCGTCCGAAGTGCCCTTGATTTCGAGCTGATCGCCTTTCTGCTCGACCGAATCGAGATAAATGCCCGGCGTCATCGTGATTCTTTCGCGCAGGGCTTCGAGAACGGCGCTCGGACCGGCTTGTTTCGAGCGCAAATCCTTGATGGCGTTGATGCGCGCGTCGATCGACTGAATCTTCGTTTCGAGCTCTTTCTGTTCCTTCATCACCGCTTCGAGTTCCTGCGCGATGCGTTTTTGTTCTTCGAGGCGTTTTTCGGCATCGACTTTCGCCATCTGCGTCGAGACGACGTCCCAGCCGATGACCGCGGCGAGCAGGAGGCCGACCGCCAGACTCATCAAAAGCAGGCGTGACGCCGGGCTTCCGACCTTGCGCTCGACCGATGCGACCGCGCCGCTGTGTCTTTCCGTAACTGAATTTAAAAGATTTACTCTAATCATCTTGCTTCTACTCCCCTTACTGCCAGACCGACGGCGACCGCCATCTCGGGCATGATTTCACTTAAATAATCGGGGTCAAACTTCCGCGTATCGACCTTGATCTGACGGAACGGGTCGAGCACTTCGACCGGCAGTTCGAGCTTGCCGGAAAGCTCTTCGGCCAAGCCCGCGAGTTTCGAACCGCCGCCCGAAATCAAAATCTTCTGCACTTTAACGCCGGTTTCCTCGCTCGTCGCGCGGTAAAAATCGAAGGTCTTCTGAATTTCCATCGCGACCATCTCGGTGACGTTGTTCATCAAAGGCTCGATGGATTTTTCGTCCATGCCGCTCGCCGGATCGAAGACGCCGCGTTTGACGGCCTCCGCCTGCTGAAAGCTCAAGCCCAGATTCCGCTGCAGAATGTCGGTGAACTGGCTGCCGCCGACCGTGATGTCGCGCGTGAAAACCGAATTGACGCCCTGCACGATGTTGACGTTCATCGTCGACGCGCCGATGTTCAAAAGGGCGACGGTCTGCGAGGCGTCCGGCTGGTAATTGATTTCGTAGCAGTTCTGCAGCGCGAAGGTGTCGATGTCGATGACGACCGGCTGTTTGCCGGCGAGCTGGACGGCCTGTTTCAAGCTGTCGATGCGCTCGCGCTTGCAGGCGGCGATCAGGACCTGCGTCGCGTCGTTGGTCTGGCTCGTGACGTGGTAATCTAAGGATACGTCCGCCAGATCGTACGGGATATGTTCCTCGGCGTGCCAGTCGATCGATTCTTCGAGTTCGTCGCGGCTCATCGGCGGCAGAACGATGTTTTTGACGATCACCGAATGACCCGAAACGCCGGTGACGACCTGATTGGCACTGATTTGGTGGTCGCGGCAGACGTTCTGAATGACTTCGCTGACGGCGTTCATTTCCATGATCTGCCCGTCGACGATCGTGTCGTCGGGCAGGTTTTCGTAGCCCAGGCCGACGAGACTCAAATTGTTCAATTTTCCGTCGAGTTCAACAACTTTGACCGAACTTGAGCCGACATCCAAGCCGGCAACACCTTTCTTTTTACCGAATAGCATTTTTGTCTTCTACTCCTTACACGCGTTTTAGTGCGCCAATCTCTTTTCTATGATTTTTTGTTTTTGTGATTTTCCTAAACGATCCAGGCACCCGGCTGGTTAGCGGACGCTTGAGCCACCTTTCAGGATTGACAGCAAAGACGGGAAATTACTTGATAGGTCTGAACTTATGGCAGAGCCGAGATTCCTGTTTCGTTTATTCATCCTTGATTTGTGCAAACTTGTTTTCGTAAGAGCCGAAACCGTTGCCGCGATGTTTTTTGCTTTTAGGTGGCGATGGGGAACGATTGCTTAGCGCATTCGTTACAAATTAAAAGCTACAAGAGTTGCAAATTTTTGTCAACAACTATTTGCATTGTTTAACACAAATTGACGCATTTTTTTCCAAATTGAATTACCGACCGGTCAGAATGACCGTTTTGCCTTTCGGCGGTCTAAAGATAAAGTTTTTTATTTCAACGTTTAATTATGCTTTTCAGCAGCTCGGCGGCGAGTTTCGGCTTTTCAAACGGGAACAGATGCGTGCCTTCGATTTGGTGGAAAGCGATCGGAAAATGTTTTTTCATAAACGAGAGCCGCGCGAGTTTTCCCTCCGCGGAAAAGCTGCCGCCGACGTAGGCGGTCGGCACTTTCAGCCGCCCGCGAAACGCCGGCAAATGGTCGGGAATCGTCCGGTAGATCGCGGCTTCGATTCGCGGCGAGAAAAAGAGCTCGAACCCGCATTCGGTTTCGACCGTGCCGTGTTCGACGTAATCGCGCAGCACGTCCTCGTCGAACGCCGCGAACTTCGGCTTTTTCCTGAAATGCTCAAAAGCTTCCGCTCTCGAACGCCACAAATCGCGCCGCGCGCGCGTCGTCCGCGACGGCGAAAGACGGTCGATGAGGCGCGTCGTTTTCAAAACCCGCAGACCGTGGCTGCTCAGACGGCTGATGACGGGCGCGTCGAGCAGGACGATCTGCCGGTAAAGCTCGGGCTTTTCGACCGCGACGAGAAAATGCAGCACGCCGCCCAGGGAATGCCCGACGCCGACGATTTTTTTCGTGTAGCGCCGTTCGATCTCCGCGCGCAGCTCGTCCTTTAATGCGTCCCAATTGTTGGTCACCGGAAATTGCGGATCGTGCGCGTGGCGGTCGAGATAGCCGATTTCGAATTCGTCTTTCAGGTAGGAAAATAATTTCGTATAAGTTCCGGCGGGAAAACCGTTGGCGTGTGCGAAGTGGATTTGCGGTCTGCTCATTCGTTTCCGCCGACAATTTTACCAGCAAAATTTTGAGGGGCAAAATTCTCTTAAAAAAGCCGACCGCGCTAAAACTAACGCGGATCGGCTTTTTGTAAATCTTACATTCTGCGTTTGCCGGTTTGAGAAAACAAGGCGTAAACCGAAAAGCGGAATGTTTTTTTATCCGGATAGCCCGAAAGCTAGTCCTCCTTAAACGTCGAAGCGTTGATGACGTATTTGCCCCACATCACGTCGCGCAGTTGTCCGGCTAATCTGGAGTCGGTCTTTTCGAGCGCTTTCAGCTGCCGGTAAGCGGCGTCGCGGTTGCCGTCCTCGAGATTCCGGAGCGCCAGATTGCAGAGCGCTTCGGCGTAATCGGGCCTCAATTCGACCGCTTTTTCGAAATGCGTTTTCGCTTCTTTTTTCCGTCCGAATCTTTCGAGCACGACGCCGAGGTTATTGTGCACTTCGGGTAGCGCCGCATTCATCTTTTCCGCTTTCTGCAGGCTTTCGAGCGCGTCCTTGGGTCGACCGAGCAGGAAAAGCACGTAGCCGCGGTTGCTGTAGGCTTCGGTAAATTCGGGCTGTAGTTTGATGGCTTGATCGAGGTTTTCGAGCGCGGCGCCGTGTTTTTCGAGCAGCGTCAGCGAAATCGCGTAATTGCACAGCGTGATCGGGTCTTTCGGGTTCAGTTTCAAAGCCTTTTCATAATACGGCAGGCTTTCCCGGTAGAGCGCTTTCTGGCTGTACAATTCGCCCAGACTGCCGTAAAACTCGAAACCGTTCGGATCGGAGCGCACGAGCTCGTCGAAAATGCGAATCCCTTCGTCGTTTTTCTGCAGCACCAGGTAAGTTCTGCCGAGGTTGTACTTGCAGCGTGAGCAGTCGGGCGCGGCGGCGATCGCCTTCGTGAAAAGCTCGGCCGCCTGCTGGTAGTTTTTTTCGACGAGCGCTTTTTGAACGCCCTGCCGATTGAGTTCGACGAAATCCGGCGCCTTCGTCGAATCCGCTTTAGGCGTTGCCGGCGACGAACCGCTCGAATCGTCGGAAGCGTATTGCAGATCCCGCATCTTCATCTGCGCGGAGACGGTTGATGACAAAATAATGACTGCGAAGATTATGATTATTTTCTGCATGATTTTTCTCCTTTAAAGCAAACGAGTAGTCGTTTGTCGATTTATCGGCTTCGGGCAAAAAAGGAAAGCGCTCGTTTGCCGGAAACCGGCTTTTGCATAAATGTGATTTGTAGTAGTTGGCAACTGCTTTCTACGACGGGAACACCTCTCAAACGAGATTTGTGACAGAAAAGTTTAAAGTTTTTAAGTTATTGAGAAAAAATATAGTTAGAGGTATATTTTTATGGATTTTATCTAAAAAATGAGATGTTTTGTCAAGAGGTTTTTAGGCGGCTTCGAGGCGGATTTTTGCGCCGGAAAACGAACGAAAACGCCGCCCTCGGAAAGCAATTTTTGGCTTTCCGAGGGCGGCGCAGATCGCGGCGAAAGAAAATTTCCGGTCGGTTTAGAAAGTGTTGATCATTTCCCAGTAGCCGACGTCGACCCAGCGCCCGAGCTTGTAGCCGACTTCGCGGAAATGCGCGACCTTCGTAAAGCCGAGCTTTTCGTGAAAGCGGACGCTGCCGTCGTTCGGCAAGGAAATGCCGGCGACGATCGCGTGAATGTCGGTTTCCTTGAGCTCTTCGAACAATCTCTCGTAGATCCGCGTGCCGATGCCCTTCTGCTTGGCGTTGTTTTTCACGTAGATCGAAACTTCCGCCGAATATTCGTACGCCTGCCGCATCTTGAACTGCGTCGCGTAGGCGTAGCCGTAAATCTCGCCGTCTTCTTCCGCGACCAGGTACGGATAATTTTCGCTGAATTCCGCGATGCGCCCGCGCATCTCGTCGGCTGAAAGCGGTTCGGTTTCGAAAGTCTGGTGTGTGTTTTTGATGTAGTAATTATAAATTTCCGCGATCTGCGCCGCGTCGTCCGGTTTTACGTTTCGGATATTCATTTCAACTTAATTGTTCTGATGTAACTTTTATTCGTTTTGATAGGCTGTGACATTTTCTATTCTAAACGTTTCGCACGAAAACGAAAATGTTAAACCCGTTTCGGGATTCGACAAAAATACTTTTTTCGACCGCTCGTCATTCTCGATCTCAATTTTGACTTTCCCATCCGACGGCCAGCCCTGCGCCGCAAAATCCGTAATTCGCCAAAACGCCAGTTCAACTTGAACCGTGTTAAATCCCGGAGGCCGCCTTTTCGGCGGACGGTCGGGAAATTCCGGTAAATCGAAACGAATCCGAATATTTGACCGCTCGAAGTTCAATTCAACCGAAAACAATTCGACGCCGTCGAGCTCGGGAACGTCGTCGTAGAGACGATCTAAGGCTTGCGGGTTCAGCGCCGATCGATGCCATTTCATCTGAAATCTAAAAGCCCATTCCTATTTCAGTTCCATTTTCGCGATCGATTCGAGATGCACCTCGTCCGGACCGTCGGCGATTCTGAGCATCCTGGCGACGATCCAGAAATTGGCGAGCGGAAAATCCTCGCAGACGCCCGCCGCGCCGTGCGCCTGAATCGCGCGGTCGATGATCTTGAGCGCCATCGGCGGCACGACCGCCTTGATCATCGCGATTTCCCTGCGCGCCGCCTTGTTGCCGACCTCGTCCATCATCCACGCGGTTTTCAAAACGAGCAGCCGCGCCTGCTCGATCGCGTTGCGCGCTTCGGCGATCCATTGCCGGATCACGCCCTGCTCCGCCAACGGTTTGCCGAAGGCGACGCGTCGTTTCGTCCGTTCCTTCATCAGATCGAGCGCGCGTTCGGCGACGCCGATCAATCTCATGCAGTGATGAACTCTGCCCGGGCCCAATCTTCCCTGCGCGATCTCGAATCCGCGCCCTTCGCCGAGGATCAGATTAGAAACCGGCACGCGCACGTTCGTAAAAGATATTTCCGAATGCCCGTTCGGCGCGTCGTCGAATCCGAAAACATGCAGATTTCTTTCGATTTTGACGCCCGGCGCGTCCATCGGCACGAGAATCATCGACTGCTGCAGATGCTTCGGCGCGCCCGGGTCGGTTTTGCCCATAAAGATCGACAATTTACAGCGCGCGTCGCCGGCGCCGGTCGACCACCATTTGCGGCCGCTCAGGACGTATTCGTCGCCGTTTCTTTGAATCGACGCCGCAATGTTCGTCGCGTCCGATGATGCGACGTCGGGCTCGGTCATCGAAAAGCACGAGCGGATTTCGCCGTTTAAAAGCGGTTCGAGCCACTGTTTTTTCTGCTCCGCGGTGCCGTAGCGCTCCAGCACTTCCATGTTGCCCGTGTCGGGCGCCGAGCAGTTGAAAACCTCGGACGACCAGAAAACCCTGCCCATGATCTCGGCGAGCGGCGCGTATTCGAGATTCGTGAGCCCGGAAACTTCCGGCAGAAACAGATTCCACAAACCTTCGCCTTTGGCTTTTCGCTTCAAATCTTCGATCAGCCGCGAAGGCTGCCAGCGGTCGCCGGAATTTACCTCTTCGTGATAAGCCCGTTCGTTCGGATAAACGTTTTCGTCCATAAACGCCTGCAGGCGTTTTTGCAGTTCGCGCGTTTTTTCGGAATAATTGAAGTTCATAGGTTTTACCGAAACAAAGTACCACAAATTCTATAATAATCGCAGTTGCGCGAAAAATTTCGACGACGGTCGCGCGCGGGACAAATGAAATTAACTTTTAACGGAAAATATCTTTTTCTATCGATAATCGTTTTCCTGATCGAGCTCGCGATTGCTTTATTCGTCAAAGATCGTTTCGTGCGTCCCTTTCTGGGCGACGTTTTGGTCGTCGTTTTGATTTACTGCGCCGTGCGTATATTCTTAAACGTAAATTTCCGGCGGGCGACGCTCGGCGTTTTCCTTTTTGCCTGCGCCATCGAAATTCTGCAGTATTTCGATTACGTCCGGCGGCTCGGGCTCGAGGATAATCGAATCCTTTCGGTCGCGCTCGGGCGGACTTTCGAATGGCTCGACTTCGCCGCTTATTTCGCCGGCTTTCTGCTTATCTTACTGTTTGAAAAATTTTATGAACGAGACTAAACCGATGAGGGCGGGCGAAGAACTTGACGCCGCGCGTCTGCAGGCTTTTCTACGCGGAAAACTCGGCGAAAAATTCGACGAAATCGAGATCCGGCAGTTTCCCGGCGGCAGCTCGAACCTGACGTACTGCGTCAAAATCGGCGCGCAAGAATACGTTCTGCGCCGCCCGCCTTTCGGCAATCGGGTCAAATCGGCGCACGACATGGCGCGCGAATTCAACGTCTTGTCGAAGCTTTCCGAAGTTTACGCGCCCGCGCCGAAACCGTTTCTTTACTGCGCCGACGAAACGGTCATCGGCTCGGAATTTTATCTGATGGAGCGCCGCCGCGGGCTCATCATTCGCGGCAAATCGCCGGAAAATTTAGAGAGTTCGCCCGCGCTGCAAAGAAAGGTCTGCGAATCGTTTATCGGAAATCTTGCCGATCTGCACGCGCTCGACTACCGCGCGGTCGGGCTCGGCGAGCTCGGCAATCCGGAAGGCTACGCCCGGCGCCAGGTCGAGGGCTGGACGCGGCGTTATTTCAACGCGAAAACCGACGAGCACCGGGCGCTCGAAGCCGCGATCGAATGGCTCAATCGAAACATCCCCGAAGCGCGCGGCGCGGCGTTGATTCACAACGATTACAAATTCGACAACGTGATGCTCGATCCCGAAGATTTGACGAAAATCGTCGCCGTGCTCGATTGGGAAATGACGACGATCGGCGAGCCGCTCATGGATCTCGGTTCGAGCCTCGCCTACTGGATGTCGAAAAAAGAAGGCGACGCGATGCTCGCGATGCCGTTCAACCCGCGCGTTCTGATGGAAAACATCGCGCGCCGCGGGCTCGTCGAGATGTACGAGAAAGCGTCGAGCAGACCGGTTCCGAATCTGCTTTTTTACTACGTTTTCGGCACGTTCAAGCTCGCCGCGATCGCGCAGCAGATTTATTTTCGTTACGCGCGGGGCTTTACGCGCGACGCGCGTTTCGCGACCTTCAACCGGTTCGTCGGCGGGCTCGGCGAAATCGCCGCCGACGCGCTCGAAAGCGGAAAAATCTGATAATCGTCGACTCCTTAAAAGACATTCCGTAACTTCTTAAATATAATTATCGTTGAAGTTCCGTACGCGCACTTTTTCTCGTTTATGTCTTTAGCTGAAAGCTCCGAACCGGTCGACGAAGTCGAAGATTTCGAACCGCCGGCCGCCAAATCCAAATACGACCGCTCGCTCATCGAGGGCTCGCTGTCGCGCGGCGTCTGGAAAATCGCCGCGCCGACGATGCTGACGAACATTTTCGGCGGTCTGCAGGGCTTGGTCGATCACCTGATCGTCGGCAATCTGGTCGGCTTTCGCGGCAACGCGGCGATCGGCGTGAGCTGGCAGATTTTTCTCGTCGTGATCGTCTTCATCGCCTCGATTTTCACCGGCATGAGCATTCTCGTCGCGCGCTTCGTCGGCGCGGGCGAGAGCGACAAGGTCAACCGCACGGTTTACCAGGCGTTCATCACCGGGATTTTTATTTCGTTCGCGCTGATCGCGCCGGTCGGGTATTTCGCTTCGCCCTTTCTGCTCGACATCGTCAACGCCGAAGCGGGCGTCAAAGCGGAGGCGCTGCCCTACCTGCGGATCATGTTTTTGTTCAGCATCGGCATGATGATTTACTTCATGCTCGGCGGCGCGCTGCGTTCCGCCGGCGACGCGAAAACGCCGATGATCCTCGGCATCGTGATGACGGTGCTCAATCTGATTTTCAATATTATATTGATCGGCGGTGTGGAACCTTTCGTGCCGGCGTTCGGCACGAAAGGCTCGGCGATCGGAACGTGTCTCGCGTCGGGGATCGTCGCGCTTTACTCTTTCTGGAAATTATACGCCGGCGACTGGGTCGTTTCGATCCGCAACCCGGACGGCTACGCGCCGGATCTGAAAGTCATCCGGCGGCTCTTCAAATTCGGTCTGCCCGCCGGCATTCAGGGCATCGCGATGAACATCGGCGGCGTTTTGATGCTGTCGTTCATCGGCTCCTTGGCCGAAAGCGCGGCGGCGCAGGCGGCGTACGCGATTTCCTACACGCAGCTTTTCTCGCTCGTCACGTGGACGTCGGTCGGATTGATGAGCGCGGCGGCGGCGGTCGCCGGCCAAAACCTGGGCGCGAACCAGCCGGAACGCGCGACCGCCGCCGTGCACACCGCCGCGCGCTTCGGGCTCGTCGGCGCCTCGGCGGTCGGCTTCTTTTTTCTTTTTTTCCCGCGCCAGCTGCTCGCGTTTTTCGGCATGCACGAACCGGCGGCGGTCGAAATCGGCGTGCAGCTGCTGCGGATTTTAAGCGTTTCGGGAATTTTCGTGTCGGTCGCGCTGACCTACACGGGCGGGCTGCAGGGCACGGGCGACACGAAAGGCCCGCTCTACATTTCGATCGTCTCGCAGGTCATCATTCCGCTCGGCATTTGCTTCGTTCTCAAACACACGATCGGGCTCGAACCCTGGCACATCTGGACGGCGATCCTCGCCGGCCACGTCACGCGCTGCGGCTTGAGCATGTGGCGCTTTCACCAGGGCAAATGGCGCAACATCAAGGTCGATATCGAATCGACCGTCGGCTAAAAGAAAAAATCAGCCGCGAACGAACACGAGTTTTCACGAATGAACACGAAAAATTCGTGTTTTTTCGTGTTCATTCGTGGCTGAAAATTTTTTGTTGTAGAATTGAAGTTTTTATGAACAGCAGAAAACTCGGCATAGCAATTATCGGATTGGGCGGCGCGGTCGGCACGACGATGGTCGCCGGCATCGAACTTCTCAAAAAGGGCGGGATCGACTCGACCGGTCTGCCGCTCGCCGGCATCGACGAAAACCTGACCGAAGATTTGGCGGCTTACGAAAACATCACCTTCGCCGGCTGGGATTTATTCGGCGAGCATCTCGCGAAAGCGGCGGAAGAACACGAGGTTTTGACGCATAAACAGTTCGTCGCGGTCGAAGAAGAGTTAAGACAGATCAAGCCGTGGCGGTCGGTCGGCGACAAGAATTTCTTAGCCAACATCGAAGGCGAAAACACCGTTTCCAGCAACACGCACCGCGAAACGATCGAAAAAATCCGCGAAAACCTGCGCGAATTCAAAAAGACGGTCGACGCGGCGGTCGTCATCAATCTCGCGTCGACCGAAAAGCTCGCCGACGAGGGCAACGAGATTTTCAACTCGCTCGCCGGTTTTGAAAAGGCTCTGGACGAAAACGCGCGCGAAATAAGCCCGGCGATGCTTTACGCCTACGCCGCGATTTCTGAAAACGTGCCGTACGGAAATTTCACGCCGTCGGTCGCCGCCGACATTCCCGCATTGATCGAGTTCGCCGAAAAAACCGGGGTTCCGGTCGCCGGCAAAGACGGCAAGACCGGCCAGACGATGATCAAAAGCGTGCTCGCGCCGGCTTTCAAAACGCGCGCGCTGAAGGTCGAAGGCTGGTTTTCGACCAACATCCTGGGAAATCGCGACGGGCTGGCGCTTTCGAACGCCGAATCTTTAGCCTCGAAGGTCAAAACGAAAAGCTCTCTGCTCGACGACATTTTGGGCTACGAAGTCGAAGATCATCTCGTCGACATCCGCTACTACCGACCGCGCAAGGACAACAAGGAAGCGTGGGACAACATCGATTTGACGGGCTTTTTAGGTCAGCCGATGCAGCTCAAGGTAAATTTCCTCTGCAAAGACTCGATCCTCGCCGCGCCGCTCGCGATCGAAATCGCGCGCTGCCTTGACTTAGCCAAACGACGCGGCGAATCCGGCGTCGCGGAAGAAATCTCGATCTTCTTCAAAATGCCGATGAGGCGCAAGAAAGACCAAAAAGCGGAAAACGCGCTGCACAAACAGGAAGACATTTTGCTCGAATGGCTTTCCCGCTGAGTCCCAAATACTTTTTGCCCGCGAATTTACGCGAATCTTCGCCGATTTTATTTTTTTGATTTGATTCGTGTGGGTTCGCGTAAATTCGCGGGCAAATTCGTTTTACCTTGACTTTATCTAGCGCGCGGCAGCAACTTCCGCAAGACCGGCTCGAACGCGTTCGCCATTCTTTCGAAACCGACGTCGGTCGGGTGCACGCCGTCGATCGTGCCTTCGTTGTCTGCGCCGAGCAGGCCGCGGGCGGGAACGTAATGCAGATTTTTCACGCCGGATTTCTTCAGTTCCAGATAAACTTTTTCGAGCGCGCGGTTTTTCGCGTCGACGATCGCGCGTTTTTTCTCTTCGAGAAAAGTGTCGGGATAAATGATGTTTTCCACGAGCACGATCGGCACGTTGGGGCGCGCGCGGCGCAGCTTTTGAATGAGCGGCGGCGTTTTTTCCGTGACTTCTTCGCCGCTCGACAGATTCGGCAGACAATCGATGAAATAAACGCTCGGGTCGAGCTCGGCGAGCAGCGCGCCGAGCTCCGGCTCCATCTTGCAGTTGCCCGAAAAACCGAGATTGACGATCGGCCGAGCGAGTCGCCGGCTCAAAATCGCCGGGTAAGAAATGCCGGGGCGCGAAGCGGACGCGCCCTGCACGATCGACGTGCCGTAAAAAACGATCGGTTTCGTCGCGGCCGGAAACGGCGCGGCTTTGGCGATCGCGGCGTTTTCGGGCAGCCCGATCTCGATCGCCTCGACGCCGTTGTAAAGCGGCAGGTAAAGCATCCATTCGCGCGTTTTCCGCGCCATGTTGCCGATCAGCTTCGCTTCGCTCGCCGGGAATTTATCGGGACGCGCGTTCGCCGCCCAGCGCCACCCGCCGTTTTCCTTAACGTAAAGATCGATGCCGCTGTGCGCGGCGGAGACCATGTTCGGCAGCGACAAGCCCTGATTTTTCAATTTCCAGCGCGCCCGGATTTCCGCGGCGTCGGTCGTGAAACGCACGGAAACGCCCGACGAATTCTGCGCCAGATTCCAGACCGGCGGGCGTACGACGCCTTCCGCCTTCGCGGGCAGGCGGTCGTAAAAACCCTTCGTTTCAGCCCAGCCCTTGCCCTCGACGGTCAGTTCGCGCGCGTCGTGCCACCGCAGATCCGGCGGCGGATTCTGCGCGTCGGCGTCTGCCAGAAAACAACTCAAAAACAGCAGCACGAGGAGGACATTCGATAATTTGAACGACATATTAAACATGGAACGCCGTCATCCCGACGGCATGCGGTGCGCTGAGCGGCGTCGATAATTTCAATTTACTTACGACTCGAAAATAAACAAAAGTTTCGAGCGTTTTTCAAACTTCGCCGCCCGCGACGACGGCGTTCCGTAAAGAATACTGCAATTCGCCGCTCACAATTCGTCGACGAAACAGCTGAAAAACGGTCGGGATTGATGAATGACGGCTTCCCGGTAACCGGGCGGCGCGTAAAGAAAGGCTCTCGGAAGATCCTGCACTTCGCCGCCCGCCGCGACGAAGCTGTGATTGAGGATCTCGGCGATGTCTGCCGGCTCGTAGCCGTCCGGCATCTCGAAAAACTCGAAACTGCCGGTCGTGCCGAAGCCGAAATATTTGCCGTCGCGCATCCGTGCGGAAAAGCCCGTCCAGCCCATCGTCGTTTCGCCCTCGATTCGATCGAGAATCGCGGGCGGAAAAGCGAAGCGGCTCGGCTCGATGCGGGCGACGTCGTATTCGTTCACGCGGTTGCCGTCGGCGACGATCGATTTAACCTGGAGCCGGAAACCCAGTTCGGGCGAATTATTGACGATGCATTCGCCGCCGCGCGCGCGCGCGAACCGCTCGACCGCGCCGGCGATCGCGCCGCCCGGATTGAGAAATCTGACGCACGGCAGGAAAGTTCCGTCCGTCAGACGCGCCGCGGCGCGACAGACGACGCCGTGCGCCCGGTCGCGGTCCGGGGCGATGTTCTCTTTCAGGTATTTGATTTTTTCGTCCGCGTTCTGGTAATCCATGTCCGCTTTCAATTTTAATCCGAAAGTGCGTCGATTTTTCAAGGCGGGCTATAAATTCGCGCGTTTTAGGAGTTCTTGAAAACGCGGTTCGGCGCGCAGCGAATCCAATTGCGGGTTTGTGCGCAGGGTCGCGATCCACCACGAACGCTCCTCGAAGGCCTTTTCGAGCCAGTCGAGCGCCGCTCCCTTTTCGCCCAAACCGGCGTAAATGACGGCGATGTAAAACGGCGAAACGTAGCGCTGTTCGCGCGGAATCGCCTTCAGCTCGTCGATCACGCGCAGCGCCTCCGTCCGGTTGCCCATCAGCGCGAAGGTATGCGCCTGAAAGGCTTTCAGCTCGGGCGTGTCCTCGACGGCACGCGCGCGGTCGAAAGCGGCGACCGCTTCGGCGTGCAGGCCCTTGCGTTCGAGCGACATCGCGACCCACTGCAGCGACGAGATTCTTTTCGGGTTCATCTCCAGAGCCTTATTCGCTTCGTCGAGCGCGCGGTCATATTCGCCGACGCGGTACAGGATGTTGCTGCCGATGATGTTGAGCGGTCTGATCTTTTTCGCCAGTTCGAGCTCGGCGAGCGCGTCCTCGCGGCGCCCGAGCAGCGCGAAATACGTTCCGTAACCGAAATGCGCGCGGGCGTTTTGCGGGTCGAGCTCGATCGTTCGCCGGAACGAGCTTTCGGCGCCCTTCCAGTCCCAGTCGTGCAGCATTTTCACCCAGGCGATCTGGTAATGCGCCCACGGCAGCGTCTGATCGAGTTCGAGCGCGCGCTCGGCGTGCGCCTTCGCGTTCGGCATCGCTTCGGACGGGCGCAGATGCGATTCCGAGCCGTCGCTGTAAGTGTGGCTCAAAGCCGCGTGCGCGAGCGCGAAATTCGGGTCGAGTTCGACCGCTTTTTTCAGGTAATCGATGCCCTTCGCATAGCCTTCCGTCGTTTCGTGATCGACCCAGATGCAGCCGAGCACATACAGCCGGTAAGCTTCCGGGTTATTCGTTTCGCGCCGCGCCAGTTTCTCGCGCTCGGCCTCGGTCAGCTGCGCGATCAGCGAATTGGCGACGCGCGCCGCGATCGCGTCCTGCACGACGAAAAAGTCGTTCATTTTTTCCTCGAACTTGTCCGCCCAAATCTGGCGGCCGTCCGCGACGTTGATGAGCTGCGCCGTGATCCGAAGCCGGTCCTCGAGCCGCTGGATCGTGCCTTCGAGCACGATGTCGACCTTTAATTTTTTGCCCGCCGCGATCGCGTCCGTTTCGGGCTGGCTGGCGAATTGCCGGATATTGCTCGTCGGGCGGACGTTGACCTGATCGAGCTGCCCGAGCTTGATGATCAGCGCGTCGGCCATGCCGAGCCCGAGCGAGCTGTTTTCTTCGTTCGCGTCGAGCGGCTTAAACGGCAGGATCGCGATCGCCTTGATTTTTTCCGCGCCGGCCGCCGTCGGCGCCGGATCGCCGCGCAGCCAGTAGCCGGCGAAAACGAGGATCGAGAACGCGAGCAGAAACGCCGCCGCCCAGACGAACCGCTTTTTCGTGAGCGCTTGCGGCGGCGCGGCGGGCGTCTCGGTCGGCGCTTCCGCCGCCGTCTCGATTTCCGCGTCCCTGACCGGCGCGGTAAAACGATAACCGCGCTTCGGAACCGTTTCGATATATGATTTGCCGGACCCGTTTTCGCTCAAAACCTTGCGCAGCACCGAGATGTTTTTCGCGAGGCTCGCTTCTTCGACGATCGTGTCCGACCAGATTTTCTGAAGCAGCTCGTCCTTTTCGACGATTTGCCCGCGGTTTTCGACGAGGATCTTCAGCGTTTCGAAAACTTTCGGGGTGAGCGGCACGACGCAGCCCTCGCGCAGCAGCACGAACTGCGCCGGATCGAGTCGAAACGAGCCGAATTCGTAAACGGTTTTGACATGAACGTTCATAACTTACACCAGCCGAAAGAGCGCCGCCCGCGCGCAGTTTTCGGGTTCCACGAAAAAAACACCGCGCCGCCGAAATTTATGACACCTATTTCGGAACGCGCCAGTTAAATCCCGTACTCACGCAATTTAACGAGGCGAAGAGCGTTGCGGCGAGAGCGCCCGGCAGCCGCCGAAGAGCTTTCTGCGAACAAAATTTCAAGAAAATATCATGTTTCCGGAAAGACTTTGCCAGCCCGTTCCGGCTAATTTTGCGAATGTGTCCGACTGAAGACGCTAACGCTTCGCGGACCCGGTTTGTTCCGAAATTATAAGCCCGAAGAGTCGGCCGGAACAAACGCTTTTCCGAAAAACTCCCGCGGAGGTCAATATGAAAAATTTCGCTCTTTTATCTGTTTTTGTTATATTCGCCCTGATTCCGGCCGCGCGCGCCCAAAATCCGGCGGTCGATCCGGCGGCGCTTTTCGCCGAGAGCGTCGAGCTGCACCGCGCGGGAAAATACGCGGACGCGCGCGCCGCGCTGCGAAAATACCTCGCGCTCGAACCGGATTCGGCGATCGCGCATCACAATCTCGGCGTGGTCTGCACCGACGCCGCTCTTTACCGGGAAGCGATCGCGAGTTTTCGCGAAGCGCTGCGCATCAAGCCGGATTACGCGGAAGCGCGCCGCAATTTGGGCGCGGCGCTTTATCGCGCGGGGCAACTCAGCGAAGCGGTCGCGGAATTTCGAAAAGCGCTCGCGCTCAAACCGGATTACGTGCTCGCGCTCAACGATCTCGGCGTCGCGCTCTCGGAACTCGGCGGCCACGCGGATGCCGTTCGGACGATCGAACGCGCCGTGCGGCTCGATGCGCGCAACGCGGTGAGCTTTCATAACCTCGGCTACGTCGCGACGCGCGCCGGCAAACGCGCCAAAGCGGTCGAAGCCTTCGAACAGGCGCTGCGGCTCGATCCCGGTTCGAGCGAATCGCGCTTTTTTCTCGCGGCGCTCTTTTTAGCGGAAAAGAATCGCGGCGCGGCGCTTCGCCAATACGCGGAATTAAAAACGCGAAACGCGGAACTGGCGGAAAAAATTTACCGGGCGATTTTCAGCGATAAACTGCTGGTGATCGAGGCCAGGGATTGAAGGTTTGGCTGAGAAACGGACTGCGCGCCGATTTCCGCCGGTTTAGACGGATGGCGCGCGGATTCGATTTAAGTTTCGTGAAAAAGCCCGCGCGCAGTCCGTTTTTCATCCGTAAAATCGGCGTCGCGTTCGTTTTCTCGAAACATCGCCCGATTCTTTTGCTGTCAGCGGCGCTGAATCGTTTCGCCCGCATAAAGACGCGAAAGGGCGCGAAATTTTGAGATTTTTTGTTTTTCGCGGCCTTTCGCGTTCTTTCGTGGGCGAAATGATTTTACCGAACGCCCGCGCGCTGAATTTCAGTCGCGAAACATTCGCCGCGTGAAATCGTTGGCGAATTTATCGTCGGGGTCGTGGCGGCTCATCAGTTCGAGAAAACGCTCGAAATTCGCGCCGTGCACGTTTTCGAGGTGCTCTTTATCGAGCTTCCGGCAGTATTTGCCGAGATGCGGGCGCGCTCCCGTTTCTTTGAGGATTTCCTCCGCCGCCGCGTAATATTTTTCGAAGCCGTGCGAATCGTTGCAGATCAGATCGATCCACGTCGCGCGCCGGTCGCGTCCCGCGCCGATCAGCGAGCGGTCGGCGCGCTCGGGCGTGAAGCGGATTTCGAACAGCGTGTAGGGCAGGCGTTCGCGTCGGTACATTTCCTCGTAAAGCTTCAAGAAACGGTCGCACATCTCCCACGTCTGCTCGTACGGCACGGTGAATTCGAGCTCCTGATGAAGATGATAAATCGAGCGGTTAAACGCGGCGTTGCTTTCCATCACGAGATTCGTGTCGCGCTTGAAACCGTAAGTGCAGTTCGACCACGGCAGCAAATCCGTATAAGCCATCAGGTTGCCGAACCACGCGGCGTTGAGCGCGTCGAAAGAGATCGCGGCCCATTCGCGAAAATCGTCGAGAAACGACTGTCTTTTACCGGTCGGATTCCAGGTGCTGACCTGACAGACGTCGGCGAACGGAAAAAGATAAAGGCTCAAATGCTCGTGCGCCGCGAGCAGCCGGTCGAGATTCGCCTTCACGTAATCGAGTTTGACGAGCTCGAAGCATTGTTCGACGTTAAAGCGCGGAACCGTGCCGACGGTGACTTCCGCGATGATGCCGACCGCGCCGATGCCGCCGATCGCGGCGCGGAACAAATCGTCGCCGGGCGCGCATTCGTGGATTTGGCCCGTGCCGTCGATGATCTTCAGACGCGTCACCAGCTCGGCGACGAATCCCCAATCGCGGCCCGTGCCGTGCACGTTCGTCGAAAGAATCCCGGCGATGCTCTGCGCGTCGTGCGACGGCAAAGCTTCGAACGCCAAGCCGTTTTCGAGCAGCAGCGCCGCGACGTCGCGCATCCGCGTCCCGCCTTTGACCGTCACTTCCCCGCCCTCGATTTTCACCAGCCCCGCGTACCGGTCGAGCGAAACGAGCGTTTCGTCCGAAACGACGCCGGCGTTGAAGGAATGGCCCGAGCCGAAGAAGCGGATCCGCTGCGCGTCGCGCACGAGATTGACGATTTCCCGTTCGGTGCGCGGCTCGGCGTAATTCGCCGGACGATAGCCGAACTGACGCGCCCAGTTGCGGAAACGCCCGCGCGAAACGCGCCCTTCGAGCCAGAGGTATTTGCCGAGCGTCAAAGCGTTCAGAATGATGTTCAGCGTCGTCGCGAGCGCGCAGTAGAGATAACTTCTCGATTTCATCGTTTCCTCCTTTTTCGGTTCTCCATAAAACACCGTGCCCGCGAATTTACGCGAACGGGCGCGAATAAATAAAAATAATCAGCGAAAATTCGCGCCGGTTCGCGAACGAATCAGATCGGCTTGATCTCCTCGATCAGCTCGGGCTTCAAAGCGATCTGCGGCTCGTAAAATTCGCCCCGGTCGTTTTCGACGCGGTCCCAGCGCCGCGCGACGCGTTCGATCTTGATCGGGTAGATCGCCAATTTCCCTTCGGCGTCGATGTGCAGCCGCACGAAATTTTTGTAATCCTCGATCTTCAGCGCCGAAAACGCCTCGTTGTCGTGCCGGCCGAAAAAATGCAGCGAGACGAACAGGTAAAGCCCCATAATGAACGAGCCGAAAAAGTAGCCGCCGACGCCGCCGACCGCCGCCACGGACGCGAACCGGATCAGATTCCGCGCCGTTTCGCCCGCGATTCCCCAGACGGCGGCGATCGTTTCGCCGAGCAGATACCCGAGCCAGCCGAGAAAGAAAACGGCGGCCAGATGCGTCAAGCCGTGCGTCGCGCCGGCGATTCTTTTATAAAGCTTCGAATTCGAATCGGTGAAAAAGATGAGCGCGAGAATCAGTAAAATCACGACCGCGAGCGCGAGCGGTTCGCCGACGAGCCGGTTGACGGTCGCCGTCAAAGCCGCCGTCCACGAAAAGTCGCCGCGGATTTGGCCGCGAATCAGAAGCGCCAGCACGGGATACAAAATCGCCGTGATCAAGCCGAAGGTCGGATTTCTTCGGATAAAGCCGGAAACGTTTTTCCAGTCCAGCCGGCGCGAGACCGCCGGCTCCGGGTATTGTTTTTCGAGCGTGAAGTCCTGCTCGCCGATCTTTTTGCCGGCAAACGCTCGGTTGAAATCGAAGTCGTGCGTCGGATGCAGAAACGCGCCGCCGCCGCCCGCCGTAATCTTCTGCGTGCGGCGCCCGTCCTCGGATTCGAAGCGCCGGTAATGATGCAGATCGCCGGCGAGGTAAACTTTCGTTTCGACGCCCTTCGCGGCGAGCATCGCTTCGAGCTTATCGACGCTTTCCTCCTTTTCCCGGAATTTTTCGAACGCTTCCTCGTGCTTCTGGTATTTGATCGCTTTGACCCAGTACGGCTCGGGCACGCACAAAATCGCGCGGTCGCCGGGCTGCATCTCCCGCACGATCGATTCGAAATACTGCAGCTGCGGCACGTCGATATTGTGCGACAATTGCAGATCGACGCCCAGAAGCCACCATTTGTGCGGCAGCTTCAGCGCGAAATAACTCCTTTCCTGCCTCGTGCGCCAGCCGCCGGCGAACCGCCGGTCGTTGAAAACGCGCGTGCAGAAAAGCTTCTGGAAGGCGACCAAAGAATCGTACCAGTCGTGATTGCCGGGCAGCGCGAAAACGTGCGGGTTCTTTTTCAGATCGGTTTCGTCCGCGCCCGCGCCGCCGGCGTCGCGGCTCGCGGCGAACGCCATGCGGTACGGCGCGACGAGTTTTTTTTCGTATTCTTCCGCGTTCGCCGTCGGGTAAACGGCGTCGCCGCCGAAAATCAAAATCTCGCCGCGCGGCAAACTCGCGCCCGCGACGTCGAGCGTTTCTCGCGCTAGCGCGAAGCCGACCGAGTAGGTCGCGTTGAAACCGTCGCCGACGTCCGAAACGTAATCGAGCCAGATTTCGCGGCGCCCGATTACGTCTCCCTCAAAGTCCGTTCCGGCGGCGAGCTCCGTCGAGTAGTCGAAAAACCTGCCGTCGGCGCGCGCCGGCGAAACGAGCCGCGGGTCGGCGTTTTCGCCGATGATCGTCGAAATCGCCTTTTTTTTCGCCGTGTCGATGAGCTGCACAGGATGATACCACTCGGTCATCCGCGTCATTTCGTCTGTTTTTTTCATCGTTCGAATTTCTCCGCTTCAGGACAAGAACCGCGCGTCAGAATCGCGGCGGAAAAAGAAGGAACAAGAAACGAAGAATGTTTCTTCGTCCCGTCGGAGTCTCCCTGTAAAAGTTTCAGCGCGAACGCCAACACTTTAGCCGCTTTCGGGCGAAATTACAAGTTTTTTTTAGAATTCGCGGGCGCTCGGCGAACCGGCGAAAGCCCGCCGCCGAGTGGATTTTAACGGGTTCAAAAAACGTCTCAAAAGCCATACGTTTTTAGGATTTTAGAAATGAGACGGTTTTTGAGACGAATCACCTACCCGGCGATCGTCATAAACGCAGGTTAAATCTAATTAATGCAAAAATAAAACGTCTCAAAAACGTATGGCTTTTGAGACGTTTTTCAATATTTTTAGCTGTTTCGAAAACGGGCGCTTTTGAGACAGAATCAAGCTGCACCTTTCGGGGTAAATTTTCGGTATGGTGACAGTATCTCAATACTACTTGGAAGTATTAAATACTCTGGTCTGTTTTGCTTTTCGTAGGATTTTTTGATCGTTCCGTAAACCCTTATTTCTACTTCGTTGATCGGTCGTTTAGCTTTATCTGCTTTCAAGAAATCTCTTAAATCAGAATTTTTGCCCTTAAAATCCTTTGTTTGCAGAGTAATAAATAATACTTCATTGAGGGCGGCCTGTGAACATATCCTATTCAACCAAAGTATTATATCGTCGTCGATTAAATAAGCATCGGCTTCAATAAAAATCTGGTTGCCGTCAGAATTGGGCTGGAAATTTACACCTTGACAATCGCCAACGGCTTTCGGAAAGGTCTCAACGATCACCACGCCCTCATTATTAACCTGTGGCGCGGAAAAGAAAAAAGCACTCCACAAGCTATAAACGCTGACGCCTATAAAAGCTGTGAGTATAAGAATCGAGAATCTTGTGAAATTTCTTCGCATAATATGACCTTAGTTTTTAGTTCGGCTCGTCTCAAAAAGGGTCGTTTATGAGACGGATTTACGGTCTTTTATACCAACGTTTAAGAAAAAGGTGTAATCGCTCATTTCGTTTGGATGCCTTACAAGTACGCCTTTCAATATAGCCTCCTGAAAATCTCCTTCGAGAGTTTCAAGGTTTCTGAACTCCGGATAATCTTCACTGCCCCTTTTTGCGAAGCTGTGCAGGAATCCGACGCTTAAACCGACCGTCCCGTCGGCAGTAAAATCCCAATCCACTTCTCCGGACGGCAATTTAACGCGGCAGCCCTTGCCGTGAAAGTGATAGGCGATAGTATGTTTGTCATCGATGAAGCCGCTTTTTTCAAAGTCGAGCATTCTCCAATAAGCAGGATTTTCCAAACCTTTATGCTCGCGAAATAATTCGTAGGCTTCTTTGACTCTGGATTCATACTCCTTCAAAAATGCGACGAATCGTTTTAGCATAAATCTTGACTAAAAATGTTTCAAAAAGGGTCGTTTTCGGGACGATTAATTTATCTGTTTTTCGATTGTTCCACAAATCGGCGTTTTTGAAGCGGTTTCGATTAACGGCTTGTTTAGGATGACGGCGGAAAAACAAATTCGCCGCGCGTTTTATTTCGCTGAAATTCTTGTCCGCCAAATCTCCGTCAAATCTTCGGTCGGCGTCCGATCTTCATTTCGCGGCGAGAAAATCCGCCAGCGAGGCGACGTCGATCGCGCAGTGCCCGCCGTAGATCGGATGCCAGCTGGTTTTGACGCCCCTTTTCGCCGCGCGGTCGGCGAGCGCGGCGGTGCCTTCGAAATTTCCGTATTTGTCGTAGAGACCGCACGAAAGATACAGTTCGGGATAACGCTCGTCGGCGCGCTCGATCAATGAAATCGGGTTGACCGCGTTCCATTCCTCGTCGCTGGAAACGTACTTCTTCGCCAGCTGCGTCACGCCGAAAATTATTTTCGGATCGGCGCCGGTGCGCTCCATCGCCGCTTTTTGCGTGGAATAATCGGAAAACGGCGACTCCAGATAAACGCCGGGGCAAAGCGAGGCGATTCTGGAAAACATCTCGGGGCGGCTCAGACCCAAAATCAAGACGTTCAATCCGCCCATCGATTCGCCGAGCAGCATTCGTCGCCGCGGCGCGCCGATTTTCGATTCGATTTCCGGCAGGCGCGCGATAAAATCGTCCAGCAATCCGCTTTCCGCCTGAGAATTCTTCGGAGTCAGCAGCCAGACGGGTCCGTACGAAACGACCACGACGGTCGGCGGCTTGATCGCCGATCTCTGCCAGTGAGCCTGAACCAGCGAGGTGAAATAAGTGTCGTCGTTCCAGACCGAAGCGTCCAAATTTCTCCCGTGCAGGTGATAAATCACGTCCTCGCTCACGCCCGTTTCCGCCCGGTAAACCGTGTAATTCAGGTTGCCGCTCGTGAAATGCTGCGATTGCGCGGGCGTAAAATTCACCTTTTGACTCCCCGTCGGGCCGGTAAAATAGTTCCACAGGAAATACCCGGCAATTAAAAGCACGATTATAAGCGAAAAGGAGACAAGCAGTTTTTTCTTCATGTTTTGTTCTCTAAGATTTCGACTCGAAAATGGTCGTTTTTCGAATCGAATTCTACATTAAATCGCTGATTTTGCAGCTGAAATTTTGAGGTTTTTCGACTTTTTTTCGCCGGTTTGTTTTTTTTGCCTTTCGCTTCCGCCGTTTTGCAGCCCGCACCGCACGCGTCGGGGCGACTTTAGCGGGCGTTTTGCCCTTTATTTTTAGCGCCGCGCTCCGTAAAAGGACCGCCGCGAGCAGAAACGCCCTCGATGTTACTTCCAAAACAAAAGCGGAATCGTGATAAACGACGCCCGATTCCGGATCGAAATACCTGCCGTCCATAATTTCGTGATCAAGTTTATCCGACGGCAAGTAAAATCCAAAAGACCGCAGCGTAATCGAGTCGGCCACGTAAAACCGCGCTTTTCATGAGCGATGATTCTTTTTGTCGCGGCGGATTTTTCCCTTAATCGTCACCTCGCAACCAGCCTTCGTCCCTCTTCCCGCCTTTCGTATTCGGCGCAGTAGCAGTTTTCGTCCGCCGGGCTGCAGTCGTTTTCGTAGCGCACGCAGTCTTTGCCGTACTTGATGAGCAGAAAAACCAGCGCCGCGATGCCGACGATCGTCAGTATCACAAGCGTCTTTTCCGCTTTCGTCCAGTTGCCGCGCGGCACCTGACGGCGGAGTTTCTCCATTTTTTTGGCGTCGACGGCGAGCGATTCGCTCCGGATTTTCTGCGTTTCCCTTGAAACGACGTTGCGCAAGTCGGTTTGCGCGGCGCGCGGTCGCGGCACATCGGGCAGGCTTTGCGCGTGCAGCGGAACGATGGCGACGAGCACGACGAACAGCAGGACGGACGTCGATTTAAGCATGGTTTTCTCCCCTCTTTCGTTAAATTTAAAGACGCCGCGTGGGCGGTTTAAGCGTTGTCGACGGGTAGACAGAAAAATCGACGACTCGGTTACAAAATCAAAAAAATATTTTTTATCCGGCGTTTTTTTTGCGGCATCGAATTGGGCTTCGATTTCCGGTTTTTCGAATTTATTTTTCGTGTTCCTTCGACGCGGGCAAGCGTTCCTTTTCGAGAATCGCTTTTTTGCGCGCGACGCCCCAGCGATAGCCGGAAAGCTGACCGCCTTTCCCGACGACGCGGTGACACGGAATGACGAGCGCGACGCGGTTCGCGGCGCAGGCGGTCGCGACGGCGCGCACCGCGCGTTCGTTGCCGAGTTTACCCGCCACGTCCGTGTAGGAAACCGTTTCGCCGTACGGGATTTTTCGCAGGAGTTCCCAAACGCGCAGCTGAAAGGCGGTCGCCTGCAGATCGAGCGGCAGATCGAGCGTTTTATTTTTTCCTTCGAGATTCGCGAGCAGCGCCGCGACGCATTCCTTTAAATTCGCGGCGTCTTTCGTGATTTCGGCGTTTTCGTATTCGCGGAACAGATTTTCCGCGAGCGTTTTCTCGTCGTCGCCGAACGCGACCGCGCAGACGCCGCGCGTGCTGCGCGCGACGAGCAGCTTGCCCAATTCACAATCGGCGACCGTGTAATTTATCTTCATGTTTTTGCCCCTCGCGGCGTAGGTTTTCGGCGTCATGCCGAGTTTTTCCGAGACGTTTTCATAAAGGCGGCTCGCCGAATTGAAACCGGCGTCGTACAGCGCGCCGGTCACGTCGCCGCCGGCTTTGATTTCCGCCTTGAACTTTTCGAGCCGTTTCACGGCGCGGTATTTTTTCGGCGACACGCCGACGATTCGCTTGAAGATCTTCTGCAGATGCGCCGCGCTTAAATGAACGGCGGCGCTCAGCTCCGCGAGCGAGACTTCTTCGCGTTCCAGCATCCGGCAGGCGCGCAAGACCTTTTCGACTTGCGGATCGACCGCTTCGCCGTTCGGGCGGCAGCGCCGGCAGGCGCGAAACCCGTCGTTTTCCGCCGCCCGCGAATCGGCGAAAAACGCGACGTTTTCGCGTTTCGGAACGCGCGACGCGCAGGACGGCTTGCAGTAAATTCCGGTCGAACTGACGCCGTAGACGAACGCGCCGTCGAAGCGCGCGTCGTTCGTTTGAACGGCTTTCCAATAAATTTCCGTTTCCATGATTCAAGAGTTTATTGGAAACGAGGCTCGAAATCTATCCGAAAATTGCGCTCCAATTTTTATTTTACAGCCGCGAAACGACGTGAATTCGGCGGATGAAAAAACATTTGAAATTTGAAATTTGAAATTTGAAATTGCGTCCGCGGGATGCCTGTATGGTAATCTGAAAATTCAAAATTATGCTGAACTCATTAACTTACCAACTACCGGAAAAATTGGAAACCGCGGTTCTTGCCGCGTTCGGCGAATGGCAGCAGGAAAACAAAATCGCGCGCATCTGGGCGAAAGACGCCGGCGTCTGGACCGGCGAAGACGAAGCGAAATGGCTCGGCTGGCTCGATTCGGTCGGCGCCGAACTCGAAAAAGTTCGGGAATACCGCGATTTCGCCGACGACATCCGGAGCGCCGGTTACACGGACGTGCTTTTGATGGGCATGGGCGGCTCGTCGCTTTGCCCGGAAGTGCTTTCGATCACTTTCGGCAAGGAGAATTTTCACGTGCTCGATTCGACCGTGCCGGCGCAGATCCAGACGATCGAATCGAAATTGAACCTCGAAAAAACGCTCTTTATCGTCGCCTCGAAATCCGGTTCGACGCTCGAACCGAACACGTTCAAGCAGTATTTCTTCGAGAGATTGGCGGAAAAGGTCGGGCGTGAAAACGCCGGCAAACAGTTCGTTGCGATCACCGATCCGGGCTCGAAAATGCAGAAGGTCGCCGAAACGGACGGTTTTCGCAAAATCTTTTTCGGCGACCCGGAAATCGGCGGCAGATTTTCGGCGCTTTCGCCGTTCGGCATGAGCGCGGCGGCGGCGATGGGCCTGGACGCGGAAGATTTCTTGACGCGCGCCCGCGAAATGGTCGAAGCGTGCCGCACGGAAAACCCGGAAGCCAACGAAGGCGCGGTCTTGGGAACGATCCTCGGCGTTTGCCAAAGAGAGGGCGTCGATAAACTGACGATTTTCACGTCGCCCGAAATCTACGATCTCGGCGCGTGGCTCGAACAGCTCATCGCCGAATCGACCGGCAAGGAAGGCGTTTCGATCATCCCGGTCGACCGCGAGCCGCTGCTCGACCTCGAAGATTACTCGGACGACCGGCTGTTCGCGTATCTCAAATTAAAGGATTCGACCGACCGCGCGCACGACGAAAAAGCGGACGCGCTCGCCGCGAACGGTCACCCGGTCGTCAAGATCGAACTGGCGGACAGGGAAAATCTCGGACAGGAATTTTTCCGCTGGGAATTCGCCACGGCGATCGCCGGCGCGATCATGCGCATCAACCCGTTCAATCAGCCCGACGTCGAAGCCGCGAAGGTCGAAGCCCGCAAAATCACGGACGAATACGAGCAGACGGGCGAATTGCCCGCCGAAACGCCGTTTTACGAAGACGGCGGCATCAAGCTGTTTACGAGCGACGGTTACGCGGCGAAGCTCAAAGAATTCGTCGGCGAAAAGGAATCTTTGAAAAATTACCTGAACGCGCATCTCGAACATCTTCAGGACGGCGATTATTTCGCGCTCCTCGCTTACCTCGAAATGAATGCCGCGCACGAGGAAGCGCTGCAGAAAATCCGCGAAAAAGTTCTCGCCCGTAAATTGACCGCGACCTGTCTCGGCTTCGGACCGCGTTTTCTGCATTCCACCGGTCAAGCCTATAAAGGCGGCGCGAATTCGGGCGTTTTCCTGCAGATCACCGCGGACGACGCGGAGGATTTCGCGGTGCCCGGACAAAAATACACGTTCGGCGTCGTCAAGGCGGCGCAGGCGCGCGGCGATTTTCAGGTGCTGCTCGACCGCGGACGCCGCGCGCTGCGCGTGCATCTCGGCGCGGACGCCGAAAGGGATTTATCCGCCCTCTTAAGCAACCTTTAGTCGAGCCCGGAAATCATCAAAATGCTGCCCGACGCCGAATCGCCAGTCGACGAACCGCGCCGCAGCAATTATTGGACGCCGCTCGTCTGAATCATACAGAAACGGTCAAACTGCTGCTGAAAGCCGGCGCGGAGTTCGGCCGCCGCGCCTAGGACGGAAAAACGGCGCTGATGTGCGCCGCCGGGGAGGTCGTTTCGCAGCGGCGAAAATACTGGTCGAAAACGGCGTGGACGTCAATATCAAAGACGGAGACGACCACGTCACCGCCTTGATTCTTCCCCGCGCGCCAACCGGCACGATAGGATCGCCAAACTGCTCGGCGAAAGCGCCGCCGTCGGGTAAAATCTTTGCGCCGTCGACCTTGCGCGCCGCCTCGATTTCCGCGCCGCCGATCGCGTGGACGGAAAATTTTGTTGACAATAAAAAATTAAAGGTTTACATTTTCCCCATTCACGGTTAAAACGTCCCAAGCCGCTTTTCCGCGCTTGAGAATTTCACTTTTTCCTTGGATTTCTTAGCGGGAGAAATGAAATGTCCGAAAAAATCAAAGCCTATGCCATTTTTGCCGGCGGCGGCGTCAAGGGCGCGGCGTTCGCCGGCTGCCTGAAAGCCGCCGAGCAGTTCGGTTTCGAGTTCGTCGGCTACGCGGGCGCGTCCGCCGGCAGCATCGCGGCGGCGCTCGCCTGCGCCGGCTACAACGCCGACGAGCTGCGGTGCCTGCTGGCGAAGACCGATTACCGCACGTTTTTTGAGGACGAAGGCGAAGACCTGTCGAATCTGCTGGAATCCGCCTTCAATTTCGACACCTCGCTGTTGTCGTTTCTCTCGCTGCCCGTCTCGTACGCGACCAACCGCAACACGCTCGGCGTCATCAAGCGGTATTTCGGTTTATACGAAGGGAAAAATCTAAACGATTTTATCAGCGGTAAAATAAACGAAAAAATAAAGGCGCAAACCGGCGAGAGCGGAAACGGCGCGCCGCCGCACGAAATCACCTTCGCCGAAATGGAGAAAGCCGTCGGCAAACCGTTAAAAGTGATCGCGTCCGACATTCTCAACAATCAACCGGTTATTTTTTCGAGCCGCGAACAGGATGATGTGTCGGTCGTCGAAGCGGTGCGGGCGTCTTCGAGCTTCCCGTTCGTTTTCAAACCGACGCAGATCGGCGAGCGGAAACTGCTGGTCGACGGCGGGCTGAGCTGCAATCTGCCGTTTTTCGTTTTCGAAGAGGAACGGCAAAGAAATCACCTGCCGGTCATCGCCTTCAATCTCGTGCCCGAAACCAAGTCCGCGCCGCCGTACAATCTGGTAAATTTCTGCCGGGACATGCTGAACACCGCGCTCGAATCTTCGGAAGCGATCCTGCACCAGTTCATTCACGGTCTGTACATCGTTCCGATCCGCACGAACGTCGGCACGTTCGAAATCGAATTGAGCCGGGAAAAGCAGGAGCTGCTGTATTACGCGGGGTACGAGGATTCGATGAATTATTTTTGCGAAAACCTCAAGGAATGGCAGCAGGCCGACACGAACCGCAAACAGCTGCAGGCGCTCTACGCGCCGTCCTACATCGTCAAACCGGTGCTCGCTTCGGTCGCGAGAGAATTCGAGGAACAGACGCCGTGCCGCGACATCCGCGTTTATATCACGCTGCCGAACCGCTGGGAAAAAAGAATCCTCGCTTATCATTACGGATTTCGGAACGACGATTTCGAACTCGAGCCGGATTTCGAACTCGCCGTCGATACCGGCAGCGGCGGCGAGGCGTGGTTCCGGGGCGTGCCGAGCTTCGCGGATTTTGAGTACATGCTCGCCAATCCCGAAAAATTCGGCATGACCGGCGTGACGGCGAAAAAATTCCGCCCCGACCGCAAAGCCGTCATCAGCGTGCCGATTTTTCATCTCAAACGCGAAGCCGGCCGAATGTCGGACCTCGAACCGTACGGCGTGCTGTCGCTCGATACGAGCACGCCTTTAAGCGAAACCGGCTGGCTCGATCCTTCGTACTGCCGCCGTCCGGTCGAGCTGATGGTCAAGTGGGCGGACGTTATTTCTTATATCTTGAACGGGAGTTTATGAAATGATTCATCCAAGCGGAATTCACGCGCCGGAAGATTTGAAGCTCGCCATCAAGGAGGTCAAAAAGGGCTTGTTCATCGTCGAGAACGCCTATCACGGCGACGCCGAGTACTTTCCCGATAAAGCCAACAAACGCGCCTACGACGTGAGCGAGGAAGAAACCGGAAAAAATAAAAAGGCGCCGGATTCGGAGAATTGAACTCATCGAACCCGGCGCTTTCAAGCCGAAAAAATCCGTCGGGAAAATATCAAACGCCGACCGTTTCCTTTTCTTCGTCTTCGACGAGGTACGGCGTGACGACCGGCTTGTCGAGGTCTTCCTGCAAAACCTTGGCGATCACCGGCAGGCTTAAAGAACGCGTTTTGGCGATGCCCGGCACTTCCTTGCCTTTGGCATAGACGGCGTGACGACCGTGTTCCTGATACCATTCCGAAAGAGAAGCGGTTTTGTGCATTTCCTCGATGATCTGCCGCCAGCCGACGCCCGTGTTGTACGCGCAGAAGCTGATTTCGCCTTCCTGCGTGCCGTACGGGATGACGCACATCTCGGTGCGGCGAAAATCGTAGGTGAACAAATCCTGAAACCACATGCCCTCGACGCAGAGCACGCGCCAGACGTCCGCGTCGTCGCCTTTAGTCTTCATGCGGTCGTTGCGGTCGCTGTTCGAGGTCGTCGACGACGGCTTGAAAAGATTCAGAATCTGCGAGATCGGGAAACCTTCGGGCGCGGCGGAGGCGTCGTAATTGCGCATGATCGCCATGCCGAGCTGCGCCATCGTCAGTTTTTTGCCGCGCGCCGTGTCGGTGATCGTCGCGACGTCCTGCATGAAGCGCTCGTAGTTGAAGAATTCAAAAAGCGACTCCATCGCGCCGGTCTTTTTGTTGACGACGACGAGCGTGAAAATCCCGCAGTTCGGGTGACAGTTGCACGACGACCAGCCCCACGGCGCGTCGGCGCCCTGCAGCATGTCCATCACGGACGTGAACGCCGAATACGAGGAAAGCGGAAACCAGTCGCGCAATGGTTCGAGCGCCAGGCGCCCGCCCAATTGATTTTTCAGATCGTGCGTCATGCCCGCCAAGGTGTAGCGCTGCTGTTGGCGGTCGGCGTCGGAGACGTCCTCGTCGCGGCCGGTAAACGAAACGGGCTGAAACGCGATCGTCTGGACTTTGTCGATGTTGTCCGCCGCGAATTTCACGATCTCGCCGATCGCGTCGTTGTTGACGGTATTGACGATCGTCGTCACCAAAGTGACCTTAATGCCGACCGACGCGAGGTTTTCGATCGCCTTTAATTTCACGTCGAAGAGATTGCCGACACCGCGATGTTTATTTTTTTCCTCGGAAACGCCGTCGAACTGCAGGTAAACGCCGTGCTGCCCGGCTTCTTTCGCCTGTTTGCAGAACTCGATGTCCTCGGCGTAACGGATGCCGTTCGTCGCCGCTAAAATGCGGTAAAAACCGATTTTCTTGGCGTACGCGACCGCGTCGAGAAAATACGGCGAAAGCGTCGGCTCGCCGCCCGAAAAAAGAATGATGATCTGGCGGCGCGGCTTGAACGAAACCGCGCGGTCGAGAATCGCCTTCGTGTCCTCGAACGTCGGTTCGTGGACGTAGCCGACCTGGTTGGCGTCCATAAAACACGGGTTGCACATCATGTTGCAGCGGTTCGTCAGATCGACCGTGAGCACCGCGCCGCGCCCGTATTTGATGTCGGACGTGCCGTGATGATGCACGTGGCCGTCTTCCGCCGAACGAAAATCGCGCCCGAAAAACAAGCCTTCGATGCGTTCCAAAAAGCGAGCGTCGGTCGCTAAAACGTCGACGAATTCGCCGTGCGTCGGGCACGTCTTTTTCATCAGAACCTGTCCGTCTTCCTCGACGATCTGCGCCTTGATCTCGCCCGGGTGCGAGTTCATCAGGATTTCGAGCGGAATGTCCTTATTGATGACGCCCTCGCGCACCTGCTTGACGCACGCCGGGCACAAGCTGTCAGTTTCGCGCGGGAAGCCGAGCGGCGGCGCGCTGCGCTCGTAAGATTTTAAAAGCGGTTCCGCCGCCCATTGCGGCTGGATCGATTTGCCTTCCGGCAAAGTTTTATTGACCGCCTGAAACGCCTTCCAGCCCAAATCCGCTAATTTCGAAACGGCTTTCGAGCCCGTCTTTTTCTTGCCGCCGCCCTCGCCGCGTCTGAAGTTATCACTGAACATAGTTTTCTATTATAACAAGTTATAAAAAAGATTTTGGTATAAAGATGCAGAAATGCAAGGTTAAGGCTAACAAATTTTAGCTTTAATGCCAAATTGTTTTTAATGCGGACTGATTTCGATGATCGCGGCGAAAAACCGATCAGCAGATTTCGAAGCGACGGCGAGGTTTTCGACGATGGCGGCGGCGTTCGTTCGGTCGAAACCCTTCGCGTTTATTTTTTCCGCGTCTCCGGGTTTTCTCAAACGCCCGTCTTTCTTTTATAATCCGGTGTGTATGGGTTTAGACGAACACGGCATCAGGTTTCTCCTGCTCGCCAGAGAAAATGGCGTTTCGTTCTCCGAGACGGCGATGCTCGGGCGGCAGACGATGATGACGACCGCCGCGCAGTTAACGGACATTTTGAGCCAAATCGATCTTCGCCTGACGGAAACCGAGGCGGAAAACCTGCTCGCCGAAGGCTTTGCCGAACCTTTCTTAAAACTGCTCGGCGCGCAAAAAGCGACTTCGTTCGACGCGTCCGACTTTGAAAACGCGACGTTCGTGCACGATTTCAACCGCCCGATCCCGGAGCGATTTAAAAACAAATTTTCGGTCGTCATCGACGGCGGCACGCTCGAACACGTTTTCAATTTCCCGACGGCGATCAAAAACTGCATGGAAATGGTCGCGGAGGGCGGGCATTTCATCAGTTTGAGCCCGGCGAACAATTACATGGGGCACGGCTTTTACCAGTTCAGCCCCGAGCTTTTTTTCCGCGTGCTCGACGCCTCGAACGGTTTTCGGATCGAGCGGCTTTTCATCTACGAGCAGTCGATCGCGCCCGAGTGGTTCGCCGTGTCCGACCCGGACGCGATCAAAGACC
This sequence comes from Pyrinomonadaceae bacterium, assembly GCA_036563455.1. Classification (GTDB taxonomy): domain Bacteria; phylum Acidobacteriota; class Blastocatellia; order Pyrinomonadales; family Pyrinomonadaceae; genus JAFDVJ01. The sequence goes on along the minus strand of DATCMK010000004.1, from coordinate 83,440 downwards.
GCGTCACATTGGTCAACGATCAGCCGAGTTTGATGCTGATCCTCGCCAAAAAAATCGAAACGGTCGAGATTTTTAAGGAATTTCCCCAACAAAGCGACTACGTCGTGCGCTGGCATGGAAAAGAGGGCGACGATTTCGAACGACTCAACGGCAGCACGACGCCGAAACTTTCCCTCGCGCGAATTTTGCGAACGCCCTTCGCCGCCCTGCGCCGCGCGCAGACCGTTATCAATCACCGCTTCGGGATGCTTAACCGGAGCCCGAAGCATTTCAAAAAGATGGATCCTTAATCTAACCTTTCACTCTTTTGAAACTCGCGCTAATTGCTTCTCCGCATCACGATCGTTCCGCCGTCCGGATTCGCGAGCGGCAAAAAGCCGATTTTATGCTGCCACGCGTCTTTGTCGTACTTCGTGTCGTAAACGCGGATTTTATATTTGACGGATTCTTTCGTCTGCTTGTAGTTTTGGGTCAAAATATTTCCCGCCAGACTGTAACTATCGGTCATTCCGTAACTGGTCGTCGTCACATTGTCCGTATAAGCGTCGCGCGAAGTGCGGAACTGCATCGCGCCGCCTTTGTTAAAAGTGCCGTTGGCGTTGAACGTATAGGCGAGCGCGACCGAACCGCTGGCGGTCGACCACGATCCCAAAAGGTCGTTCTTTAAATTGTAAGCGTCGGGCGCGCTCTTGAATTTCAGGTCGTACAGGATCAAATCGAGGGCGTTGAGCGCCGAGCCTTTGACGTAATCGCCGGTCTGAAAAGGCTGACTGCCGGCGATGACGGCGATTTTGCCGCCCAGTCTGACCAATAAAATGACCGCATCGAATTTGGATTGCGCCATGCCGTTATTTTCGTCGCCGATTTTTTTGGCGTAACGATAAGCCCGGTAATATTCGAGCCCCTGCGCGGTTTTCCCTTTTTCGAAAGTTCCGTAATCCGCCTCGAAACCGTTCGCGTACCACGAATCGTAACCTTTGAAATACTGCCATAAAATGCGGTCGGCGTCGCTCTCTAAGTTTCCGCTCGAATTCGTCAAAGGCAGAAACTCGATTTTACTGCCGATCTCGCTGCTCAGCACGATCCTGCCGGCGGCATCGCTGCGCGACCAGCCGGCGGGCGTCGTGAAAACGTATTCGCCGACGTTTCCGCCTTCGCCGGAACTCGTTTGGTTCGCATTCGTCGGATTCGAATCCGTTTGTCGACCGTCCGCGGCGTGCAGCTCGGTCAGCGCGAAAAGCAGCGTCCCGTCCGCTTCGCCGTAAAGCCCGACGAGCGCGCGCGGAACGGCGCCGTCTTTGAGCAGCGAGAACAAAGTCACGCCGTTTTCCGTTCCGCCGACTTCGTATTTCCAGCCCGCGGCCTTGAAGGTTTCGGTCAGGCGGTTGACGATCGCGTTCGCGCCCGATTTCTTCAAATCATTCCCGGTCCAGATCAACGTTTCGCTGTCGCCGCGCCGCAGTTTCCCCTCGCCGGCGGACACCAGTTTCTCCAAAGCCCCGTCGATTTCCGCCGGAACGTATTGCGGCAAAACGCGCTGCGCGCCCGCCGGCAGCGACGTTCCCGTCATATTCAGCCGCGCCGCGCTTTCGGTTTCCTGCCCGAAACAAACCGCGCCGAAAAACAACATCGCGAAAATAACCGTTAAAATTTTGCCCGCCGCGAATCCGCTCAAATGTTTGAAAACCAACTTTTTCTGCATCATGATTTTACTTCTTCCCGCATGCCGAAAATTCATTCGGCAAAATATCCCTTATCTGTCACGCGCAGGAAAACGGGCGAAAGTATCAGGCGCGCGGATTTTTTTCCGGCGGAAGGCCGGCGAATTATGACGGGCGGGTTTGCGGAGAACGGAAAAACGAACTAAATTGATGAGCGATGAGATTTTCACGCAATCAAACCATCGGCGCGCTGATATTCGTGATCGCGATTTTGCTCATGACGTTGATTCGTTATTTGTTTTAAGCCGCGGGCCGGCCCGAGTATCGCGAATTATTATTCGTTTTTATTCGCGTTACCCGCGCCCGCCCGCGCCGGATTTGGATTTCGGCCCTTAACCTTTCGGTTTGCCGCTCATCACGAACACTAGTTTCCCGCCGTTCATGATTTCGGCGTGCGTGATGAATTTTCGAGTTATTTCCCTGCCGTTGAGCGCGACCTTTTCGACGTAAACGTTTTTCTCGCTTTGATTCTGCGCCTCGATAATCAGAGTCTTGCCGTTTTCGAGTTTCAGAACAGCCGTTTTGATCGCCGGGCTTCCCAATGAATATTGATCGCCGCCCGGCGCGACCGGGTAAAAACCCAAGCTGGAAAACAAAAACCACGCCGACATCTGCCCGCAGTCGTCGTTGCCGCCGAGTCCGTCGGGCTGCGGTTTATACTGATTCTTTAAAATCATCCGCACGCGTTCCTGCGCTTTGTGCGGCTCGTCCGTCCAGTTGTAGAGATACGCGACATGGTGCGACGGCTCATTGCCGTGCACGTAGTTGCCGATGATGCCCTCGCGCGTGATGTCCTCGGTTTCGGCGAAAAACTCGTCCGGCAGGTGCATCGTGAAAAGCTCGTCGAGGTATTTGACGAATTTCGCCTTGCCGCCCATCGCCTCGATCATCGCGGCGGGTTCATGCGGAACGTACAGGCTGTAATTCCACGCGTTGCCCTCGATAAAGCCCTGATCGTGCGTCTGCAGCGCGTCGAATTTTTCGCGGAATCTGCCGTCCGACATTTTCGGGCGCATAAAGCCGGTTCGCGCGTCGTAAACGTGGCGCCAGTTTTCCGAACGCTTCGAAAATTCGTCGAAAATTTCAGTTTTCCCGAGTTTCTTCGCGACCTGCGCGATGCACCAGTCGTCGTAGGCGTATTCCAGAGTTTTCGAAACGGACGATGAATTCTTGTCTTCGGGCACGTAGCCGATTTTCATGTAATATTCGAGCCCGTCGTAATATCCGGTGCGCGCCGTCCGCGCCATCGCGTCGAGCGCCTTTTCGGCGTCGATGCCTTCGACGTTGCCTTTCATGATCGCGTCGGCGATGACCGAGACCGAATGATAACCGATCATGCACCAGTTTTCGTTCGCGTAATGCGACCAGACCGGCAGCATTTTATGCGCGCTCTGGTCGTAATGCGCGAGCATCGAGCCGATCATCTCGCGGTTTCTTTTGGGCTGCACGATGTTGAACCACGGGTGCAGCGCGCGGTACGTGTCCCACAACGAAAAGGTCGTGTAGTTGGTAAAGCCCTTCGCGGTGTGCACGTTCTGATCCAAGCCCTTATATTTGCCGTCCGTATCCATGTAAACGGTCGGCGAAAGGAACGTGTGATAAAGCGCGGTGTAAAAATTCACCAGATCGCCGCGCGAATCGGCGGTCACGGCGACTTTTGAAAGCTCGCGGTTCCACGCGTCCTGCCCCTCGCGTTTTATTTTTTCGAAATCCCAACCGGGCGTTTCCGCCTTTAAGTTGGCGAGCGCGCCGGCGGTCGAAACCGGCGAGAGCGCGAATTTGACCTGAATTTTTTCGTCTTTTCGGGTTTGAAAGTCGAAGTAGGCGCGGATCTGTTTGCCGGCGGCTTCGGGAAAATTCTTCGTCTGGTCGAATTTGCGCCAGAAGCCTTTGTAGTCCTGCGTTTCGTAATTCTTGAAACCGTAGGCGTTAAACGGTTTCGAGAACTCCATCGCGAAATAAACCGTGCGCGTGCGCGCCCAGCCGTTCGTCTGCCGGTAACCGACGACGCGGCGGTCGTTTTCGACCCGCACAAAAGTCCAGACGTTTTTGTCGCCGTAGTTGTAGATGCCGTGCATCAGATCGAGGATGATGTGCGCGTTCGGGCTTTCCGGAAAAGTGTACTGATGAAGGCCGACCCGCTCGGTCGTCGTCATTTCGGCGGTGATTCCGTGATCTTCCAGTAAAACTTTGTAGTAATTCGGCTCGGCGATTTCGTTCCGGTGCGAAAAGGCGGAGCGAAAGCCCGATTGCGGGTCGTTTTTCGCGCCCGGCTCCAATTGCAGTTCGCCGACGGTCGGCATGATCAGAAAATCGCCGAGGTCGGAGTGCCCGGTGCCGGAAAAATGCGTGTGCGAAAACCCGACGATCTCGCGGTCGTCGTACTGGTAGCCGGCGCAGTATTTGTACGCGTCCTTGTTATATTTGCCGTTGACGTTATGCGGCTGCTGATCGGTGTCGGGCGAGAGCTGCACCGCGCCGAACGGGACGGTCGCGCCCGGAAACGTGTGCCCCATCTTCTGCGTGCCGATCAGCGGGTTAACGTATCGAATGTAGTTTTCCTGCTTTTGCGCCATCAGATTAATTTGCGAAAATACGAGAAACAGGCCGATTATAAGTTTTTTCATTTTCCAGATTTTAAGAAGCTGCAGTTGGTTTTTATTTACTATAATTCGTCACGGAGGAAATTAACAAAACGACAGCGGCGGGGATGAAAGATGATAGCCGTTAGGTTTTTGATTTATCCCTCATCTTTCATCCGTTTCGAAGCGACAGGGGAAAAATTTTGAATTCAAAAAACAATAAACCGATCTATTCCATCGTCGGACCGACCGCTTCGGGCAAAACCGAGCTCGGCGTCGCGCTCGCTCTGCATCTCGGCAACGGCGAGATCATCAACTGCGATTCGGTGCAGATATATCAGGGCATCGAGATCGCGACCGCCAAGCCGTCGGAAGAAGAAAAACGCGGCGTGCCGCATCATCTGATCGATTACGTTTCGCCGCACATAAACTACACCGCCGCCGATTGGGCGGCGGACGCGGCCGCCAAAATCCGCGAAATCGAGGCGCGCGGAAACGTGCCGATCCTCGTCGGCGGGACGGGTTTTTACCTGCGCACGCTGCGCAATCCGTTTTTCGAGAGTCCGAAAACCGACGCGCGCCTGCGCGAACGGATTCGGCGGCTCAAAGAAAAAAAAGGCGCCGCGCATCTTCATAAAATTCTCGGAAGAGTCGATCCGCCGTCCGCCGCGCGGCTTTTCCCGCGCGATTACGTGCGCACGTCGCGCGCGCTCGAAGTGTTTTTCCAAACCGGAAAACGACTTTCCGAGGTGCAGCCCGCGCGCGCCGCCGCGCCGGAATTCGCCGCCCGCATCCGAATTTTCGCGCTCGATCCGCCGCGCGACCTGCTCTACCGAAAAATCAACGAGCGCGCGCAGATTCATTTCGATCGCGGCCTGGTCGAGGAAGTGAAACTTCTTCGCGCCGACGGCGTAAAAGACGACACCACCGCGCTCGGCGCGCACGGCTACCGGCGGGTCTGCGAGTATCTGCGCGGCGAACGCACTCTCGAAAGCGCCGTCGAGCAGACCAAACAGGACGTCCGCAATTACGCCAAACGGCAGATGACCTGGTTCCGGCGCGAAACGGGCGTTCGCTGGCTCGCAGGTTTCGGCACGGAAGAAAAAATTCAGGCGCAATTGTGGAAATTGCTCGAAAATTAGCGGCTTGTGAAAATTTTCTTGTCAGCCGTAGCAAATCTGTTATAATTTAAGACAACTAGCTAAATTTAAGATAACAAACGAGAAAAGTTATGGAAAAACCTACGGCGCAAAACATCCAGGATGCTTTTTTAAACTCGGCGCGGCGCGACAAACTATCAGTCCAGATCAATCTTATGAACGGCTCGACGCTCGCGGGCAGAATCAAAAGTTTCGATAAATTTTCGGTCCTCATGGATTCGGGCGGTCAGGATTATTTGATTTTCAAACACGCCATTTCGACGATTGCGCTCGACAGACGCGGCTAGATGATTCAAGAGTAAGATTTTGCGCGGTAGATTTATAACTTTTGAAGGCATCGACGGCAGCGGCAAATCGACGCAGCTGCGTTTACTGGCGGGCGATCTGCGCGTTCGCGGCTTCGACGTTTTGACAACCTTTCAGCCGGGCGGAACGCCGCTCGGTCGCCGCCTGCGCGAAGCTTTTCTCGAAACCGAAGAAAACGTCCACCCGACGGCGGAACTGCTTTTGTTTGCCGCCGACCGCGCCCAGCACGTCAACTTTCTGATCAAACCGGCGCTCGAAACGGGCAGAATCGTGATTTCCGACCGCTACGCGGACGCGACCGCCGCTTACCAGGGCGCCGGGCGCGGCTTCGACGAAGGGATCATCAAACAGGTCATCGATCTCGCGACCGACGGTTTAGCGCCGGATTTGACGCTCTTTTTCGACATTTCGATCGAGCAGGCGATTCGCCGCACGACGGCGCGCCCGGGCGATGAAACCGTCAAAAACCGGATGGACGAGGAAACGACCGATTTTTACGAACGCGTCCGCCGCGGTTATCTCGAAATCGCCGCGCGCGAGCCGCACCGGTTTCAAACGATCGACGCCGCTGGTTCCGTCGAGCAAGTGCACGCCGAAGTCGCGCGAATCGTCACGGAATTTTTGAGTAACCACGCCGTCGCGCAAAAACCGCTTTAAATCAGCCGCCGCCGAATCCCGTTTTAAGTGAGGATTTTTATCTGGTTTCGATTTGAGATAGAATTTCTTAAATCCGCGTTTATCCGCGTTCATCGGCGGCCGATCTCAAAACCTGATCGGCCCGAACACTTTAAATAAAAAAATTGGAGAGAGTTATGTTCAATCGCTCAAAAATTCTGCTTCTCTGGCTTTTGCTCGTCGGCGCCGCAACGTTCGCGCCGGCGCAGGAAGCCGACTCCGGCCTGCTAACGACCGACCGGATATTTAATTCCGATTACTTCGCGCCGAAAAGCGTCGGCGGTTTCCGCTGGCTGAAATCGGGCGACGCCTATTCGAAAATCGAGCGCTCCGCGACCGTGCGCGGCGGCACCGACCTCGTCAGCTACGACGCGGCGACCAACCAGCGCACCGTTTTGCTGCCGGCGGAAAAACTCGTTCCGAAGGGCGCGAGCCAGCCGCTGCCGCTCAACGGATACGAGTGGTCGGCGGACAACACGCAGATGCTGGTCTACACGAACTCGAAAAAGGTCTGGCGGCTCAACACGCGCGGCGATTACTGGGTTTTGAATCTCGCGACCGGCGATTTGAAAAAGCTCGGCGGCGACGCGAAGCCTTCGACGCTGATGTTCGCGAAATTCTCGCCCGACGGAACCAAAGTCGGCTACGTGCGCGAAAACAACATCTACGTCGAAAATATCGCCGACGGCAAGATCACGCAGATCACGACCGACGGCTCGAAAACCGTAATAAACGGCACTTCCGATTGGGTCAACGAGGAAGAATTCAATCTGCGCGACTGCTGGCGCTGGAGCCCGGACAGCCGTTCGATCGCTTACTGGCAGTTCAACACCGAAGGCTCGAAAGATTTCGTGCTCGTCAACAACACGGACGAGCTTTACCCGGTTTTGACGTACATTCCCTATCCGAAAGCCGGCACGACGAACGCGGCGGTGAGAGTCGGCGTCGCGAGCGCCGACGGCGGCAAAACCGTCTGGATGAACACGCCCGGCGATCTGCGCCAGCATTACATCGCGATGATGGACTGGACGGACAATTCGAACGAGATCATCCTGCAGCACCTCAACCGCCTGCAGAACACTTTGCAGCTGATGATCGGCGACGCGCGCACCGGCGCCGTCAAAACGATTCTGACCGAAAAGGACGACGCTTGGGTCGACGTCGAAATGCCGACGATGCGCTGGCTCGAAGGCGGCAAACGCTTTTTGTGGTTATCCGAGCGCGCCGGCTGGCGGCAGGCTTATTCGGTGTCGCGCGACGGCGCGGACGTCAAATTAATTACGCCCGGCGATTACGACGTGATTAATCTTTCGGCGGTCGACGGAGCGGGCGGCTGGCTGTATTTCATCGCCTCGCCAGGCAACGCGACGCAGCGTTATCTTTTCCGCCGAAAACTCGACGGCAGCGGGCAGCTCGAAAAAATCACGCCCGACAATCAGAAGGGCTGGAACAATTACAACATCTCGCCGAACGCGCGCTGGGCGGTGCACAATTACTCGTCGTTCGGCGCCGCGCCGAAAACGGAGATCGTCAATCTTTCGACCAAAGCGACCGCGCGCGTGATGGAAGACAACGCCGCGCTGCAGGCGAATCTCGACCGGCTCAAAAAAGGACCGCAGGAATTTTTCACGATCGACGCCGCCGGCGTCCAGATGGACGGCTGGATGATCAAGCCGCCCGGATTCGACCCGAACAAAAAATATCCGATCCTGTTTTTCGTCTACGGCGAACCGGCGGCGCAGACCGTCACCGACAACTGGGACGGCTTCAACTACCCGTGGCATTTGATGCTCGCGCAGCAAGGTTACATCGTCGCGAGCGTCGACAACCGCGGCACGCCCGCGCCGAAAGGTCGCGCGTGGCGCAAAGCCATCTACCGCAAAAACGGCGTCGTCAACTCACTCGATCAGGCGAACGCCGTCAAGGCGATGCTCGCGAAAATGCCTTATCTCGACGCGTCGCGCGTCGGCATCTGGGGTTGGTCGGGCGGCGGCGTCTCGACCTTGAACGCGATGTTCCGCTATCCGGAAATTTACAAAATGGGCATGGCGGTCGCGCCGGTTCCCGACCAGCGTTTTTACGACACGATCTACACCGAACGCTACATGGGCCTGCCGGACGCGAACGCCGAGGACTACAAACAGAGCTCGCCGATCACCCACGCCGCAGGCTTGAAGGGCGATCTTTTGATCGTGCACGGCACCGGCGACGACAACGTGCATTACCAGGGCACGGAAGTTTTGATCAACAAACTGATCGAGCTCAACAAGCCGTTCGAAATGATGGCGTACCCGAACCGCACGCACAGCATATCGGAAGGCGAAAACACGACGCGGCATCTGTTCAATCTTTTGACCAAATACCTGAACGAGCATTTGCCCGCCGGCGCTAAATAACAGTGGTCGGTGGTCGGAAGAGACCAAAACTGCCCCCCGACCACCGACCACCGACCACTTATGTTCGATAAACTCATCGGCAACGATCACATCAAGGAAATCCTGCGGCGCATGCTCGCGAACGACCGCGTGCCGCGTTCGCTGCTTTTCGCCGGCATCGAGGGCGTCGGCAAGAAAGAGTTCGCGCTCGAATTGGCGAAATCGTTCGTCTGCGTCAATAAAAAAGACGCGGAAGCCTGCGACGAATGCGCGGCGTGCCGGCGCGCCGACCAATTCAATTTCCCGAAACCGGACGACCGCGACGCGCACAAACAGATCGTTTTCAGCGAATTTCCCGACATCGGCCTAGTCGTTCCCTACAACAAAAACATCCTCGTCGACGCGGTTCGCGACCTTGAAAAAGAGGCGAATTACCGCCCTTACGAAGCGAAGGCGCGTTTTTTCATCATCGACGACGCCGACAAAATGAACGACGCGGCGTCGAACGCGCTGCTCAAAACCCTGGAAGAGCCGTCGGCGACTTCGCACATCTTTCTCGTCAGCGCGCGTCCCGATTCGCTGCTTCAGACGATCCGGTCGCGCTGCCAGACGATTCGCTTCGCGCCGGTTGAAGCGAGCGCGATCGAGCGAAAAATCCTCGCGAGCGAAAAATTTTCGCCGTCGGACGCCGAGCTCGTCGCGCGGCTTTCGGCGGGCAGCATCGGGCGCGCGCTCGATTTCGATCTCGAAAAATTCCGCCGCCTACGCGAAACGATGCGCGGCGCGCTCGAAGCGCTCGCCGGCAGGCCGAATCACCTGTCGCTTTTGAAAATCGGCGAAGAAATGAACGACGCGAAAAACAAGGACGATTACGAATTTTATCTCGAAATTCTGCAGACCCTGATCCGCGACGTCTGGGTATTAAAACACGCGGCGGGCGAAAAAACGCTCGTCAACGTCGATCTGCGCGCGCCGCTCGAAAAATTGTCCGTTTCGGTCGAAGCCGCGCGGCTCGCCGCCTGGCTCGGCGAAATCGAACGCCTGCGCGAAACGCTCGCCGTCAACGTCAACCGCAAGATCGCGACCGACGCGCTCTTTATGCAGATGGCGAACTAGAGCAGACCGAAAGTTTACCGGGTCGGCTGAATCGACTGATTTTGCGCGACTTAAACTCGGTCGACTTTTTCTATTGTTTTTCCCGATTCTGTTCTATAATTTCACCAAACTTCGAGGAGACGGGCGAAAATGCGTATTATAATTTTAAGGCCGCGGCCGTTTACTTTCGGCGGCGAATCGTCGGGTATTTGCGCGCCGGACGGCGGCGCGCCCGCGTAAAGTTCCGCTCCCGAATTAAACCGCTCTTTCAGTAGTGTTTATGGATGTAAAACTTTTTTCGGTCTTGATTTTACTCTTCGGCACGACCTTTGTTTTTTCGCAAAACCCGGCGCCGGTGCTGACCGACAATACTTCCGGCAAGCGGGAGGAAACCGCTCAGGTCGGCGAAGTTCGCGGCACCATTAAGCGCAAAGCCGTTTTCCTGCCGAAGCCGCCCTTTCCGCGCGAGGCGCTCGAAGCCGGAGCCGACGGCGCGGTGCGCGTTGAAGTGACGCTCAATGCCGCAGGCGAAATCGTCGCCGCGAAAGCCGTCTCCGGTCACCCGCTGCTTTTTCGGACTGCCGAGGAAACCGCCCGCAAATCGAGGTTCAGAAGCGTCGAGACAGCCGATCCGAACCTGCTCGAAACCGGCGTCATCGTTTACAATTTCTCGATCGAAAAAATGAGCTGGCTGCGCATCGGTTACGACCTCGCCGCCATTCAGAAAGCGCCGACGCTCAGAGGGCTGAACGTCGGGCGCATCGTCAAAACGTTTGCGCCCGAATGGTCGGAAGAACACGAAATGCTCGCCAAGCTCGCGGAGATGCGCCGCGTCGAAGTGGAAAGCGGGGGCGGCTACGACAGCCAAACAATCTTAGTCAGGAAGATATCGCCGAACGGCACGCTCCGGCCTTCGCTCAAAGCCGAAATGCTCGTCAAGGCCCCGAAATTGAACCCGCCGACGCCCGAACGAATCGCGCTCGCGCAGAATCTGGCGGCGTCGCTCATGAGCCGGCTGGCAGGCGACGAGGCGAATTCGTGGAGGTTCAACGCCGGCGTCGATCTATTAAAAGCGCTGGAAACGGCGCGCAATCCGAATGACAATCGCAATGCGGCGGAGATTCTTCGCCGCTCGCTCGACGGCGCGCCGGCGGCGATTCCCGCCGAAACGCTCGGAGCGCTCGGCAAATTGATCGAGATTTTCGAAAGCGGCAATCGTACCGTCGATTCGCGCACCGAAATCAGCAGGCAGTTGGGCATTGTTTTCGCCGACAAATAAAAAATTCAGGAGACCAAGATGCACAAGAAATTTATCGCTTTAACTTTGCTGGTTTTACTACTCGGGATCTCAAGCGCGTTCGCTCAGGGTGAGGGGAAATACGCAGAGAAAGTGCCGATCAGCGGCGGGATCATCAACGGCAAGGCGAAAACCCTCGTCAAACCGGCGTACCCGGCAGCCGCCCGCGCCGTGCGCGCCGAGGGCGCGGTCAACGTGCAGGTGACGATCGACGAGGAAGGCAGCGTCATTGCGGCGGCCGCCGTTTCCGGTCATCCGCTGCTGCGCGCGGCGGCGGTCGAAGCGGCGCGGGCTTCAAAATTCGCGCCGACCGTGCTTTCCGGGCAGCCCGTGAAAGTGACGGGCGTGATCGTTTATAATTTCGTCGCCGGAACGCCCGCCCTCGCGCCGTCGGCTGAAAAAATGAGACATTTCGGGCTCGGCATGGTGCTCGGCTCGCTCGGGGAACTCGATTCCGAACCGGCGCTCGATAATCTGGCGTTCGAAGCCGCCCGCTTCAACGACCCCGCGCTCGTTAATTTCCTCGAACCTTTGAAGCGGCTGCCGAATCTAACGAAGGACAAAAAAATCGAGACGGTCAACGAAGTCGTCGCCGCGCTCGATAACGCGCTGACCGGCTCTGAAGCCTGGCAGTGGGAAATGGGTAAAAATTTCGGCGGCATCGTCACGCAAATGCGCTTGCGGAAGCAAAGCGGCGGCGGCTATAAAACCGACGGCGATATTTTGAGAGCGCGCCTTCTGAAAATACGCGATTTGAGTTATTCGGTTCCCGCCGACATTCCGGCCGACGTCGCCGAAAAACTGCGTTCCTTCGCGGCTTTTCTCGATCAGGAAGATCTTTCGGACGACGAAAAACTGGCCGCGATCGGCGTCCGCGTGGCGGATTTGCTGCGCATCATCGCGCCGCTCAATTAACGGACATGAACGACGAAACAGCCTCGACAATCCAGAGATTATCCGCCGCCGCGACGCTCGTCGCCGGCGCGGCGGCCGTTTCGGTCGTCGGTTACTTCAATCCGACGACCGCCGGGTTCTTTCCGGTCTGCCCGCTCTACGCGATGACCGGCCTGGCCTGTCCGGGCTGCGGAATGACGCGCGCCATGCACGCGCTTTTGCACGGCGACGTCATCTCAGCGCTCGATTACAATCTGCTGCTGCCGGGAATCTTGTTTTTCTTCGGCTATTTGTCCGTTTCGCTGCTGCTTCTGTCGACGCGCGGGCGCGGGCTCGATTTCAAGCCGTTCAGCGGCAAAGTCATCTGGGGCTTTTTCGCATTAGCGCTCGCCTTCACGGCGCTCAGAAATTTGCCGTATTACCCGTTCAATATCTTGTTCCCTTAAAAATCAGCCGCGAACAAACACAAAAAAAACACGAACTAACACGAAAGTAACTCTAAAATTACTTTCGTGTTAGTTCGTGTTTGTTCGCGGCTGATTTTTTACGTGATTTGAACGAGCGGCTTTTCTTCCGAAAGCGATTTGGCGTTGTCGCCTTCCCTCCGCAGAATTTCGACTTCTTTGACGAATTCCTCGACGATGTCCGCGCCCGCGACTTTGCGCATCGGGACGCCGTTTTTGAAGATCATGCCGACTTGCCGCCCGAACGTGATGCCCAATTGCGAATCGTGCGCTTCGCCGGGACCGTTGACGGCGCAGCCCATGATCGACAGATGCAGCGGCTCTTCGACGTGCGCGAGGCGGCGCTCGACTTCCGTCACGATCTCGACGAAATTATCGACGTCCAAGCGCCCGCAGGTCGGGCAGGCGACGACCGTCACGCCGCGTTTTCTAAGTTCCAGAGATTTTAAGATTTCCCAGCCGACGCGCACCTCTTCGTGCGGCTCCGCCGCCAGCGACACGCGGATCGTGTCGCCGATCCCTTCGTGCAGCAGAATCCCTAAGCCCATCGCCGATTTGATCGTGCCGCCGAACGGCGTGCCGGCTTCGGTGACGCCGAGATGCAGCGGGTAGTCGACTTTTTCCGCCATCAGGCGATAGGCGGCGACCATGCGGTTGACGTCCGAGGCTTTTAGGCTGATGACGATGTCGGAAAAGCCCAAGTCTTCCAAAATCCGCACGTGGCGCATGCCCGATTCGACCATCGCTTCGGGCGTCGCCGTGCCGTATTTCTGCAGCAAATCCTTTTCCAGCGAGCCGCCGTTCACCCCGATGCGGATCGGGATGCGGCGCGCTTCGGTCGCGCGGACGACTTCGCGCACGCGGTCGATCGAGCCGATATTGCCGGGATTGATGCGCAGCTTGTCGATGCCGGCGTCGAGCGCCATGAGCGCCAGTTTGTAGTGAAAATGGATGTCGGCGACGATCGGCATGTCCGTTTTCTTACGGATTTCCGCGAGCGCGAGCGCCGCGTCTTTGTCGGGCACCGCGATGCGCACGATCTCGCAGCCCGCCGCCTTCATTTCCTCGATTTGTTTGATCGTGCCCGCGACATCGGTCGTGTCGGTCTTCGTCATCGACTGGACGGAAACGGGCGCGCCGCCGCCGATTTGAATGTTTCTGACCTTGACCGGTTTTGATTCTCTCTTCATTTTATGAATTATTTACGAACAAAAAATTAACGGGGACGGACAGGATCGGCAGGGATAATATTAAAATTCAAAAAATCCCCGTCCATCTTGTCCAGCCCCGTTAATTTTACTTCAAATTTAGAAAAATCTCGAAATATCCAAGAACAGCGTAAAGACCATCAGCATTAAAATCACCGCGAGACCGGCGAGCTGAATCTTTTCCTTGATCGCCATCGAGAGCGTTTTGCCGAACCACGACATGACCTTTTCGATGCCGAGCACCATGATCTGACCGCCGTCGAGCAGCGGAATCGGCAGAAGATTGAACACGCCGAGATTCAAACTGATCAGCGCCAAAATTCCGACCAGGCCCGCGAATCCGGCTTCGCGGACGACCTGCGCGATGATCTGCACGATGCCAACCGGACCGGCTAAGCCGGCGTCTTTGACCGAGCGCTGCCCCGAAAACAATTGTCCGAACACTTTGCCCGTCAGGCGCAGAATTTCGAGGTTCGAGTTGACGGCATATCTCGCCGCCGTCGCCACGCCCACCCTTTCGCGCGTCGTGATGTTTTCGCGCTTGAACTGAATGCCGACGCGGTAGACGTTGTCCTGATCGAGCTTCGCGCTGATCGGGATTTCCTGGCGCGCGCCGCCGCGCTCGACCACCATCGTCGTCGGATTGTCTTTGTTCTCGCGGATCTGCGCGGTCAGTTCGCTCGCGTTGCGCACGGTCTGCCCGTTAAAAGCGATGACTTTATCGCCGGGCTGCAAACTGGACTTCGCCGCCGGCGCGTCCGGCAGGATCGAGCCGACGATCACCGGCTCGACGCCGGCGTCCGGTTCGAACTGAATGTCGCCGATCGTGTTGCCGCCCTTGTCGGTCTTCGCCGGCTTGATCGTCAAAGGAATTTTCTGCCCGCCGCGATCGACCGTGACCGCGATCGGCTGTTCCGGCGAGATCATCGAATCGTTATTGATGCGTTCCCAGGTCGGATTTTCCACGCCGTTAAAACCGATGATGCGGTCGCCCTTCTGGATTCCGGCCCGCGCCGCCGCGCCGTCGGTTTTGACGACGCCGACGACCGGCGCCGGCATCGACGGCACACCGTACATCAGGGCGCCGAAAAACGGAATTCCCAACGCCAGAACGATGTTCATAAACGGTCCGCCGACCATCACCAGGAATTTCTGCCAGCGCGGGCGCAGCTCGTAAAGCTCCGAATCCGGCACTTTTTCGCCGTCCGATTCGCCGCCTTCGAGCGGCGCGGTCGCTTCGTCGCCGTACAGCTTGACGTACGCGCCGAGCGGAATCGCCGAAACCCGGTAATCGGTATGACCGACCTTAAAACCCCAGATGCGCGGTCCCAAGCCGAAAAAAGAATAAGCTTCGACGCGCATTCCCAAAAGCTTGGCGACGATGAAATGACCGAACTCGTGGATGTTGATCGCGATCCCGAGCACGAAAACGACGGCTAAAATTACTATTAAAATATCAGGCATTGTTATAAATTCCTTTTCGAAATAACTTTGCGGTTAGAAACAGTTTTTTCCGGAGAAGTTGCAAATAAAGTGTAAAACCGACCTCGCCGCGAGTCAAATTATTTTTCCGCTTCCCGCGCCCGAAACGGCGACCGTTAAGAGTTCGTTCGCTCTTTCGCGCGCCTGCCGATCGCTTTCTAAAATCGCTTCGAGGCTCGACGCGGATCGAACGTCATGCTCGTTCATCACGCTTTCGATGATGCGCGGAATGTCGTTGAGACGGATCTTGTCGTCCAAAAACGCCTGCACGGCGATTTCGTTGGCGGCGTTTAAGGTCGCCGGCATCGTGCCGCCGATTTTCAGCGCGTCGTAGGCGAGGCGCAGACACGGGAAACGCGTCGTATCCGGTTCCTCGAACGTTAATTGCGAGGCCTTGGTAAAATCGAGCGGTTCGAGACAGCCCGTCTGGCGCGCCGGGTAGGTCAGCGCGTACTGAATGGCGTGCTTCATGTCCGTCACGCCGAGCTGCGCGATGACCGAACCGTCGACCATTTCGACCATCGAGTGGATGACCGACTGCGGATGCACGACGACCGAGATTTTATCCGCCGGAAAACCGAACAGCCAGTGCGCTTCGATGACCTCCAGGCCCTTGTTCATGAGCGTCGCCGAATCGATCGTGATCTTGTCGCCCATTTTCCAGTTCGGGTGATTCAGGGCTTCGGCGCGCGTGGCGCGGGCGATTTCCTCTTTCGTTTTCGTGCGGAAAGGTCCGCCCGAAGCCGTCAGGATCAAACGTTTGACTTCCTTCGCCGATTCGCCGCGCAGGCATTGGTGAAGCGCGTTGTGTTCGGAATCGACCGGCAGAATCGCGGCGCCCGCGCCGCGCGCCGCGCGCGTCATCAGTTCGCCCGCCATGACGAGCGTTTCCTTATTGGCGAGAGCGATGCGTTTGCCGGCTTCGATCGCGCGCAGAGTCGGCACGAAACCGACCGCGCCGACCGTCGCCGAGACGACCGTCTCCGCTTTTTCATGCGTCGCGACCGCGATTAAGCCCGCTTCGCCGATCAAAATCTCCGGCATTTTTGCAATTTGCGATTTGTAATCGGCAATCAGGCGCACCAGCGCCGAACGGCATTCTTCCGATTCGCAGGCGACGAGTTCGGGCTGAAATTCGACGATTTGTTCGGCTAATTTTTCGACGTTCTTGCCGGCGCCGAGCGCGACGACGCGGAAATCCCTGAGATGTTCGACCGTCTTCAGAGTATTGCAGCCGATCGAGCCCGTGGAACCTAAAATGGAGATTGATTTCATAAAACAAGAAGTAACAGATTACCACAAACAAAATCGCGAGAGCGAAGACGAGCCTTTATTTAACGGGGTAAATTTGTAATTTACATTACTTTACAGAAAAAAAATGTAACTTTTTCCGCTTTTCGAGCCTCTTATATATCAGGCAAGCGATGGTTTGCCGTTAAAAATTTTACGAACAAGGGAGTAATTGTCATGAAAAAAATCTTAGCTTTAGCATTGGTTTTTGGTTCTTCGATCATGTTTGCGCCGGCGGCGCAGGCGAAATCGGCGGAAAGTAATTCGACCGCCCTCACGCTCGAAGCGAACGCTTCGCCGCAGGTCGTTCGTCAGCGCACGCGCACCACGCAGCGCATCAATCGCCGCGGCGCGCGCATCGTCACCAGAACGCGCACGACGCGCGTCGGCGGACGCGTTTATCGCGAAGTCGTGGAGTATCGCTATCGCCCGAACGGCAGCGTGACGACCCGCGTAGTGAGCCGCACGCGCGTTCGCTAAAAAAATATCTATTCAACCAGTAATGTTAAAGCGGGATTCTACTCTCTCCTCCCGCTTTTTTATTTTGGATTTTAGGTTTTGGATTTGCCGACGTGTTAAGAAAAGCGATTATTAACGTAACGTTTCAGTTCGAGAATCAATTTGAAAGACGACGCATTAGTTCCCGACCGTAACCGCTCCCGAATCCAAAATCTAAAATCCAACATCGCCTGACATATCTTGACATATCTTCACAAATCCTTTGTCAACCGTTACTTAAAGGCTGGCGTCAAAGCTTACGACAACCTGCTTCCGGCAATTTGTCAAGATCTTTTTTGAGGGAGAAACACTATGAAGAAATTTTTAACATTATCGATGCTTTTAGCTTCTTTCGCTTTTACCGCGACGTTCGCTTCGGCGCAGAGTTTCGCTCCGCAGCGCGACCGCTACGATCGCGACCGCCGCGACAATCGTTGGGACAACCGCCGCGACAACGACCGCAACTGGCGCAGCAACCGCCGCGTGCGCACCGTGACGCAGACGAGAATCGTCCGCCAGGGTTTCCGCACCTTCCGCGAAACGCTGCGCATCACGTACCTGCCGAACGGCAGAACGACGACGCAGGTCATCAGCCGCACGCGCATTCGCTAAACCGCTGAAACCTTTCATTTTCAATTCATAACCAACTCGAAAAAGCCGGCGAACTCTTCCCTTGCCGGCTCTTTTTTTGATTATTGTAAAACGGCCGGCCGTTGAGAAAGTCCATTCTTTTCCGTCTGAAAACGGGCGTGATTTTAATCTTTACAATCTGCTCAAAACATCGTCGGGAATCGCCGAATCCGGTTCGTCGCGCTTCATCTGCGCGTAAAACTCGCGCAGCAGTTTCGCAAACGCGGGAAAGGTTTTCAGGTAATCGAGATTATCCGCGTATTGCCGGTCGAGATTGACCATCGTTCGCCAGTACCGCAACGCCTCGTCGAACGCGCCCGCGCGGACGGCGCTTTCGATCAGCGTTTTCATGCCCGAATAATGCTCGCAGTAGCCGTCCGCGACCAGCTTCGCGGCGGCGCGGCGATTGTTTTCCGCGAGGTAAATTTTAAAAAGGACTTCGGCGTACTTGTTCGGCAGATTTCGGTAATCGGCGCCGTCGTCGGACGGTTTGTATGTTTTGACGAATTCGCGGCTTTCGGCGAAGCGTTTTTCGAGCGTCGGCAGAAACTGCGGCACGTATTTTTTGGCGTTTTCGCCGTACATCGCGTCGAACATCGCCCACGCCGATTCGATGCCGCGGCGGTCGGCGATCTTGATCAGCTCGCCGAAAATCCGGTCTTTTATCGCGTCCGGGATATTTTTATTTTCCAAGAAAACCTGCAGCAAACTATCGAACTCGCCGATCGAATCGCTTTTCGCGAGCCTGATCAGGATTTCCGGGTCCTTGCTTAAAAGCTCGTCGCCCAGATTGTCGAAATCGTTTGCGAAAATCTCGTCGAGCAGCTCGGACGAATAGTAGAGGTTTGTTTTCGTTTTCTCGAACTCGGCGCGCAGAAAACTTTCCGCTTCTTTCCAGATTTGGTGTTTACGCTTGGTCTCGGCGCTCCATTCTTCGTCGGCCGGTTCGTTGGCGCTGCCGCCGAATTTATAATCGACGAAATCGGCGAAATGTCTGATAAAAAATAATCGCCGGTCAGCCGACCTTCCGTTCGACGAATCGTACGGGATGGCGGCGAACGCCTGCATGTAGGAATTAAAAACGAGTTCGGGTTCGTCTCGGCCCTCATAATATTGAATGCGCTCGTCCCAGTATTCGTAAGAGTCAGCCCGCAGGGCTTGCCGGCGCAGGATTTCCGATTCGACCGCGCGCGCGCCCGATCCCGCCTGCACCGCGCCCGCCAAACGGTTCGAATCGTCGCCCGAAATGTCGCTTTTATCGACCTTCGCCAATTCTTCGACGAGCGGCTGAGCGTTTTGCGGCTCGCCGAGGAGGTTGTAGTTTTCGGCGAGTTCTTTTTTCGTCCAGAAACGCAGCTGCTTTTCCAGATCGTACCGCTTCGTCGAAGGCACGCTGACGCAGCAGTAAAGCGCGCCGCCGACTTTTTTTCCGTCGTTTTCGGTGAACGGCAGCGCGAGCGATTTGAGCAGCAGGCGAACGGCGACGCGCCTCAACCGCGGCGCGTCTTCCGCGTTCGGCGGCAGCGAGTTCGGAATTCGTCCGATATGTTCGGCTAATTTGTAATGATCGTAAGCGAGCGGCGACGAAAAAATTTCCGCCAGCTGCTCGATATCCGCCGCGGTCCCGAAAAACGCCAGGTACCGCCGCGCCGCGCCTAAATCCGCCGGATTTTTGCGCACCGCTTCGAAAAAGCCGTTTTTGATCGCGCCGGCGTCCAGACCGAATTGACTGCGCCAGGCGATGCGCCGGTGCGTCCATTCGAGACCGGGCATAATCCTCTCCGGAGAATAATTCGTTTCTTCTTCGGAAGCTTTCCGCGCGAGCCATTCGTCGACCGCTCCGACGTCGCAGGCCGCTTTGTCCGACGCGCATAATTTGACGAGCCTTTCGTAAACGAACGGATCGAAGTGAGCGTTTTCGAGATACTGCCAGACGATTTTCACGTCGTTGAAATACGCGCTGCCGATCGCCGCCGACAAAAAACCGTTCGCGTAATACTTGTTTTTCTCGTAATCCGGATGCGCGATAACCCGCCGCGCGGTCTCGACGATTTTTTCGGTCTGCGCCGCGCGCCGGTAAAGCGTCAAACGCCACAGAAGCGATTTCAGATCGGTCGCCGAAGCGTTTTCCGCTTCTCTGATCGCCTGCCGCAAATCCTTTACGAGCAGCGTTTTCGTGGCGGCGGCTTCGGTTTCCGCGTAATCGAGAGTCTGCGCCGAGACCGCCGCCGCGATCAAAAGGACGACGAAAATTCGGGAGAAAAGCATTTGAGCGATGATCATTTAGTTAACCTCAGATTTTTGATTTTTACCGAAACTTTGCCGGGCTCGGCGTAAAAAACCAGGAATGAAACGCGAACTTGTCCGGATTCGGGCGAATTAACGCGGATTTCATTGAATGTTTTTAAATAACCCGCGTTAATTCGCGTTCCCTTTCCCCGGTTTTCAAACCGCTCCTAAGTTTTACGCCTCGCCGACGCCGCACTTGGTTTGAGTTTGCGCGCCGCGAAAAAGTTGCTGCGCTCGCCGGCGGTTTTTATTTATTTTCTTTACCGGCGAAATCCCGCGCCGCGTCGAGGTAATGCGCCTTGTCTTTATTTTCCGCGAGATAGGCGTTAAATTCGCCCGACTGCCCGCGCGGCACGCTCAGAGTTTTCCATTCTCGGGCGCGAAAATGCTTCGCCAGAAAGGCGATCTGCCCGACGTGATACGCCGTGTGCGCGAGCGAGCGGTTGATCGCCTTCAGAACCGAAAAATCCTCGCCGCGAATCTGCACGGTGCGCCCGAAATCTTCAGCCGTCAGCGATTCGAGCGTCCCGAACGCGGCGTCCCAGCCGGTTTCCCAAAGTGCGGTCAGGGATTCGCGCGAATCGGTTTCGGCGATGAATTCCCCGTCGCGGTTGCGGTCGGGCTTTTCGCCGTCCGAAGTCAAAAAGTCGGTCCAGCGCGAGCGCAGATTGCCGCCGACGTGTTTGACGACGATCGCCAAAGAGTTCGATTCCTCGTCGAGCGCCCGAAAATATTCGTCGTCCGCGACCTGTTCGAGCGCGCGCTCCGCCAGTTTTTTATAATTGCGAAACGCCTCTAAAACGTCTTTCCGGTAATTTTCGATAAATTGTTCGGTCATTGTTCGATTTTTCTAAGTTTGATAAACAGCGAGACGCCGCCTTCCTTTTTGACTTCGTCCCCGCCTTTGCGCCTTAAGAGCCGACTGCCCTCGACGCGTTCGGTTTCCGATTCGATCGAGGTTCTTATTTCGACCGCCGTGCTATTAAATTCTATCGGATGAAACGCCCTCGTTTCGTTGATTTTATTTATTCCTTGCTCGATTTTTCTTTGATTGAAAATTTCCCCGTCATCCACAGCAATCAGCTTTCTCAATTCTTCCGCCCGTTCCTTTTCGACGCCGGCGAATTCGATCTTCGACAGCTTAAAGATTTTACCTTCATCGATCGTAATCTCGACGTCGGCTATCGCGTCCGAAGTTTTCACCGGCGGCTCGATCAAATGAAGGTCAAAATCGGCATTGTACAAAACATATCCGCGATCGACGTAAATTCTTCTGAGTTTTTCGTAAACAAAATCCTGAAGCTTTTTAGCATCGAGAATTTCGCCTTCTTTAAGTTCCAAAATTTCCTTGATTTCCTGAGGCGAAAATACTTTCGCGCCAGTGATTTTTATTTCGCCGGTTCGGTAACGACTGCCCTCTTTGAGATCGATTTCGATCGCGTATCCGCATCTTAAACGACTTATGAAGTCGGTTTCGGAAGACGCGTTTAAGCCCGTAGAAATCAAGTCGGCGACGACCGTTTTGCCGTCCTCGAAAGGCATCGCTCCGTAATCGTTGAGAATCTTGAACCGTTTCGGTGATTTCGAATCCTGGGCATGGATTTTAGGACAGAAAAAATTGATAGAGAAAACGAACAGAACAAAAATAATCTTTTCGAACTTCATAAAATTTCCCTTCGAGCGCGGCCGCTCGACTATTTTACAAAACCCATTCGTGACGAAAAACTGCTGCTTGGATTTTTCTGATGCGCGACGATTGAAAACGGTTTCTTGGCGGGCGAATTTTTAATCAATCTTTTTTCGTTTGCATTCGCTTGTAATAACGCTTGATGTAATCCTTCATCCAGACCTGCCACCAGCCGATGCCGCGCAGCTTGGCCTCGCGGTTCGCCTCGCGCGCCGTCCAGCCCTCGTGCAGCATCCGGTAAACGGCGACGACCGTGCCGGTGCGGTCCGCGCCGCGTTTGCAGTGGATGAAAACCGGCTGGTGCGCCGGGTCCGTCATGATCTCGATGACTTTGTGAACTTCCTCGTCGCGCGCGGCGAACCAGTTGCTCAGATGCAGATTGACGAACCGGATGCCGTTCTCTTCCGCGGCCCGCTGCTCGCGCCGCACGTTTTCCCGCCCCTCGCGGAAATTGATGATCGTTTTGACGCCGAGCGCGGCGAGCCGGCGGACGCCCTCGACGGTCGGCTGCCCGCCGCGGTAAAGGTTTTCGTTGATGCGGTGAAAATTCGGCAAATCGGCGTCCTTCGCCAATCTCGCCTTTCGCTTTCTGATCATTTCGGCTGCCTTTTATTCTAAATTTATTTAAATCGCGGCGCAATTTTTTCGGCGGCGTTAAATTACCGAACCCGACGCTTAAAATCAGACGCCGCAGAACTTAACCCGTTTCGCCGCGCCGGAAGAGCGAAAAAAGCCGGGATATCGAGGTTTCCGAGCGACGAAGCGCCACGGAAACCGTTTGCCAAGCGGGCGCGCGATGCGATAAATTAATTCAGCAATAAAAAAATCGTTCCCCCTTGAACGCGTTTTCGAAACATTCGTTCTCAAATCGATTACAAACTTTAAAATCAAAGTGTAAGGTTCGTTACCGGCACGAGAGGCTTTCACCGTCCGCCGCTAACAAGCGCATCGCCGGCTTTAACGCCGTAAAAATAGGAGAATTAAGTGAAAATGTATTTTTTTTCAAACGTGAGTCTGTTTAGACTGCTGACCGTTTTATTCGTGGCGGTTCTGACCTTTACCGGGAACGCTTTCGCGCAGAAGGGAAATTCCGCGTTCGGTTTCGCGCGCGGGCAGGAAGCCATCAATCGCCTCGGCACGCGCCTGCCGGCGGTCGCCGCGCGCAACGGGAAAACGCCCGCCGAGCTGCGCCGCTTGTTTTTGGAAGACCCGACGCTGCACGTCGACGAAAAGACCGATATGCTGCTCTACATCGACGACCAGGTCGATTACACGCCGTCGGCGCTCGAAAACGCGCCGACCGCGGAGGCCGCGCCCTACCCTTACGAAAACACGTTCAAGCTCCACAGCCGGCCGGGTTCGAACCGCGTCATTTACCTCGATTTCAACGGGCACGTCACCAGCGGCACGTCGTGGAATTCGAGCTACACCGGCGGGCAGCCGATCAATTCCGCGCCGTACAGCCTCGACGGCGATCCGACGACTTTCAACCAGCAGGAACAGGACGCGATTCAGTACATCTGGCAGCGCGTCGCGGAAGACTTCGCGCCGTTCGACGTCGACGTGACGACCGAAGACCCGGGCGACGCGGCGATTTTCCGCTCCTCGTCGAGCGATGCGTTGTACGGCACGCGCGCCGTCATCAGCCCGACGAATTTCACGGGCAACAGCATCGGCGGCATCGCCTACGTCGGCGTCTTCGACTACGTCGGCACGAACTACAAACCGGCTTTCATCATGACTTCGGGCCTGGGCAACAACGAAAAGAACATCGCCGAAGCGACGTCGCACGAAGTCGGGCATAACCTCGGCTTGAGCCACGACGGAACGGCTTCGGTCGGTTACTATCAGGGACACGGCGACTGGGCTCCGATCATGGGCGTCGGCTACTACCGCAGCGTGACGCAGTGGAGCAAGGGCGAATACCCGGGCGCGAACCAATTGCAGGACGATCTCGCGGTGATGCAGACTTACGGCATACCGGTCATTGCGGACGATCACGGCAACACGCAGGCTTCGGCGACCGCTTTGAGCGGATCGAGCATCAACGTAGCGGGCGTCGTCACGACGCGCGCCGACGTTGACGTTTTCCAGTTCTCGACCGGCGGCGGCAGCGTCGCGATCAACTTCAACCCGGCGCCGCGCGGCGCGAATCTCGACATTCAGGCGACGATCCGGGACGCGAACGGCAACACGGTCGCGGTCGTCAATCCGGCCGGACTCGCGGCGAGCTACACGGGCTCGCTCGCGGCGGGCGTTTATTACGTCACGGTCGACGGCGTCGGCGCGGGCGATCTTTCGACCGGTTACTCCGACTACGCGAGCATCGGTCAGTACACGATCACCGGCACGCTCACGGGCTCAAACCTGCAGGCGCCGACCGCGGTCGCGTCCGCCAATCCGACTTCCGGCACCGCGCCCTTAAACGTCGCGTTTACGGGCTCGAACTCGACCGACGCGGACGGCACGATCGTCGGCTACAGCTGGAATTTCGGCGACGGCGCGGCCGTTTCGACGCTCGCGAACCCGACGCACGTTTATAATTCGGCGGGCACGTTCACGGCGGTTCTGACCGTCACCGACGACAGCAGTTTGTCCTCGACGAGCAGCGTGCAGATCACGGTCGGCGCGGCGCCGGCGGTCAGCATTTACGTCGAGGGCATCACGATGTCGGTCGTCCGGAGCGGGAAAAACTCGTCGGCGCGCGCGGTCGTCACCGTCCGCGATTCAAGCGGCGCGGCGCGTCCCGGCGTGACGGTTTCGGCGCGCTGGAGCGGTCTGACGAACGACACGGACGCAATAGTCACCGACGCCAACGGGCAGGCCGTCATCACGTCGAACAACACCAAATCGAAAGGCGCGTTCACCGTCACCGTGACGAATCTTTCGGCGGCGGGCTACACCTACAATTCGGGCAGCAACGTCGTCACGAGCGCTTCCGTAGCGAATTGATCCTGTCGGTTTAGACAAGCAAAAAGGGCCGTCCGAAATTACCCGGACAGCCCTTTTTTAGTTTTTAGTACCGCCTTCAGCCGGCAAATTTTCGCGAAGTGCCCGATTTGATTTGTAAGGAAAGCAAGACCGGCGGCGGCACTCAAAACTTCGGATACGCGAGAATCCATTCGAGCGCCGGGTCGCGCCCAGCGAGAAAGGATCGCCAGTCCGGTTCGATGCGGCGGTCGGGCGTAATGCCGGGCGTGTCCGTTTCGGAGAATTTGTAAAATTCGATCGAGTAGCTGACCGGAAAATGCGAATTCGGGAGATTGAAGCCGCGGTTTTCCATGTAGCCGACCGGACGCGCGCCGGTCGGCTCGCCGACCAGAATCGCGCCCAGATCGTTGCGAAAATCCGCCGCGTTCGTCATGCCGGCGGAATACGTGACGCGCCCCGTGATGACGAACAGCCTTCCCCGCTCAAGAAATTTCTTGCGTTCCTTCAAGGGCTTGATGAAAAAATCGCGCCCGCGCGTGAAATCGCCGCCGCCGTTTTGCCGGAGATCGAAAACGATCTTCCCGACGTCGTTTTTGTCGACGAAATCGAACAATTCAGCCGAAAATTTCCGGAACTCGGCGCGCCGCGGATACCATTTGAAATTCACGTAGACGGTTTTCGCGTCCTTCAAATACTCGAAGAAAAAAGGTTTTTCCGGGTTTTGCAGGTAAAGCGGCGCGTTTTTGTAAGGCACGATCCAGTCCTTGACCGCGCCGCGCGGCTGCGTCCGCAGTTCGAGCGAAAAACGCCTTCCGCGAAGATCGACGAATTCGTAAACCGCCTTTTCGAGGTCATTCGTCAAACCGAGATTTTTGAGGAAAACCGGAAACGTCACAAGATCGGCGCTCGCGCTGAGCGTGAACTGCTCGCTCTCGCCCGGCGAAATGTATTCGCGCGACCGCTCGTAGATTTTTTCGATCGCGACGCCGCCGATCTTCGTGACGCGCGCGCCGTTCAGGCGCGGGTAAGCGGCGGCGGCGCGCGTCACGCGCAGCTCTTTGCCGAACCAGAACAGCTCCAGCGGAACGCGCGGGTAAACGCCCCACCAGCCGAGAGACGTGTGCCCGTCGCCGATGCGCGACACGATGCGGCTCATTTCGACGACGATCGCGTCGTCGCTCAAATCCGGAAGCCGCCGGTCGAGTTCCGCGATTTGTTTTTCGAATTCGGCGCGCGTGATGCGGTGAAACGCGTTTTTGTGTTTTTTCGGCAGCTCCGTCGCCAGAAAACGCAGATCCGCGCGCCATTTTTCTTTGCTCTGCGCGAGCGCGACCGGTCCGGCGGATTCCGGCGCGGCGTCGCCCGTGCGCTTTATTTCGAATGTGCCTTTGCCGACCGCGCCGGAAATTTCGCCGCGGATGCGGCGCTCGGCGTCGATTCTGCCGCTGAAAAAAACGTCGTCGCCGCCCGCGTCGATCGTGAGCCGCAGATCGCCGTCCGAAAAGCTTCCCGACAAAATCGGCGCCTCGCCGAGCGGCGTCTGGAACGCGCCGGAAATTTTCCCGTCCCGCTGGCGAATCTCGCCCGTGATCGCCAGTTTCCCGAGCCCCTCGATCTCCGCCGTGCCTTCGTATCTGCCCGACACGTCAGTAGTTTGGGCGAATAACTTCGCCGCCGTGAAAAGGAAAAAAAGGAATGCGAAAAACGATCGCGAACGCATATCGGCACCTCTCGGAAATCAAATTTTCGGATTATTTTATTTAACCACGAAAAGACGCGTCGCGGAACACAAATTTTCGATGCCGGCCGCGAACGGACGCGAATGGGCACGAATAAAACTCAACAAAAATATTCGTACTGCTTCGCGCGCTTTCGCGGCTGACTTTAATTTTTGATTTTCTCTGAAACTTCCGCGCGCGAAACGATTTCCTGCGCGCCGGTGGCCAGGTTTTTGAGCGCTACGGTGTTTTCCGTGAGTTCCGTTTCGCCGAGCACGCACACGAACCGCACGCCGATCTGCGCGGCGTATTTGAACTGTTTGCCGAGTTTGTCGGCTTCGGGGTAAACGAGCACGCGCAAACCGCCCGCCGCGCGCAGTTCGTTCGCCAGCCGCAAGGACTCGCCCGCCGAGTTTTCGTCCATCACCGTCACCAGAACGTCCGCCGCGCTCGCCGAGAGTTCGGGCGGAAACATGCCGCGCTCGTCCATCACGACGAGGATTCTTTCAAGCCCCAAAGAAAAACCGCACGCCGGAATCTGTTCCTTGCCGAACATTCCGATCAAACCGTCGTAGCGCCCGCCGCCGCCGAGGCTGCCCGCCAGATCGGGCACGTTGATCTCGAAAATCGCGCCGGTGTAGTACGAAAGCCCGCGCGCCAGACTCGCATTGACTTTGAGATTTTCAACGGCGGCGAATTCAATGATCCGCGAAAGGTCGCTTAAGCCGTTTTTTCCCGTTTCCTGTTCGCCCATAAACGTGGCGAGCCGCGCGAGCGCGTCGGAATTTCCCCGCTGCTCCAGATCGGAAAACAGATCGAGTAGTTTTACGCCCGCATTTTCGTTTATCTCGCGCTGCGCGAATTCGCGCAAAACGCCCTCCCTGCCGATTTTATCGAGCTTGTCCAAAGCGACGAGCGCGTCGGTTTGTTTCGCTTCTTCGATGTCGACCGCTTCGAGCATGCCGCGCAAGATTTGCCGGTGATTGAGGTTGATGACGAAATCTTGAAACCCCAATCGCTGCAAAATCTCGCTGACCGCCGAAATTAGTTCGGCTTCGACGATCATCGAGCCGGAGCCGATCGCGTCGACGTCGCATTGGTAGAATTCGCGGTAACGCCCGCGCGCCGGGCGGTCGGCTCGCCAGACCGGCTGAATTTGGTAGCGTTTGAAAAAACGGGGCAGTTCGTTTCGGTAATTAGCGACGACGCGCGCCAGGGGAACGGTCAGATCGTAGCGCAAAGCGAGGTCGGACAGGCCTTTTTCGCCCGCCGACGGGTCGAGTTTTTCGCCGCGTTTGAGGATGCGGAACATCAACTGATTGCCTTCTTCGCCGTATTTGCCGGTCAGCGTTTCGAGGTTTTCGACCGCCGGCGTTTCTAATGGTTCGAAGCCGTAAGATTCGTAAACTTCCTTGATGATGCCGATCACGTAATTGCGCTTGCGCACATCCGAAGGCAAAAAATCGCGCATGCCGCGCGCCGGTTGTGTTTTGGTGCTCATAGTTTTTCCGCCGCTGAAAATTGTGAAATACAGAGTTTATCGGCATTTCCCGGAACGTCTCCGCGGTCTAAAATCAAATGATGATTTTACACGAAAAACGCCGTTTGCCGAAAAATGTCAACCGAGATTTTCAAGATAAACCGCCGACAAAGTGATGTAGTTTTGCCAGAATTTTTGAAGATTCGCGATTTCCTCGTCCGAGAGCTCGCGCTTGACGCGCGCCGGTGTGCCCATCACGAACGAGCGCTCGGGAATTATCGTTCCGGGCGTCACCAAACTTCCGGCGGCGACGAGCGAATTTTTGCCGACGCGCGCGCCGTCGAGGACGATCGCGCCGATGCCGATCAGGCAGCCGCGCTCGACGTGGCAGCCGTGCAGCGTGGCGCGGTGACCGACCGTGACTTCTTCTTCGAGAACGGTCGAATGCGTCTCGCGCGAAACGTGGATGACGGTGCCGTCCTGCACGTTCGTGTTCGCGCCGATGCGGATGAAATTGACGTCGCCGCGCAGCACGCAGCCGTACCAGACGCTCGCATTTTCGCCGATTCGAACGTCGCCGATAACGACCGCGTTTTCGGCGATAAAAGCCGTTTCGTGAATCTGCGGCGCGATGTTTTGGAAACTTTTAATCATAATTTTTCAGCCACGAATCACACGAATTGTCACGAATGTGCTGAAAAACATGTAGAAATTCGTGAAGATTCGTGTAATTCGTGGCCGATTTTTTATCCTGCTTAAATAAATCGTAACGCCAGCGACATTAAACATCAAGATTTGGAATTCCGTCGCCATTCGTGGCAAACTCGAAAGTTAAGAAAACCGAGGAATCATCTATGGCGAAAAAACAGAAAATACTGGCGTTGGCGGGCAGTCTGCGCGAACAATCTTATAACAAAAAGGTTTTGAAGACGGCGATCCGGGGCGCGGAAAACGCCGGCGCGGAAGTCACCTACGTCGATCTGCGCGATTACCCGATGCCGCTCTACAACGCCGACGATCACGAGCAAAACGGCTTCGACGAAAACGCTTTAAAGCTGCAGAGGCTTTTGAGCGAGCATCACGGATTGCTGGTCTGCTCGCCCGAATACAACGGCTCTTTGAGCGGCGCGCTGAAAAACGCGCTCGACTGGACTTCGCGCAAGAGCGACGAGTTCAAGATGGGCGAGGTTTTCGCCGGCAAGGTCGGCGCGATCATGACCGCTTCGCCGGGCGGCTTCGGCGGCCTGCGCTGTCTCGGACATCTGCGCACGATCCTTTCGATTCTCGGCGTCAACGTGCTGCCGTCGGAAATCGCGGTCGGAAAAGTGCACGAAATGTTCGACGGCGACGAGATGACGAACGAAACGATGCGCAATCTGCTCGAAAACCTCGGCGCGTCGGTCGTCGACACGATGCGCAAGCTGCACGGCGAGATCGAGATCGTGACCGATACGCAGCGGTAGCGGCCGGCGGACGGTAGCCGGTCAGATTTGCACGAAAACTCGGCTGATGAACCGGATTTTTTTATTTGCCCGCGAATTTACCGGAACGGGCGCGAATAAAATAATCAGCGTTTTTCGCGTCGATCCGCGGGCAAATTTTGTTTTTGTGCAAAGACGGAGAAATTGATGGTAAAAGTTTTGATCAAAACCTTTCTGGCAACTTGTCTGTTTGCGGCGGCGGTCGCGGCGCAGTCTTCGTTGCCGGTCGTGACGGAGACGACCGCGATCACCGATTTAAAGACGCTTTTGCCGACCGCGGAAAATAAAAAGCCGGTGCTCATCAATTTCTGGGCGACGTGGTGCGGCCCGTGCCGCGTCGAATTTCCCGAGCTCGTCCGGATCGACCGCGAATATCGTGCGAAAGGCCTGCATTTCGCGATCGTCTCGCTCGACAATTTCGGCTCGAAGGACATGCGCGTCGCCGACTTTCTGAAAAGCTACGAATCGACGATGCCGTCCTTCCTGCTCGATCTGCCGACGCGGCCGCGCATTTACCGGAGCATCCGCCGAATCGCGCCGCGCGCCGCTCAGGGCTTTCCGCTGACGCTGCTTTTCGATCGCGGCGGCAACCTCGTTTACCAAAAAAACGGCATCGTCGACGCGCGGGTTTTAAGAGCCAAAATCGACGCGGTTTTAGCCGCCAAAGCGAATTGACCGAAATCAATCGCCGCGGAACGGCGCGGCATTCGAATTACCGGCTTTCGCATACCACTTATTGGTTATTCGAATATCGGAATTTTCTGGTACTTTAAAAACACAGCGTGAAAACCGATAATTCAAAAATAAATTCAAGTCATTCAAAAGGAAACCAAAACAATGAACGGATGCGAACATCTGAAAGAAATTAAACAAGTCACGCCGAGCGCCGACGGCTGCGAAGATTGCCTGAAAACCGGCAGCTGGTGGGTGCATCTGCGTTTGTGCGAAACGTGCGGTCACGTCGGCTGCTGCGATTCGAGCCCGAACAAACACGCGACGAAGCATTTCCGCGCCACGCAGCACCCGATCGTCAAGTCGTTGGAACCGGGCGAAGAATGGGGCTACTGCTACGCCGACGATTTGTTTTACGAGACGCTTCCGAGCGTTTAATAAAAATTAGCCGCGAACAAACACGCGCATTTCACGAAAATATGCTTTTGATCGATTTCGTGTTTGTTCGTGTTTGTTCGTGGCGAAATTGATTTTATGACGAAGATTTTACTGCAGACGACGATTCCCTACACGGAAAACGACTGGCACAGCGGCAGATTTTCGCTGCTGCGCGAACATCTCGCGTCCGTAAGGGACGAAAACGGCGCGGCGCTTTACGACGTGACGGCGCGCGACCTCGAGAAGGACGCGGCGGGCGACGACCGAATTTTGCATCGCCTCGACGAGACCGATTTCGACGAGCTCTGGCTGTTCGCGGTCGATACGGGCGACGGTTTGACCGGAAGCGACTGCGCCGGCATCACCCGCTTTCGACAGCGCGGTCGGGGCATTCTCGCGACGCGCGATCATCAGGATTTGGGCTCGTCGCTCTGCACGATCGGCGGCATCGGCGCCGCGCATTTTTTTCATTCCAAACAGCTCGACCCGGACGAAGTGCGCAATCGCCGCGACGATCAGGACACGCGCGGCATCGATTACCCGAATTACCACTCGGGCGCGAACGGCGATTACCGGAAAATAAAGCCGATCGGCGAGCTGCATGAATTGCTGAAAAAATCCGACGGCGCGGCGCTCGAATTCTTCCCGGCGCACCCGCACGAAGGCGGCGTCGGCGTGCCCGCAGGCCAAACCGCGGCGCGCGTAATCGCGACCGGAACGAGTCTCGTTTCCGGCGTCGAATTTAATCTGATCGTCGCTTTCGAGCGCGAAAAAGACGAACACGGCAACCGGTGCGGGCGCGGCGTCGCCGAATCGAGCTTTCATCACTTCGCCGATTACAACTGGGATATTTCGAAAGGCTGTCCCGATTTCGTCGAAGAAGCGCCCGGCGACGGTTATCGAAACCATCCCGAAAAACTCGCAGACATCAAAACCTACGCCGCGAACCTCGCGAAATGGCTCTCGCCAGTCCGTTCAGATTATTAATTTATATGCTGGAATATTCGGAGCTTACACAAGCAGACTTGTTAAAAGCGCTGTTGTTTTTACAGATTTACGAAATGCTCACCGTAAATGAAAACTTCAGGAAAATCGAGCGACGGCTCGACGATTCCGAAACATTCAACTTCTATGAGTTAATTACACACGATAAAGAAAGCTTCGACGAGTATTTGAAATTTTTCGAAACTATCGTCGTGATGAAAATTCCCAACAGGTTTTCAAAAGAGGAAGCCGAGCTGCTGTTCGGGCGACCGTCAGAGCTTTTGAACCGGCACTACGAGGTCAGAAAATACATTGCCAACAATTATAGAAATCTCGATACCGTGTTGGCCTTAAACAGTAAAGAAAAGTAATCCCTCCCTGAAACGTAAATCAATAAAAATAACTCTGGCAGCGCACAATCTTAATATATTTCATATATTTCGTATTTCACCTCGTTTTTAATTGAGTTGCACTCGAAAAAATATTATGTTTAGACAAAGACCGAATTAATGCCTTGCGGCAGCTATTTTCAAACCCGTCAAAAATTCTGAAAAGGAAGTAAAAAGCAGTGAAACCGACTGATATAAAAGACCCCGAATACTTTCATAAGGTAGTTGACTGTCAATACGCGTGTCCCGCGCATACGCCCGTCCCCGAATACATCCGTCTGATCGCGCAGGGGAAATACACGGAAGCCTACATGATCAACTGGGATTCGAACGTTTTCCCGGGCATCTTGGGCAGAACCTGCGACCGCCCGTGCGAGCCGGCGTGCCGGCGCGGGCGCGTCGAGGCGGAGCCGGTCGCGATCTGCCGCCTGAAACGCGTCGCCGCCGACAACAAGAACGGCGTGCGCGACTTTATGCCGAAAGCGCCGTTCAAAACGAACGGCAAGCGCGTCGCTTTAATCGGCGCCGGCCCGGCTTCCTTGACGGTCGCGCGCGATCTCGCGCCGCTCGGTTACGAGCTGCATCTGTTCGACGAACAGAAAAAGGGCGGCGGCTTTATGGTCAGCCAGATCCCGTCGTTCCGCCTGCCCGAATCGGTGCTCGACGAGGAAGTCAATTACATTCTCGATCTCGGCATCCACACGCATTTCAATCAATACGTCGATTCGCTGAAATCGGTCTTGGAAAAAGATTACGACGCCGTCTTTATCGGCACCGGCGCGCCGCGCGGAAAAGATTTGCCGAAACTTCCCGGCCGCTGGGATTCCGAGGGCAAAAACATTCACATCGGCATCAACTGGCTCGCGTCGGTCGCCTTCGAACACGTCAAATCGGTCGGCAAAAAAGTGCTCGTGATCGGCGGCGGCAACACCGCGATGGACTGCTGCCGCACTTCGCGCCGGCTCGGCGGCGATGACGTGAAAGTAGTCGTCCGCTCGCCGTTCGCCGAGATGAAAGCTTCGCCGTGGGAAAAAGAAGACGCGATGCACGAGGACATTCCGATCATCGACAATCACGTGCCGAAATCGTTCGTCGTCGAAAACGGGCAATTAAAGGGCATGACGTTCGAAAAGGTCGAAGCGAAATACGACGAGAACGGCAAGCGCTCGCTCGTCCCGACCGGCGAAGCGGACGTGTTTTTCGAAGCCGACGACGTGATTTTGGCGATCGGTCAGGACAACGCTTTCCCGTGGATCGAGCGCGACATCGGCGTCGAGTTCGGCGAATGGGACATGCCGGTCGTCGATAAAGTTACTTTTCAAACGACGCATCCGAAAGTTTTCATCGGCGGCGACGCGGCGTTCGGGCCGGAAAACATCATCACGGCGGTCGCGCACGGCCATCAGGCGGCGGTTTCGATTCATCGCCTTTGCATGGGCGAGGACGTCAGAGAAAGACTCGCGCCGTTTGTAAACTTGCACAGCGCGAAGATGGGCATCCACGAATGGGCGTACGATTCGGAAATCTGGCACGACCCGCGCTACGCGGTCCCGCAGGCGGACAAATCGATCACGCTGAAAGACCGCAAAAAGGAAGTCGAACTCGGCTTCGACATTCCGACCGCCTTCAAGGAAGCCGAACGCTGCCTGAACTGCGACGTGCAGACCGTGTTCACCGAATCGAAATGCATCGAATGCGACGCCTGCGTCGACGTCTGCCCGACGTCGGTCATCACGTTCACCCGCAATGAGGAAGAAGAAGAGGCCTTGCGCGCGAAATTAAAAGTCCCGGCGCTCAACCCGACGCAGCCGCTCTACGTTTCCGAAACCCTGCCGACCAAGCGCGTGATGGTCAAGGACGAAGACGTCTGCCTGCACTGCGGCTTATGCGCCGAACGCTGCCCGACCGCCGCCTGGGACATGCAGAAGTTCTTTTACAACGTCACGAAAACCTATACGGGATGCGGAAAATAGGATTCAAGATTCAAGATTTAAGACTTGAGATTCAAGATTCAAGATTTGAGATTCTCCCAATGGCAAATATTGAAAGATTTGAAGATTTAGAAATTTGGCAGTTATCCAAAAGTCTGGCGAACCGGATTTATGATGCGACTTCTACAAGCAAATTCAGTCAGGATTACGTTTTACGAGATCGGGTCAGGAGAGCCGCAGTTTCAATTTTTTCAAACATTGCCGAAGGTTTTGAAAGAAACGGAAACAAAGAATTTATACAGTTTCTGTATATTGCGAAGGCATCTTGCGGTGAAGTTAGGGCGCAAATGACTTTCGCGAAGGATAGGAATTATATTTCTCAAAATGATTTTGAGCTTGTTTATAAAAATTTGGTTAGTCTCAGCAATCAAATCAGCGGATTTATCAAATACTTGCGAAAATGTGAGATACGGGGCTCGAAATTCAATAAGATTTGAGATTCATGACAAAGCGGCTAATCTTAAATTTTGAATCGTAAATCTTAAATCCAAAAAAATGGCTGAAACGAAAATAAACGATTTTGTGGTCAGATTCGCCAACGTCAACGGCACCGGTTCGGCGAGCGCGAACGCGCTTTTTACGAAAGCGATTTTTAAGATGGGCGTGCCCGTCACGCCGAAGAACATCTTTCCGTCGAACATTCAGGGCTTGCCGACGTGGTACGAAGTGCGCGTTTCGGAAAAAGGCTATTTGGGACGCCGCGAAGGCATCGATTTTATGGTCTGCGTCAATCCGCAGAGCATGAAAAAGGACGTCGCGGACGTTTCCGAGGGCGGCTATTTTCTGTACGATTCGACGAAACCGCTGCACGCCGATTATATTCGCGACGACATCAACTACATCGGCATTCCGCTGATGGAGCTCTCGAACGCGAACTACACCGACCCGCGCCAGCGCCAGCTCTTTAAAAACATCATCTACGTCGGCGCGCTCGCGGCGTTTTTCGACATCGAGTTCGAAGTGCTCGAAAGCCTCCTCGCTGTGCAATTCAAAGGCAAGGAGAAACTGATCGAGCCGAACGTCAAAGCTTTACGCTTGGGCGAAAACTACGTGCAGCGGAATTTCGAACACCCTTTGAATCTGCGCGTCGAGCGCCGCGATCTCGTGGGCGACGCGATCATGATGTCGGGCAATTCGGCGTGCGCCCTCGGCGCGATTTACGGCGGCGCGACCGTCGCGGCGTGGTATCCGATCACGCCTTCGACTTCCGTGGTCGACGCGTTCGCGAAATACGCCGAAAAGCTGCGCGTCGATCCGGAAACCGGCAGGAAGAATTTCGCGATCGTGCAGGCCGAGGACGAGCTCGCGGCGATGGGCATGGTGCAGGGCGCGATGTGGAACGGCGCGCGCGCCTTCACGGCGACGAGCGGACCGGGCGTGTCCTTGATGAACGAATTTTTGGGGCTCGCCTATTTCGCCGAAATCCCGACCGTGCTGATCGACGTGCAGCGCACCGGGCCTTCGACCGGCATGCCGACCAGAACGCAGCAGTCCGACGTTCTGCTCGCGGCGTACGCGTCGCACGGCGACACGAAACAGATTTTATTGTTTCCCGCCTCGCCGCGTGAATGTTTCGAAATGACCGCCGAATCGTTCGATCTGGCGGAACGGCTGCAAACGCCGGTGATCGTCATGACCGATCTCGATTTAGGAATGAACGATCACATTTCCGCGCCGCTCGCGTGGGACGACAGCCGGCGGTACGACCGCGGCAAAGTCCTGTCGGCGGAACAACTGGAAAATATGACCGCGCGCTACGGTCGTTACCTCGATTCGGACGGCGACGGCATTCCGTACCGCACGATTCCGGCGACGCACGCGACGCGCGGCGCGTTCGTCACGCGCGGCTCGTCGCGCGAGGAATACGCCGTCTACACCGAAGACAGCGCCGCGTACCAGCGCAATATGGATCGTTTGGCGAAAAAATTCGAGACGGCCAAAGAGATCGTTCCCGCGCCCGAATTTTATCAGGCCGAAAACGCTTCCCGTACGGGCGTATTGTTTTTCGGCACCTCGACCTACGCGGCGGAAGAAGCGATCGAATTGCTGAAGGCCGAAGGAATCGCGCTCGACGCGATGCGCCCGAAAGCGTTCCCGTTCGGCAAAGCGTTCGTCGATTTCGTCGCGTCGCACGAGAAAATTTTCGTCGTCGAACAAAACCGCGACGCGCAGTTCAAGAGCCTGATGATGATCGAGCTCGGCGTGAATTCGGAAAAGCTCGTCTCCGTTTTGAATTACGACGGCATGCCGATCACGGCGGATTTTATTTTCAATCGAATCAGAGAAAATTTGTCGTAAAATAAAGAAACCGAAACGCTGATTATAGAAGACGTGAAGTCAAAGCTTATGAAATGCCCTTTGAAACTTAAAAGTTCAGCCGCCAAAATCATTTTATTTTCCGTTACTTTCGCGATCGGCGTTTCATCGACCGCGTTTTTTCTGCTCGAATCGTGCGTCGCCCGGATCGAAACGAGCCGAGTCCGCGAAATTCAAACCGTTCAGGCGATTCGAGCCGAAAATAATTCTTCTGTAAAAACCGAGCTTTCGAATCGAAAAACGACTCCGAATGTCGTTCAGTCCGAACTCGTCGATTTTCCGGTCAACGGTCGGGTCGTCGTCGAATCGGTCGAGGAAGTCGGCGAATTTCCGCAGATGGTCTTTCGTTCCCAAAAAACCGGCGAGGTTCTGCTTCGCAGCTCGATCGAGGACGAAGACAAATGGCTGATCCCGGCGAATGACAACGAATTATCCCAGCCCAAATTGAGATTTCGCACCCATGACTCGGAAAATTCCGAAAGCCCGTTGATCATGTCGGTCGGCGTTTACTACGGCGGTTCGGACGACGCTTATTACCTGACGGTTTTCGGCGAAACAAACGGAAAAATAACGCGTCTGAATGAAAAACCGTTCTTCGCGAATGTTCAGGGCGGCTATTATTTAGGGCATTTGAACGAAAAATTCGGTTACGGTTTGGCGGTCTGGACTTTCATTTGGGGAAACTCGGGCGCTCATTACGACGAGCATAAATACCGCATCGAAATTTATCGATTGAAGAACGGGAAACTGTCGAAAGTTCTGGAAAAAGCTTCTCGGAAAAAATACGGCTCCGACAAAGGTTTTGACGCGCTGCTCGAATTGGGAATCAAAGCCACGGATCAGAGAAAAGAAATTCCCGAAGTCAACGTGAATCTGAGTTCTGAATAAAGCTTACATTAAATTCATATGTCATACGTACGTTCTAAATTTCGCCATCCCGCGCTGCCCAAAAACGATCTGGGCTACACGGTCGATTATTACGAAGGCTCGCTCTCGACGCTCTGCGCGGGCTGCGGGCACGACTCCATCTCGGCGGCGGTCGCGCAGGCTTGTTTTGAGTTAAATATCGAGCCGCACAAGGTCGCCAAATTGTCCGGCATCGGCTGCTCGTCGAAAACGCCCGCGTATTTTTTGAACAATTCGCACGGCTTCAACTCGGTGCACGGGCGCATGCCGTCGGTCGCGACCGGCGCGAACCTCGCGAACCGCGATCTGATTTATTTGGGCGTTTCCGGCGACGGCGACACGGCTTCGATCGGCATGGGGCAGTTCGTGCACGTCATCCGCCGCAATCTCAACATGGTTTACATCGTGATGAACAACGGCTGCTACGGACTCACGAAAGGACAGGATTCGGCGACCGCCGACGCCGGTTCGAAAAACAAATCGGGCAACGTCAACCTGTTCGAATCGATAGATTTATCGAGCCTCGCGATCGAGCTCGGCGCGACGTTCGTCGGGCAGAGTTTTTCGGGCGACAAGGACCAATTGATTCCGCTCATCAAAGCGGCGATGTCGCATCCGGGTTTCGCCTTTTTGAACGTCATCAGCCCGTGCGTCACTTTCAACAACAACGTCGGCTCGACGAAATCCTACGATTACGTCCGCGAGCACGTGGAAGCGACCGCGACGTTCGATTTCGTGCCCTTGGCGCGCGAAATCAAAACGGCGTACGAGGAAGGCGAAACGCAGAACCTGACGATGCACGACGGCACCGTCATTCAGCTGCACAAATTAGCCGAGGACTGGAACCCGACCGATCGATTCTCGGCGATCAACGCCGTCCAGGCGGCAAAAAGCAAAGGCGAGATCTTGACCGGCCTGCTTTACCTGAATCAGGACAGCAAAGATCTGCACGATCTCATTAAAACGAGCGACAAGCCTTTAAATTCATTGACCGAAAAAGATTTATGTCCGGGCTCGGAAATCCTGAACGGCATTAACGAAAGCTTTCGTTGATTTAGTTTTTGCAAATGAATATTCACGAGGAATTGTTCGTCAAAAGCTTCATCATTCAGCAGAAACGCGAACGTTATCTCTCGATGCTCGGGAGTCGAAAGCTAAGGAGAAAGATTCTCGAAAACTTTTATCATCTTAACGATTTGAACGATGCTTGTATGACAATCGTGCCCGCCGGTAAACGATCGGCGCGTAACATTTACGATTTGTTAAAAGCCAGAAAATCGCCGGACGTTTGTTATTTTATTTCGACCGATGAAAAAATAGACGGAAAAGAGCTTAATTTGCTTGAGATTTTAGAAAACAAAGTCGGCGAATGTTATGACGGAACGATAGTTTCATGCATTGCGGGAAAATTAGCTTATTACGAAGGCGAAAGCGCCGGCGACAGATTTGTCCTTGAGAGAAAATGATTGATTTAAGAAGCGATACAGTAACCAGGCCGACCGCGCAGATGCGCCGCGCGATGGCGGAAGCGGCGGTCGGCGACGACGTTTACGGCGAAGACCCGACCGTTAATCTTTTACAGGAAAAAGCCGCGGAGATTTTCGGGAAGGAAGCGGCGCTCTTTTGCCCGACCGGCTCGATGGGCAACCAGATCGCCGTCAAACTGCACACGCGCCCCGGCGACGAGGTCGTCATCGAAGAGCGCGGTCACATTTTCAATTACGAGATGGGCGCGCCGTCCGTGCTGGCCGGCGTGATGATCCGCCCGGTGCGCGCGAGCGATCCGGGCGGCATGCTGACGTGGGCGGAAATCGAACCGGCGCTGCACGTCGACCAGCCGTATTACGCGTGCCCGACCGGTCTGATCTGTCTCGAAAACACGAGCAATTTCGGCGGCGGCAGCGTGATGAGCGCCGAACAAACGAGCGAGATCTGCGAAAACGCGCATAAGTTAAACCTGCCCGTGCATCTCGACGGCGCGCGGATTTTCAACGCGGCGGTCGCCCAAAACGAGACGGTCGCGAATCTTTCGAAAGAATGCGATTCGGTGCAGTTTTGTCTCTCGAAAGGTTTGGGCGCGCCGGTCGGTTCGATGATTTTGGGGAAAAAAGATTTTATCGCGGAAGCGCGCGTCTGGCGAAAACGCTTCGGCGGCGGCATGCGGCAGGTCGGAATCCTCGCGGCGGCGGGACTCGTCGCGCTCGAAGAATCGCCGAAACGCCTGCACGTCGACCACGAAAACGCGCGGCATCTGGCGGAGGGCGTCGCCGCTCTGCCGGGCGTTTCGATCGACGCCGAACGCGTGCGGACCAACATCGTCATTTTCGACGTCTCGGCGAGCCGCAAAACTCCCGCCGAGATCGTCGCGGCGCTAAAGGAAGAGGCAATCTACGCGATTCCTTTCGGAAAGGCGATCCGCATGGTCACGCACTGCGACGTTTCGCGCGAAGATATTGATAAAACAACAAAATCGCTCGCAAAAATTCTGGCTGATTAAAATGAATGTCGACGAATTGCGAAAATTCTGCCTCTCGATGCCGCACGCGACCGAAGACGTCAAGTGGAGCAGCGATTTAACGTTTCTGATCGGCGGCAAAATGTTCGCCGTGACGAATCTCGACGCGGCCAATCTTGCGGTTTCCTTCAAATGCACGACCGAAAAATTCGCCGAACTGACGGAACGCGACGGCGTCCGCCCGGCTGATTACGTCGCGCGTTATCACTGGGTCACGGTCGAAAAAATGGACGCGGTCAAGCCGGCGGAATTGAAAGATTTAATCAAAAACTCCTACGAAATGGTCCGCGACAAACTGCCGAAAAAGTTTCGCTGGGAGCTTGGCGTCTGAATGATTTCATGCAAATTTGGCTGACCATTGATTATCACGGCGACCGGGTTCTGGCTTTTGCCCCCGAAAAGGTTTTGGACAAGGTGAAAGATTTTTTCCCGCAAGCCGAGTTCGACAAGACCGATTATGGCTTGCGGGAAGTCGACCGAATGACGGGATTCGCAAACGAACGGGTTTCGGAAGAACGGCGCGCGGATATGATAGAGCAGATTCGCGGCAAATATCGGCGAAACGGTCCGACTTACAAATTCAGCGTAGCATTGGGCGGCGGAGCGAAGATCGACGGGCACGCCAGACGCTACAGCGTCAGGTTCGCTTGCGAACCTGACTTTGACGCGGCGACCGAAAAAACGGTCATCGAATTGCCGCGATCGATAAAATACGGAGAAATTTCGTCAGACAGAAAAACCGAATGTTTTTGCGTGCCGGACGAGTTTTCTGAGACCAGATGGTTTTTACCGAGATGAGCCGCGAAACGCCCGCCGATTTAGACAGAATTTCCGAAATCAAATAAACTGTAACTCGATGATAATCGCCATTGACGGACCTTCGGGCGCGGGAAAATCGACGCTCGGCAAGATGTTAGCCAAACAACTCAACCTGCTTTATCTCGACACGGGCGCGATGTACCGCGCCGTCGGTTTGGCCGTGCTCGAAAGCGGCGTCGGGTTTGAAGAAAAGGAAAAAATCGCGGAGATCGCCGAAAAATCCGAAATCAATCTCGTCGGCGAGCCCGACGGTTTGCAGATTTTTTTGAACGGAGGGGACGTTTCGGCCGACATCCGCACGAACGAGGTCGGGCAGGCGGCGTCGCGCGTCTCGACGATTTCGGAAGTGCGCCGCATCCTCGTCGAACACCAGCGCGCGCTCGGACGGACCTCGGCAAACGGCGCCGTTTTGGACGGGCGCGACATCGGCAGCGTCGTTTTTCCCGGGGCGGACGTCAAATTTTTCCTGACCGCCAGACCGGAAGCGCGCGCGCGCCGCCGCTTCGAAGAAGATTTGGAGAAAGGTCGCGCCGCCACCTACGAGCAGACTTTCGCCGAAATCAAGGAACGCGACGAACGCGACGTTTCGCGCGCCGATTCCCCGCTCACGATTTCCGAAGACGCGGTCGTGATCGACACGAGCGAGCTCAATTTATCGGAAGTTTTCGCGCAGATGATGCAGATCATCGAAGAGCGCCGCGCGCGGGCGACGTCGAATCCGAACTAGAACGGTTCACGCATTGACCGGGTAATCCCGGCTTCGCACGAAAACTCGGCTCATGAAACGGATTTTTTAACTTTGCCCGCGGATTGACGCGAATCGACGCGAATAAAATATTCATAATTCGCGTCGATTCGCGTTGTTTCGCGGGCAAAGTCGTTTTTTTCGTCAGGCCGGCGATCCCCATTATAAAAGCAAACTCTTTGCGCCGCGCGTTCTTCAACTTGAGACGCGCGCCGTTTTTTTCTTAAAGCTCCGAGTTAAATATTCGATCGCCGCTTCGAGAATCTCGTCCTTTCCGGCTTTCATGCCGGCGACGGTCGGTTCGATCCTGAGATGCGGCTCGATGCCGATTCGCTGCAATTGCCGCCCGTCCGCGTGGCGCACGTCGTGTCCGGTAAAATTCACGATCAGATTTCCCGGCAGCACCGTGCGCGTCACGTCGCCGTTCGCGCCGGTCGTCGGCGTGCCGATAAAGGTCACGTCGGTCGCGGCTTCGAAAAACAGCGCGGTGCCCTCGGACTGGCTGACGGCGCGCTCGTCGATCAGCATCACGACCTTCCCGGTGTACGGCGCGCCTTTCGGCTCGGGCAGGTACTGCGCGAAAGCGAAATTCGTCGCTTCGCGCGCGCCGGCGTTGACGGCTTCGAGCAGCGGGCGCGAAAAGAGCGCGCCGACGACGTTTCGTTTCGGCGTCAGGCGCGGCGCGATGTCCCACGCCGTCCCGTTCGGATAACCGCGCATGTCGAAAACCACGGCTGGCGCGTTTTTAACCGTCTCGAACATCGCGTCGACCTGACCGACCTGAAGGCGGCTCAGATCGACGTAACCGAATCCGCCGGGCAGGATTCTGACGATTTCGCCCTGCGGCGCGTCCGCCGAGAATTTATCGTCGGCGATGCCGAACGAACGCGTCATGGTTATTTCCCGCGTTTTTCCCGCCGCGTCGAGCAGCGTGATTTTCGCCGGACTGTCCTTTTGCCCGCGCAGCAGATCGAAATGCACGCTCCGCATCAAAGACTGCGGCGTCGATGCGGAGTGCAGCCGCGCGAAGTATTCGCGTTTTTTCTCGATCGGCTCACCGTCGATCGCGAGCACCGTCTCGCCGATCTTCAACGGCGCTCGCCCGTCGAGAACCTTCGTGACGACCGTGCGGCGCTCGACGAATCCGAGCGCGACCGGCGGCGCGAATCGACCGAGCCGGTCGGAAAGCGCGTTGGCGTTGCGCACCGAGCCGTGCGAATCCCTGATCTCGGCGACCATTTCCCGCACCGTCAGCTGGTAGTCGGCGGCGTCCCGGTTCGCTTCGAATTTAGCGATGTACTGCGGCAGTATTTCGTCCCACGATCTGCCGATCAGATTTTTGTACGGAAAAAAATAATTGATGACGTTCCAGAAACGAAAGAGCGCCAGCAGACGGTATTCGCTGCTCGGAAAGTTCATTTCCTCGTAAGGCTTTTCCTTCGCGTTGAGCAGCGCGGCGGGCGCGAACGGTTTTTTCTGCCGGCCGGCGGCGTTTGTCGAAACGAGCCGCAACGCCTCGGTCAGCGCGGCGTCGCGTTCCGGCGCTTCGGCGACGACCGAATCGGGCTCGACGCCGACGCTGCCGTCCGGATTGACGAGCTCGGTCGTGCGGACGCGCGCCGTAATGCCGCCCGGCAATTCGACGTTCAAATGCGCGATTCCGGGCTCGGCGCCGTCGCCGTCCTGCACGACGAAGATTTTTCCGGCAGCCTGCAGGCCGCCGAGCACCTGACTGACGGCCGGCGTTTTCTCGTTGACGATAAAGGCGGCGGGCGGCGTCGGCGACTTGAACGTGCCGCGGATCGTCGCCGGCGTGTCCGTCACGAACGACGAATAAAACCCGCCGCTCGATTGTCCGGTCTGCGGCGCGTACCCGCTGTGCAGGCGGTAGCGCCTCGTGCCGAGCGTGATCTCGCGGTCGAGCGCCAGTCTGAAAAAGGTCTGGACGAAATCGTCGAAAAAGTAGCTCAGCCGTCCCTCGACCGGTTCGGCGGCGCGACCGTCGATGACGATCGCCTTCGCCCGCGGCAGCGTTTCGACGATTTTATCGAACAGCTTGAAATAAGCCTGGTTGCCTTCGGTCGCGCCGACGAACGCGCCCCGCCGCGCGTTGATGAATAAAACGCCGTTTTCGAAACTGACGGCCTCCGTTTGATCGGCGCGAGGACGCGGTCGCGAGCCGGCGTCGTTAAATTCCGCCCGCGTGTTTTTGTCGCCGAGCGCGGCGAGCAGCCCGTTGACCGCCGCGAGGTATTCCTCCGCCGTGCGCGAGGCGTTCACGCGCGGGATC
Source organism: Pyrinomonadaceae bacterium (assembly GCA_036563455.1). Lineage (GTDB taxonomy): Bacteria > Acidobacteriota > Blastocatellia > Pyrinomonadales > Pyrinomonadaceae > JAFDVJ01. Next base: position 40,112 of record DATCMK010000004.1, on the reverse strand, counting down.
GCCTCGACCAGCGCCCCGTCCCAGTCGATCGCCCGGTACGCCGGATACGGGTGAAAATATTTGACGGCGCCCCAAATTTTGGCGAGCCCGGCGAGCCGCGCCAGTCGAATTTCCTGACCGCCGCCGGCGCGCACGTCGTTTTCCGCGCCGAGCGGCGCTTTCAACGGTTCGGCGCTTTGCGCCGAAACCTGATTTACCGCGAGAGCGACACAAAACAAACACGAAATTAAACGTCTCATATTTTTGATGTTTTAAGAAAATTTGAATTTTATTCAGAACAATGCCTGATTAATCAACGCGTTTTTTTTCGGTCGAAATGATCGGGCGGGAAAATTTTTCGTCCGAAACGCGGCGCGCGGGGAATTACTCGCGCCCCGGCGCGCATGTTTTTAGCGCTATTGCCTTCGCCCCGCAATTGATGTAACCTCAAAATTAAATTCCCCTTTAGTTCAATTCAAAACCAGAGGTATCTGTCTATGTCGTCTCGAATCGTCTTTTTCGTCGGGTGTTTTTTCGTATTTTCGCTCTTGGTTTTATCTTCCAAAATCTCCGTGAAAACGGTTTCCGCCGCGATTCCGCCCGATTTCGAAGACGCGCTCGTCGCGTCGGTCGGCGGTCCGACGGCGCTCGCCTTTACGCCGGACGGACGGCTGCTGATCACGACGCAGGGCGGGCAGGTGCGCGTCGTCGAGAACGGCGCGCTCTCGGCGACGCCGGCGCTCAACCTCGCGGCGCGGCTGTGCACGAACAGCGAGCGCGGGCTGTTGGGCGTCGCGGTCGATCCGCAGTTCGCGGCGAACCGCTTCGTTTATTTTTACTACACGTTCAATAAATTCGGCGTCTGCCCGACCGGTCAGCCGACGAACGCGAGCAATCCGGTCAACCGCGTCGCGCGCTTCGTTCTCGCCGACGACAATACGATTTCGGCGGCGACCGAGACGGTGCTGATCGACAACATCCACTCGCCGAACGGCAACCACAACGGCGGCGATCTGCACTTCGGCAAGGACGGCTTCTTGTACGTTTCGGTCGGCGACGGCGGCGCGGATTACGCGGGCAATTCCGGCGGCGCCGGCGCGAACGACGCGGCGCGCGACCGCCACGTTCTGCTCGGCAAAATCCTCCGCATCACGCGCGACGGCGCGATTCCGAATGATAATCCGTTTACCGGCGCGGGCACGGAGCGCTGCGGCGCGACCGGATCGACGACCGCCGGCAACTGGTGCCAGGAGATTTTCGCGACCGGGCTGCGCAATCCGTTCCGTCTCGCCTTCGACCCGAACGCCGCAATCACGCGCTTTTTCATCAACGACGTCGGGCAGAACGTCTGGGAAGAAATCGACGAAGGCATCGCCGGCGCCGATTACGGCTGGAACCTGCGCGAGGGCCACTGCGCGAACAATTCGACGACCAACTGCGGCGCGCCGCCCGCCGGCATGACGAACCCGATCTTCGATTACCAGCACACCGGAAACTGTTCGGCGAGCGGCATCTTCGGCAATTCGATCACCGGCGGCGCGTTCGTCCCGAACGGCGTCTGGGGCGCGGCTTACGATAATTCGTATCTGTTCGGCGAATACGTCTGCGGCAAGATTTTTCGCCTCGCGCCGAACGGCAGCGGCGGTTACGCGGCGTCGGAATTCGCGACCGGCTTGGGCGCGAGCAGCGCCGTCGCGATGATCTTCGGTCCGTTTCAAAACACGCAGGCGCTTTATTACACGACCTACGCGAACGGCGGGCAAGTGCGCCGCATTCGTTACACGGGCGCGACGAACCGCAATCCGAGCGCGTCGCCGTCGGCGAATCCGACTTCCGGCGACGCGCCGTTGACGGTCGTGTTCGACGCCTCGGCGAGCACCGACCCGGACGGCGACGCGCTCGGCTATTCATGGAATTTCGGCGACGGCGCGACGTCGAGCGGGGCGACCGTTTCGCACACCTATAACGCGGCGGGGACTTTCAACGCGGCGGTCACGGTCACCGACGGGCGCGGCGGAACCGGCACGGCGACCGTCCGGATCGACGCCGGCAACACCGCGCCGGTACCGGTCATCAACGCGCCGACCGCGACGCAGCTTTTCCGCGTCGGCGAAACCGTCACGCTGAACGGCGCGGCGACCGACGCGCAGGACGGCACGCTGCCCGCCAATCGCCTGACGTGGGAAGTGATTCTGCATCACAACAACGACCACACGCACCCGTTCGTGCCCGCAACCGCCGGCAACAACATCACGTTTACCGCGCCCGCGCCGGAAGATTTGCCGGCGGCGGTCGGCAGTTTCCTGGAAATCCGGCTGACGGCGACCGACGCCAACGGCTTAAGCGCGACCGTCACGCGCAATTTCCAGCCGCGCCGCGTCAACATCACGCTCGCGACGAATCCCGCGGGGCTTAATCTGACGGTCAACGGCGCGGCGATTGCGGGCGGCACGACCTTCGTTTCGTGGGACGGCTATCTGTTGAACGTCGGCGCGCCCGACCAGACGGCGAACGGGCAATCATACGTTTTCCAGTCATGGTCGGACGGCGGCGCGCGCACGCACAACATCGCGACGCCCGCCGCGGCGGCGACTTACACGGCGACGTTTCAGGCGGCCGCGTTCGTGACGGTCTCGGGGCGCGTCGCGAAACCGAACGGCAAGGGCATCGCCAACGCGACGGTGACGATGACCGATCCGCAGGGCGCTGCGCGAACAACGAAAACGAACTCTTCCGGCGGCTTCAGCTTTACGAACGTTTTGACCGGCAGAACTTACGTGTTCAGCGTGTCGGCGAAAAACACCCAGTTCAATCCGAGCACGCAAACGCGAACGATCGGCGGCGTCACGACCGACGTGAATTTCACCTCGACCAGATAACGCCGCTTCGATTTCGAAGCGTTTTCATAAGGGCGTTCTAAATTTGCCTCGCGAGGCAAATTTAGAACGCCTTTTTTATATTCTCCCGATTTACGCGATTTGACTTGTTTGTTTCCAATCGCTAAGATTTTCATTCGTTCTTTGATACGCTCCCGTAGCTCAGCCGGATAGAGCAACAGCCTTCTAAGCTGTGGGTCGCACGTTCGAGTCGTGCCGGGGGCGCCATTTCAATTTTGGATTTTTGATTTTGGATTTTGGATTTGTTGAGCTACAATAATTTTCGGTTTTTGAAAGTTAGATCGCCGTTCATTCCGAAACCGGCGGTCTAAAATCCGAAATCGTCTTGTGGCGGCTATAGTTCAGCGGTTAGAGCGCTTGATTGTGGTTCAAGATGTCGTGGGTTCGAATCCCACTAGCCGCCCCATCCAACTCTTTTCTCCTTCGCCCTGCAAAAAATTTGTTTTTTCAAGCCGAATAAAACTATAATTTTCAGAACCTTTGTATCTTACTATCAAAAACGGCGGCCGCTGCGGCGGTCAGGTTTGAGACCCGATCCATGATGAAAATTATTAAAGCGCTTTGTATTTTTGTGTTGATGCTCGGCGGCGGCGGTTTCGTTTTCGGTCAGCGAAGCGAGAAGGCGTTTGCCGAGGGCGAGGTTTTGGTGAAATTCAAGCGCGGCGCGAAGTCGCTGTCGCGCGCGCGCGCGAACGCGTCGATCGGCGCGCGGCTCGTCGAAACGCTCGTTGACGCGGACTGGATCCGCGTCGGGCTGCCCGCTGGCATGACGGTCGCCGAAGCGGTCGAAAACTATCAAAAATCGAGCGACGTCGAAGCCGCGCAGCCGAACTTTTACTACCGCCTCGCGGCCACGCCGAACGACCCGCAGTACGTGGACGCTGGCATGTACGGCCTGGCGAAAATTTCCGCGCCCGGCGCCTGGGATTTGACGACCGGCAGCGCGAGCGTCGTCGTCGCCGACATCGACAGCGGCATGCGCTACACGCACGAAGATTTGGCGGCGAACGCCTGGACGAATCCCGGCGAGATCAACGGCAACGGCGTCGACGACGACGGCAACGGCTTCGTCGACGATTATTACGGCTACGATTTTCGCTATAACGACTCGGACCCGTTCGACGAGAACGGGCACGGCACGCACACCGCCGGCACGATCGGCGCGGTCGGCAACAACGGCGTCGGCGTGACGGGCGTCAACTGGAACGTTAAGTTGATGGCGATCAAGATTTACAGCGCGGGCGGGCTCGACACGACCTCGGCGATGCTCGTCAACGCTTATAATTACGTGCGTTTGATGAAGCAGCGCGGCGTCAATATCCGCGTCACGAACAATTCCTACGGCGACTGCCCGGAAGCCTGCGGTTACGATCAGGCGACCAAAGACGCCCTCGACGCGCTCGGCGAGGCGGGCGTTTTGAACGTTTTCGCCGCCGGCAACAACGGGCGCAACCTCGACACGGGCGCGCCGCATTATCCGGCGAGTTATACTAGTCCGAGCATTTTGTCGGTCGCCGCTTCGACGCCGACCGACGCGCGATCGAGCTTTTCGAATTTCGGCGCGACGAGCGTCGACCTCGCCGCGCCCGGCTCGAGCGTCTACAGCACGACCTTCGAATCGAACTCGAGCTACGGCGCAAAGAGCGGAACGTCGATGGCGGCGCCGCACGTTTCGGGCGCGGCGGCCCTGCTCGCGGCCTATCATCCGAATTTGTCAGTCCCCTCATTAAAAGCGACCTTGATGAACTCGGTCGACGCGCTCGCGGCGTGGAACGGCGTCGTCAAAACCGGCGGCAGGCTAAACGTCCTGCGCGCGCTGCAGAACCCGACGGCCTGCAGCTTCAATCTCTCGCAAACCGATTTGTTCGTCAAAACCAAAGGCGGCGAGTTCACAGTCAACGTCGCTGCGGCGGCGAATTGCGATTACGCGGTCAAATCCGACGCGAAATGGATTTTCGTGACGAACGCTTCGCCGCTGAGCGGCGCCGGCGCGGTCACTTTCCGCGTTTCGATCAATCAACAAATCGCGCGCACCGGCACGATCCGAATCGGCGATCAAACCTTGACGGTCACCCAGTCGAGAAGGTAATTTATTAGAAAAGCCCGAGCGGCTTTTCCAACCTTTACCGATTTCGACGCGTCCAACAATGCAGCACAGGCATTAGGGTTCAAATCAAAAATTTCGTTTTTGAACAGGTTTTTGGATGAATATGTTGCATTCGGCGCGGCTAAAATAGTATATTTGATATTCCTATAGTCTTTGGCGCCATTTTGCCAAAACCTTAATGCAAATAATCAAACAATTTTTAGGAAAATAAAATGAAAAGTATTTTGACCAGTAGCGCCAAATTTGGTGTGTTTTTCGCCCTCGTGGCGTTTCTTGCAGTCTCCGCTTTCGGACAGCCCGGTTCGGCGCAGATCAAATTGCGCCGCGCGCTCGATTACAATAACGACGGCAGAGCCGATTTTTCGGTTTTCCGTCCGAGCGACGGTTTGTGGTATATCCTGCAGAACAACGGCGGCGTTCAGTATCAGCGTTTCGGCGCGGCAAATACCGATTACATCGCGCCGGGCGATTACGACGGCGACGGCAAAGGCGACATCTCGATCTGGCGGGACACGGACGGCAACTGGTGGCGTTTGAACAGCTCGACCAACACGACGGTCGTCATCACGTTCGGCGTCGCGGGCGACGAGCCGGTGCAGCGCGATTACGACGGCGACGGCAAAACCGACATCGCGGTCATCAGGCGCACCGGCGGCTATATGGTTTGGTACGTTCTGCGCAGCACGGATAACGGATACTACGCCATCCAGTTCGGCGCCAACACCGATTACTCGGCGCCCGGCGATTACGACGGCGACGGCAAATTCGACCTCGCCATCCAACGTCCCGGCGCGAACCCGACCGATCCGGCGACTTTCTGGTTTCAGAAAAGCTCGGACTTCAGTTACGTCGCCGCGACTTTCGGGCAATCGAATGATTTAGTCGTTCCGGGCGATTACGACGGCGACGGCACCACCGACCTCGCGGTCGTCCGCGAAGGCGCGACGCCGACCACGCCGCTCCTCTGGATCATTAGACAAAGCAGCAACGGCGCGGTGCGCAGCGAAAACTTCGGCGTGACCGGCACCGACATCAACGCGCAAAACGATTACGACGGCGACGGCAAAGCCGACCTCGCGATCTGGCGCGATACCGACGGCACTTTCTGGGTGCGCCGCAGCACGGACGGAGTCGACGCCGCCGTGCAATGGGGACAGGGCAGCGATTTTCCGGTCGCCGCTTACGACACGCACTAATCTACGCCGAACGGCTGAAAGAAAAAGGTTGAAGACTTCAAACGGTCTTCAACCTTTTTTAGTGGTCGGTGGTCGGCGAACAGTGGTCAGTGCGATATTCTGACTCGGACACTGATCGCCGACCACTGACCACTGACGGCTTTTTTATGTTAAGTTGTTTATATCGAAGACGAGATGAAAAATCTTTCTCAAATCATAAAGCGACAATTTCAAAATAAAACGATCGTCATCGTCGGCGATCTCGTGGCCGATCAGTTTCTGCGCGGCACGATCGCCCGCGTCTCGCGCGAAGCGCCGGTTTTCATCCTGCGGCACGACGAGACCGAAACCTTGGCGGGCGGCGCGGCGAACGCGGCGGCGAACGTCGCGAGCCTCGGCGGAAATGCCGTGCTGGTCGGCGTCGTCGGACGGGACGCGAACGGCGCGGCGCTTCTCGAAAAGCTCGCCGCAGCCGGCGTCGACTGCGACCACACGATCGTTTCGCCCGAGTTTACCACGACGACGAAAGTGCGCGTGCTCGCCGGGCAGCATTACGCGCCGCGTCAGCAGGTCATCCGGATCGATTACGAAAACCAAAGAGAGCTCGACTCCGAAACGCTCGAACGCCTTGAAAAAAGCTTGCAGGAAGCCGTAAATAAAGCCGACGCGCTGATCGTTTCCGATTATAACTACGGCGTCGCGAATCGACGCGTCGCCGCGCTCGCCAGAAGAATCGCGACCGAAAAACGCGTCCCGTTGCTCGTCGATTCGCGTTTTCGTTTAACGGAATTCGAGGGCGCGACGACCGCGACGCCGAACCAGGAGGAAGTCGAACAAATCCTCGGCGCGAATTTCACGCCCGAAAACTGCGCCGCGCTCTGCCGCCGGCTCGGTTACGAAGCGCTGCTCGTGACGCGCGGCAATAAGGGCATGATTCTCGTCGAGCCGGACAAGGCGCCGTTCCATCTCGAAGCCGTCGGCTCGAAGGAACCGGTCGACGTGACCGGCGCGGGCGACACGGTGATCGCCGCCTACGCGCTCGGCTTGGCCGCCGGGCTCGGTTTCGCCGAAAGCGCCGATTTAGCGAATCGCGCGGGCGGCATCGTCGTCATGAAAAAAGGCACGGCCTGCGTCGGCGCCGACGAGTTGATCGCCTCGCTGGCGAACGCCGCCGCGAGCGGGCGGAAAGCACAGACCTTATGATTCAGCAAAGTTCATTCGCGCCGGTTCTGGAGCGCAACCAGCTGATCGCCCGCGTTTCGATCGAGCGCCGCCGCGGCGCGACGATCGTGCTCGCGAACGGCTGCTTCGACCTTTTCCACGTCGGTCACGTTCGTTATCTCGCCGGCGCGCGCGCGCTCGGGAACTGTCTGATCGTCGGCGTGAATTCCGACGAACAGGTCAGAAAGCTCAAGGGCGCGAACCGCCCGTTCATGCCCGAGCGCGAACGCGCCGAGATCATTTCCGCCTTAAAATTCGTCGATTACGTGACGATCTTCGACGAGCCGACCGTCGCCGAGCTGATTCGCGCCGTGCGTCCCGATTTTCACGCGAAAGGCACCGATTACACGCCCGAAACCGTTCCCGAACGCGAAATCGTCCGCGAATGCGGCGGCCGAACGGCGATCGTCGGCGACCCGAAGGATCATTCCTCGACGAATTTGATACAATTAGTGAGCGGTAAGCGGTGAGCCGTCGGCAGTAAAAATATTCAATCCGCTCACCGCTTACCGCTCACTGCTTTCTTTCTATGTGGATTTCAAAGACAAAGACCGATTTGATGATCGAAGTCTGGGAAAAGCTCGACTGCGAATCGGTCGGCGCGCGGGAAATCGAGGCGATCGAAATCGCCGTGCAGGATAAATTCGGCTTCGGCGCGGTCGATTCGCCGATGACGATCGCGCGTCTTCTAGCCGACGAAGGCGCCGAATTACGGCACGCGGAAATCCTCGAACTCGACGTCAAACGCCGGCTCGAATCGCCCTACGACGCGATGTTTCGAAATATCTTAAAGTTTTCCGACTTCAAACAAACGCTGATTTCGATCCGCCGGCTCGAAAATCTGCGCCGCAAATTCGCGGCGGAAAACGACAAGGAAGGATTGCACCTCGTGCGCGAGACCGCGCTCAAGGGCAAAAACCGCGCGCAGATGATTTCCAAAAACGAAAAGGTCGAGGAGAAAAAGCGCGCCGAAAAGGCCGAAATCGCCGAATGGTTCACGCTCTGGATGCAGTCGCCGGAAATCTTCGAAAATTGGGTCGCGCTGCGGCAGAACTCGAAGGAATTTCAGGAAAAATTTGCCGGTCAACATTGAATATGCGCCGATTTTACGCTCCGATCGAAAACTTCGACGCCGGCAAAGTCTTGCTGAACGTCGAAGAAACGCGCCACCTGCGCGACGTTTTGCGGCTGCGCGAAGGCAGCGAAATTCAGGTTTTCGACGGCGCGGGGCGCGAATTTTTGTGCGCGGTCGCGCAGATTACAAAGCGCGAAACCGCGCTCGAAATCGTGCGCGAAATCGCGCCCGCCGCGCCCGAATCGGATTTGGATTTAACGCTCGCCGTCGCGCTTCTGAAGGGCGAAAAATTCGAACTCGTCGTGCAGAAGGCGGTCGAACTCGGCGTGACGCGCCTCGTGCCGCTCAATACGCGGCGCGCCGACGTGAAATTGAAGGAAGCCGACAAAAAAATGGATCGCTGGCAGAAAATCGCGCTCGAAGCCGCCAAGCAGTCGGGACGCGCGCGGCTCATGGAGATTGCCGCGCCCGTCGATTTCGAAAAATTCGTCGCCGAGGCGGACGGCGCGAAAATCTTATTTTCCGAACGCCACGGAGAAGGTTTCGCGCAGTTTCGTCCGGACAAAAAAATAACCGCGCTCGTCGGTTCCGAAGGCGGTTGGGAAGACTCGGAACTCGAAACGGCGGCAGCCGCGGGCTTTCGGATCGTGACGCTGAAGGGACGAATTTTGCGGGCCGAAACGGCGGCGATCGTCGTTTCGGCGATTCTCCAGAACAATTTCGGAGATTTGAGTTGACCGGAAGTTAACCGAGTTGGCCGAGCTGTAAACAGACACTTCTACTAGCCGGCCGACTCAGCCAACTTTCAATTATCGGTTTTGACGACTTTCGGGCGAATGTAACCGTCGCCGCGCGCTTTTAGTTCGGCTTTCGTGCCGAGCGCGGCGATGACGGAATCGAGCAGCGGCTGGTCTTCGATCTTGAAATTCACGACGCCCTTCGCTTCGACGTCCGGGTCGTCGAAATTAATCACCAGATAGCGGCGCTTTTCTTTGATCAAACCGCCGAGCAGCCCGCCGTACGGCAAAACGCTCACGACTTTTCCGGTCGTCGACTGGACGCTTTTCGCCTCGGGCGAAACGATCAGGATCGAGCGGTACGGGATGCCGAAAACTTCGCGCTGGTCCTTGCCGTAAAAAACGAGCCGCGAATTATCGTCGTCGAATTTTAAGGTGCCTTCTTCCTTTTTGCTGAAGCCGTACATGCCGCCTTCGTATTTCGCCGTAAAGGAAGCCGGAGCGGGCGCGACCTGCTTCGGGGCGGGTTTGGTCGTTTCGACCGGGCGCGGCTGCGCCGCGACGAACGAAGCGCATGAGCAGAAGCTCAGAGCGAGAAAAAACAGAAACTTTTTCATATTTTTTTCCTGATTTTTTGAAATTTGAAATTAGAAATTAGAAATCCAACCTTATAGACGCATTCCGCTCATCGTTCGTTGCCAGAGCAGGGTCTGTTTTAAAACGCCGAGCCGCTGGCGGTCCTGGTCGGAACAATCCAGCGTCAATTGCTCGATGATCGATTCGAGGAGCGGCACGGCGAAGAGCCCGGCGTGCGCGACGATCTGCGAGTAATAATGAATCTGCAGGCATTCGTTCGCGTCCGAATGAAAGCGTTTGACCTGCGCCGCATCGATCCGGTAAACGTCCTGCCCGGCGGGCACCACGCGGCGCGGCACGCCGTGCAGGATTTTGCCGTTCTGATCTTGGCTGCCGAGCAGCAGGATGCCGATCAAAACGCCCTGCTCGTTCAGGTAATCGGGACTGAAATTGCCGAGCTCGGGTTTCGGCGAAAGCCGCGGTCCGAAATTCGAATATTCGGGATTGACGAGGATCGAATCGTAAATCACGCCGACGATCTCCGCCGCGCCGTCGAGCGGCAGGCGCACGAACTGCGCGAAGCCGAAGTCATCGGCGGAAGGCGGTTCGGCGACGTCCAGCGAATCGATGACGCGCGCGACGTAATCGATATGAGAATTCGAGCTGACGATTTTTGCTATCTTCATTTATCAGTGGTCGGTGGTCGGTGGTCGGCGGTCAGTGAAAACAGATTTATTCTGACCACTGACCATCGACCGCTAAATTTGTTTTCCGAGCTCCGGGATAATATACAGCAGCCACCACAAAAAAATCTGCGCGGCGAGGACGATGAAACTGACGCTGATGCTGATCAAAGCCAGACGACGGCCGCCGAGCTGCGGTTCGCGCACCGCCGTCAGGTAGCCGACGCCGCCGATCAGAAACGTGAACGGGATGAACAAAATTCCGATGTACGGCACGAACGAGTAAACCAGACAAGCCCAGGCGGTCTGCGAGACCGCATTTTTATTTTGCGCGAACAAATCTTTGGTTTCCTCGACCGGCGCCTTTTCGATGCCGATCGCTTTGCCCTGCATCCGGTAAGACGCGCGCAGACGGTCGAGCGGTTGATAATCTTCAAGCAAAAGCTTCCCGCACACGAGACAAAACTTCGCGTTGTCGCGCCGCGCCTGCGCGCCGCACGCCGAACATAATGCATCGGCGACGGTGGCTTGCGGACTCGGGATTTGTTCGGTCTTAAATTTCACTGTTTAATTTTTAATGTCGAATTCCCGCCTCAGCGTCTTCTGCCCTTGCTCGCCGCCTTGCGCGAAACCCTCAGGTTTAGATTATTCTCTTTGGCGAAGCCTTGTAAAGCCTGAAGAAAAATTTCCCGGTCGCGCACGGTGATGACCGCCGTCTGGTCCGCCGTTTCGAGCGGGTACGGATAACCGAGCCCGATCACGCATTCGGCGCGCACCGCGTCGACGACTTCGTCGAGCAGCCCGTCTTCGTAAATCCAGGCCGGCACGTCGAGCCGCGCCGGCGGATTGTCCGAGGTCGTCTGCAAATAAACGAAGCCGACCAGCGATTCGCCGGTTTGCGGGTCGAGAAAGGCGTCGAGCCCGCGGCGGCGCGAGTAACAGAACGGCGTGCGGTCGCCCCAGTTTTTCAAGGTCGCGGCGTGCAGCACGGAAACGTCGTCGAGCGATTTCGTGAGCTCCGCGCGTTCGCCCTCGAACGAATCGAGCATCGTCAGCAGATCGCCGGCGTAACTGCGGTCGACGTAGCCGACGACCGGCACGCGGCAATCGCGCGAGAGCCGGGCGAGTTCGACGAGCTGCGCGGTGATGTTCGTTTGAAATTCGGTGACGGAAAGCAGCAAAGTTCCGTCGTAAAAAGCGAGCGGCAGCGGTTCGCCCTTTTCCTTCCAGTCGCGCTTTTTGTGCAGAAACTCCTTGATCTTTTCGATTTCCGCCGCGAAACGCCGCTCGCCGACGTAAGAATCCGCTCTGCCGACGTCGGCGTCGGCGCTGAAATCCTGCGGCGAGATGATCGAAAACCGCGCGTTTTTCTCGTAAGCTTTCGCGGGGTCGTGCGGGTTTTCGAACCAGCCGATCTGCACGCCGCCTACGCGGAACGAAATTTCCCGCTCCAAAACGATCTGGCTGCCGTCGGCGGCGAAGGTCGTGCGACGTTTGAGCACCTCCAGCGCCCAGCGCCGCGCCTGTTCGTGATTGCGCCAGTTCTCGCGAAACGCGAGCGAAAAATCCGGCGTCAGATTCATTTCCTCCGAAGGCATCGCGCCGCAGTCGGCGCAGTCCTCGAGAATCGGAAAAACCTCGGCGTACGATTTACCGGCGAAACGCGCGAGCTTTCGGATGTAGTAATCGAGATCGCCGGCCTGCGACTGCGCAAAACGCGTAAAATCCTCGCGCTGGCGGTTCAATTCGTCGGTGAGTAGTTCCCTGAAAAGCATCTTTTACTGTTGTTTTTTCGGCGACTTCAAATCGCTGTAACCATCGACCTGAAAACGCCATGTGCCGTCTTTTTCGCGCGCCGCGACGGTCACGAATTTTCACTGCCCGGCGTCGCCGACCGGTGTGCCGTCTTTGAATTGCCGGATCGTGAAAATGCCGACGTCGTAGCCGAGATTATTATCCACTCTTCGCTGCAAAATCCGAAACGAAATCGTCATCGTGCGACCCTCTTTTTTGACCCAGTCGAAAAACGATTTAAAGCCGGGACGAATCGCCTCGCGCCCCTGCAGAACGTCGTCGTTCGGCGCGAGATAGGCGGCGTTTTCAGTATAGAGATTCGCGACCTTTTCGACGTCGAGGGCGCGGTAAGCGGCGCTGAACGTTTTGTAAATCGCGTCGATTCCGGCGTGCGCGGCGACGCCCTTTTCTAGGACGAGTTCGTCCGCCGTCTGCGCGTTCGCCGCCGCCGAAAATATTAAAAGCAGCAGCGCGAGTATAATTTTTTTCATATTTTCTCTTTAAGCGTTTGACCGCGGGCGGCGCAGAATGCGGCTGGCGGCCTCCGCAAAGGCTTTCCGCAATTTTCGCACGGCTCGCCGTAAATCGAAATCCGGTGATGCATGATCGCGTTTTTATTCGTTTCTTCGCAGCCGGTAATTTCGCGGTATTTTTAGCATACCCGGCGAAAATGTCCGTTCCGGTATAAATCGGCGACCGCCTGAAATTCGTCTTCGTCGAGCATCGGCACTTCCATCCGGCAGCGCCAACACCACATCGTTTTCATAATATGCGAATCGAAGTTCGAGCCGAAGAAGCGAAATCAATCAAACAACAATTCTCAATTAATCTCGGTTCGCGAATCCTTTTGAACTCTTTAATTTGATTGATAATTGTTGATTATTATTTGATAAACGCTTTATTTGACGCGGCTCGTGCGGCGTTTCATAAAATCCATCAAAACGAACTGCGTGAGATTATTCGGGTTCGCGAAATACGCCTTGCCGCGCGTCATGGCGGTCATTTTTTTGACGAAATCGACCAGGTAATAATCGCTCGCGAGCATGAAGGTGTTGATCATCACGCCGGCTTTGCGGCACGCCTGCACTTCCTTGAAGGTTTCCGCCATCACGAACGGGTCGTTGCCCATCGAGTTTTTATACAGCAGGCGCTGATCGTTCTGCATTTTCGAGTAGCGCCGGTAATTGAAGTAAGCGGCGTTCGAGGGTTCGATAAACGCGGCGGTCGGCTTGCCGTCGGTGACCATCACGATCTGCTTCATCTCCTTGCGCTGCGCGGTCAGGATACGCCGGGCTAATTTCAGGCCCTCTGCCGTGTTCGTGTGGTACGGTCCGACCTGCGTCGTCGCTAATTTCGCGAGCGGCAATTCCTCCGCGCCGTCGTGAAAGAGGACGATTTTTAAGCTGTCGCCCGGATACTGCGTGCGGATCAGATGCGCGAGCGCGAGCGCGACTTTTTTCGCGGGCGTGAAGCGGTCTTCGCCGTAAAGGATCATCGAATGCGAGCAGTCGAGCATCACGACCGTCGCGCACGACGATTGATAATCCTGCTGATGCACGTATAAATCCTTGTATTCGAGGTTTAACGGCACGCCCAAACCTTCGCGCGTGATGGCGCTCATAAGCGTCGCGTTGACGTCGAGATTGATCGTGTCGCCGAATTCGTACTGTTTCGAGCTCAGTGCGGCTTCGACGCCCGTGTCGAGGTGCAGCGTGTCGTGCCGCCCGATCGAGGATTTGCCCATCGAGCCCAAAAGTTTCTGCAAAGTTTTGTAGCCGAGAAAATCCAAGCCCTTTTCCGTAACCTGAAAACGCACGTCGCGCGGCAGCGGCTTGCCGATTTCGCCCTTTCCCTGCCCGTTCGGGTTCTGCTGGCTTGGCGGCTGCTCTGTTTCCTGCAAGTTCAAATAACCTTCTTCGACGAGGCGCTCGATGAGCTGGTTGATGAGTTCTTCCAAAAGCGAGCCTTTGAATTTGCCGTCGTTCTCGTCGAGCATTTTCTGCGCGTCGAGCTCGTCCAGAATTCCCTGCTCAAGCAAAGCCTGCAGGATCGCTTCTCGGAGCGCGTCCAAAGAGTCGTCCGTCTCGTTGCGCTCGCGCGTCCACCAGTAATTTTCGTTGTAGCCCGAATCGAGCAGCGAATCTGACAAAGACTGCATAAGATCGCCGAGGTTGATACCGAACGGGTCGAATCCCTTGAATTTCGAATAACGGATAAACTTCATCGTAGTTTCAGGATAAAACTTCTGGCAGGTCGTTTCAACTAAAATTTGTATAAAAGAAATCAGCCACGAACAAACACGAAAGAACACGAAATAATTTGAATAAAATTTCGTGAAAATTCGTGTTTGTTCGTGGCTGATTCTTGGGATTTCGACGTTCTTAAATAAACGCGAAGTCGAATTGTTCCTGGTGAATCGCCTTGTCGCTCGTCACGTCGACCGCGCCGAGATAGTCTTCGATTTCCTGCAGAACTTCACGTTCCGTGCTGCGCAGCGCGCCGGCGACGTCCGGGTGAACGCGCAACGTCGTCTGGCGGACGTCGTCCATCGTGCGCGAAAGCCTTCTGGCTTCGGCGAGGATTTCGTAGCAGACGGTCTGCGGCGATTTGACCCAGCCCGCGCCCTGACAATACTCGCACGGCGCGCACATCGTGCGCTCCAATGACTGCTTGACGCGCTTTCTCGTCATGATGATCAGCCCGAAGTCGTTGAACGAAAGCACTTTCGTCGGCGATTTGTCGCTGGCTAACGCTTCCTGCAGCGATTGGAGGACTTTCTGCCGGTTGCGGCGGTCTTCCATGTCGATCAGATCGAGCACGATGATGCCGCCGAGATCGCGCAGGCGAATCTGGCGCGCGATCTCTTCGACCGCTTCCATGTTCGTTTTCGTGATCGTGTCTTCGAGCCGCGCGTTGCCTTTGCCGACGAACTTGCCGGTGTTGACGTCGATCGCGACTAAGGCCTCCGTTTGATTGATGACGAGATAACCGCCCGATTTCAGCCACACGCGCGGCTTTAACGCCTTGTCGATTTCTTCCTGCACGCCGTAGGCTTCGAGGATCGGTTCGTCGCGCGTGAACAGCTTGACGCGGCTCACCATGCGCGGCTGGATGCGGTTGATGAATTCGACGATTCTCAGGTATTCTTCTTCGGAATCGACGCGGATCGCCGCGAAATCGTCCGACAGCTGATCGCGCAGGATGCGCTGGATGATGTCGAGATCCTGGTGCACGAGCGCCGGCGATTTCGATTTCTCGGCTTGCTTTTTGATGTCGAGCCACGTGCGCACGAGGTAGCGCGCGTCCTGCCGCAAATCTTCTTCCGAGATGCCGACGCCCGCCGTCCGCACGATGAAGCCGCCCGACGGCACGTCTTCTTCCTGCTTGATGCGCTGGATCAGCTGCCGCAATCTGCCGCGCTCGTTCGACGACTCGATCTTGCGCGAAACGCCGAGGTGCTCGATCGTCGGCATGTAAACCAGAAAACGTCCCGGCAGCGCGATGTGCGACGTGATGCGCGCGCCCTTGCGCGCGATCGGTTCCTTCGCGATCTGGACGAGAATTTCCTGTCCTTCGCGCAGAAGATCGGTGATCGTCGGCTGCGAACGACCGCGCTCGCCGCGCCCTTCGCGCCCTTCGCGGCGGCTCGAACCGTTGCCGCCCTGATAACCGGCCTTCGCCGGCGCGCCTTCGAAATCGGCGTCGGCGATTTCGTTTTCCGCCGTCACGGTTTCGTCCATTTCCGCGCCTTCGTAACGCTCCTGCGGTTTGCCGGTGCCGCCCGCGCCGTTGCGGGTGCGATTTCCGCCGCGCCGCCCGCGACCGCCGCGACCGCCGCGCCGCACCGCCATATCGGCGATGTCGCCGGTTTCTCTGACGCTCGCTTCGGCGTCTTCGAGCGCGGAGTCCGCCGATTTGCCCTTTTTGCCTTTGCCCGCGCCCGCGCGCTTAGATTTGGCGGATTTGCCCTTCGCCGGTTTTTCCGCGGCGGCCGCCGGCGCTTCCGCCGGCGCTGCGTCTGCTTCTCTGATCTCGACGATCGGCGCCGGTTCGGCGGAAGCTGCCGCGCCCGCCTTTTTGCCGCGCGGCGAAGATTTTTTCCGTCCTTTCGGCGCGGTCGCCGGTTCTTCGAGCCCGACGGCTTCCGCCGCCTGCTGCTGCAAATCTTCGACGATTTCCGCCGGAGAAGACGTTTCGGCGTCGGCTGCCGCTTTGATCTTGCCTTTGCCGCCCGCTCTGCCGCGTCTGCCCTTCGATTTCCCGGTTCGCGCCGCATCGGTTCCGGTTGTCGCCGCTTCGTCCTCGTCGGCGATGCGCTCGAAACCGTTCGCCGCGCCCGCGACCTCGTCGAAAAGCGAACCGACTTCGGCGGTCGCGGTGCTTTCCATATCGAATTCGACGGCGCGCACCTTGTCGACGATCGCTTCCTGCCGGTACGCGTCCTTGAACATTTCGCCGGTTTCTTCGTCGTCGACGACGCGCTCGAAGCTCGAATCTTCCGGTTCGAGCGCGAACGGCGCCGGCTCGGCATCATCGGTCGACGGTTCGCTGAAAGCCGCGGCGCGCGGCGCTTCGTTCGAAGGGTGCTGCGCCTGCAGTTCGGCGAGCCGCTTTTCGCGTTTGCGCTCCCGGCGGTTTTTGCGCTGTTTTCTCTGCTCCGACGTCTGCGCGTCGGCGTCGTCTTCGGCTTCGCCGGTTTCGACTTCCGCCGTTTCGCCGGTCAAATCTTCCGGCAGTTCTTCGAATTCTTCGCCTTCGTCCGCCTCCTCGTCGACGTCGTCCAAACGAACGCCGCTGTCGAGCAGCGGCTCGGCTTTTTCCTGCACGTCCTCCATCTGTTTTTCGCGTTCGAGACGGGCGCGTTCGACGCGGTCGTCCGCTTCGCGCTTGATTTCTTCGGGCGTCGCCTTTTTGCCCTTTTCCATGATGATGCGCTCGATTTCTTCCTCTTCGTCGAAGAAGTCCGAGACGTATAAAAAGGCGTCGCGCTCCAGTCCGATTTCGACGAACGCCGACTGCATTCCGGGCAGCACGCGCTGCACGCGTCCCTTATAGATATTGCCGACCACGCCCGAATTTTCTTCGCCGCGCTCGATATAAAATTCGGTCACTTTACCGTTATCGATGATGGCAATCTTTTTTTCGCGTCCGTTGACGCTGATAATCATTTCTTTTGGCATAATTCCTCACAAATTGGTGATAATTTGGACTTGGAGCGTTATTTCGAAGCGATTGCGGACAGTTTTCGATCGTGCGCCGTAACATCTCGGGCGCAATGTTTGTAGAATTAGACTGGTTTTCGATTGTTTTCGGTTAATTTTGAAAATTTCCGAAAGCAAGAAATCAGAGTTTTCACGCAGGAATCTTTTGGTAAAAGCGCACTTGATCGCTTTTCTAAAATGCGAGGAGCAAATATTTTTCAAAATGCTCGACCCGCCAAATCTTTTTCAACAAATCTATAAACTGATACAATCCTTTTGTTTGCTAAGTTTAGCAAGTAAATTCAGTAAAACTCCAAGCAAACTGTGGATAGTATAAACGAATTTTCAAAAATCGTAAAACTTTACGCCGTAAATTCTGAAAAAACTAAATCGATCGAATCGTTGAATCATTCGGTCATTGTCGGAGCAAAAATGAACGAATGAACGCATGTACGCATGAATCGATCTGAAAATCGGGTTGCGTTAAATCCCGCCGCGTGCAATAAATATACGGTACAGCAATGACTTTCTCGGCGCGTAAACTGGTGCGTTTCGGCATTCCGCTCGCGGCGGTTTTTCTCGTGACCGCGATTCCCGAATCCGTCCACTCGCGCGTCAGCACGACGACGATCGCGCTCGTTCTGTTGCTCGTGATCTTGTTTTCGGCGAGCTTTTTCGGGCGCAATCCGGCGCTGCTCGCTTCCCTGGCGGCGATGCTCTCGTTTAATTTTTTCTTTCTGCCGCCGTACGGCACGTGGCATATCGCCGATTCGACGAACTGGGTCGCGTGGCTCGCCTTCATTTTGACGGCGGTCACGGCGGGCGAGCTTTCCGCCTACGCGCGCCGGCGCGCCGAAGAAGCCGAACGCGGCAAGCTCGAAATCGAACGCCTTTACCGCGAGCTGCAAAACGCGTTCGCGCAGGCCAGTCAGGCGGAGGCTTTGCGGCAGAGCGAGAAGCTGAAATCATCGCTGCTCGACGCCGTCACGCACGATCTGCGCACGCCGCTCACCTCGATCAAGGCGTCGGTCACGACGCTCATCGAAGACAAAAAAGAACGCATCTTCGACGACGAAGCGCAGACGGAATTTCTCGAAATCATCGACGAGGAAACCGACCGGCTGAACGAATTCATCGAGGGCATGGTCGGTTTGGCGAAAATCGAGGCGAACGCGCTGCATCTCAGAAAATCGTGGAGCGCGGCGGAAGAAATCATCAACCACGCCGCCGCGCGCGCGAAAAACCAGTTGAACGCGCACCGCGTCCGGCTCGAAATCGAACCGGAGCTGCCGCTGATGCTGGTCGATGCCGGCTCGATCGCCGAGGTCGTTTACACTTTGCTCGACAACGCCGCGAAATATTCGCCCGCGAATTCGCCGATCAGAATCAGGGCGCGGCGCACGGCGGGCGAAAAAATCGAAATCGCGGTCGAAGACGAGGGCAAGGGCGTCGCGCCGGAAATGCGCGAGAAGATTTTCGAAAAGTTCGTCCGCGACGCCGCGGAAGACGAAATTCACACGACGGCGAGCGGGCTCGGCCTGGGGTTGGCGATCGCGCGCGGCATCGTCGAATCGCAGGGCGGGCGGATCTGGACCGAGGACGGCGACGACGGTTTCAAGACGAAATTCGTCTTTCAGATTCCGATCGGCGATGATACAAATTAATCTTTAGCTACGAACAATCACGAAAGAACGCGAAATGGCAAAAATTTTAATAAAATCTTTCGTGAAATTTCGTGTTCGTTCGTGGCTGATTCTTTTATGGAACCGAAAAAAATTCTGGTCGTCGACGACGAATATCAAATCACGCGCGTCCTCAAGCGCAGTTTGCAGGCGCATCGTTACGACGTGCGCGCGGCGGCCGACGGCGAATCGGCGCTCGACACGTTTCGCGACTTTCATCCCGATCTGGTGATCACCGATCTGCAGATGCCGGCGATGGACGGCATCGCATTGTGCCGCGAAATCCGCAAGATCTCCGAGATTCCGATCATCGTGCTGTCGGTCAAGGGCGAGGAAAAAACGAAGGTCGCCGCGCTCGACGCGGGCGCCGACGATTACATCACGAAGCCGTTCGGCATGGACGAGCTTCTGGCGCGCGTGCGCGCCTCTCTGCGGCGCGCGCCGGCAGAGAAAAGAGAAGAAACGCGCTTCGACGCCGGCGATTTTTCGATCGATCTGGCGAATTACAAAGTCGCGGTGCGCGGCGCGGAAGTGCATCTCACGCCGAAGGAATTCGAACTGCTCGCGTACCTCGTCAAAAATTCCGGCAAAGTCTTGACGCACCGCAACCTTTTGGGCGCGGTCTGGGGCGGAAATTTCACCGAACAAACCGAATACCTGCGCGTGTTCGTCGGCAACCTGCGCAAAAAGATCGAACCGAACTCCGCCAAACCGCAGTACATCGTGACCGAACCGTGGGTCGGGTACCGGTTCAATCCGACTGCGTCGGATCAGTGATCGGTGGTCGGCGGTCAGTAACCAGAATAAATCCGGTTTACTGATCACCGGCCACCGATCACCGGCCACCGCGTCTTTATGAACTTTTTATAAACTCTTTACCCGACCTTTACAGCTTCTTTCGTAATCTTATTGGCGGGGACATGGATTTCCCCGCCAGCAGGAGCCATGAAAGAAATAATTCTCGAATCACCGACCGTTCTCGAAAACGCCGCGAAACCAGTCGCGGACACCTGGAAAAAACAACGTCAGCATTGGACATTGACGCTTTTCGTCAGCGTCGGAGCCGGCGTCGTGTGCGCCGTTGCGGGCTTGATTCTCGGAGCGATTTCTTATCTCGGATTCGGCGAAACCGCCGACCGGCTCAATCTGTTGGGCAATTTAATGATTATTGCGGCGTTTCCGCTCATGATGCTCGGCGCGCACGCGCTCGATAAGATCAACGAACTCAAACAAAAACGAGCCGCGTAGCGCCGCTTTTTTCGCCGGTCTTTATGAAAAATTTATGACTTTTGTGCGATGCTCTCTAATTTGCATTGCGGCGGCTGAAAGGAAAAGCGCCGCGAGCTTTTAATTTTATGACAGAATTATCGTCAACCGACATTCATTCCACTTACGCGGACGCGGACGCGCATATCTGCCGCGAAACTCCGAAAGGAAACTACCTTTTCATCATCTCGCTCGCCGCGCTCGGCGTCGTCTACGGCGACATCGGCACCTCGCCGCTCTACGCGCTGCGCGAATGTTTTCACGGTCCGCACGCGATCGCGCCGACGGCGGCGAACGTCCTCGGCGTGCTGTCGCTGATTTTCTGGTCGCTCGTGATCGTCGTTTCGGTCAAATACCTGGTTTTCGTGCTGCGCGCCGACAATCAGGGCGAAGGCGGAATTCTTTCGCTGGCGGCGCTCGCGACGCCGATCAAGCCGTCCGGCCGCACGGAAAAGATATTTTTGATCGCGATCGGCACGTTCGGCGCGGCGCTGCTCTACGGCGACGGCATCATCACGCCGGCGATCTCGGTGCTCGGCGCGGTCGAGGGCTTGAGCGTCGCGACGCCGTCGCTGACGCGCTACGTCGTGCCGCTCGCGATCGGCATTCTGATCGGCTTGTTTCTGATTCAAAGGCGCGGCACCGCCGGCATCGGCAAAATTTTCGGCCCCGTGACGCTGCTCTGGTTTTCGGTGATCGCCGTTTTGGGCGTCGCGCAGATCTTTCATTACCCGCAGGTTTTGAGCGCGATCAATCCGCTGCAGGCGATGCAGTTTTTCGTCAATAACGGCGGGCACGGCTTTATCATCCTCGGTTCGGTGTTTCTCGTCGTGACGGGCGGCGAGGCGCTCTACGCCGACATGGGGCATTTCGGCAAAAAACCGATCCGGCTCGCCTGGTTCGCGGTCGTGCTGCCCGCGCTGCTCCTGAATTATTTCGGACAGGGCGCGCTGCTGCTCGAATCGCCGGAAGCGGCGATCAACCCATTCTACAACCTCGCGCCGGCGTGGGCTTTGTACCCGCTCATTATCCTCGCGACCTGCGCGGCGATCATCGCGTCGCAGGCGCTGATTTCCGGCGCGTTTTCGCTGACGATGCAAGCCGTCCAGCTCGGGCTCATTCCGCGTCTCAAAATCACGCACACGTCGAGCACCGAGTTCGGGCAGATTTATCTGCCGGCGGTCAACTGGGCGCTGATGATCGGCTGCATCGCCGTCGTGCTCGGCTTTCACACGTCGAGCAATCTCGCCGCCGCCTACGGCATCGCGGTCACTTCGACGATGGTCATCACGACGACGCTGCTCTTCGTCGTCGCGCGCTCGCGCTGGCACTGGAATTTGCTGCCGACCGCGCTTTTGTGCGGCGTTTTTCTCGTGATCGACCTCGCGTTTTTCGGCGCGAACGCGATCAAGATCCTCGACGGCGGCTGGTTTCCGTTGACGCTCGCCGCCGTGATTTTCGTCATGATGATGACGTGGAAAAAGGGCAGAAGCATTCTGACGATGCGGATTCAGGAAGAAACCGAGCTTTTGGAGGAATTTCTCGAAAAAATCGAGCGGCAGAAAATCACCCGGGTGCCCGGCACCGCCGTCTTTATGAACGGCAACGCGACGCGCACGCCGCAAGCTTTCATGCATAACCTCGAACACAACAAGGTGATGCACGAAAAAATCCTCTTCGTGACGGTCAAAACGCGCCCGATTCCCTACGTCGACGCGGACGAGCGTTTCAAATACGAAGTTCTGACGAACGGCTTCAGTCGTCTGAAAATTTATTACGGCTATATGGAAGACCCGGACGTGCCGAAGATTTTGGGCGAAATCCGGTATCTCGGCTTCGCATTCAAGCCCGCGGAGACGACTTATTTTCTCGGGCGCGAAACGATTATCGCGACGCGCAAACATTCGGGCATGGCGCGCTGGCGCGAAAGGCTGTTCGGCTTTCTGTCGAAAAACGCACGCAGCGCGACCGCTTATTTCCGCATCCCGCCGAACCGCGTCGTCGAACTCGGCGAACAGATCGAGATTTAAAGAATGTTTACAAACTTGGGCCGCGAATAAGCGGGGTTGACGCGGCTTTCAAAAACAGAAACGCGGTCGCCGGTAATTTGACGGGAAACGGAACGCCGTCATCCCGACGGCACGGCGTTTGAAAAACGCTCGCACGTTACGATTATTGCAGCGTTTAATGCGATCGTAACGTTTTGACGCCGCTTTTCAAGCGCCGTGTGCCGTCAGGATGACGGCGTTCCGTTCTGTTCCGCCCAATTATTTTCGGGCGCGACTTCACCGAGCTTTTCTATTTCCGGTTTACCACTTAAAATCTAAGGCGATATGGAAGTTTATTTTGAGCTTATCAAAGACGCCGAGGGCGTCAAAAACGCTTACGAAGCGCTCCGCGCCGAGGAATACCTGGGTTTCGACACCGAGACGACCGAGCTCGACCCGTACGACGGCAACATCCGGCTCGTGCAGTTCAGCAACGGCAAAAACACCTACGTTATCGACCTCAAACCGTTCGCCGACAAAGGCGATCTGAAGACGATGCCGGAGCTCGCGCCGCTGCGCGATCTTTTGACGGCGCCGAAGCCGATCAAAATCGCGCACAACGCGAAATTCGACGCGAAATGGATTTGCCATCACTTCGGCGTCGACGTCAACGGCGTTTTCGACACGCTGCTGGCGAGCCAATTAATCGCCGCCGGCGACCAGGACCGCCGCCACAATTTGGCGGAAGTCGCCAATTTCTTTCTCGGCGTCGAACTCGACAAGAGCGAGCAGGTTTCCGACTGGAGCGCCGAAGAATTGTCGGCGTCGCAGATCCAGTACGCGGCGAAAGACGCGGCGATCATGGTCGCTTTGCGCGAAAAGGTCGTCGAGCGGCTCGTGCAGGACAATCTCGTCAAGGCGGCGAAACTCGAATTCGACTGCGTCGTGCCGATCGCGCAGATGGAACTGAACGGTTTCTTTTTGGATGCCGCGCGCTGGCGCGAACAGCTCGAAAAGGTCAAGAAAGTGCAGGACAAGGTCGCGCTCGAACTGCAGCAGATGCTTTCGGCCGGCGTCGCGCAGGCGTCGCTGTTCGGCGTCGCGGAGATCAATCTCGATTCGCAGCAGCAGGTCACGGACGCGCTGAAAAATTTGGGCGTGCCGGTGCCGGCTTCGACGCGCGGCTGGCAGCTCGAGCCGCTCGCGATCGATTACCCGGTCGTCGGCAAGCTCCTGGAATACCGCGGCGTCGCGAAGGCGATTTCCTCGTTCGGCGAAAAAATCCTCGAATTCATCAAGCCGCAGACGGGCAGAATTCACTCCGACTTTCGGCAGATCGGCGCGCCGACCGGCAGATTTTCGAGCTCGAACCCGAACATTCAGCAGATCCCGCACGAAGAGGCTTATCGCCGATGTTTCCGCGCGCCCGAAGGCAGAAAGCTCGTGATCGCCGACTACTCGCAGATCGAGCTGCGGATTTTGGCGGATTTCTCCGGCGACGAGAATTTCATCAAGGCGTTTCAGACCGGCGCGGATTTTCACACGATCACGGCGGCGCAGGTTTTCGGCGTCAAACCGGAAGAGGTCAGCGCCGAACAGCGTTCGTTCGCTAAACGTTTGAATTTCGGCGTCGTCTACGGCATCGGCGCGCAGCGTTTCGCGCTCATGACCGGACTGTCGCAAACCCAGGCCGAAGACACGATGCGCCGTTATTTCGCGACTTATCGCGGCCTGGACGCGTGGCTGCGCGACGCGGCGCGGAAAGTCGTTTCCGACCGCGTCGCGCGCACCGCTTCGGGCAGAATGTTCAAATTTCGCTTCGACGAGGGCGACCGCGCTCAGATCGGCGCGGCGCAGCGCAACGGCAAGAATTTCCCGATTCAGGGCACGAGCGCCGACATTTTAAAGCGCGCGCTGCATCTGCTGCATCGGGACATCGGCGGCACGAGCGCCAAATTGGTCAACATCGTGCACGACGAAGTGATTCTCGAATGCGACGAACGGGAAGCCGAAGAAACCTGCAAAAAACTCGAAAAAGCGATGTGCGACGCGGGCGAGGAATACGTCAAAAAAGTCCCCGTCAAGGTCGACGCGCACGTTCACGACGAATGGACGAAATAGCGAAAAGAGAAAAGTGAATGGCGATAAGCAGATTTTTCACTTTTCATTTTTCACTTTTCTCTTTTCACTGAACGCGCCGCGCCGGGCATTTAATCCCAACTCAAAAGGTTTTCCTGACTCCGGTTATGCAGGCTTTCCGCGTTGAAAATCACATCGATCCGCCGGGCGTCGTCCCGCCACTGAAAAACGCTGACGTCCGGCGGCCCCGACTGCGGAGAGATGTTCGTGCCCTCAAAGCCGAATAGCCGAACGACGTTTTCATACGACATTCCGCTGTGTAACCGGCTGTATTTTTCCCTCGTCAGCCGCGGTTTCGGCGCGGCGGGCGGCGGGCCCTGCGCGTGCAGTTTTCGGAGCGCTTCGGCGCCCTTCGCGTCCTGTATGTACAATTGAACCTCGGCGCAGATCAGCATTTCGTGGGCGTTGACGAGCTGCTTCGCCGTTTTCACGTCGGTCGTCCGGTAACACTCGGTTTCGATCTGCGAGATGAGCCGCCAGCGCGCCGCCGTATCGAGCGCGAAAACTTCTTTGACCAATTTCGGGTAATGATCGACGTTTTCCTTGGCCAACTCGGCGTGTTTTCGCAGCCTTTGGGGAAAATCTCCCGTCGGCGCCGCGCCGTCGCCGACCTTCCAGTTTTCGGTGTAGCCGAGCTTTTCCTTCATGTAATTGAGAAAGGCGTAGTTGTGCTCAATGCACCAGTTGGAAAGAATTCGGGCGCGGTCGGGATCGTTGCCGATGTCGCCGAAATCGCTGAAGGGACCGAAAAAGAACACGATCGAACCGCCGATGCGCGTCATGAGCGGCATTTGATACGATCCGAGAGCGCTTTTCAGCGTGACGCCGAACTCCTTGTCGCCGTCTTCGTGCTCCCATTCTTTTTTATACAGCGGGTCGATCTCATTCAGCTCCTTAAAAAGATGATCGTTGTAAAGCGTGTCGCCGATGTCGCGCAGAATCAGATGCTTCAGCTTCCCGTTTTTATCGTTGCGGTCGAAGGCGCACAGAAAATTCTGGGCGTTCGACGTCATGTGCTGCATGCCGAAATAGAGCAGCATCTCGCCTTTGGCGCGTCCCATCGGGATCGCGAAATTGTCCCGCCAGAACGAAATCCAATTTTGACCGGGCGCCCAGTGATCGACAAACGCCTTTCCGTGGGTGGGAATCGTCAGCGCCGGAAACCATATATCGTCGATCGCCGCGTCGCTGATTTCGCGAATCTGAATGCCGTCGAACTTTTGATCCTTCTTGACGAGGATGCATAAAACCTCGATCTGGTAACGCGCTTCGAATCTGCCGAGCGTCAGGCGGTTGATCGTGGCTTTGATCAAATTCGAGCGGTTCATGGCGTGAATCGAATTTTCTTCGAGCAGATCTTTTTTGTGATCGGACTGATCGGCTCTCGAGACGAACTGCACGCCGGTTTTGACCGAGTAATATTTGGCGGCGGCGTTGCCGCTCTCCTTTTGAAACCGGCGAAGCGCCTGACCGTTTTTCGGACCGTCGATCTGATCCGTCCAATTGAGTTCGGTAGGCGGGCGCAGCGACCACTCTTTGGGTTTTTCCCGGTGCGGCGTGAGGTAAAAGTTTTTGTCCGGAACCGGCGGGAAAGCCGCGATCGTGCTGCGCGAAGCGGTCGACCAGCGTTTGAGCTCTTGGTCGAGACGTTCGGCGTCGACGTCGGGGAAAATGCCGGCGGTCAGGTTCGTTCCGATCGCTTTGCTTTTCGAGCCGTTATCATCGTAATTGAACGGCATGATGATGAAAGGCGGCGCGACGTTGATGGTGTCGGGATCGGTTCCCGTCAGGTTTTCGCGGTGAGTCGAGGCTTTGATGACCGGCGCTTCCCATTCTTTCGGCTCCTTGATTTTTCTGCCGTCGATCGAAAAGCACGGCAGAAAAGTATTGATCAGCGCTTCATGTTCGCTGTAATTTTCGGCATCGAGTACGGCGACCTTGACCCAGCCGCCGCCGAGCGCATCCGGATAAGGGTCCTGCCATTTAGCGCCCTCGGCCTTGCGCAGTTTGTGGTAGTTCAGCCTGTAAAGACCGAGATTGCGAGACCGGCCGCCGCGCGAGAACTGCGGTCCGGGATTGCCTTCGGTTTCCCAGATGATCCAGTCCCATTCGCTGATGTCGTTCTCGTCGTCGTATTTGAACGGCTCGTGGATGAATATTTTCTCCTCCAAAGCTTCGCGGCATCCGTTCGCGACGAGCTTTTCCAGCCTCTCTTTGATGAATACGGCTTCCTTATTATTGCCGAGCACTTTGGTGAATTTGATTTTTACTTCGTTCAGATTTTCGATGAGGATGTCTTCGAATTTCACCTGCCCGTGCTCGTCGGTTTTCGAATCTTTTATTTCGACGACCTGTTCGATTTCGTCGACCTTGTCCGTGACGATCAGTTCCCAGCTCAGCGGAGTATTTTTGATCGGCGTCGTTTTATCGACCGCGTTGATGAACGCGACGGTGATCGGAACGCCCGTCAGGTATTGGGTAATGACGAGCGGCTGCCCGCCTTTCGAAGCGTCCGTATGATTGACTTTGATGACCCTTTCGACGCCGAGAATTTGATACTTCAAATATAATTGTTCATCTTCCCGCAGCATCACCTCGTCGATTTTCAGGCTGCCGCCGCCGTCGGTTTTATCGCCGGTTTTCGACTGCAAAATCGGCGACTTTCCTTCGGCGTCGGCAGACAGAGTCCAGATTATCTCTTGATTCGAAACCGGCTTTTGACCGTGCTTAAAGTCGATTCGCAGCGGCCCGCCGTCCAGATACTCATCGATTTCGAGCGGCTCGGCCTGCCGCGATTTGTCGTTATGCTGGACGTTAATGACTCTTTCTTTATCTTTATATTTATATTTTAATTGAAGGACGCCGGATATGTTCATGTCCTTGATCTCGACCAGACCGGCAGCGTCGGTGCCCGGGTTTCCCGTAACCGCGGTCAGCCACTCGATCGGCGTGTTCGTCACCGGCGCCTTGCCGGCGCGGTCCTGCATGAACTTGATTTTGATGTGCGGGAGAGTCAGCCGCTGCGGCGGCAGGGTGATGATTATCCCGGTATTGTTTCTGCGGCTGAGGTCGAGGCTTTTATTTTCGCCGTTGATCGTATAAACGACGACGAATTTTTCGCCCTGCAGAATTTTTACGCCGTCGAGCGTGAGAACGCCCGATCTTTCTTTCGTTTTTTTGAAGTTTGAACTTCCGTTCTGCACCGGCGCGTCGCCGTTCGTGCGCGGCGATTTGAAAATTTCCCAAACGATCGCCTGCCCGTCCAGCCCGGCGATCAGTTCCGGCGTGCCGGTGTGCTCTATTTTTACGTTCGCGGACAGGTATTGTTTTTCATTGAAGTAATAATAATAATAAACCTCGGTGTCGTTTTGTCCGCGTTCTCTCGCGAAGTTGAGCCCGACCGAAGACTTTTGCCCGCGAATCTCGTACTCCAGCGTCGGTTTTCCCGCGACGACCGTTTTTTCCAGTCTTTTGACGATGAATCTGCCGGCATCGCCGGTCTGCCCGGCGCCCGTTAAAGCGCCGACTTTCCAGTTGACCGCTTCGTTTCTGACCGGCTCCTGCCGGTCGCCCGCCGCGTCGATGAAATCGATATGAAAGCAGTATTCGGGGAATGATTTTTCCAGAGTCGCGGTCGAGCACTTGAATTCGAGCGTTTCTTCCGTATCGAGCAATTTATAATGAAACTTCAGGGTTTCGTTATTTTCACAGTCGAACCCTTCGATCGTGACGGCGCCGTCATCGCCGGTCCGGTCGCCGCTCGCTGATTTCACGAGTTCGACCGATCTGGAATTGCTGAGCGTCCAGGCGACGGGCTCGTTTTTGATCGGAATTTTTTCATTCGCCTCATCGGCTCCAACGGATTTCCAAACGGCGAGCTTGACGAACGTAATTTGAACTCTAGCCATAATCTTCTCCTGATCTTTAAGAATGCGGCGTCGGCCGTCTCTTCCGCGCGAAACCGAAAGCGCCGGCAGCCGTCATCGATCTTTTCCTTCGGTCGGTGTTTTCGACGAGCGCCCGCCGGTTTCGCGGCGAATCTCGAAAATTCGTCCGAGCCGGCTCAGCAGCCGTAAATTTCCTGCAGCTTGCGGCGGGTCGCGGCGCTCATCCGACCGGTTTGTTCGAGCTCGTGATCCGACTCGAAAAGCCGGATCGCGCGTTCCAGTTCTTCGTTTTCCTTCTCGTCGATCTTGCCGACGTCGTAGCCCAAATTATGCAGCCGTTTTTTGGCGCCGACGATCGTTTCGATCGGATCGAGCCACCCGAGATCGAGCACATATTCGATCTTCCGGTCGTCTTTGCCGACCGTCAATTTTCCCTTTTTGGCGTTCGGCAAAATCGAGATCCGCACCTTGCCTTCGTTGTCGGTCTTGCCTTCGGTGATTTTGCCGTCGACGTCGAGCGTGTAAGGCTCGTTTTTGAGCGGTTCGTCGCTGTAGAGCAGACGCAGAATCATTTTGGCGGGAACGCCCTTGAGCTTGTATTTATAAACGCTGTCGGTCGCTTCGCTGACCTCTTTGACTCGTTTGTCGGGAATGAACACGACATCGCCCGGCATCAAGATATTCGGGTCTTTTCTTTTTTCTTTCAGCCGCGCATTGTCCGGGTGATCCCAGAGCGTGTCCGGAAAAAAACCGTGCTCGAAGGCGATGCTCGAAATGCATTCGCCCTGTTTGACTACGTAATTTAACGCCATAGCTGCTCCCTGCTCCCCAAACCGGAACGCCGCGCTTCCCCGCGGCCGCCCGGCTCGCCTGAGCGCCGCCGTTCAAAAAACCGGGAAGCGTCCGCGCGGGCGGCGAAGCTGTCGACCGGCGGCGATTCTTCGATTCGAGATCGGTCAATCACGTGCCGTTGCCGGCGCCGGCCGGCTTTACCGAAGCGTCGCCGGAACTTTTTCGACTGTTGTTATATTTTTAATGATACTAATAGCTATACTTTAAAAATGCAATGATTCGGCGAACATTAGCCCGCCCGAATTTCGACGCGGCGCGAAACGATTTCCGGCGCGCGCCGCGCTCTACCTGGAAACCCGCAAACTCGTTCCCGGCAAAAGCGCGCCGCTTTAATACAACAAATACTTTTTGCGCATCTTTTTATAGTTCGTGAGCCCCGGTTCCCAGCTTTTTCTGATTTCCGCTTCGCTTTTCCCGGCGATGATCTGCTCTTTGAATTCCCTCGTGCCGGCCAATTTGTCGATGTCGTTGATTTCCTTGCTGAAGCTTTTATCAAAGAACTTTTCCTTTTGCGGGTAGTTCCGGTAAAGCTCGATCATCCATTCGAGATTCAGCTTCTTCGATTCGCGCAGTTTTTCGACGTCGTATTTCCGCAAGTCCAAGCCGTAACACACTTCGTTCATGTGCAGCGGCGTTTCGCTCATGCCGGGGATGCCGACCGGCGTGTACGAAAAATCGTATACGCCCTTCAGCAGCGGGCTGCCCAAAACCGCGAACGGCGAATAAGTGCCCCTGCCGTGATTGAGGATCGTGCCCTCGAAAAGACAGGTCGACGGGTAAAGCATCACGCTCTGCTGCGTGTTGAGGTTCGGCGACGGTTTGACCGGCAGAACGTATTCCATTTCGTGGTCATAGTTGCGAACCTTGACGATTCGCAGAGGGCAGACCGCACCGCCCGCCAGCCAGCCCTCGCCGTTGATCATCTGCGCGAATTCGGCGATCGTCATGCCGTGCGCGATCGGAATCGGAAACTGCCCGATGCCGGATTTAAGACTCATGTCCAAAATCGGACCGTCGACCAGATACCCGTTCGGGTTCGGCCGATCCAGAACGAGCAGCGGCTTTTTGAATTCCGCGCACGACTCCATCACGTCGCGCAACGTGTTGATGTTCGTGTAAAACCGGCACCCGACGTCCTGAATGTCGAAAATCATCACGTCGACGTCGGCGAGGTCTTCGCGCGTCGGTTTGCGCTTCGCGCCGTAGAGCGAAATTATTTTTATCCCGGTCGCCGGGTCTTTCTCGTCCGTCACCTGCACGCCGGCGCTGGCGTTGCCGCGGAAACCGTGTTCGGGTCCGAAGACTTTGACGACGTTGACGCCTTCCGCCAGTAGAAAATCGACGAGGTGCCGGTCGCCCTTGATCGTCGTCTGATTGGCTAAAATCGCGACCCTTTTGCCCTTCAGATACGGCAAATATTCGGCGGGCT
Organism: Pyrinomonadaceae bacterium; assembly: GCA_036563455.1. Lineage (GTDB taxonomy): Bacteria > Acidobacteriota > Blastocatellia > Pyrinomonadales > Pyrinomonadaceae > JAFDVJ01. Next base: position 9,424 of record DATCMK010000004.1, on the reverse strand, counting down.
GTTCGGCGCCGGTGATGATTTTTTCCGTTTTCGAAACGGTTCGCTTCGAGGCGGCGGTCTGCCCGAATAAAATCCCGGCGACCGACAAGACGAGTAAAATTGAAACGAAGCGGAATAATTTCATATATTTTTTTTGCGGAATGATCTGCGGCCGAAACCGTTTAAAAAAAAATCGCTTTCGAAACGGCGGCCGTTTTTACGATTGTCTCACAAATCGGCGTTTTCGAAACGAATTTTATGTGCGCCGACGCGATTTTCAACCGCCGTTTTCCGCCGGCCGCGCGCGCATCACGAAATCGTTGCCGAAATCGAGACCGTCGCCGCGCTCGCGGGCGTAGAGGCCGCGTTCCGCGGAAAATCCCAAAAGCAGCGCGCCGTCAACGCGGATGGTTTCGAACGTCATTCCGCCCTGATCGGTCAACCGCCACACTCCTTCCGCTTCGGCGTCCGTGTTGCCGGCATAGCAAGACCACGACTCGTGATACCGGAAAGCCCCGTCGTCGTCGAGAGTCAAGGTCGAAGTGATGTACCAATCATCGAACGGCAGCAATATATTTTCGTAAATTTTCACGCGTTTTTTTCCGCGGGCCAAAACGGCTCGTGCTTTGGAAAATAAGAAGGTCGCTTTTCGAAAAGCGACCTTCGATACAGGTGTAAGCGACCCGCGGGCACGATCAGAGTTTAACCGCCGAGAGCGCTTCCTTGCCGTTCCACGTGCCGCCCATCTGCTCGTTGACGGTCGGGGTTTTAACGAGTTTTTCGACCGAGCCGGTCGCGCCCCAAACGATGGAAATGACGTTTTGCGGTTCGACCGTCACCCTTCCCCGGTCGCGCGCGCCGGCGGGCGGCTGCGCCGCGCTCGACGGTTTGACGAGCGTCCACGAAACGCCATAACTGCGGTCGAAAAAGTAATAAAACGTGTCGTGCCGCCAGGCGACCGCCCACCAGCCGGGCAGCCAATCCGGCACCGGAACGCCTGCCGCTTTCGGCTGCTCGGGCGCGGCGGCGACGCCGTCGCCGAGCAGCAGCTCGATGTCGACCCAGCCCTGCATCAAAGCCGGATCCCACTGCGTGCGTTTGCGCTTGATGATGTCGTAGCCGATCTTCGAGCCGCCCTGACCGGACTCGGCGGTGTTCCACATGCCGCCCTCGAAATCGAGCGAGATGCCGACGTGAAACTTCTTCGCTTTGAAAATGTCGCCGTATTTCGGCTGCGCGCCGCTCGACGCCGGAATCCACGCGTGCTCCTTGCCCCATTTTTTGACCATCGTTTCGAGGTCGAACCGCCCGAGGTAATTTTTTGACCCGAGTTCTCTGCCGAACCAGCCCGTGAACGCGTTGCAGGTCGTCATGATGCCGCCGGTCTTCCAGTTCGCTTCGAGCGTCGCCTGCGACGTGCCCGTCATTTTCACGAATTGCGCCGCGGTTGGACCGACCGAAGTGATCTGCTGCCCGAGCGGCGGCACCGCCGCCAGAATCTGCCGCGCCCGTTCCCGAATATCATCTGCCATATTTCATTTGTCTCCTTATTAAATCCATTTTTGATTGCCGTTCAGCCTGCGGGCGCCGAAGTCGCGCCCGAAAATTCGTGCGCCGCGCCGTGCAGCCGTGTCAAGAAGTCGAAATTTGTAAAACCGCCCAAAGCTCTATTGGTTATATGGACGGGGGCGTCTTTTTTTTTTGCGCGAACGGCGAACGTCTTTCGTTCGCCGTTCGCCGCGCGGAGATTGATTTTCAAGTTTAACGATCCGCCGGAAGCTTTTTTTCGGCGCGGCAAAAAAACTTTTCGGCACCGTTTCGAACCCGCTCATAACAAACCTCTGGGACTCGCGCGGTAAATTTCCTAATCTGTAAATCGTCTGGCGGTTTGCACCCAACCGCTTTAATACCCGAACAGGAGTTTATTTGATTCATGAAAAAGCATTTTTATATTTTTTTACTGTTACTCGGATTCATCGCGCTGCCGGCGGAGGCGTCGGCGCAGGGCAAAATCAAGGTCACGAAGGCGGACGAGCTGCCGCGCCGGACGGTCGAAATCAAAGGCAAAGCGATCGATCTCGTCGCGAACGACGCCGAGCTCGACCGGCTCGCCGCCGAACGTTTGAAATACCTGCTCGAAGATCTGGACACATACGACATCGCCGACGCGTCGGTGCGGCAGGGCTATTACGGCGGCGTCCTGCAGATTTATCTTTACCGGCGCGATTACGAAAAGGTTCTGGAATACGCCCGGAAAATTCGCGACCTCGAAACGAAGCCCGCGCTCAAACTCACGTCCGGCATCTTCGTCGAGGCGTACGTCAATGCGCTGCGCGCGTCGAGCGACGAGCAAAGCGCGCAGTTCAAACAGGCGTTCGAAAAATATTACGGCGAAGCCTACCGGAAACTGCCGTACGACGAAATCAGCCCGGTCGTCAACCAGCTCCGGGCGCAGCTTTCGCTCCAAAACAAGGAGGCGATTTTCGGCAGCCTCGAAAACAACCTGCAGCCGGTGCTCGATAAAAACAACGGCGTCGTGCCGGCGGGCGTCGTCGCGCAGTTGCTCGGCGTCAAATTCGCGCTCGAACACCAGCTGCCGCTCGCGCCGGAAATCGGGCGCGTCATTAACGCGCTTTACGAAGCCAATAACAAAACGCTCGTGAAAAACGACATCTGGGCGGCGCGCGGCGTCGATTTCGCGTCCCCGGAAAAACTGTCGCCGGTCGTCGTCGCCGTCTGGGATTCGGGCACCGACGTCGCGATCCTGCCGCCGGAAAACCGCTGGCAGAACGCGCGCGAAACCTTTAACGGGCGCGACGACGACGACAACGGCTTCGTCGACGACGTCTACGGCATCGGCTACGATTTCGCGGAGTATAAAAAATCGGTCGGCACGCTGATGGACCCGGCGGGCAGAATCAAATCGGACGTGAAATTTCTGCAGCGCCTGACGAAAGGCTCGTACGATCTGCAGGGCGGAATCGAGAGCGCCGAAGCCGCCGAGCTGCAAAAAACGTACGCCGCCTTAAAACGCGACGATTACAAATCCTTCGCCGAAGAGCTGAGCTTTTACACGAATTACTCGCACGGCACGCACGTCGCGGGCATCGCGGCGGCGGGCAACCCGGCGGCGAAAATCCTCGGCGCGCGGATGAGCTGGGATTACCGTGCGACGCCGCCCGTGCCGACCGTCGAAAAATCGAAATTTACGGCGCAGGCGTACCGCGACATCGTCGATTATTTCAAGCGCCAAAAGGTGCGCGTCGTCAATATGAGCTGGCGCTACAACAGCGCGAGCTACGAAGCCGCGCTGACCGCGAACGGCGTCGGAAAAGACGCGGCCCAGCGCAAAAAACTGGCGCGCGAGCTGTTCGAAATCGAAAGGGCGGCGCTCTTCGAAGCGATCAAAAACGCGCCCGACATCCTCTTCGTGTGCGGTTCGGGCAACGAGAACAACAGCGCGGATTTTTCCGAGTACATTCCGGCGAGCTTCAATCTGCCGAATCTCGTGACAATCGGCGCGGTCGACAGCGAAGGCAGAAAAACCGCCTTCACGACCGAAGGCGCGTCGGTCGATTTTTACGCGAACGGTTACGAGGTCGAATCTTACGTTCCGGGCGGCGACCGCATCCGCATGTCCGGCACCTCGATGTCGTCGCCGCAGGTCGCGAATCTCGCCGCCAAATTGCTCGCCGTCGAACCGCGCCTGACGCCGGCAAAGATCATCAAATTGATCGCGGACGGCGCGGAAGCCTCGACCGAAGACCCGAAGATCAAACTCATCAACCCGCGAAAAACGTTCGCGCTGCTGAAAAAATGAGTGCCGAGCGGAAGCGCCCCGACTCTTTTCAGCCGACGGGGCATGCGATTTTCGACAGCAAATCCGCGAGTGAACGCGAAATAAAAAACCTATTCGCGTTCATTCGCGTTTATTAGCGGGCGCTCCGGATTTTCGTGCCGCGCCGGCGGCGCGGCGAACCGACGCTGAAGGACATTTCCTTCTTCGCCATAATCAAACAGGAAACGACAAAACCATGATCGAACCGAAACATTCCAAACGAAGATTTATCTCCCTGCTTTTGCTCATCGTCTTCGCGGCGGCGTTCGCGGCGCCGGCGTTCGCGCAGCCGGCGACGAACGAGAAAAGCGGCACGGTCGCCTTCGTCGGCGTCAGCGTGATCCCGATGGACCGCGAACGCGTCCTGAAAAACCAGACCGTGATCGTGCGCGGCGACCGCATCGCGGAGATCGGCGACCAGACGAGAATAAAAGTTCCGGCCGACGCGCTGAAAATCGACGGGCGCGGAAAATTTCTGATGCCCGGCATCGTCGACATGCATCTGCATTTGGCGCCGGGCGACGGCGCGAACGACGATCTCGCGAGCCAGCAGTTGCGGCTGCTGCTCGCGAACGGCGTGACGACGATGCGCAACATGATCGGCGGACCGAGCCAGCTCGCGCTGCGCGACCGCATCAACCGCGGCGAGCTCGTCGCGCCGCAGATTTTCACCGCCGGCACGCCCTTTATCATCAACAACACGCCGAACGTCGAGGCGGCGATCAAAACGGTCACCGAACAGAAAAAAGCCGGTTACGATCTGCTTAAGGTTCACGAGGGGTTGTCGCCGGAAATCTACGAGGCGATCGTCAAAACCGCGCGCGCGGTCGGCATTCCGTTCGCCGGTCACGTGACGGCGAGCGTCGGTTTGAGTCGCGCGCTCGCCGCCCGCCAAAACACGATCGAGCATCTCGACAGTTACCTGCAGGCGGCGGTGCCGGCGGAAGCGAAGATCGAAGTGACGCCTTCGCAGGTCGTGCTCGGCGAAACCCTGAAGAACGTGGACGAGAAACGATTCGCCGCGCTCGCCCGCGAAACCGTCAAATCGGGCGTCGTCAACAACCCGACGCTGACGCTCTTTCAACTCGTCGTTTCCGAAGTCAAGCCGGAAGACTACCTGAGTTGGGAGGAAATGCGCTACGTGCCGGCGAAAATGCGCGACGGCTTCGCCAAGCAAAAAGCGGGAACGGCGAATATTCCGGCGTCGGCGGACGAGCGCCGGCGTTACGTCGAACTGCGCGACCGGCTCGTCCGCGAGCTTTACAAAGCCGGCGCGAAAATCACGGTCGGCCCCGATTCGCCGCAGTTTTTCCTCGTGCCCGGATTCGCCACGCATCGCGAGATGCGGTCGCTCGCCGAGGCCGGTCTGCCGAATTACGCCGTGCTCGAAGCCGCCACGCGCAACGGCGCCGAAGCGCTCGGCAAGCTCTCGGAATTCGGCACCGTCGAGGTCGGCAAACGCGCCGATCTGCTGCTCGTCGACGCCGATCCGCTCGCCTCGGTCGCCAACGCGCAGCGCCTCGCGGGCGTCGTGCTGCGCGGCAGATGGCTGGCGAAATCCGATTTGCAAAAGATGCTCGACGACGTCGCCGCGCTCAACCGCGACGCTTCGACCAAACAATAAACGGACGAACGCGCCGCCCGCGGCAAACGAATGAAAAAAAATCCGCCGTCATTAATTTCGACCGCGCCGCCCGATGAATCATCGATGCCGGCGGCGTCCGCAAAAACCGCGCGGCGCGTGCGCAGCGGCGCGGCGATATTTCTCTGCTGGACGTTTCTCGCATTGATCTTCATGCCGCAGACGTATTTGTCGAATTTGCGTTCGCCGACGCCGCTCGGCTGGCGCGAGGCGTGGCTCGCCAATTCGGTGCTGTTTTATTTATGGGCGGCTTTCACGCCGCTCGTTTTATGGCTCGGCAAGCGTTTTCTGATCGAGCAGCCGCGCCTTCTCCGAAACCTGGCGATCCATTTCGGTCTGAGTTTCGCGGTCGCCGGCGCGCATCTGTTTACGCTGCAGCAGGCGAACCGGCTGATCGTCGGGCTGTTTCTCACGGAATACGTGCCGCCGGTTCCGGTGCTCGCGCTGGCGGTCGGGATGGGCGCGACCAACGTCATGCTCTACTGGGGCATCGTCGGCGTCAGTCAGGCGCTCGCCTATTTCCGCCGCGCGAAAGACCGCGAGGTGAGCCTCGCGCGCGCGCAGCTGCAGGCGATTCAAACGCAGCTGCACCCGCATTTTCTCTTTAACACTTTGAACGCGATCTCCGAGCTCGTCCACGAAGACGCCGCGCGCGCCGAACGTTCGATCACGCAGCTCAGCGATTTGCTGCGAAATTCGCTGCAGACCGACGCGGCGGACGCGATCACGCTCAAGGAGGAGCTGGATTTTCTCAAAAAATACGTCGAGATTCAGCAGACGCTCCTCGAGGAACGCCTCGGCGTCGAGTGGCGCGTCGCGCCGGAAACGCTCGACGCCGAGCTGCCGAACCTGCTGCTGCAGCCGCTGCTCGAAAACGCGATCCGCCACGGCATCGCGCCGAAGGCGGCGGGCGGAAAAATCGAAATCGGCGCCGCGCGCGTCGGCGACCGGCTCGTCGTTTCGATCGCCGACGACGGCGTCGGCATCGGCGCGCCGGTCGAGCGCAACATCCGCGAAGGCATCGGTCTCAAAAGCGTCCGCACGCGCCTCCGGCATTTCTACGGCGAGGCGTTTCGGTTTTCGCTGAAGGACGCGCCCGGCGGCAGCGGGCTCGCGGTCGAAATCGTCATTCCGTTTCGCGAAGGCGCGTCGTGATTAAAAAAAAGATGATTGTTCGGACATTGATCGTTGACGATATGACGCTCGCGCGCCGGCGCCTGAAGCGTTATCTGCAAAAGGAACCGGATCTCGAAATCGTCGGCGAAAGCGCGAGCGGGACGGAAGCGGTCGCCGCGATCGAAAGCCTGAAACCCGACCTCGTTTTTCTCGACGTCCAAATGCCGGAAATGGACGGCTTCGAAGTCGTCGAAACCGTCGGCGTCGAAAAAATGCCCGCCGTGATTTTCGTGACCGCGTTCGATCAGTACGCTCTGCGCGCGTTCGACGTGCACGCCGTCGATTACCTGCTCAAACCGTTCGACGAAGACCGGCTCCGGCGCACGCTCGCGCGCGCCCGCAAAATCCTCCGCGAGCCGCGCGGCGAGAATTTCGATTCAAAGATGCGGATGCTTTTGCGCGAGCTCAAACCCGAGCCGAAATACATCAAGCGCCTGGCGGTCAAAAACGCGAGCCGCACGATCTACGTGCACGTCGACGAGATCGACTGGATCGGCGCCGCCGGAAATTATCTGGAGCTGCACGTCGGCGGCAAAACGCATCTCGTGCGCGAGCGGATGAACGCGCTCGAAGCGAAGATCGACCCGGAAAAATTCGTCCGCATTCACCGTTCCGCGATCGTCAACGTCGAACGCGTCAAAGAAGTGCACCCTTTGTTTAACGGCGATCAGACGGTCGTGCTGACCGGCGGGCAGGATCTGGTCGCGAGCCGCAATTACCGCGAAAAATTGATCCGCGCGCTCGAAGGCGGCTGATCGATGCTCTCCCGGTCTCGTCAAAGATTTCCCCATTCTTTAATGAGGTCCAAAATGCGCGGCGCGCTTCTTTCGATGTTATGCCGCTCGCGCACTTTGCGCGCGGCGTTGCGGCCGAAAGTTTCCGTTAAATTGCGGCTCCGGAAAAGCGCGACGATTTTTTCGGCGAAGGCTTCCGTGTCGAGGTAAGGCACGACGAACCCGCAGTCGGCGCCGACGAATTCCGGGATGCCGCCGCCGTTCTCGAAACAGACGATCGGCTTGCCGAGCGCCGCCGCTTCGAGACAGACGAGCGGAAACGGGTCTTCGCGCGAAACCATCGCGAAGGCGTCGAGCGCCGCGTAGTAATCGCGCGGGTTCGGCTGGTGCTCCAAAATGCGCAGACGGTCTGCGAGGCCGAGTTTTCGAATGTCGTAATCGGTTTCGAAAAAGCCGAGATCGTCGCGGCGCGTGCCGCCGATCCAGAGAAAATAAATCGGCAGTTCGGGGTGCGATTTGCGGATTCGGGCGGCGATCTGCACGTAAAGGTCCGGCGCTTTGCGCCACTCGATCGCGCCGGACGCGCCGACCACGAACGCGTCCGAAGGGATGCCCAATTGTTTCAGAATCCGGCGGCGCGTCCGCGCCACCTCGTTTTTCGAAAAATTTTCGATCGGCACGAAGCCGCGCACGAGACTGATTTTTTCGCCCGGCACGTCATGGTCGGTCATCAGAAACCGCCGCGTCGTTTCCGAAACGGCGATGAAATGCGCGGTTTTGTTTTTCGTTTCGCGAAAACGCTCCAGGCCGGTGCGGCGGATCACGCTTTCGAGCTCGTGGCAGTGCGTCAGAATCGGCACGTTCAAATGCTGAAACGCTTCGATGATCTGATGGTTGACGACCGTGTTGTTGTAAATCAGACCGATATCGCGGCGCCGGATTTGATGCAGCAGCCAGCGTTTTTTCACTTCGAGGCGGCGCAGCAGACCGTAAGCGCGCCGTTCGAAAAAGTTTCCGGGCTGCCAGCCGAGCGAGTATTGATGAGTTTCGGAAAGCTCGCGAAACTCGTTTTCCAGATCGCCGCCCGCGTTGTAGATCGTGCAGAACTCAATCGCGGTCTCGGCTTTGAGCCAGCGCAGGAAACGGAGCAGAAAAATATTCGCGCCGTCGCGTTTCGCGGCGGGCGTGATGAAAAGAATCTTTTTGCCCTTCTGCTTACTCATCGAAATCCGTTTGCCAATCGAGCAGCGGGCGCACCGCGCCGAGCATCCGCCCGCCGAAATCGCCGCGCGCCGCGCCGCCTTCGAACGAATCGGAGATCTGAAACCGGATCGCGTCCGCCGCTCGCAGGTGTTCTTCGAACGGCGCCGCGGTAAAAACGGCGGCGGTCACAAAAAAGGTGCCTTCCGCCATAAAATTCGCCGGAATGCGCGCGCGGCTCGTGTAAACGCCCTTGTCGCGCGGGCGCGTCGACCATTCGCCCCGGACGTCGTTCGAAACGAACACGCAGATGCCCTCCTCGTTATAGATATGAAAAGTCGGCGTCAGGATTTTGCCGGCGCGCAGCACTTCGTACTGCATCTCCAGCATCACCGGGCGGCGAATGTCGAACGACGGCGCGGTTTGCCCGCGGTCGGTCGCCGCCCGCACGCGCCGCAGCCGCACCGTCTCGCTGCCCGGCGCGATTTCCGCGCGGTTCCAGACTCTTTCGCCGTCGAGATTCGTCTCGGCTTTCACGTACTCGTTGACGACTTCCGGCGCGGCGCCCGCGGCGCGCACCGTGCCGTTTTCGAGCCACAGCGCGCGGCGGCAGATGCGCGTCACGCTCGGCAGATGATGCGAGATGAAAATGACGGTGCGCCCCGTTCGCCCGACGTCCTGCATTTTGCCGAGACACTTGCGCTGAAAAGCCGCGTCGCCGACCGCCAAGACCTCGTCGACGATCAGGATTTCCGGCTCGAGATGCGCCGCCACCGAAAACGCGAGCCGCATGTACATGCCCGACGAATAATGCTTGACGGGCGTGTCGATGAACTTTTCGATCTCGGAAAAAGC
>DATCMK010000022.1:0-28143 GCA_036563455.1 Pyrinomonadaceae bacterium | reverse complement strand
CCGACGCTGGTGCGGATTCACTCGCAGTGTTTGACGGGCGACGTGTTCGGCTCGATCAAGTGCGACTGCGGGCCGCAGCTGCATCGCGCGATGGAATTGATCGAGCGGGCGGGGCGCGGCGCGATCGTGTATCAGCAGCAGGAAGGGCGCGGCATCGGCATCATCAATAAAATCCGCGCCTACGCTCTGCAGGACGAGGGCGCCGACACGGTCGAAGCCAATGAAAAACTTGGGTTCGCCGTCGACGCCAGAAATTACCAGCAGTGCGCCGAAATTCTTTTTGATCTCGGGCTCTGCAAAGTGCGGGTTATGTCGAACAACCCAGATAAGCTCGAAGCGCTCGAAAAAGCCGGGCTGCAGATCGTCGAACGCGTCCCGATCGAAGTCGACGCGCAAAAACCGGCGGCGCATTACCTTAAAACAAAAAAAGAAAAGCTCGGGCACCTCTTGGATTTCTCCGAATAAATATCCAAAATCGTGAATATTTTTCAAGAAATTGTAAAGAAAGGTCGGTCGAAATATTTTTTTGAGCACCGCGGAAAAATCACAACCCTTGTTTTTTCAGGTATTTAATTCCTTTCCCGCACCATCTGCATCTATGGCTACGAATTTGCTTTAAACACTACCGGCAATAAGTATGTGTAGTCCTTCTTAAAACCCTAAGTCTGGGTGAGGGCTGCATTAGAAACTTAAATTTCCAAAAATTTATAGTTAAGGAGATTAAAATGAATAAGAACTTCAAGTTTTTATCACTGGTTTTGTCATTTATGCTCTGCTTTGCGGCGGCGGCATTCGGACAAGAAACCACGGGTGGTATTGAAGGAACCATTAAAGACCCGAACGGCGCTGTCGTTCCCGGTGTCGCCGTTACTATTCAGAGCATCGGTTCAACCGCCGGCTTCAATAGAACGCTGACGACTGACGACAATGGTTACTTCATCGTCCGCCAACTTCCGGTGGGCAATTACCGCGTGACCGTCGCCGAAGCCAAAGGCTTCAAAGGCGCGCAGGCGGACGTGACGGTTGTTCTGGGTAAAGATGCCCAGGCGAACGTTGCTTTGGAAGTTGGTTCGGGAAACGTGATCGTCGACGTCAATTCGAACGAAACGGCGACTCTCGACCCGACGGACACCAAAATCACGACAAACATTACTGCGCAGGTAATCGACGCGCTTCCGAAAGGAACGACCTTTACCAGCTTGCTTAAAACCGCTCCGAACGTTCGTCCCGAAGCCCTTTCAGGCGGCTTCCAGATCGACGGCGCGTCGGGCGCGGAAAACGTGTTCATCGTTGACGGTCAGGAAGTGACGAACTTCCGTACCGGTCAGCTGAATGCCAACAACAACCTGCCGTTTGAACTTCTTCAGGAAGTGCAGATCAAATCGACCGGTTTCGAAGCCGAATACGGCGGCGCGACCGGCGGCGTGATCAACGTCGTTACCGCTGGCGGTAACAACGAATGGCGCGGCAACTTCGGCATCTCGTTTATGCCTTCGAAATTGCAGGGCGGCGCGCGTCCGGTTCTGAACAGATTTTCGAACCTGAGCACCGCTTTCGGCGATTCGCGTAACGGTTACGAGCTTTACCAGGGACACAAATCCGGCGGCACCAACTATTTCCCGGTTGCGAAACTCAGCGGTCCGGTCATTAAAGACAAACTCTGGTTTTCGGCGGTTTATGCTCCGCAGATTTTCGATATCACGCAGAACGTTCCGTTTTATACGAATAGCGGCACTGACGTTTTGGGTCGTCCCCTTCCGTCGGCTGATCCGGTCGGACGTAAGCTCGTTTCCGAGCAAAGGTTCGAATACAAACGCAAAGTTGAAGAAGCGTTTGTGAGATTGGATGCGCAGCCGAGCTCGCAGCTCCGCTTGTACGGAACTTTCCTTTGGAATCCGATCATCGATCAGGGTTCCCTTCCGACCGGACTGACCGGTTCGTCGTTCATCGCGGGCTCGAACCTGCAGGTCGGCGATTCCTACGGCTTGTCGAATTTCACGACGGCCGGACCGATCGGCGGCAACATCAACGGCGTCGGCGGTCAGTTGATCGACCAGAACACCTTCCTGAACGGTCAGGGCGGCAGACAGAACTCGAACAGCATCAACGGTCAGGCGACCTGGACGCCGAGCAGCTCGTTCGTTCTGAACCTGCGCGCGGGACGCACCTTCCTGAACGAAAAACTCGGATCGTACGGCATCCCGAATCAAACCAGATTCCTGTGCAGCACCTCGGGCACTCCGGAAGCGATTCCGGGTTCGGGCTGCTCGCTCGGATTCACGAACTTCCCGAGCAATTTCCAGATTGCTTACGACGTTTCGACCCGCACGACCCTCGACGCCGACGCCAGCCTTATCGGCATCAACTTCGCGGGACGTCACAACTTCAAATTCGGTTACCAGTTTAACCGTCTGTTCAACACGACCGACCAGGGATACGGCGACACCGGCGTAGTTGTTCTTTACTACAATCTGTCGATCGACAACGTTCTCGGTTCGGAACCGACGCCGGGCAACCTCGGTTCGGGTTACTACCAGCGTTTCCAGACGCGCGGTGAAGCGAGCAGCTCGAACAACGGCGTTTTCGTCCAGGATCAATGGCAAATCGGAAACCGTCTGACCTTGAACCTCGGTCTGCGTCTCGAAAAAGAAGACGTTCCGAGCTTCAACGAAAACAATCCGGGCATCACCTTCGGCTGGGGCGACAAACTCGCTCCGCGTTTAGGCGCTGCCTTCGACGTTTTCGGTAACGGTAAATCGAAAATCTTCGCCAGCTACGGCTGGTTCTACGATCGTTTCAAATACGAACTGCCCCGCGGTTCGTTCGGCGGCGACTTCTATCGTCGCGACTATTTTGAAATCCTGCCGGGAAGAGGCGCGAACTACGGCGGTTACAATCGTGCAACGATCTTGGGAACGGTCGCCGATCAGTTCGGCGGCAACTGTCCGGAAGAATTCCCGGAAACGCCGCTCCCGACCTTGGGTAACGGCTACTCGGTCTGCCAGTTCGACTTCCGTATCCCGTCCAACTCGGGCGCGGGCATCGAGGTCGGCGGCGCGGTCGACCCGGATCTGAAAGCCGCTCGCCAGAGCGAATACACGATCGGTTACGAACAGCTGATCTTCAAAGACATGCTCTTCAGCGGACGCTACACCCACAAACAGGTGGACCGTGCGATCGAAGACATCGGTATCCCGACCCCGGCCGGCAGTGAAGCTTACGTTATCGGCAACCCCGGTTTCGGATTGGCTTGCGAAACCCAGACCGAATACGACTACCCCTGCGCGAAAGCCGAACGCAAATACGACGCGCTCGAACTTCGCTTAGACAAACGCGTATCGAACAACTACTTCTTCAACCTCAGCTACACCTATAGCCGCCTCTTCGGTAACTATTCGGGTTTGGCGAGCTCTGATGAAGCCGGTCGCGCCAGCCCGAACGTCAACCGTTTCTTCGACTTGCCGTTCCTCGGCTGGACCGCCAACGGCGATCCGGACAACGGTCGCCTGGCGACGGATCGTCCGCACGTGTTCAAAGCCTACGCCGGTTACAACTTCAACTGGTTCGGCAACAAATCGAACGAAACCAACTTCTCGTTCTTCACGACTTACCAATCGGGTACGCCGTTGACGACGACCTATTCGTTCTACAGCATCACCTCGGCGATCTTGTACGAACGCGGTGATTTGGGACGCACCGAAATGTTCAGCGAATCTGACTTCCAGATTAACCACCGCTACAGATTCGGTCGCGACAACCGGTTCATTTTCGAACCGTTCCTGAACATTCGCAACCTGTTTGACGAAAAGAATGAACTGACCCGTCAAACGCAGTACGGTCTGGCGAACATCACTGCCGGCTCGTTGACTGCGGCCGGTTGTACCACTTGCGGCGACGAAGTCGAAGCAATTCAAACCGTGTTTAACGGCGGCATTCAGTCGCTTGTTCTGGCTCGCCTGAACGCTAACCGTGCAGCGCGCGTTTACAACAACTACAACCAGGCGAACAGCTTCCAAGCGCCGCGCGAAGTTCGCTTCGGATTCCGTCTCTTCTTCTAAACCGATTTCGGTAAAGAAGCTCGAAAGCCCGTCCAACGGACGGGCTTTTTTTATTGCTTTCGAAACCTTTGAATAAAAGAATTGAACCGGATTTCAGTTTTTGGCAGTCGGGCGACGAAGCGGCGAGACCACCGCATTTCGCTTCACCGGCGGTAAGATTCCAAATAAGAAACACTTCGCGTTGCCGCGCCGCTCGCCAAGATTTTCTTTCAGCAATCAACTGAGTTTTGTGCGCTGGCCCAAACCGCACAAAGTCGGAGGCTTTAATTTTCTCTCGGCAGACGTCTTAGAACCGGTTTTTCAAAAATCAGGGTGGTCTCGCAAACGAACTTTTCCGACATAGGAAAAGGCGGCGCTTCTAAATCACGTGCCGCCTTTTTCCCGGTGCTCGAAGGATAGTTTTTAATTGACCGCTTGCGTTTTCGATTTTTCCTGAAGGTTTTTGATTATTTTCTTTATTTTATCGACGTCTTTCGCGTCGGGACGGGCTTTTAAGAAAGCCTCTAATTCATCGGCGGCTTTATCGTATTTTTTTAGATTTCCGGCGTAAAGCTGCGCGAGCTGCCAATGAAGCTCCGCGATCGGAGCTTTCGTCAGCTTTTTAGCCAGCAGCAAGTGTTTTTCCGCCTCCGGGTATTTTCCTTCGAGCCTTTCGACGGTGCCGAGCGACAAAAGCACCTGAATGGATCCGGGATTTAACGTGTGCGATTGATTGAGGGCGATGACCGAAGCCTTATTGTAGCCGAGGCGCCGCAGCGAATCGCCGAGAAAGAAAAAGCTCATCGCGCTTTTGTTGTTGATTTCCGCCGCTTTGAGAAACAAGTTCGTGGATTTGGAGAAATCGCCTTTGACATAATAAATCTTGCCCAAATCGAGCAGCGCCTGGTAATACTTCGGGAATTTGGCGATCGCGTTCTCGAGGCCGGCGATTCCTTCGTCGATCCGCTTTTTGGAAATGGCGTCGACCGCCTTTTCGTAAAATTTTTTCGCATCGCCGGGAACGTCCTGCGCGAATATCACTTTCGCTTCGGCTTCCATTAGACTGCCCTTTTTCGGGGTGAGATAAAAATCCAGCGGCTCGATCGTCGCTCCGGCGCCCGTCACGCTGACCGTCTGGATATAAACTTGCTGGGACTGCTCTTCGAAATCGTATCTGAAAGGCAGGACGCGGACGGTGAAATACCCGTCGCCGAGTCCGGCAAATTCGTAGCGCCCGACCGAATTCGTCCGCGTCCGCCCTTTGAACGAACCGATGTTTCCCATCAACTCGACGTCAACGTCCGATAGAGTGTTGTTATGATTGTCGTACACGATGCCGGTGATCGTGCTCGCCGACGCGTTTTGGCACAACAGGAAAGACAGCGCCGCAACCGTCAGAAAGTTCAACGCGATTATTTTCACCACGCTTCTCATATCAACCTCCGAATTCAAAAGATTATTTATGTAATCGGCAAATCTTTAATTGGAACTCGCCTGAGCTTTCGCCTTTTCTCTTAATTTTTTGATCATTTCTTTGATCTTCACGGAATCCTGCGCGTCCGGTTTCGCCTTTAAAAACTCTTCGAGCTCATCGGCTGCCAAATCGTATTTTTTAAGATTTTCTCCGTAAAGCTGCGCGAGTTCCCAGTGAAGGTCGGCATTTGCGCCTTTCGTCAGTTTTTTCGCCTGCGTGAGATGCTTTTCCGCCTCGACGTATTTCCCTTCCATCTTCTCGACGATTCCGAGTCTCGTGAGCACCATGACCGAAGCCGGGCTGCTGTTGTGCGCCTGCGTCAGCGCGACTAAAGCCGCTTTGTTGTAATTGAGCTTATGCAGCGTGTAGCCGAGAAAATATAAAGCCGTCGGGCTTTTCGGGTTGACGTCGACCGCCTTTATCAGCAGGGGATAGGCTTCGCTGAACATTCCCTTTTCGATGTATTGTCGGCCGAGCAGCATCAGCGCGGCGAAATAATTCGGAAATAATTTGACGGCTTCGTTCAAGCTGACCAGACCTTCGTCTTTTCTTTTTTTCGAAAAATCGTTCAGCGCCTTTTCGTAAGCCTTTCTAGCGTCTTTCGGAATTTCCTGCGCGAAAAGAACGCTCGCTTCGGCTTCTTCCAAACTGCCTTTTCGCGGCTGCAAATAAAAATCCCGAATTTCGAACGCGGTGCCGCCGCCGACGCCCCTCGACGTTAGAGTGCCGATCTCGACGGTTTGGATTTGCTCTATGAAATCGTATCTGAAAGGCATCACGCGGATCGAATAGCGGCTGTCGCGAAGCCCGTCGAACGTGTATCGCCCGGAGCCGTCCGTGCGGGCTCTTCGCGTGCCGGTCGAATACTGCTCGTCGGTCAATTCAAGGTCGACGTCCGGCAGCGCGTTATTGCGATTGTCGTAAACGACTCCCGTAATGGAACTGGCGAAGACCTTCGGAGCGGACAGCCATACGCCGCAAGCGACGAGGCTTAAAACGACGAATTTGGAAAAAGTTCCTTTTCCTAATCTCATAAAACAACTCCTATTTATAAAATAATTTTTAACTTGTGGTGCTGGAAATTATACCATTATTGGGCGGCGAATTGGTAACTTTTTTTGATTCGGCATTGCCAAAATCCGATCGACATTTCAAAATTAAACTTAATAAATTACAGGAGTTTCTGTGGCAGAGAAAATATACCGCGACTCGGTTCACAACATCATTCGTCTCAAGACCGATTCGGCGGAAGGAAAACTGCTCGTCCGCCTCGTCGACACCGCCGAGTTTCAGCGGCTGCGGCGCATCCGGCAGCTCGGGCTCGCGCATTTTGCCTATCAGGCGGCGGAGCATTCGCGCTTCACGCATTCCTTGGGCGCGCTCCATCTGGCGACGCGCATTTTGGCGAAACTCGGTCTGAGCTATCAAATTTCCGAAGAAGCCAAGCTCGCCGTGCGCTGCGCGGCGCTGCTGCACGACATCGGACACGGCGCGTTTTCGCACGTCATCGAGCCGATTCTCAATTTTCACCACGAAGAATTTACGATCGAAGCGGTTTTGAGTTCCGAAACGGAAGTCGGCGCGGCATTGCGCGAGTTTTCCGACGCGCTGCCCGAGGCGGTCGCCGGCATCATTCGCGGCGATTTTCGTCCGACCTCGCTCGCGCAGCTCGTCTCGTCGCAGCTCGACGTCGACCGGATGGATTACCTTTTGCGCGACAGCTTGATGACCGGCGCGAAATACGGCGTTTACGATCTCGAATGGATCATCAAATCGCTCGAAATCGACGAGGTGAACGATCGGCTGTACGTTTCGGCGCGCGGCATTTACGCGGTCGAAGATTATTTGCAGGCGCGTTATTACATGTTCCGGCAGGTCTATTTTCACCGCACGCTGCGCTCGGCGGAAGCCGTTCTGCGCTCGCTTCTGCGCCGCGCGCTGCGGCTTTTTCAGAGCGGCGCGACCGTTTGGTTCGCCGAAAAAACGCCGTTCGAAAAAATCCTCGAAGGCGAAAAATTAAATCTCTGCGAACATCTGCAGATCGACGACGCGGACGTGATGTTTCACATCAAGCAATGGCAGCATTCGGATGATAAAATTCTCTCCGATCTGGCAAAACGTTTTTTGAATCGCCGGCTTTTCAAGGCGTACGACCTCGACATGCCCGACGCCGAACAGGCGGGATTTCTCGAACGGGCGCGAAAACTCGTCGAAAATTCGGGTTTCGATCCCGATTACTATTTCATCGAAGACAAAGCGGGCGACGTGCCGTATTATTTTTACACGAAGAAATCGAGCGAGCCGAAAAAACTGATTTACGTCGAAGAAGGTTTTTCGCGCCCGGAAATCAAGGAAATCTCCGAAATCAGCGCCGCCGTGCGCGGGCTGCAGAAAGGCTATCAGATGTACCGCGTCTGTTTTCCGGCGGAATTAAAAGAAGAAATTGCGAAACTTTACCATCGACAGTGAGCCGCGGGCCGCGAGCCGTAAGCGGTTTGTCAGAAAAGCAGCGAAGTCCAAATTTTTGCGGGCAGTTGTTTTGCTGCTCACGGCTTACGGGTCGCTGCTCGTCGCCCCGGCGCAGAAAATCGCCGTTCTGACGCCCTCGAAAACGGCGGTCGGCGAAACTTACGCCGAAAAACTTGCCGTTTCGCTGTCCGAAAAATTCAAAGTATTGAATTCTTCTTTGAGCGAAGCCGCGTTTCTTTCCGCCGACGTCGAAAAGCCGTTCAATATGACGACCGAAGAAGCGAAAATCGTCGGCGCGGCGATCGGCAGCGATTTTTTCCTGCTCGTCAGAAGCGAAAATCTGACGCGGTTTTCGCTCGAAAAAAAAGAGTATTTCGAATCTTACGCCGCCGTCTACGCCGTCAGCGCGCGCACCGGCAGGCTCGTTTTCTGGAAGCTTCAGAGCTTTACCGGCAGCGACGCGAAAACGGCGGAAAAACTGCTTTTCGAATCGATTGGCGAACTGGCGAAAGAAATTTCCGTGCGGCTTCCGGTCGTCGCAAAAGAAGAATCGACCGAAAAAAGCGTGCGGCTCGCAGAAATTCCCGCCGACAATTCGCCGGACGCCATGGATTTTCGCGCGCCGCTGCCCTTTCGCCGTCTGAGCCCGCCGTACACGCCGACCGCCAATCTTTATTCGGTCGCCGCGACCGTCGACATCGAGGTGGATTTCGACGAAGCCGGCGTAATCACGCGCACCGGCATCGCGCGCTGGGCGGGTTTCGGACTCGACGAATCGGTCGCGGAAACCGTCCGCCGCATGAACTGGCGGCCGGCGACGCGCGGCGGAAAGCCTTTGCCGATCCGCGTGCTTTTGCGTTACAACTTCAAAAAAATCGAAAAGGAAGACTGAAATCTTGAAAGGCCGGCGGGTTACGCAAGGCAGCCGCGCGCCGGTTTCGCCGCGCCCGATGCGTGCGCGGATTTTTCTCGCGGCGGATATTAGGCTAAAATACTTTTTTCAAATGAGAAGAATTCGCGCCGCCATCCGATTTGCTTTATTCGTCATCGCCACGCTCGGGCTTTACTCGGTCTGGTTTCTCGCCGTCGTTTTTATCCCGAATAAAATCTACTGGCGGCAATTGATCTTCAGGCTCTGGGCGGTGAGCTTCGTCAAAATCTCGCGCATGAAAATCGAGGTCCTCGGCACGCCGCCGAAACCGCCGTTTTTTCTGGTCTGCAATCACTTGAGCTATGTCGACATTCCCGCGCTACGGTACGTCGTCGACGGCGTTTTCGTCGCGAAAGGCGAGATCGAAAGCTGGTTTCTGGCGGGCAAAATCGTCCGCGACATGGGCACGGTTTTTATCAATCGTCAGAACAAACGCGACATTCCGCGCGCCGGGCAGGAAATCATCGAACGGCTCGACAACGGCGAGGGCGTCATGGTTTTCCCCGAAGGCACGAGCGGCAAGGGCGAAGCGGTCCTGCCGTTCAATTCGTCTTTTCTGGAATTTGCCGCGCGCACGGATCTTCCGGTTTCGTACTGTTCGATTTCCTACCAGACGCCGGCCGGGGAAATGCCCGCGAGCGAAGCCGTCTGCTGGTGGGAGGACATCTCCTTTATCGATCATATGCTGCGTTTGTTTCGCGTCAGGGAATACACGGCGGTCATCAATTTCGGCGACGCGCCGATCGCCGATCCGAACCGCAAAAAACTCGCGCGGGAACTGCACGAGAAAGTGACGGAAAAATTTATCCCGGTTTTGTAACAATCCCTTCCTAAACGCGTGTTTTCCGATTGTCTTTTCGATTGCGCTTTGAAACAATAAAGTTACTTAACGTAAAAAAAAGACAAAATCATTCCAAAAATTAAGGAGAAAACATGCCTAAATTCTATTTTCGATTGATCACGGCTTTAACGGTCGCGTTCACGCTCTCGCCGCTCGCATGGTCGCAGAATAAGGCGTTCGACACGAGCCGGATGGATACGACGGTGGAAGCCTGCACCGATTTTTTTCAGTACGCCAACGGAACGTGGCTTAAAAACACCCAAATCCCTCCGACCGAATCGCGCTGGGGCACCTTCAACATCTTGGCCGACAACAACAACGCGATTCTGAAAGACGTTTTGGAAACGGCCGCCAAATCCGACGCCGCGCCGGGTTCGGATCTGCAGCTGATCGGCGATTTTTACTCGTCGTGCATGGACGAAGCGGCGATCGAAAGGGCCGGCGTCAAACCGATCAACCCGATCTTCAAACAAATCGACCAGATCAAGTCGGTCGCCGACCTACAGCGGCAGATTGCCGCGATGCATAACGCCGGATTGCCGGCGCTGTTCACGTTCGGCGGCGGCGCCGATCTGAAGAACTCGACGATGGTCATCGTCAACGCCGGTCAGGGCGGATTATCTTTGCCGAACCGCGATTACTATCTGAAAGACGACGCGAAATCGATCGAAACGCGCCAGAAGTTTATTGAATATACGACGAATATGTTCAAAAACCTCGGCGACAAACCGAAACAAGCGGCGGAGCACGCGAAAACCGTCATGGACATGCAGACGCGGCTCGCGAAGGCTTCGCTCGCGCAGGTCGATCTGCGCAATCCCGACAACCGTTATAACAAAGTCTCGCTTGCCGACGCGCAGAAAATCACGCCGGACTTCGCTTGGGAAGAATACATGAAAACGCGCGGCGTGCCGGCGGTCTCGGATTTTAATATCGGACAGCCCGCGTTTTTTAAGGAAGCGAACGCGATGCTCAAGGAAGTGCCGCTCGAAGACTGGAAAGTTTACCTGCGCTTTATGACCGTCAACGCCGCCGCGCCGAGCCTTTCGAAAAAATTCGCCGACGAGAACTTCAACTTTTTCAACCGTTACCTGAGCGGCGCGAAAGAACGTCAGCCGCGCTGGAAGACCTGCGTCAACGCCGTCGACAACAATCTCGGCGAAGCGCTCGGCGAAGAATACATCAAACGCGCCTTCAAGCCGGAAGCGCGCGCCCGCATGAACGAATTGATCGACAATTTGCTCGCCGCGATGAAAGACCGCGTCGGCGGTCTCGAATGGATGGGTGAAGAAACGAAAGTGCAGGCGCAAAGGAAGCTTTCGACGTTCAAGCGCAAAATCGGCTCGACCGAAAAGCTGCGCGGTTATAAAGGCTTGACGGTCGACGATAAATCTTACGCCGGCAACATCTTGCGCGCGCGCGAATTTCAGGTGCGCCGCAACCTCGAAGACATCAACAAACCGGTCGACCGCACGCGCTGGGGCTTTACGCCGCCGACCGTCAACGCCTCTTATTCGGGCACGAACAACGACATCACTTTTCCGGCAGGAATCCTGCAGCCGCCGTTCTTCAACTTCGAAGCCGACGACGCGATCAATTACGGCGCGATCGGCGGCGTCATCGGGCATGAGATTTCGCACGGGTTCGACGATTCCGGAAGCCGCTTCGACGCCGACGGCAATCTCAAGATGTGGTGGACGGCGGACGACCGCAAGAAATTCGAGGAACGCGCCGCGTGCGTCGTCAAGCAATTCGGCGAATACGAAGTGCAACCCGGGCTTTTCATCAACGGGAAACTCACCCTCGGCGAAAATATCGGCGATTTCGCCGGCTTGACGGTCGCCTACGAAGCCTTTATGAAATCTCTGGAAGGCAAGCCGCGTCCCGAGAACATCGACGGGTTTACGCCGGAGCAAAGGTTTTTCCTCGGCTGGGCGCAGGTCTGGGCGGGCAAGTACACGCCCGAAGCCGAGCGCCTGCAGGTCGAAACCAACACGCACAGCTTGCCGCGCTGGCGCGTCAACGGACCGCTTTCGAACATGCCGCAGTTCGCCAAAGCTTTCAACTGCAAACAAGGGCAGCCGATGGTCAGAAGCGAAATCTGCGAGATTTGGTAATCTCAACGACCGGAAACAAAAAAGAGCGCCGTAATTTTTTTGCTTACGGCGCTCTTTTCGTTTTATAACAGCGGGATTTTTATTTGATTTTCCGAACGGCTTTCAAAAATCTTTTCGCCAGGCTCAAGTAATCGTTCGATTTTTGCGCGAACTGCAGCCGCGCCCCGGACTCTTTCGACTTAACAATCGAAAACGAGCGGTCCGACCAGACCGCTGTTCTTTCGCCGTTCGGCTTATCAAAATAGACAAACGCCGAACTTTCCTTTCGGTTGTCGACTTCGTATTTATATTTATTCTCGTCCGATCTCATCTGTTTCTGCTGTCCGCTCTTCAAGTTTTCGCCGCCCGAAAGCCGCGGCAAATCGGTTCGGTTTTCGAGGGTATGGCTGAAAGAATTTTCTTTCAGCCATTTTTCGCGGTCGAACTTCAATGCCGGCAACCATCCCGCAGCATCCGCGTTTCGATTGGAAAATTACCGGGCTTCAAAGGAGCAGACAACCGTTTTTTGCCAAACGCGCGCCCCGTTGAGCTCACCGGCTTTTCGCAGCGAGTTGTTGCAATAAAAAGGCGTAGACATCGGCGTTCTCTTCATTGCGCTGTTTTTTCGTCGAACCGAACCCGTGACCGGCATCGTAATCGATGCGCAGCAAAACGGGTTTGCCGCTCGCCGACGCTTCCAACAGACGCGCCGCCATTTTCGCCGACATCCAGGGCTCGACGCGCGGGTCGTTGATGCCGTGCGTCAGCATCACCGCCGGGTATTTTACGCCGTCTTTGACTTTATGATAACCATCCATCGCGAGCAGATTTTTAAAGCCCTCCTCGGTTTTGAAGCTGCCGAATTCGGGTATGTTCGGCACGCCGTTGGCGGTCGTTTCGGCGAGCAGCGCGTTGTTCAAGCCGACCGCGCTGATCGCTGCGCCGAACAGTTCCGGTCTCTCCGTAATCGCGTTGCTGATCAAAATTCCGCCCGCGCTGCCGCCGATGATTCCGAGATACTCGGGCGACGTGTATTTTTCGGCGATCAAATATTCGGCGCAGGCGATAAAGTCTTTCCACGTATTCGGCTTGGTTGCGCCCTTGCCCGCCAAGTGCCATTCCTCGCCGTACTCGCCGCCGCCGCGAATGCCCGCCAAAGCCATCACGCCGCCGCGATCGAGCCACGGCAGAGCGCTCGTGTAGAAAAACGGCGATGTGTTTTCAATCCCGTACGCGCCGTAACCGTTCAGCAAAACCGGATTTTTGCCGTCGCGCTTGATGCCTTTTTTGTAGATGACGACCAGCGGAATCATCGTTCCGTCGTAGCTTTTCGCTTTGGCGTTGATAAATTCGATGCGGCTCATGTCGATCGGAAGCGGCGGGATCAGGCGGGTATCGCTCGCGTTTCCGGTTTTCGGATCGTACAGAAAATTCGCCGCCGATTTCGTCCACGAATCGAGATTGAAGTAAATGCCGTCCATATCCGGATAGGCGCCCGCGATCGACGCCGAACCTTGATATGGCAGTTTGAGCGGCTCGGATTTTTTCGTTTTGTAGTCGACGCGGTAGATTTTACGCGTTCCGCCGTCGAGCGTCTGGACGTACAACGCATCACGGGCGGCGGTGAAATACTCGACGACCGCTTCGCTTGCCGGAAAAACGGTGTCGGCTTGTTTGAGGTCGGGATTTTTGAGATTGACGTGAACGATCTTGTAACGCGGCGTGTTTTTATAAGTCGATAAATAGATATCGTCTCCGTGGAGTTCGATATTCGAAACTTCGTCGTCGAGCTTCGAGATTTTCTGCCAATCGATCGGATTATTACCGTTCTCGGTCAGCGCGGCGAGCGGCGCGACGTAAAACTCGGAATTCGGCGAAACGCCCGAATTGACGATGGCGACGGCGTATTTCGAACCGAGCGGAATCCATATAAACGGAAGCGGCGTCGTTTCCATTTTGATATTCGGGTTGACCTCGTACCCGAACACCGGCTTGTCCGCGTCCGCATCCCCGCCCAAAACATGCAAGTAAACGCGGCTTTTCTGATACAGATCGGTCGGCGGCGAATCGGGCGCCATTTTTTGCAGACGATTATAAAGGAACGATTTTCCGTCTGGCAGCCAATCGCCCGAACTGAACCGCGCGCGGTCGATGAGCACGCCCGTGTCTTTGCCGGTCGCGGTTTCGATCACGCGCAGTTCGCCGTTTTCGCTGCCGCCAACCGACGAAACGTAAGATAGGTATTTGCCGTCCTGCGAAAGGCTGAAGTTGTTGATCGACCGTCGCTTGCCGTCGCTCGCGATCTTGTCGGGATCGAGCAGCAATCGTTCAGCGCCGTTTAGTCCTTCGCGCATGTAAATCTTAAAGTCGTTCTCGTTAGGCGCGCGGCGATAGTAAAAATACCAATTACCGCGCCGCTGAATTCCATAGACGCGCGTTCCGGCATCGCTCAATTCGTTGAGCTCCTTTAGGATATCGTCGCGCATCGGCAGTTTGTCGAGATACGCGCGCGCGTAATCGGCTTGCGTTTTGATCCATTTCTGCGCTTCTTCGGACTTCGAATTTTCCAGCCAGCGGTAAGAATCGCTGATCGTTTGTCCGAAGTAAGTGTCCTTGACCTCGCGCCTTTCGGCTTTTGGTGGTACGGTTTGAGAGAGCGTGGAGAATGTAAATGCTAAAAGTAACAAGTTTGTGGCGAGCTTTGCGATTAAGTGACCGACGACTTTATTCATAATCGATTTTCTCCTTTTTTTTTATGAAAATAGCAAAGCGATTCCGGTTACGATTCCGAAGAATCGCCGGAATTGATTATTAAAACGGGAATCGTTCGTAATACCGCGCCTGCGCATCACGTGAACTCCCTCTCGCCGAATGCTGTTATATCCCGTATTTATATGCCAACCCGCCTAAATTTGCAACACAAAAAAGGGGCTGAAGAAAAAATTCTCTTCAGCCCCTTTTAATTGATGAATTTCAACGATTAAAAATCGTCGTCGAAATCGTCCGCCCCTTCATTGGCTTCGAAAACTTCTTCGGTTTCCAAATCCAGCTCGTTTTCCGCTTCGTCGTAATCCTCGATGTCTTCGAGGTCTTCCTCGAAATCATCCGAGCCGACGCCCGGCATATCCATCGGCGACGGAAGATCCAAACCGCCGGTCAGGACCGGGAATTCGTCATCGAACTCGTCGGCGACCTTCTGATTCATCGTCGGATCGTGGTCGACCTTGACGTTGCGGTAATACTTCATACCGGTTCCGGCGGGAATCAGGCGTCCCATGATGACGTTTTCCTTAAGCCCGCGCAGGTAGTCGATGCGACCCGAAATCGCGGCTTCCGTCAGCACGCGCGTCGTTTCCTGGAACGACGCCGCCGAAATGAACGAGTCGGTCGAAAGCGAAGCCTTCGTAATGCCGAGCAGAAGCGGTTCGGCGCTCGCCGGCTGTCCGCCCTCCTCGCGCACGCGTCGATTTTCGTCCTCGTAGCGGAACCGATCGACCTGTTCTTCGAGCAGGAAATCGGTGTCGCCGACGTCCTTGATCTTGACCCAGCGAAGCATCTGTCGAACGATGACTTCGATGTGCTTGTCGTTGATGTTCACGCCCTGCAGACGATAAACTTCCTGAATCTCGTTGACGAGATATTCCTGCAAAGCTTCCATTCCGAGAACGCGCAAGATGTCGTGCGGGTTCAGCGGTCCGTCCATGAGCGGTTCGCCGGCTTTGACGTGATCGCCTTCCTGCACGTTGATGTGCGTTCCGCGCGGAATGTCGTATTCGCGTTCCGAACCGTCGTCGCCGGTGATGATGAGCTTGCGCTTACCCTTCGAAATCGGACCGAATTTGACGGTTCCGTTGATTTCCGACATGACCGCCGTTTCGCCCGGACGACGCGCTTCGAAAAGCTCGACGACGCGCGGCAGACCGCCGACGATGTCTTTCGTCTTCGTCGTTTCGCGCGGAATCTTCGCGATGATGTCGCCCGCTTTGACTTCCTGACCGTCTTCGACGTGCAGGTTGGCGCGGATCGGCATCTGGTAAGTTTTCAAAACCTTGTTGCCGTCGCGGATTTCGAGACGCGGTTGATTTTTCTCGTCCGAGTCCTTGACCACGAGACGTTTTTGTCCCGAAACCTTATCGATGTCTTCTTCGAGCGTTTTGCCTTCTTTCAGGTCCTGATACTTCACGGTTCCGGAAACTTCCGTCAGAATCGCGAACGTGAACGGATCCCAGGTCGCCAAAATATCGTCCTCTTTGACTTCCTGACCGTCTTCGACGTGAATCTGCGCGCCGTAAACGATCGGGTAACGCGCCACTTCGCGCCCGCGATCGTCGACCAGAGCGAGCTCCGACTGGCGTTTCATCGAAATGATCTGCCCTTCGCGGTTTTTGATGGTTTTCAGGTCGATGTATTTGACCGTTCCGTCCATCGCCGCCTCGTGCTTGGTTTCCTGTTCGAGCCGCGCCGTGCCGCCGACGTGGAACGTGCGCATCGTGAGCTGCGTTCCCGGCTCGCCGATCGATTGCGCCGCGATGACGCCGACCGCTTCGCCGATTTCGACCGTTCTGCCCATCGCCAGATTGCGTCCGTAACATTTGACGCAGATTCCGCGACGCGCTTCGCAGGTCAGAGCCGAACGAATGCGGACCCGCTGCAGACCGGAAAGCTGCACTTCGCCGGCTAAATCTTCGTTGATTTCCTGATTCGCCTCGACGATCGTCGTGCCGTCGACCGGGTCGATGATATCGTCGAGCGCCGTACAGCCGATGATTCGATCGCGCAAAGATTCGACGACTTCGCCGTTGCGAACGATCGCTTCCGACCAAACCCCGCGGACGGTTCCGCAGTCCTGTTCCGAAACGATCACGTCCTGCGCGACGTCGACCAACCGACGCGTCAAATAACCCGAATCGGCGGTTTTCAGCGCCGTGTCGGCGAGACCTTTACGCGCGCCGTGCGTCGAGATGAAGTACTGCAAAACGTCCAAGCCTTCGCGGAAGTTCGCGATGATCGGGTTTTCGATGATTTCGCCCGACGGCTTCGCCATCAGCCCGCGCATGCCGGCGAGCTGACGAATCTGCGCCTCCGAACCGCGCGCGCCCGAATCGGCCATGACGAGAATCGGGTTGAGTTCGTTTCGATCCTTTTCGCGGCGATCCATCGCCTTGAACATTTCTTTCGCCACCTGATCGGTCACTTCCGACCAGATCGCGGTCACTTTGTTTTCGCGTTCCATGTTCGTCATCGTCGCTTCTTCGTATTGACGCTGAAGCTTTTCGACTTCCTGACGCGCTTTTTCGATGATCTCGCCCTTGTTCTGCGGCGTCACCATGTCGTCGATGCCGATCGACATGCCGGCGCGCGTCGCGTACAAAAATCCGAGCGTTTTCAGATCGTCGAGCAGCACGACCGTTTGGTCGTGTCCGAGACGCAGATGCGCGAAATTAACGAGCGACTGCAAACCTTTTTTCTTGAGCGTGCCGTTGATGAACGGCAGACCTTCGCGCGCCAGACGATCATTAAAGATGACGCGTCCGACGGTCGTGTCGATGATGCGGTCGACTTCCCTCGCGGTGGCGCGCATCACGTCCTGCGTGTTGTGTTCTTTTTCGAGATCGACGAGTTCGCCCTTCCAGCGCAGCTTGATTTTCGCCTGCGTTTCGACCGCTTTCGCGTCGAGCGCGAGCAGAACGTCTTCGACCGAGTTAAAGACTTTGTTTTCGCCCTTCATGCCGTCGCGTCCCAAAGTCAGGTAATAACAACCGAGAACGATGTCCTGCGACGGAACCGTGATCGGCTGACCCGACGCGGGCGACAAAAGGTTGTTCGACGCGAGCATCAAAACCGACGCTTCGATCTGCGCTTCCGCCGACAACGGGATGTGAACCGCCATCTGGTCGCCGTCGAAGTCGGCGTTGAACGCCGTACAGACGAGCGGATGAATCTTGATCGCTTTTCCTTCGACCAGAACCGGCTCGAACGCCTGGATTCCCAAACGGTGCAGCGTCGGCGCGCGGTTCAAAAGAACCGGGTGCTCGCGGATGACTTCTTCGAGAATGTCCCAGACGATCGGCTCCTGGCGCTCGACCATTTCGCGCGCCTGCTTGATCGTCGCGGCGTGCTGGTCGCGTTCCAGTTTGTTGTAAATAAACGGCTTGAAAAGCTCCAGAGCCATTTTCTTCGGCAGACCGCACTGATGCAGTTTCAGTTCCGGTCCGACGACGATCACGGAACGTCCCGAGTAATCGACGCGTTTGCCCAAAAGGTTTTGACGGAAACGTCCCTGTTTGCCTTTCAAAGTTCCCGACAAGGATTTGAGCGGGCGATTGTTCGCGCCGCGCAGTACGCGGCCGCGGCGACCGTTGTCGAACAGCGCGTCGACCGCTTCCTGAAGCATGCGTTTTTCGTTGCGGACGATGACTTCCGGCGCGCGCAGCTCGATCAGTTTTTTCAAACGATTGTTGCGGTTGATCACGCGGCGGTAAAGATCGTTCAGATCCGACGTCGCGAAACGTCCGCCGTCGAGCGGCACGAGCGGTCGCAGCTCGGGCGGAATGACCGGAATCACGTCGAGAATCATCCATTCCGGCTTATTGCCCGAACGCAGGAACGAGTTCGCGACTTTCAGGCGCTTCGAAAACTTCAGTTTTTTCTGCTGCGACGTTTCTTCGCGCATTTTCTGGCGCAGCTCGTTGACGAGCTCCGCGATGTCGACGGTCGCGAGCAGTTCTTTGATCGCTTCGGCGCCCATTTTCGCGACGAATTGATGCGGGTAATCGCGCATCAATTCGCGGTAGCGCTCGTCCGTCAAAAGTTCTTTTTCCTTGAGTCCCGGAACGTCGCCCGGATCGACGACGATGTAGGTTTCAAAGTAAAGGATTTTTTCCAGATCGCGCAGAGTGATGTCCAGAAGGTGTCCGATACGCGACGGCAGACCTTTGAAAAACCAGACGTGCGAACACGGGCTGGCGAGCTCGACGTGACCAAGGCGCTCGCGGCGAACTTTTGATTGGGTGACTTCGACCCCGCATTTGTCGCAGATCACGCCGCGGTGCTTCATTCTTTTGTATTTTCCGCACAAACACTCCCAGTCCGAAACCGGACCGAAAATGCGGGCACAAAAGAGCCCGTCGCGCTCCGGCTTGAATGTGCGGTAGTTGATCGTTTCCGGCTTGGTGACTTCCCCGTGCGACCAAGAACGAATCTTTTCGGGCGACGCGAGCGAGATGCGAATCGCCTCGAAATTCGGGGTTAATTGTGTTTTATTATCTTGTTGCAATCGAAACATATTTCTCCATTTTGGATTTTAGATTTTGGATTTTGGATTAGGATTTCGCGCTGGAAACTTAAAAACTTCTCTCACGCCAATCCGAAATCCAAAATCCCCAATCCAAAATCGCCTTAGTCTGCTCCTACCAATTCGCCGACGCCTTCCAAAGCTTCTTCCGGATCGATCTCGTCTTCGGTGATGAGCTCGACGTCCAGACAGAGCGATTGAAGCTCGCGCACTAAAACGTTAAACGATTCGGGAATGCCCGGCTGAAAGTCGGAATCGCCCTTGACGATCGTTTCGTAGATTTTCGAGCGTCCGGCCACGTCGTCCGATTTGCAGGTCAAAAGCTCCTGCAGAATATGCGCCGCGCCGTAGGCTTCGAGCGCCCACACTTCCATCTCGCCGAAACGCTGTCCGCCGAACTGCGCTTTACCGCCCAAAGGCTGCTGCGTGATCAAGCTGTACGGTCCGATCGAGCGCGCGTGGATCTTGTCGTCCACGAGGTGCGACAGTTTAAGCATGTAAATATAACCGACCGTTACTTTCTGCTCGAACTGCTCGCCCGTCAAGCCGTCGTAAAGACGCGTTTTGCCCGACGGTCCGACCGACGGCGGAATATTCAGTTCGTCGAATTTGTTGTTCGCGAGACCGATATATTCCTTGATCTCGTTTTCGCTCGCTCCGTCGAAGACCGGCGTGGCGAAATGATAACCGAGAACGCGCGCCGCCCAGCCGAGGTGCGTTTCGAGAATCTGACCGACGTTCATACGGCTCGGAACGCCGAGCGGATTCAGGACGATGTCGACCGGCGTTCCGTCCGGCAGATACGGCATGTCTTCTTCCGGCAAAATGCGCGCGATGACGCCCTTGTTTCCGTGGCGTCCGGCCATCTTGTCGCCGACCGAGAGTTTGCGCTTCATCGCGACGAAGACTTTGACCATCTTGATGACTCCCGGCGGAAGTTCGTCACCTTGTTTGAGCTTGGTGATTTTTTCCTCGTAGATGTCGCTCAAAATATTGATCTGGCGCGTCGTGCGCTGCTCGTATTCCTTGATTTCGCCGGCGATGTCGATCGTTCCGGCGGAGACTTCCGCGCGGCGCAGGTAGCGCAGATCGATGCCCTGCAGTTTTTCTTTCGTCAGCGTTTCGCCCTTTTTCAGGATCACGCCTTCCGCGTCCGACAAATCCTTCGTCAGCGTACGGCCTTCGAAAAGCTCGTAGATGCGCTGGTCGCGCTGTTCGCTGAGGATGCGGATTTCGTCCTCAAGGTCGCGGCGCAAAGATTCTTCTTCCATCGATTCGATGTCGAGCGAACGGTAATCCTTTTCCTGACCTTTACGCGTAAAGACCTGCACGTCGACGACCGTGCCGTCGATGCCCGGAGGACACGTTAAAGAAGCGTCCTTCACGTCGCCCGCCTTTTCGCCGAAGATCGCGCGGAGCAGTTTTTCTTCCGCCGTCAATTGCGTTTCGCCTTTCGGCGTCACTTTGCCGACGAGGATCGAGCCCGGTTTGACCTGCGCGCCGATGCGGATGATGCCCGATTCGTCTAAATCGCGCAGCATGTTTTCGCCGATGTTCGGAATGTCGCGCGTGATTTCCTCCGGTCCGAGCTTCGTGTCGCGCGCTTCGATTTCGAGCTCCTCGATGTGAATGGAAGTGTAATAATCTTCCTTGACGAGGCGTTCCGAAACCAGAATCGCGTCCTCGAAGTTGTAACCGCGCCACGACATAAAGGCGACGAGAACGTTTCTGCCGAGAGCCAATTCGCCCCTGTCGGTACACGGACCGTCGGCGATGACCTGACCTTTGCGGACGCGTTCGCCGACCTGCACGATCGGACGCTGGTTGATACAGGTGTTCTGGTTCGAGCGCTTGAATTTCACCAAGCTGTAAATATCCGCCGTCACCTCGCGCGAGATCGTGCCGTCGACGTGGTGGTCGGCTTTCACGATGATGCGTTCCGAGTCTACGTAATCGACGACGCCGTCGCGTTTCGCGATGACGACCGCGCCCGAGTCGCGCGCCGCGACCTGTTCCATGCCGGTTCCGACGTACGGCGCTTCGGCGCGCAGCAGCGGCACCGACTGGCGCTGCATGTTCGAACCCATCAGCGCGCGGTTCGCGTCGTCGTTTTCGAGGAACGGAATAAGGCTCGCCGCGACCGAAACGAGCTGTTTCGGCGACACGTCCATGTATTGAATGTCCGCGCGGTCGGCGGTGATGAATTCGCCCTTCTGCCGCGCCGCGTTGCGTTCGTTGACGAGATAGCCTTTTTCGTCGAGCTCGATGTTCGCCTGACCGATGATGTATTTATCTTCTTCCCACGCGGTCAGGTAAAACGGGTACGGCTCGAATTCCGCCTGGCGCTGCCCTTCTTTTAAGCCGGCGTTCGCCGCTTCGACGTCTTCGAGCGGCACGTGCTGGTTCGGCTTGAACTGCGTGTCGCCGCCGTTGTGGATCATCACGTATTCGACGACGCGACCGTCCTCGACCTTGCGGTACGGCGATTCGATGAAACCGAATTCGTTGATGCGCGCAAAGCACGACAAGCTTGAGATCAGACCGATGTTCGGACCTTCCGGCGTCTCGATCGGACAGATGCGACCGTAGTGCGTCGGGTGCACGTCGCGGACTTCGAAACCGGCACGTTCACGCGAGAGACCGCCCGGTCCCAAAGCCGAAAGACGGCGTTTGTGCGTGATTTCCGACAAAGGATTCGTCTGGTCCATGAACTGCGAGAGCTGCGACGAGCCGAAAAATTCTCTGACGGCAGCCGTCACCGGTTTCGCGTTGACGAGATCGCGCGGCATCGTCGTGAACATGTCCTGCTGAATCGACATTTTTTCCTTGATCGCGCGTTCCATTCTTTCAAGACCGATGCGGAACTGGTTTTCCAGAAGTTCGCCGACGGCGCGCACGCGGCGGTTGCCGAGGTGATCGATGTCGTCCTGCGAGTAGTTTTCGAAGTCGCGCTTCATTTTCAGAAGGTAATGGACGACCTCGATAAAATCGGTCGGCGCGAGCAGCGGATCGTTGATGCGGTCGCGCTCGGGTCGGCCCATTTTGATGTTGAATTTCAGGCGTCCGACGCGCGACAGATCGAAACGGCGCGCATCGAAGAACATGCCTTCGAGCAGACGGTAAGCGGTCGGCACGGTCGGCGGATCGCCGGGGCGCATTTTGCGGTAAATTTCGAGCAGCGCGTCGACCGGCTTGCTGATCGTATCTTTTTTCAAAGTCTGTGCGATGATGCCGCCGATGATGTCTTTTTCCGGGAAGAAAACGGTGAATTCCGTGACGCCTTCCTCGATGATCTGCTGCAGCTTCGCCGAAGAGATTTCGCTGTTCGCTTCGACGATGACTTCGCCGGTTTCGGTGTTGATGACGTCGTTCATCGCGAACGCGCCGTCAAAATCGGCGGTCGAAACTTCGACGCGCTCCGTTCCGAGCTTGCGCAGCTCGCGCATCGCCATTTTCGTGATTTTCTTACCGATGCGCGTCACGTCTTCGCCGTCCGCTTTAATGTCTTCCTCGGCTTTCATGCCTTCGAGATGCGTGTCGCCTTCGGGTTTGACTTTCACGTAAAGCTTGCCCTTATCGACCTGCACGTCGTCGCTCGTATAGAAAAGCTTCAGGATCTCGCCGTTGCTGTACTCGGCGTTTTTGATGACTTCTTCGAGAATGTTGTCGGAAATCGTCCGCATGTCGATCTGCGGGTTAAGCCACAGGCCGAGCGCGCGCAGGAAAATCGACGCCAGGATTTTGCGTTTGCCGAGACGCGCGTAAAGAATTCCCTTCTGGTCGAATTCGAATTCGACCCACGAGCCGCGGTACGGAATGATTTTCGCCAGGTACGTGTCGCGGTCGCCCTTGAAAAACACGCCGGGCGAGCGATGCAGCTGCGAAACGATGACGCGCTCCGTGCCGTTGATGATGAACGTGCCGTTGTCGGTCATCAGCGGAATTTCGCCGAAGAAAACTTCTTCTTCCTTAATGTCCCGAATCGTCGAAACGCCGGTTTCCGTGTCCTTGTCGTAAACCGTCAGGCGAATCTTGACTTTCAGTGGCACCGAATAGCTCATGCCGCGCTCCTGACATTCCTGCTGGTCGTGCTTGTGCTTCAAGCCGACCGGCTCGCCGCAGTTCGGGCACAGATTCGGGCGGACGGCATTAAAGGTTCCGCAATGATTACAAAGAACTTCCGCCGGGTTGAACGGGTCGACTTTGATTTTCGAGCCGCAGTTTTTACAGTTCGAGCGCAGATGCTCCAAGCCTTCGAGGTTTCCGCATTTGCACTGCCAGTTGCCGATTTGATATTCGACGAATTCGAGCGTCGCCGTTTCGCGAAAGTCCGAAACCGGAAAAACCGAGCCGAACACGGATTGCAATCCGATCGTGTCGCGTTCTTCGGGAATCAAATCCATCTGCAGAAAACGGTTATATGATTCGCGCTGGACTTCGATAAGATTCGGAATCCGAGCCGACGTATAAATTTTTGAAAAGTCCACACGCTTAGGCGCCTGACTTGTGCGGCGACCAAGCCCATTAGTATTATTTTGTAGCGGATTAGCAATCATAATTTTTATAACAACAGGTCTAGAAGAAAATATTTCTTGATAAATCCCGCTTTTACTGCTAGGATTCTTTTTAATAAAAAAATACCCTGAAAATTTTCAATAAAAGACGGCAAATGCGGTCGAGGGTAAAGGTTACCCAGACCGCTTAAATCTCAGCAGTTTGTCGCTAAAATCTTATTTTTCGAGAGTGCCGAAAAAGACACCAACTCTCCATTTTCGCGAGAAATTATCTCTATTTAACCCAAGAAACCCGAAGCTTCGAGCTTCAAACCAAAGACGGCAAGCGTTAAATACGACTAAAACTTTTCACGCCTGTCCGTCAAGTGTAACAACTAAATTAATTAACTTCAAATGACCGCTCAAATAGATGCGGTCATTTGAAGTTTGGTTTACCAAGAATTATTTGATTTCGACCGTCGCGCCGGCTTCTTTCAACTTAGCTTCGATTTCAGCCGCTTCTTCTTTAGAAACGCCTTCTTTGATCGCTTTCGGAGCCGCGTCGACCAAGTCTTTCGCTTCTTTCAGACCGAGACCGGCGACGACTTCGCGAACGACTTTAATGACGTTGATTTTGCCTGCTCCGGCGCTCGTTAAGATAACGTCGAACGTATCTTTTTCAGCTTCCGCAGGAGCCGCGCCGTCACCGCCGGTCGCCGCCGCCGGAGCCGCCGCAACCGCCGCCGCCGCCGCCGAAACGCCGAAAACTTCTTCCAATTCTTTAACCAATTCCGACGCTTCGAGGAGCGTGATACCTTTCAAATATTCGACTACGTCTTCTCTTGTAACTGCCATAACTTTATTTAATTTCCTCCAATTAGGGTTCTTTTGTTGTTTTTAATTTAACCGCGCTTCACTGAAACGCGTTTGGTGTCAGCCTTTCGAACCCACGGGACGCTTTTCTAAAGGTTGCATCTCCTTAAAAAAACATCCGAAGCGACCGGCGGCCTGACTTATCGCCGCGCTCGTTTTCCTTGAGTCTTGGCTATTCTGATTTCGGATTTTAGATTGCCGATTTCGGATTGGTGTTCCAATCTTATGACAATTTTTTAATCTAAAATCCAAAATCCAAAATCTGTAATTCCTAGGCTTCGCCTTTCTTTTCGCCGATCTGTTTGATGACGATCGCGAGATCGCGCGGAACGGCGTTGATGACCGTCACGAGGCGCTGCGCCTGGGCGTTGATCAGGAACATGATCTTCGAGATCAGCTCTTCTTTCGACGGCAGGCTCGCGATCGCTTCGACTTGTCCGAGATCGACCACTTTGCCGTCGACCACGCCGGCTTTGAACGAAAAGAAATCGGCGTTGTCTTTGATGAATTTCGAGATCGTTTTCGATAAAACGACCGGATCGCTGTCCGTCCAGGCGATGCCCGTGACGCCTTTAAAGTGTTCGCTCGCGTCTTCGTACGGCGTGCCTTTGACCGCCCGACGCGCGATCGTGTTTTTGACGACCTGGTATTTCGCGCCCGCTTCGCGAAGCCGGTTGCGGAATTCCTGATCTTTGTTGACGGTCAGCTTGTTGAAACTGACGATCATCGCCGATTTCGAATTACCCAACTCTTCGGTGAGGGCGTCTAAGTCCGCTTGTTTTTGTTCTCTGGTTTTCATATTTTTCTATCGCACCTCACTAATCTTAAGCGTAAGCTAATTCGTCGAGCAGAACGCCCGGACTCATCGTCGACGCTAAATTGATTTTTTTCAAGTAACGACCCTTCGCCGTCGTCGGTTTCGCCTTCATCACGGCGTTGATTAAAACTCTCGTATTTTCCGCCAATTTTTCCGGATCGAACGAAACTTTGCCGACCGGTGAGTGAATGACGCCCGTCTTGTCGACGCGGTATTCGACCTTACCGGCTTTCGTTTCTTCGATCGCCGTCCGCACGTCCATCGTGACGGTGCCGGTTTTCGGGTTCGGCATCAGGCCGCGCGGTCCGAGCAGTTTGCCGAGCTGACCGACTTTGCCCATCATGTCGGGCGTCGCGATCAGCGCGTCGAAATCGAGCCAGCCGCCTTTGATGCGGTCGACGATGTCGTCCGCGCCGACGAAATCGGCGCCGGCTTCCTGCGCTTCGCGGATTTTATCGCCCTGCGCGATGACGACGACCGTTTTCGCTTTGCCGCCGAGACCGTTCGGCAGAACGACCGTTCCGCGGACCATCTGATCGGCTTTGCGCGGGTCGACGCCGAGCCACATCGTCAATTCGACCGTTTCGTCGAATTTGGCGAATGCGATTTCCTTGACCTTCGCCAAGCCTTCTTCCAAAGTGTATTTTTTTCCCGGCTCGACTTTTTCCAGAGCCGCTCTGTAGTTTTTACCTGTTTTAGCCATTGTATTTTAAGGTTCAAACGAAACGCTTTTAGATTTGCGATTTATTTCGCATACGTTTCTCCCAATTTTCATTCATTTGTTCACCGTTTCATTTACTCATTTTGATTCGAAATGATGCGATGAATATATGAAAAATGAATAAATCCTAAAATCTTCTATCCTTCGATCGTCAGGCCCATGCTTTTCGCGGTGCCTTCGATCGTTCTCATCGCCGATTCCAGATTTGTCGTGTTCAAATCCGGCATTTTCTTTCTGGCGATCTCTTCGATCTGCGCGCGCGTGATCGTGCCGGCTTTTTCCTTGTTCGGTTTGCCCGAGCCTTTCGGAATGCCCGAAGCTTTGCGCAGCAAATCGCCTGCCGGCGGCGTTTTCGTTTCAAACGTAAACGAGCGGTCGGCATAAACCGTAATGACGACCGGCACTTTCATGTCCGGATCGTCGTTTTGCGTTTTGGCGTTGAACGCCTTGCAAAACTCCATGATGTTCACGCCGTGCTGACCGAGAGCCGGTCCGATCGGCGGCGCCGGATTCGCTTTGCCGGCGGGAATCTGTAACTTGATGTAACCTGTAATTTTTTTCGCCATAATTCGATTTACGATTTCGAGTTTTCATTAGAGCCCAACTCGAAAATGTCCTCTATATTTTTTCGTAGTTAGTGGTTAGTCGTTCGTTGTAAAGCTTAAAACCGCAACGAACGACTAACCACCAACAAAAAACTAAATTTTATTCTTCTTCCGCGAACGTAACTTTTTCAACGTCCAAGAAATTCAGTTCGACCGGAGTTGAACGTCCGAAAATAGTTACCGTGACTTTCAAAGTCGATTTTTCTTCGTTCACTTCCTCGACCTTGCCGGTAAAGCTCGCGAAAGGTCCTGATTTGATGCGGACGACCTCGCCGACTTCGTAAGAGAATTTCGGTTTCGGTTTTTCCGTCGCGACCTCGATGTTGTGTACGATCTGATCAACTTCGTCCTGCGTCAAAGGCGTCGGATTTTTGCCGCCCAAAAAGCCCGTGACTTTCGGCGTCGATTTAATCGCGTGAAACACGTTATCGGGAATCTTGCCGCGATCGTCGCATTCGATCTCGACCAGCACGTAGCCCGGATAGAACATCCGCGACGATTCGATGCGCTTATTGCCGCGCATTTCGACGACGGTTTCTTTCGGCAGTAAAACCTCGGTGATCTGCTCGCTTAATTCCATATCGCGGATGCGCGCATTCAGACTTTCCAAGACTTTATTTTCGTGTCCCGAGTATGTGTGGATAAAAAACCACTGTCTCATTTCTTAAATCCTTAAAATCCGGCAATTTTATTGACGACCCACGTGAAGCCTTCCAGAATGTAAGTCCACATGTGGTCGATCAAAAAAAGAAATATCGCAAAGAAAATGACGTTGACAATCACGATAATGACCGTATTTCTGACGTCATCGGATGAGGGAAAAGTGGTTTTGTCCAGCTCTTCGCGAGTGTGACGGATAAATTCGCCAACTCCTTCCTTTCCGCCTTTGTCGTTTCCGTTGTCTAAGGTGTCAACTGCTTCTGACACTTTTTTTCTCCTACTAAAGTTAAATGGCAGGGGTAACAGGATTCGAACCCGTACCTAAGGTTTTGGAGACCTCCATGCTAACCGTTGACACCATACCCCTAAGATTAATTTGGATTTTAGATTTCGGATTTCGGATTGAAGTTGGAAATCATTTTCCGGCTCAACCCAAATTCTTGAAACCTAAAATCCAAATTCGAAACTATTTATTTTCCCGATGCAGTCTGTGGCAGCGGCAACGACGGCAAAACTTTTTCAATTCAATGCGGTTCGGCGTATTTTTCTTGTTCTTAGTCGTTACGTAATTGCGTTCTTTGCATTCGGTGCACTGCAAAATTATGTTATCTCTCGGCATAACTTCTTACCTTTTAAGTTTGTTTTAGTTGTCAGTCGGCGTGCATTAGTTGCACGCCGACTGACAATCGATTACTCAACAATATCGGAGACGGTGCCGGCGCCGACGGTTCGGCCGCCTTCGCGGATCGCGAAGCGCAGGCCCTTTTCCATCGCGATCGGCGCGATCAGTTCGATCTCCATCTGAATGTTGTCGCCCGGCATCACCATCTCG
>DATCMK010000012.1:0-39596 GCA_036563455.1 Pyrinomonadaceae bacterium | reverse complement strand
GCGAACAGCGTGCCGTCGGCGCGTAAGAACAGAGTGTGGTCGATGCCGCCGGAAACGGCGGTCGCGTCCGGCAGCGCGCCGACCGCCTGCGGCGCCGGCTGATCGGTCGTGTTGCCGATCCCGAGCGCGCCCTTATTATTGCCGCCCCAGCCGCGCGTCTGCGCGGCGATTGTGGAAATTAATGAGAGGCACACGAAAACTGTCAGAAGCGTCGGGAAATAGAGTTTTTTCATTGAAAGTAAAGTCTCCTCGTTACGGATGTAAACATGTATCGGATGATTTTAGAAAGTATAGGGAAAAGGAAGCCATTATTCAAGACTTTTTCCGGCGCGCCGTCATTTCGCCGCGGCGCATAATTTTCGGTAAAAATGCTCATTTAAGCGACCTTGCGCACGAATGCAGGAACAACGAACCGCATTTTATATAAATATGTTCAATCGGGGCGATTTCGAGTAATTTAATTGAATCTCGACGCGACGTGCCCCAATCCGGTCGCTACGGAACTGAAATAATCGGGCCGCGTAATTTTTTCCGCGCCGAACATTTCGACGGCCATCCGGTTGAGCTTCGGAATCTGCGACGTTCCGCCGGTCAAAAGCACGCGGTCGATGTTTTCCGGTTTCGCGGATGCCGCGCGGAGCGATTCGCGTATCGCGTCCTCGATTTTCGCCGCGACCGGATCGATTAAATCCTCGAATTCGTCCAAAACGATCTTTTCGCGAAGATCGAGCGGTTTGAATTTGACGAACGCTTCGCGCTCGCCCGAGAGGTATTTTTTGGCGTCGTCGATCGCCCGGAACAATTCGAAACCGTAATGATGCCGGATCAAATTCAAAAGCCTTTCTACGTCTTCCGGGCGGTCGGACGAGCGCGAGATTTGCAGAAGATCGCCGATGTCGCGGCTGTTCTTCAGGAGGTTGATGCGGTGCCATTTCGAAATCTTCTCGATGAAATGCACCGGAAACGGCATTTCTTTGCCGAGCGACTGAAAGGTCGAACCGGCGCCGAAGCGCGGCGCGAGCTTCTGCCGCATGATGCGCGAATTCAGTTCGTCGCCGGCCTGATTGACGCCGCTCACCGCCTTGATGTCGCCCGCGCGATCCGCGAGCCGCGAACGCCGCGGCGAGGTTTCGATCACGCAGATGTCGCTCGTGCCGCCGCCGAGATCGACGACGCAGACGAGCTCGTCTTCGGTCGTTTTCATTTCGTGGCCGAGCGCCGCGGCGACCGGTTCGAGCCAGAAAACGACCTCCTGGAAGCCGACCTGGCGCGCCGCGTTTTCGAGACGCGTCAGGGCGAGGTCGGAAAAATTCACCGGGCGTCCCAAAACGACGCCGCCGAATTCGCGTGCGAACTGCCGTTCGGCGTACCGCTTCAAAACCGACAGAAACCGCGCCGCCAAATCCTCCGCCGTCTGCCGACCGAATCCGACGACGGTCGTGTGATCGAAATTCGCTTCCGGCAGCAGCGTCTTGATGCTGAGCATAAGGCGTCCGGCCGGCAGATTTTCTTCGAGGTTGGCGAGGTAACGGTAAACCGCGTCCGTGCCGATGTAATGCTGTTTGGATTTTTCCGGGAAATAGAGAATCGTCGGGTTGCTGATCGCGCCGTCCGGAAATTCGACGAATTCGATCCGATCATTGACGGCGAGCGAAGCCAGTGAATTCGAAGTTCCGAAATCGATGCCGATGAAATTCATTTTATTTACTTCCTGCTTCGGGCCGAATGAACCCGAAGGCAAAGAAATAGAGTTTACCGCAAGCGCCCGAAATTCGAAAAGCGCCGAATTCGATTGTGCGAAATTTGACGAAAGACGCGCGAAACCAGACTGTTTGATCAAATACACCGGGCGGCGGCAGCCGGTAATTCGCGCGCCTTCGAATCTTACGAAAGAATCGGTTTCGCCGGTTTACGAAGCGCCGCGTAATTTTCTACAATAAGGATACTGACATGAGGAGCCGCGACGTTTGCGCGACTGCCGTCACAAATTCTAAAAAATTATCCCCGCAAAATAAGTATGACCAATTTCGCGCGACTGTTTTTTCTGTCGCTGATGATAATTGCGGCCGGCTGTTCCGCCGCCACTCAAACCGCGGAAATAACTCCTCAGGAAAACGCTCCGGCCGACGCGCCGGCGGGCTTCGAAGTGCCGGCGACGAACATCAACGTTTCGAATCCGCTAATCGTTTCCAACAAACCCGAGGACGTCGCGCTGTGCGCCGAGATCAACGAGCAGATCGATCAGAGCCCGTACGCGAACGCGCACTGGGGCGTGATCGCCGTCAGTTTAACGGACGGGCGCGTCGCCTGCTCGCGCGACGGGCGCAAGCTGTTTAATCCGGCGTCGATTCAAAAAACCTTGACGGCGATCGTCGCGCTCGACAAGCTCGGCGCTGACAATCGCTGGAAAACCTCGGCTTTGAGCGCCGACGCGATCGGCGCGGACGGCACTTTAAACGGCGATTTGGTTTTGCGCGGCGAGGGCGCGCCGGATTTCGACGGCGCGGCGCTCGAAAATCTCGTCGCGCAGCTGCAGGCGAAGGGCTTGCGGCGCGTGACGGGCGGCGTCGTCGGCGACAGCAGCTATTTTCGCGGCGAGGCGATCGGTCAGGGCTGGACGTGGGACGAGCTGCAAACCTACTGGGGAGCCGAAGCGAGCGCGCTGACGTTCAACGAAAACCAGGCTTTCATCAACGTCGAAAACGGCGTCGGGAAGACTTCGACCGACTACATCAGCGCGACGGTCGGCACGCCGCTGCCGATCAACGCCAATACCGACAAAGCGCCGGTTTACGAAACGGGCGGCGTAAGGCGCGGGCTCGAAGACAACGATTTTTACGTCTGGGGCAGCTCGAAAAATTTCGGCACGCGCGTCGCCGTCCACGATCCGGCGAAATGGGCGGCGAAAGCCCTGCGCGAAAGCCTGGAGAAAAAAGGCATCGCGATCGAAGGCGAAACGCGCTCGCGCGACTGGCGCGCGGAAGACGGTTTCGAGCCGGAAAAAGCGCAGGTTCTGGCGCAGGTCGAAAGCAAAACGCTCGCCGAAATCGTAACGCGGATGAACAAGCATTCGGTCAATCTATACGCCGAGCTGCTGCTGCGCACTTTGGGCAAAAAATTCGGCGGCGAAGTGCCGAATAACATTCAATCGCCGCAGAGCGTGCGCGGCGACGACACGGCGGGCGCGGCGCTCGTCAAAAAATGGCTGCTCGAACACCGCATCGCGGCGGACGACACGCAGATTTCGGACGGCTCGGGCTTGTCGCGGCTCGATTTCGTGACGCCGGAGTCGTTCGCGAAAGCCTTCATCGTCGCGGCGCGCGCGCCCTACGCGCAGGTTTTCACCGACTCGCTGCCGGTCGCGGCGACCGACGGCACGCTCGGCGGGCGTTTGGGCGCGGCGAAAGGCAGAGTGCTCGCGAAAACCGGCACGATCTCGTTCGTCAACTCGCTCGCCGGTTACGCGCAGAACAAATCGGGCGAGGTTTTCACGTTCGCCGTCATCGCCAACAACGAAACGCACAAAAACGCGGCGGTCGGCGTCATCGACCGGATCGTGTTAAGGCTCGCCGGCGTTTCGTCCGACGATAAATCGACGCCGGTCGGCAACGCGAACCAGAATCAGAACGCGAACGCCAATGCCAACGCCAACGCCAATCAGACGAATTTCGTGACGAACGCGGCGAAATAAGAAATCAGCCACGAAATAAACTTTATATAATTTTCGTGAAATGGGCGTGTTACTTCGTGGCTGATTTAAATTCGGGAGTCGCGGTTTCGGGAATGTTTTCCAGGCCCCACTGGGCGAACCGGCGCAACAGCCCGGCGAGCGATTTTCCGGACGCGGTCAGCTCGTAACTCATGCGCTGCGAATGATTGCCGTACGGCGATTTCGTGACGAGCCCGTTCGCTTCGAGCGTTTTCAGACGGCTCGCGAGGATGTTGGTCGAGATTTTTTCGGGCGAGGCTAAAAATTCCTCGAATCGCGTTTTGCCCAGATAATGCATGTCGCGGACGATCAGCAGCGTCCATTTG
Source organism: Pyrinomonadaceae bacterium (assembly GCA_036563455.1). Taxonomy (GTDB): domain Bacteria; phylum Acidobacteriota; class Blastocatellia; order Pyrinomonadales; family Pyrinomonadaceae; genus JAFDVJ01. The sequence goes on along the minus strand of DATCMK010000012.1, from coordinate 35,561 downwards.
TCGCCGACCAGATCGAGCGCGCAGGCGATCGGGCAGCTCGACCTTCTGCCCGCCGCCTTTTGCCCGCCGCGTTCGGATATTTTTTTCATATTTGACTTTCGTTTTGCAAGCAAAGATAATTCTGCAATCACTTGCAAAACACAAGCGATGATACAGTATTTTAGATTCGGGTTCAAAATAAACCCGCGCCGCCAGCTGATGAAAAGGATGTTTTTGCCCGCGAAAAGACGCGAAATCGCGCTAAAAAATAAAATCAGGAGTAAAATTTAGAGAAATGTTGAAATACTTCGCGCCTCTTTCGCGCGAGAAGGGCAGCTGCTTTCATGAACGGCGATTCGGGTAAAACGAGGGTTTGATGAATTCAGAAAAAGATCAAAAAAGGCGCGTCGTCGTGACCGGGCTCGGCGCGGTGACGCCGCTCGGAAATTCGGTCGAAGCCACGTGGAAAGCGTTGCTCGCCGGCGAAAGCGGCGCCGATTATATCACGAAATTCGACGCCCGGGATTTTCCGGTCCGGTTCGCGGCGGAAGTGAAAAATTTCGACCCGCTCGATTATTTCGAGAAGAAACAATTAAAGCGCGTCGGCGAATTCGCGCGGTACGCGGTCGCCGCCGCCGACGAGGCATTGCGCGACAGCCGGCTGCCGGTGACGGACGAAACGGCGGAAAACATCGGCACGTACGTTTCGAGCGGCATCGGCGACTTCCGGCGCATCGAGGACGAGCACACGGTTTACCTCGAAAAGGGTCAGCGGTTCGTTTCGCCGTTTTTCATGGCGACGGTTTTCGCGAACCTCGCGGCGGGCAACATCTCGATCCGGCACGGTCTGAAGGGGCCGAATTCTTCGACCTCGACCGCCTGCGCGGCGGGCAATCACGCGATCGGCGACAGCTTTAAGATCATCCAGCGCGGCGACGCCGACGCGATGGTCTGCGGCGGCGCGGAAGCGACGATCACGCCGATGGCGATGGCGGGCTTCGCATCGATGAAGGCCTTATCGACGCGCAACGACGCGCCGCAGAAAGCCTCGCGCCCGTTCGACGCCGCGCGCGACGGCTTCGTCGTCGGCGAAGGATCGGGAATTTTGGTTCTGGAAGAGTTGGAACACGCTAAAGGCCGCGGCGCGCAGATTTACGCGGAAGTCGCCGGTTACGGCATGACTTCCGACGCGTTTCACATCACCGCGCCGGACGAAACGCAATCGGGCGTCGTCCGCGTCATGCAGCGCGCGATCAAGGACGCGGGCGTTTCGGCGGAGAATATCGATTACATCAACGTCCACGGCACTTCGACGCCGCTCGGCGACATTTCCGAAACGCGCGCCGTCAAGAAAACGTTCGGCGAACACGCCCACCGGCTCGCGATCAGTTCGACGAAATCGTCGACCGGACATCTCCTCGGCGCGGCGGGCGGCGTCGAAGCGATTTTTTCGATCCTCGCGATTTATCGCCAAACGATCCCGCCGACGATCAATTACGAAAATCCCGACCCGGAATGCGACCTCGATTACGTGCCGAACGCGGCGCGCGCGGCGAAACTATCTTACGCGCTGTCGAACGGCTTCGGCTTCGGCGGCACGAACGCGGCACTGGTTTTCAAAAGATACGACGGGGAATAAAAAATCAGCCGCGCGCAAACACGAACGGACGCGAAATAAATTCAACAATCTTTCGTGTCCGTTCGTGTTTGCGCGCGGCTTTATGATTACAGCCTTCGAACGCGAATCGCGCTCAGGACGGCTTTGCCCTGCGCCGCCGGAAATTCGACGAGAATTCCGTTTTTCGCCGTGACCTTAAATTTTACGACGAGCGCCGTCTGAAAACCGACTTCCCCGACTAAATCCAGTTTTTCGAGCAGCGTCCGCCCGTTTATTTTAACGCCGAAAACACGTTCTCCGGGCTTTTGGAATTTGGTTTCGGCGAAGCGCAGCTCAACTTCGTACGCGCCGTCCGGGACGTCGAAACGAAAGCCGTTCAGGCCTTCCTGCATCGTCTGAAAAAGCGGGTCGTCCTCGGTCGAGAAGATGTTTTTATCGTCCTGCGAGCCGTATTTGGCGGGCGCCGGATCTCCCAGGTACCCGAAGCCGCCCGGTTTGTACGGCGCGTCGGCGAGCCAGACGGTTGCGCCGTCGTCGACGAACTGCGCGTTCGCGCCGAGATTGACGGCGATTTCGTCAGAATTGATCGAAATCAGTTTGTAATTTACATCCCCCGCGCTCGCTCGTTCGACGCCGCCTTTCGAGCCGCGCGCGCTCAGATGATTTTCGCCGTCGCGAAACGTCACGCTCCACGTCGCTTTCCTGATCCGGCTCGGCCGCTTTTTGCCCAAAGACACGCCGTTCAGAAACAGCTCGACCTCGTCGAGATTCGAATAAACGTCGACGGGCTGCGCGCTCAAATCCGTGCCGCCGCGCGTTTTCCAGTCCGAAACGGCGATGTGCAGCACCGGCTCGGTCGAGTAATTCGCCTTATAAAAATAATGCACGTCCTTCGGCCGGCGGTCGTACGTGAACATGCCTTTATTGTTGACGTGCGGCATGTTTTCGCCGCGCAGCTCGGCGCCGAAGTCGTATTCGTTCCAGATCGTCTGCCCGACGACGAACGGGCGCGCGTCGATCTGTTCGATGTAGGATTCGTGAAACAGGCGCTGGTATTCGGTCGTCGAATCGAACCTTTTCGGGTTCAGGGAATGCAGCCGCAGATCGCTGTTCGCGCCGTACTCGCTGACGATCAGCGGGCGCTTCGGATACCGCTTGCGCTGATCGTCCAAAAACTTCCCGAAATCCTCGAACGCGCGGCTGTACCAGCCGCTGTAGAGATTCCAGCCCGTGATGTCGGCGATGTCGCCCATGCCTTCGGTGTTGTAAACTTCCGCGCCGTGAAAGGCGATCGTCGTCGGGCGCGTCGGGTCTTCCGCCTTGGCGATGTCGTTGAGCATGCGCGCCAGTTTGACGGTTTCCTTTTTGATGTTCGCCTCGTTTTCCTTCGGCACGCGCAGGTAGATTTCGTTCATGTAGCCCCACATGATCACGGACGGGTGATTGCGGTGCTGGCGGATCATCTCGCGCACCATGTTGGCGGAGTTTTCGTTGAACCGGTCGGAAATCGTGATGTAATTGACGAGCGGCGTTTCTTCCCAGAGCATCAAGCCGAGTCGGTCCGCCGCCGCCAGCACGGACGGGTCCTGCGGGTAATGCGCGAGCCGCACGAAATTGTAGCCGGCGGACTTCATGAGTTCCATGTCGCGCACGTGCAGCGAATCGGGCAGAGCGTTGCCCAACCCCTTGTAATCCTGGTGCCGGTTCGCGCCGCGCAGTTTGACCGGCTTACCGTTCAATAAAAACCCCTTTTCGCCGTCGAACGAAAACCAGCGAAAGCCGAGCGGATTCACGATTTCGTCCGTAATTACCCCGTTTTCCGTGATTCTGGTGACGACGCGGTAAAGGTACGGGTTTTCGGGCGACCAGAGCTTCGGATTCGGGACGGCTTCGGTCGTTTGTTCGAACAAGGCTTCCGCGTTCGGTTTGATTTCCAGTTTCGAACGCGCCGCGGCGACTTCCCGGCCGTCGGCGTCGACGATGGAATTGACGATTTCGACGGATTTCGCCTTGTCGCTCGCGTTGACGACCGAGCCGCGAACGTTGACCGCGCCGCTTTTTTCCGACAGATTCGGCGTTCTGATCTCGACGCCCGGCGAAGCGAGATCGGTGACTTTTATGTGAACCGGCTCGGTCGCGATCAGCCAGACGTCGCGGTAAATGCCGCCGTAAAACGTGAAATCGGCGGTTAAAGGCGGAATGTCGGCGTTAAAGCCGTTATCGACTTTGACCATGACCGCGTTCACTTCGCCAAACTTTAAAGAATTCGTCACGTCGAACGCGAACGCCGAATAACCGCCGACGTGCCGCCCCGCATGCCGGCCGTTGACGTAAACGTCCGCCACCTGATTCGCGCCTTCGAAAAACAGAAAAATACGCTTGTTTTTCAGGTTCGAGCCGGGCGTCAAATCCTTCCGATACCAGCTCGCGCCGCGCCGGTAACCGGGCGCGTCGTCGAAGGCGTCCGCATCGTTCCAGGTGTGCGGCAGATTGACGGTTTTCCAATCCGCCTCGGCGACCGCGCCCTTTTCCGCGCCCGGAAGATCGGCGGCGACAAACTTCCAGTTGTCGTTGATCGTGAAAGCGATTCTGCCGGCGTCCTGTGCGGAAGCGGCAAATGCCGACAGGAACAGTGCGATGGTTAAGAAGCAGAATTTTTCGCGGAAATTTTTCATTTTTTTGGAGACTAGCCACGAACGAACACGAATTTACACAAAATTTAATTTAAAGTCCTTTCCTGGTCTTTCGTGTTCGTTCGTGGCTAAATTATTAAAACTTCAGTTTGATCACTTCCGAACCGGCGAGAAGGTAGGCGCCGGCGCCGTAGACTTCCCATGAATCCCGATTGAAATTGCGGCGCGGGTCGGCGCCGATCGGCTGCGTCCAGCCAACTTTGCCGTCTTCCTGAACGAGCGCGTTCAACGCCGTCCAGCCTTTTCTGATCGCGGGCACGAATTTGTTTTTATCGAGCATTTTATTGTTGACGCCCCACGCCATCGAATAAAGATAAAAGCCGGTGCCGCTCGCTTCGCCGCCCGGGTACGATTCGGGATCGAGCAGGCTCGAACGCCACAATCCGTCCGCCTGCTGCAAAGTCAAAACGCGCTCCATCATTTCGCGGTAAAGATTTTCGTAAAACGGGCGCTTCGCGTGATTTTTCGGCAATTCTTTAAGCAGCCGGACGAGCCCGCCCGTGACCCAGCCGTTGCCGCGGCTCCAGAATATCTTTTTGCCGTTCGCCTCGCGCTTGCCCTCGCCTTTCCGGTTGACGACGTAACCGACGTCGCGGAAGAAAAGCTTTTCCTCCCGGTCGTACAGGAGATTGTAAGTCTCCATGAAATACTTGTCGTTGAGATCGTAATAGCCCTTGTCGTTCAAGGTTGTGCCGAGTTTCGCGAGCGTCGGCGGCGCCATGAACAGCGCGTCGCACCACCACCAGATGATGCCGTGTTTTTCGGCTTCCCTGCTCGGCTGCGTTTTGATCTTCTCGATCGCGTCGATCGTCGGCTGGATCATTTTGCGGTCTTTTTTCAGACGGTAAAGATCGATGTAGGTCTGCGAGATGACGATGTCGTCGGCGTGATCGAAACGCTTGCCGATCTGCCAGTCGTTTTTCTCGCCCATCTCCATCAGCGCCTGCATGATTTCGGGCGAGCGCGTCGTTTCGTAAGCGGCGAAAACGCCGGCGTAAAACGCGCCGTTCGTCCAGTCGTAAAGCTCGTGTTTCGGATTCTTCAATTGCCAGTCGGCGACTTTCAGCATCCGCGTCTTGATGAAGTTTTTTTGAAAAACGTCCGCGTTCTGCGCGCGCAGATTGAGCGCGCTAAAAACCGATACAAGCAGTAAAAAGACGATTTGTTTTTTCATAATTTTCTTTTACTTTGCGGGCTTTGCGGCTCTGCGGGAAACAATTTATCCCCGCAAAGGCGCAGAGGCCGCAAAGAAATCATTTCAGCCCCAAAGCCCTCAAATATTCCTCGTTGATCCGGCAGTTCGCGAATTTTATGTTTTCGAGGTATTCGCGAAGCGCCCGGTCGATCTTCTCTTTCGGCGGGCGCGCTTTTCTGACTTCCTCGAAAGTCAGACGCGGATTTTCCGCAAAACTCACGATCGCGTCCCATTCGGCGGGCTTTTTGACGGACGCGATCGTCGCCTTCGCGTCCAATCTTTTGAACGTCCAGAAACACCAGCCGATGTTGTTTTTTTCGAGCGTCTTGCGGAACGCGTCGATCCACTCGTAGGAATTCTCGCCCGACTCGCCCATGTAGAGCGGGACGTTGTATTTATCGCCGAAATCGACGTATTCCTGCACGACCGTCTGATCGGCGGCGGTCCAGTATTTGTGAAACGTGTAGACGAGCTTGTCGTCGAACGGCGCGCCGAACACCTTGAAATTGCTGTTCCACTGCGCGCCGCCGAGGAAAATCAGGTGGTTTTTGTCGACCGCGCGGATCGCCGCCGTCAGCCGCTTATAAAAAGGTTCGAGCTTCGGATTGAAATGATCCCGGTCGAAATAATGCGCGATCGGTTCGTTCAGAAGATCGTAGCCGATGACGGCGCGCTCGTTTTTATAACGCGCGGCGAGTTTCTGCCAGATTTTGATCGTCAACGCCTGATCCTCGGCGCTTTCGAAAAGAAACGGGTAGCCGTCGCCGTCGTCGATGTTGTCGCCGGTCTGCCCGCCCGGCGCGGCGTGCATGTCGAGCACGACGTAGAGATTTTCCTGCCGGCACCAATTAACCACCCGATCGAGCAGTTCGTAGCCGACGCCTTCGAGTTTTCGCGGATCGTCCGCCGCGACGAAAAGCCGGTAACTGAACGGCACGCGCACCGAGTTGAAACCGGCGCGTTTGATGAATTTAATATCTTCCTGAGTGATATAGCCCGCCTGAAACTCTTTCCAGAACCGGCGCGCTTCCGCTTCTCCGACGAGCTGGTTGAACGCCTCGTAAATCCTTTGCGGCGAATTGACGCGTTTGAATTCGAACATGTAGCCTTCCGGCAGCAGCCAGTTGCCGAGGTTGATGCCTTTTAGGAAAACCGGCTCGCCGCCGGGTTGGATGAACTCTTTCCCGCGCACCGAAACGAATTTCGAATTTTTCGGCTGCGCCCGCAACGGCAAACCGCAAAACAGCAGCGCGCCGATTATGAAAACGATTATGTTGTTTTTCATCAGACACATGACGTTTATCAAGAGTTTCGCCCGCGAATCGTCGCGGATTCCCGCCGATTATTTTTAAGTTTTATTCGCGAAAATTTGCGAATATTCGCGGGCGCTTTCCGGCGGTCGTCATAAAAGCGTGAATTTTTCGGTCAAATTGCCGATCATGACCGTGAATTCGCCGGCTTCGGAGACCGGTTTATTGTCCGCGCCGGTAAACGAAAAATCCTCGCGGTTCAACTTAAAGGTCACGGTTTTGCTCTGACCGGGTTCGAGGTGGACTTTCGCGAATCGTTTTACGCGTTTGCCCGGCGGCGTGAGGCTCGCCACTTCGTCGCGCAGGTAAAGAATCGCGGTTTCCTTGCCGGCGCGCGCGCCGGCGTTCCTGATCACGACCGAAACGGTCAATTCGGCGTTATCCGCAACCGTTTTCGCGGAAAGCTTTAAATCGCTGTACGCGAAAGTCGTGTAGCTCAGCCCCGCGCCGAATTCGAACTGCGGGTAAAACGGCGATTCGCGGTAGTCTTTGCCGTCGGTTTCGAACGCGCGCCGGTCGTACGTCGCCAAATAGCCCGGGAAGCGCGGATACGTAACGGGCAGTTTGCCGTTCGGGTTGTAATCGCCGAAAACGACGTCGGCGACGGCGCGCCCGCCTTCGTTCGACGGGTTCAGCGCGAGCAGAATCGCCGAGACTTTATCGGCGATGCGGCTGACGATGCGCGGTCGCCCCTCGGCCAAAACCAGCACGACCGGCTTACCGGCGGCGATGATCGCTTCGGCGAATTTGAGCTGCATTTCCGGCAAAGTCAGATCGGCGATGTCGCCGGGATGCTCGGCGTACGAGCCCTCGCCGAGACAGAGCACGACCGCATCCGCCTTTTTCGCTTCGGCGACGGCGCGCTCGGCGTCGACCGCTTCGTCGATATTCGTCGGATTATTGTTCGAAGTCGTGCCGGATTTGCGGACGATGCGCGTGCCCTGCACGAACTCGAAATTCGCCCGCCCGATTTTTTCCTCGATCGCTTTTTGGATCGTCGGCTTGTCTTTCGGATACAAAGATTCTTCCGAGCCCTGCCAGACGTAAGTCCAGCCGTTGTTGAGCGAAATCAGGGAATCGGCGGTCGGTCCGGTCACCAAAACCTTTTTGTTTTTCGCTAAAGGTAGAATATTGTTCTCGTTTTTCAGCAAAACGAGCGATTCGCGCGCCGCTTCGAGCGCGATTCGCTCGTATTCCGGCTTCTCGAAATTTGCGCGCAAGGCGTCGTCGGGCATCGCGTTTTCAAAAAGTCCGAGCTCGAATTTGACGCGCAGGATGCGGCGCGCGGCGTCGTCGATCCGCGCGATCGGGATTTTGCCTTCTTTGACGAGCGCGATCGCGTTGTCGGAAAAGCCGAAACCGTTCGGCACCATCGACATGTCGACGCCCGCCAGAATCGCGAGCCGCGTCGCTTCCTTTTCGTTCGCCGCGACCTTCCACTGCGTGACGAGCTTGCGGATGTCTTCCCAATCGGTGACGACGAAGCCGTCGAAGCCGAGCTCGTTTTTCAGAACGTCGGTCAACAGGCGTTTGTTGACGTGACCCGGCACGCCGTTGACTTCCGCCGAATTGACCATCACCGTGCGCGCGCCCGCCTTGACGGCCGCCGCGAACGGCGGCAGAAAATATTCGCGCAGGTAATGTTCGGGAATCCACGCCGGCGTGCGGTCGCGCGCGTTCAGCGGAAAGCTGTAGCCGACGTAATGCTTGAGGCTCGCCGCGACGCGTTTCCCGTCCGCGACATCGTCGCCTTCGAGCCCGCGCACGAACGCCGCGCCCATCACTTTCGCCAAGTAAGGGTCTTCGCCGAACGTTTCCCAGAGCCGCGCCCACTGCGCTTGCCGCCCGACGTCCAAGACCGGCGAAAAGCTCCACGGAATGCCGGCGGCGCGCGTTTCCATCGCGGTGATTTCCGCCGCGCGGCGCATCAATTCGGGATTCCACGTCGCCGCCATGCCGATCTGCTGCGGAAACAGCGTCGCGCCCCGCACGTAATTCGCGCCGTGCACCGAATCGAGGCCGTAAATGACCGGGATTTTCAGACGGTTTTTGAGCGCCGCCGTCTGGATGCCGCCGACGATTTCGTGCCAGCGCTCGATCGGCAAAGCCTGATTCGAAACGTTGAGGATCGAACCGACGCCGTATTTATTCACCGCCTTTTCGAGCTTCGCCGGATCGAGGCGGATTTCCTGATGCTTGCCGCTCGTCACCATGTCGATCGCGAGCTGCGTCATCTGCCCGACTTTTTCCTCCAGAGTCATCTGTTCGAGCAGCGCTTCGACGCGTCCCGAATAATCGCGCTTCGGCGTCGGGCGCTTGCCGACGCGCTGAAAAAACGCGTCGCTGTCGGCGAAATCGACGTTCGCCTGCGCGCGCATTGGCGGGGCGAAAACCGAACCGAACTGCGCGAATAGCACGGCGGATGTCAGAAAGAGTTTAAGTTTCATTCGAGACGAATTTTAGTTTTCTTTGCGACTCTCTCTGCGCCTTTGCGGGAAACGTTTTTGTCTCCCGCAAAGGCGCAGAGCCTTTAAAGTTATTTCAACTGGCAGATGTCCAAAACGTTCATGTCCGTGTAATCGAGGTTTTCGCCGCCCATCGCCCAGACGAAGCTGTAATTGCTCGTGCCGACGCCCATGTGGATCGACCACGGCGGCGAGAGCACGACTTCCTCGTTCGCCATGACGAGCGTGCGCGTGTCTTCCGTCTGGCCCATAAAATGCATGATGCGCGCCTTTTCGTCGAGGTCGAAATAGAGGTAAACCTCCGAGCGGCGCTCGTGAATATGCGGCGGGCAGGTGTTCCAGACGCTGCCCGTATCGAGCGACGTCAAGCCCATCACGAGCTGCGACGACTGGCAGATTCCGGGAATGATCAATTGATAAACCGTGCGGACGTTCGACGTTTCGACCGCGCCCAAATGCAGTTTGTTCGCCTGCTCGGTCGTGATCAGTTTCGCTTCGTAGCGCGCGTGCGCGAGCGTCGAGACGAGATAAAATTTCGCCGGATTCGCCGCGTCCGCCGATTCGAACGAAACATCGGTCGAGCCCTTCGGAATGTAGAGACAATCCTTTTTGCCGAGCTCGAAACTCGTGCCGTCGACCGTGATCACGCCGCGCCCTTCGCCGATGTTGACCGCGCCCATTTCGCGCATGTCGAGAAACGGCTTGCCCTTTAAGGATTCGGGTTCTTCGATGACGGGCAGCGAAAGCTTTTCGCCGGCCGGAACGGCGCTGCCGACGGCGACGCGGTCGAAATGCGAATAATTCAAAACGAGTTCGCCCGCCGCGAAAAGCTCCCGAACGAGATAAAGTTCGCGTAATTCTTCATTGGTCGCCCCGAAAACCGATTCGGGATGCGTTGCGTAGTATGTTTTTTGATACATATGTTTATTCGAAAATTTCAGATTTCAGATTTCAAATTCAAATAATCCGTGATTCGTAATTTGCGATTCGTCATTGACATTCGCGCCCGGCTCAAATGTAATGAAAAAACGATGAATGATTCACAGGCTTACGTTACCGGAAAAGGCGGCGCGGACTTTGATTTGACGCCGGACGAGCTTTTCGAAATCGTCCGCGAAGCGCTTTCCGCCGTTCGCGAAAATTCACGTGTTTTAGCCATTATTCCCGATAAAACGCGCGACGACAACACCGATCTTTTGTTTCCCGCCGCCGCCCGGATTTTAGCCGCGAAAACGGTCGCGGCGTTCGACGCGCTCGTCGCGCAGGGCACGCATTCGCCGATGACCGCCGCGGAAAAACTCTCCAAGATCGGTGCGCGCGGCTTTTCGGAAATCGCGCCGCTCGGGCGTGTTTTCGACCACGAATGGAATCGTCCCGACAAGCTCGTCTCGCTCGGCGAATTACCGGCGGAAAAGGTCTCGGAAATCACCGGCGGGCTGTTTGCCGAGCCGATCCCTCTGACCGTCAATCATCTCTTAGCGCCGGGAAAATACGATTACGTACTGATTTTCGGCGCGACCGTGCCGCACGAAGTCGCCGGTTTCGCGGGCGGCGCGAAGTATTTTTTTCCGGGCGTCGCCGGCGCCGAGCTGACGCATAAAACGCACTGGCTCGCCGCGCTCGCGACGATCGAAAACATCATCGGCAGAGTCGAAACGCCGACGCGCCGGATGATCGAAGCCGCGGCCGATTTCGTTCCGGCGAAAATTATTTCATTAACTTCCGTCGTCTCGCGCTCATCCGAAGACCGCCTTCGGACGCACGCGCTTTTCGCCGGCGATTTTCGCCTCGCCCTGCGGCGCGCGGCGGAAGTTTCGAGAAAAGTTCATATCAAATACACCGGCAGAAAATACCGGCGCGTCGTCGCGCTTTTGGACGAGCACTACGAAGAACTCTGGCTCGGCGGCAAGGCGAGCTACCGGCTCGGCGGCGTCATCGAAGAAGGCGGCGAGTTAATAATCTACGCGCCGCATCTCAAATGCATCTCCGAAACGCACGGCGCCGACATCGAACGTTTCGGCGGTTACGCGCCGCTCGAACGCGTCAAAGAACTCGTCGCCCGATCGGGCGAGCTGCAATCGAACCTTTGCGTCGCCGCGCATCTCGCGCACGTCGCCTTTGCCGGCCGCGCCGAACGCGCGCACGAAATGCGCTACCGGATCACGCTCGCTTCGCAGGTTTCGGAAGAGGACTGCCGCCGCGTCAATCTCGGCTACCTGGATTATCAAGATTTTCGCCGCGCCGATTACGAATCGGACGCCGACGCATTGATTGTCGAACGCGCCGGCCGCGACCTTTACCTCGTCGAACCGCGCGACGACTGATCGCGCTTTGCGGCTTTGCGGCTTTGCGGGAGCCCGGGTTTTCGCTTTAAGTTTGGAGGACTTTATCCGCGAGATTTTTTGAAGCCCCCGCAAAGGCGCAAAGCCGCAAAGCTTATCGGAGCACGCTACTTTTTGTTTAAAAAATCTTCTCGAATCGGCGAAAAAATATCGATCAAAATCACTTCCTCGTCGAGCATCGTCGCGCCGTGCCAGAAATCGGGCGGGAAATGCAGGACGTCGCCGGGGCCGACGATGCGTTCCTCGTCGCCGATGATGAATTTGACCTTTCCCTGCACGATCAGGCTCATTTGTTCATGGCGGTGGCTGTGCGCGGCGGTGACCTTGAACGGCGCGAACCGGAAACGACAGATCATCACGTTTTGTCCGACCACCATCTGGCGTTCGATTCCCTCTTCGGGTTTTTCGACCGGAACTTTGCTCCAATCCGTGACCAATGCGGAAAGTTGTGTCTCTTCGGCGATCATATTTTTTCCTTGTAAACTAATGAAATATTTCTTTTTATAAGCCGTATTTATTTTATTGATTCCAGACTGATTTCCCAAACCGCCGTTTGCCCTTTTTTGAGCGAAACGTCCGCCGATTCGTAAATCAGATGAAGCGGGATCGCGCCGAGAACGCCCTTGCCGAGACGGCCGTCGCCGGTCGTGAGCAAAGAAGTCTTCAGCTGCCAGTCGGCTTTCGCCGAAACCTTCAAAGCGCCTTCGCGACCTTCCAGAAGATCGGCGCGGACGCCGTCGCCGATTTCGAACCGCGTCCGGTCGGCGGTCGTCGGCACGGCGACGCGCCAGTTCACGATCGTTAAATCACGGTCCGCCGTCAGGGTTTCGGTGCGAATCAGCTTGTCGCCGTCGATGCGCCAGCGCACTTCGCTCGTGATGCCGTTCGCGAAAGTCGCGCCGGATTTGCTGCCGACGCGCGCCCATTTCTTCCACACGACGCGCAGCGATTGCCCGTCCGTCGCCGGGTCGATCGAGTCCGCGCCCTCGCTCGTCGCATAAGTTTTTCCGTCCTCGAGCGTGAGAAACGGCACCATCGACGGGTAAACTTCCTCGACCGGCGCGGAGAAACCTTTCAGACCGAACGGCGCCGGCAGATAATCGGCGATCGCCGGTTTCGTCCCGGTCGTGATCGGCAGCGCGAAACGCAATCCGCCCTGCCGGACGAGCCAGACGCCGAACTGGCGATCCGGCTTTTTCTCGAAAAACACGAACCGCGCGACTTCTCTGAATTTCGGCGCGGCGGGAATTTCGGTGACTTTTTCGCGCTCCAGCGTTTTCATGAAAGAATCGTGCGCGAGAATGATCTTGCCGAAACCGGTGCCGGTCTGCTGCCATTCGCGCGACGGGTTGATGTACGAATAGTTGCCGCGCCCGAACGCGAAAACCGTGAACATGTGCGTATCGAGCGAATAATCTTTGCGAATCCAGCGCCACGCCAGGTTATAAACGCTCGCGACGTCCTCGATCTTCGCCGGGCGAAACTCGGGATGTTCGCCGAGGAAAGCGGCGATCTCCAACGTATCGAGATAACTCACCAGGCCCTGACTCCTGCCCCAGTTGTAGCCGTAGCCCTCGTCGGAAACCAGATCCCACCAGAGCTGCATCTGTTCTTTTAAGGACGGCTTCAGCTTTTCGAGGATGTCGCGGCGCCCGGCGATTTCCGCCGCGTCCCAGCAAAAGCGCGCGTATTCGTTCGAGTAGCGGTCGTAGCGCCCGGTCGGCGGGTTGTCGTCCGAATAAATTCTGCCCTCGGTGAATTGCTGCGCGGCGCGTTCGACGACCGAATCGAGAAAGGCGCGGTCTTTGAGAATGCCCATTCGAAAACTCATCGCCGAAACGCGCGCCGCGACGCCGAGGTAATTTTCGGGCAGATTGATGACCTCGCGTTTTTTCGCGTCGTAAAAACGCGCCGGGTCCAAGAGCTCGTGCCATTCTTTTTTTTCCGACTCGCTCAGCGACTGCCAGACCGCGTTTTTCGACAGGTCGGTGCCGTAGTGCCGCAGAGCGAGCGTCGAATAAAGCTGCGAGAACGCCTTGCTGCCTTTGCGCGCTTCGATCAGACCGATTTCGGCGACGGCGCGCGCCGTGTCCTTGCCGGCGATCGTGCGCGAGCCGCCGACGTCGGCCTGCGCGGCGAGCGCGCGCGCGAAGCTGCCCCATGAGAAATCGCCGACCGTCAGCGCGTTGAAAACCCTGTCGGGCGGCGGATCGAGCGTTTTGATGTCGCCGAAATGCGCCGCCATCTCGCGCGCCATAAAATCGCGGACCTCCGCTTTGAGCGCGGCGGTCGAAACCTTTGGCGGCGCCGGTTTCGCTTGGGCGAAGGCTTGATTTTGAACGATGACGCACCAAACCAGCGCCAGCCAAATCGTATGAAGATAAACTTTATTAACAGACATAATTTGCCCTTCGGCGTTACGGATTGCCAATTACAAACAAATCCTAAATTCGAAATCCCGAATCCGAAATCGAACGGCGGGACTCGAAACATTAAGGAAAAATAATTTCTTTATAAAACAGAGTTTACGGTTTTTGCGAGGGCCGAAAACTCTGTTTTATGTTCTGTTCGAGTCGATTAGAAACCGAACTTGATGCCGAGCTGGATGCTGCGTCCGGGACCGGACGACGTGATCTGCCCGAAGCTGCCCTGGCATTCGCCGTTCAAAACGCTGGCGCAGGTCGTATTAATATCGCGGTAGTTATTCCGGTTAAACGCGTTGAAGACGTCGGCCTGCAGGCGAAGATCGCGTTTTTCGCCGAAGCGGAAGCGTTTGCGAACCGAAAGATCCGTGATGAAAAACGACGGGCCGCGGACGATGCCGACGCCGCTGTTTCCCAAACGCGTGCCCGGCGCCGGCGCGAAAGCCGCGCGATCAATCCATTGACGCCCATCTTTAACATAAATGTCGTCGCTGATGAGGTCGGCGCGCCGGTTTCCGCCGATCGAGGAATTGGCGGTGATCGTAAACGGTCTGCCCGATTGAAAACGCGTGATGCCGCTGAGCTCGTAACCGTCGAGCAACGCCTTGACGAAACCGCTCGTTTTCTTGAAAAACGGCACGGAATAAGTATAGGTCGCGACGAAGACGTGAGTGCGGTCGAAAGTCGCCGGACCGTAGTTGAACCGACGGTTAACTAGGCTGTCTTCCGCCTGCTCGGTCAGAACGTTGGCGTCGGTCAGAACCTTCGACCAGGTATAGCTAAGCGTCGCCAGGACGTCGCCCTTGCGTTTCGCGCCGTAAAGCTGCATCGCGTAATAATGCGAAGTCGCGTCCGAAACCCTCTGCAAAATTCCCGAATAGCCTTTGTACGGGCGCAGAAGATTGGTGTTGACGCCGGGATTGGCGACCTGGACGAGCAGCGGGATCGAATTTAAATCGATCTGTCTGGTCAGATTGCGACCGAGATTGCCGACCGCCGAGGCTTCGACGAACAAGCCCCACGGCAGCTCGCGCTGCACGCCGAGACTGAAATTCATCGTGTAGGACGTTTTCATGTCCGGGCTGATCGTCGTGATGTTGGCGAACGGCGCGAGCGCCGACACCGCGCCGCCCTGCGGATTCGCGATATTGCCGTTTTCGTAGCTTGCCGATTCGACGAACGGCGGATTGTTTTCGAGCGGGAAAATGATGTTGCCTTCGATGCGGTCGTAGTACATGCCGAAGCCGCCGCGAATCGCCGTTTTGTTGTCGTCGAACGGCGAGTAGGCGAAGCCGACGCGCGGCATGAAATAATGTTTCGGGTCGTAAAGCCCGCGCGGCGCGACCGCCGGCACGTTCGCGAGCGCCGGATTATTCGCGAGCGCGGTCGGGATTTCGCCCGCCGGTCGGACGAGGCCGTTGTAGCGGTTCGAGTTCGGTCCGAGAACGACGACCGAGCCGGTCGAATTGAGGCCGACGGCGCGCGCCGGATCGTAATAAGCCGGGTCGAAATTGGCGATCGTGTTTTCCGCCGCGTAAAACGGCAAGCCGTACTGCCAGCGCACGCCGAGCTCCAGGCTCAGCTTTTTGTTGACTTTCCAGCTGTCGAGCGCGAAGGCTTCGTATTGTTCGAACTTAAAATGCGAAGCCGGGTCGAGACTCGCTTCCGTGTAGGTGCGGAAATTTCCTAAAAGCGCGTCGGCGAAATTGTTGCCCGTCGAGTTCGGGTTCTGCGCGCTGTTGTACGTGACGTTGCCGGCGTAGGTCGATCGACCGTTCTGGTAAATTTCGCTGAAGTTGGCGAGACCGCCGAACTTGAACTGGTGGTTGTTCCTGACCCACGTCACCGTGTCCATGATCATGTAATCGCGCGCGAGCGCCGTCAGCGCGCGCGCGACGCCGAAAAAGCTGGCGTAGACGTTGTTGAAGGAAGTGTCGGGAATCGAGTTTTCATACTGCCCGCCGTTCGGGAAAAGCTGCGGGAAGGTGTAGCCGTACGTGTCGCGGTTCCAGAAATCGGTGCTCGGAACGATCCGCTGATCGGTCCACGAGGCGTTGAAGCGCGCGTCGTTGACGAGCGTCGGCGTCACGTTCCAGAGGTACCCGACCTGCAGCCCGTTGCCGGGACGGTTGCGGAATTGCTGCGAAGTCGGCAGCGGCGAATTGATAAACGTGCCGTACGGTTCGACGACTTCGTTCGTGTCGTGGATATAACGCCCGTAAAGCTTGTTGTTCTGGTTGAAGTCGTAGTCGAGCCGGATGAATTCCTGCCGGAAATCGCTCGCGATCGGCGGCTGAAACGTAATGTTCGAACCGGTCGGCGAATCGATGTACTGCGACGAAAGCCCGATCATCGAGCGGAAAACATTGGCGACCGCGACGCCGTTCGGCGTGATGCGGTTGAGCGGAATCCGGTTGCGCAGGCTGACGTCGGTGCCGCCGAAGCAGGCGGTTCTGACCGCCGGCGTGACGACCCCGGTTTGCGGATTAACCGAGCGCGCCGTGCAGGCGCCCGTCCGCGTCGGATCGCGCAAAACGCCGTCGTCGTCCGTGCCGACGATGCCGTCCGCGCCCCTCAAACGAAACGAAAAATCACCGTTCAGTTCCGCCGTCGTCGGAATCGTCTGCCGGTTCGCCGCGCCGAAACGATGGATCGATTTCCATTCCTGACCCAAAAAGAAATAAAACTTCTTTCCGGGCGCGAAAAACGACTCGTCCGGGTCGCGCTCGCCGAAGCGGAAGAACGGCAACGGGCCGCCGAAGCTGTAGCCGTAATTGTGATAGCGCAGAAACGGTTTGGCGGCGTCGAACGCGCCGCGCGCGTCGAACAGGTCGTTGCGCAGGAATTCGAAAACCGAACCGCGGTAGCTGTTTGTTCCGCGCTTGGTGATGACGTTGACCTGCGCGCCCGAATTGCGCCCGTATTCGGCGCTGAAGTTCGACGTCTGGATTTTCACTTCCTGGATGAAATCGACGCCGACGTTGTTGATCTGGCTCGCGTTCGACCCGGCGTTGTTGTTGTTTCCGCCGTCGAGCGTGAGGTTGTTCGACACGCCGCGGTTGCCGTTGATGTTGATCGTGTTGGTCGCGAGATTCGTGTCGAGCTGATCGTCGCTCGTCGCGACCGCGCCGGGAATGACCGTCAGCAATTGATAATAATTGCGCCCGTTGAGCGCGAGGTTATCGACCTGCTGAGAATCGATGACCTTGCCGACTTCGCCCGACGTCGTGTTGACCGTTTCGCCGCTTTCCTGCACGACCTGCACGACTTCGGTGACCTGCCCGGCTTCGAGCGCGAAATCGACCGTGAGCCGGGCGTCGGCATTGAGCACGTTGCCCGTCTGCACGCCCTTCTTAAAGTTCGGCGCTTCGACCGAAACCGTATAGGTCGCGACCGGCAGGTTCGTCGCCGTGTAAAATCCGCTTTCGTCGGTCGTCACCGTGCGCGAAAAGTTCGTCGCCGGATCGGAAACGACGACGGTCGCCCCGGCGACGACCGCGCCGGTCGAATCGGTGACCGTGCCGGAGATGCGCCCGAAATTGGTTTGCGCGAAAGCGCTCGACGCGCCGATAATCATTAAAAGAAGCAAGACCGGGAAAAATAATCTATGCTTTATAAAAAACTTCAAATTCTCTTCACCACTCATCTCAAACAATCCTCCAAGTAATTTCGTTGTTCTTGCCCTGCTTATTCCTTCAAAATCGACCGCCGGATTTTGAGCGCACTTCACCCTGCAAAGCACCGGTTGTTTTTAAGATCAACCGTCCTTGTGAAATGATTTTTTGTTTATTAAATCTGAGTCGCCGGTTATGAAGGATTTGTTTTTTCCCCGCGAACGCAGGCGAAAGCACGCGAAATATTTTTAGAAATATTTGTTTTTCCTTTCGCGTCGTTTCGCGTTTTTCGCGGGAAAATATTCATAACCCTCATAACCGCTGTTTTTTTCTTAAGTGTTTTTAAGCCACTTTCGGAGCGGCGAAAGCCGGCGCCGTGACGAGCGCGACCGCGCCGCGCAGGCGCGGATGCTCGATCGCCGGCACGATCCGGACGGCGGTCGCCCCGAGTTCCTTCGTCAATGTCCTTTCCCTGATCGCGTCGTGAACTTCCCGTTCGATCAGGTCCCACGCCTCGGTCACCTCGCCGCCGATGTAAACGCACGACGGATCGACGGCGTTGATGATCGAAGCCAAACCGAGCCCGAGGTAGCGCGCCGTCGAATGCAGCGCCGTCAACGCCCGGCTTTCGCCCGCGCGCGCCGCCGCGATCAGATCGCCGATCGTAAATTTCGCCGTTTCGACCGCCTGCGGCTGGCGCCTTAATAAATTTTTGCCGAAATAGCGCGAGAGCGTCGCCAAGTTTGAAATATAGGCCTCCCAGCAGCCGTTCGCGCCGCACGAACACGGCGGACCGTCGATGCTCAACGGCACGTGCCCGAATTCGCCCGCCGTGTTGTGCCGCCCGCGAATCAGCTCGCCGTTGATGACGAGGCCGACGCCGACGCCGTCGGAAACCGAGACGAAGACGAGATCGTTAAAACCGATGCCGTCCGTGCGCGTCGCCCAGATCTGCGAGAGCGCGCACGCCTTGCCGGAATTTTCGAGATGCACGCGGATGCCGCCGAATTCCGACTGCAGCGGCGACAGCAGATCGACGTCGCGCCAGCCGAGGGTCGGCGCGTTGAGCACGACGCTCGATTTTCGGTCGAGCATGCCGGGCACGACGATGCCGATGCCTTCGCAGTTCGAAGCTTCGAGTTTCGCGCCCAGGATTTCCCGCACGCGCGCGCCCAAGGATTTGACGAACTTCAAGGGGTCGAGCTCGGTCGCGAAGCTCCGTACCTCGCCGAGCTGCTTGCCGAGCGCGTCGGTGACCATCAAAAACGTGCGGCTCGCGCGGATGTCGACCGCGACGGCGAAATGTTTCTGCGAATTGAGATAAAGAAAAGTCGGTTTGCGGCCGCGCACCTTTTCAGCTCCCTGCGCGCCTTCGCGCACGAGGTTCTCTTCGAGCAGCTCGTTCACCAGAAAAGTGATGTTCGCCCGGTTCGTGTTCATAAGTCGCGCCAAATCGGCGCGCGAAACGGGCTGGTGCGTCTGGATCAGCGTCAGCGCGATCTGGCGGTTGATCTCGCGCGAAGTGCCGCGCGTCGCGAGCTTAAAATCTTTGGGATTTATTTTGCGCATATTTTGTTAAAGGTTTTAACAAAATGATTAAAAAACTCCTAAAAATCTCAAAATAAACTTAATAAAGCGCCGAAATGCGCCTGATACCGACTGTTTTTAGAATAATTGCCAAGAAATATGTTAAGACTTTTAACATATTACATTAAAATTTCGATTGGTCAAGCAATTTTATCCATCGCGTCCATTATTTTTTTTAATGTCTGAACGGTTGCCTGATTCGGCGCGCCGGTTTTCCGAAAGCCGTTCGGCGCGCCTTGAATCCATTCGAAAATAATGCGATAAAATTTATCAAAAGCTTTCGCCGGCAGCGGTTTACGGCTTTCGCACGCGGATTAACAATTTTCATGAAACTATTTTCGAGAGACAGTCTTTCTTTGTAATTCGGGGCAAATGTCGCGTTTTTATATCATCCGGAATACTCTGTCGAACCATCGTCGGGATTATTGAATCTTTAAAATGTCGCTCAAAAAATACATTTTTCAATCTCTGCTCGCGGCGGCGCTGCTGTGCGGGCCCGTCCTGCTTTCCGCAACGCGCGCCGAGCGGCTCCCGCTCAAGCTTTACAGTTCCGCCGAAGGGCTCGCGACCGGCGCGACGCTCAATATTTTCCGCGATTCGCGCGGTTTTTTGTGGTTTTCGCTGCGCACCGGCCTGGCGCGCTTCGACGGGCGCGACTTCGTCAACTTTCGGCTCCCCGACCAGACCGATCTGGCGATCGTCAATTCGACCTACGAGACGCGCGACGGTACGTTCTGGGTTTCCGGCGCGGGCGGCACTTACCGGACGCACCCGGAAACGCCGATCGACCAGCCGGACGCCGCCGCGTCGGCGGCGGCAACGAAGAGCGGCTTTCATATCTTCAACGCGCAGAACGTCGGGCAAACCGTTTTTTCGACGATGTTTGAGGATTCGCGCGGGCGTTTGTGGGGCGTCAACAACGACGTCTTTCTGATCCGCGAAAACGGCGAGCTGCGGATGCGGCAGTTCGACCTCGGCGACCTCGCGCGCAGCGCGCACGGCAACGGCGTCACGTCGTTGACCGAAACCCGCGACGGAAGCATCTGGTTCGGCACCGGCAACGGCGTGCTGCGTCTCTTGCCCGACGATCGACGGGTTCTCTACCCGATCGAAAAACAAACGACCTACGACGGCATCGGCGCTTTGGTCGAAGATCCGGACGGGCGGATCTGGGTCGCACACACGACCGGCGCGTTCGTGTTCAAACCGGAAAGCATCGTCGCGCTCGCCGACGCGCCCGACCGAAGCGTTCGCGCGCCCTCGGTCGAGGAAAAGCTGGTCGGGTCCGCGGGCGCCGTCGAACTGCCGGACGATCCCGGCAAAATGCTGCGTCTGGTCTTCGGCGGCGTCGACCGGGACGCGTCCGGCGCCTCGAAATTCCGCCCGACGCTCTCGGTCGGGCGCGTCTTTAAATCCTCGGACGGCAAGATCTGGATTCCAGCCGGCGGCGGGCTCTACGTTTTCGACAAACGAAAAGTTGACTATTTAAACGACACGAACGGTTTGCCGACCGCGATCACTTCGATCGTCGAGGACGCGGAAAACAACATCTGGTTCGGCTCGGAATCCGGCGCGGTGCGCTACAATCGCCGCGGCGTGTCTTCGTGGGGGCTTTCCGAAGGGCTTTTTCAGCCGCGCGTGCATTCGATTCACCAAGCCCGCGACGGATCGGTTTACGTCGTCCACGGCGATTGGCTGATCAGCCGGGCGGACGGAGCGAAAATCGAGTCCCGACAGCTCAAAATGCCCGAAGGCGACCGTTTCATGTGGACTTCGACCACGGCGCTGCTCGATTCGGGCGGCGGCTGGTGGGCGCTGTCGACGAACGGGCTGTACCGTTTCGCGCCGGAAGAAAATCCGGCGGCGCTCGGCGGTCGCGCGCCGCTCGAAACGTTCGGCGAAAAGGACGGTTTCAGGGGCAATCAGTTTTACACCGGCTTCGAGGACTCGGGCGGCAATCATTGGTTCGCGACGCGCGAAACGCCTGAAAGAAGCGGCATCGCGCGGCTCGACGCGAAAACCAAAACCTGGCGTTTTTTTAACGCCGCCGACGGCGTGCCCGAAGGATTCAGCGCGCGCGCCTACGCCGAAGACCGCACCGGAAACATCTGGCTCGGCGGTTACGGCGGCGGGCTGCTGCGCTACCGCGACGGACGTTTCAAGAGCTTTACGCCCGCCGAAGGGTTGCCGGCGGGCGGCATTTTCGCGCTCTACGCCGATCGCCGCAACCGCCTCTGGATCGGTTCGACGCGCGAAGGCGTCGCGATGCTCGAAAATCCGAACGCCGAAACGCTCGATCTCAAACGCTTTTCGACCGCGCAGGGGCTGGCAAGCGACAACGTCCGCGCGCTGACCGGCGATTTTGCCGACAATATTTACGTCGGCTCGATCAGCGGGCTCGATCGTCTGCAGCCCGACACCGGCGCCGTGCGTCATTACTCGACCGCCGACGGGCTGGCTTCCGACCAGATATCGGCGGCGTTTTCCGACCGCGCCGGGCGAATCTGGCTCGGAACGCTGAACGGGCTGTCGCGGCTCGACGAAGAAGGCGGGCCGAACAATGCCGGCAACAGTCTGCGCGTTTTAATCAATGCCCTGCGGATCGCCGGCAAGGATTACCCGGTTTCGCCGTTCGGCAGCGAGACGCTGGAGAACATTCAGCTGAAATCGGACGAAAACAATCTGCAGATTCAATTTTTGAGCATCGGCAGCGGGCTGCGCTACCAGTATAAGATCGACGGCGACGGCGGCAAGGACTGGAGCGCGCCGAGCGCCGAACGAACGGTCAATTTCGCCGGTCTCGCGCCGGGCGATTACAGCTTCGTCGTCCGCGCGGTCGATTCCGCCGGACGCGCCGGCGAGCAGACCGCCGCGCTCTCTTTTCGCATCGCGCCGCCGTTCTGGCGGACGTGGCAGTTCGTCGGCGCGCTGATTTTGACCGCCGCGATCGGCGTCTTTCTGCTCGACCGCTACCGCGTCGCGAAGACCCGGCAGGTCGAAGCGGCGCTCGCCAAATCGCTCGAAAGCGAACGCATCGCGAGAGAAAGCGAAACCCGCTTCCGAACGCTCGCCGAGACGGCGTCGGACGCGATCATCACGATCGATACCGACAGCCGCATCGTCTTCGTCAACGAAGCGGTCGAAAAGGTTTTCGGCTGGCGGGCGGCAGATCTGATCGGCGAAAAACTGACGGTGCTGATGCCGCGCGAATTTCAGGCCCGGCACGACGCCGGCCTGGACCGTTACGTCGCGACCGGCGCGAAAAACATCCCGTGGACCGGCATGGAGCTCGCGGGACGGCACCGAAGCGGCGCGGAAATTCCGATCGAAATCTCTTTCGGCGAGTTCGAGCTCGAAGGCAAACGCTATTTTACGGGCGTCGCGCGCGACATCAGCGAGCGCAAGCAGGCGGAAGAAGCGCTGCGCAAGGCGCGCGAAGAACGCCTCGCCGAGCTCGAAAAGGTGCGCACGCGCATCGCGACCGATCTGCACGACGACATCGGCTCGTCTTTAACGCAAATCTCGGTTTTGACGGAAGTCGCGCGCGCCTCGGCGATTTTGGAAACCGTCAAAAATCCGCTCGAAAGGATCTCCGACGTCTCGAACGAGCTCGTCGACGCGATGGCGGACATCGTCTGGGCGATCAACCCGAAAAAGGACAATTTGCGCGAATTGGTTTTAAGAATGCGGCGGTTCGCCTCCGACGTGCTCGCCGCGCGCGACATCGAATTCGAGCTCGAAACGCCGGAAGAGATGAATCACGTCTCGCTCGGCGCGAACATCCGGCGCGAGGTTTTTTCGATTTTCAAGGAAACGGTCAACAATATCGTGCGGCATTCGGGCGCGACGGAAGTTTTCATCAATTTCGCGGCGGACGACAATTACCTGCGGCTCGAAATCAAAGACAACGGGCGCGGTTTCGACGTCGCGGAGATTTTGAGCGAGGATTTCGCGCCCGACAAAGGCGGCAACGGGCTCGTCAATATGCGGCGGCGCGCGGCGGAGCTCGGCGGCGTCTGCGGCGTCGCGTCGCGCCCCGGCGAAACGGTCATCAATCTCGTCATTCCGATGCATCTGACGCAGACGGGCGACGACGTCCACATCACGCAGGCGAACGGGCGCGGCGCGGCTATCTACACGGATAGCGACAACGGAGGCGGCGACGGCCTACACTAAAAAAAATTATGGAAAACAACCAACCGGCAACCATCAAGACCCTGATCATCGAAGACCAGCGCGAGCTGCGCGAGGGCCTGCAGACGCTCATCAACTTCACCGAGGGCTTCAAATGCCTCGGCGCGTTCCGCACCGCCGAGGAAGGGATCGCGCGCGCGCGCAAAGAGCAGCCCGACGTCGTGCTGACCGACATCGGCCTGCCGGGCATGAGCGGCATCGAAGGCATCCGCGCGCTCAAGGAGATGTACCCGCACCTGATAATCCTCGTGCTCACGATCCACGACGACAACGAGCGGATTTTTGACGCGCTCTGCGCCGGCGCGTGCGGCTATCTGTTGAAACGCACGCCGCCGACGAAACTTCTGGAAAACATCAAGGAAGCCGTCACCGGCGGCGCGCCGATGTCGCCCGAGGTCGCCTCGCGCGTGATCACGCTCTTTCGCGAATTCCGCCCGCCCGAGCGCGTCGATTACGATCTGACGGCGCACGAAACGCGCATTTTGAAACTGCTCGTCGACGGCTATAATTTCACGACCGCCGCTAAAAAACTCGGCGTTTCCTACAACACGGTCAAATTTCACATGACGAAAATCTACGACAAGCTGCAGGTGCATTCCAAGACCGACGCCGTCGCCAAAGCGCTGCAGAATCGACTGCTCGACTGAGATTCGGAATTTTGATTGTGAAATGAGAAAGGCGAGTTTTCTTTGAAAAACTCGCCTTTTTTGGCGACGGCTACCTGTATAGGCGGTGTTCGCCGCGGCCGATTCAAGTAAATTCTAATAATTCGCGGTCGGCGCGCGAGAGCGCGCCGATTAAAACGAGCCGCGGGATTTCAGAAACTTCAGAAGCTTATGAACACGACGCCCCCGAACTTTTTCAAACAATTCGCTTTCGAGTGCGCGCATTGCCGCCATCGCTCGAAACTCAATCTGACCGAATGCCCGGAATGCGGTCGAATCAAGCCGGCGTCCGAACAGTCCGCCGCACGAGAAGCCGCGCCGCCGCGCGAAGCCCGCGCAAACGCGAAAGCCGCCGCTTTTTTGTCCGGCGCGCCGCCGCGCAATACAACGATCTACGAATGCGCGCATTGCCGGTATCAGACCTTAAACCGGCTCGTCGAATGCCCGGGCTGCGGAAGACCGAAATTCGACAGGTTCGAAATCGCCGACCGGCCGCCCCGACAAAATAATTTACGGCATCGAAACGCGCCGTTCAGCAAATCCGAAACGGGAAAGTTTCTGCTGATTATGAGCACCGCCTTTTGGGGAGCGGCGCTGATGGTGTTTTTGGGTTTCGGTCCCGGTCCGCACCATGCGGGTCGCCGCCGCGGCGCGGTCGTCGCGGCCGTCGGCGAAAACTGGCACATCGCGGCGATTCCGCTCGTCATCGCGATCGCGATGGTCGTCGTCGGCCTTTATCTCAAAGACGAAGATTAGCGATTTTTCCCCAACTCTCAAAAAAAGCGCCGCGCGCCGCTCGCGGCGGCGCTTCTTTTTAACACGCGGCGGTCTCGAAAGCGACGGCGCGCGGAATCCTTCGAGTTGCGCCGTCGCTTTCTCCGGCTGCGCCCGGCTTTTGCGCGCGGCCCGAATAGGCCGTTCTTTACGCTTCGCCCGCCGCCGGTTCGCATTTCGGCGGGCGAGTCTTCCCTTCGCCGGCTTTCCGACCGAAAGGACGAGTTTTTTATTTCGTGAAACGCCGTAAATTTTTCAAGGGACCGCGGCCCGGCGTTTCGCACGGCGTTTGAAAACGCGAATCGCGGCGGGAAATTCAATTGCTATCCACGCGGGTAGTTACCCGCGCAGGCATTTTCGCTAAATTCAAAATGCCCGCGAAAAACGGGCGTTTATTAAGGCAGTATTTATTTTTTTGAATGATTACGGAGAGAAAAAAAGTGGTTGAATGGGTGACGCAATCAGGAAGCAACCTGCCGGCGATCGGGCAGGCTTCGCCGATCGAGTGCCGGGTTGCCTGCTGCCAGATGATGCTCAAAGCGCACGGCGTCAATTGGACGATCGCGCAGATCGAAAACCGCCTCGCGGCGAACGGCTTTGCGGGCGACAGGCAGGCGCGCGTCGCGGGTCGCGGCGACGCGGCGCTCGAAGAGGCTGCCGCCTTTGCCTTGATCGGTTAGCTCGTCGCCGCGGTCGCGTTTTTCGTCTTTTCGTTCGTCGCGCGGATCGTCGTCGGCGGAACGCTCGAGCCGAACGACAGCCGGCTCGAATCGCCCGTTGAACCGCGCATCGACGCCGAGCGGCAAAAGTCGGACGATATTTTGACGATATTTTTAAGTGGAGATTGAGTATGAGATTAAAGATTTTCGGTCTGCTGACGATGCTTCTGGCGGGCGCTTATCTGAGCGGCTGCCGCGAGCTGACGATTTTAAGCTACCCGCACGATTTTTTGGGCGAGATTCAAACTTCCGCCGAATGGCAGGAAATTTCGTTTCCGGCGCGCACCGTCAAGCACAACGAGCATTTGATTTTGCGGCTGCCGGAAGGCGGCCCGACGGTCTGCGACGATCCTTCCGAAAACGGCCAAACGCATCTCTGCTCGGCGGAGGCCGCCGCCGAGATCGAACGGTTACGCGCCGACGACCGAAAAAACGGCACGGTCGAAACCTTTGAGCGCCGGAAGAAAATCATCCGCGAGCAGCCGCTCCTGAACGTCGAAATCGAGCTCGCGAACGCCGCCGGCGCCGCGCGTCGGTTCGTCAACGACCCGCTTCGCAGCGGCAGAAACCACAGCGCCGCGTTTGAAAACGAGCTGTGCGCCTACGGCTCGATCGACGAAGACCAGGTCCGGCGCGGCGCGAACGCCAATCAGGCGTTTTACCCGGAAGACGTCATGAAGGAAAAACGCCGAGCATGCGAGGCGGCGGGCGCCGAATCGTTCGTCAAAATGCGCATCCGCTCGCCGCAGAATTTAAAGATCGAGCGGATTCAGATCGGGACATATCAGGACATCATGCACTGACCGGGTGCGCGGAGAAATTTAAAGGCTATGAACATCGAAAATTCCGAAATACCCCTTGGTGAACCGCACGAAGCGCGCGCGGCGTTCAAACTGCGCAGCTGCGGTCAGTGCGATTTTCACGGCGCGACCGCCGACAATGTCTGTCCGAAATGCGACGAGCCGACGCTGTTCGACCCGGAAACGGTCGGCGCGCTCGGGCTCGTCATGGGAGTGCTCGGCGCGCTGCTGTGCGTTTTCATGGTCGCCGTGATCGTCAAGGCGCGCGAATCGTTCGCGCAGGCGGAAACTTACCGCGCGGCGTCAAAAGCGGCGGCGAAAATAAAGCAGCAGGCTCCGGCGGATCCGTCGATTTTGTATCTGCTGCTCGGTCTCGTTTTAATGGTCGGCGTCGCGATCATGGTCAACGGATTCATGGATTATTATTACCAGCGCCGGAACCTGAAAATGACGATTTTCGTGATTCTGACGATCAAGGGCGTGTTCGCGCTGTTCGGTATCGCGATGGCGCTGACCGGCGGCGCTTGAGCGCGGTTTCGGTCGACTTTATTCGGAACCGTCCGCATGGGTAGCGGCGAACGGGCGAAAAAATTATAAGCTTTCTCGGGTGGCGGAAAAAAAACGCCCGTTTCGCAGAAGATTTTTTATACGACAAACGGAGTAAATAAATGAAAGTAATCAAACCATCATTCATCAAAACCATCGCGCTCGCGCTCGCGCTCGGCGCGGCGACGGCTTGCCCGTCGACGACCGCCGTCAACAAATCCGACGCCAACGCGGCCGCCAACACGGCGCCGACGAACGCCGGCCAGCCGGAAACGCCGGCGTCCAATAAAGCCGCAACGCCCGAAACGCCGGCGAAAGAGGTCGAAAAGCCGTCGACCGGCGCGCTCGCGACGCCGACCGAGGCTTACAAATTCGCCTACGCCGCGCGGCGGAAAAAAGACGTCGCCGGTTTGAAAAGGGTGATGTCGAAAGACGCGCTCGAATTTTTCGAAATCATGACCGAGCCGGGCAAACCGATCGACGACGCGCTGCTCAAAATGACGGAAACGCCGCAGGCTTCGACCGACGAATCGCGCAACGAGAAAATTACGGGCGACCGCGCGACGCTCGAATATCCGGACGCGCAGGGCGTTTGGAAAACGATGGATTTCGTTAAAGAAGACGGAGAATGGAAGTTGACCTTCCCGAAACCGGACGCGCCGGGCCGCAAAAAATAGACTGCCGGCGCTTTCGGCGGCACCCCGACAACGATTATTACGAGAGACGACCGAGTCCGGCGCTAATCGCCGGACTTTTTCCGATCAGCGGCGAAACGTTATTTATTTTATTCGCCGCCCGCGCTTCCCTTTTGAAATATCGCCGCAAACGGGTTTTGCGAATTTCCGTCTCGCTTTCCGAACGTTTTTCGACGAACGAAAAAAATTTCAATCGCCTATCTGTTTGGATAGTGCGACGAAACGCGTTCGGCGGTAATTTGAAGACGGCTGATTTTGAAAGGAGAAAATTCAATTATGACCCCGGAGCAAATTTCTTTAATACAACATAATTTCGAACGCGTCGCGCCGCAGGCGGAGGCGGTCGCGACCGTCTTTTATAACCGTTTATTCGCGATGCAGCCGGTCCTGCAGCTGCTCTTTCCGGCCGATCTGACCGCGCAGAAGAAAAAGCTGATGACGACGCTCGGGCTAGCGATCAAAACGCTCGATGAACCGGAAAGGCTGCTGCCGGTCTTGGAAGATCTCGGCCGGCGCCATGCACTGGCGGGCGTGCGCGACGAGCATTACGAAACGGTCGGCGTCGCGCTGCTCGAAACTTTGCGCGATGCCTTGAGAGGCGAATTTACGGCGGAAGCGCAGCTGGCTTGGCGGCAAATGTACGGCCACATCGCCGCCGTCATGAAACGCGCGGCGCGCGAATTGGCGCAAAATCCCGGAACCGCCGGCGGCGAATTCGCGGAAACCATGAAGCTGCCGAGACTCGAAAACGCGGAATGCGGGCGTTCCGCCCGGCAGGAGCGGCGATAAGCGGTTCCCCAAAAACAAACGCTTGCCGATAAAAGCGATTTTGAATTTTCGATATATTTGAAATCGCCCGCAAAAGAAAAAAGCTGAGCCGCGGCTCAGCTTTTTTTAGTCCGACGTTGACCGCCGAAAAATTTTTCACGGCGGCGCTTCGAAACCGCCGTGAGCCATGTTTTGCCGGTTCGGTTATACGCCGCGGCCGACGCGGTCAGCCGCCGACGTACAAGGCTTATTTCAGTTTCGTTTTTTTGGCCGCGGCTTTCGTTTCGACCGTCGGAGCCTGTTCGGACTCGCCGGCGACGAAGTTCAAATCGCTGACCGCATCCGCGACGCTGACGACTTTTGCCGCGAAAGCATACCGGCGGTGCGACGCTTCGACGACATACGTGGCGCCGGCGGCGACGTCCTGAAAACTATAAAATCCGAAACTGCCCGTCACCGTCTGCCGCGGAACGCCCGCCGAATCGATCAAGGTGACGGTCGCGTTCGAAACCGGTCGGCCGTTTTCGTCCATGACCTGTCCGCCGACCGAAACCTGCGCCGCCGTCGGCGGTGCCAAAAGCTCGTACGCGCCGATTTCGACGACGCCGCTGTTGATGCGCGGGAAACCGATGCTGCGCTGGTCGGTCGAGAGCGCTTCCGGCAGCGTGTCGGCACTCGGGTCGGTCGCGCAGGAATCGGTTCCGACGCAGTTATTGCCGCGGTTGATCGCCGGACTTCCCGGCAGCACGGCGCGCGTATCGGTCGGCCCGCCGTTGTTCTGCAAGGGTCCGAGCAGCGGATCGATGACCTTCGTGCCGGCCGACACGGAGCCGACGATATCGGCTTTCACGTTCGGTTCCGGACTGAGACCGACCCAGGCGCTAGCCGCGAAACTCACTTCCGCGTTCAGATTATTGCCGATCAGGTTGTTGCCGAGCGAATTGAAAATGCCGAGCACGTCGTCGCTCAGGTTGAGGATCGAACCGACGAGCGTGGCGTTGTTATAAGCGACGATCGTGTTGCGCATGTTGGTGACGCCCAAATCGAGCGCGCCGACAAGGTTTACGACGCCGCCGCCCGTCGCCACCGAGCGGTTGTGACTGATCGTATCGTTGATCAGATTGACCGTGCCGCCAACGTTGCTCACGCCGCCCGCTTCGGCGCCCGCCTGATTGCGGGTGATGGTCGAATTGGTGACGGTCGTCGTCGCGCCGCTCAGGATATCGGCGACCGCGATGTTGCTGATGCCGCCGCCGCCCGCGACCGAAACGTTGTCGCTGATCAGCGAGCGCGTGATGTAAGTCGTCGAGGTCGTGCCGAGCAGCGAGCGCGTCGCGACGCCGCCGCCGAGGCTCGTCGCCGTGTTGTTGCTGACCGTGACTTCGACGAGGCGCAAGGTCGAGCCGCCGACGTTAAGAACGCCGCCGCCGTCGCCGAGCAGCGTATCGAGCAGTTCAGCCCTGCCGTTCGTGATGGTCAGACCTTCGATCGTCGCGTTCGTGCCGACGCCGGTCACGAGAAAGACCCGGTTGGCGTTTTGCCCGCTGACGCTGACGACGCGCGCGCCCGGTCCGTCGATGTAAACGTCGCTCGCGACGACCAGTTGGTCGAACCCCGGCGTCAGCGGAATCGTGCCGTTTAAGCCGGGCGTAAAGTTGATCGTGTCCGGTCCGGGACTCGTGTTGGCGGCGATGATCGCTTCGCGCAGCGTGCAGTCTTCCGGCGTGCACCCGTTCGGCGCCGTGTCGTTCAGATTCGTCACCGTGAACGTCGCGCCGGTCGGCACGAACTGGCTTTCATAAGCGCCGATATCGACGAGCGCCGCGGCGTCGCCGTCGCCGTCGACCGCGCGCGCGAAGCCCGCGCCGCGCTGATCGGTCGTTAACGCCGCCGGCGAGTTAAAACCGGGGCAGGCGTTGGTCGTAACGCAGTTGTTCGCGCGGTCGAGCGCCGGACTTCCCGCTCCGAGCGCGCGCGTGTCGGTCGGTCCGCCGTTATTCTGCAAAGGCCCGAGCACCGGGTCGATGAGCTGATAACCGACCGCGACGCTGCCGACGATGTCGGCGTTGACGTTCGGCTGCGGCAAACCGCCGATGACCAGGCTCGCCGCGAAGTTGGCGCTGATGTCGAGGTTGTTGCCGATCAGATTGTTGCCGAAAGAATTAATGATGCCGAGCCCGTCCGAACTGATAATGTTCGATCCGAGCACCGCGGTGTTTTGCGCGAGAATATTGTTGCGCATTCGGACGGTGCCGACGAGCGCGCCGGCGACGTTGACGATGCCGCCGCCGAGGAGCGCCGAATGATTGTGACTGACGGTATTGTTCGTCATATTCAGCGTGCCGCCGACGTTGCTGACGCCGCCGCCTTCGGCGAGCGCGCTGTTGCCGGTGACGGTCGAATTCGAGATGTTCGTCACCGCATTGCTGAGGATGTCGGTCGAGAGGTTGCTGAGACCGCCGCCGCCGGCGCCCGCAACGTTGTTGCCGATCACCGACCGCGTGATGTTCGTCGTCGAGTTGACGAGCAGAATCGCTCGCGTCGCGACGCCGCCGCCGAGCGTCAGCGCCGAATTTCCGGTGACGTTGACTTCGGTCAAATTAAGGGTTGCGCCGTTTGCATTGAGTATGCCGCCGCCGTCGCTGACCGAAACGCCGCCGATCGAAATCACCTGCGCGTTGCCGCCGGTAATCCTCAAACCGCTGATGTTGGCGGTCGTGCCGATGCCGGAAACGACGAAAACGCGGCTCTGCCCGTTACCGCTAATGCTCAGCGCGCGGGCGCCCGGGCCGTTGATCGTGATGTCGCTGAAAATCGGCAGTTCGTTACCGTTTAACGTGATCGTTCCGGTGACGTTCGGGGCGAAATTGATGGTGTCGCCGCCGGGCAGAAAATTGGCAGCGTTGATCGCTTCGCGAAGCGTGCACGCGCCGAAGCTGCAGCCGTTAAATTCATTGTCAGCCGTCGAATCGACGGTAAATTCAGCCGCCAATGTCTGTGAGGCGGACAATATTATCGTAAACAAAAAAAAGGCGATTAGCAGCACCGCCTTCGAAAAAAATCTCTTATTTGTTGGAAGGAGCGTTAAAATTTTTGCTCTGCTTATCCAAACCGAGAAAATACTCAAACGTAAAAAGCACATGACCCTTTCCTCCTTTGGGTGTGGTAATTTCGATTTATTTTTTTGAAGGGACTTTTTCGAATAGAGCTCATCAAAGAAGCTGGGA
Organism: Pyrinomonadaceae bacterium; assembly: GCA_036563455.1. Taxonomy (GTDB): domain Bacteria; phylum Acidobacteriota; class Blastocatellia; order Pyrinomonadales; family Pyrinomonadaceae; genus JAFDVJ01. Next base: position 3,947 of record DATCMK010000012.1, on the reverse strand, counting down.
CTATCCTAATGTTAAGCCAAAGAGCTGAATAATTATTAAATGCCGTTCGCAGAAAATAACGACTCGTGATAATTAATATAACCTTTCTCCCGACATACTTGTCAACACATATTTTAATCTCTTTAAATTATGATAAACAAAAAATTCGGTTATGCGGTTAAAGGGCCAAAAAGAGGTCATTTTGACCGAATTCACTGGGGCGAACGGGTAAATTCAAAATGGTTTTCCGGTCCGATCCAATTATTTTTTTGTTTTCTATCGAAGAAATAAGTTCGGCCCGATTTCCGCCAAAAGATTTACCGGCATCTAAAATCGTGATTGGCAAAAGGCTTTTCGCCCGAGAAAAGCCTTTTGCACGTTTATTTCGAAAATCGACGGACGATGAGTGCGATCGGCAAGCCGACGCAAAAAATGTGAATCAAAATGCCGATCGCGACCGATGAAAAAGAATAGGTCGAAAGCTTCCAGGCGGAGAGCGGCAGCACGACGAGATACATCCAAAGCCAGACCGCGACGCCGTAAAGCACGCCGCTCAAAACGGGCAAACGAATCATAAATCGCAATTTGCGGCTCGCCGCGTAGTAAAGGGCGGCCGCGGTCAAAGCGATGAAAAAGTGAATCGCAAGCCCGAGCGCGGCGGTGCGATACCCGCCGTTAAAGGTTTCCGCGCCGTACAGACCGCCGGCGACCGATTGGAACGTGTAGATGATCCCGCGCCCGGTGCGCAGCCCGGCGTTGATCGCCGCCGCCGCGATGTCGAGCGCGCCGGCGATCGAACCGCCCGCGATAATTGCTTTCAAACCGTCGGATTTTCGGCGCCCGACATCTTCGGAAATTAACTCCATAATATATTTTCCTCCTTGAATTTTTAGATTTGACAGCAACCCGGAAGCGTTTACGAACTTAAAGCATCGCGCCGCCGAAGTCAAAGCCCGGCTTTGACCGTAAATCGTTTTTTTTACACTTTTTATTGCCCGAATCAGCGCGGCGGTTTATAATCGAATTTGTCGTCGCAAACGACGGAAATATTAAAATCGGACAAGGGAGGAATTTGATGTATGGCAGATGAGAATAACAAATGCGCGCATGATGCGTGCCGGTGCGCGGTTGCCGATGACGAGGAATACTGCAGTCCGCAGTGCGAAGCGGCGGACGAAGGCGACGTCACCGGAATCGCCTGCGACTGCGGTCATCAGGGCTGCAGTTAGCGCGTCGTCTATTTAACGGACAGTGAAAAAGGCTTCATCCGCAAGAATGAAGCCTTTTCGATTTTCGTTTCAGGTGTTCGTCGCGCGCCCCATCCGGGCGGCGATGAAACGGTAAAGCAGAAGCAGAATCACGGCGCCGACGATCGACATGATCCACCCTGCGGTGTAATCGTCGCCGCGCCAGAGCGAGCGGGCGATGATCGTTCCGAGAAAGGCGCCCGCCATTCCGATGAGCGCGGTGATCAGCCAGCCGAGCGCGCCGGGCGCGATCGCTTCCCTTCCCGGTATCAAAACCCGTGCGATCGCCCCGATAATCAAACCGACTAAAAGCTGCCAGATAATCGACATATTAGTGTCCTCCAGATCGAAGATTTTTAAATGCGCAACGATATTCCCTTTTTACTACAAGCGGCGCAAAATCTCAAGACCTTTTCGGCGGCGCGCGGTTTCCGGCGAATAAACGTTTAACTTAGTTGACCGATTCGCGCGAGCTGTGTAAAACTTGTTGCGTGCTTTTTGCGCCGGATCGGTCTAATTTACGCGCAAATTCAACTTCCGTCCGATTCCGGCTTCAGCGCTTCGAAAGATAAAAATTCTGGATTTCTAATGATTTAGAGTGATATTATAGTGAAGGCAAATTTGCTTCTTTGAGGTTTGTCCGAATTTCCCCCAAAACCACGTATCGATTTTTGTCCCCTTCGGCTTTTCGTCCAAAAATCAATATCGCATCGATCTGCCCATTTATGAATCGGGAATCTACAACGACCTTTTATAAAATTACGATTGCCCTCATCGGCGGCGTTTGTCTGTCGCTCGCTGCCGTAAATCTCAAACCGGAGGTTCTGAACTGGAAATTCGCCGTCGTCTTTTTCTTCACGATCCTGATCGCGCCGCGCATGAGCATCGCGCTGCCGCGCTCGAAATTCATTCTCAGTTTTTCCGATTCGATGATTTTTCTCACGTTCCTGCTGTTCGGCGGCGAAGCGGCGATCGTCATCGCTTCCGCCGAGATCTTTTCAAACTGCTTATACTTCAAATTCAAGGGCGTTCAATTCCCGCGTTTCGCCATTCTCTTTAACATCGGACTGATCGCGCTTTCGACCGGCGTGACCTACCACGTTTGGAACTGGATTCCGAAATTATCGAACATCGTTCCGACTTCGCCGGTCACGACCAACCTGATTCCGACCCTCGGGATTCTGGCGATCAGCCAGTTTCTCGCCTCGTCGATTTTCGCGTCCGTCTATTACGCGCTGAAAACCGGCACGACGCCGTGGCTGGCCTGGAAAAAAGAAGTTTTTTCGTTCTCCGTCGCGTATCTCGCGGGCGCCGGATTGGCGGGGATTTTCTTTAAACTGCTCAATTACGCCGATCCTTATTCGATCACCGTCTCGCTCGTCGCCTTCGGCATCATTTATTACAACTACCGACAGATCATCGGCGAGATGACGAACTCGATCGAACAAGCCGAACAAGCCGAACGCGACAAGGCGAACGCCGAACGCGAAAAGCGCAAGCAGATCGAAAAATACGCCGAAGAGCTCGCCCATTCGTTAAAAAAGGAAGAGGAAATCGGCAAGGCGCTCCTTAAAAGCCAACGCGAGTTTCGGCACGCCGCGCTGCACGACAGCCTGACGAAACTGCCGAACCGCGCGAATTTCTGCGAAATCATCAAGGAACAGATCGAGCAGAACAAATCCGGCGGCGATTCGAAATCCTACGTTTTGTTTCTCGATCTGGTGCGTTTCAAGAGCATCAACGACAGCCTCGGACACAGCATCGGCGACAAGGTTTTGACGGTCGTCGCCAAACGGTTTTCGCGCATGCTGCGCGCGCACGATAAAGTCGCGCGCCTCGGCGGCGACGAATTCGCGATCATCCTCAGCAATTTATCGTCGGACGAAAAGGCGGAAAAGGTGGCGTGGAAAATCCACCAGAAAATCGCGCAGCCGTTCATCCTGAGCGAAAACAAAATTCACGCGAGCGTCAATATCGGCATCGCGCCGTGTCACAAGGAATACAACACGCCCGAAGAAGTGCTGCGCGACGCGAACATCGCGATGCACGAGGCGAAGGAAAAAGGATCGGGCGTTTCGTTCTTTAACGAGGAGCTGCGCGACCGCTCGCTCGCGCAGGCGCGGCTCGAAGCCGAGCTGCCGTTCGCCGTCGAGCGCGCAGAACTTTCGCTCAATTACCAGCCGATCATTTCGTTGACGGACGGCTCGCTCACCGGGTTCGAGGCGCTGCTGCGCTGGAACCATCATAAGCTCGGTTTCATTTCGCCCGCGCAGTTCATTCCGATCGCCGAAAACACCGGACACATCATTCCGATCACGAAATGGATTCTCGTCGAAACCTGCCGGCAAATCGCCGAGTGGCAAAAGATTTCTTTTACGACCGAGGATTTGATCGTCAGCGTCAATATCTCGGGCAAGCATCTGTCCAACACCGGCTTGATCGGCGACGTCAAAAAAGCGCTCGCCGAATCGAAGCTCGCGCCGTCGTCGCTGAAACTCGAGATCACCGAGAGCGCCGCGATGGAAAACGCCGAAAAAACGATTCAAATCTTAAAAAGCCTGAAAGATCTCGGCGTTCGTTTGTCGATCGACGATTTCGGGACCGGGTATTCGAGTTTGAGTTATCTGCACCGGCTGCCGGTCGATACGCTGAAGATCGACCGCTCGTTCGTCAATTCGGTCGGCGAACGCGGCGAGGATTCCGAGATCCTGCAGACGATCA
>DATCMK010000036.1:0-2156 GCA_036563455.1 Pyrinomonadaceae bacterium | reverse complement strand
GTAGCCGTTATTGACGAGGTATTCGCCGGCCGCGATAAAGTCGTCGAAGACGTTTTGTTTCTTCAGTTTCGTGCCGGCTTCGTGCCACGCTTCGCCGTATTCGGCGCCGCCGCGCAGATTCGCGACCGCGTAGACGCCGCCGCGTTCCATCCAGACGACGCGCGAAACGGAAAAGCCGGGCGTCTGCGAGATGTTGAAGCCGCCGTAGCCGTAAAGCAGCGTCGGGTTCGAGCCGTCGAGTTTGATGCCTTTCTTGTGAACGATGAACATCGGCACCTGCGTTCCGTCCTTGCTCGGGTATTTGACCTGTTTGACTTCGTAATCCGCCGGGTTGAACGCGACTTTCGCCTGCCGGTAGATTTCCGATTTGCCGGTCTTCATGTCGTAGCGGTAAATCGTCGGCGGCGCGTTGTAGCTCGAATAGCTGTAGAAGGTTTCCGTGTCCTTGCGCTTGCCGCCGAACCCGCCCGCCGAGCCGATGCCGGGGAGCTTCACGTCGCGGACGAATTTGCCGTCGGGGTCGTAAATCTTGATCTGCGTGTAAGCGTCTTTCAGATAATTCAAAACGAACTGGTCGTTGAGAAAATCGACGCCGCCTAAGGTTTCGGGCGCTTCCGCGATCACGTCCGTCCATTTCGAATCTTTGTCGGCGACGTCGACTTTCACGACCTTCGCGCGCGCCGCGTCCTTATCCGTGCGGAAATAAAACGTCGAACCGTCGTTGCCGATAAACGAATAATCGCTGTCCAGTTTATCGACGAGCGGCACGATCGGCGCGTCTTTTTGCTTAAGGTCTTTGTAGTAGACCATGTTTTCGCGTCCCGTGCCTTTGCCGACGCTGACGATCAGGTAATCGCCGTCTTCCGAAACCGAACCGCCGATGAAATATTCCTTGTTGTCGGGGCGCTCGTAAACGACAACGTCTTCCGAGACGGGCGTGCCGAGCTTATGAAAATACATTTTCTGTCCGAACGTGTTTTCCTTTAATTCCTTGCCTTTTTCGGTCGATTTGAAGCCGCTGTAGAAAAAGCCGGAATTGTCTTTGAGCCACGACACGCCGCCCTGCCGGTTCGGCGGCAGAACGTCCGCGAGGTCCTTGCCGGTTTCGACTTCCTTCACGCGCCATTCGGTCCGGTCGGAGCCGGCGATCGCGACGCCGTACGCGACGAGTTTGCCGTCGTCGGTGAAGGACATGCCGGAAAGCGCGGCGGTCCCGTCCGCCGAAAGCTTGTTCGGGTCGAAGAAAACCTTGCCCGGATCGTTGATCGAATTCGCGATATACAAAACCGCCTGGTTCTGCAATCCGTCGTTTTTGTAATAGAAATAATTTTTGCCGGCTTTGAACGGCGCGGAATATTTTTCGTAATTCCAGAGCTCGGTCAGGCGTTTTTTGAGCTCTTCGCGCTGCGGGATCGTCGACAAATAATCGAACGTCACTTTGTTTTGCGCGTCGACCCACGCTTTCGTTTCGGCGGAATCGACGTCTTCGAGCCAGCGGTACGGGTCGGCGACTTTGACGCCGTGGTATTCGTCCGTCTGCTCGACCTTTTTCGCGTTCGGGTATTTAAAGGCGGACTGCGCCAGAGAGTTGATCGAGAAGGACATAAAAATCAGAAAAGCAAAAGATACTCGGTAAATCATTCGCATGGTGTTTCCTCACAGGTTTTGATTTGAAATATAGATTGGCTGTAAAAGCGATGATTCGATTATAAAGGTTATCTTTAAAATGCCCAAACCGGAAGGATTTTGGATTTTAGATTTCGGATTTTGGATTGCCTAACCGTAGAAAACGAAATCGCCTCCATTTTGCTGATTCGTAAAAGAAAACGCCTTACGAAACGAATTCGTTTCGTAAGGCGTCAGCAAATCCAAAATCTAAAATCCAAAATCAAAACGCCGGCACGTTTTTTTCTTTGAGTCGGCTGATTTGGTTCTGGGCTGAATTTTCCATGCCGTTGATCGGCAGCCAGTATCGTTTTTTATGCAGCAGTTCTTCGACGGCGTCTTTCGGCAAGGGCTTGGCGAGCAGATAGCCCTGCCCGTAATCGCAGCCGAGGTTTTTCAGCACCTTGAGCTGCGAATCGGTTTCGATGCCTTCGGCGATGACTCTCATCTTCAGGTTTTTCGCCAGCGAGATGATCGTCTGCAGGATCTCG
>DATCMK010000029.1:0-74313 GCA_036563455.1 Pyrinomonadaceae bacterium | reverse complement strand
CCTTGAGCGCCCATAATTCGTTTTTCCGGTCGCCGCGCGGGTTCTTGACGAAACCGACGAGCGCGTCGCGCAGCGAATTATGCCGCCCGCCGCCCAGGAAATAGAGCTTCGATAAATTTTCGACCGTGATGACGTTCATTTATTCAGTTTTTGGTTTTCGGTTTTGGGCAAATTTTTGTTAATAATCAGTTTCTTTGAAATCAAATATCAAAAACCAAAAACCAAAAACCCAAACCCCAATCCTCAAATCAAATCCGCGAAATCGTCCTCCATGCGTTTGAAAACGAACAATGAAAGAAAGGCTAAGACGACGATCATCGCCGCGCCGATGCCGATGGTCAGCCAATCGAACTCTTGGGCGAAAAGCGCGGCGCGAAAGCCCTGCAAAATACCGGTCAAAGGGTTGAAAGCCAGCAGGAAACGCGCCTTTTCCGAAAGGATTTCCGGCGGGTAAAAAACCGGCGAAGCGAACATCCAGACCTGCAGCGCGAACGGCAGCGCGAATTTGACGTCGCGGAAACGCACGTTCAGCGCCGCGAAAAGCGTTCCGAGACTGACGGCGAGCAGCACCGTCAAGAGGACGAAAACCGGCACGAGCGCGAGCTGCCACGAAAGCGCGACGGCGTTTTTCGCGACGTAATAAATCATCATCGCCGCCAGCACCAGAAAGCTGAAAAGCAGATCGAAAATCCCGGAAAAAGTCGCCGACACCGGCACGATGAGGCGCGGGAAATAAATTTTCGTGACGAGATTCGTGTTGCTGATGAGACTGTTGGCCGCGAAGCTGATCGAGTTGAAAACGAACAGCCAGACGAGAAAGCCGCTCAGCGCGAACAGCGGATAAGGCACGCTTCGAGATTCGAAACGCGCGACGGACGAAAAGATCACGGTAAAGATCGCGGTCGTTAAAACCGGCTGCAGAATCGCCCAGACGACGCCGATCGCCGTCTGTTTGTAACGCACTTTGATGTCGCGCCACGTCAGGAAATAAAGCAGCTCGCGGTAGGTCCAGAAATCCTGCAAATCGAGATTGAGCCACGCGCCCGGCGGCTTGATGTAAGTGATTTGTTCGTTGTTTTCAGGCAAACTCATTTTTCGTTTCGGCTATTTTTCTTTGCGGCGATATTCGGCGACGTGACGGGCGCGTTTCCGCCTCTGGTACGACTGCAGAAAGCTTTTCGGCAAAAGCAGCTGAATCAGGGCCTTGCCGGCTTCCTTGACCGAACGCGCCTGACGCCAGCTCTCCTTGCCCAACTGCAGCGCTTCGCGCTTGTCGCCGTTCTGCAGAAAAATCCGCATGTTGCGGAATTTGATCCGCGCCTGGTATTTTTCGAGTTCCCGGCGGCTGACGCCCAAGAATTCGATGTTGCGGTTCTGCGCGTCGATCACTTCGCGGTACATCAAAAGCAAATCGCGGCTCGTGTTGTAGCTGTGATGCCGCCAGACCGAGAGCACCTGCGGGTCGAACGCGAAAGCGCCGAGCGCGCCGAGCCGCACGTACATCTCGTAGTCTTCGAGCCGCGCCGTTTCGTTCCACGGAACTTTTTCGAGCGCGGCGCGCCGGTAGAAAACGGTCGAGCTGATCGGCGAGACGCCGTTGAGCAGCATTTCTTTCGGATCGCCGTCCGGATACCGCGCCCAATCTTCGGTAACGTCCGCCGTGCTGCTGAAAACCTCATCGTTTTCGTCGACGAGGTAGGAGTGCCCGTAGCCGAGCACCGCCTCCGCGCGCGCGTCGAGCAATTTTGCGCGTTCTTCAAAAAAACGCGGCAGCCAAAAGTCGTCCGAGCCGATATAGGCGAAATATTTCCCTTCGCTCAAAGCGAGACCCTGATTTAAGGTCGCGCACAGGCCGCGGTTTTCGCGCACGACGAGTTCCGCGTCGAACGGGCAGTTTTTCAGCACGCGTTCGATGACGCGCGGCGAATCGTCCTTCGATCCGTCGTCGATGACGAGCAGTTTCGTCGGCGGTAAAGTCTGATCGATGATGGACGTCAAACACTTTTCGATAAACGGCGCGTGATTGTAAGACGGAACAAAAGCGAAAATTTCTGATCGGCGGCGGTCTTTGTTCATTTCAAAACTACAAACTATAATAAAAGCAAATTTTTCGCCGCTTGTCATTCGCAGAAAAGCCCGCGAAAAAGCGCCCCGGTTTTGCCCGATGAAGGTTTTGCACATTTTAGATTCATTGAACCGCGGCGGCGCCGAAATGCTCGTCCTCGACGTTTGCCGGAACGCGCCGGCGAACGGGCTCGGTTTATCGTTCGCGGCGACCGGCGGCGGCGCGCTCGAAGAAGATTTCAAAAATTCCGGCGCGCCGTTTTTTCGCTTTCAGAGACGACTGCCGATCGACCCGCGCCTCGTCTTTGCCCTGCGCAAAATCATCACGGAAAATCGTTTCGACGTCGTTCACACGCACCAGCCGGTCGCCGCGCTGCACGCCTACCTCGCGGCTTCCGGTTTGGACGTACGGCACGCGCTGACGTTTCACGGTTTTTACGACGACGCCAAAAACCGTTTGACGGCGCGCTTTTTAGCGCCGCGCATGGACGCGAACGTTTCATGCTCGAAAGGCTTGCTCGAATGGCTCGCGGCGAGCGGCAACCTCGACGTTTCGAAATTTCGGACGGTTTACAACGGAGTCGACGCCAAGCGGCTCGCTTACGACGGCGAAAATTTGAAGACGGAATTGAAACTGCCGGAAAACGCGTTTCTTTTCGGCATGGTCTCGCATTTTTACGCCGCGCCGCGCAAAGACCAGGCGACGCTCTGCCGCGCCTTCGCCCGTGTCGCCGACCGCCTTCCGCACGCGCATCTCGTTTTGGTCGGAAAAATCGAGCCCGGCGCGGAAGCCAAACACGCCGAATGCGTTAAAATCGTCGAGGAGAATAACTTGCAGGCGCGCGCGCATTTTCTCGGACAGCGCACGGACATGGCGAAGATCGTCAATTCGCTCGACGTCTACGTTTTCTCGTCGCTGCACGAGGGCTTGCCGATCGCTTTGATCGAAGCGATGCTGGCGGGCAAAGCGTGCGTTTTGTCCGATATCGCGCCGCATCTCGAAGTCTCGCAAAACGGAGCGTACGCCGAGCTTTTCGAAACCGGGAACGCCGCGCGGCTCGCGAAAAAACTCGTCGAAACGGCGGAAAACGAACGAGTTCGAAGCGATCTGGCGAACCGCGCCCAAAGTTTCGCGCGGGAAACGTTCAGCATCGAGGCGCATCTCGAAAATTTGAAAAATCTTTACGCATCGATAATTTGAAAAAAACGGCGCAAAATCTAAAAATCCTCGTCGGCATGCCCGAAAAAACGGCGCGCGGCGGCATCAATGCGTGCGAGCCGCCTTTTTTAAGAGAGCTCGAACGCCTCGGCGCGGCGGTGCGCGAGGAGATCTATACTTTCGACAACGCCGCCGAAACCCCGCTTTGGCGGCGCGTCCGGCAGGTCTGGAAAACCGCGTTCAAGTTTCGCCGCCTTTTGCGCGCCGATGATTTCGACGTGCTGCATCTGAACACCGCGTTCGATCGAAAGTCGATCCTGCGCGACGCCTTTTCGCTTTTCTGGCTGAAAAACGGGAAAACGAAAATCTTTCTGAAATTTCACGGCGCGGAAGTCGAACTGCTGCCGGCGTCGAATTTCGCGCTCTCGCTTTTGATTCGTTATCTGATTAATGCGGCAAACGGCGTCGGCGTTTTATCGTCGGAAGAGAAACGCGGATTCGTCGATTTGGGGTTCCCGGCGGAAAAATTCTTCGTCGTCAAAAACGCGCTTCCGGGTTTCCCGCAGGAAAGTTTTCCACCTGTGGAAAACTTTCCTGCGGGAAGCGCGACGCGCCTGCTTTTCGCGTCGCGCCTGATTCCGACGAAAGGATTGATCGAAACGGTTCGCGCCGTTTCGATTCTGCGCGAGAAAAAAATCAACGTCGTGCTCGACGTGCTCGGCGACGGCGAAACGCGCGCGCCGGCGGAAAGGCTGGCGAAATCGCTCGGCATCGGAGAATTCGTCGTTTTTCACGGGCACGTCGCGGAAAAAACCGTGCACGAGTTTTACCGCGCGGGCGGCGTTCTGGTTTTCCCGACGTTTCACGCCGAGGGCTTTCCGATGGTGATTTTCAACGCGCTGCCGTTCGGTCTGCCGATCGTGACGACGCGTATCCGCGCGGCGGCCGATTACCTGAAAGAAGGCGAAAACGCGCTGTTCTGCGAACCGAAAAATCCCGCGAGCGTCGCCGAAAAAGTCGCCGAAATTACTCAGAATAAAGAATTACGCCTTCGCATGGGCGAGCATAACCGCGCGCTCGCCGAAGAATTCACGGCGGAAAAAATCGCGCCCGAATATCTGGAAATTTTCCGGCGAATCGCGTGAGTTTCAAGACGCTTTCGATTTTTGTATCTTTTCCGCCAGCGCTTTCGATGCCCAGGCGATAAAAAGCCATTGGAGGATCATGAAAAATGAAAAAAAGACGAAGAGCAGATGAAATCGGACGGTCGAAATGATCTCGATTTTGTGAAAAAGATTCTGCAGAAACGTGCCGGCCAGATAGGAAAATAAAAAGCACGGCATGTTTGCGCTGTAAAAAATTTGTTCCCCAAAAGAATGCAGATTGCCCTTTTCGAATAAGTTCGCGAAATAGCTGACATTCAAAGCCGCAAGAACGATTCCGAAGCGATTTGAAAACAGATCGACGATGAATTTTCTCATTTATTTTACCTCCGAGATTTGATATTTTCGTTACACAGCGATTTTTCAAAATGGTTGCGAAAATGTCGAAAATAAATTTCCCGAACCCGCGCTATCACGAATTTACCGAATGGGTTTTGTTCGGCGATTATTACTACAACGCGCGCGACATCATCGGTTTCGGCGGCGATCTGACGATCGAGAATTTACGCAACGCATACCGGCGCGGCATTTTCCCGTGGCACGTCGACGGGCTGCCGCTGCCTTGGTATTGCCCGGAAAGGCGCGCGATTCTGGAATTCGACCGGCTTCACCTGCCGAAGAGCCTGCGTAAGGAATGGAAAAAGACCGCCTTTACGTTTTCGATCGACGGCGACTTTAAATCCGTCATCGCAGAATGCGCGCGCGCCAAGCGCAGCGACGGTTACGGAACCTGGATCACCGACGAGTTCATCCGCGCCTTCTGCGAATTTCACGCGATGGGCAACGCGCACAGCGTCGAGGTCCGGGACGCCTCGGGCGAGCTCGTCGGCGGGCTTTACGGCGTCGACGCCGGCGGCGTTTTCTGCGGCGAAAGCATGTTTCATCACCGCTCGAACGCTTCGAAATTCGCGCTTCTTCATCTGATCGAACACCTCAAAACGCGCGGCGCGACGTGGCTCGACATACAGGTCATGACGCCGCACTTCAAAGTCCTCGGCGCGGAGGAAATTCCGCGCCGGGAATTTCTCGACAAACTCGAAGAAACCCAAAAGCTCGGGCTCAAGCTGTTTTAAGGCGGTCAGCGAAAAAGGCGCGTCCGAATTTCCGAACGCGCCTTTCGCTTATTTTCCGACCTGCCCCGGCTCTTAAAACTCGCTCTAAAAATTGAAGCGAAACGCGAATTGAATCTGGCGGTTGGTGCCGAGGCCGACGGTTCTGCCGACGGTCGAACGAAGCAAGCCGAAGGTCGAACCGGCGGCGCCCTGCGTGTAGGCTTGACCGGGCTGCAGAACGTTCGACGTGCTCGCCGAGTAAGCGCCGGTCGCCGCGTTGTAGCTCAAGTTCGGCAGCGCGTTGCCGAGCGTCGTCGACGGGTTCGCGAAATTCGCCGTGTTGAAGACGTTGAAAACCTCGGTGCGGAATTCGACGTTCATCGTTTCGGTGAAGCGGAATTTTTTCGACAGAATAAAATCGACCTGCCGGAAGCTCGGTCCGGAAAGCTCGTTTCGCGGGAAATTGCCGAACGTGCCGGGCGCGGGCGTCGCGAACGCCGCCGGATTGATGAAGTTGCGGTCGGCGACGAGATACGGATCGACGCCCGCGACGAGATCGGGACGGCGGATGTTGCGCGACGCGCCGCCGCCCGGCGTGTTGACGACCGCGACGAAACCGGCGGGCAGCGCCGGGAAGCTTCCGCCGAACGACGGCAGATTCGCGACGAAACCGTTCGCGAAAAATCCGCCCGCGCCGTTCGGGCAGCCCGCCGCCTGCTGGCATTGGACAACCACGTCGGGGCGCACGACCAGCACTTCGACCGGCACGCCCGAGCGCGCGTTGACGATGCCGCCGAGCTGCCAGCCGCCGAAAAGGAAATTGCCCGCCGAGCCGAAATCGAAACGCTTGTTTTTTCCGATCGGCAGTTCGTAAAGCGCGCTGACGTTGAACGTGTGGCGGATGTCGAAATTGTTGCGCCCGCGGTCGGCTTCGAAATCGTCCAATTGCGCGCCGGTGCGGGCTTCGTTCGAACCGGCGGTCGTGCCGCGGCTGTGCGCGTAAGTGTACTGCATGTTCATCGTGAGACCGCTGTTGAAGCTGCGCACCAGTGAGAACTGCAGAGCGTTGTAGCTGTCGTCGCCGCCCGACGTTTTATAGTCGACTTCGGCGAACGGCTTGCAGACCGGGTTGGTCGCCGCGACGTTGCACGCCGCCGCGTTGTTGAGAATGTCGAACTCGCGCACGGTCGTCACGCCCGTCACCTGTCCGGCGCCGTTGACGCGGTTGATGACGCCGACGCCGTTCGGAAACGCGGTCGCCGTGTTCGCGACAACCGCGCTGCCGGGCAGAATCTTGTTCGCGACGCTGCGCAGGAAAAGGTTGCGTCCCTGGCTGCCGACGTACGCGACCGTCGAGACGAGATCGTAGGGAAGGCGCTGCTGCCACGAAAAACTGTATTGATAAACGCGCTCGGGAACTAAATATTCGCTCGCGTAAGCGCGCGGCTGGTACTGCCGATTGAGCGGATTGTTGTTGAAGTTCGCGACGATGCCGGCAACGTTGGCCGGGAAGGCGAGCAAGCCGCCGCTCGAAATGGTCGACGAAACGCGGTCGCTTTCGATCGGCTGAATTTGGTCTTCGGTTTGGCCGGGACCGTAATAAATCCCGAAACCGCCGCGAAAAACGGTCTTGCCGCCGCCGAAAAATCCGTCGCCTTTGAGGTTCGGCGACCAGGTCGCCGCGACGCGCGGACCGAAGTTGGTTTTCGACGATTTGAACGCGGCTTCGCCCGACGGACGAATCTGACCGGTCTTGATGTCGAATAAGACCTGCCCGTTATTGCGTTCTCTGAGCGGCGCGTAATACTCGTAGCGCAAGCCGTAGCTGAGCGTCAATCCGGGGCGCGCTTTCCATTCGTCCTGACCGTAAGCGATGTAATATTCCTGCTCGGCGAGCCGCTCGCCGGTCAAGCCGTTGTTGAACGCGCTCGGCGCGCTGACGTCGCCGAGGTACTGCACGGAAGCCGGCGCGTTCTGCAGAAACGCGGCGAGATTCGAAAATGTGTAGGTCGTGCCGCCGAGGCGGTCGGTATAAAGGCGGATCAGACGCACTTCGCCGCCGAATTTCATATTGTGGTCGCCTTTGATCCAGCTTAAATTATCGATAAATCCGACCGAGTAGGGCGTGTACGGCTGCCCGCGCCCGTTGGTCGCGGAATTGGCGCGCACCAAGCCGCCCGGAATCGAAATGCCCGAGGACGTTCCTTGTCCGGCGATGCCCGTATTGGCGACGCTGCCCGAGATGTTCAGGATCAGATTCGAAAAATCGACGCCGCCGACGGTCGGCGCTGCGCCGTTGATGCGCGTGCGCGCGCCGTTGTAGCCGAGCTTGAATTCGTTGACCACCGAGCCGCTGCCGCCGAGAATCGACTGCCAGCCGAGCACGCCGTTCTGCGGCACGGCTTCGATCGTCACGACGCGACCGGAAATGCCTTCCGGCGCGATGTCTTTGCCCTGATCGCGGAAGAACCGGAAATAAACCTTGTTCATCTGGTTGAGCTGGTAATCGAGCCTCAGCGCGAACGAGCGTTCGTCGGTCTTTTCCTCCGCCTGCAATTGCAGGATCTCAAAGCCGTTCGTCGCCGAAGCGTTCGGGATGACGGTCGCGTCCGGCGAGCGGAAGGCGGCGACGAACGGCTGAATGGCGGGATTGACGGGCGTTCCGTTCGGGTTTTGTGCCGTCACCGAGCCGGGAATGATCGCGCCCGGCTGCGCGAGGCTGAGGCTCGGCGCGGCTTCGACGAAGTTCAGGCCGAAGCGCCCGCGATACTGCTCGTAAGAGAAAAAGAAGAAAAATTTATCTTTGACGAGCGGTCCGCCGACCGATCCGCCGAACTGGTCGAGCGTGAGCTTGCTTTTCGAGACGCCCGGCGTCACGTTGTCGAAGAAGTTGCGCGCGTCGAGCGAATCGCGGCGCAGGTATTCGAACGCCGAGCCGTGAAATTCGTTGCCGCCGGATTTCGTCACGACGTTGATCTGCCCGCCCGTGCCGGTTCCGTATTCCGCCGGAAAGTTCGACGAATCGACGCGGAATTCCTGCACGTTTTCGAGAGAAGACTGCAAACGGAAAGGCGACGGCACTTCGCCGTTCAAATTGCCGGGCGAGGCGTCGATGATCGCCGTGCCCTCGACGCCGTCGTAGCGAATCACGTTCTGCTGGACGGCGCGCCCGGAAAACCGCACGTCGCCGAACGTGCCGGTGCCGCTGTTGACCGAACCGGGCGCCTGCAGATAGAGCTGCGAGAGCTGCCGGCCGTTGACCGGCAAACCCTGCACTTCGCGCTGGTTGACGTTCGCGCTGATGCTCGCCGAGGAAGTGTTGATGGCGAGCTCTTCGTTTGTAACCACGTCGACTTGCACGACCGTCCCTTTGATTTGCAGGACGACCGGCACGTTCGTTTCCTGCCCGACGAGCAATTGAACGCCCTGCTGCGCGAATTCCAGATCGTTGGCGCTCGCCGTGATCGTGTAACTCGCAGGCTGCAGCGCCGGCACGAGAAATCTGCCGTCGTCGCCCGCGACGATTGTGCGCTCCTCGCCGGTTTTTTCGTTTTTGACGACGATCGTCGCGCCCGCGACGAGCGCGCCGTTGGCGTCCGTCACGGTTCCCGAAATGCGCGCGTCGGACGACTGCGCGAAAACCGCGCCGGCTGCGAGCATGATCGTTAACGCGGCGGTCAGCGCCGGCGTTAATAAAGATTTAAGTTTCGATAAATTCATAAATTGTCTCCTTAAAAAGAGCCCTTATTTTTCGATATTCCTTATAAAAATCAGCGCCAACCGGCTTTCTCTGAAGCGCGATCGACGAGGATTATATTTGTTTGTTTTTTTATAGGATTGCCTTTCAAGAAGAGAGAATATGACGCGCGGGTTAAATGGATGTGAATCGAATCTTAATTAAGTGTTAATTTCAGAAGGGCGGAGTAAAAATTAGCCACGGACGGGCACGAATTTTCACGAAAGATTTTTAAGTTATGTTTCGTGTCCTTTCGTGTTCGTTCGTGGCTAATTTTCTTCCTGTTTGGCTTTAACGGTCAAAAGCAAAACGGCGGCGCACAGCGAAATCGCGGCGCTGATCAGAAAGGCGGGCGCCGCGCCGAGCCTGCTCCAGAAAAGCCCGAACAAAATCGAGGCGGGCAGAACCGTGATCGAAAAGGCGAGGTTGTAAAACCCGTACGCCGTGCCGCGTTTTTCCGGCGAAACGAGATCGGCGACGAGCGCCTTTTCGACGCCTTCGGTGAGTCCGAAATAAACGCCGTAGACGATGAACAAAGCCCACGCCTGCCACTCGGAAGCGACGAACGCGAAACCGGCGTAAACGAGCGCGTAAACGAGCCAGCCCGCAAAGATCAGCGTTTTGCGTCCGAAACGGTCGGAAAGATCGCCGCCGACGAGCGAGAACAAAACCTTGCTGACGTGCAGCGCCATCCACAAAAGCGGCAGCAGGGGCGGCGCGACGCCCGACTGCTCGGCGCGCAGCAGCAGAAACGCGTCGGTCGAATTCGACAGCGTGAAAACCGCGACGACGAGCAGAAAGCGTTTGAAGTTGCCGTCGAACTCCGTGAGCGAAAGCCTGATCGGCGTCAGCGCGCCGCTCGCGATCGGCGTTTCGTGCGGTTTTTCCTTGACGAAAAAGACGATCACGAAAAGCCCGAGCGCGACCGGAACGGAAGCGAACAGAAAAACCTGCCGGTAATCGCGCGCCGTCGGATTCTGCGGATCGCCCGCCAGAAAATAAAGCAGAACGAACGCGCAGACCGGACCGAGAACCGCGCCCATGTGGTCGGCGGCGCGGTTGAAACCGAAGGCGAGCCCGCGCTTTTCGGGCGCGACGGAATCGGCTAAAAGCGCGTCGCGCGGCGTGCCGCGAATGCCTTTGCCGACCCGGTCGGTCACGCGCACGGCCAAGACCTGCTGCCAGCTGCCGGCGAACGCGAGCAGCGGGCGCGTCACGCTCGCGAGCGCGTAGCCGATGAAAACGGGAAGTTTGCGGTTATTGAATTTGTCGCTCAGGTAGCCGGAAAAAAGCTTCAAAAGCGCGGCGACCGATTCGGCGAAGCCCTCGATCAGCCCGATCGCGAACGGCGACGCGCCGAGCGTCAAGGCGAGAAAGGTCGGCAAAAGAGGATAAATGATCTCGCTCGAAGTGTCGTTCAAAAGACTGACCAGACTTAAAGCGAAGACATTGCCCGACATGTTTTGGTACCGGGCAAAGAATTTTTTTATCCTTTGGATCATTCAGGATCAGCGGTTCGTGCGAGTCGGCGCCGGTTTGGTCGGCGTCGAAGTTTTGCTGCTGCCGGCGAACATCAGAAGCGCGACCGAACCGACGAGCGCGATCAGCAGAATCGCGACGACGATCGTCATGCGCACCGCCATTTTGACGGTTCTTTTCAGCATTTTGTAGGCGATGAAGGCGACGGCGGCGAAAATCAGAAAAAACACGACGCCGAAAACGGGCAGAAGCTCGATCAGTAGAATCGTCGAAATCATAATTCTCCTTTTTCCTTGAGAGCGCGTTCGATTTTTTCCAGATCTTCTTCCGCGAGCGCGGTGTCTTGCGTCGGCAAAGCGTATTCTTCGTCAGCCCACGCGCCGAAGTCGATCAATTTGCAGCGTTCCGAGCAGAACGGGCGAAATTCGTTCTCGCTCGAGTATTCGATTTCCTTTCCGCAGGATGGACATTTCACTAAAGGCATAATTTTTTAAAGAGTTAGATTAGCACAAAGGGGAAGAAAGTTGAATCTTGCCGCCAATTGTATAATCATACAAAGCTTAGATGCGTTTTCTGCATCTAAGCGAACAAATCGGCGGCGAAAGACGTAATTTTTTTAGCAACAAAACGGAGAGGAACGCGAAATGAACGACTACAAGGAACGCTTTGAAAAATGGCAGCGCGAAGCGAAGGAACGCTTCGAAGATTTCGACAAGCAAATCGGCTTTAAGGAAAAGCTCGAAGAAGGCGCGAAGGTGTTAAAGGACACGGCGCAGAAGGGCGCGGAAGTCCTCAAGGAAGGCGCGGAAAAGATCAAGTCGGAAGCCGAAAAATCCGAAGTCGGCAAACAAGCCGTCGGCGTCGCCGAAGGCGCGTTCAAAACCGCCGGCGAAACCGCCAAAAAAGTGTACGAAGTCAGCGAGCCGCTGCGCGACGCGGCGGGCGAAGTGACCGGCAAAGCCGCCGATGCCGCGAAGGAAGCGGGCAGAAAAGCCGGCGAAGTTTTCTCGGTCGCGAGCGAAAAAGCGAACGAGGTTTTCGAGGACGCGTCGGAAAAATTCAATAAAGGCGCGCGCACCGCGTCGGGCATCTTCAATTTCGGCGCGAGCTGGACGCGCACGTTCGATTCGGCGTGGAAGACGTTGCAGCAGACTTCCGAATGGATCGCGGACAAACCCTTGCAGGCGGCGGCGACCGGCGTTTCGATGGCGGTCGGCGCGGTCGGCGGCGTCGTTTTTACGGGGCTCAGTTCGCACTGGCTGTTCAATTCCGCGCTGCCGGCGTGGTCGGTCAAAAAAGTCGCCGAGTTTTTCAACGATTACCTGAAAAATCAGGAAACGCTCATCACGAAAGGCGATCTGTCGAAAGCCGAAGCGGAAAAGGTGCAGTTCGAGCGCGACATCGCGAAGTACGTCGGCGCGCCGCTGCTCGGCGCTTTTTCGTTCGCGTCCGGCGCGGTCATGATGACGAACATCGTCAACCCGAAAACGATCACCGGCGCTCCCCTGGACTGGCTGCTCGGCGGCAATCCGCTGCTCGAAGGCGTCTGGTTTTTCGGCAACGGCATGGTCTGCTTCAAAACGAGTTACGACTTCTTTATGATCGCGCTCGAAGATCACGAAGACGTGCAGAAAATCGTGCGCGAAGTCAAAGGCATGTTGCCGCAGGCTTCGGAATAAAAAATTTCAACGCGAAGACGCGGAGGGCGCAAAGATTTTTATAATTTCTTTGCGCCCTCCGCGTCTTCGCGTTAGAGAAAAGCCGTTTATGTCGCTCTTATTGAATCTGAATCGGAAACGGCGTGAAAGAAAGAACGAAAATCAGCAGCGTCAGAATCGCGACGAATCGGCGCGGCGCGTCGAGCGGCGTCGTGTCGAGCGGTTCGGGATGTCGAATGCGCATCATCACGCCGAGCAGCACCGCGAAGAGAATGCCGCTCGGGCTGTTGTAAAAATAAAGCCCGGAGATCGAAAGCACGATCATCGCGGCGAACGCGATTCTGCCCGTCCAGCGGTGAAGACGCTCGCCGAAAACCGAATAAACCGCGTGCCCGCCGTCGAGCTGCCCGGACGGAATCAGATTGAGGCTCGTCACCAGCATCCCGAGCCACGCCGCCGCGTAAAACGGGTTTGGCGAATGCTGCCGCAGCTCGGAACCGGCGCCGAAAACGGCGCTTAAAAGATGAAAAAACAGCGGGTTGGAGAAAACGATCTGCCCGCCCTCGACGTTTGGGACGGGGGGCGCCGGCTGCAGCGTTAAAAAACCGATCACGGCGATCGGGATCAGCGCGACGAAACCGGCGATCGGTCCCGCGACGCCGATGTCGAACGTCGCGCGGCGCGACGGCAGCGGCGAAACGATCTTGATGAACGCGCCGAACGTGCCGGCGGGACCGACGAGCGGCGGCGTCGGGATGAAAAACGGCAGCGTCGCGTCGACGCCGTAAAGGCGACACGCCACGTAATGCCCCATTTCGTGCGAAGTCAGGATGAAAAGCAGCGAGAACGAGAAGCTGAGCCCGTACGCGCGGTATTCAGAGCTCGTGAAAAGAAGTCCGACGACCTGGAAAAGTTCCTGCACGTAAGCGGCGGGCAGCGACAGCAGCGCGTACAAGGTCTCCGTCCAGGTTTGCGGATTGAGACCGGAAAAAATGTCGTACTTGATGCCGAACGGCGGCAGCAGTCCGGCGATCGTGACGGTGCAGAACGTGACGAGAAGGAGCCCGATATGTTTCGCCCAGGTGCGCGCGGTCGGGCGCATCGCTTCGCGGCGGCTGAAAAATTGGTTGGCGGCTGAGTTTAAATCTTGAGACATCGAGGCGCAAATAAAAAATCGTAAATCGCTTGAGATATAATTCTAGCATCTTGCGATTTACGATTCACAATTGATAAAGGGGCGAACTTTCGAGTTTGATCTATTTCTTGACCGCTTTGGCTTGTAAATCCTTGCCGGGTTTGAAACGGATGGTTTTGCCCGATGGGATCGGAACTTCTTTACCGGTGCGCGGATTGCGTCCGACACCGCGCTTGCGGGCCTTTACTACGAAAACGCCGAACCCTCTGAGCTCGATGCGTTTCC
The DNA here is from genome assembly GCA_036563455.1 of Pyrinomonadaceae bacterium. GTDB lineage: Bacteria > Acidobacteriota > Blastocatellia > Pyrinomonadales > Pyrinomonadaceae > JAFDVJ01. The sequence goes on along the minus strand of DATCMK010000029.1, from coordinate 60,582 downwards.
CCTTCGCCAATGCGTCCTTCATTGCGTTGAAAAGCGAATCAACAACCTGTTCGGCTTTCTGTTTGGGAACACCTGTTTTATCCGCGACGCGATTAACGATGTCGAGTTTAATCATTATTCTTTTCCTCCCTCGAAAATATTGAAAGAACTAACTTTATTGGCTTTTATTGATGATAAATACGACACCCCTTTCTGTCAAGAATTTTTCGTCAAAAAATCGAGGCTAAATCTATTAAAATTCGTGTTTTACAAAAACACACGATTCGCCCGATCCGCGGAACCGACCGAAAAACAAAGCGTTCGTGAATTTAATCAATTTTTATGATGAAATTCAAAAAAATTATCGAGGACGATTTCCGGCGCTTCGAGGTGCGGGAAATGACCGACGCCCTCGAGTTCGACGATATCCGTCTGCCGCGGCACGATTTGGCGGAATCTTTCGACGAGGTGCCGGCCCGACACTTTATCATCCGATCCGTTAATCATCCGGAACGGCTGACGCATCGTTTCGAGCGCGCCGACCCAGCGCGCGCGAAAGCGCGCGCGCTCCGCCATGTAACGGATCAATTTATGCGCGATGTGCTTGCCGCGATTGTACTTAAAGAGCGTCGCGAAATCTTCGAGTTCCGCTGCGGTCGGCTGCGTTCGCGCGCCGAAAACCGAAGCGAGGCTTTTTTTGAAAAGGCGGTCGGTGATCAATTTGGCGAACAAAAATCCGGCGCGGCTGATGAGGATTTTCTGCGCCAGGATCGGGCGGTGCGTTTCGGGAAAGAGCGCGCCGTTCAGCATGCAGATCGTTTCGATGGAAAAATCAAGCCGCTTTTCCTCGCCGCGCGCGAGCAGCTCCTGCGTGATCGTGTTGCCGTAATCGTGCGCGAGAATGTGCATGCGCTTGATGCGGAGATGCGCGAGCAGCGCCTGCAGAACGTCCGCCTGCCGAAAAGTCGTGTACTCGAAATCCGCCGGTTTGGCGGAAAAGCCGTAGCCGACGAGATCGAAGCTCAAAACCGCGAACCTTTCGGCTAACTCGCTCCAAATCTTGTGATAATCGAACGACGAAGCCGGAAATCCGTGCAGGCAGAGCAGAACTTCGTCCGAATTTTTCGTCAGATGATAAAAGATCGGCAAGCCATCGCAGTCGAAATATTTTCCGCTTTCCTTCCAATCGTTTAACTTCATTTTTTTATCATAGTGATTTACGCAGGTTTCAACAAAATGCTAAAATTTCGGTAAATATTTTAGCAAGAGGGGAAAACAGGAAAATGAAAATCGGCGGAGAAAGCAGCAATATCGAAGATATTCGCGGTTTGGGCGGTAAAGGAATCGCGCTCGGCGGCGGCGGGTTGGGAATGATCGTCGTGCTGATCGCGGCGCTCGTCTGCGGAATCGATCCGCGCCAGCTGCTCGACAGCGGCGTGCTCGATCAGGGACAGACGCAGCAGGAGCAGCAGCAGCAGCGGAATCAGAACGTCACCGACGATGATAAACGCTTTGCGTCCTCCGTTCTGCGCAGCACCGAGGACGTGTGGGGCAAAGTTCTGCCGCAGCAGGCGAATCGCCGCTACGTCAATCCGAAGCTCGTGCTTTTCACCGACGCGGTGCAGTCGGCGTGCGGCAACGCGAGCTCGTCGACCGGACCGTTTTATTGCCCGGGCGACCAGAAGCTCTATCTCGATTTCGCGTTTTTCCGCGAGCTGAAAACCCAGTTCCGCGCGCCCGGCGATTTCGCGCAGGCCTACGTCATCGCGCACGAAGTCGGGCATCACGTGCAGAATATCTTAGGCACGATGGATCAAGTGCAGCGCGCGGGAAATTCGAATCAATTGTCGGTCGCGCTCGAACTACAGGCTGATTGTTACGCCGGCGTTTGGGCGTATTACGCCAATCAGCAGGGCTTGATCGAATCGGGCGATTACGAAGAAGCCCTGACCGCCGCGTCGTCGGTCGGCGACGACACGATCCAGAAACGCTCGCAGGGCTACGTCGTTCCCGAGTCGTTCACGCACGGCTCGTCGCGCGAGCGCGTAAACTGGTTTTCACGCGGCTTGCAGTCGGGCGACATGCGCCAGTGCAACACTTTCGGCCGGTAAAACGAACGGGCGAGATTTCGACGGCTTTTATAAAAAAACGCGACCGTTTAATAAACGGTCGCGTTTTTTTCCGGCAGCTATCTCAAAAACAATTTAACCGGTCGAAATTTTTCGCGTTTTCCTTTGCGGCTTTGCGTCTTTGCGGGAAATTTTCGTCCTCCCGCAGAGCCGCAAAGCCGCAAAGTAAGAATTTAAGGATCATCGAGATAGCTTTCGGTCGCGGTTCAACGCCGGAAGGCGTTCAATTTTTGTAACCCGCGTCAATCCGGTTCAGTTTTCTCAAGAGCGCGGGAAAAATAAGCTCGGCGCCCAAGCCTTTCGTGACCATTTCCACCTGCGCGGAAATGCCTTCAAGAATCGGATCCGGAATCGTTATCAACTCCTTTCCTCCGCTCTGCGCGAGAATCTGGATGCGGCACGCGCTTTCTAAAATGTACATGAACAAAAACGCTTCCGCCGCCGATCTGCCGCAGGTTAGAAGCCCGTGATTGCGCAGGATCAGAAAATTTTTCGCGCCCAAATCCGCAATGAGGCGCGGCTTTTCGTCCGCGCTCAGCGCGACCCCTTCGTAATCGTGGTACGAGAGCGACGACAGCGGCAAGAGCGACTGCTGCGAGAGCGGCAAAAGGCCGTCTTTTTGCGCCGACACCGCGACGCCGTGCAGCGAATGAATATGCAGCACGCAGGCGACGTCGTGCCGCGCGGCGTGAATCGCGCTGTGAATCGTAAAACCCGCCGGATTGATGAAATGTTCGGTGTCGCCGACGATCTCGCCCGCTAAGTTTACTTTGACGAGGCTCGAAGCCGTGATTTCCTCGAACAAAAAGCCGTACGGGTTAATCAGAAAATGCCCGTCTTCGCCCGGCACGCGCATCGAAACGTGCGTAAAAATCAGATCGTCCCAGCCGTAAAGCGCGACCAGACGGTAAAGCGCCGCCAGATCGACGCGCGCCCGCCATTCCTCCGCCGAAACTTTGCCTTTCACTGAAACGGTAGCCTGCGTCATGAATTATCTCCTATGAATTTACCGGAACGAGTCTTTCTTTCGCTGTTTTCACGGCTTCTTCGATAACTTCCGACACGACGTTTTCTTTGAAAAGTGTCATCGAAAACTTATTCGTTGCGTCCGAATAAAAGATTTCCAAAACTATTTCAAGCGCATTGTAGGGAGTTTCGCTGACTTCCAAAAACATTCCGCCGCGTTCCAAATCAGAGCCGACGATTCCTTCGAATCTTCCTTCACATAACAGCATTTTATTCGGCAACCGGCTGAAACGGCTTGCCGTACAGTTCCTGATAAACCCATCCGAGAAATCTGACTTCCGCCGTGCAGAGCGCTTCGACCCAGCAGCTCGTCAGATACAATCGTCTTTCGGTGTTCATCGGGATTTTCCCGCTTTCGGCCAGATGCGATTTCGCCGGGTCTAATTTATGCTCCGCCGCGATGTCCTCGTTCGTCTGCTTCGCTTCGCCTAAAGCCTGCAAAACGTCGGTGATCCAGCGCGCCAAAGATTCTTCGGTCGGGTTTTCCGCCAGCGCCTGAAACGCGCCGACCGCGAACCGCGCTTCGGCGTTGTCGAACGGGTAGACTTCCGTGCCGTGCGCCGCGTCGTCCTTCTGTTTCCATTGATAAAGCTCCTCGACGTGCGGATGCCGGACGAGCGCGACGCGCTGATCGTAATTCAAAAACCATTCCAAAAGGTCCGCCAGCGAATTGACGTCGATGTCGCCGGTCGCCGTCTGCCGCAATTTCGGCGGGTAATTTTCCTGCGGTGTTGCTTCTGCCATAAAAGAGATTTTAACGCAAAAAACATTTCGCCACGAATAGACACGAAATTTCACGAAATGAATTAAAATAAATTCGCGTTAATTCGAGTTAATTCGTGGCTAATTTTACGCTTGTCTCGACGTTGCCGACCGTATCGCCGCGGCGGTTTTTGATCGGCAGCGGCGAATATTCGGCGAGCGTCGATTCTTCAAAAATCCCGAGCCGCCGCAGAACCTCGATCGAAATGACGGCGCGGGCGCGCTTGTCGTCGCCGTCGTCGATCTTCAGCGCGATGCCCAAGCCTTTTTCCCATCGCGGGGAGGGCAAAACGCCGCACAGCCAGACGCCTTCCGCGCCGATTTTCGAGACGAACCGCCCGCGCGCCGCCGTCATTAAAAGCGTGTCCAACCTTTCCGTACCGCCGACGAGCTCTGGGTAATTCATCATCGCGGTGACGACGCGGCGGCAGGCTTCGCGCCGCTCGGCGCCGAAATCGGCGGGCGGAAAAACGAGCTTCAAAATGCCTTTCGCCATCGCCCTCACCGACAAAGCGAAATTCGGCGCGGCGCAGCCGTCGACGGCGATCGGGATTTCTTCGGCGGGCGTTTCGGTGAAATCCGCGATCGTCCGCAAAATCGCCCGCTGAACCGGATTGTCGACCGAATCGTAAGTCTCGATGTCGGCGCCGAGAAGAAGCGCGAAGGCGAGCATCGCGGCGTGTTTGCCCGAACAGTTGTTATGCAGCTGCGTCGGCCGTTCGCCCGCGCGGATCATTTCCTCGGCGCGCTGTTCGTTGAACGGCAGATGCGCGCCGCAGCGCAGATCCGATTCCGCCAATCCGATTTTTTTGAGCATTTTTTCGGCGATCGTCGTGTGTATCTTTTCGCCCGAATGCGACGCGCACGCGAGCGCGATCTCCGATTCCAGAAAACCGAACCTTTCCGCGCCGCCGCTCATCAAAAAAGGCAAAACCTGAAAAGGCTTCGCCGAAGAACGAATAAACGCCAAGGTTTCCGCGTCGCCGATGTTAACGATTTCGTTGCCCGCGCCGTCGACGATGAAGAGATGCCCGCGGTGCACGGACTCGACTGTTTCGCCGCGAATCACTTTCGCTAAGATTTCCGATTGCATAATATATTTTTGCCACGAACAGACACGAAATTTCACGAAAGATCTCACTGAAATTTTTACCTTTTTCGTGTTTTTTCGTGGCTAATTTATCTAGCTTCCGCCAGCATTTCGCGGGCGTGCTGTCGGGCGGTGTCGGTGATCTTTTCGCCGGCGAGCATGCGCGCGATTTCTTCGACCTTTTCGGTCTCGTCGAGCTCGCGCACGCGCACCTGCGTCAGGTTCTTGTCCGATTCCTTGCGGACGACGAAATGATGATCGGCTAAGGACGCGACCTGCGGCTGGTGCGTGACGCATAAAACCTGCTGCGTTTTCGCCAGTTCTTTCAGTTTCAGCCCGACCGCTTCGGCGACGCGCCCGCCGATGCCGGTGTCGATTTCGTCGAAAACCATCGTTTTCGCGCTTTCCGAAAGTTTCGTCGTCGTATTCAGGATCAGCATCAGGCGCGACAATTCGCCGCCGGACGCGACCCGGGCGATCGGTCGCACGCTTTCGCCGGGATTAGCGGAAAAGTAAAACTCGACGCGGTCCAAACCCTTCGCAGAAAAGGACTTGTCGTCGTCCGGGTCAGCCGTGATGCGCACTTCGAACCGCGCCTTTTCGAGCGAAACCGCCTTTAAGTTCGCCTCGATGTCCTTTTCCAGCTTTTTCGCCGATTTTTCGCGCCGTTCGTGCAGTTCGCGCGCCGTTTTCAGATAATCTTCGCGCGCCGCCTTTAATTCTTTGTTCAGTTCGGCTTCCCGCAGTTCGGCGGTTTCGATGTTTTTCAGGCGCTCCGAAGATTCGGCGTAATGCGCGAGCACGGTTTCGATCGTGCCGCCGTATTTGCGTTTGAGACGCGAAATTTCCGCGAGCCGGTTTTCGATTTCCGTCAGGCGTTCGGGCGAAAATTCCAGCGAATTGCGAAAGTCGCGCACGGAAAACGCAAGGTCTTCGAGAACCGCCTGCGCCGTCGCGAGCGATTCGTTGTATTCGGCGAAAGAAGATTCGTACTCGGAAAGCTCGGCGACCCGGCGCACGACCTTTTCGAGCGTCGTGATCGTCGCCTCCTCGTTTTCGTAAAGTAAAAGGTAGGATTCTTCGCTCAAAGACGAGAGTTTTTCGACGTTGTTCAGCCGCCGTTTTTCTTCTTCCAATTGCTCGTCCTCGCCGGTTTGCAGATTCGCCTTGCCGATCTCGTCGACCTGAAACTGCAAAATGTCGAGCAGTTGGAGTTTCTGCGCTTCGTCTTCGTGCAGATTTTCGATCTCGCGCCGGATTTCCGCCAGTTTCCGAAATTTTTCGCCGGCTTTGTCGCGCAAAGATTTCAGATTCGCGAACTCGTCGAGCATTTCCAGGTGAGTCGAAGCGTTAAAAAGCGTCGCCTGTTCGCCCTGCCCGTGAATGTCGACGAGGTGCGCGCCGATCTTGCGCAAAAAAGCCTGCGTGACTAATTGATTATTGATGAAAATCCGGTTTTTGCCGGTCGCGGCGAGCTCGCGCCGCACGATCAGATCGATTTCGTCCGCGTCGTCGAGCTCGATGCCGCTTTCATTGAAGGTTTCGTGCAGGCTTTCGTCGGGGCGCACCGTAAAAAGCCCTTCGATTCGCGCGCTCGTCGTTCCTTCCTTGATCAGTTCGGACGAAATGCGCTCGCCGGTCAGCGCGCCGAGCGAGTCGACGATGATCGATTTTCCCGAACCGGTTTCGCCGGTCAAAAGATTCAGCCCGCCCGCGAATTCGAGCTCGAGCTCGTCGATCAGCGCGATGTTTCTGATTTTCAGCAGAGAAAGCATAAAAATTGTAAATCACAGATTAGCATAAAACTTAGCCGCGAAATAACACGAGATAACACGAAAAACACTTTAAAAACCTTTCGTGAATTTTCGTGCTACTTCGCGGCCGAATTTACTTTATTCGCTTGAATTTCAGTTTTTTTTTTGCAGCGCGCCTTCGCCCTTGAACCATCTGCCCTGGCTGAAAATCGCGTCGGGCGGAACCGCCGTTTCGAGGTTCGGCGTTTTCCAGTCGATTGAGCGCGATTTTTTGTAAAAGAGAAGCTCGCCCATCTCGCCGGGTTTTAGTTTGCCGAAGCGCGGCACGATGTAAAAATCCGAGGCGTCGTATTCTTCGAGGCCGGTCTGCGCGAGCGCGTTGCCGACGGCGCGGACGTACGTCGGCGCGACCATTTCGGCGCGGCGGCGTTCTTTATTGACGGCGACGTCCGAGACGAACGGCGCGATCGTTTCGTCGGCGTAATTGACGATCGTTCCTTTGCGAAACATAAAATAAACGAGTTTTCCGGACGTGTTGCGCGGCAGCAGATCGTAATTGGCGGGGCTGAGGCGCGCTTCCGTGCCGTCGGCGAGCGACTGCAGTGCCGTCAGAAAAGCGACGAAATTCATCTTCACGAGGAACATTTCGTCTTTTCCGTGCAGTCCGCCGGTTTCGATCAAGATAACGGGCGTCCCCCAGGCGGAAAAGTTATCGCCGAACGCGACGGCGTTGTAATCCTCGTCGTAGCGCCCGATATGGCCGTTGATGAACTGATTGAGCGCCGTGACCATCGCCGAAATGACGCGTTTGTTGCGCTCGTGTCCGGCGTTCGTGACGCCTTCCGCGTTGCCGAGCACGGCGAGGAACGAAATCGCCGCCTGCCGCGTCGAATCGCCGGCGGTCGTCAAACCCTGCTGGTTGTGCAGATTGAAACCGATCTGCGGCGACCATTCGTCGCGCAGTTTTTTCAAAAGCTGCGCTTCCGGCGTCTTCAAATTCACCGCGTCGCGGTTGATGTCGATGCCCTGCAGGTTGCGTCTCTGAAAAAGCTCGGTGCCGTCCGGATTGAGCATCGGCACGGCGCGGATCGTGAAGGTTTCTTCGAACTTTTTGACCCATTTTTTATCGCCGTGTTTCTGCAGGTAATAGAACATATCGAGAAGGGCGCTCGTCGCGGTCGGCTCGTCGCCGTGCATCTGCGACCACAAAAAGACGCGCGTCGCGCCTTTGCCCCATTCGATTTGATAAATTTCGCGGTTGGCGAAGCTGCGCCCGACTTCTTCGACCTTCAACCCGGTTTCTTTGAGCTGCGCGAGGTATTTCTGCAAATCCTTATGCCGGACGTTCGAGGGCAGGATGTTCGAAATGTGATGTTTTTCCCAGATTTCGGCGAAATCTTTCGCTGATTGCGCGCTTGTTTCGATGTTCATGAGCAGGATAAAAAGCGTTGCGAAGAATAGCAGAACTTTTTGCATATCAATAAGATAAACCGTTCAAGTAAAATTTGGCAAGAAAATTCACGGTAAAAATGCCGCGTTTCGCCGTTTGGTAACGAGGCTTTTCACCGCCGGAGAACGTAACCTTTTAGAGCCATTCTATTTTCCGGAAGCGTCTTTCGTTTTGAGCGGATGCGTGAAAAAGACGAAGCCGAAGAGAATCGCCAGCAGCGCATAAATGACGGCGAAAACCCAGACGAGCCATAAGTTCGGAAGCCCGACGGCGAATTTGAGCAGCGCGAGCGCGCCGATCAGAAAATGCGCGAAATTTCCGACGGCGAGCGGACGCGCGTATATTCCGCCGATCAGCACGCCCTTCGCCATCCAGTTCGTCATCGCGAATCCGAGGTAAAGCGCGCCCGCGAGCTGGACGAGCAGCGGGGCGATGCCGCCGATCGGCGCTTCGCCGAAAAAACGCAGTATTTCATGCGGCATGAATTCCATCAGCAAGCCGGCAACTCCCATTAACAATGCGCTGAAAATCATCAATAATCTGGTGTTCATGCGGTAAATATTCGAGCGGAAAATAGAAAAGGAGCAAAATCTGCTCCCGATAATTTATAAAATTGTTGTGGTGGCGGGGGGGAGACTTGAACTCCCGACCTTGGGGTTATGAATCCCACGCTCTAACCAGCTGAGCTACCCAGCCACGAACATTCAATTATAGTTCGCCGGACAAAAAAATCAAGCGAATTTTGGCGAAAATCGTTCCGAATCGTATTATAGATACCAAGACATGCGGCGAGGGGGTTGAAAACCGAGGCGGTCGGATCGTTGATTTTCGCTGCGGCAAACGGGTAAATTATGGGCGTCGTACAGAGAAAACTATCGCGGACTTTCAAGAATTTTTTCGATTCCGAAAAATCGAGCGGCGTGCTGCTGATCGTCTGCACGGCTCTCTCGATTCTCGCGGCAAACTCGTTTCTGGGCGCGAACTACCTGCATTTATGGCACCTCGAATTCGCCGGCTTGAGCGTCGAGCTCTGGATCAACGACCTTCTGATGGCGATTTTCTTTCTGCTCATCGGGCTCGAGCTGCAGCGCGAGCTGAAGGTCGGCGAATTGTCCGACGTTAAAAACGCGCTGCTGCCGATTTTCGCGGCGCTCGGCGGAATCGTCGTGCCCGCGCTGATTCATTTCAGTTTGAATCGCGGCACGCCGGCGCAAGCCGGCATCGGCATTCCGATGGCGACCGACATCGCGTTCGCGCTCGGCGCGCTCGCGCTTTTAGGCAGCCGCGTGCCGGCGTCTTTGAAGGTCTTTCTGACCGCGCTCGCCGTGATCGACGATCTCGGCGCGATCATCGTGATCGCCGTTTTTTACACGGCGAAACTCGCGATCGGCTATCTTTTCGGCGCGTTCCTCGTTTTCGGCGTTTTGTTTCTGCTGAAAAAGCTCGGCGTGAAATCGCTCGCGCCGTATCTCGTCGTCGGCGCGGTGCTGTGGTTTCTGATGCTCAAATCGGGCGTGCACGCGACGATCGCCGGCGTGCTGCTCGCCTTCGCGATTCCGTTTTCGGCGCGCGAAGACGACGAAGAATCGCCGTCGCACCGGCTCGAACATTTTCTGCATAAACCGGTCGCATTTCTGATCCTGCCGATTTTCGCGCTCTGCAATACGGCGATAGTCATCGACGCGCACGCCCTGCAGAATCTGTCGAGTCTTAATAGTTTCGGCATTATCTTCGGGCTTTTATGCGGCAAGCCGTTCGGCATCACCTTGGCGTGCCTGCTTGTCGTCGGTCTCGGAATTTGCCGCCTGCCGCTCGATCTGAACTGGAAACATATTTTCGGCGCCGGAATTCTGGGCGGCATCGGCTTTACGATGTCGATTTTTATCACGAATCTCGCGTTCGCCGGCGAAGCCGAAACGATCAACGTCTCGAAAATGGCGATCCTGCTGGCGTCGCTCGCAGCGGGCATACTAGGTTTTCTCTGGCTTAAAATTTTCGGAAAACCCGAAGATTCTGATGTGGATTTCGAAACGATGGATTTTCACGGCGATTAAAGCGTTTATTTCGAAGAGTCCGCCGTCGTGGTTAGGGCTGCAACAAAATCGGCGGCTGCGGACATCAAACAAGATCGGAAACAGGGAGGGAAGAAAGACAATGCGAAGCAACGTAAGAAAACTAAGGGCGGCGATTTTATTTTGCGCGTGTATAGGTGTTTTGACGCTCGCCGCGCGGGCGCAAAATTCTTCTTTACGGAGTTTGACGATCGTCACCGAGCCGGAAGCGGCGGTCTGGATCGACGACGTCAACTACGGCAAAACCGACGCCGGCGGCAAACTCGCGCTCAAAACCTTCGCGACCGGCGCGCATAAAATCCGCGTGCGCGCCAACGGCTTCAAGGAAGTGTCGCAAAATTTGCTGCCCGCGCAGACCGGCGAGCTGAAGATCGAACTCGTCAAAACGACCGACCAAGCCGAACTCGCTTTTCAGGAAGCCGAGGAAATGGCGGCGCTCGATCGCGAAAAAGCCGCCGAGCTTTATAAAAAAGCCGCCCGCCTGCGCCCGAAATACCCGGAAGCCCTTCTCGGTCTGGCGCGCACTTTAGCCGGCATGGGCGAACATTCGGAAGCGCTCAAAGCGATTCAGAGCGCCCGCCGCGCGCGCCCGGCGTTCGCGGAAGCGTCCGCCGTCGAAGGCAGAATCTACAAGGAGATGGGCAACGAGACGAAAGCGATCGCGTCCTTCAAACGCGCGGTCACGGAAGGCAAAGGCTATCAGCCCGAAGCGCTGACCGGTCTCGGCTTGCTGTATAAGGATCGCGCCGAAGCCGCCGCGAGCGAGGCGGATTTCGAAGCCGAAAAACAAAATTACGTGCTCGCCGCCGCCGAACTGAAAAAAGCCGCCGCGCAGCTCGCCCGCGCGCCCGACGCGGTCGTCATTTACCAGCAGCTCGGCGACGCCTACGAACGCGCGAAAATGTATCCGGAAGCGATCAAGATTTACGAGGAGTTTCTGCGCGCTTTTCCCGAACTGCCGGAAGCCGAAACCTTCCGCTCGTTTATCGTCCAAATTCAAAAACGGATGAAGGAAGAACAATAGGCGTTTCGCAAACGCGATTTCAAATTTCGGTTATTTTTTGCCGCGAAGTTCTGGTTTTGCGCTCGGCGTGAAAATTTCTAACCGATCTGCACGGTGAGCATCGAAATCGAGCCGCCGTCGAAGCCTTCGACCGGAAACGAAACCTTTTCGCCGTCGCGCTGCAAAGCCAGTATATAAATCAAAGGCAGATAATGCTCGGGCGTCGGCGCGCTCAAAAGCGCGTCTTTGCCGAGCAGTTCGTAATCGATCAGCGGTTCGTGCTCGCCGTTCAGGATCATTTCGCGCGCGAGATTTTCAAAGCGCCGCGCCCAGTCGAGCGGTTCGGGAACGTGTCTGCCCCACGCGTAGGCGTGCAGGTTATGCACCAGGTTTCCGCTGCCGCAGATAAGCACGTTTTCATCGCGCAGCGGCGCCAATTTCATCGCCAAACCGTAATGAAATTCGGCGGGCTGCGCTTCGTCGATGCTCAACTGCACGACCGGAATGTCGGCCTCCGGATAAACGTGGCATAAAACCGACCACGCGCCGTGGTCTAAACCCCAGCGCTTGTCCATTTTCACGTCGGTCGGTCGGAGCAGCGACGAGACGCGTTCGGCGAGCGCGAGCGATCCCCACGCCGGATACTGAAATTCGAAAAGCGCTTGCGGGAAACCGCCGAAATCGTGAATCGTTCGCGGGCGTTCGGCGACCGTCACCGCGGTTTCGGGAATGTACCAGTGCGCCGAAATGCACAAAATCGCCGCGGGGCGCGGAATTTCGCGCCCGACGCGCGCCCATCCCTCCGTCCATGCGTTTTGGTAAAGCGCGTTCATCGGATTGCCGTGTCCGAAAAAAATTGCCGGCATCGCGTTAGTCATGATTTTGCTTTGATGCGCGCCAATCGCTTTCGAGAAGCCCGTAAAAAAGCGAGTCATGCAATTCGCCGCCGACGATCCAGCGCTCGCGCAGGAATCCTTCCCGTTGAAATCCGAGCCGCTCGACGACTTTGATGGAAGCTGAATTGCGCGGCTCGATGTCGGCTTCGATGCGGTGCAGATTCATTTCTTTAAAGGCAAAATCAAACAGCGCGCTTAAAGCCTCGTTAATATAACCGCCGCCCCAGAAACGACGGTTCAGAATATAGCCGATTTCCGCGCGCCGGCTTTGGTCGTCGAGCCGGAAAAGCGTCGTCGTGCCGATAACTTCATCCGTGTCCGCAAGCGCGATGCCCCATTGAAAAAGCGATTTTTGCCGGAAGTATTCGTGAATTTCCGCGAGCAGTTTCGCCGCCTGCGCGCGCTCGCCGTACGGCGGAAAACCCCAGTACCGCAGCGCTTCGCGGTCGGAAAAAATCTCGAAAAGCGAATCGGTGTCGGATTCCTCCAGATGCCGCAGACGCACGCGCGAAGCTTCGATGACGGGAAGTTTTTCGCCACTCAGCATATCTATTTTCGGCGCAGCTCCTTGATGCGTTTTAGAAGCTGCGGCGTCAGCTTCGAGGTCTGCAGCATCGAGCCCGAAGCAAAATATTTGGCGAAGCCCTTAAACGTTTCGATCGCCGTCGCGCCGTAGGGCAGCCACCACGCGTTCGGCAAAACCGCGACGCGGTTGACGTGAATGTGCTGCGGCTGCACGAGTTCCATCAAGCCCTCGACGCCGTGCGTGCGTCCGCGCCCGGAATTTTTGAATCCGCCCCACGGCGTCTGCCCGATGCCGTGCGTGTATAAAACCTCGTTGACGCAGACCGTGCCGGCTTCGATGCGCTCGGCGACGCGCTTTCCCTTCGACAAATCGCGCGTCCAGACGCTCGCCGTCAAACCGAATTCCGAATCGTTGGCGAGTCTGATCGCTTCTTCTTCGGTGCGAAAAGTCGCGATCGGCAGCGTCGGACCGAAGGTTTCTTCGCGCATCGCGCGCATCGCGTTCGTCGCGCCGGCGATGACGGTCGGCTCGAAAAACAAATCCTTCGATTTGCCGCCGGTCAAAACGCGCGCGCCTTCAGCTTCGAAGCTCGCGACGTGATCTTCGACGATTTTAAGCTGCCGTTCCGAGCTCATCGCGCCGAGGTCGGTCGTCGTTTCGTGTCCCGCCCCCAATTTTAATTTTTTTGTTTTTTCGACGATCAAATTCGTCAGTTTCTCGGCGGCTGATTCTTCGACGTAAAGTCTTTCGACCGACGAACAGGATTGCCCGGCGTTGCAGAACGCGCCCCAGACGGCGGCGTCCGCCGCGATTTCGAAATTCGCGTCGGCGAAAACGATCATCGCGTCTTTGCCGCCGAGCTCCAGCACGACGCTCGTTAAATTTCTCGCCGCCGCTTCGGCGATGCGCTTGCCGGTCGCGACGCTCCCCGTGAACATGATTTTGTCGGGCGCGGCTTCGACGAGCGCCGCGCCGGCGTTTCCGGCGCCGGTGACGATCTGCACGACCGCTTCGGGCAGTCCGGCTTTTCGGAAGATTTCGCCGATTTTCAAGCCGACGAGCGGCGTCAGTTCCGAAGGCTTGATGACGACCGTATTGCCCGCCATCAAAGCCATCGCCGCTTCGCCGAGCGGAATCGAAAACGGGTAATTCCACGCCGGAATGATGCCGACGACGCCCAACGGCTGATAGACGATTTTCGACGAGCGCCCGAGCGCGCCGTAAAGCCCGATGTCGATTTTGCGCGGTTTGAGAAGCCTTTCGGTGCGGCGCGCGAAATACTGCATCAAATCGAGCACCGGCGCGATTTCCATGGCGAAAGCTTCGGCGACGGGCTTGCCCGATTCGTCGGAGATGAGCCGCGCGATCTCGTCCATTTCCGACAAAATCACCTCGCGCGCTTTCATGACGTATTTCCGCCGCGTCGCGAACGAGGTTTCGCGCCAGTTTCGAAAGGCGGCGCGCGATTTTTCGACGGCCGCTTTAACGTCCTCGGCGCTCGTTTCGGGCACGCGCCCGAGCTCCTCGCCGGTCGCCGGATTATAGGAAATTATTTCAGCCGGTTTAGAAGGGAAAGACAGCACTGCGCTCATAGATTTCTCCTCGTCGGGAATTGAAATCTTAGATTAACACATTTCCATTTTGAATTTTAGATTTTGGATTTTGGATTAAATAAATTGAGCCATTCATTCATTTGTTCATTTTTCGTTCAACTGTTCATTTTTCTTTTAACAATGAATCAATGAACAAATGAATGCTTCAATCGCGAAGAATCACGAATCCGAAATCGTCCTGTCGCGAATCAAAATCAGATCGCTGTTGATGTTGCCGCGGACGATGTACAGTTTTTTGCCGTCCGCCGCCCAAGTGAAATTGAAAATCCTTCCGGTTTTAAAGTCCGTCACGGGCTGCGGAGCGGCGCCGTCGAGCGGCAGCCGCCATAAGTTCTGCACGCCGCTGCGGCTGCTCAGAAAGGTCAGCGATTTTCCGTCCGGCGACCAGAGATAGGCGTTGATCTGGTCGGCGTCGAACTCTTTAACGATTTGCCCGAAAGCGTTGTTTTCGAAAGTCGCGACGCGGATCTTTTTATCGAAATCGCTCGTCCGGTACGAATCGAAGGCGATGAATTTCCCGTCGGGCGAAATGGTCGCATTCTGCACGTTGTGCTGGTCGTCGCTGTACAGAACGCTCGACTCGCCGCCGTCGATCGAAACCTTCATGATCGCGCTTTTCGCGTTCGCGCCGCTCGCGTACTGCTGATAGACGATCCATTTTCCGTCCGGCGTGAGCTGCGGGTTGAAATCGCCGTGGTTCGTTTTTTCGCGCGTCAGCTGCACGAGATTCCGGCCGTCCGCGTCGACGCGCCAGATGCGCGCCGCGCCGGATTGCTTCGAACTGAACACGATCCAGCGTCCGTCGAAGGTGATCTTCGGGTTGACGAACACGCGCCTGATCTCGCCCGAAAGCGGACGCGCGCTGCCGCCTTCCGTGAGCCAGAGCGTGACATCGTTCCCGTCTTTGCGCCCGTAGACGAGCTTGCCGCCGCGCGCTTCGGACAAACCGTAATTGCCTTCGAGATTGGCGCTCTCGGCGGTCAGCTGGTCGAATTGCCGGCTCGCCGGGTTGTAACTCCAGATCGACGAACTCAAATTGCTTTTGAGCGTCACGATCGCTTTGTCGTCCGCCGTCAGCCCGAGCGAATTGTAGCTGTTGATGTCGTTCGTGACCGGATAAAATTCGCCGGTTTCATAAACGGCGCGGAAAATCTGGACGGGCGAATCCGGCGTTTCCTGCCCGGTGAACAAAAAGCCCGAGCCGTCCTTGAGCCAACTGAACTCGAACACAGAATGGAACTCGCGGGCGGCGCGCCAGACGGCGAGTTTTTTTTCCGCGACGAAAATTTCGGCGATCTCGTTTTTTTCGACCGTGCCGCCGAAATTGTTAAAGGCGCGCACCAGAATGATTCGGCCGTCGGGCGACCAGCGCGGATTGGCGACGACGTTGAATGCGGTTTCGTCCGATCGGAGGAGCGGCTCGACGTTCGAGCCGTCGATGTTCGCCGTGTAGATGATCGTGATGGCTTCCTTCGAGAGATTGCGGTGGAAAGCGAGCCGGTTTCCGTCGGGCGCGAACGTCACCGCGCTGTCGACGTCTTCGATGAGCCTTTTCGGCGTGCCGCCAAGCGCCGGCACGCGGTAAAGCGTGTTGATGACGCCGTCTTCGCTCGTCAAAAGGTAATAAACGTAATCGCCGTCCGGCGAAAACGTGACGCCGGAAAGATTGAGCGGCGTCGGCGGCACGATCGTCACGGCGCTGTCGGTCGCGACCTGCCGGACGACGAGGCTTCTGTTTCCGACGTCGCCGCTCAAATAAGCGACGTATTTCCCGTCCGGCGAGATCGCCGGGTTCGCGACCTTGCCGTCGGTGTTGACGCGCGCCGCCTGCGGTTTTTCGAAGGCGGAAACGGCTGGGAGCGTTTTCGCGCCGAACCATTTGTAAAAGCCGAAGCCCAGCGCCGCCGGCAGGACGATCGCCGCCAGCGCCGCGAGCGGCAGCATCGAACGGCTCTTAGAGGTTTTTTCCGACGGCGGAATGCTCATGCCGGCGGTCGTCAGCGCATTGTCTTTGGTGGAGTGCGTCCGGTGAATCATCGTCGGATTTTCGCTCAGATCGATATCCGCCGAAACCGAGCGCAGGCGCTCGCCGCTCATGACGTGTTCGAGCTCGTAAATTAAATCCTTCAGATCGAGCGCCAGGTCCTTGACGTGCTGGTAGCGTTCGTCGCGGTCTTTCTGCAGGGCTTTACGAACGATTCGCTGCAGCTCGGCGGGCGCGTTCGGGACGAAATTAACGACCGGCGCGGGCTCTTTATAAATGAGCGCGGCGATCGTGTCGCTCGTCGTTTCGCCGTCGAACGGCGCGTGTCCGGTCAGCATTTCGTACAACACGACGCCGAGACTCCAAATATCCGTCCGCTCGTCGACTTTCAGCCCGCGCGCCTGTTCCGGCGACATGTAACGCACGCTGCCCATGACCATGCCCGGCAGCGTTTTGATCTGCTCGTCCGTTTCCTCGCTCGGCGCGGTCGGCTTGGCGAGCCCGAAATCGAGCACTTTGACGATTCCGTCGTGCCGCACCATCACGTTTTCCGGTTTGATGTCGCGGTGCACGATGCGCGCGCTGTGCGCGGCGACGAGCGCGTTGGCGATCTGCTCGACGATTTTGAGAGCGCGAACGAGCGGCAGCCTTTCCTTTTTGATGATTTCCCTGAGCGTCGCGCCGTCGATCAATTCCGTGACGAGGAAACTGCCGTGTTCGTTTTCGCCGATCTCGTAAATCGTGATGATGTTCGGGTGATTGAGCGCCGACGCGGCGCGGGCTTCCTGCCGGAAACGGTTTTTGCGCGCGTCGTCGCTCGAAAACTCCGCCGGCAGGATTTTGACGGCCACGCGCCGCCCGAGCTCGGCGTCGAAGGCGGCGTAAACCTCGCCCATGCCGCCCGAGCCGATTTTCGAGCGAATTTCGTAGCGTCCGAATTGTTTACCGATGAGCATCGTTGAATGAACCCCGCGAGTTACTAATTAAAGAACACCGAAAACATAACGATTGTGACAGAAAATTGACAAGAAATTTATTTTCCGCGCATCTTTTTATGATTTTTCTTGACAAATGTTTTTCCGAATATTATTCTGCTTTAGGTGATTTTAACAGAATGATTAACGAAATTGACAAAAAAATACTGAATATTCTTCAAAATGACGCGCGGATCGCCAATGCCGAAATCGCGCGTCAGGTCGGCTTGGCGCCGTCGGCGGTTTTGGAGCGAATCCGGAAACTCGAAGAGCGCGGCGTCATAAAAAGCTTTGAAACGAAACTCGACGCCGCGGCGGTCGAATACGGCTTGACGGCGTTCGTCGCCGTCCGCACGCACGAGTGCTGCAGCGAAACCGATAAATTTTTGGCCGAAATTCCGGAGGTGTTGGAAGTGCACGACGTCGCGGGCGAGGATTCTTATTTTTTGAAGGTGCGCGTTAAAAACACCGAGCATTTATCGCGTCTGCTGCGGGAAAGATTAAAAAACGTGCCGAACGTCGCTTCGACGAAAACGACGATCGTTTTGCAGACGATCAAGGAAACGACGGCGCTGCCGATCGGCGACGCGGAAGAAAAAACGAATTGATATTTGATCGAAGAGAGGGCAGTTGTCATGCAGAATCAGGCAATTATACGTAATAACAGCAAAAAATTAACGGTTCTGATCGCGGCGTTCGCGGCGATCTACATCTTTTGGGGCTCGACCTATCTCGCCATCAAGTACGCGATCGAAACGCTGCCGCCGTTTCTGATGGCGGGCACGCGCTTCGTCGTCGCGGGCGCGATCCTTATGATTTGGGCGCGCTTTAGTAAAGATTACGAAAAGCCGAAAGCGGCGCACTGGAAAACGAGTTTCATCGTCGGCGCGCTGTTGCTTTTAGGCGGCAACGGCGGCGTCGTCTTCGCCGAGCATTATATTTCGTCGAGCCTCGCGGCGCTGCTCGTCGCGACCGAACCGTTCTGGATCGTGCTTTTGAGCTGGCTCTGGCTGAAGGGCACGCGCCCGAACCTGAAAACCATTCTCGGCATCGCGGTCGGATTTTTCGGCGTCTGGCTCTTGATCAACGGGCAGACGGCCGGCGATTCGTCCGATGCCGGTTCGATGCAGTTTTTCGGCACGATCGCCGTGATGGCGGCGGCGCTTTCGTGGGCGACCGGTTCGATTTACGGGCTCCGCGCGCCGGTGCCGAAATCTTCGATTCTGACTTCCGGCATGCAGATGTTTTCGGGCGGGCTGGTGCTTCTTCTGGTCAGTTTATTTTCGGGCGAAATGTTTAATTTCGAGCTCGCCGCGGTTTCGGCAAATTCGATCTTCGGCTTGGCGTACCTGATCGTTTTCGGCTCGCTGATCGGGTTCACGGCATACAGCTGGCTTTTGAAGAACGCGCAGCCGGCGCTGGTGTCGACATACGCTTACGTCAATCCGATCGTCGCGGTGTTTTTGGGCTGGCTGATCGCGGGGGAATCTTTCACCGGGCAGATGCTCGTCGGCGCGGGCGTCATCGTCGGTTCGGTCGTGCTGATTACTTCGCACGACAAAGACAAAAACAAAGACGCGGAAGAGCGGCTCGACGTTCACCGCACGAGCGGCGCGAAAGCGGCGTCGGCATCGGTTTAATCAAAATCAGCCGCGAGCGAACACGAACGGACACGAAAAATCAGTAAATTTATTTCGTGCGCATTTCGTGTTCGCTCGCGGCTGATTTCTTTTTTAAAACGAATAGCGCACCGGGCAATACGGCAGATATTTGCGCAGTTCCGCTTCGAAGGCGGCTAATTCGCGGCGGCGGAAGCCGTAATCGTAAACGAGCGTGTCGGGCGCGGTTTTCTTTGGCACCTGCAACTCGGGCAGCCACAAAAATTCTTCGCCCTTCGGATTCCACTGCATGTTTATCTCGTGCAGACCTTTGGAATGCGTCAGAAAAAACGCCTCGCATTTGAGCTGCCGCTTCGCTTTTTCCGTGAGCGTGTCGTCGATCTCGCGCCACAGCTCGCGCCAGTCCGCCTTCCAGCTTTCGCCTTCGTAAACGATGATCGGCGCGAAGCTGAAATGCACTTCGTAACCCGCCTCGACGAGAGCGTTGGTCGATTCGATCCTTTCGGAAATCGGGCTCGTGCCGATGTCGACGTAACGCGCGACGCGCTGCGGCATGAGACTGTAACGAAGCCGCGTTTTGCCCTGCGGTTCGAGCGCCGTCCAGTAATCGTCACGCACGGTTTTCGTCGCGAAAGTCGCTTTCGCGTACTCCATTTTCGCGAATTCGCGCACTAAATAAGCGGGATTATCGCAAACGAAGGAATCGGCGCTCAGATCGGCGTTGCAGCCGATGTCGTACGTCCAGAAACGTTCGTCGCATTGGTTGGGTTCGGTTTTCGCGCCCAGCTTTTTCTGATGTTTGCGGATCGATTCGGCGATTTCCTCGATGTTGACGAAGATCGTCAAAGGGTTCGAGCCGCCCTTGCGCCGCGCGACGTAACAGTACTGGCACGAGCTTAAACAGCCGTTCGAGCTCGAAGCGGCGATGAAATCGGCCGAACGCCCGTTTTTCTTGTGCGTCAAACCGGATTTGACGCCGAGCACGAGCGTCTCGCGTTTGCTGCGCATCCAGTCGCGCGCGTCAGCCTCGAAAAGCTCGGGAATCTGCCAGTGCGATTCGACTTCCCTGATTTCGGCGGACGGGAAACGACCGATGATATTTTCCGCTGATTGACGCCACAGAAAATCGTCGAAAATCGCCTTTTGAACGAATATGCGCTTAAAGTCGTAATTCATATAAATCAATGAAAATTCAATAATTTAGGGTGATTTATTTGGATGAATTACGGGGCTTAAAGTTGCCTTGAAATCAGCCGCGAACACGCGAAACAACACGAAATAAATTCAACCGGTTTTCGTGTTATTTCGTGTTTGTTCGTGGCTAAAAACCATTTTATTTCGCCGCTCGATCTAAAATTTCGGCGAGCTCCGCCGCGCGCGTGAACATCGGGTAGTGTCCGGTCGGAAGATCGACGAACTCGAAATTCGGGTCTTTGAGTTCGCTGAAAAGCGGGAAGTCCTGTTTCAGCAATTCGCGAACGTCTTCCGACGGGTCTTCGCACCAGATCGCCAGTTTCGGCAAATCGCGGCGCTTCGGGTTCGTCAAACCGACTTTTTGCCGCGCGGCGGCGAAGGGAAACGGCGTCGCGAGCCGTTCGATCTGATTTTTGTGCTCGCCGGTCAGATCGCGCAGCGTTTTGCCGTCGTCCAAATCCGCCCACGAAGGCAGCGGCAAAAGCCAGCCGTCGCCGTCTTCCGCGACCGATTTTTCGAATTTCGCGAGCTGTTCGGGCGAATAAAAGTCGATCTGCGCGGTGGCGTCGGGCAGCGGCGCGGAATCGACGTAGATCAGTTTCGCGAGTTTTTCGGGAATCTCGTCGGCGATCTGCGTGATCAAAACGCCGGCGTAGGAATGCCCGGCGAGATAAACGTCGGCGAGTTCGTTGTAACGAATCAAATTCACGACGTCCGCGACGTGCGTCGAAAGATCGGTTTCGGGCGTGCCGAGATGCGCTTTTTCGGCAAGCCCGGTCAAAGTCAGCGGGAAAACTTCGTGACCCTTTTCGCGCAAAGCCCGCGCGACGTCCTTCCACGCCCACGCGCCGAGCCAGAATCCGGGAATCAAAACGAAATTAGCCATATGAGTTAAAAAAATTAGCCGCGAATTTCGCGGATTTCGGTCTTGGTTTTCTTATGCGGCTTTACGCCCTTGCGGGAAACTATTTCTCCCGCAAAGGCGCGAAGCCGCTAAGTAAAAAAATCTTTTCATTCGCGGCTTAAAATTAGCCGAGCATTTGCCCGACGACTTCGTAGCTTTTTTCCAAAGCCTCGTTTAATTTCGATCCGTCCGTGCCGCCGCCTTCCGCCATGTCGGGTTTGCCGCCGCCGCGACCGCCGACGATCGGCGCGATTTCCCGCACGATGTTGCCGGCGGAAACTTTGCCGGTCAAATCGTCCGACACGCGCACGATGAACGAGACTTTGCCTTCGTCGGTTCTGCCCAAAACGACGACGCCGGATTTGATTTTCGACATCAACGTGTCGGAAAGATGCCGCATGCCGCCTTTGTCCAAACCTTCGACCGTTTTCGCGATGACTTTGACGCCGGAAACGTCTTTCGCCTCGTCGCCGTTCGAAGACGCGCCGCCGACCGCGCCGGTCGCGATCTTCATCTTCAGCTCGTCGACTTCCTTGCGCGTACGTTTCAGTTCTTCCTGCAATTTCTCGATCGCGTTCGGCAGATTATCGCGCTGCGTTTTCAAAATGCCGAGCGAATCGGCGATCAGTTTTTCGTCTTCGCGGAAACGCTCGAACGCGTCGAAACCGGTGATTGCGCGAATTCTTCGGACGCCCGAAGCGATCGCTTCGTCGGACGTGATTTTGAACGAGCCGATGTCGCCGGTCGCGCGGACGTGCGTGCCGCCGCATAATTCGCGCGAAAATTCACCGCCGCCGACGCTCAAAACGCGAACCGACGAGCCGTATTTTTCGCCGAAGAGCGCGACCGCGCCCGAGCGCATCGCTTCCTCGATCGCCATGACGTTCGTCGTCACCGGATGATTTTCGAGGATGTAGCGGTTGACCAGATCTTCGATTTCCTGCAATTCTGCCGGCGAGATCGGCTGGTAATGCGTGAAATCGAACCGCAGGTAATTCGGCGCGACGACCGAGCCCGCCTGCTTGACGTGCGTGCCCAAAACTTCCTTCAAAGCGGCGTGAACGAGGTGCGTCGCCGTGTGATTGCGGCGCGTCGCGTCGCGTTTGAGAACGTCGACGGTCGCCGTCACCTCGTCGCCGACCGACAAACTTCCGCGTTCTACTTTTGATTTATGCAAAACGATTCCGCCGATCGGCGCGAACGTGTCGAAAACTTTGATTTGCGCGTTCGTGTTGAAAAGCACGCCGGTATCGCCGACCTGACCGCCCGCTTCGGCGTAAAACGGCGTTTCGTCCAAAACGACCAAACCTTCTTCGCCTTCGTCGAGCACGTCGACGCGCTCGTCGTTTTTCACCAACGCCAGAACCTTCGCGTCTTCGACTTCCGTTTTGTCGTAGCCGTGAAAATTCGATTTAATTCCGAGATTTTGCAGATCGGCGTAAATCGGATTGATTTTTTCGGCTTGCCGAGTTTTTCCGATGTCGCTCTGTTTTTGTAATTCCTGCAGCGCCCGGTCGAATTTTTCGTTAAATTCCTCTTCGCTCATTTCGATGCCGCGTTCTTCGAGTTTGACGCGCACCAGATCGCGCGGCGTCCCGAACGTGTCGTAAAGCTTGGCGAATTCGATAAAGTCGGGTTCATCGCTTTTAGCGAAAAATTCATCCAATTTTTTCAACCCGACAGTCATCGTGTTGGCGAATCTTTCTTCTTCGAGCCGCACCATCTTGCCGATAAATTCGCGCTGCGTTTCGAGTTCGGGAAAAGCTTCCTTCATCAATTCGATAACGAAATCGCAGACTTTATGAAAGAATAAGGTTTCGAATCCCAAATGATCGCGCCCGTGATAAATCGCGCGGCGCATGATCTTTCTTAAAACGTAATTTCTGCCTTCGTTGCCCGGCAAAATGCCGTCGGCGATCGCGAAAGCCGCCGCGCGTGCGTGATCGGCGACGACGCGCATCGCGAAACCGCTCTGCGTTTCCGGCTCGTAAAATCTTTCGGCTAATTCGGCGGTTTTGTTGATGATCGGCTTGATCAAATCCGTGTCGTAGTTCGATTTGACGCCCTGCAGAACGACCGCCATGCGCTCCAAACCGGCGCCGGTGTCGACCGACGGCGCGGGCAGCGGCGTGAGCTCGAAAACGCCCTTTTCGATTTCGTTTCGCTCGAATTGCATGAAGACGAGATTCCAGATTTCCATCGTCAAATCGCCGTTTTCGGCGTTGACCAGATCGGCGCGGTTCTTTTCCGGATCGTCGGGATCGTCGCCCATGTAATAATGGATTTCCGAGCACGGTCCGCACGGTCCGGTGTCGCCCATCTGCCAGAAATTGTCCTTGCGGTCGAACGGCAGCACGCGTTCGGGCGGAGCGCCGACTTTGATCCACAAATCGCGCGCTTCCTCGTCCGCCGGAACTTCCGCGTCGCCGCCGAAATACGAAAACCAGAGCCGCGATTCTTCCAAGCCGAGCTCATTGACGAGAAAATCCCACGCGAATTTGATGGCGTCTTCCTTGAAATAATCGCCGAACGAGAAATTGCCGAGCATTTCGAAAAACGTGTGATGGCGCGCGGTCTTGCCGACTTCGTCGAGGTCGTTGTGCTTGCCGCCGGCGCGGATGCATTTCTGGCTCGACGCGGCGCGCTTGTAATCGCGTTTTTCCTGACCGGTGAAAACGTCCTTGAACTGGTTCATGCCCGCGTTCGTGAAAAGCAGCGTCGGGTCGTTCGCCGGCAGAAGCGGCGACGAATGAACGACTTTGTGCCCGTTTTTCTCAAAATACTCTAAAAATTTGCGTCTGATTTCGTTTCCAGTCATATAAATAATTTATTAAATACCTTTTATGATAAGTCTTTGGCGGGCGCCGTCCGAATTCGCCGCCCGCGGTTTTTTATAAAAGTAAATATTTTAGATGCCGGTTTTCCCGATTCGGAGCGCTTCGTCTCGGCGGCGGAGAAATACATCTTTTCTCGCCCGCTTATAAGCATTTTCAGACTTGCGTCGCCGATTTGTAAAGCTTGCGCAAAAGACTGATCTGCCCGCGGTGATGAACTTCGTCCTCCGCCATGTGGTACAAAACCCAGGCGAGATTGCAGCCCGTTTCCTCGTCGTAGCCCGCGCGCCGTTTCGCAAAATCCTCGAACGTCACGTTTTTCAGCGCTTCGAGCAACAGTCGACGCGATTCTTCGAGCCCGGCGATGTATTTTTCGACCGGTTCGTTCGTGATCAGCCGCGGCAGAAAATCGCCCATGTCGAGCGCCGGCCCCCATCTTTTATTTTCTTCGTCGGTCAACTTTCGCCCTTCGACGAATTCGATGCGAAAGTAATGCTCGATCGCCGTAATGTGCGACAATAGCGCGCCGATCGTGTTCCAGCCCGGCTGATACTGCCAGTGCAGCGCCTCGATTGGCAGCTTTTCGACCTGCTGAACGGTCGTCACGCGCGCGTCCTCGACAATTCCGAGAAAATAATCGAGCGCGTGATCGGCGCTTCGCCCGAAATCGATGTAAAAACGCCTTTTTATCATAACTTAAATCCCGCCCGGCGGCATGAAATCAATGGCGAGCCGCTTTTAACGCCGACGGGAAATATATAATTTTGAGGGAAAAGAAAAACCGCGTCAAACCGTACAGGAAAAGCGCCGCGGCGGGAGCCGAGCGAGGAAATCTTTCCGAACGCCGCCGCGAAAAAATGCCGGACGTTTTTCAGCGGAAACGTCCGGCGTCAATGTAGAAAGGAGATTAACTACATTGAGGTTGCTGCGCTGTCGGAATTTTATGCGCGCAGCTTTCTCTCTGGAGGAGCGTCGGCAAGCAAACCTAAAATACCGACCCGGCGAACGAGAGCGGCGGAAAAACGTCGATTTTTTTCGCTGCTCATCAGCCGTTCGCTTCTTCCCATGCACATCCGAGA
Organism: Pyrinomonadaceae bacterium; assembly: GCA_036563455.1. Classification (GTDB taxonomy): domain Bacteria; phylum Acidobacteriota; class Blastocatellia; order Pyrinomonadales; family Pyrinomonadaceae; genus JAFDVJ01. The sequence continues at coordinate 35,694 of DATCMK010000029.1, read as the reverse complement.
CCGTTGCTTCGGCAGAGCAAATATCTACGGTCTCGTTAATCTATTTCGTCGGGAATACGAATTCGGATTCAAAATTTTTTGAAGTTAAGTCGTATTCGAAATTTTGACGCCTTTTCGATTAATCCCGTTACAAACGCGAAAAAGGCCGGGAAATTCCCCGGCCTTTTATCGCGTTCCGGCTTTTATCGATCAGTTTTTATCGCCGTTCGTCGGCGCCGCGACGACCGCGCCGTTGCCGTTTTGCTTTTGCATCTGGTCGCGGAAGAGATTCAAGAGCAGCAAAGTCCCGATGCCGCCGCCTTCGCTCCCGGCGCCGCCGCCCGAAGCCATGATGTCGGGCGTGATGCGGACGCCTTTTTCGCCGATCACTTTCAGGGTTTCGACGAGCGCGACGCCGTTCGCGCCGAGCGCGTTGACCTGTTCTTTGTACGCGACGCCCTGCGCTTCGCCGATGAGCCGCATTTTTTCTGCCTCGGCTTTACCGGTCGACGAGATGTAATACGCTTCGCCGTCCGCCTCGTTCTTGCGCTGTTCCGAGCGTTTCGCCGCGATTTCGACGCCGACGGTCGCCTCCATCAGATTCTTCTGATTGTCGGCGTGCGCGCGCGTCTTTTCGAGTTCGATACGTTTGACTTCCGCCTCGCGCTGCGCCGAAAACATATTCTGTTTCTGCTCGGCGAGGATTTTTTCGGTCTGCGTCTTCATCAGCTCTTCCGGCAGATGGATGTGGCAGATCAGAACGTTGACGACGTCGACGTGATATTTCAGAAGATGCATGCGCACGCGCGCTTCGGCGCGTTCCTGTTCTTCGTGGCGGTTCTGCAGATACGCCATCGCGGAGGATTCCGAAGCCTGGTTGCGGAAGATCGAATCGATCAGGGGATGCATCACGTTTTGAATGAGGCGATCCGTGTTGCCGATTTTCGCGACCATAAACGGCGCGTCTTCCGGTTTGACGCGGAACACGACGCGCACTTCGAGCTGCATCGTGAAGCCGTCTTTCGAAATGACCGCGAACGGGTCGAACGAATTGTCGATCTCTTCCGCCGTCCATTCGACCGTCATGTTCGTCGTCGGAATGATGATCGGCGTCATCGCGAGCGTGTTGATGTAGTATTTGCCGGGACCGACGACCGTTTCCTGAATGCCGCGAAAACCTTCCGGCACGACGTACGCCTCGTGCGCGCCGCCGTCGAGACGCTTGTCCGCCGGGTCGCCGTCGGCCTGCAGTTCGGCTTTGATCTCTTCGACCGAGATGTTGTCGCCGTCGACCTTGTCGAGCTGTTCGGCGGCGCGGCTGATCTGTTCGCGTTCTTCGCGTTCGAGCCGCTCGCGCACCTTCGCCGCCATCGCCTGCCGGATTTCCGCGCCCGGGTCTTTGCCGACGTTCGAGACGATCACCGCGACCTCGCCGGGTTTGACTTCTTTCGCCGTTTCGGTAATGACTTTGAAAACCAAAGGGTTGATGTAGTAAGTGCCGGGCAAAAGAATGTCCTTCTGCGGTCCGCGCTGACCGCCTTTCGCGATAAATTCGTTACTGTCCTGGAAATTGTCGTGTCCGGTGACGGCCTGCGCGACGTAATCGCGCGGATCGAGCGGCGCGCCGTCGAGCGCTTCGACGAGTCCGATCTGATTTTCGGTGATGACGGTCGCGTCAAACAGCCTGACGGTAAAAAGTCCGGGTTTGAAGTCGTTCGAGTTGTCGAGCGCGACCGACTGCGTGTGAATGCGGTACGTGCCGGGCGTCAGGATTTCGACCTGCGGACCTTTCTGGCCGCCGTTGTAGATGAACGATTCGGCGTCCTGAAAGTTTTTGTGCTTCGCGATCGCTTTGCCGTGCAGCCGTCCCTGATCGAGCTGCGCGCCGTCGGCCGAAGTGATGATGCCGACTTTTCCCGGCGGCACGACCGTCGCCTTGGCGATCGAAACGCGGAACAGGTACGGGTGGATCGCCCATTTTCCGGGCGGCAGCGTGCGCAGCTGAATGCCTTTGACGCCGCCCTGTTTGATGTAGGCGATCGGGTCCTGGAAGTTGTTGTGCGCGTTCTGCGCGCGGTCGGGCGCGAAGATCGAGCCGGTCTGCATCGGTTCGCCGTCGATCGCCTCGATGACGCCCATTTCGTCGGCGCCGATCTCGACGAGCGGGACTTTTTGAATCACGCGCTCGATCGGGAAAAAGACGACGTGCAAGCCCGGTTTCAAGACTTCCGCCTGAATGCCGATCTCGCCGTCGGTCGCGACGACCCGGCCCTGCGCCATTTTCGTTCCCCAGTAGCGGCGCTCTTTGATGCCGACTTCGGTCGCGCCGATGTTGACCAGAAAGCGCGTAATGATGTACCAGACGATGCCGAGCCCGATCAGCGCCAGACCGATCACGAAAGCCAAAGCGATTAAATTCGTATTCTCCATTCTTATTTCCTCAAGAAAATTGGCAGGAGTGAAAAAACGCCGAAATTCGTCTCAGACAGCCGAGTTCGTCGTCTTTTCACGCTCCTTTTGATTAATTTCCTCTGACCTCGCCGCGCAGCGCCTGGATTTCTTCTTTCAGCCAAAACAACGCGCCCGAAGTTCTTTCCTGTTGGGGTAAAATTCGGAAGTGGCTGTCCAACAAGTCAGCCAAATCCCGTGCCGTTAAATTTTCTATCCGGTTTTCTCGCCAAAGATTTATGACCTTTTCAGCCGCTTTGCCAAAGGTTTGCGCGCTTTCGCTCGCCGACGCCAGAAAAAGTAGTTCGATCGCCCCTTTTCGGTCGGGCGCGGACTGCCACGTTCTTTCAAATTCAGAAACTATTTCGGATTTTTCAACTAAAACCCGACGCGCTTCGTCCGCCATTTTTGCCTCGCGAAGCGCATTTTCTTCGCGCGCGAACGCGCGCAGCTCGTCTTCCGTCGGCTCAAAGAGCGGGCGGAAAGATTCTGCTTCAAAATTTTTCGGCGGATTTTGTTCGGGAAAGTTGGAGCTTCGGCGCTTGAAAGAGATCGCCAGCGCCGCGACAGCCGATAAAACGACCAGAATTGTAAAAAGGATGAGCATTTTTGCCCGGGCGAACGCTCGCGATCTTTAACACCTTCCGAAGCGCCGCCCTCGTCGTTTGGTTATACGCTCATAATTTAAATTAAGTTCTAAATTTCTTCAATAACAGATTCGCCGCTCGAAAAATCGCCGCTCGTCCATTGCCATTTCTCATGCAGGCGGATTTTCCCGCTGACTAAAATCTCGGGCGTCGACAAACATTTTCCGGTCATGAATTCGCCGCGCGTGTTCAAATGCTGGTAGCACATTTCGAGTGAATCGTCTTCATAAACCCTCGCGATCAAATTGCCGAAAATAATTGCGCCGCCCTCGTATTCCGCCCAGACGACGTTTCCTCGCTGGTGGTAAAAAAATCGCGTCTCGCCGGAAACTTCTCCGGTCTCGGAATTGCTGACGGATTTGAATACGCGGTTGTGGTAATTGATTTTCATGATTCTTTAGCCGCGAATTAACGCGAAAGCCCACGAAACTTATAAATATTTTTCGTGGGCTTTCGCGTTAATTCGCGGCTAATTTCCTTCGTCGTAGCTTCTCGCTGCGATCTCGCGCATTTTGCGGCTCACGAGATCGTAGGAAAAGCCCTGCCGCAGCAGGAAATCGTAAAATTTCTTGGCGTCTTCGCGCGTTTCCGGCTTGCCTTTGAGGCGCAATCTTTTTTCGATCGCGCGGTCGATGATTTCCTCTTCGGGCGTTTCTTCCAAAGCTTTTTCGATCGCCTCGTCGACGGTTTCGCGGTCGAGTTTTTTCTGCGCGAGCTTTTGTTTAAGGACGCGCTTGCCGACCGGCTTCTGGCGGATCTGCGACGCGGCGAGGCTTTTCGCGAACTGCGCGTCGTCGACGTAGCCGTAAAACTTGAGCTTTTCGATCGTTTCGTCGACGATCTGCTCGTTCGTCCAGTCCTTTTCGAGCAGCCGCTCGCGCAGTTCTTTGACCGAGCGCGGCTTGTAAGTCAAAAGATTGACGGCGCGGTCGAGCGTGCGCTGGCGCGCCTTTTCGAAATCCTCGATGATGCGTTCCTTTTCTTCTTTAATTTCCAGCCTTTTGCGCCACATATCGCAATTTTAACACAAAACACGGCGCGCCGGATTTGAGCCGCGCGGCGCAATTTTCATACACTTAAAAGCATATGTTAAACGAACAGGTAAGGGTACATGAAAATTTCGGCTCGCAGCACCTCGACGCGCCGCGCAAGGTTTTGGTTTATCTGCCGCCCGGTTACGGCGAAGAGCCGAAGCGGCGCTACCCGGTTTTATACATGCACGACGGGCAGAATCTGATCCGACCGGAAGACGCGTTCGGCGGCATCGTCTGGGGCGTCGACCGGACGGCGAACGATCTTATTTTGGCGGGCGCGATCGAACCGCTGATCATCGTCGGCATTTACAATGCGGGCGAGAAGCGGATCGACGAGTACACGCCGGTTAAAAGCGCCGCCGGCAAAATGCGCGGGCACGGCGGCAAGGCCGATCATTACGGGCGCATGCTCATCGAAGAATTAAAGCCGTTCATCGACCGCGAATACCTGACGAAGCCCGAACGCGAGCACACCGGTTTGGGCGGCTCTTCTTTAGGCGGGTTGGTTTCGCTTTATCTCGGCTTCAAACGACCGGACGTTTTCAGCCGGCTCGCGGTTTTGTCGCCGTCGGTCTGGTGGGCGAACAATCAGATCATTCGCGAGGTCGCCAAAACCGGCGAGCGTCTGCCGCTCAGGATTTGGCTCGACATCGGCAAAAAAGAAGGCTCGCGCATCAAGCATCAAGTGCGCGCGCTCAAGGAAATCCTGCTCGCGAACGGCTGGCGGAACGATCTCGATTTCGCCTATTACGAATTTCCCGAAGCCCGTCACGAAGAATCCGCATGGGCGGCGCGCTTCGGCGAAGTCTTGAGATTTTTGTACCCGACGATGGGGGAAGAATAGAGGATAGAAGACAGTAGTCGGAAGACGGAAGGTAGTAGGTAGTAGATTGAGGACAAACAAATTATTTTCGCCCACTACATTCTATCTACTGCCTACTGTCTACTGTCTTCCGTCTTCATAATATATGAACGGAATTTTAATAATCGATAAACCCGAGGGAATCACCTCGCACGACGTCGTCGCGCGCTGCCGGCGGATTCTGCGCACGAAGCGCGTCGGGCACACCGGAACGCTCGACCCGTTCGCGACGGGCGTAATGGTCGTTTTGGTCGGACGCGCCACGCGGCTCGCACAGTTTCTTGACCGGGACGCGAAGGAATACGAAGCAATCGTACGGCTCGGATTCGAAACCGACACCGGCGACCGGACCGGCGCGCCGAAAGATCGGGCGGCTTCAGATCACGAATTACAAATTACAAAGGAAGAAATCGAAGCCGTTCTGCCGGAATTCAGCGGCGAGATTCGGCAGACGCCGCCGATGTATTCGGCGAAAAAAATCGACGGCAAAAAGCTTTACGAACTCGCGCGAAAGGGCATCGAGATCGAGCGCGAGCCGGTAAAAATTACGATTTACGAATTACGAGTGACGAATTCCGAGATCGTCGAAAGAACCGGCGACTCCGGACTCCGGACTCTGGACTTCGGACTCAAGGTTTTATGCTCCGCCGGAACGTACATTCGCGTGCTCGCCGAAGACATCGGAAAAAGTTTGAAAACCGGCGCGCACCTCGCGGAACTGCGCCGGACGAAAGCCGGGAAGTTCGCGATCGAAAAAGCCGTGACGCTCGAAAAGCTGGAAGAAATAGCGGCGGAAAACGGAGTCGGCGAAATTTTGATTCCGATGAACGAAGCGGTTTCGCATCTCGCTGAAGTGAATTTATCGCCCGAAGAAGTCGCGAAAATCAAAAACGGCATGAAGCTGAAAGGCCCATCCGGCGAATTCGCCGACGGCGCGTTTTTGCGTTTGACGGAAGGCGAAAATCTGCTCGCGATCGGTTTTTACAGCGCGGCGGAAAAAGCCGTGCAGCCGAAATTGGTTTTGGTGTAGAATGTTGAAAAAAAGAGGAATTTTGACATGAAAACAAAACACTTAGCGCTCGGCATCGGCGGGGCGGTCGGCGCGGCGGTCGCGTGGAAATTACTGACGCGTCCCGGCGCGGTCGAATGGGACAAAGTTTCGGAAAAGGTGCTGCACTCGGAAAACTCGCATTTCGTCGAAATCGACGGCGCGACCGTGCATTACCAGGAATTCGGCGACCGCAGCCGCCCGACACTGCTTTTGATTCACGGTTTTACCGCGTCCGTGTACGTCTGGAACCAGGTCGCGCCGGCGCTCGCCGACGAAGATTTTCACGTCGTCGCGGTCGATCTGATCGGCTTCGGCTACTCGGACAAACCCGCGTGGTTCGATTACAAAATATCGTCGCAGGCGCGCATGATCTCGCGGTTCATGAACCGGCTCGGCATCGGACGCGCCGATATTGTCGGCAGCTCGTACGGCGGCGCGGTCGCTTTGACCCTGGCGCTCGATTATCCGGAACGCGTCGAAAAACTGGTGCTCGTCGACGCGGTCATCAACGACGAAGCGACGAGTCATCCGATCATGCGGCTCGCGAAGATTCCGGGCGTCGGCGAGGTCATCACGCCGTTTCTGGTCGATTCGAAGCGGTTCATGAAATTCCGGATGCAGGGCACGCTCGCGCCGGTCAACCATCATCTGATTACGAAAGACCGCATCGAATCGGTGATCCGCCCGCTGCAGTCGAAAGAAGGGCATCGCGCCGTTTTGCAGTCGGGCAGAAACTGGGACGCGAACCGCATCGAACGCGACGCGCATTTAGTCAGCCAACCGACGCTGATCGTCTGGGGCGAGGAGGACACGGTGATTCCGATCAAATGCGGCGAATCGCTTTACAATTCGATTCTTAATTCGCGCTTCGTCGTCCTCAAAGACTGCGGGCACGTTCCGCAGGAGGAAAAACCCGAGCTTTTCACGTCGCTCGTGAGCAGCTTCTGTCACGATCGAAAGGGCAGAATCGACGTCGGCGAAAGCGGGGAAATGCGTTTGGAGAATTGATGTTGAAAACGAAAGGAACTTTAATGAATCCGACCTCGTAATCGCTCATAACAGGTTCTTCAAATTTCAATAATCCGCGAGGTCTTAAAAAAATGTACTGTCCAAAATGCAGTCAGGAACAAATTTCCGACGAGACGCGTTTTTGTTCGCGGTGCGGTTTTCAGCTGAACGTCGTTAAAGCGCTGCTCAGCGAAGACGGCTTGCCGCAATCGCCCGAAATTCAAAAAACGGATCGTTCGCTCCGCAAGCGCGATCTCACGATCGGCGCGGCGCTGATGTTCTTTTTTGCGCTCGTCGTCGCCGCGGTGACGGTCGAATTGCCGCCCGGACACAGCAACCGGATCGTCGCGCTGGTCGTCGCATGGCTTTTGCTTTCGCTCTTGATAAACGTCAAGCCGATCGTCGAATATTTTATGCGCGGCGATAACGGCGGGCGAGGCGAAAGAAATTTATCTTCAAAACCGGTTTCGAATTTTTCAACGAGCGAAAGGCAAAATTCCGGGTTGCCTTCGGCACAAAGCATTCCGGTCGATCTGGTAATGCCGGGCGCGAATACGGCGGAAATGATTCACCATTCGAGCGTGACCGAGTCGACGACCAATCTGCTGAATAAATAAAACGCTTCGCCTAAAAGGCGCCGAAGACGCAAGCTGATCAGTCCGGCTGGTTTTCGGCGCACCAACGCTCGAATACTTGACGGCGTTTTTATTTTTATTCGGGAATGAAATTCAACGCGTGCGGCGCTGCTCGGATCGAATGCGCGCTTTGTTAAAACTTGATTTTCTTGTCCGGAAATTATATAAACTTAAATACAATTTGTCGCTGAAGCCGCTTGAATTTAATGCAGGCGGCGCGGGGGAACCAGAGTTTCGAAACGAAACACGGGGCGCAGCATCAAGCGATTGATGCGGAAGACTTCTTTGCTTCTAGCCCGTCAGCTAACCTCGTAAGCATGTCAAAGAAGGACACGGTAATGTTTCTGCAGGTATGAAGCACGGTGACTTCGTACCTGTTTATTTTTTTAAATGGAAATCAAGCATTTCCCGGTATTAAAAAGGAGTAAATCGATGAATAAGATGGGAATTACAATTTCGATGAATCGCGGCCTGAATCGATCGGACGAAAAGGCGGTCTTATTTTTAATGTCGCAGTGGCTCGTCTATGACGTGACCTATAAACACAAAAACACTTCCGCCGAAATTCAGCTTTATCACACGGCGGGCGCGAAACCGCATCTGATGAAAGAACTGCACGAACTCTTTCCCGGCGAGAGTCTGACCGAAATGTGAAACTCGTTTTGACCAAAATTATTAAGCCTCGAAGCGAAAATCCCGTAAATATTTACGGGATTTTCGCTTCTGATACGACCGATCAAATTGAAACCGCGTCAGAATTCTCATAATTTCAAATCTTTCTTCAACTCTTTCAAATTCGAAGGCTTCGCGAAAATCGCGTCGGAAATCGGTTTGTTGAATTCGATCGTTTCGTAATTGATGCGCGAAACGTGCGCGCCGCCCGACCAGTGGTCGATGATGAACGGCACTTTGATGCCCTGTATGTCGACGAATTGCGCGTAACGGTCTTCCTCCTTCGATTCCGCGCCTTCCGGATTCGTGCGTTTGTAAACGGCTTTTGCCGGCAAGCCCGTGTCGGAAAATTCGAACTCGACCGCGAAGCCGTCTTTATAAGTCAATTTAACGACGTCGTTGCGTTTGCCCAGAGAGGCTTCGCGCCGCCCGACGTAGCTCAAAGCCGCTTTGCCGCGCCACGCGCCGCGCAGAAAGTTGTCGAGATTCGTGCTCATGCCGCGTTTGAACTCGCCGACCTGCGTTTCGCTTTGGTCGGCGATCGCCGCCGTTTTTTCGTCGAAAGTCCAGCCGCTGTCGCCGCTGTTTGTCTGCACGCTTTTTCTGCCGAACTCCTTAAATTCCGTGCGCTCTTTGTCGGGATAAACGATGACGTCGACGAACGACTGAAACGAACCGTTCATGCCTTCGCGCATGAGGCTGAATTTTCCGCGCCCGATCTGCGTTTTGACCTTTAAGTAATTTTCGCCGCCCATTTGCTGCACGGCTTTTTTCAAGATCGCTTCGGCCTTTTCGTCCGGCGTCTGAGCCAAAACGCTGGTTGCCGGAAAACAAAGGCAGAGCATCAAAATCAAAGTTTTCGAAAGAGAATAATGTTTTGTCTTCATAGTAAAAAGGCTTTAGGGATTTTACCACTAAAGCCTTTGATGCGAGAAGTTGTTTTTGGTTCGATCGGGCGCGAAAAAATTACGGCTTAAAGTCGTATTCGACCATCATTTTCTGGGCGACGTCCGCCTTGCTTTTCTTGTGCGCGGCGGGCAGAAAACGAATTTTCCCGGCGGCTTCGATGGCGGCTTTGTCGAATTCCTTCGGCATCGAGCTTTGGGCGCCCAAAACCTTGACCTTTCCGTCGGCGAAAAATAAGACGCTGACGAGAACCTTGCCCTTTACTTTTTCCGCCGCGTATTTGGCGGGATAAACCGGCGCGGGCTTTTCGAGGATTTTCGGTTTGGCGACGTTTTTGTCTTCTTCGCCGTAAACGGCCGTCACGACGAAATCGAATTCCATCGGAATCGCGACCGACTTTCCTTCGAGCTTCGCCGGCACGAAATACAAGCCCTGCAAGCCCTTCATGACCGCCGGTTCGACGCCGTGCGGCAGGGTTTGCAAAATCTTGATGTCTCGAACCTTGCCGTCTTCGCCGAGTACCAAACTGGCCTTCAGCGTGCCTTCGACTCCGTTTTTGCGCGCCGTTTCCGGATAATCGATGTCGACGCCGTTGATGCGCGGCGCTTCGTCCGCCTCGACGCGACCGAATCGGTAAAAATAATTGAAGGAAATTTCCTGCGCCTGCGCGGCGGTCGGAAAAGCGAAAAATAAACACAGAAAAAACAGGCGGAGCATTGAGTTTTGTTTGATCATATTATTTTGGGGATTCTTTCTCGAAACGAGAAAAGGCTCAAACGATAATACTTCGTTTGAGCCTTTTTTGACAAGATTATTTGTAATTTAATTTAAGCTGAAAGTGTCGATCGGTTTAACGACGATTTCGCCGTCTTCGGCGTCGACCAGAAAGCGCGTCGACGATTTCCATTCGTTCGTGATCGGCAGTTTCACTTTTTGATCGATATGACGTTTCAGGAAACGCGCGCCGTAAGCCGGGCTGAAACCCTTCTCAGTCAGCGCGTCGACCGCCGCGTCGGTGATTTCGACCAGTTTGCCCTGTCGTTCCATGCGGCGTTTCAGTTTCGCCAAGTAAAGCTTCGCGATTTCCTTGACTTCGTCCATCGTCAGCGGCGAGAAAATAACGATCTCGTCGATGCGGTTTCTGAATTCCGGCGTGAAACGCTGTTCGGCGGCTTTCATCACGTCGCCCTTGATGGCTTTCACGTCGCCCAAAGACTTCTGACCGAAACCGAGCGGCTTTTCGTACTTCTTGAAATTCTCCGAGCCGAGGTTCGAGGTCATGATGATGATCGCGTCCGAAAGATAAACCTTCTTGCCGCGCCCGTCCGTCATCCAGCCTTCGTCGAACGCCTGCAGGAACAAATTCATCAAATACGGGTTCGCTTTTTCGACTTCGTCCAAAAGCAGCACCGTGTACGGATTTTCCCTTAACTGCTCGGTCAAAACGCCGCCGCGCTCCGAACCGACGATGCCGCGCGGCATGCCGATCAGTTTTTCGATGCCGACCGTGCCTTCGCCGTATTCCGACATATCGATGCGCACCATCTTATTTTCATCGCCGAACATGAATTCGGCGACCGCTTTCGCGAGCTCGGTTTTGCCGACGCCCGTCGGACCGAGGAAGAGCAGCACGCCGTCCGGCGCGTAATGATTTTCCTTCAACGGCCCTTTGTTGAGGCGAAGTCTTTCGGCCACTGCGCGCACCGCATCCTTTTGTCCGATGACGCGCTTTCCGAGCTGTTCTTCCATGACCGAGAAACGGTCGGAGGTGTCGCGGTAGATCATATCCTGCGGGATCCGCGATTCCTGCGAAATGACTTCGATGATATGTTCGGGACGCACGACGAGCGACGTCGGTTCGTTGATTTCGACCTTCACCGACGCCGTGTCGAGCCAGCCGATCGCTTTATCGGGCAGATGCAGATTGCGGATATATTTCGGCGACATCTCCAAAGCCGTATTGATCGCTTCGTCGGAAATCGTCACGGAATAATTTTTCTCCAATCTCGGTCTCAAACCCAAAAGGATTTCGCGCGTTTCGGCGATCGTCGGCTCTTCGACTTTCACCAGGCGGAAACGACGCGCCAGAGCTTCGTCCTCGCCGATGTATTCCTTGTATTCGGTCAAAGTCGTCGCGCCGACGATGCGCAGTTCGCCGCGCGCGAGCGCCGATTTGAACATGTTCGCCGCGTCCGAGGACGTTCCGAGCGCCGCGCCGGCGCCGATGATCGTGTGCGCTTCGTCGATGAACAGAATCAGGTTTTCTTTTTCCTTGACTTCGTCGATGATGCCTTTGATGCGTTCTTCGAACATGCCGCGCAGCATCGTGCCGGCGACTAATCCGCCCATCTGCAATTGAACGATATGCGCGTCGCGCAGGCGCGCCGGAACCTTTTCCGGCTCGAGTTCGATCAGGCGCGCGAGTCCCTCGACGACCGCCGTTTTACCGACGCCCGGTTCGCCGACGAGCATCGGCGAGTTGGAGCGTTCGCGGTGGCATAAAATCTCGATCATCTGGCGGATTTCCTTTTCGCGCCCGATCGTCGGCGGGATTTTGTCCTGGCGCGCGAGTTTGTTCATCGAAACGCCGAAATGCCGGAGATAGCTCGGAAGCTCGTATTTTTGCCGCACGCGTTCTTCCTCCTTTTCGCGTTTGTGAATGCGCGTGCGCGCCGTCTGCGCGACTTCGTCCGAAGGCACGCCCAAATTCTGCAGAACGTCGTTTAAAACGCTTCTTTCATCGTTCGAGAGGACGTAAAAAATATCACTCGCGTCGATCACCCGCCGACCCTGCGAACGCGCCCGGTCCATCGAGCGTTTGAAAAGTTCGGTCGTTTCGGGCGCGATGCGAAACCCCTTGCCGGTATGTTGTCTGCCGGTTTCCATGCGCTTTTCAATCAACAATTTCACGGAACGCGGGTCGACCGCCAAATCGCGCATCGTCGAATTGAAAAGTTCGGCTTCTTCTTCAGCCAGAGCGTGAAGAATATGTTCTATCGAAATGTAATTCTGGTCGCGTCGTTTGGATTCTTCCAAAGCAAGCTCCAAAACGCGCCGTCCGCTCTCGCTGAATTTGTCTTTGTATGCGTCAATATCTGCCATATATTTCTCTCTTGTTAAAACTAAGACTTTGATGCCGAAAAGCATGTCCGTTCTGCCTTAAATATCATATCATTTCGCCGACCGTTTGCTGAAAGTTTTTTCGGGAAAAGCCGAAAATAACGGGCTTCCGAGCGGTAAATTCTTTCGCTTGAAAGGTTTATTCCCCGACCTCGGCGAGGACGAAGATGTATCCCTTTCCGTTTTCCTGTTTTTTGGCGGAAACTTTTTTAAACTTCACGCCGCCGAAAACGCCGCGGTAAACGTCCGTCAACGGCTCCCGGGCGTCTTTGAGCGGCGCGGATTCGCCGACATCGATATTAAAAATTTGTTTCAATGCCGATTGCGACGTCGAAACGGGTTCGTCCAAAATCAAATTGAAACTTTTCGCCCGTTTGCCGTAAAAGCGAACCGCCAAGCCCTTGCTTTGCCCGCCGATCCGGTACAAACGAAACTCGCCGCCGCTCTCGATCGAACTCGCTTCCTCCGGCGCGCCGAAAACTTCATCGAGCTCGTCGATGGATTTACCGGCGAGTCGCGGGACGTCGATCGGAATTGTCTGGACGGATATCGGAGAAACGCGCGGCGGCGTTCCGGCGGGCTGCACCGAAGCGGGCGGCGCGCTCGCATTTTCCGTTTTCGTTTCCGGCGCGGTTCGGCAGCCCGAAGCGATCAACGTCAGCGAAAAGGCGAGGCTCAGCCCCGTAAAGGCGGTAATTTTCAAAAGGTGTTTCAATTCCAGTTAAATAGCGATTCGACGATCTCTTTCGTTCCTTCCGCGCCGGTCAGCTCGAGCGAAACGAAATCGTCGCCGGCGTTCACGATCAGCCGGAAGTTCAAAAACGGGCAGCATTTTCGCTCGAGCTCGATGATCTCGGCCAAATCCCGGAGCGTCGAGTCGCGGAGCGGGAAACGATAAACGAACCCGTCAGACAGTTCCGCCGAATCGATCAGCGATTCGGCGGCTTTATCGAGATAGTTTTTTCGTCGCGCCTGCAGCTCTTTATCGGTCAGGCGACAGGCGAGCGGAATTTTCGCGGTCATAAGATCATTCGCCGGCGGTTTGCGCCATCGCTTTTCCGACCTGCACGCGCGCCGGACGCAGCAGCCGGTCGCCGAAACGATAGCCGCGCGAATATTCCGCCGTGATGCGTCCGTCGTTTTCCGGTTCGACCGCGACCATATCGACCGCCTCGTGGAATTCGGGATTGAATTCCTCGCCGATCGACTTGACCGGCTCGACGCCGACGCTTATCAGCGCCTGCTCGAACGAGCGCGCCGTGCCTTTGACCCCGCCCAAAAGATGTTCGAGCGACGAATCTTTTTCGGCGTGATCGATCGCCAAGTTCAAGTTGTCCAAAACGGGCAGCAGCGTCGTCAAAAAGCTGAACTGACCCTGTTTAGCGCGGTCTTCGAGCGTTTTCTGCATGCGTCCGCGCATTTCCTGCGTCTCGCGCTCCATCTGCGTTTTGATTTCTTCGAACTTCGTCTGCACGCCGACGAGTTTGGCTTCGGCCGCTTCGCGCCGCTCGGTTTCGGCTTTCAGCTTGTTTTCAAGCTCGGTTTCGCGCATCGATTTGACCTGCTGTTTCGGCGCTTCCGAATCGAAGCCGCTTTCCTGACCGTCGTTTTCTTCCAAAATATCTTCTAATATTTCTTCGTTATTAAAATCTTTCTCGTTCATCTTTTTTTTATTAAACCAACTCATAAATTTCGATAAATAGATCGTAAGGTTTTAGTCTAACAAACCATTTATCTTTTGGGAAAAATCAGCCGCGAACAAACACGAAACTTCACGAATTAATCTAACTTCAAACATGAAAATTTCGCGCCCTTTCGTGTTTGTTCGCGGCTAAAAATCTTTAAGCCGCGCTCGCCGCGCTGCCCTCGGGCGTGAAAACGAGCGCGCCGTTGGCCGCGGCGACGCGAATCGTCTGCCCGCTGCGGATTTCGCCGTTCAAAAGCTTGATCGCCAGAGGATTCTGCACGAGCGTCTGGATCGCGCGCTTCAACGGGCGCGCGCCGAACGTCGGGTCGTAGCCTTCGTGCGATAAAAGCTCTTTCGCCGATTCTTCCAAAACGATTTCGATGCCTCGTTCCGCTAAGTTGGCGCGCAGTTTTTCGAGCTGCACGTCGATGATGCGCTCGATTTCGGCGCGCGAAAGCTGTCCGAAGATCACGATGTCGTCGATGCGGTTCAGGAATTCCGGCTTGAAATACTCGCGCAGAATTTGATTGACCGCTTCGCGCACCTGATTCTGGTCGTCGCCGACCGAGAGGATCTCGCGCGAGCCCAGGTTCGACGTCATGATCAAAACCGTGTTTTTAAAGTCCACGACGCGACCTTTCGAGTCGGTCAGACGCCCGTCGTCCAAAATCTGCAAGAGCACGTTGAAAACGTCCGGATGCGCCTTTTCGATCTCGTCGAACAGGACGACCGAATACGGGCGGCGGCGCACGGCTTCCGTCAATTGACCGCCTTCGTCGTGGCCGACGTATCCCGGCGGAGCGCCGATCATGCGGGCGACGGCGTGCTTTTCCATGTATTCCGACATGTCGAGCCGCACCATCGCGCGCTCGTCGTCGAACATGAATTCCGCCAAAGCTTTCGCCGTCTCGGTTTTACCGACGCCGGTCGGGCCGAGAAAGATGAACGAGCCGATCGGGCGATGCGGGTCCTGCAAACCCGCTCTGGCGCGGCGCACAGCGTTTGCGACCGCCGTCAAGGCTTCGTCCTGACCGATGACGCGTTTTCCGAGATTTTCCTCCATCTTGATGAGCTTCTGCATCTCGCCTTCGAGCATCTTCGAGACCGGCACGCCCGTCCATTTCGCGACGACTTCGGCGACGTCCTCTTCCGAAACTTCTTCTTTCAGAAACACGCCGTCCTTCTGTAGGTCGGCGAGCCGCGCCTGTTCCTCGGAAATCTGTTTTTCAAGCTCGGGGATCGTCCCGTAACGCAGCTCGGCGGCTTTCTGCAGATCGCCGGCGTTCTGCGCGCGGTCGAGTTCGATGCGGGCTTGTTCGAGCCGCTCTTTGCCGCCGCGCATTTTCTCGATTTCGTCTTTTTCCGACTGCCATTTCGCCTTCATGCCGCCCGATTTTTCCTTCAGATCGGCGATGCGTTTTTCGATGTCGGCGAGGCGTTCGCGCGATTTCTCGTCGGTTTCGCGCGAAAGCGCCTGACGCTCGATTTCGAGCTGCAGAATTTCGCGCTCCAGGACGTCGATCTCGACCGGCAGGCTGTCGATCTCGATGCGCATTTTCGACGCCGCTTCGTCGATCAGGTCGATCGCCTTGTCGGGCAGAAAGCGGTCCGTAATATAACGGTTCGAGAGCGTCGCGGCGGCGACGATCGCAGAATCGGTGATGCGCACGCCGTGATGAACTTCGTATCTTTCTTTCAGTCCGCGCAGAATCGCGATCGTGTCCTCGACGTTCGGTTCGCCGACGTAAACCTGCTGGAAGCGACGTTCGAGCGCTTTATCCTTTTCGATATATTTTTGATACTCGTTCAAAGTCGTCGCGCCGACGCAGCGCAGCATGCCGCGCGCGAGCGCCGGTTTCAGCATGTTCGACGCGTCGATCGCGCCTTCGCTTGCGCCCGCGCCGACGAGCGTGTGCAGCTCGTCGATGAACAGGATTACCTGTCCGTCGCTCTTTTCGATCTCTTTCAAGACGGCTTTCAGTCGGTCCTCGAACTCGCCGCGATATTTCGCGCCGGCGAGCATCGAGCCAAGATCGAGTCCGACGAGCCGTTTGTTTTTCAAAGTTTCCGGCACGTCGCCCGAAACGATTCTCTGCGCCAAACCTTCGACGATCGCGGTCTTGCCGACGCCCGGCTCGCCGATCAGCACCGGATTGTTTTTCGTTCTTCTCGATAAAACCTGCACGGTGCGGCGAATTTCGTCGTCGCGCCCGATCACGGGGTCGAGCTTGCCCTTGCGCGCGCGTTCGGTCAGATCGACCGCGTATTTTTCGAGCGCCTGAAAATTTTCTTCGGCGTTCTGGTCGGTGATGCGCGCGCCGCCGCGCATGTCGGTGATGACTTTTTCGGCGTCCTCGCG
The DNA here is from genome assembly GCA_036563455.1 of Pyrinomonadaceae bacterium. Lineage (GTDB taxonomy): Bacteria > Acidobacteriota > Blastocatellia > Pyrinomonadales > Pyrinomonadaceae > JAFDVJ01. The sequence continues at coordinate 19,286 of DATCMK010000029.1, read as the reverse complement.
CGTCACGCCGTTCGAGCGCAGGATGCGTCCGGCGTCGCCGTCTTTTTCGGCGGCGATCGCGAGAAGGAGATGCTCGGTCGAAATGTATTCGTCCGTCATCTTCTCGGCTTCCTTCTGCGCTTCCTGGAAAATCGTGTTGATGCGCGAGGAAAAATACTGCTGCCCGCCGGAAACATGCGGGAAACGCGCGATCGCCGCGAGCGTATCGGTTAGAATCGTCTGCGCGTTCGCGCCGACTTTGCCGAGAATCGGGCGCAGAGTGCCTTCTTTCTGCTCGAGCATCGCCGCGAGCAGATGTTCCGGCTCGACCTGCTGGTTCTGGTTTTTTTCGGCGACGCCGATCGCTTCCTGAACGGCTTCCTGACCGCGAATTGTAAATCTGTCGAATCTCATTTTTTATAAATCCGTAAAATTGTAGGGGCGAACCCTTGTGGTCGCCCGCTGATTGTTCATTAAGAAACGAACGGGCGAGGACAAGCCGTCGCCCTTACATTTGTTATGCGTTAGCCGTGTCCGATTTGGCTTTTGTGTCGATCGTTTTCGGCTGCGAACCGCCGCCGGTCGCTTTGATTTCGATGCGGCGCGGCTTGGCTTCCTCGCGTTTGGCGAGCGTTAAGCGCAGGACGCCGTTTTCGAATTCGGCGTTCGCGTTTTCGCTCGAAACGGTCGGCGGCAGCGTGAACGAGCGCGTAAAGCCGCCGTAGGAACGTTCGACGCGATGGAAATTATCGCCTTCGTCTTTCTTTTCGAATTTGCGTTCGCCGTGAATCGTCAGAACGTTGTTTTCGATCGAAATATTGACGTCTTCCGGTTTCATGCCCGGCAATTCCGCCTCGAGCACGATTTCGTTCTGGTTTTCGAAGATGTCGACGCTCGGCGTCCACGCGCCGCGCATTAAATCGCTTTCACTGCTGCTGCCGCGCGAGAAACTTGAAGCAAACAGACGGTTCACTTCATCCTGCAAACTGCGCATTTCACGAAAAGGGTCGTATTTGATGATGTTCATTGTATGTTTCCTCCTAAAATGTTTGATTTATTCAGACTAGATTTATAAATAAATTGTAGTCTGAAACCATAATAAAACTTGAGTGCCTTCTTGTCAAGTCTTTTTACAAAAAATTTTGAATCCGTAAAAAATTAACTTTTCATCCTTCTCAGATGACACCTTAAGCCCTCGTCGGTTATATTTAGCGAGAGTCTCTTTCCAAAAATCTAAGCCCCAACATCTTGATACATTCGCTTTTTTAACGTATGAGACGCGCGGCTAATTTTGTAAAAATGAACATACTTCGTGAAATAATTTCGCCTCTCGTCGCGGTTATTGCGGCGCTCGTCGTCGGCGGCATCATCGTTCTGCTGATCGGCGACAACCCGTTTCGGGCGTATGCCGAATTAATCGGAAATTCTTTTAATTCTCTGGACAGTTTCGGTTACACGCTCTTTATCGCCACGCCGCTGATTTTCACGGGGCTGGCGGTCGCCGTGGCGTTTCGCTGCGGGCTTCTGAACATCGGCGCGGAAGGGCAGCTCTACGTCGCGTCGTTCGCGACCGCCTGGGTCGGCATCAAATTCGGCGGCACGATCGTCGACGTCGCCGGCACGCAGGAAAACTGGTCGTGGGCGTCGCTTCCGGCTTTTCTGCTGGTTCCTTTATGCATTTTGACGGCGATGGCGGTCGGCGGTTTATGGGGCGCGATTCCCGGATTCCTGAAAGCAAAGTTCGGTTCGCACGAAGTCATCAACACCATCATGCTGAACTTCATCGCCATCTCGCTGGTCAGCTATTTCACGCAGTATTACTACAAAGTGCCGGGCGATCCGATTCTGCAGACCGCGCCGATCGGCGCGGCGGCGCAGATTCCGCGCATCAGCCAGTTCATCCCGGGCATGTCGGCTTTCGTGCCGCTCAGCGTCGCGTTTCTGATCGCGATTTTGATGTGCGTGCTGGTTTACGTCTTTTTATGGAAAACCAAATGGGGCTACGAGCTGCGCGCGGTCGGGCAAAATGCTTCGGCGGCGGAGTACGGCGGAATTTCGCCGCGCAAACAGATCATCATCGCGATGACGATTTCCGGCGCTTTGGCGGGGATGGTCGCGATCGGCGAGGTGCTCGGCAACCGCTATCTTTACTATCACGATTTTTCGGGCGAGGTCGGTTTTCTCGGAATCGCGGTCGCGCTTCTCGGTCGGAATCACCCGCTCGGAGTCTTTCTCGCCGCGATATTTTTCGCAATTTTGTCGCGCGGCGGCATTTTCGTTGACGCCTTTACCGAACACGTTTCCAAAGATTTGGTTGAGGTTTTGCAGGCGATCGTTATTTTATTCGTGGCTTCACTTCAAAGGTTTTCGAAAAAGTAATCGGCTCACTGCAGTCAGCCCTCAGCATAAAAACTGGTTTTTACTGACTACTGACTACTGACTACTGACTTCTTACTTATGGGCGAAATATTTTCCATTGCATTGATTTTTTCGACGATCCGGTTCGCCACGCCGCTTATTTTCGCGGCGCTCGGCGGAATGTTTTCCGAGCGCTCGGGCGTCATCAACATCGCGCTCGAAGGGCTCATGCTCGCCGGCGCGTTCACGGCGGCGGTCGTGACTTACGAAACGTCGAATCCGTTTTTCGGGTTTTTATGCGGTGTTTTGGCGGGCGGCGCGTTGGCGGCGGCTTACGCGGTTTCGGTCATCAAGTTCGAAGCCGATCAGGTCGTTTCGGGATTCGGCATCAATATCCTGATGCTCGGGTTGCCGGCGCTGCTTTCGAGCGCGATTTACGATTCGGCGGGCTCGACCGAGCAAATCGCCAAGGAAAACGTCCTGCCGTCGTTTTTCGATGTGAATATCGCTTCGCTGCTCGCGTTCGCGCTCGTTCCGCTCTGTTGGTACGTGCTTTATAAAACGCCTTTCGGTTTGCGTTTGCGGGCGGTCGGCGAAAATCCGGCGGCCGCCGACGCGGCGGGCGTGAGCGTCATCCGTTTGAGATATTTCGCCGTGATTTTATCGGGCATCCTGGCGGCGGCGGGCGGCGCCTATCTGTCGATCGGGCAATCTTCGCTGTTTACGCGCGGAATGACCGCCGGACGCGGTTTTATCGCGCTCGCCGCTTTGATTCTCGCGAAATGGAAACCGGTTCCGGTGCTGCTCGCCTGCCTCTTTTTCGGATTTACGGAAGCTTTGACGATTCCGCTCGCGAGCTACAAAACCGCTTCGGGCGAAGCGGCGCTTCCGGTTCAGTTCGTGCAGATCATTCCTTATGTTTTAACGATCATCGTGTTAGCCGGTTTTATCGGTTTATCGCGCGCGCCGAGGGCGCTGGGCGTTCCGTACAGCAAAGAAAAATAACTTCCAATTAATGACCGAAAAAAATCCGCAGATCCACGATACCGAAACCAGAGAGACCCAGAGACTCCAGCGTTTGGCGTTCTGGACACATGTCAAAAACTCCTTTTTGATCGGCGCCGGAATCGCGGCGGCGACGTTCGGCCTGAAGGGCTTTTTGCTGCCGGAAGGCTTGCTCGACGGGGGCGCGACCGGAATTTCGCTGCTCATCAACCGCGTCACGCAGTTCGATATTTCCGTTTTGATCATGCTCATCAATCTGCCGCTGATCTATATCGGCTGGCGGCAGGTCTCGAAATCTTTCGCGGTCAAGACGTTTTTCGCGGTCGCGGGTTTCGCGGTCGTCGTCCACTTCGTCGAAATTCCGGAACTGACGCACGATCGTTTGCTGATCGCCGTCTTCGGCGGATTCTTTCTCGGCGCGGGCATCGGCCTGGCGATGCGCGGCGGCGCGGTGATCGACGGGACGGAAGTTTTGGCGGTCTGGATCAGCCGCCATTCGAGCCTTTCGGTCGGCGATTTCATCGCGCTGTTCAACGTCCTGCTTTTTACGGCAGCCGTTTTTCTGGTCAATCTCGAAACGGCGCTTTATTCGATGCTGACTTATTTTTCCGCTTCGAAAACGATCGATTTCATCATCGCGGGAATCGAAGAATACATCGGCGTGACGATCGTTTCCGACAAAGCCGACAAGATCAAGGAGTCGATCGTCAATAATCTCGGCAGAGCCGTGACGGTTTATAAAGGCATCGGCGGCTACGGCAAACGCGGTTTGGTCGAAGGCGAAAGAAAAATCCTTTTCGCGGTCGTAACGCGCCTCGAAGTGCAGCGCCTGATCGTCGAAATCGATAAAATCGACGCCGACGCCTTCGTCATTCAGCACACAATCAACGACACGCGCGGCGGCATGATCAAAAAAAGATCGCTGCATTAACGGCTTTATTCGTTTTATTTCTCCCAAACTTCATTTCCCAATTTCCTCAAAGCCTTGCCTGTGTGGTAAAAAATAATTCCCTTAATTGAGTTGTTTGACTTAGATATGAGCTACGAAAAAGCATTGGAAGCGGCGGAGTTTATCCGCTCGAAGTATGATAAAGAGATAAAAATCGCGCTGGTTTTGGGCAGCGGTTTGGGCGCCTTCGCCGATGAACTGGAAAACGCCGTGCGGATTCCTTACGAAGAAATTCCGCATTTCGCGCGGTCGACGGTCGAAGGACACGCCGGACAATTGGTGTTGGGCGAAGTCGGCGGCGTGTCGGTCGCCGTGCAACAGGGGCGGTTTCATTTTTACGAAGGCTACGACATGGAGCAGGTCATGTTTCCGATGCGCGTTTTCGGTCTTTTGGGAATCGAAAAAGTCATTCTGACGAACGCGGCGGGCAGCGTGCGAACGAGCCTGCGACCCGGCAGTTTGATGCTGATTCGCGATCACATCAATTTCATGGGCGCGAACCCGCTGCGCGGCGCGAACGACGAGCGTTTCGGCCCGCGGTTTCCCGACATGACCGAAGTTTACGATAAGGCTTTACAAAACGTCGTTTACGACGAAGCGATGGCGATCGCCGATGAGCGATTCGCGGCCGGCGTCGATAAGGAATTTAATCGTTTCATGTGGCGCGGCGTGTACTGCGCGCTGTCCGGCCCGACGTACGAAACGCCCGCCGAGATTCGTGTTTTTCGAATGATCGGCGCCGACGCGGTCGGCATGTCGACCGTCCCGGAAGCGATTGCGGCGCGCCATCAGGGCATGAAAGTATTGGGCGTTTCCTGCATCACGAATCTCGCCGCGGGCATGAGCGGCGGTTTGATAAACCACGCCGAAGTGATGGAAACCGGCGCGCGCGTGGCGGGTATCTTTAAAGAGTTATTGCGGAGAGTTATCGCAAAAATCGCTTGATCTTTGATTCTCGACCCTCGACGTTTCTGCGAAAAGCGTCCGGTCAAAAATCGAAGACCAAAAATCAAGGGTCAAATTTAATGATTATCGGAATTTGCGGAGGAACGGGTTCGGGAAAAACGACGCTGGCGCGGCGCATCATCGATTCGGTCGGCAGCGACAACGTCATTCTCGTCGAACAGGACTCGTATTATCGAAACCTGGCGGACATGCCGCTCGATGAACGTCACCAGGCGAACTTCGACCACGTCGACGCGTTCGACAACGGCATGCTCGTCAATCACCTCAAGCGGCTCAAACAGGGGCAATCGATCGAAATGCCGGTTTACGATTACAAAAACCACGTCCGCAGCGAGGAAACGATCCACCTCGAACCGAAGCCCGTGATCGTTTTGGAAGGAATTCTGATTTTCGCCGAGCCGCTCGTGCTCGATCTGCTCGACTTTCGCGTGTTCGTCGACACGCCCGACGACATCCGGTTCATTCGCCGTCTGCAGCGCGACATCGTCGAGCGCGGGCGCACGGTCGAATCGGTCATCGCGCAGTATTTCGCGACCGTTCGCCCGATGCACCAGGAATTCGTCGAGCCGTCGAAGCGCCACGCCGACATCATCATCCCCGAAGGCGCGAACACCGACGTCGGCATCGAGTTTATCTGCAGCAAAATCCGTGAGGAAATCAGCGGCAACGTCGAAAAAGAGATTTTTGTTTAATGGAAAAAACTGACCAAGAATTGATCGAAGCCGCGCGCGCGGTGCGCGCGCGGGCGCACGCGCCGTTTTCCGGTTTTAAGGTCGGCGCGGCGCTCGAAACCGAAAGCGGCGACGTCGTTACGGGCTGCAACGTCGAAAACGCGTCGTACGGGCTGACGATGTGCGCCGAGCGCGTCGCGATCTTCAAGGCAATTTCCGAAGGCGAAAAGCAATTCGCGCGGCTCGCCGTCGTCGCCGACACGGAGGAACTGACGCCGCCGTGCGGCGCGTGCCGCCAGATCATCTGGGAGTTTTGCGGCGACATTCCGGTCATTATGTCGAATTTAAATGAGAAAACCGAAACCGTAAAGATGAGCGAACTGCTGCCGCGCGCGTTCGACGCGAATTTTTTGAAATAAACTGAAATGATGCGCCGATAAATTTCATATTGCCTTTTCGGGCGACTTTATAGTAAATTCAGCTATGGAAAAGTTGAAAATTTATTCGGTTGTTTTTATTTCATTTCTTTTAATTTTCCCGCAGTCCGTTTTCGCTCAAAATAATAAGCCTTTGCCTGAAAAAAACGTTCCAAATTGGAATTGTGATCTGCTGATCGTCGGCGGCACCGTCGTCACGATGGACAAGGATCGGCGTCTCATCGAAGACGGCGCGGTCGCCGTCAAAGACGGCAGGATCGCGCTCGTCGGCACGCGCGCGGCGGTCACGAAAAATTTGCGCGCCAAACAGACGATCGACGCGGCGGGCAAGGTCGTCATTCCCGGCCTGATCAACACGCACACGCACGTGCCGATGAGTCTTTACCGCGGCATCGCCGACGATCTCGATCTGCAGGAATGGCTCACGAAATACATTTTTCCGGCGGAAGCGAAAAACGTCAACGAGGAATTCGTGCGCGCCGGCACGCGTTTGGGATTGGCGGAATTCATTCGCGGCGGCACGACGACGTTCTGCGACATGTATTATTTCGAGGACGCGATCGCCGACGAGACTTTCAAGGCGGGCGTGCGCGGCTTGCTCGGCGAAACGCTGATCGATTTTCCCGCGCCGGACAATAAAACTTTCGACGAAGCGCTCGCCTACACCGAAAAATTCGTCAAAAAATGGCAGGGCAATTCGCTGATCGTGCCGGCGATCGCGCCGCACGCGCCGTACACGGTTTCCGAGGAACATCTTTTGGCGACGCGCGCGCTGTCCGATCGCCTGAACGCGCCGCTCGTCATTCACCTCGCGGAAGCCGAAACCGAAACCGCCTTTATCCAGCAGAAACACCAGGGCGTTCGCCCGATCGAATACGTCGAGAAGATCGGTTTTCTGTCGGACAAGACGATCGCCGCGCACGTCGTGCAGGCGAACGACGCGGAACTCGAAATTTTGAAACAGCGCGGCGTCGGCATCGCGCACAATCCGCAATCGAACATGAAGCTCGCCGCCGGCGTCGCGCCCGTGCCGGCGATGCTTTCGAAAGACATGCGACTCGGCCTCGGCACGGACGGCGCGGCGTCGAACAACGATCTGAGCCTCTGGGAAGAGATGGACACGGCGGCGAAGCTGCATAAGGTTTTCGCGAAAGACCCGAAGGTCGTCTCAGCCGAACAGGCTTTTATGATGGCCACGATCGGCGGCGCGCGGGCGCTCCACTTAGAAAACTTAATCGGTTCACTCGAAGCGGGAAAACGCGCCGACATCTGTATAGTCGATTTCGATAACCTCAATCAAACGCCGGTTTACAACGTCTATTCGAGTCTCGTTTACGCCACCAAGGCGGACGACGTGCGGCACGTCATAATCGATGGTAAAGTCGTGATGCGTGACCGGCGTTTGCTCACCCTGGACGAAAATGTTATAAAGAAAGACGCAAACCTCTATCGTCAAAAAATCATCAATAGTCTGTCCGGCAATTAAAAACAGGTTCCAAAAAACTTGAATAAATGATTTTTTGAAGCGAGTTTTGAAAAAATAATTAGCAGGTCGCACAAGTGAGCCTTCGTCAGATTGTAGTTCGCTTGACCTTTACGGAAAATTTAAGTCAAAAACCAAGGAGGACTGAAAATGCCGCTAAACGTCAGAAGGTCGTTCGCTTCATTCTTTTTAGTAGTATTTAGCTTTATCATCGTCAACGCGCAGCAGCCGCAAATGCAGCCGCAGGCCACGGTCGCCCCGACCTCGGGCGACATCATGCGCGGGCGAATTTCGAAGGCGAAAGCCTTTATCGCGGTCAAGAATTACAACGCCGCCATTTACGAACTCGAAAACATCCGCCGCGAAACGAACGACCAGACCGTGCACGGCGTCTCGAACGTTCTGCTCGTGAATTGTTATCTCGAACAGGGAGATTACAAACGCGCGCAGGACTTTCTCGCCACGCTTTTCAACGACATCAAATCGAACAAACCGAACGCCGCGGCGAATTATTACGCCGCCGCCGGACAGGTCATCAAGGGCGCGCGCAACCAATCGGAACGCTACAAGGCGCTCGGCCTGATGGTTTCCGACCGCAATCTGCCGGTCGAAGCCGCGACCGATCTCGAAAAGATGCGCGAGACGCTCGAAAAGATCGTCGAGCAGTCGAAAACCTTAAGCAAAGACACGAAACAGACGTCGACCGCGTCGGTGCTGCTCGAAGAAACTTCGAACGCCCGCAGCCTTTTGGCGCGCGACGATTACGACGCCAAGCGCTGGAAGGACGAAGTCGCCGATTCGCGCGAAATGCTCGTCAATTCGCGCAGCACCGTGCTGAACGCGACCAACGAAGCGATGCCGGAAACGCCGAACGTTTCGCAGACGCAGATCGCTTCGAACAATCCGACCAACGCTCTGCCGGTTTCCAACAATCCGACGCCGAACGCTCCGACTTCGAGCAATCAGGCGACGAACGTCAAAGCGCCGGAAAACACCGTCCCGACTTTTCAACCGGTCAAGGAAACGAAAACCAATCCCGAGCTGACGGCGAAAGTCGAAAAGCCGGCGGTCAACGAGCCGGTCAAGGAAGCTCCGAAACCGACCGAAGATTCGAAGAAGCCGGAAGAAAGCACGCGCACCGTGCCCGAAAGCACGACCGCCGCGAACAGCAACGTCCAGCCGCGGCGCGAGCGTCTCGTCAATACACCGGAAGAAAATAAAGAAATTAAAAAGGAAGAAGCGCCCGCGACGAACGCCGCGAAAACCGAAACCGCCGATCCCAATTCGCCGCTCAATGTCGGCTCGCTGATCGAATTTGCGGTGCAGAGAACCACTCCGGTTTATCCGCCGACCGCGCGCGCGATGCGTCAGACCGGCGTCGTGCGGCTCGAAGTCCTCGTCGACGAAGAAGGCAAAGTCAGCACCGTGCAGAATCTGAGCGGACCGGCGCTGCTGCAGACGGCGGCGCGCGATGCCGTCAAAAAATGGAAGTTCAAGCCGTTCGTGCGCGACGGGCAGCCGGTCAGGGCGACGGGTTATCTGAGCTTCAACTTCAATTTGTAAAGCGGACAAAATCGTTTAGCGTGAAAGCGGATGCTTCGAGAGAAAAGCATCCGCTTTTTGTTTTTGCCGAGCGCGCCGCAACCCTCTGCGAAGCCCGTGCAACTAAATTTACGAATAATTTCCTTAGCCGGTGAATCCGCAATCCGAAATCGAACTGACTTTTGCCCGTCGGATTCGGTAAGATTAAATAAATATGAAGCTTTTCGCATTCCTTTTGTTTCTGACGCTTATGATGACGGAAATCAGCTGCGCGCAAAATCCGCCGGCGCAAATCGAGGCGGGCGTTTCGCAGGCGCTCGCGAAATGGCGCGCCGCGCATTACTCGGACGTGCGTTACAAATTGAATCTGACGCTCGAAAAGCAAGCGCCGCTGATGGCCGGCGAGATCGAAATTCGCGTCGATTTATCGGAAGAAGGCGCGAAACAGGATTTGATTCTCGATTGGCGCACGACGCAGTTTGCGAACGATAAGGACAAGCCGTTCGCCGAGGTCGTCAAAGTCAACGAATCGGTCGTCAAAGAATTGCCGGGCAGCGGAAACTTCGCGTATGCGGTCGACAAAGAACATATCATCATCGCCAAAAGGCTTTTGAAAGCGGGCGAAAACGTCATCGACATCAAATTCGGCTCGCCGATCAAGACTTCCGGCGCCGCGCTCACGCGCTACGTCGATAAGGAAGACGGCGCGGAGTATATCTATTCGCTGTTCGTCCCGTCGGACGCGAGCACCGCTTTTCCCGTCTTCGATCAGCCGGATTTGAAGGCACGCTTTACGCTCGAAGTCGCGAGTAAATCTTTCGAACGCGTCGTCAGCAATTCGATCGGCAAAACGTCGGACTACAACACCGACACCGACCGTTTCACGTTCGCCGAAACCAAGCCGATCAGCACGTACGTTTTCGCTTTTGCCGCCGGCGATTTCGTCGACTTTCAGGAAAACCGTCCGGTCAATGAGAAGGGCGAATCGATCAAAGACTTGGCGATGGAAGGAACCGTCAACAATTTCCGCGTCTTCGTGCGCCGCTCGCAGGCGGAAAAATTCAAGCCGCACGAAAAGGAATTCTTTCGTCTGACGCGCGAGGGCGTCAAAACTCTCGAAACGTATTTCGATCACAAATTCCCGTTTTCGAAGTACGACACGGTTTTGATTCCCGAATTTCCGTTCGGCGGCATGGAACACGCCGGCGCGACGTTTTTGAGAGAGGCGAGCGTCATCTTTCCGAGCGAGCCGACGAAGAACGATTACGTCTCGCGCGCGAACCTGATCTTTCACGAAGCCGCGCACCAATGGTTCGGCGACACGGTGACGATGAAATGGTTCGACGATTTATGGCTGAAAGAAGGTTTCGCCGAGTTCATGGCGTATAAAACGCTCGAAAAAGTGATGCCCGAATACAACGCTTGGAAAGCCTTTTACGAGCGCAACAAGCCGCTCGCCTACTTAACGGATTCGACGAAGGGCACGACGCCGATCTATCAGGAAATCCCGAATCTTTCAGCCGCCAAAAGCGCTTACGGCAACATCGTTTACCGCAAAGCGCCGTCGTTTTTGCGGCAGGCGGAATTTTATCTGGGCGAGGACAAATTTCAAGCGGCAGTGCGCGCGTTTTTGAAAAAACACGAATACGCGAACGCCGAATGGAAAGATTTGGTCAATGAATTCAATAAAGTTTACGACCGCCGCGGATTGCCGGAGTGGGCGGAGTATTGGGTCAAGCAGCCCGGCGTTCCGATTATTCGCGTTAAGCTGATCGAAGGTCATTACGAAAAATCGCAGACCGACTCGCAAGGAAAATTCACGGCGGGCTCGTTGATGGTCCCCGCGCTCGGATTGGAGCTGAGCGCTCCTTTCGCCGATTCTCCCTGGGCGATACGAGTTAAAACCTTATACAAATACGGCGCGGAAACGGAAATTCAGGAGAACCTTGTGTCCGGAAATCCGTACACCGACTATCTGCCCCGATTGTTTGATAAGGATAAAAACTATAACCGCAATCATCCGATGCCCGATTTGATTTTCCCGAACTATCAGGATTACGGCTACGGCATCTTTTTGCTCGACGAGAAAAGCCGCGATTACGTCTTGAAAAATATCGAGACGGAAAAGGACGATTTTCTGCGCTCGATGATGTGGGGCAGCTTGTGGGATTCGGTCCGCGAAGCGGAACTAAATCCGAAAGATTACGTCGAACTGGCGATCAAAAACATCGCCGTCGAAGAGGATGAATCGACGATCAACGCGATTCTGTCGCGCGTCGGCACGGCGCTGAATTACTACATTCCGAACGCCGCGCGCGACCAGCTTTCGACCCGGCTCGAAACGGTGTTGACCGAGCGCATCGGCAGCGCCAAAACGCCCGGTCAGCGCATCACGTTTTACCGCGCGTACTTGAATCTGGCGTCGAGCGCGCAGGCGCGGCAGAATCTGAAAGACATTCTCGCCGGAAAATCGAAGCTCGCCGTATTTCAATTGCGCACGAAGGACAAATTCGATCTCGTCACGCGCCTGCTCGTTTTGGGCGACAATGACGCGCCGCAGCTTTTGGCGAATCTCGAAAAAACGGAAACCTCGGACGACGCGAAACGCTACGCATACGCGGCGCGCGCCGGAATCGCGACGACCGAATCGAAAGCGAAGTATTTCCGGGATTTTATGACCGACAAAAACATTTCGGAAAGCTGGATCGAAGCGGCGTTCGTGCCGTTCAATTCCGCCCGGCATTCCGAACTGACGCTGCCGTACCTGGAAACCGCGCTCGCCGAACTGCCGAATCTCAAGCGCACGCGCAAGATCTTCTTCGTCAACGGCTGGCTCGGCGCCTTTCTCGGCGGGCAAAAAAGCCGGGAGGCTTTGGACACGGTCAACAAATTCCTGGCGAGCAATCAGAGTCTCGATAAAGATTTGCGGCTGAAAATACTGGAAAACGTCGACGGATTGGAACGCGCGGTGAAAATTCGGGAAAAATTCGGGAAGTAAGTTTCCCGCAAAGGCGCAAAGACGCAAAGGAAAAACGCAAAGGATTTTTAATTCCGGCGAAGATTTTTATCAAACTTCGCCGTCTTATCTTTGCATCTTCGCGCCTTTGCGGGAAAATACCATAAATGTTCACACTCAAATTCGATTCAGGCACCTTGATTCTCGAAAACGCGGACGAAAAATCGTCGGTTCCGAAAGCCTTCGTCTGGGACTCGCGAACCAGAAATTTTCGCGCGCCCGCCTATCTTTACCGCGAGATCGTCAAAGACTTTATCCGTAACAAAACGCCGTATGAAGACGCGGCGAAGGCTTACGCGGCGTTCGATTTCAAGCAGAAATACCATATCGAGCCGCGCCCGTTTCAAGCCGAAGCGATCGAGGCGTGGCGCGCGCGCGAACGCTGCGGCGTCGTTGTCCTGCCGACCGGCGCGGGCAAAACGCACGTCGCGACGATGGCGATCGAGATGTGCAAGCGGCAAACGTTGGTCGTCGTGCCGACGCTCGATCTGATGAATCAGTGGTACGACCTTTTGGTTTCGACCTTTAACGCCGAAATCGGACTGATCGGCGGCGGTTTCTACGAGATCGGCGCGATCACGGTGACGACTTACGCGTCCGCCTTCCGGCATCAGGAACGCATCGGCAATCAATTCGGGTTAATAATCTTCGACGAAGCGCATCACTTGCCGTCGGAAGGCTACAAATACGCGGCGGAATTCGCGCTCGCGCCGTTTCGACTGGGCTTGACGGCGACGCCCGAACGCACCGACGGCGGCGAAGACAAACTGGAGGAATTGATCGGCAAGTACGCTTTTCGGCTCGAAGCGCAGCAATTGGCGGGCGAGTATCTCGCGGATTATCTTATCGAGCGCGTCGAGGTCGAGCTCTCGGACGATGAGCGCGAAGCGTATCAAAAGGAACGGCAGATTTACACCGATTTCCGGCGCGCGAAAAATCTGCCGTTCGGGCAGGAAGGCTGGCGCATGTTTCTGATTCAAAGCGCTCGAAGCGAGGAAGGTCGCCGCGCGATGAAAGCCTACCGCAATTACAAAAAAATCGCGCTCGGCACCGAGTCTAAAATCCACGTCTTGCAGGATCTGCTCGTCCGGCATAAACACGATAAAGTGCTCATCTTCACCGCCGAAAACGAAATGGTTTACCGCATTTCGAACGATTACCTGATCCCGGCGATCACGCACGAAACAAACGTCAAGGAACGCAAATTCTGGCTCGACGCCTTCAACAACGGCGACGTGCTCGCGCTCGCGACCTCGAAAGTCCTGAACGAAGGCGTCAACATTCCCGACGCCTCGGTCGCGATCGTTCTTTCCGGTTCCGGCTCATCGCGCGAACATATTCAGCGCCTCGGGCGGATCCTCCGCAAAAAAGGCGACAAACAGGCGATTCTCTACGAAGTCGTGACGCGCGACACGACCGAGGAATACACGTCGCAGAAACGCTCGGACGCGCGCCAGTTCCACGACGCGAAAAAAGGCACGAGCCGAAATTTATTTAGTTAAAGGGCGAAATCCTTCAAGAAGTTACTGTCGGAACTTAAACCCGTTCCGAGCGCTCGTTTCGTCAGCCAATCAGCTTTTCCGCCGTTTGAACCAGTAAAAGCGGCTCGATTTTGGATTTATAAAGAATCAGATGCGCGCTTTCCGACGTAAATTCTTCGCGGCTGCCGCGCAGCTCGTTCGAAGCCGCGATGACAAAATCCTGAAAATTCGCCGCACTGAATTCATCGAGCCTTTTCTGCAGCGATTTCGGCGTCCAGAAGCCGAGCACGTCGAGATAGATTTTCCTGCCGGCGGGCGAAATCAAAACCAAATCCGGCACGAACGCGATTTTGCCGAGATCGAGCACCGCGCGGTTCTCTTGCAGACGCCAGTCGGTCGCCAGCTTTTCCCAGTTTTTCTGCAGTTTTTGAATGTCCGGGTTCTCGTAAGGCGTTTCGTCGAAGCGGTTGGAAACGATTCCGGGCTGGTCGCTGGCGAGTTCGAAAAACAGGTTTTTGCCCTGTTTCTGTGCGATTTCGGCGCGCAAGCGCCAGTTTTTGCAGAGCAGCAGCGCGGGCAGAAAAACCGCCATCTGGATGCCGTATTTCTGCGAGCGGTGGAAAAGCGAAGCCGCGCCCGTCAATGTGATTTCGTAGCCGTTCGCGGCGTTGCCGGCGACCGAATGGATCAGCCCGAAATGCTTGACCCAACCGAAAACGGCGCGGTAATTCGCCAAATCCGAAGGCTCGACGCGGATCTTCATTTCGAGCGCGCGGTACAGCAGCGCCTGCGCCTGCGCGAGGTTATAGCGATCGAGCAGATCCTGCGGTTCGATCGCGTCGAACGAAGCGAGCCGCTGCTGCGCGGGCAGATCGGCGTACAGATTGGCTTCGAGAGAGGCGATGTCGCACATAAATTCTGCGGCGACGCGTTCCAAAACCTCGGTTTTCGTTTCCGAATCGGGAAAAACCGGGTGCGTTTTGCGCGCTTCGAGAAAGACTTTTTGACGAATTTCGACCGGATCGGCGGGCGCGCTCGTTTCGAATTCCGCGCGGTCGTCGAGCAGTTTAATCAGTCCGCGCAGGATTTTATAATCGGTGCCGGTGCCGATGAATTCTTCGAGCTCGCGTTCGAGCGCGCCGCGCGTCTCGCCCGTGAAAGCTTCGAAAATTTCGATCAAGCTCGCCGCGTCGCGCAGATAACCGGCGTTGTCGGGGTCGATCAGAAACGGGTAAATTTTGTCGCCGCGCCGAAAGCTGACGGCTAAATCGGAAGTCAGCATTTGTTATACTTTATTTTCGTCGAATGACGGATTTTCGGCAAGGCCTCCTTCAGACGCAATTTCGGCTTTCATATTACTTGAAATTTCAAATCCGAAATCTGAAATCATGAGCGCAGCGAATGTATGAATATTCTCGTCTTGAACTGCGGCAGCTCGTCGCTTAAGTTTCAATTGATCGCGACCGACCTCGAACGCATCGAGCAGAACGCCGACCGGCGGCTCGCTTCCGGCGTCGTCGAGCGCATCGGCGGCGCGGCGATTCTGAATTTCGCGGTCGAAGGCGGCGCGACCGAAAAAAGCGCCGCGCCGATCCGCGACATCCCGGCGGCGCTCGACGCGGTTCTCAAATGGATTTCGGCGCAGTCGATCGACGGCGTCCGCAACTTCGGCGACATCGACGCGGTCGGGCATCGCGTCGTGCACGGCGGCGAGCATTTTTCGAAATCGGTGCTCATCACGGACGAAGTTCTGCGCGCGATCGAGGACTGCATCGAGCTCGCGCCGCTCCATAATCCGGCGAACATCAAGGGCATTCAGGCCGTCAGGGAAATTTTCGGCAAACAGCTGCCGCAGGCGGCGGTCTTCGACACGGCGTTTCACCAGACGCTGCCGGAAAAGGCGTTTCTGTACGCGATCCCGTACCAGCTTTACCGGCGGCACAAGATTCGCCGCTACGGCTTTCACGGCACCTCGCATCGCTATATCGCTTACCGCTACCGCACGATCAACAACATTCCGCGGGAAAACGTCAACATCATCACGCTGCATCTCGGCAACGGCTGTTCGCTCGCCGCGATCAAGAACGGCGACTCGATCGACACTTCGATGGGTTTAACTCCGCTCGAAGGTCTGGTGATGGGCACCCGTTCGGGCGATCTCGACGCGGCGATCCTCGAATTTATCGGCGCGAAAGAAGGTTTGACGATTCACGAAACCGAGATGCTGCTCAACAAGCAGTCGGGACTTCTCGGAATTTCCGGTTTGACAAACGACATGCGCGAACTCCTTGCGGAAGCGGCGGAATCCGACGACCGCCGCGCGCGGCTCGCGATCGAGATTTTCTGCTACCGCGTCAGTAAATACATCGGCGCGTATCTGGCCGCGCTGAACGGCGCGGACGCGATCATTTTCGCGGGCGGGATCGGCGAAAACTCGGCGCGAATCAGATCGAAGATTTGCGAAAACCTCGCCTGGTGCGGCGTCGCACTCGACGAAACGCAGAATTCCGCGTGCGTCGGTGGACGCGAGGGCGTGATCAGCGCGCCGGCTTCGCGTCCGGCAATCGGCGTCATCCCGACGAACGAAGAGCTGCTCATCGCCCGCGATACCGTGCGGCTCATTCACCACAAAATCTAAAGCTTTAAGCCGCTTTCGATTCCGCCGCGCCGGTTTCGAAACTGAGGCGGGTGCGGACGCCGTCCGCGCCGCGAATTCGAGCGCGCGTTCGGATTGATCGCTGTCGGTAACCGCCGTGACCGTTCGAACGTTCGCCACCGTGTGCGCGGCGTATTCGATTTCTTTCGCGGAAATGCCGCCGAGCAGAATTTCGACGCGCGGCGCGTTTTCGCCCGTCAACTGGAGGTAAACGCCGGCGAGCGGCAACTTTTTCACTTCCTCGATCACGCATTTTTCGCCGAAGACTTCGAGCTTGACGGGGCGCTTGAAGTTTCTGACCGAAAAATCCTTAAAATAATCTGCCCAGTTTGTTATTTCGAGGCTGTTTGTCACGATCTTACTCCTTAAAAAAAACGCGCGAATCAAAGGGCGAAATTTATCGATTAACGGTTATCAATTTTCTATTAATTTTTGTCCGCACAACCCCTTTAACCATTTGATTTAATGGGTAATTGATAACCGTTAATCGATGATCGCTCTGTTCGACCATATAATTCCGCCGCTTTTTCTCTTGATTCATGTAAAACTAATATTTTTAATCGACGGCAATGCCGGCGCGCGCGACCAACATCGAGCACGGCGCGTGATGAAGGACCGCGTCCGACACCGAAACGAGCGTCAGACGTCCCCAAAACGAGCGTCCTTGCGAGCCGACGACGATCAAATCGGCTTTCCAGTCGCGCGCTTCGTCGACGATAACGCGCGCCGGCGCGCCGAATCTGACTTCGGTCTGGATATTCGAACCGAGGTCGGGAAGAAGGTTTTTGATTTGTTCGGCCCCGTCCGCCGCGAAAGTTTCGCATTGCGCGCGCGCCAATTCCGTCATCTCCTGACAGTATTGCGCCGAGATCGCGAACGGCTCGGCCGCCATCGGCGCGACCTGTTCGTGGACGGAAATGATTTTGATTTGCGCGTCTTCGGATAATTGCAGGATGCGGCAGCCCTTTTCGATGGCGGCGCGGCTGAAATTCGAGCCGTCCGTGGCGATTAAGATTTTCATAAATTCGTCCTCCGAGTAGAATCGTTTATCGAAATTGCAAAAGCCACGCCGGTAAAACGGGACGGATTTACGGGCAAACCGCGACAAAATGCGAAGCGGACTGGGAATTTTTTCGCGGTCGGTGCGAAAATTTACAAAGGCGTTCGAATTTATGAAAGAATCGGCGGCAGAAGATAATCTGGACGAGTTTTTGTTTCGGACTAAATTGTTAAAACGCGGCGAAAAAGGCGTTTGGACGCCGCTTTCCGGCGGGGTTTCGAGCGACATCTGGCGCGTCGATTTGCCCGGCCGGACCGTTTGCGTCAAACGCGCGCTCGCGCATCTCAAAGTCAAAGCCGACTGGCGGGCGCCGACCGAGCGCAACATTTACGAGTGGAAATGGTTCGAGTTCGTCGACCGAAATTTCCCGGGAATCGTGCCGCGCCCGATCGCCCATGACGCGCAAATGCAGATGCTGGCGGTGGAATACCTCGCGCCGGAAAAATTTAAACTCTGGAAGGCCGAATTGATGGACGGCAGAATCGATGCCCGATTCGCGGCGCAAGCCGGCGGCTTTTTAGCGAAAATCCACGCGAAAAGCGCATTTGATCGGGAAATCGCCGCCTGCTTCGCGACCGACGAAATATTCTTCGCCCTGCGAATCGAAGCGTACCTGTTGGCGACCGCCGCAAAACATCCCGCGCTGGCGGCGAACATTAAAGAAGTCGCCGAAAAGACCTTCAACGCCAAAATCGCGCTCGTGCACGGCGACGTGAGTCCGAAAAATATCCTGATCGGCGCGAATCATCCGGTTTTTCTCGACGCCGAAACCGCCTGGTTCGGTGACCCGGCGTTCGATCTCGCGTTTTGTCTGAATCACTTTCTACTCAAATCAGCCTTCCGCCCCTCGCTTGCCGACGGCTATCGAAAATGCTTCGCGTCGTTCGCGGAAAGTTATCTGAGCCGGGTAAACTGGGAACGGCGCGCAGCGATCGAAGCCCGCGCGGCGCATCTTTTGCCGATTTTGTATCTCGCGCGCGTCGACGGCAAATCGCCGGTCGAATACATTACGGACGAAAGTGTCAAAGATCATATACGGAACGCCGCGCGCGGGCTCATCGCGAATCCGCGAGTTCGGCTACGGGAGATTTTCGATCTGCCGGCGCAGAGCCCGCCCGCTTGAAAACGGTTGGTTTCTAATAATTTATCTTTCGTGATCACCGATTAAGTCAGCTATCTTACAGAAATCGACGGTTGAGATAAGAGATTATTTAAGGATAAAATACCAGTATCAGCCTGGCGGAGGTATTGCGCCCGCCGGTTTTGGCGGTCAAGTTATATCGTAAAACGCCGAAAATGGATTTAACGATAGCTATTTCAATAAAAAAGTGAGAAGATGTTCGTCAATAACTGTAATAAATCCTCTATGTTTTTCTTTCCCCATAATTTAAGAAAGCGAGGCTTTTAACTTTTGCTTTGATTCTTAAATCACAGTTTTGTGAAAATTTATGAAAATTTTGCTTTATAATCCCGACAACGGGATCACGCGCAATTTCATGCCGCATCTGTGGATGTTTCTGTTGCAGGCGCTGACCCCGAAATCGCACGAGGTGATCTTAATCGACGGCAACGCGAAGGCGATGACGAGAGCCGAACTGGTCGCGTTCTGCAAATCCGAAAACATCGGTCTGGTCGGCATCGGCGCGATGACGCGCATGGTCGCGCGGGCGTATCTGGTCGCCG
>DATCMK010000033.1:0-290584 GCA_036563455.1 Pyrinomonadaceae bacterium | reverse complement strand
CGCGAACGAACACGAAAGGACACGAAATGAATTTTAGAGTTATTTTCGTGTCCTTTCGTGTTCGTTCGCGGCCGATTTGGTATCAGTTGCGCGATGCGATCGCCTTCGTCAGCGAACGAAAGATGTTGCGTCCGTCGTTCGAACCGAGAAGGTTTTCGCAGGCGCGTTCCGGGTGCGGCATCATGCCGAGCACGTTCCGATCGAGATTGCAGATTCCGGCGATGTTCGAGCGCGCGCCGTTCGGGTTCGCCGCGTCCGTAATATCGCCCGATTCGTCGCAGTAACGAAAAACGATCTGCCCGTTTTCTTCGAGCTGCTGAAAGGTTTCGTCATCGCAGACGTAATTGCCTTCGGCGTGCGCGATCGGGATCGAGAGCACTTGACCGGTTTCGATTTCGCTCGTGTAGGGCGTGTTCGCGTTTTCGACCTTCAGATTAACGTGCTTGCAGATAAAATGCAGATTTTTGTTGCGGATCAGCGCGCCCGGCAGCAGTTCCGCTTCGCACAGAATCTGAAAACCGTTGCAGATGCCGAAAACGAACCTGCCTTCGGCGGCAAAATCCTTGACCGCCTTCATCACGGGCGAAAACCGCGCGAGCGCGCCGGCGCGCAAATAGTCGCCGTAAGAAAAACCGCCCGGCACGATCACCGCGTCGTAATCCGACAGATCGGTTTCCTTGTGCCAGATAAAATTGACCGGCTGACCGACGTGCTTCGAAATAACGTGATACGCGTCGTGGTCGCAGTTCGAGCCGGGAAAAACAATAACTCCGAATTTCATAATCAGTGTTCAGATGTCGGTGGTCGGTGGTCGGTTGGACTTTATCTGTCCACCGACCACCGACCACCGTTAACTAGTTCGCGATTTCGACGCGGTAATCTTCGATGACGGGGTTTGCCAGCACGTCTTTCGCGATTCTTTCCGCCGTTTCTTTGGCTTCCGATTCGGTCAAACCGGCGTCGAGCGCGATCTCGAAATACTTGCCCTGCCGGATGTCGCTGATCCGTTCGAATCCTAAAAGTTCGACCGAATGATGGATCGCCTTGCCCTGCGGATCGAGCACGCTCGGCTTTAAGGTAACGTAAACTTTTGCTTTCATACTTTTCTTAAATAATACCTAAATTTTTACGCAAAATCTTGTTTTAAGCAATGTCTTTATGTTAAATTCACGGTTGCGAGTGCGCACTTCCGATAAGAAATAATAATTTTTAACAAACAGTAAAAAAAGGAGATTACTAAATTTATGCAAAACATGGGCGGCGGCAAAACTGCGCTTGGTCTGGATACCGGAATAGGTGTTCTCATCTGCTACTTCGGCAACATCTGTGGTCTGCCGCTTGGTTTAATCTACAGCATTCTGGTCATCGTTCAGGACAAAACGAACCGGGTCGCGCGGTTTCACGCATTTCAGTCGCTGTTCCTGATGGTCGCGGCGCTGGTTCTTTTCATTCCGCTTTATATCGTTATGTTCGTCGGAATTTTCGTCGACGCCGCGATCGGTCTGCCGCTCGTCAGCGGGCTGAGCGGTCTGGTCATGGTGATTGCCGCCCTCGGACTTTTGTTTTTCGTTGTCATGGCGGCGATCAAAGGCTACGGCGGCGAAATGTACAAAATTCCGGTCGTCGGCGGTTTCGCGGAAAAATACTCGGCTTAAAACGCTTTTATTCATTCGCCGAAAACTCGGGCGAAAACCTTTTCGACATTCCGCAAATAATGACGAACGTCAAAGACGCGGGCGATTTCTTCGGGCGATAGTTTCGAAGAAATGTCCGCGTCTTTCATTACGAGATCTTTATATTCGCCGCCTTCGTCCCACACCTTCATCGCATTGCGCTGCGTGTAAGCGTAAGCGTCTTCGCGCGAGACGCCCTTTTGCGTCAGAGCCAGAAGCAGCTGTCCGCTAAACACGAGTCCGCGCGTCAGATTCAAATTCTTCAGCATGTTTTCCGGGTAAACGACGAGATTATCGAGCAGCGACGCCGTTTTCGCCATAATGTAATCGAGCGCGGCGGAAGAATCCGGCAAAACTATTCTTTCGGCGGAAGAATGCGAAATGTCGCGTTCGTGCCAGAGCGCGACGTTTTCGAGCCCGACGACCGCGTTCGCCCGCACGGTGCGCGCCATGCCGCAGATTCTTTCCGAAAGAATCGGGTTGCGCTTGTGCGGCATCGCGCTCGATCCCTTTTGCCCCGTCTTAAACTTTTCCTGCGCCTCGCGCACTTCCGTGCGCTGCCAGTGCCGCACCTGGAGCGCTATTTTTTCGAGACTTGAGGCGATGATCGCGAGCGTGCAGAGGTATTCGGCGTAGCGGTCGCGCTGAATGACCTGCGTCGAAACGTCCGCCGCCTTGATGCCGAGCCGCGCGCAGACGCGTTCTTCGACGTCCGGCGCGAGGTGCGCGAACGCGCCGACCGCGCCCGAAATCTTGCCGACCGAAACGATCTCCCTGGCCTTTAATAACCGCTCTTTATTCCGCTGAAATTCCGAATACCAGAGCGCCCAGACCAGACCGAAGCTAGTCGGTTCGGCGTGAATGCCGTGCGTGCGCCCGATCTGCGGCGTGTCCTTAAATTCGTGCGCGCGGCGCTTCAAGACTTCCAAAAGCCCGTCGATTTTCGGCAAAAGCACGTCGCACGCTTCCTTTAAAAGCAGCGCGTTCGCCGTGTCGACGACGTCCGACGAGGTCAGCCCGTAATGCACGAAGCGCGCCGCCGCGCCGATGTTTTCCGCCAGATTCGTCGTGAAAGCGATCACGTCGTGATCGGTCGTTTTTTCGATTTCATTGATTCTCTCGACCGTAAATGCGGCTTTCGATTTGATTTCCGCAAGCGCTTCGGGCGGGATTACGCCGTCTTCGGCGTGCACCTCGCAGACGGCGATTTCGACGTCGAGCCATTTTTGAAACTTATTTTCGAGCGACCAGATCGCGCCCATTTCGGGCAGTGTGTAGCGTTCAATCATAAACGGCTATTTTAACCCAAACGCGCAACGACGCGAAAACGCAAAGGTATTTTATTAAAAAGGAAAAAGCCGCGAGTTTTGATGCCCGCGGCTTGAGAACATGATTTTACGGCAGGAGGCCCGTCGGTTTACGCAGTGCTTACAGCGAACATTTCGGCGCCGGACCCGGATTACCGCCCGGCTGATCGAAATACCAATCCCGGAATTGAATGTTGTCGAGCGTGTAAGAACCGGTATCGTCGGCGATCAAAACCGCCGACTCGATCACCGAGCCGACCGGAATCGCCGGGAATGCCTGCGACTGCAGATCGAAAGCGACGCGCGTCCAACCCGCGTTTTGCGGGCTCGGCGTCCTCGTTCCGTTCGCGCAGCCGCCGACGAAACTGAAACCCCGCGTGCCGTCCGGCAGCGTGTAAATCACGTTAAAGCGCGGCGAACCGGGAAGACAGTCGCTGTCGTTTCGAATGTCGTAGCCGAACGTGTCGTCTTCCGCGACGACCGCGCCGCTCAGACCTTCGACGACCGTCCCGACCGCGAACTCGGTTTCGGACGAAACGTTTTTTTGAAGCTGCAGCCCGTAATTCGTACGGCAATTCGGGCGGTCGCCTTCGCCGATTCCGTTAATCCACTCGGCGGCGCCGCCGTCGCCGATCCCGAGCGGGTTATAAATAAAAGTCTCCGCCGCATCGAATTTGAATTTTTTGGCGCCGAACGCAGCCGACGACGCGAATAATAAAACGGCTGTCGTAAGCGCGAATAACGCGAATCTGATTTTCATTTGAATCCCCCGACTTTAAATTTAAAGCTCGTCGCGCCTCGACTGTATCTTATAAAACTCCGCCGGTATGTAACGTTATTTACACACGCGGAATTTTAAAGGAACAAATCGGCATCCGAAGCCTTGCAATAGCGTTAACAATCGACATTCTACAAATCAATTCGCGCCGTGTCCACATTTTTCTCGCCGCGGCCGCCGGCAAACCGCGCTCGAATCCGGGGAATTCAAATGTCCGACGGCGCTTCCGGCTTGCGCGCGTCTTTATCGAGATTTTTGTCCTCGACTTCCGTGTCCTTGTCGCCGAGCACGTCGCCGATGTAAACCGACTGCACGATGACGACGACGAGCGCGAGCAGCGGCGTGGCGAGAATCAGTCCGACGCCGCCGATGATGACGCCGAGCGAAAGCTGCGCGAACACCGTCAGCGCCGGCGGCAGCTCGACCGTCTGGCGCTCGATATACGGCGTCACGAGATTCGATTCGATGATCTGCACGACGACGAACAAAATCGCGACGTAGAGCGCGCTGATCGGGCTCTCGATAAAAGCGAGCAGAATCGCGGGCACGGCCGATAAAATCGGCCCGAAATTCGGAATGAACGACAGCAGACCGGCGATCAGACCGAGCGTTAAGGAAAGCGGCACGCCGAGAATCCAGAGCCCGATCCAGGTCAGCAGACCGATAAAGACCATCGAGAGCGTTTTCCCGATCAGCCACCACTTGAGCGTCGTTCCGATCTCGCTCAGCACCTCGTAAACGCGCGGACGCGTCTCGATCGGGAAAAGTTTCGTGAATCCGTGCGCGTAAAAACGCGGTTCGGCGGCGAGGTAAATCGCGAGCAGGATCATGACGAAGAAATTTCCGACCGCGCCGACCGTCGTCGAAAAATACCCGCCGACGCGCGTCAGAACCGTCGAAGGTTCGACTTTATCCATGATGCTGCCCATGCTCGGCAGCTGGTCGATCAACGTTCGGCCCCAGCCGAACTGCGAAATATAATCGCTCGCCGCCCGCGCCGATTTCGGCAGCTCGTCGCGCAGGTGCCTGCCCTGTTCGGCGATCGACGGCGAAAGCAGCGCGATCGCCGCGGCGAGAATCACGAACAGGACGAACGAAACCAGCAGCACGCCGGTGGTCTCCGAAATTCGCGCTTCCCGGTTAATCAGATCCGCGAGCCCGCGCAGAAAGATCGCCAGCAGCACCGCGCCGAAGAACAGCAGCACGACGTCGATCGCGTAATAGACGAAAAGCGCGACCAGAACCGCCGCCGCGATGACGCCGACGGCGATCAGCATTTTTTGAGTAAATTCTCTCGTTTTGTAATTGTATGAGTTCATCGCAGGTTAAAGCAGAATATAACGCAAAATGCGGGATGCCGAAAGTTGACAAATGAGAATTGACATGCCCGCCTTCAAATTATAAAACATTAAAGATTCTGCGATTCAGAAGTTTTTGCGGCGAAACTTTAAAGCTCCTTTTTTTCGACCGCTTCCCGTCCTTTTTTTGTTCGCCGGATCGGCGTCGTTATTTGAAACGGAACATCATGACGCGAAAAATATTAAAAGGTCGTTTTTACAAATAAATCGTTTGTTAAGACGGTTCGGCGGCAAAACCGCCGCGCCGCCGAAGTCCTCTAAATCATGGGAGACAGGCAGCAGGTAGATTGGTGGATTGATTACGGCGACGAATCGTCGCCGCGATCGACGAAGGGGCGCGCCGTCTGGCACGAAGGTCGGCGCCAGCGCACGATCGTTTCGATTTTACTGGAAATTCATCTGATGGCGTTGACCGAGGTGATTCCGAAAAGCTGCCGTTCTTTTAAGGTCGAAAAAGCGTTCTGGCAGGACGACGCCGGTTCGGCGGACGACGACACGCAGGCCGCGCACTGCGTTCCGCGCCAGCTCGTCATCAACGGCAAACACCCGCACGATATTCTGGCGCGGCACTCGACCGAGCGCCGCGATTTCATGCAGGGATTTTTCGGAAAGACCGATCTTCTGCCGGTCAATTTCAACAAAGTCGATTCGCGCGCCGAACGCGTGCCGCTCGTCAACATCGCCGAAGGCTTCCGCAAGGCGTGCCGTTCGGCGATCACGAGCGGGCAGACGGGCGGCGAGCTGACGGCGCAGTCGATCGGCACGGCGGTCGCCGCCGCTTACGGTCACTACACTTCGCACGCCGGCGCGAGCTACAAAATCTGCATCCAGCGCCTCAAACAAAAGCTCGCGCGACCGTCGATCAAACCGTCGGACAAAGACAAATGGAAGGATCAGCTCGCCATCACGCAGTATTACGCGCAGGAAGTCAACAACCGCGCGGCGTTCGTCGAAAACGTCCGCCTGGCGGAAGTCAGTAAGCTGATCGAGATTTATAAAAGCTTTTAGCGGTCGGAGTAAATCGATTCATTGTTTTATTCGTTCATTGATTCATTTAATGAATCGACGAATCGATGAACGAATGTCAACAATCTAAATAATTCCTTTATCGATTAACAATTCAGCGTTCAGCACGGCTGAGCCGGCGGCGCCGCGGACGGTGTTGTGCGAGAGCGCGACGAAGCGGTAATCGAAAATATTGTCGGGGAAAACGCGCCCGACGGTGATCGTCATGCCGTTGCCGCTGTCGCGGTCGAGGCGCGGCTGCGGGCGCGAAGGCTCGTCGCAGACGTCGATGAATTTTTTCGGCGCCGAATGCAGATCGAGCGACGGGAAATTGCTCATCGCCGCGACGACTTCTTCGAGCGTGGCGGTTTCCCTTAAATTAACGCGCGCCGAAACCGTGTGCCCGTCGATCACGTGGACGCGGAAACACTGCGCCGAAACCGCGAAATCCGCCTTTTCGATCGCCCCGTTCGCGAAGGTTCCGAGAATCTTCTGCGCCTCGGTTTCGACTTTCGGCTCTTCGCCGGCGATGTACGGAATCACGTTGTCGGTGATGTCTAAACTGGGTACGCCCGGATAGCCCGCGCCGGAAATCGCCTGCAAAGTGGTGACGACGACCGATTCGACGCCGAATTTGCGGTGCAGCGCGGCTAATGGCGGCGCGAAGCTGATCACCGCGCAGTTCGGATTCGTGACGATAAAGCCGGACGTAAAGCCGCGTTTTTTCCTTTGCACTTCGATCAGACCGGTATGCTGATGATTGATTTCCGGAATCAGGAGCGGCACGTCTTCGTCCATCCGGTAACTCGAAGAATTGCTGATGACCGGATAACCGGCGCGCGCGAAGGCTTCTTCGGTTTCGCGCGCGACCGACGAAGGCAAACTCGAAAAAACGATGTCGCAATCGAGCGGCGGCGCGATCGGCGCGACGGTGATGCCCTTCACCGCGTCCGGCATCGCGCCCGCCAATTTCCACGCGCAGGCTTCGGCGAAGCTCTTCCCCGCCGAACGATCAGACGCGGCGAGCGCCGTGATCTCGAACTGCGGGTGGTTTTCCAACAACTGTATGAAACGCTGCCCGACCGTGCCGGTCGCGCCCAAAATCCCAACTCTGTACTTTCTGCTCATAGTGCTAAAAGTAGAAAGTTTAATTGAGGCGCGGCAAAAAGGAAAGCGCGGGCGTTTTTATTCCCGCCTTTTCGAGTAATTAAAGCCTTCGGCCGTTTAATCCGCCGTTTCGGCCTAGCGAAGCGTCACCGTAAAATTGCCGCTCTGCGTTTTCAGATTCGAATCCGCCAGGCCGTAACCGGCGCTGATCGTTCTGCCCTTGACGGTGCCGTTGACCGCGGCGCTCTGCCCGTCGTCGAGTGTCCCGCTGAGCTCCAATTTTCCGTCGCGTGTGACGGTGCCTTCCAGCTCCGCTTTCCCGCGCAAACCGTTCGAGGCTTCAAAATAAGCCGTAACGTTGCCGTCGGCATCGACCGAATCGATCCGCAGCAGAAAATCGCCGGTTTGATTGTAAGTTATATTTTTCCCTCGGCCCGTGTAGGTGCCGGTCGGGAGCGCCGGATTTTCGCTTGCCGCGACGTCGCGGCGACGGTTCATGTTGTTCGGCGTCGCGGTCGCCGATTCGGACGGTCTGGCGGACGGCGCCGGATACGGCGTCGGCGTTTCCTTTTTCGCCGAATCGAACAAATCGGACTGGCATTTGCAGCCGAGAACGATCAGCAGACACAAAACAATAATCAATGATGTCGAATTTTTCACTTTATTTTTCCTGTTTATCGTAAATCGGCATTGGTCTTCGCGCGTTCGCGGCTTCGCGGGAGACAAAAATTATTTCCCGCGAAGCCGCGAAGCCGCAAAGTTAAATCAAGGAACTAGCCGGCATCTTAACGCCCAGTTTTTGAGAGCGGAGTCAGCGTCTCTCTCGAAGCGCCGGAATCCGCCGTAAAATCGACGTTTTCGACCGCGTCCTCGACGTTCAGCGCCCGCGTCGAAACCGTGAACGTGTAACGCCTCGCGGAAACGCCGACCACGTAGATTTCGCCCGCCGCGACATTCGGAAACGCGTAATTGCCGAAACTGCTCGTTCTCACCGAGACGCTTGCGCCCTGCGAATCGGTCAGCGTAACGGTCGCGCCGCCGATGCCGTTGCCGCCGCCGTCAAGGACCCTTCCCGAAATCGAAACGCGCGCGGCGGTCGGCGCGAGCGACTGCACGATCGCGAAAGCGCCCGCGAGCGACGATAAATCGTCGGTGCAGAGATTCGGGCTCGTGCCGGCCGCCGCCGTCCGGTTGACCCACGCGCCGTTTTCGAGATGGACGATCCGCAGGCTCGAAAACGGCACGCCCGTCAGCGCCGGAACGTTGAAGCAGACCTGCACGTCGTCCGCCGCGCCCTGTTGATACGCGGCGCCGGTCGAAACGTCGTAAGCCAGACCGGTAAAGATCGCGCCCGACGGAAGCGGCGGCAGGAACGCGAGATCGATTCCGCTTTCCGAAACCGCGCCGCCCGACGTCACGTTGGCGAACGTGACGGTCGCGTCCGAAAGTTGGACGGACGCCGGCGGCAGCAGATTATCAGCCGAAAACCTCGTTTTCGAAGTTTTGCCGATCGCCGGCGCGACGAAATTAACCGCTTTCGCCTTCACCTTTCCGGCCGCTCCGGCGTTGTAAACGGCGGCGATTTCCGCTGGCGAAAGCGCGCGGCTGTAAAGCGAAACTTCATCCGCCATTCCGTCGAGGAACGAACCGAGGACACCGGAATCGAGCTCGCCGCCAATGAGTAGCGGATGCGCGTTGACGGTATCGTAATAAATCGGGAGAGCAGTCGTGCCGGAAGCGATCTGCGCCCCGTTGACGAAAAAGCGGTGCGTGTCCGCCGCATCGTCGATCGTGTAGGCGAAGTGATACCATTCGCCGAGATTCGGCGTAAATCCGGTTAACAAAGTGTCGAATCCGCCCGTACTGTTGCCGTGTCCGCCGCGCAGCTCGCCGTTTTGATACCAGACGACATACGAATTAGAGTTATTGCCGACAAGCGGTTTCGAAACGAAATGCGGCGCGCCGGACAGCGAGTTGACTTTGAACCAGCCTTCGACGGTCACGTTTGCCGGACGATGGTCCGCATCGTCAGCGATTTCGACATAATCGCCGCTGCCGTCGAATCTGAACGCCTGCCCGCCTCGTCCGACACGAAAATTCGCGTCGCCGTGCAAAATGCCGACCGGGTTAAGCCCGAGAAAATCGCGCGCGTCGCCGTCGCCCGTCCAGAAACCGACGAGATCCGCCGCCGGATTCGTCGTGACCGGTTTGCACTTGCCCGACGAATCGGCGTTGTGGAGAGACGAAATTTCCGCCGCCGTCAGCGCGCGCGAGTAAAGCGAAATTTCATCGGCTCTGCCTTGAAAAGAAAAACCGCCGCCCGCGCCGACCGTGAACGGGTTGTTTGAATAAACGGGCGCAAGATCAGCCGAATTCGCGTCGACCGCCGCGCCGTCGACGTACAACACTTCGTTGCCGCCGCTTTGCCAGGTGTAGGCGATGTGATACCACTGCCCGACGGTCGGCGCGAAAGCGACGGAAACCGGAAAGCTGAAAGTTCCGCTGCCGTTGCCGGTTTGTCCGCGCAAAAATCCGTTGTCGTAGTAAATCACGAACGAATTTCCGACAGGGGCGTTTTTCGAGGCGAGAACCTGCACGCCGGACGGCGCCGCCGAAAAATTAAACCAGCCTTCGAGCGTCAGATTCGTCGGACGCAAACTCGGCGAATCGGGAACGCTGACGAAATCGCTGAGCGTCGGGAAATTGAAGACTTGCCCGACTTTTCCGTTTGAATACGTCGCGCCGTTCTGCAAAGCGCCGTGATTGTTCGAGCGCGAATCGAGCGCGTTCCCCTCGCCCGCGAACAAGGAAACGAGATTGTTCGGCGCTTGCGTGCAGGTCGCGCCTGGCGCGCATTTGCCAAAGCTTCCCCGCTGAACGATGTCGAAAATTTCATTCTGCGACAACGCGCGACCGTAAACCGAGACTTCGTCCGCCTGACCGTCGAGCGTAAAGGCGGGCGCGTTGTTTTCGTATTCGCCGCCGATCAGCAGCGGAAACGGGTTCGCGTCGTAGGAAAGCGGCAGATTCGCCGTGCCGTCCTGCCCGCTGGTCACTTCGACGCCGTTCGCGTAAAGCCTCAACGTGCTGACACCGCCGCTGTAATCATAAGTAAAAGCGAGGTGATGCCAGACTCCGGCTTGCGGCGTAAACGCCGAAAAAACGCGAGTATACTGACTTTGATTCCCGATCAGTCCGCGCAGCTGCCCGCCGTCCAGATATAAAGTGTAAGAGTTCAACGCACTGTTGCGAACCGGTTTGCTGATGAGCGAAACGATGCCCGGCACCGCATCGAACTTAAACCAGCCCTCAAGCGTGAGCGCCGTGGCCGGGCGCTGCGCCGCGTTGTCTTCGATGCGGACGTAATCGCCGCTGCCGTCGAACTCGAAGGCATGTCCGACTTTGCCCCTGTTCGCATAGGTCGCATCGCCGGCGAGCGAGGCGTTCGTATTGACGCTTTCTACGTCGACGGGCGAATTTTCCGCCGGAACATTGACCTGCAAATTCGCAGCGGCAGTCAAACAAGCCGTCGCGGGCTGCGCGATGTTGATGACGATCGACGAGCCGTCGGAGACTTGGCTGCCGTTACCGTTGCCGACGCTGAAATCCAGTGTGTCGCCCGCCGCGACCGTGACGGTGACGTTATAGGAAATCTGGTAAGTCGAAACGTTACTGCCCGCGAAAATCACCGATTCGCCCGGCGTCGCGGCGTTTTTGATGATTTTAAGATCGGTCGTCGCGATCAAATTCTGTCTTTGCAGACTGCCGGTCAGCTGAAACGTTCCGGCAACCGGAGCCGTCCAGCGCACGACGGCGCGCTGCCCGCCGAATCCCGGATGGACGAAAAGCGCGTTGCCCGGAATATTGCTGCACGAAATCGGCGTGCTGTGCCGCGTAATTTGGGGGATCTGGTCGCCGTTATTGAGGCGCCACGCTTCGAAATTGCCGCCGCTGCAGCCCGCACTTGTCAGCGAATCCGCCGGAAACGTGAATAGATTCAAAGCGTTGTCCGTGTCGGAATTGCTGTAGCCGTACGTCCACGCGCCGTTCGGGTTCTGCGTGTTTGAAAAATCGTCGCGCGCGTTGAAAGCGACCGCGATGCCGAGATCGTCCGCCTTTTGCGCCGAGGCGGTATTTGCCGAAAAATTCCAAAGCAATGAAGCGGCGGCGAGCGCGGTCAAAACCAGGCTCGCAAAAATGCAGGTTCTTTTTTTCATTTGTTTCTTCCTTTCAGTGGTCTCGATTCAGGCGGCGTTTAAGGTTCCGGGTTAAATTCGGCGCGCCCAAATTTCTTTACAAAGCGTAATGCGACAAAAACAAAAAAAGCGGCTCAAAATAAAAAACGGACGGCACCACCACAATGCCGCCCGCCGCGTTTGAAAAGCGAAAAGCCGCGAATCAAACGTAAGATTTTCTCCGAAAGCGGAGATTTTTCTAAGTTTGGGAATCGGTCAAAAGCCGGCTGACGGAGGGCAAAACCCCGGACGTTTCGACCCCACTCCCCGTTTGAAACGAAGATTTCGCTTTTCAACTTTTTGAAAATCCGCGCCGAATTTACTTCTCCTGATTAAATGCGACGAATCGCTGAAAAACGGCTCAAAATTTTCGCGAATTTCGCGAAAATCGCTTGCCGAGAACGGAAAACGTCTCTATCCTTAATCTACTCCCCGAAAGACAAAGAAAGTTCAGCTTTTTTATTTTATTTTTCACCAAACTCGACCACTCAAAAAATGAACGACTCTGGGGTTGGAGAACCGATAACTCAAATCTTGTCCGAAATTAAGAACGGCAATCGGCAGGCGCTCGACGAACTGCTGCCGGCGGTTTACGACGAGCTGCGCCGCCTGGCGAACGTTTACCTGAAAAACGAGCGCGCCGATCACACTTTGCAGCCGACCGCGCTCGTGCACGAAGCTTACCTGCGCCTGCTCGGACAAAAGAAGCTCGAATGGCAAAACCGCGCGCATTTTTTCGGCGTTTCGGCGCGCCTGATGCGCGAGATTCTGATCGAGTACGCGCGGATGAAAAACCGTCTGAAACGCGGCGGCGAATTCAAAACCCAGATCGCGCTCGACGACGCCGTGAGCTTCGCCGGCGCGCGGGATCTCGACGTGGTATCGATCGACGAAGCGCTCGCCAAACTCGAAAAGCTCGACGCGCGGCAGGCGCGCATCGTCGAGATGAAATTTTTCGCCGGCATGACGATCGAGGAAATCGCCGAAGTGTTGGAAATTTCGCCGGCGACCGTCAAGCGCGAGTGGGCGACGGCGAAACTTCTGCTTTACAGAATCCTTCATTCTCAAAACTGATGGACGCGACGCGCTGGCAGCAGATCAAAACGATTCTCGATAAAGCGCTCGACGCCACGCCGACCGCGCGGTGCCGCTACCTCGCCGAGGCGTGCGGCGCGGACGCCGATCTGCGCCGCGAAATCGAAGATTTGCTGGAGTTCGAAAAACCGGAAACGAACCTGCTCGAAAAGAGCGCCTTTTCCATTTTGACCGAGGACGCGCCGCGCGCGGCGCAGAAATCTTTGATCGGCAAACAAATCGGCAGGTACAGAATCATCGACGAGCTCGGGGCGGGCGGCATGGGCGCGGTTTATTTAGCCGAACGCGCCGACGGCGCTTTCGAGCAGCGCGTCGCCTTAAAGCTGATTCGCCGCGCGGTCGTCTCGGACTTCGTTCTGCGCCGTTTCGTCAACGAGCGGCAAATCCTCGCCTCGCTCGAACACCCGAACATCGCGCATCTGATCGACGGCGGCACGACCGACGACGATCTTCCGTTTTTCGTCATGGAATACGTGCGCGGCGAAAACATCGTCGAGTTTGCCCGCAGCCGCAATCTGCCGCTCGCCGACCGCCTCGAACTGTTCCGAAAAGTTTGCGCGGCGGTCAGCTTCGCGCACCAGAATCTCGTCATCCACCGCGATTTGAAGCCGTCGAACATTCTCGTCACGAAAGACGGCACGCCGAAACTGCTCGATTTCGGCATCGCCAAGCTCTTAAAGACGGAAAGCGGTCACGAAACCGCGACGCAGCATTTCGTCTTTACGCCCGAATACGCGAGCCCCGAGCAGATCCGCGGCGAAAACCTGACGACCGCGACGGACGTTTACAGCCTCGGCGTGATTCTTTACGAGCTTTTAAGCGGCGCGCGCCCGTTCAGACTGGGCGGCAAAAACCTCGCCGAAGTCATTCGCACCGTCACGCGCGCCGCGCCGACTCCGCCGTCGGCAGTTCAAAATTCAAAATTCAAAATTCAAAATTCGAAACAAGCCGATCAGAAATCCAAACCCCAAAACCCAAAATCACTACGCGGCGATTTGGACAACATCGTGCTCAAAGCGCTGAAAAAAGAACCGGAACGGCGTTATTCGTCGGTCGAGCAGTTTTCCGAAGACGTGCGCCGTTTTCTCAAAGGCTTGCCGGTCGCGGCGCGCCGCGACACGCTTCGTTACCGCGCCCGGAAATTCGTCAGCCGCAACCCGCTCGGCGTCGCCGCTTCGCTGATCGCGGCCGCGGCGCTGATCGCCGGCATTTTTACCGCCGGCTATCAGGCGCGCATTGCGAACGTCGAGCGCGCCAAAGCCGAACGCCGGTTTAACGATGTGCGGCGGCTCGCGAATTCGTTTATTTTCGAAATCAACGAAAAAATCGAGGCGAGCCCGATCAAAGCGCGCGAACTGCTCGTCGAACGCGCCGTCGAATACCTCGACAATCTGGCGAAGGAAGCCGAAGGCGACGCCGGGCTGCAAGCCGAATTGGCGACGGCTTACGAAAAAATCGGCGAGGTTCAGAACCGCGGCTTCAGTTCGGGCACCGGCAATACTTCGGGCGCGCTCGAAAATCATCGAAAAGCGTTGCGAATCCGGGAAAAGCTGTTTTCGGGCGCGCCGGAAAACCTCTCGCACAGTCTCGATCTGGCGAGCAGTTACATGAACATCGCCGACCTGTCGGTCACGGTCGGCGATACGACGGCGGCGCTTATAAATTACCAGCAAGCCGTTTCGACGATCGAAACGGCGCTTCGCGCCGACCCGCGCGACCCGGACGCCAGACGTCGGCTCGCGCTCGCTTATGCGCGGCTCGGGCAGGGCATCCTGCGGTCGGGTTCGATTTCGAAATCGCTGGAATATTACGAAAAGGCGACGGCGATTTCGAAAGAACTGGCGCGCGAGTTCCCGTCGGACGCGAAATCCCGCCGCCGCGTCAGCGTGTACAAACAATATACCGCCTACGCGCTGCTCGAAATGGGTCAGGAAGCGGAAGCCTTCGGTCATATTGCCGAAGCGCATGAAATCGAGCGGCAGATCGCGGAAAGCGAGCCCGAAAACCTTCAAAACCGCCGCTATCTTTCGACGGCCAAACTCTGGCTGGGCATCGCGCTCAGAAGACTCGGGCGACGCGAAGAAAGTCTGGCGCAGCAGATTAAGGCGCTCGAAATCCAGCAGAATCTTTACGAAGCCGACAAATCGAACGTCGCCGACGCCAACGCGCTCGCCGATTGTGAGCTCGAACTCGGCTGGACTTTCTCCGAAAACGGCGATCAAAAAAAGGCGGTCGAACATTTTGAAAAAGCGATCGCGCTGTACGAATCGGTCGCCCGCGTCGACACGGCGAATCTTTCGGTTTTGCGGCAGATCGCCTTTACGCGCCGGCATCTCGGCGACGCCGTTTTCAAAACGAAAAACGCGGCCGCGGCGGCGAAAATTTACGAAACCGCGCTCGCCGAATCGGAAAACGTCCTGCAAAAGGATTTGCCGAACAGCGAGTTTCGTCACGACAAAGCCGTCTGCCTGCTGCGCGTCGCCGCAACGGACGCGCGAAACAAAACGCCCGCCGCCGAAAAAATCGAACAGGCGATTTGCATTCTGGAAAAGCTCACCGCCGAGTCGCCCGAGCACAAACAGCGACAAACGGATTTGGAAAACGCCCGCCGATTGCTTCGAGAAAAATTTTAACGCCGAGCCGCGAAGGCGCGGAGACGCAAAACCGGAAATTAGCAGGGATGAAGGAGATCAACAGGGATTTTTTATAAGTTAAATCCCTACCTATCCGCTTCATCCCTGTTAATTCAGTAATCCCCGCGCCTTTGCGCCTCGGCGTTGTAAATTTAAGATAATGCGTCTTTCATGCGGCGGACGCCTTCCGCCATGCGCTCTTCCGGGTTGCAGAACGAGATGCGCAAAAAGCCTTTCGCCTCCGAACCGAACGCGACGCCGGGCACGGTGATGACGCGGTTTTGCAGAAACCGTTCGGCGATTTCCAGATCGTCGCCCAACGGTCGCACGTCGAGCATCGTGTAAAACGCGCCTTCCGGCGAAGTCGCGTGCAAGCCGAGTTCGTTTTTGAACAAATCGATCAAAAATTCTCCGCGCCGCCGGTAGATTTCGCGCGCCTCCGCTTTCGCTTTTTCGGCTTCCTCCGTCCAGCCCAAAAGCGAGGCTTTCTGCGAGATCGTCGAAGTGCAGACCGTCAAAAAGCCGTGCAGCGTCAAGACCGCCTTGACGACTTCCGGCTGCGGGCTCGCGACCCAGCCGACGCGCCAGCCCGTCATGCTCAAGGATTTCGACAAACCCGAAACGATGATCGTGCGGTCGTAGAATTCGGACGCGGAATGCGGTTTTTCGCCCGTAAAATAAAGATCGGAATAGATTTCGTCGCTGATCAGATAAACGCCCGTATCCTTGAGCGCGTCGGCGATCTGCCGCAAATCTTCCGCCGTGAAAATCTTGCCGGTCGGGTTCGACGGCGAGATGACGACCGCCGCGCGCGTCTTCGGCGTCAGCTTCGATTTGAATTCCTCGATGTCGAAAGCGAAGTCGTTTTCCGCCGGCAAACGGTAAAACACGGGCTTTCCGCCCGCGATGTTGACGCAGTTTTCGTACGCCGGAAACGACGGGTTCGGAATCAAAACCTCGTCGTTTTCGTCGACGATCGCCAGAAAAGCGGCGGTCATCGCTTCCTGCGAACCGACCGTCACGCAGATTTGATTCGCCGTCAGTTCGAGATGCGGGTAACTCGCGGCGATTTTTTCGCGTAAAGGCAGAAGCCCGGCGTGCGACGTGTAGCCGTTCTGCTCTTCGAGGGCGACGCGCGCGGCTTCGGCGCGCATAAATTCGGGCGTCGGCAGGTCGGGTTCGCCGAGTCCGAAATTGATCGAATCGGGCAGCGCGCGCTCGAAAATCTGCCGGATCAGGGTCGGCGCGACGCCCCGCAGACGACGCGGCGCGCGAAAACTTTCATTTTGTTGCATTGGTTTCATAAATAATCGGGTAATTTTCGTTAACTATACTATCGGATTTCGAATTTCAGATTTCAAATCCCGAATTCGAGATTTCAGATTTTTTTTATTTTTCTGCTAAAATCTTTCGATCTATGCCGACCCATTTTTTTTCGCTCACCACTTTGATACAGCATTTCGAAGACGAAACCTTTCTCGCCGAAGCGGTTAATTTTCACGAAGTCTCGCGCTTTCATACGAAAGCGGATTCGGCCGTTTTCAACGCGCGGCTCAACGCCGAACAAATGCTGAAGGATTCCTACGCGAATTATCTGCATACGCGCGCGGCGCCCGAAGCGATCGAAATCCGCGAAATGACGATCGAAGTCGCGCCGCCGAAAAAAAGCGAGCGGTGGCGCGACAAAATCGATTTGAAATTTCACGTGCTCCAGACGGCGCGCGAAGACGGCTACCTGTCGGCGTACGTGCCCGCGCTCGGCATCGCGGTTTTATCGAAAAAGGCCGGCGAGTTCGAAGATAAAATAAAGCGCGAAATCCTTTCCGCCCTCAAGCGCGACGGTTATCTGAAATCGCTGCAGTTTTTGCGCTGGCTCGAGCGCGTCGAGCGCGTGACGCTCGAAACCGACGAACTGGCCGTCACTTTGCCGACCACCAAACAGCGCGCGATCGCCGAAGAAGGCGCGGAAAACGAGGAATCGGTGCTCGCGAAAACCGGCACGAATCTGACGCTCGCCGCGCTTCCGGCGGCTTACGAAGCGGAAAAGCAAACGGAAATCCTCGCCGGGATTTTCAAAGCCAAACAGCCGTCGAGCGTGCTGCTGGTCGGCGCGTCGGGCGTCGGCAAGACGGCGGTTTTTCACGAACTCGTCCGCCGGCGCGCGCGGTTCGAGCTCGACAAGCACGAATTCTGGGAAACGAGCGGCGCGCGTCTGATCGCCGGGCAGACCGGTTTCGGAATGTGGCAGGAACGCGTCCTGCGCCTGATCGCCGAAGCCAAAAATCGCCGCGCGATCCTGCATCTCGGCAATCTCATCGAGCTGCTGGAAGTCGGCAAAAGCGTCGCTTCGGCGCAGGGCATCGCTTCGTTCCTGCGCCCGAAAATCGCGCGCGGCGAGCTTATCGCGGTCGTCGAATGCACGCCCGAGCAATTGCCCGCGCTCGATCGCCGCGATCCGAATCTGCTGGGCGCGTTTCAGCAAATCGTGATCGAAGAGCCCGATCCCCAAACCGGCTTGAAGATTCTCGAACGGGTCGCCGGAGAGTTCGCGCGCGGCGCGCACGAAAAAGACCGCCTCACACAAGCGAAAGCCATTAAAATCGTCGATGCCGTCCACCGGCGCTTTTCGACCTACTCCGCATTTCCGGGCAGACCGGTGCGCTTTTTGCGCAATCTTTTCCGGGAACTCGCCGCCGCCGAAGCGCTGACCGCGCCGCGCGTTTACAAAGCGTTTTCGAACGAAACCGGCTTGCCGGAAATGCTTCTCGACGACGAGATCGCGCTCGACCGGCGGGCGACCGAAAAGTTTTTCGCCGACCGTGTGATCGGGCAGGCGGACGCCGTCGGCCTCGTCACCGATCTGATCGGAATGATTAAAGCCAAGCTGACGCGACCGCGCAAACCGATCGCCTCCCTGCTTTTCATCGGTCCGACCGGCGTCGGCAAAACCGAACTGACGAAGGCGCTCGCCGAGTTTTTCTTTTCCGATCCGGCACGGCTCATCCGTTTCGACATGAGCGAATTTTCGAACCCGGTTTCCGTGCAGCGGCTGATCGGCGGCACGGGCGAAGCGGAAGGGCAATTGACGGCGAAAGCCCGCGAGCAGCCGTTTTCGGTCATCCTGCTCGACGAATTAGAAAAGGCGCATCATTCGTTCTTCGACCTGCTTTTGCAAATGCTCGGCGAAGGACGCCTCACGGATTCCGCCGGGCGCGTCGCGGATTTCACGAACTCGATCATCGTCATGACATCGAATCTCGGCGCGAGCGAATTCCAGCGCGGAAAATCCGGCTTTATGCGAAACGGTCGCGAGCGGCAAGCGGCGATCAGGCATTTCGACGCGGCGGTCAAGAATTTTCTTCGCCCGGAAATTTACAACCGCCTCGACCGCATCGTGCCGTTCGCGCCGCTCGACGAAAAAACCGTGCTCGAGATCGCCGAACTCGAAATCGAAAAACTTCGGCGGCGCGACGGTTTGCGGTTTCGTCCCGTCGAACTGGAAATCGAAAAGGAAGTTTTGGACTACCTCGCCGAAACCGGCTACGACATCCGCTACGGCGCGCGCCCCTTGAAACGCACGATCGAGCGCGAACTGCTCGCGCCGCTCGCGACCGAACTGAACCGGCGCGCGAGCGGCGAAAAACTGGCGATCCGCGCAAGTTTGAAGGACGGCAAACCGGCGCTTTTCTTCGCCGGCGAAACCGAGACGCGAAAACGCGCGTCTCTTCACAACGCGCTGGCGGCGCAGGCCGCGCGCGTCGCCGAATTAAGACGCCGCATGCAGAAATTCTCGGCGAGCTACAAGCTGACCGAGCAGTCGGACGAGATTTACCGGATCGCTCGCCTGCAGGCGCTCGGGCTGCGCGGAAAATGGATTTCCGACGAGGACCGCGAACGCATCGAGCGCAAGCCGAAGATCGAGAAATTCCTCGAAAACTTCCGGCGTTTCGCCGACGGCGTCAACCGCTTCGAAGACGAAATCCTGCTCGAAATCTACGGCAAATCGACGGGGGAAAATCAGAAGCGTCTGCCCGAAATCGAGAAAAACGAAAAAACGCTGCAAGACTTTCTGTTCGAGCTTTTAAGTTTGCAGTACCGGCGACCGAACGAGATCAGGCTCACGTTTTTCAGCGAAAACCAGACGGCGCTGGCAAAATTATTGCGCCTCTATTTCGGTTATTTCAAGGAGTTCGGCGGCGAAATCAAAAGAGTCTTGATCTTCACGCCCGAAAAGCGAGCCGATCAGCCGCCGGAAAACTTTCCGCTTTTCGACCGCGAAGTCTGGCGACGCGAAATCTCCGACGTCGGCGGCTTTATGAAAAATATTCCCGGCGGCGCGATCGGAATTTTGATGGCGGCCGAAGGCGCGCTGGCGCTGCCGCGGCTCGGCGCGGAAAGCGGCATCCACCGTTTCGCCGCCGGACTGAAAAACGACCGCGTGCTGGTCGGCACGACCGAAGCGGAGTTCGAAAAATTCCGGCTTTCCGAAGAACTGGCGAAACGCGACTCCGTCAAACACCAAACCGAACGGCGCGTTTACGACGCCGGACAAAACCAGGTTAAGGATTTGATTCTGGAGAAGACCTTCTCGCTCGAAAACGACGTTTTGCAGGACGTTTTCACAAAAGCGATCGAGGAGAATTTACTTAAAATCGCGGAAAATTTGATCGAATAGGTTAAATCATCAGCCGCCGGTAAACGCGGATTGCGCGGATTTTATTTGAAATCTGAAATTTGAAATTTACTCTAATGTTAGTCTCGATTCCCGTCCTCGCGACGGAGCATAAACAACCGAACCAGCCCGCACCGACCGTTTACGTGCAGCCGCTTTTCGCGACGCGCCCGGTCGAGCAGGGCACGAGTCTGCAGCGCGCGCTCGGCAGGCTCGCGCAGGCTTTGCGCGACGGTTTCGAAAAGCTCGGCGCCGAAGCGCGGCACGACCAGCTCGCGCGGCTCGCCTATTCGCCCTATCTTTCCTCGAAAACGCTGCACTTCCGGCTGTTTTTGAGCAACCAGTCGTTCGACTGCAAGTATCTCTTCGTGACGTTCGACGCGTTCGGCAAAAAGATCGCGTACACGCCGAACGTGCCGGAAATCTGGTTCGAGATCGAACGCGGCGAAGATTTGCAGCGCCGCGCCGAAGACGTTTTGACCGAGCATTTTCGCCTGCTCGAACGCCGCGAAGGCAAGGGCTCGCAAAACCCGGCGCGCTTTTCCTTCCCGGCGCGCGCGTTCGTCACGACGCTCGATTTCAACGCTTTTCCGCCGCAGAAATTCCAAAAGGAAGAATTTAATCCCTTCGCGCGGCTCGGCGGCGGCGAAAAGCTCGACGGCGCGGCGGAATTGCGGCGCGGCGGGCGCTGCCTCGACTGGCTTTACCCGGACGATCTGCAGCGCGCCGTCGGGCGCGAACGCGCGACGCGCGAGTTCGGGCGGCTTTTGAGCCGAAAAGACCGCCGCCCGGTCGTCGTCATCGGGAAAAATCAGGTCGGCAAAACGAATCTCGTGCACGAATTCGTGTTCGAAAAGATCAAGAACCGGAAAAACACTCCGGCGCACGAAAATCTGGTCTGGCTCGTTTCGCCGCAAAGACTGATTTCGGGCATGTCGTTCGTCGGACAGTGGGAGAATCGTTTGACGGCGATTTTGAAGGAAGTCAAAGACCGCAACCACCTGCTCTATTTCGACGATCTGCTCGGGCTTTTCTTCGCGGGCGTTTCGGCGAGTTCCGATCTGAATGTCGCGCAGGTTTTAAAGCCTTACATCGAAAGGCGCGAGGTGCGCGTGCTCGGCGAAATCACGCCCGAAACGTGGCGCGTTTTGAAGGAAAAAGACCGCAGCTTCGCCGAGCTTTTCCACGTCTTTCGCCTCGACGAAACCGACGAGGACGAAACGCTCCGGATTTTATTGTCCGTCCGGCGCGAGCTCGAATTCAAGACCGGCTGCCGGTTCGCGGTCGACGCGCTGCCGACCGCGCTCGATTTGCAGCGGCGCTATCACCGCGAAGCGTTTTTTCCGGGCAAGGCGGCGAGTTTTTTAAAGCAGATCGCCAATAAATTCGAAAACGAAGAGATCACGCGCGCCGGCGTTCTGCGCGAGTTCGAAGCGAAAAGCGGCATGCGCGTCGCTTTTCTGGACGACGACGCCCGGCTCGAACGCGGCGAGATCATCGAGAAAATCAACGAAGGCGTCAT
Organism: Pyrinomonadaceae bacterium; assembly: GCA_036563455.1. Lineage (GTDB taxonomy): Bacteria > Acidobacteriota > Blastocatellia > Pyrinomonadales > Pyrinomonadaceae > JAFDVJ01. The sequence goes on along the minus strand of DATCMK010000033.1, from coordinate 269,199 downwards.
CGGTCAGAGAGCCGCCGCGGAAGCCGCCGCGGACGTCATTTCGATCGCCAAAGCGCGGCTCAACGATTCGCACCGCCCGCTCGCTTCGTTTCTGTTTTTGGGCGCGACCGGCGTCGGCAAAACCGAAGCCGCCAAGCAGATCGCGGCGTATCTCTACGGCGGCGAGGAAAAACTGCTGCGCTTCGACATGAACGAATTCGTTTCGCCGTACGACGCGGCGCGGCTCGTCGGCACGTTCGAGCAGCCCGAAGGCCTGCTCACGAGCGCGATCCGGCGCGCTCCGTTTTCGGTCGTGCTGCTGGACGAAATCGAAAAGGCGCACGCGGACGTCTTCAATCTTCTGCTGCAGGTTTTGGGCGACGGGCGTTTGACGGACGCGCACGGCCGCACCGCCGATTTTTCGAACGCGATCGTCATTCTGACTTCTAATCTCGGCGCGCGAGGCGAACGCGAAACCGGGTTTTCGCGAGACGAACGAATCGAACGCGAGCGTTTACCGGCACGCGGCGGAAAAATTCTTTCGTCCGGAATTTTTCAACCGCCTCGACCGCATCATCCCGTTCGAAAACTTAAGCCGCGAAGACGTCGAGCGCATCGCGCGCATTCAGCTGCAGAAAGTCTTCGCGCGCGACGGCTTCGCGCGGCGCAGCTGCCGACTGGAGCTCGAACCGGCCGCGGTTCAAAAAATCGTCAACGAAGGTTATCATCCCGAACTCGGCGCGCGCGCGCTTAAACGCGCGATCGAGCGCAATCTGACGCAGCCGGTCGCGGCGCGCCTCGCGGCGCTCAAAACGAGCGCGCCGACGATCATCAAAATTTCGCGCGTCCGCGATAAATTCATCACGGAAGTCGAGGAGATCAAACCGCTCGCCGCCGGCGAAATCGTCTGGCAGACGCGCGATTTTTCGAACGTTTCCGGCGCGCTCGACCGCGTCGAAGACGTTCTCGACCGCATCGAGGACGAAATCGAACCGCTCCGTCCGAAAGGCGAGATCATTCCCGGCGACGAGCGCCAGGCGCGGTATTTTCTGGTTCTCGAATACATCAAGCGCGTCGAGCGGATGATCGAGCGCGCCGACGGGTGGAACGAGCAAAAATCGAAGCTCAAAGGTCAAAGGTCGAAATCCGACACGCGGCGGCTCGTTTCGGTAAAAGACGCGGGAATTGATTTTTCACAGTTTTTGTCGGGCTCGAATCTGTCGTTTCGCTTAAAGGAAATGGCGGAGGAAAACCGCGCGTTCGGCGCGGCGGCGGAAGATTACGTGCAGGACATCTGGCGCGAAACCGCGTTTCTGCAAACGGTCGCCGCCGATCTCGACAAGCCCCTGACGGCGAAATCCGTGCTCGCATTTCGCTGCTCCGATATTTATTTCGGCAAAACCGCGATTCCGGAAATCTTCGAAATATACAAAAAACTTTTCGCGCAGGAACTGGGTTTGAAGACGGCGGAGTTAGTCGCGGACAAAATCGAAACCGATCATTTCGTGAAGTTCCTCGCGCTCGAGGGCGCGTTCGCCGCCGCGCTGGCGCGCGGCGAGTGCGGCAACCACGTTTTCGTTTCGAAACGCGGCGGATTCACGCCGGTCGAAATCGAGATTTTCGAACCGGGAACCGATCAAACGCTCGCCGATTTTCCGCGAATTTATACGGAAAGCACGCGGCGTAAGCGGCCAAGCGATTTCAACGTCGTGCGTCTTTACAATGAAAGGCTGCTCGCGCTCGATTTTCGCTCCGCCCTGATGACGCGCGACGCGCTGACCGCACGCGAACTGCGAACCTTTATCCTCAGCGGCTTAACCGCGCCGCCGGAATTCACTTCGATTTCGGATTTCGGAATTCGGACTGCGGATTAGAATCTGAATAATGGTAGTTCGAAATAAGACCGGAACGTCCGTCGCCGTGACGGCGTTCCGGGCGACGATCATCTCGTCCCGCACTAAATAACAAACGAATCCGAAATCCGAAATCGAAACGCCTTTCGCGTTGTAAACCTCTTTAATCGAACTGCCGCAGAATCGTCGGGTCTTGAATTTCACTGTCTCTGGCGAACATCAGAACTTTCGACACGACTTCCGCCGATTTCGGATCGTCGTCGGCGAACGGCAGAAAAATTCGTCCGCGATGCTGCGATTGGACCGGCAGCACCGAGAGGTATTTTCCGGGCATCAGATGCACGACCGCGCTGCCGAGATGGATGCTGTATTCGCCCAATTTCCCTTTGATGCGCGCGTGATTTCCGCCGATCTCGACGTTGTCGAGCTTGAATAAACGCACGGTTTCGCCAAGCAGAACGGAGCGCATTTCGATCGTCGAGTGGCTCGCTTCCGGATCGACGCCGCCGGCGTGCGCGACGCTCACGACGAGATCGACGTCGCGCATCACCTCGCTGAAAATCCGCGCATCGATCGCTTCGAAATCGACTCGTTTATAATCCTTCAGGCGGCGGAATTCGATTGTTTCGAGCGTCGGGCTTTCGACGTCCGCCGGCGAAAACCAATCGGCGAGCGCGTACATTTTCGCCGTAAAGCCTTCCTTATGAAAAACCTTCTGCAAGCCCTCCTCGTAATCGACCTTCCAACCGCGCGTCTTCAATAAAGCGACCGCCTGTTTCGGCTGAACCTGATGACCGGCATAGCGGCGCGAGACGCTTTTTTCCTTTACCTCGTCGTCGGTCGGCGCGTAAAATTCGCGAAAAATCTGTTTGAAGGGCTGTTTCAGCTCGCGGTCGAAACAATGCCGCTGGTAATCGCTCCACTCGCCGCAGTTATAAAGATCGACGCAGTGCGCGATGCGCGTTTTATCTTCGCCGCCGAGCGCCGTTTCGTTTCCGTTCGGCGAAACCAGCTTGCCGGCGCGGTAAAATCCGAGGTTTTCGTTCGCGGCGAAAACGAGCCTTTCGAGCAGCTTCGAAATGACCGGATGCGCGAACAGCGTTTCGAGCTCGGCGGACGTGAATTCGTCGCCGCGAATCATCGCTTCTTCGAGCCCGGCGCGCGCGCGGCCGAACTGCTCGCGCAGCGTTTTGCGATGTTCCTGCAATTCCGCAACCGCCCTTTCCTTTTTCAGCTTCGGCGGAATCGATTTGAGCGTTTTGTCGCCTTTGACCGCGACGAGTTCGGCTTTTCCCTCTTCGTCGATGACGAGTTTGACGGTCGTATCGCCCGTCTTTACTTCCGTTTCGGACGATAAAATCGCCCGCACCTGCCAGGTTTCCATCGCCCATGAAAGGCGCGCCGGATCGGCGTAACCGGCGTTGCGCGCGAGGTTTTCGAGCGCGATGCGGACGGCTAAATTCTCGCTCGCCTGTTTCTGCGCGCCGAACTGGCGGCTTTCCCTTTTGAATTTCTGCAAATATTCGTAACGGCTCAAAACGTCTTTTTCCGGATTCGCGCGGCTTAAGGGCGCGAGTCCGTAAACGCGCAGATAATCCTGATCGCGTTTTTCGCGCACGCGCGCCGCGATTTCGCGGATTTTCGTCTTTCCGGCGATGACGTCCGCGTAAAGCCGCGCGCGGCGATGACCGTTGCCTTCGCTGATGTATTTCGCCGCTTCGTAAACGATTTCCCAGCGCGTTTTGCCGATTTCCCTGAGCGCGGCGAGAAACCATTCCCTATCGACGGCGCCGTCCTTGAAATCCTGCAGATCGACCGCCGAATAGCGCGCGATCTCGCTTTCGGCTTCCGCCGTCTGCTCGCGGTAACCGGCGATTTTGGTGTGCGCGTGCATCCACCAGATCGCCGAATCGAGACCTTTCCAGTTCAGATGACGGCTTACGAACCGCTGCCACTGCGGCGCGTAAACGGCGGCTTCGATCAGTTTCTTTTCGCCGATCTTCGCCCGGCGCACGAGCGCGTCGAACTCGTCCTGCCGGTCGCTTTCGAGCGGGAAACAGTTCTTTAAAAGCCGGCTGAAGCTGCGCTGTTTATTGATTTGCTCGCCGCCGTAATAGTAACTGTAACCTTGGTTGAGCGGCGTTTTGCCGAGCCCGGCGAGGATTTCCGTGAAGCGCCGCGCGCCGCCGATCGCCTGCAGGCCGGCCGCGAAATGCGTCACCGAAGTCGCCGTGTCGCCGCGCCGCAGCTCGACGTCGAGCACGTGCTCGCGCGCTTTTTCGAACAGGCTTTTCAGAAAAGGAAAGCGCGCGAAATAATCGAAATCGCGCTCGCGGACGATTTTTCCGGAAAGCGTTCGAAGATTTTCCGGCGTCAGAATCCCGCGCAGCAGCTCGTCCTCGCCGATGATTCCCCGCTCGAACGCGCGGCAGAAAACGATCAGCGACGGAAAAGCGTGCGGGATATTTTCTTTCCTGCCGGAAAACTGCCGCCAGTGCGCCAAATTCCAAAGTTCTTCCATGAATTTATCGTCGATCGCCGCCGCGTCGAGCTGGTAGAAAAACACGTGATAACGATTGTCGCCCTGCCAGCCGTCGCCGCCGTGACCGTAATATTGATTTTCTTTCGGCTCTTTTTTTAGCGTTGCCTCGTCGAGCGCGGCGAACAGGCGCGCGGTGCCGCCGAGCATGAATTCGTCCTTTTCAGCGAACGGGAAAGCGAGCCGGAGCGCTTCGACGATACCGAGCAAAGGATTGCCGTAATACGTGTATTTGTTGAACTCCGCCGGCAAAAGCTCGTCCGAATAAGGCAGCGCGAGGCGCGCCCGCGGTTGCGGCGAGAGCCCGATGATCGTTAAATCGCCCGCGTCGAGACCGGATTCGACGAACCATTTTTCCCAGACTTCCGGCAAAGGATAATTTTCGAATTCCTCGCGCCCGGAAGCGAACTTGTGATTGTATTTGCGGTTGCGAAACGCGTTGCCCAAAAGGATCGTCTGCCGCCCGCCGCTCCAATCCTCCGCTTCATACTCGTGGTCTTTGTTGGCGAGATAGATTTCGCCGAGCCGTGCGAGCTCTTTTTTAACTTTATCGAGCGGTACGGAAAAGCCGTATTCGTGCCGGGCGAGCCGCTTTTCATAGACGTTTTCGGGATCGACGCGCGGCGCCACGAGCGGCGAAACCGCTTTTTTCGGATCGAACAAACCATAACCGTTTGCGGCGGAAAAATCCGTTCCGCTTTCTTCCGCGCCCGCCAGCTGCGCGAGCAGGATTTCCTCTTTCGGCGAAACGCTTTTTCTCGCTTTGAAGGCTTCGACCAGCTTTCCGGCTTCATCGCGAAGACGGTTCGCCTTTTTCGCCTGCAGCAGAATGTCGAGCCCGGCGAGACGCTGTTCGCCGTCGCCGTTCGCGAGCAGCCGCGCGGTCGCCGCGTAAAGTTTTTCGTCCGGCTGATTTAAAAGCAGCGCGATGACCTTGCCGCGAAAATCCGCGCCCCTGCGTTTGAGCAGGCTTTCGAGCCTTTCGATCTCGGCGTCGGCGAAAACCGCGTTTTGAAGGGTCCGAAAACCGGCGCGCGCCATAAATTCGCCGCGGTCGGACAATAAACGGAACGCGAAATCACGCTGAAACGCGGTCGGCGCGGGCGGTTTTTCCTTATTATTGTCCCGCCGGTAAGAAGCGAAATCGCCCAAAATCCGCTGCGTCAACTTCGTGCGCAGATTTACGCTCAGCTGCTCGAAATAACTCAAAACGAGCGCGCGCCGCGAAGCGTCTTCGCCGATCAGATCGATCATCGCCGAAAGCGCGTCGTCCTTCGTGAAAACGATGCGCGTCCACGCGAAAATCCTGCCCTCGAACGATTTTTCACGCGCCGCGCCGCGCTCGACGATTTTATGAAGCTTTTCGAAAAGCTGCGGGAAACGCGGATTTTCGAGATATTCGTCCGCCTTTCCGGACACCGTAGCGTTGATTCCCTGCAAAGCCCACGCCAGCACCATCAGGTCGTGATCGTCCAGCGCCTTGTCGAACAGCGGCATCGCGAGCCGTTCGTTGCGCGTTTCGAGCGCGAACTTCAAGGCGAGCGCGCGTTTTTCCGCGGTGCCCTTTTCGAGCAGCGCGTCGAGGTAAGGCGCGCATTTTTCGACGTCGAACACGCCCTGCGCCCAGAGCGCCATGTAAACGTCCAGATTGCTGGCGCTTTTCATCGCGCCGGGAATTTTTTCCGGGTTTTCCAGATATTCGCGAGCCTTTTCGAGAAACGCGTTGACCGTCTTCTCGCGCTCGCTTTCCCAGCCGAAACCCGCCCAGACGTCGAGCGCGCGCACGACCGACGAAAACCTCGCGAGTTTGTTCGACAAGATCACGTCGATCATGTGTTTGAGAGCGTCCGTGCCGGTTTCGTCCAGAGCTTCGAGAATCGTCTGGCGCAAGCCTTCCTGGCGCTGCGCGGCGAGCAGCAGCTTTTCGACCAGTTCCCACGCTTCTTTTTTCTCGCTGTTGAGGAGCGACTTGATGATGTCGCGCGTCGGCTTGCCGAACTCGTCGCGGTTATAGATGACGTCTTCCATCAGCCGGAAAACCTCTTCGTCCCCCTCGTCGAGCGCCGCCGACCATAATCGAAAAAGCGAAGTCTGCGGGAAAAATTGGCTGTATCTGATTTGTTCGGCGACGCTCAGCTCGAAAAACCGGCGCTGGTAGCCGGTCGAATGATATTCCCACGAAAAGGACTGCGGCAGCGCGCCGATCAAAAAATTCAGCTGGTTGACGAAATAGAGATCGCGGTTTTCGGGCGCGCGAAACGAGCGGCGCGTGTAACCGGTCTGGTACATCTCGAAACGAATCTTGTCCCACGCCCGCGCGACGAGAGGAGCTTTTTCCGCGCCGAAAAAATAGATCAGCAGATTTTCGAGTTCCGCGCCGCGAAACCCTTCGGCGGGAATCAGATTTTTCAGTTTCGCGAAGCGCTCGCTGTTCGCCGTCGCCGGCACGATGATCGACCAGGGATGTTCGTCTTCATTCGCGGCGCGATGCTTGTTCAGAATCAGCAGACCGATTTCGGCGCTCCGTTTCGTGAGCAGCGGATGCGCGCGCTTTCCGTCGAAAACTTCGAGCAGCTCGGCGGTGAATTTTACGACCGGATCGGGGATTTCGCGTTCTTTCAGATGTTCGGCAATGTCCATAGTTTCTTATAAAGGATTAAAATTACGAGCGGCGGAAGTCACGAAAGGCGCGAATAAAACTAAAAACGATTCGCGCCGCTTCGCGTCATTAGCGGCTGATTTTTGCGCTAAGCGCATGATTATCGTTTTTACCAGTAGCCGCCGGCAAGGAAGGTCAGGCGGATGAAGGTCAGCACGGTCGCGTCGTCGAGCGCGACCCGGTCTTTCAGGTTTCGGATTTCGACGTCGCCGGCGAAAACGCTGAACAGGCCGTCTTCGAAAGCCCGCAAAGCGGTCGACTGCGCTTCTTCCGGTTCGACTTTGCGCTCGTTGTAGACGCTTCCGAAACCGACCTTTCCGCGCGGCGCTTGATTTCGAATCTCGTCTTTGGAAAGAAACGGCAGCAGATTTTTTTCGAACGGTTTGGCGTTGAATTCTTCCGCCTGTCGGCGGACGATCGCGCGCAGCAAATCTTCGAGCGAAGGCGTGCGCCCGAGGTCCTCGACCTCGATTCGACGGTTTTCGAGCAGCGCGCGTCGGCGGCCCGCCTGTTTTACTTTAACAGTAATTATCATAATGATTTACGCCGGTTTCGGCGCGCGTCCGTTTTAACTTTTTCATTATACTTGTTTCACAGATGAAACACAATAGTTTTTATTTTTTTATCGCCGGCGATGTAAAAAATAAAAATGATAATCGCATCGCTTTTATTTACAGACCGGCCGGATTTCAATTAGTATTTTCAAGGACCGGAAACGTCCTCAAATTGTTCAGGCTCATGGCAACTTTTCGCGTACCGATTTTAGTTTGGGAGAATTTCAACGGCTCGTACTCGGTGCAGGCGGTCGGCGGCGAGGATTATTTTCCGCCGGCGGCGCACGCGGCGCTGAAGGATTCCGCCGTTTGGGAAGTCAAAGAATACCTGCAGTGGCAGTTCGAACAGGAATGGTGGCGCGAGGCGATCGAGTTCGAAGACCTGAAAATGACCGAGTTTCGCGTCGAGATCCGCCCCGAATATTCCGCCAAAGCGGCGGAAGAAGACGACGGTAAAAAACCGAAAAAGCGCCGCCGCGAACCGAAAAAGCGCACCTTCACGAGCGACGAGCTGCTGCCGCTGCGCGTCGCGTGCGTTTCGTGGAAAACCGAAAACGGCAATTTCGCGGCGTCGATTCCGCTGCTCGACATCGACTTTTTCTTCGAGCGCGAAAGCGAGCTCAAAACGCTCGTCAATCTCAAGGTTCAGGAAGCTTTGCGCGGCTCGACGCCGCTCGATTTGACGCGCCACCTGCCGCCGAAGCGAATCTCGCTGGAGGAAATTTCGTTTCAGGGGCGCCGGAAAACAAAGCAGACCGAAAACTTTAAGGAAACGCCGCAGCTGCTCGCGGTCGCCGAACCGCTCGGCGCGAAGGACTACACGCGCAAAGCCGCGAAAGCCTACGAGCGCGAAACGGAAGCGGCGGATTTAGTCCGGCGGCTGACGCAGGAAAAAGCGAGCGTCATCATTTTGGGCGAGAACGGCGTCGGGAAAACGACCGTGCTCGCGGAAGCCGTCCAGCAGATCGAGCGCGATTTACTGAAAAATCCCGAAGAGGACGAGGACTTCGATCCCGCCTACGACGAGAAAAATCCGCGTTACCGTTTCTGGCAGACCAACGGCGGGCGGCTGATCGCCGGCATGCAGTATCTCGGGCAATGGGAAGAGCGGCTCGAACGAATCATCGCCGAACTGTCGGAAACGGGCGGCGTTTTGTGCGTCGAGAATCTGCTCGATCTGGTGCGTTACGGCGGGCGCGCGGCGGAAGAATCCTTAGCCGCGTTTCTGACGCCGTACCTGCAGCGCGGCGAAATCCGTATCGTCGCGGAAGCGACCGCCGCCGAGCTCGACGCCTGCCGCCGCCTGCTGCCGGCTTTCGCGAATCTTTTTCAGGTCGTGCGCCTGCCGGAATTGACGACCGACAAAGCCTTGACGGTGCTCGGGCGCATCGCCGAAATTAATAATCGGAATCTTAAAATCGAATATTCGGCGAACGTCACGAATCTGATCTACCGGCTCTTCGCGCGCTTTATGCCGTACCGGAAATTTCCGGGCAAAGCGCCGCTTTTTTTGACGCAAATCTTTGAAAAAGCGCAGAAAAACCGGCAAAAGGAAGTGACGACCGACGACGTTCTCAAAAACTTCATCGAGCTCACGGGGCTTCCCGAGCTTTTCCTGCGCGACGAAATCACGCTGGATTTCGAAGACGTGGTCGCCAATTTCGAGACGGAAGTCGTCGGGCAACCGGCGGCGTGCCGCCAGGTCGCCGGCGTCGTGACGACTTTCAAAGCCGGACTCAACGATCCGAATCGCCCGCTCGGCGTCTTTCTGTTCGCCGGTCCGACCGGCGTCGGGAAAACCGAGCTCGCCAAATCGCTCGCGCGTTTCTTTTTCGGCCGATCCGGCGCGGCGAGCGAAAAAATCGTGCGGCTCGACATGAGCGAATACAACGCGCCGGGCGCGGCTTCGCGGCTTTTGATAAAAGCGGACGGCGAACCTTCCGAGCTGATTCAAAAGGTGCGCGAAAAACCGTTTTCGGTCGTGCTCTTCGACGAGGTCGAAAAGGCGGACGCGCAGGTCTTCGACGTGCTTCTCGGTCTGTTCGACGAAGGACGCCTGACCGACCGTTTCGGGCGCGTGACGAATTTCACGTCGACGGTCGTCATCATGACCTCGAATCTCGGCGCGGAACGCTTCGCGCGCGGCGAAATCGGTTTCGGCGAAGCGGAGAACATCTCCAACGAGAAGGAGATCAAGGCGTTTTTTCGTCCCGAATTTTACAATCGCCTCGACGGCGTCGTGCAGTTCAAGCCGCTCGACGAGGATTCGCTTTATAAAATCACGGAAAAAGAGATCGCCGCGGTCGCGCGCCGCGAAGGCTTGGCGCAGAAAGGCATCAAATTGATTTGGGCGGACGACGTCGTCGGATTTTTAGCCGAAAAAGGAATCGACGCGCGTTTCGGCGCGCGCCCGCTGCAGCGCACGATCGAAACGCTTTTGACCGCGCCGCTCGCGGAATTTTTGCTGCAAAATTCCGCGCTCGAAAATTGCGAGATTTCTGTAAGTTTGGGTGCCGGGGAATCTTTCGAATTTTCAACTCTCGTCGGTTAAAAACAAAATCAGCCACGAATAAACGCGAAAGGACACGAAAATTATTTTTGAATTTCGTGTCCTTTCGCGCTTGTTCGTGGCTCTCAAACTTACCGCAGGTAATCTTCGAGCTTCGTCGCCGCGTCGGTGCGTTCGTCGCGGTATTTGACGATGATCGGCGCGTAGAGCGAAAGCCCGTTTTCCTTGCCGAAACCGTTCGTGATTGCGCGCGAGCCCTGAACGACGACCGCGCCCGCCGGGATTTCCAAAGTTTTTTCCGTGGTCGATTTGAGGATTTCGCCGTTGACGAGATCGAAAACCGGCGTCGAGCGCGTCAGGATCACGCCCGACGCCAAAACCGCCCTTTCGCGCACGATCACGCCTTCGTAAACGCCCGTGTTGCCGCCGACGAGGCAATCGTCTTCGATGATCACCGGGTTGGCGTTGACCGGCTCCAAAACGCCGCCGATCTGCGCCGCCGCCGAGATGTGCACGCGCCTTCCGATCTGCGCGCAGGAACCGACGAGCGCGTGCGAGTCGATCATCGTGCCCTCGTCGACGTACGCGCCGACGTTGACGTAGCACGGCGGCATCAAAACGACGTTCGGCGCGACGAACGAACCGTCGCGAATCGTCGAACCGCCCGGCACGATGCGCACCTTATCGTCCAAATCCATCGGTCTTAAAGGGTAAGTTTCCTTGTCGAAAAACCGGAAAGTTTCGGTCTCTCGCGACATTTCGACCATTTTGCCCATTTTGAACCCGAGCAGAATTCCCTGCTTGACCCACGCGTTCGCCCGCCACGTGCCGTCCGCCGCGCGTTCGGCCGCGCGGATCTCGCCGCTTCTCAAGGCGGCTTTGAATTCTTCGAAAATGATGCGGTCGACCGCGTCGAACTCGGATTTGTTCAATAACTGCTGGATTCGTTCGCTTAAAGTCATTTTGTAAATTCTTATCCAAAGTATTTTTTAGAGTTTACTGCAAAGTCGCGGCAATCAGAAAAGATTAGCCGCGAATAGCGTGAAGAACGCGAATTTTTCTATTTTTCATTCTTGTTCCGCGCGCCGTTCGCGGCTGATTTTGGCGGGAAAACCTTTTTATTTCTTCGCTTCCGTCAGACGGTTGTATTTTTTTAGAACTTCCTTCAAACGGTCGTGCGGCAGCGCGTAGGCCGTGTTGCCGTCGTAACCGGTCATCGTTTCGGCGGCGACCATCGCGTTGAGGATCGCTTCTTCGGTCGCTTCGGCGGTCGCGTAAAAGAGCGCGTTGATTCTTTCGTTCGGCAGCATCGTCAGATTGGCGATCCCCTCGTCCTTGCTCGCCTCAGCGGCGTTGGCGGTCGAAAAGGCGATGAAAATGTCGCCCGACGAATTTTCGCCGCGCCCGCCCATTTTGCCGACGCCCAAGGAAACGCGCTGCGCGAGGCGTTTAAGCTGATGCGGAAGCAGCGGCGCGTCCGTTCCGACGACGACGATGATCGAGCCCTGTCCTTCATCCCGGTACGGAAACTTCGTCCCGAGCGCCGAAGTCGCCGGTTTTTGTCCGGGCGTCGGGCGCAGGTCGGCGATTTCCTTTCCGACCGGCACGCCGGCGACGCTGAATAATTGGCGCGCGCCGTAATTCGCCTGCACGATCACGCCGACCGTGTAGCCGCCCGATCGGGCGTTGACGACGCGCGACGCGGTGCCGGTGCCGCCCTTGAAACCGTGCGCCATCATGCCGGTTCCGCCGCCGACGTTGCCCTCGGCGAGCGCGCCGGTTTTCGCGCCGTCGAGCGCCTGAAAGACGTGTTCTTTTTTGACGTGAAAGCCGTTGATGTCGTTCAAAAACCCGTCGTAGGTTTCGGCGACGACCGGTAAGCTGAAATCACCCGAATAACCGATGCCGCCCGGCAGGCGCAGCGTTCCCCATTCGATGACCGCGTCGCGCACGACGCCGACGCTGTGCGTGTTCGTGATAAGGATCGGCGAGCCCAGACCGCCGGATTCTTCGATCCACGTCGTGCCGGTCATCTCGCCGTTGCCGTTCAGCGCGTGCCAGCCGGCGAAGACGCGGCCCTTGAAGGATTTGCCCTGCGGCAGAATCGCCGTCACGCCGGTGCGCACCGCCTTTTTTCCCTCGCCCGAAATCAGCGTCGCGTAGCCGACCTCGACGCCCTTCACGTCCGTGATCGCGTTAAACTGTCCCGGCGTGCCGTCGAGCGGAATGCCCAGATCGCGCGCCCGCGGCCTGGTCTGAGCGGAAACGGACAAAATCAAAAGCGAATAAATCAAAAAAATGGAAAATATCTTTTTCATTATTTTTTCTAAAATTCAAAAGTCTCGCAATGAATCACGCGCGGCTCGAATTCCAATAAATACAGTTTATCTTCCTCGTAATAACGCGCCCGTTCGTAATCTTCGCCGGCGAATTTTTTAATATTTTCGTAGCTGTCCCAAGTCGTCACCGTCCAGAAATGGCAGACGTCCGCATCGATGCGGCGCAGGATTCGGACGCTCAAATTGCCCGGCGTCGCTTTGTAATCGGCGACGCCGGTTTTTTCGAGAAATTCGAGGTATTCGTCGGCGCGATCGAGGCGCGTTCGGCCGTGCCAGATGCGCGTGATCGCTTGCGGTTTCATTTGTTCAGGCCCTTCAAAATTTCGCGCAGTTTTTCGCGCGTCGGCGCGGTCACGGGCACGAGCGGAAGGCGCAGATTTTCTTCGAGCAGATTCATTTCCTTCATCACGAATTTGCACGGCGCGGGGCTCGCTTCCGCGAAATTCGCCTCCATCAGCGGCAAAAGCCTGTAATGAAGTTTGCGGGCGGCGGTCCACGCGCCGTCCAGTGCCTTTTCGACCATCGACGCGGTTTCTTTCGGCAGCTCGTTCGAGATGACGGAAACGAGACCGTTCGCGCCGACCGAAATTAACGGCAGCGTCGTCGCGTCGTCGCCCGAAAACACGGCGAAGTTTTTCGGACGCCCGGCGATGATCTCCATGATCTGCGAAAAATTGCCCGACGCTTCCTTCGTCGCGACGATGTTTTCGTGTTCTTCCGCCAGACGCAGACAGGTTTCGGCGGAGATGTTGCTGGAAGTGCGCGACGGCACGTTATAAAGCATGAGCGGAAATTTTTTGACCGATTTGGCGATCTCCGAGAAATGCGCGAGCATGCCCGCCTGCGTCGGCTTGTTGTAAAAAGGCGCGACGACGAGCGCGCCGTCGGCGCCGAGTTCCCTGACTTTGCGCGTCATTTCGATCGTCGCGGCGGTGTTGTTGCTGCCCGTCCCGGCGACGACCTTCGCTTTAAGCGCGTGCGCGACCTCGATCGTCATTCTGATGACGTGCAGTTTTTCCTCGTCCGACATCGTCGCCGCCTCGCCCGTCGTGCCGCACGGAATAAGAATCTTCACGCCGCCTTTGATCTGGCGCTCGACCAGTTTTTTAAAGCGTTCGTCGTCGATCGAGCCGTCCCTGCGAAACGGCGTCACGAGCGCGGTTCCGCAGCCGCGCATCCAATCCAGTTTTATCGTCATAATCCGTCCTAAAAAGCGTAAATACCGAGCGGGAAGAGTTTGCCGTTCGAAAAACAAACGGGACGCGGATCGCACGGATCGGTGCGGGTTCGCACTGATCGTTTCAAAATAATTTTTAAATAACCCGCGAAAAACCGCTTCCTTCCCGCTTAACCCGCGTTCTATTTTACGCGCTTCTCGTTCAATATTCAGGTAAAAAAGCTTTGCCGAAATAAAAAGAAAGTATATGATTTTCAGCGTCGAAGTTACAAAAACGCATTGCCCGAATTTATGAGATTGATAAAGTTTGCTTTCATCGCGGTTTCGCTTTTCGCGTTCGCGGGCTGCCCGCAAGTCTCGGAAGCGCAGGCCGACCGCAACGCCGCGCCGCCCGCGCCCTCGCCGACAACAATAAACGTCGCCGTAAAATTCGCGTATCCGATCGGCAAAACCGAATTTCTCACGCAGGCGAAAGACAAAAAAGACGATTGGTACAACGCGCTCGATTTCGGCGCTGACGATCACCTCGGCGAAGACTGGAACAAAAATTCGGGCGGCGACACCGACTGCGGCGAGAAGGTTTTCGCCGTCGCCGACGGGCGGATCGTTTACGCCGCCGACGCCGGTCCGGGCTGGGGCAACGTCGTCATCATCGAACACGCGCTTTCCGGCGGCGGAAAAGTTCAATCGCTTTACGGGCACCTGCGGAAAATCTTCAAAACGTCCGGCGAAGTAAAATTCAGAGAACAGATCGGCGAAATCGGCAACGCCGACGGCAAGTATCTATGCCACCTGCATTTCGAGATTCGACAAGAAACCTGCCCGATGTGGAATCGGGCGGGCGGCGGTTACTCGGCGGACAATCAGGGCTGGCTCGACCCGTCGGATTTTATTGATAAAAATCGCTAAACTTTTCTCTATAAATTTTGTTTTGCCGATGATTGCTCGCATACCGGACATTTTTCAGCAGCCTGCCAAAACTTCCAATTATGAATCGTCATCGTGCAGGATTCACAAAATTTCGTTGATATAATATTTAATAATGCACTCAGCAAAACGGGCAGAAAGAAGACGGTAAAAATAACCCAGTGGATTCTAAAGTCAGCCAGAGACCAGACAAAACCGACGATCAGCAAGGCATTGAGCATAGCGAGCGTTGCATACAATAAGTTCTTCACGCGCGCATTTTTACAGGAATTCAGGAATAACTTTTTGCACAAACCAAGTACTGCTAACGAGACAATAAAAATCAGAAAATAGCGATTAGCGAACATTTTTAATTCAATATATCGTCCATCACGTGCGTCAAAGTCAGTACCGCCTGCGTGAGCGGGCGGGTTTATGCTGACTTAAGGTTGTGGATTCATTGAGCAGCCCTTACCCGCCCGCTCACGCAGGCGGTACTGACAGGATTTCGTCCATCACGTCCGTGAATTCATAAAAGCCTTTCCGTCCGGCGACCCATTCGGCGGCTAAAAGCGCGCCCGACGCGAAGCCTTCGCGCGAGCGCGCCGTGTGCACGAGTTCGATCGTGTCGGGCGCGGCGTCGAAACCGACCGTGTGCGTGCCCGGAATATTGCCGGCGCGCGTCGCGGCGACCGAGAAATCTTTCGTGATATGCCGCGCGACGATGTCCTTTAATTTCAGGGCGGTTCCCGAAGGCGCGTCTTTTTTGCGCGAATGGTGGCGTTCTTCGACGAAAGTTTCGTAATCCGGAAATTTCGCGAACAAAGCGGCGGCGTAATCGGCAACGCGGTAAAAAAGATTGACGCCGACCGAGAAATTCGCGCCGAAAACGAACGCGCCGTTTTCGCTTTCAACCAGTTCTTTGATCGCTTCTTTTTTCTCGTTCCAGCCGGTCGTGCCTTCGACGAGCGGAACCCGCGCCGAAAGACACGCGCGGACGTTTCGCTCGACCGCTTCCGCCGCGGAAAAATCGATCGCCGCGTCGGCGCCCTCGAGCCTTTCGGCTAATTCTTCCGCCGCCGATCCGGCATCGGATTCGTCGATAATGACCGCGATTTCGTGATTGTTGTTTTCGGCTAAGACTTTAATGAGCTTGCCCATCGCGCCGTAACCGATCAGTGCTATTTTCATTTTTTATATTTCCATAACGACTCGAAATCCGAGTTTTTCCGTTTGATTGTCGTGCCAGTCGAAGCTCCGGTAAGAACTGCGGCAGCGAAAAGCGTTCATCGCCCACGAACCGCCGCGCACCGCGCGCCGCGGCTGCCGCTCGATGTTTTTCAGGTTCGCCGAGCCGTCCGCCGGAAAATCGTCGTAATCGCTTTTCCAGACGTCCGCGCACCATTCCCAGACATTGCCGACGATGTCGTAAACGCCCCACGCGTTCGGTTTTTTCAGCCCGACCGGCTGCGTCTTCTCGTCCGCGTTGTCTTCGAACCAGGCGTATTCGGGCAAATCTTTCGCATCGTCGCCGAAAAAATATTCGGTCGCCGAACCGGCGCGGCAGACGTATTCCCATTCCGTCTCGGTCGGCAGACGGATGAGCCTGCCGCTTTCTTCCGCCAGCTTGCGGCAGAATTCGCGCGCCTCCGCCCAACTGACGTTTTCGACCGGAAGCTGCGCCGCGTGCCGGAATTTCGACGGGTTCGCGCCGGTCAATGCCGCGTACTGCTCCTGCGTGACGGGAAAGCGCGACACGAAAAACGAATACGCAATGGAAACGTCATGCACCGGCGTTTCCGGAGCATACGGCAGTTCGTTGACCGAGCCCATTCGAAAATCGCCGGGCGGGATTTCGGCAAACCGGATTTCCATTTTCGGCGCGCCGCCGATTTCGAGAATGGCTTCGTTCATCGTTCGGAAAATCGTTGTCGGTGTCGCGCCGCAAGGCACGATGGTTTTTGATTTGACCTGATTCATCGGCGGATTGATTTTTTCGCGGTTCGGCGCTGAAAAATCAATCCGCCGCGAGTAATTTTTTCACCAGCTCGACGTACAATCCGACGGCCGTTTCCAAATCCTTCTTCAACACGAACTCGTCTTTCGTGTGCGCGACGAGGATCGAGCCCGCGCCTAAAAGAAGCGGCTGCCCCCAGTTTGTCAGGTACGGGATATCGGTCGTGAAACGCACCGTTTTCTGGTTGAAGCCTTCGACCGCCAGCATTTTGATCGGTTCCGAGCACGATAAGACTTCGATTTTGCCGCGGGCTTCGGCGATTTTCGCGAGCAGCGCTTCGACGGGCGCGCGCGGCGTCGTCAAACGAACGGCGATTCCGGCTTCGGCGCGCGGCGCGATCACGTTCAGCGCGAGCCCGCCTTCGATCGTTCCGATGTTGACGGTCGTTTCGCCGAAAAAATCGTCGTTGGGAAATTCCGCGCGGCGGATGTCCTCGAGAATATCGAGCAGTTTTTCGATCGCCGATTCGCCTTCTTCCGGGTAAGCCGAATGCGCCGCTTTTCCTTCCGCCACGATTTTCAGGCGAAACGTGCCTTTCGAGCCGATCGCCAGATCGTTGTCGGTCGGCTCGCCGTTGATCAGGTATTCGCATTTCGCCGCGAGCAGATGCCCGTTCGCCGCTTTCGCGCCGGTCGAGGATTGTTCTTCCTCGACCGTGTAAAGCAGTCCGATGTCTTCGATCCCCTCTTCGCGCAGCCGTTGCGCCGCGAAAATCTGCGACGCGATGATGCCCTTCGCGTCGCACGCGCCGCGCCCCATTATTTTCTCGTCGTCTTCCGTGGGAGCGATGAACGGCGGCACCGTGTCCATGTGCGTCGATAAAAAGACGCGTGGGTTCTCGTTCAGATAAGCGATGACGTTGTTCTGATTCTCCGAAACGGCTTGCAGTTCGACCGTCCAGCCCAAACTTTCGAGGTAATCGCGCAGGAAAAACCCGACCTCCTCCTCGCCCCCCGAAACCGACGGGATGTTCATCAATTCTTTGGTTAGTTCAAAAAGGTTCATTTTTTTAATTTACACTCCGCGCGCCCCTTTCGGCTAACAGTTCGCGGATTTCGGCGCGCAAGGCGCGGATCTCGCTCTGCAGCTCATTTAACTTTTGCGCGTCCGGCGTTTCCGCCGCCCGTTCTTTCGTTTCGCGCCCGACGAAAAACGTCGCCAGCGTCGCTGTGATGTAGCCGAACGCCGCGAAGGCGTAAAGCGCGAGCACGAAACATAAAACGCGACCTTCTGCCGTGCGCGGGAAATAATCCGACCCGATCGTTGTCAGCATCATCGCCGTCCACCACAAAGCCTCGGTGTAATTGGCGAATCCGCCCTCCGCCTCATTTTCAAAAGCGAACATGCCCGCCGCGCCGGCAAACAGAACGACGACCGACAGCAGCACTACGTAACCGAAACCGCGGCGGCTGAAATACGCGCCGAGCGCCTTCATGCCGCGATTGAGCGAAGTTAAAAGCCGCACGAGCCGCAGCCCGCGCGCCGCGCGCGTCAAACGCAGAACGCGAAACGCGCGCACGACGCGGAACACGCGCAGCGCCGGGATCAGCAGCGCGATTGCCGTCAGCCAGTTCGTTTTCAGATAATCGATTTTAGCCGGCGCGAGAACGAATTTCACCGCGAAATCGATGATGAAAACGATCCAGATGCCGGTGCCGATGTTCTCCAGCAGCGCGCCCGCGCCCCAGATGACCTCGACGACGAAAAGCGCCAGCCAGATCAGCCCCAAAACGATCATCGGCGTTTCGAGCCAGTCTTCGAGCCGCCGCAGAATCTCTAGCCGTTCGCGTTCGATTCTTTTTTGTGCAATGCTTTTCCCCTTGTTCATACAAAAAACTCCCGTAAACTTCTTTACCGAAAATTATCGCACATCCGAAACAAGGGCTGCCCGGAACGCTTTTTTACCGATTACTGAAAAACCGGTTGTGCAGTCTTTTAATCACGTCTTTGACGACTTCTTCCTCGACCACGAACGTCATGTTGACGCTCGACGCGCCGTGCGAAATGAGCGAAATATTAAAGTCTTCGATCGCCGTGAAAATCTGTCCGGCGACGCCCGCCGTGTCGCGCAAGCCCGAACCGACGACGCAGACGACCGCCTGCGCCGGTTCGACCTCGACCGTCGCGATGCGCTGCAAATCGCGGACGACCGCTTCGAGCGAGTCGGTGTTATCGAGCGTCAAGGAAACCGAAACCTCCGATGTCGTAACGACGTCGATGACCGTGCGGTGGCGCTCGAAAATCTGAAAAATCGCGCTCATGAAACCGAACGCGCCGAGCATCCGCGCCGACGTGATGTGCAGGATCGTGATGCCTTTTTTGTAGGCGATCGATTTGACGAGCCGCGGCGTCGTCTGCCCGGAAGGCAGAATCATCGTGCCGCGCTCCGCGGGCTGGTGCGAGTTGCAGACCCGCACGGGAATCTGCAGATCGACCGCCGGCTGGATGGTTTTCGGGTGAAGCACCTTCGCGCCGAAATAGGCGAGCTCGGCGGCTTCCTCGTAAGACAGCGTTTTGAGCGTGCGCGCTTCCGGGCAGATGCGCGGATCGCACGTCAAAACGCCGGTCACGTCCGTCCAGATCTGAATCTCGCGCGCGCCGAGCGCCGCGCCGACGAGCGCCGCCGAATAATCCGACCCGCCGCGTCCGAGCGTCGTCGTTTCGCCGCTTCGGCTCGCGGCGATAAAGCCGCCCATCACCGGAATTTCGCCCGCCTTGACGACCGATCGCAGTTCGAGCCGGATCAGCTTTTCCGTTTCGTCCCAGATCGGCGCCGCCGCGCCGTATTCGTCGTCGGTCACGATCAGACGGCGCGCGTCGGCGTGCCGCGCGTTCAAACCTTGCGCCTGGCAGACGAACGCCAAAAGCCTTGAGGAAAGCTGCTCGCCGTAGGAGACGATCGCGTCTTTCAGCATCTGCAAAGGCAGCGAGCGGCGCGACGCGCGCATCAGCAGATCGCCGAGTTCCTTTTCGGCGAAATCAAGCTCGACCCGAAAAAGCCGCTGGTGCGCTTCGTTCGTCAGTTCGCGCGAAACCGCCTGATGACGCTCCAAATGCGGCGCGAGCGAAAGCAGCGCGTTTTCGACTTCGCCCCTTTTCGCCAGTTCGAACGCCGCGAGCAGCGCGTCCGTCACTTTCGACATCGCCGACGTGACGACGACCGGCGAATTTTCCCGCTCGCCCGCGACGATCGCGGCGACGCGCGCGAACGCTTCGGCGTCTTGCACCGAAGTGCCGCCGAATTTCATGACCGTTGGTTTAATATTTTCGTTCACAATCAAAAGTAAATTATTCACGGATGAACGCCGATCGACACAGATAAAATCCGAATAAAAATCTGTGCTCATCTTTGGATAATTAATTTTCAAAATAAAAAAAGCCAGTCGCTGTTACGCACGACTGGCTTTTTTTCCGATGAAAATCCTTTTGAAACAGTCGTAGCGCCCCAACGAAAATCGTTGACAGTTTAACGGATTTAGCCGTTACAACCAACCCGCTCGCGTTGAAGCCGCGAAGCGGATTTCGGCGGTTTGTCCCTTTCACCGGCGCGTCCGGACGAGCCTTCAAAACTCTTCCGCGCCGGCTACTCTTGAAAACCGCGCCTCTACGTCGATTTTTAAAATATCGGTTGCCTGCCGAACAGACAATGCGAAAGGCTAAAGCTAAACTTCCGAAATATTTTTGTCAAGCACGCCGCCGGAATATTTGAATTCCGAAAAGCGGTGCGTTTATGCTTGAAAACGAAAAAACACTTTCTTTATGACCAAAAAAAACTCGCATATCTACGAAAAAATCAGCCCGTTCGACAATGAACAGGGCGCGCTCAACGTGATCATCGAAACGCCGAAAAACTGCCGCAACAAATACGCCTTCGACGAGGATTTGGGGATTTTCGTCCTCAAGGGCGTGCTCGCCGCCGGACACAGCTTCCCGTTCGATTTCGGCTTCGTCCCGCAGACTTTGGGCGGCGACGGCGACCCGCTCGACGTTTTGGTGCTGATGGACGAACCGGCTTTTCCGGGCTGCCTCGTCCCGTCGCGGCTGATCGGCGTGATCGAAGCCGAACAGACCGAAACCGACGGAGAAACGACGCGCAACGACCGCCTGATCGCGATCGCGGCCGATTCGCACACGCACAGCCACGTCAAATCGATCAACGATCTGAACGAAACGCTCGTCGCGCAGATCGAGCATTTTTTCGTTTCCTACAACGAAATCAAAGGCAAGCGGTTCAAGAGTCTGGGAATATTCGCCGCGCGCAAGGCCAAAGAGATCGTCGTCAAAGGCGCGGCGCTTTACAAACGCCGGTGAATTTCGCGCTGCGGGTCGTTAACGGACAAATCCGAAATCACGAGTCCGAAAGCGAATCGACCCAGCCTTTGGCGAGAAAAGGGACGATCAACCCGATCGGAAACAGCCAGATCGCATAACCGAAATCGTCGATTATTTTTTGCGAAATCCAGAAGAAGCTGTCGGTCAATCTCACGGCCGCGCCGATCAGGACCGCCGAAACGACGATCGAAGCCGGAATGACGAAATGCTTCCGATTTTTAATATCGCCGAGACCGACCCACGGCATAAAAAACGACAAAAATCCGACGAAACAGACCAGAAAGAAAAGCTCCGAGAAGAAATCGTCGCGGTTGAACCTGATCGCGGGGTCGGTGACGGCGAGCGTCGTTCCCAAACTGATAAAAAACAAAAGAAACGTTCCGGGAAAAAACAGCGTCGCCTGCCTGAGATAGGTAACGAGCGCCGCTTGTTCAGCCGCGCGCTCGTCGTTGAGTGTCAATGTTCGGCGGCAAGGCGCAAAACTTTCGAGAGGAGCGTATTCGGGCGGATACTCATCAAAAAACGCGTCCGCCGCTTTTTTGCTGTCGGTGTCGTATTTAACTTCTCGCATCAGATTTTGTCTCCGGTATTAACAGGATACGCCGATTAGAAATTCCGGGCAAGATTTTTCGGGAACTCGCGCCGGAGCCTTAACCGCACAAAACCGCGCCGCCGTTGATGTTGAGCACTTCCCCCGTGATATGGCGCGACCAGTCGGAAAGCAGAAAGCAGATCGAGAGCGCGACGTCGTCGGTTTTCGCCATGCGTTTCAGGGGAATCGAGTTGATGACCGATTGTTTGTAATCTTCGTCCTCGAAGACGGGACGCACCATCGCCGTTTCGATCCAGCCTGGCGCGACGCAGTTGACGCGGATGCGCGGGCAAAGTTCCGAGGCGAGCGCTTTGGTGAACGAAATCTGCCCGCCTTTCGACGCCGCGTAGTTCGAATAATTCGCTTCGCCGCGCTGCCCGGCGGTCGAGGAAACGAGCACGATCGCCCCATTGGGCTGTTTTTTCATCGACGGAACGCAGGCCTTCGTCATCGCCCACGCGGCTTTGAGGTTCGTGTTCAAGACCTTGTTCCACGTCTCTTCCGACATTTCCTCGATCGGCGCGCCTTCCCAGATGCCGGCGTTCAGCACCAGGAGATCGATCTTGCCGAACTTTTCGATCGCCTTTTGCGCCAGATTATGCGCCGCCTGCCACTCGGAAACGTCGCCCTGCACGGCGATCGCGCCGGCGCCTTTTTCCCGGCAGAGCGCGACGACGTTATTGGCTTTTTCTTCTTCTTTCAGGTAATTGACGACGACGTTCGCGCCGGCCTCCGCCAACCGCAGCGCGACGGCGCGCCCGACGCCGCGCGACGCGCCGGTGACGACCGCCGTTTTGCCCTCGAAAAGATTCGCCGGAAGTTTGATCTCGACATTCGATTCGCTCATAAGTTTTATTGTTTTATAAACTTTTACGAGAAAATTTACAAAACCCGCGCCTCTTGAGATGAAATTTTTCGCCGGCGCGCGATACTTTTTTTCCGCGTTTTACGCGTTAGCATATAGAAACGCCGTTTTCGGCGGTCGGGAGAATTTCAGTGAAAATATTTAATTTACAGTTACGCGCTCATTTATTCGCATACGTCCTGCTCGCCGCCGCGCTCTGCGCGGGCGCGGCATGCAACGTTTCCAATCTCGCGGGCAGCAAAGACATTTCCGCGCGCCCGGAAAATCCGCCGGCGGAGAAAAAAGCCGCCGAAGTTTCGGGCGCATCGAATCAAGCCGAACCGGAAGAAACGAACATCGACGATGTCGAAGGCACCTACCGCCTGAATAATCACCGCGAAGGCGAAGAAGGTTACGAAAACACGCTCGTCGTCGAAAATCCCGCCGGCGGCAAGATGCGCGTTTCGTTCGAAGGCACGTTTTTCTACCAGGCGAATGGCGCGGAGACTTTTCACGAGTCGTCGGCTTACGGCACATTGAACGTTACCGGCAACGTCGCGAAAGGCAACATCAAGGAAGAAGGCAGCGACAACAATTGCTCGATCGAATTGAATTTCTCAAAAGAACGCGTCAACCTGAAATCCGCGAACTGCGATTTGAACGTGACGCCCGACGGCGTTTACCAGAAAGGCGCGAAAGATAAAAGCAAAAACCTCGATGCCGACGTCGTCGAACAGGACCGCCGCGAAAAATCGGACGGCGGCGACCGCCCGTTCGTGCAGTACGACCAATTGGGCGAACCGAACGGCATCGTCAATCTGATGGAGCGCGACGGCGAGCGCGTCGGGTGCGAGCCGGACGTTATGACCTACACCGGCGAAGTCGTGAAGGTCGATTACATCGGCGACTACGTTTACGAATTCACGCTCAAGAGCGACAACCGCAAACCGCAGAAGATCTCGCTCACGCTCGCGGCGGAAGACCGGCTTCCCTTCGACGACGTGCGCTCGATCATCAAACGCGGCAATCACCTGGAAGTCAGATTCATCTACTGCGGCAACGGCGCGATCCCGACGCCGACCGCGATCTTCCGGCGGCTGTAACAATTCGGCAAAGCTTACCTTTGCGCCTTTGCGTCTTTGCGGGACAAAATGTTTCCCGCAAAGACGCAAAGGCGCAAAGCTTTACGGGCGTTTTCCGGTCGAAATTTTGTGGTATAAAATGTATTTTTACTTTTATCACCGCAAACTTATGAACGATCAGAACACCTTTGAGCACCAGCCGGTCGCGTGGACGCCGACCGAGGAAGTTGTGGAACGCGCGCAGTTGACGCGTTTTATGCGGCAAATCGGCGCAAAAAACTTTGACGAGCTTTACCGTCGATCGATCGAAAACGTCGAAGAATTCACCTCGGAAGTCCTCAAGTTTTTAGACATCCGATTCGACCCGCCGTACGAAAAACTGCTCGACACTTCCCGCGGCGTCGAATGGTCGCAATGGTGCGTGGGCGGCGGTCTCAACATCACCGAAATGTGCGTCGACCGCTGGGCGAAAAACGACGAGACGAAAGACCAGCCCGCGATAATCTGGGAAGGCGAAGAAGGCAATTTTCAAGAAATAAGCTACGAAGCATTACAACAAGAAATTTGGTCGATTTCTTTAGGATTGCGAACTCATGGATTCAAAAAAGGGGATGCCATCGCCATTCACCTGCCGATGACGATTGAGACAATAGTTGCGCTTTTGGCAATAAACAGAATCGGCGCGATTGCGATTCCCGTATTTAGCGGTTACGGAATTGACGCCATTGCTTCAAGATTGAACGCCGTCGGAGCGAAGGCTTTATTTACTTGTGACGGCTTTTCAAGACGCGGAAAGGTTTTTAATGCACTTGAAATTGCGAAAGAAGCGGTAACGAAAAGCCCGACAATTCAAAAGGTTTTTGTGGTCGGGCAAATCAAAAATGATTTTGATTTTATATTTGAAGATTCAAAATTCGAGAGTTGGCATGATTTGAATTCGGAGTTTTTACCGTTCAGCAAAGATATGCCTTACGACACAAATGCCGAAAAAACGCTCGCCGAAGACCCGCTGATCATTCTTTACACGTCCGGCACGACCGGCAAGCCGAAGGGCATCGCGCACACGCATTGCGGGTTTCCGATCAAGGCGGCGCAGGACATGGCGTTCGGCACCGACGTCGGGAAAGGAACGCGCATTTCGTGGGTCACCGACATCGGCTGGATGATGGGACCGTGGCTGATCTACGGCGCGCTGATCAACGGCGCGACCGTTTGCCTTTACGACGGCGCCCCCGATTATCCGGCAGCCGACCGGATGTGGGAATTCTGCGCGCGGCATAAAGTCGAAATTCTCGGAATCTCGCCGACTTTAGTGCGCGCGCTCGCGACGAAAGGCGACGAACTGCCGAAAAAGCACGATTTGTCATCTTTGCGCGCCTTCGCTTCGACCGGCGAGCCGTGGAATCCCGCGCCGTGGCGGTGGCTGTTCGAAAAGGTCGGCGACTCGAAGTTGCCGATCATCAATTATTCGGGCGGCACGGAAATTTCGGGCGGCATTTTGATGGGCAATCCGCTGCTGCCGATCAAGCCGTGTTCTTTCCCCGCGCCGTGTCCGGGCATCGACGCCGCGATCCTCGACGATAACGGCGCGCCGGTCGAAAAGGGCAAGGTCGGCGAGCTTTCGATCAGAAAGCCGTGGATCGGCATGGCGCGCGGCTTCTGGCGGGAACCGGAACGCTACCTGGAAACTTACTGGTCGCGCTTTCCGGGCGTCTGGGTGCACGGCGACTGGGCGCTCGAAGACGAAGACGGTCATTTCTACATTCTCGGGCGCTCGGACGACACGCTCAAAGTCGCGGGAAAACGCGTCGGACCGGCGGAAGTCGAAAGCCTGCTGGTCGCGCATCCGCTCGTGGCGGAAGCCGCCGTGATCGGCGTGCCCGACGAGATCAAAGGCACGGCGATGGTCGCCTTCTGCGTGTTAAGATCGGAACCGTCGGAAAATCTCGCCGCCGAATTAAAAGCGCTCGTCGCGAAAGATATGGGCAAGCCGCTCGCGCCGTCGAAAATCCATTTCGTCGCGGCGTTGCCGAAAACGCGCAACGCCAAAGTCATGCGCCGCGTCATCCGCGCCGCTTACCTCGGCGACGACGCGGGCGATCTCTCGGCGCTCGAAAACCCGCAGGCGGTCGAAGCAATCAAACAGATAAAAAATTCCTGAAATGTTTTTGAAGAATAACCGAACTTACAATCTTAATCATCGGGCGTACTTTGAAATTGACGAACACGATTCTCTGCTGTTTTCAGCCTCGCGTGAAGGCGCAATCACGATCACCGATCTTCAAACCGAGGTTCAGTCAAATTTGCGTTTTGGGAAAGACATCGCCGATATCTCCTTTTCCAAATCACAAAATATTATCTCGATCATCGAACAAGCTACCGGCAATCTGGTGTTTCTCGATTTTCAGGGTAATTTACTGCATGTCGAGGAGCCGCCGAGATTCGCAACCGATTATCCCGAAACCATTCATTACGGTTTTCTCGCCTGTTATTTTGACGAGTTCGAAAAATATTTCTGGTGTGCGGTTTTGACATCCGACTTAATGGTCGAAATTCAATTACGAGATGTTGACGGTCGCAGAATTCTTGATAAAGTTCAGCTTGAAGATCCTTTAGGCGATTCCCATTTTTCTTTTCATTCGACCAATAAACCCGACTTCGTTTCGCTCTGGATCGCCGCCGGTCAGGACGGGCAGGAAATTTGCTGGCTGGAAATAATCGACAACCGGCTGATCTGCAAAATTGACTCTAATTTCTCCGAAACGACGCCGCCCGCTTTTTCTCCGGACGGTGCAAAATTTCTGGTGCTCGAAAACTATGACGCGATCGGCTGTTACCGGTATCCGACTTTGAAGCTGGGAAGCTGCGAGTGGCATCTGGACGACGATGACGGGTTTGCCGAACACATCGCGTTTACAAGCGCAGATTACGCGATCGTCAAATCGAATGAGGGGAGAATTTTTCTGATTGAAGTAAACGAAATGAAAATCGTCGACGAATTGATCATCGAAGATCATGCGCCACTGCCTGAACCTCATTACTACCCGAATTTGAAAGGCGATAATTTATGTACGAACCTATCCCGTTTTTACAAGATAAACAACAACATCGTTTTTGTTTTCAATCGTGATACTGACTTGAAGGTTGATGACTGGAAAGATTCGTTAATCGTCATTCCGATCAGCAGTATTCTTGAGGAAATTAAACAAATTAACCAATGAGCACAATTTATTCAATCGGACACGGACGGCATGCGTGGCGGGATTTTCTGGCGCTTCTGCGAAAATTTGAGATCGCTTTTGTGTGCGACGTGCGCAGCGTCGCGCGCTCGCGCTGGGTACAGTTTAACGGTTTGGTGCTGCAGTCCAATCTCGAGGAAAACGGCATCGGCTACGAATGGCTGCCGGAATGCGGCGGGAAAACGAAGCCGGTTCCGGAAGACTTGAACCGCGGCGTCGAGCGGATTCTGGAAATCGCCGCGGAAGCGAAAACCGCGATCATGTGTTCCGAATCAAAGCCTTTGACGAATCACAAAATCCCGCGCGCCAACTGTCACCGGGTCGGGCTGCTCGCGCCGCCCTTAAAGGCGAAAGGCGCGTCGCGCATCGTTCACATCCTGCCGAACGGAGACGCGATCGAATTCGACGAATCGGCGGTGCCTTCGATCTGGTGATCTCAACAAAAATTAGCCACGAATAAACACGAAATTTCACGAAATAATTTCAACGAAAGCTAATTTCAGGCAATCGGCAAAACGATTCAGGGTAGATGAGAACCGATAAATTAAAGATAAAAATCTATCACTTATTATCTATCATCGATCACCTATTCCGGACGGTCGCCTGTGGTTATTCTGAAACCCGCTAAATTTTCGTGTTCTTTCGTGTTTGTTCGTGGCTAGCCGTTAATGATTTTTCTTCAAATCCGTCGAAAAGCTGTGTTAAATTGGCTTTCGAGGCCAAAACCATGCAAAAACTTTTCGTTATCCTGCTCGTCGCGGTTTCTTTATTCGTTTCGCCCGGATTCGAATCGAAAGCGATTGGCGGTCAAAATCGATTGCCGTCCCCTAAACGGACGCCGCCCGTGTCAGCCGAAATCGAAAAGATCGAAGTGGACAAAAAGGAAATCTTTATTCCTCTTCCGCCGCAATTGGAAAAATATTTCGACGGCCCCCTTGCGTCAGTGAGGATGATTCTTGGGGATTGATTGCAGTCGAAACTGTCGTCCGCAATCCCAAAAATCTTCCGTTGGTCTACGGGTATACAGTCTCCGGCGGTCGGGTCATTGGAAAAGGCGAAAAGGTCGTTTGGGATTTGAAAGGCGTCCGTCCTGGTATTTACACAATCGACGTCGCCATCGACTACGGTCGCGGTTTTGTCGATAACCCCAAATCCAAAACAGTAACCATCATTGAACCTGCCTGCGATCCGCCTTGTCTTTGTCCGGCGGTCGATGTCGTCGGAGGCGGCGAAGTACAGGCGGGCGAAAACTTAGAATTCACGGCCGTTACCGCGGGCGGCGCTCAGGATGAAATCATTTACAAATGGACGGTCTCGCAGGGCGAAATTGTCGAAGGTCAGGGGAAATCGAAAATCATAGTTAAAACTACTTCCGAAACGATCGGAGAAGTGAAAGCGACGGTCGAGATCGGCGGCAGCGACTTTTGCTCGAACTGCGAGCCGACTGCTTTCGAAACCGGCACGGTCGTAAAATAAATTATTCGGAGAATTGATATTACGTAATCGTCACGGACGCGAATTTGTCGGCGAGGACGAGACTGAACGCGCCCATTAAGGTCGGGTACGAGCCCAGGGTCGAAGGCATGATGTTGACGGACGGGTAGCCCTGACAGAGCGCGCTTTCCGCCGCCGTTTTGATTTCTTCCTTGATGAGCAGCCACGCGCGGACGATCGTGCCGGCGATGACCGTCACTTCGGGCGACAAGCCCTGAATCAAGTTCGAAACGCCGATGCCGATGTAATGCGCGGTTTCTTTGAGCGCTTTGATCGCCTGCTCGTCGTCCTTGAGGGCGAGACCGACCAGATCGGGAAAAGTTATTTTCGCGTCGCCGTTGCGCGTCGAAAGCAGATCGGCGTAACGCGCGAGCGCGGCGCGTTCCGAGGCGAAAGCCTCCCAGCAGTTATGGCTGCCGGCGGCGCAGGCGACCGGCGCGTTCGAGCCGATCGTCATGTGACCGAATTCGCCGGCGACGCCGCCCTTGCCGCGGTAAATCTGCCCGTCGAACACGACGCCCGTGCCGATGCCGTTCGTGATGTAAACCAGTATAAAATCCCGCACGTTGCTGATTTCCGGCCGCCCGAACCAGAGCTCGGCGAGCGCCGCGGCGTTCGCGTCGTTTTCGATCTTGACGGGCAAGCCGGTCGCCTGCCTGACGATTTCGGCGACTTTCGGGCGGTGCCAGTCGAGATGCGGAATCAGCAGCACGTCGCCGGTCCAGGATTCGACCATGCCGGGCAGGCTCATGCCGATGCCTTCGATCGAGCCGCCGTTTTTCTTCTTGAAATGATTCGCGATTTCGATCACGCGGTCGATCGTTTTGTTGAAATCCTTGTCGGTCGGAAAATCTTCCTGTTCGAGCAAGCGCCCGCTCAGATCGGTCGTCGCGACGACCGTCGTTTTTCGGCCCAGATCGACGCCGATCGCGACGGCGTGCGCCGTTTTGAGCGACAGCAGCTGCGGCGGCCGCCCGCCGGACGATTCGCCGTAAATTTCTTCGATCAAACCGGTGTTTAGTAATTCTTCGACGATCAGCGAGACGGTCGAACGCTGCAGCGCGGTGACTTTGGCGATGTCGGCGCGCGAAATCGGTCCTTCCTCGCGCACGTAATTCAATATGATTTGACGATTAATATCGCGTATCGTGTTTGACCGCGCAACATTAGCTCTTTTTAGGTTTATTCGTCGAACCATAATTCGTTTTTATCTTAAAGTGAAAAATAAATTCTGGCAACCTACTAAATCGATTTAGTACGAATTTTAGCACAGAATCGAGCCGCGACAAGCATTAAATAAAACCGCGACGGAAATAAACAAACGGGAAAAATTAGCGCTCCTGAGAGTCAAAGATTTACCGTCCAAAATCGTCCTGCAAACGCACGATGTCGTCCTCGCCGAGATAATCGCCCTGCTGAACCTCGATGAAAACCATCAACTCCTCGCCCGGATTTTCGACGCGGTGCGCCGCGCCGACCGGAATGTCGATGCTCTCGCCGGCGCGTTTGACGATCTCTTCGCCGTCGAGCGTGACGCGTGCCGTGCCCTGCACGACGAACCAGTGTTCGGCGCGCCGCGCGTGTTTTTGATAGCTCAGACGCTTGCCGGCCAGCACCTCGATGCGCTTGACCTTAAAGCCGTCGCCCTCGTCCAAAACCGTAAAACTGCCCCACGGTCGCTCGTCGTATTTCGGTGAATTGTCTGTTTCCGCTGCTTCGTTCATATTGTCGGATATTGCAAAAAACTGTTTTCTTCGGCTTTTTCGAAACGATCGGCTGAATCGTCGTCAAAGCATTTTATAATTATCAAATCACAATTATTATAACGTATATTTGAATTTGACGAGGGTGGTCGAATGAAAAATCGCGCGAGCTCGATTCCCGGTCGATTTGAACTTTCGGAGGCGCGCCTCAATTAAAAGCGTCGATCAGCGAACGGACTTTGAGCTGTCGTCGAAATTCGTCGACGCTGATTTTCCGGTCGGCGCGAAACTCGATTTCGCGCGGCCTTCCCGGAATCAGATCGAAATAATTATCGGTAAAAAAGCCTACCGGAAAGCCCGACAGATAAACCGCTTTGGCCAGCGTTTCGGCGGAAAGGGCGATTTTGAAACCGTTTGCCGTCGGCGCGATCTCGGTTTTGATGACGGGGCGCGTCAAGTTCAACTCTTTAAAGGGCTTGAAAAAATATTCGTTCTGCGAAACGGTTTTGCCGTCGATTTTCAGTTCCGCGTGCAGAAACGCTTTTCTATCGTCCGCGCCGCTTAAAAATTCCCCGGTTTTCTGCGCGAAATACGATTTTCCTTTGAGCGGTTCGATCGTCAAATCGAGCGTTTTCGAATTCAAAACCCTGCCGCTCGTTTCGATCAAACTCAAAACCAGCCGCGCGTTTTTCGCTTCGGGCGTGTCGTTGACGATCGTGACGCTCAAATTCCCTTCCTCGTCGACGTGCGGCGAAACGAGCAACGGATTGTAAAAGCACCGCGTGTAGTACATTAAAGCCTTCCAGCGCCCGAAATAATCCATGCCCGACCACGACGCGACCGGCCAGACGTCGTTCGCCTGCCAGTAAAGCGAGCCCATATTGCGCGGCATGATGCGCCGGAAATGCTCGGCGCCGATCTTGATTCCCTCCGCCTGAAGCACCTGGCTGACGTACAAAAACGATTCGAAATCTTTCGGCTCGTCGTATTCGCGCAGCATATAGGCGCGCACCAGCTGATTGCCGCGCGGGTGGCGCTGATGCGCGAGCATGACGGGCGTTTCGATCGATCGGCGGTCTTCTTCGGTCGTGTAGGTTTTAACGGTTTCGATTTCGGGAAACGACTGAAAGCCGTATTCGCTCATAAAGCGCGGGAATTGTTTTTCGTACTCTTTATAAGGCTTTTCGGCGTGCCAGACCTGCCAGTAATGCACGTCGCCGATGCGCTGCGAATCGGCGTCGTCCTGAAAATTCGAACTCGGGCTCGACTGCCAATAAGGGCGCGAATTGTCGTATTCGTCCAGCACTTCCGGCAAAAGCCGCACGAAGAGCTTCACGTAATCGTCCCAGATGTGATTCGGCAAACGTTCTTTCCAGCCCCAGTGCGCCCACGCGGTTTCGATTTCGTTGTTGCCGCACCAGAGCACGATCGACGGGTGATTGCGCAGGCGTTTGACGTTGTCGATCGCTTCGCGGCGCACGTTTTCCAGAAACTTTTGATCGCCCGGATACATCGAACAGGCGAACATAAAATCCTGCCAGACGAGAATGCCCATTTCGTCCGCCAGATCGTAGTAATAATCGTCCTCGTAAATGCCGCCGCCCCACACGCGCAGCATGTTCATGTTCGCGTCGCGCAAAGATGTCAGCAATTTCTTGTATTTTTCCTTCGTCATGCGCGTCGGGAAAACATCCGCCGGAATCCAGTTCGCGCCGCGCGCGAAAACCGGAACGCCGTTGACGACGAATTCGAAACTGATGCCGTGTTCGTCGGGTTTCTGCCGGAGTTCGAGCGTGCGCAAGCCCGTTCTTCGCGATCGTTCGTCGACCGCGTTTTCGTTGACGATTAACTTCGCTTTGAAAGTGTAAAGCGGCTGGTCGCCGTGTCCGACCGGAAACCAGATTTTCGGATTCGGCAGGACGAAATCGATTGCGACTTTATTGACGCCCGCCGACAATTTAACTGTTTTCGTTCCGACCTTTTTTTTGTCGGTCGTATTTTCGATCTCGATCACGGCGTTCGTTTCCGCCGCGGCGACGACTTCGACCGCCGCGCTCAAATCCGCCGTTTCTTTCGACAGACTGTTTTGCCGGACGTGCAGATCCTCGATCCGCGCGCCGTCCCACGCGACGAGCGCGACCGGTTTCCAGACGCCGCTCGTCACGAACCGCGGCCCCCAATCCCAACCGTATTGATACGGCGCCTTGCGCGTGTACGGCGACGTTTTCTCGCCCTGATCGTTGACCGCCGGCAGCTCGTAAGCGAGCTTTTTCATGGCGGGCAGAATTTCGTTGATCGGCGATCGAAATTTTATCCGCAAAACATTTTCGCCCGCTCTCAAAGCGCCTTTGACGTCGACGCGCCAGGTGCGGAACATATTGTCGGCGCCGAGCACCGGTTTGTCGTTCAAAAAAACATCGGCGTAGGTGTCGAGCCCGTAAAAAACGATTTCGATATTACGGCGTTTGAGGGTTTGGGCGGAAACGTTGAACGTCGTTTGATATTCCCAGTCGGTTTTGCCGATCCATTGCTGCTGTTTCTCGTTGTCGCGGTAGAAGGGATCTTCGATCTTTTTATTGGCGAGCAAATCCGTGTGGACGCAGCCCGGAACCGTCGCCGGCAGCCATTCCGTTTCGCCGATCTGACGAAATTTCCAACCGGAATTTAAAGAAATTTCCGTTTTCGGCGCGCTCATCTGCGCCTGCGCGCTGACGGTCAAAAACACGCTCAGAACTAAAATCAGCCCGAAAATTTTCATCGCATTATAATTTTATCGTTCATTTTTTCATTTTTTTCATTTGTTCATTCCCGACCTGACTCAATGATTCAATGAACGAATGATTCAATGAACCGATCTCTAGCGTTTATAAACCCGCACGTAATCGATCATCATCGTCTGCGGAAACACGGAAGTCGCGTCCGGATTGCCGCCCCACGGTCCGCCGACGGCGAAATTCAGAATAATAAAAAACGGATGATCGTAAACCCATTTCGCGCCGCCCGGCAAATTGCTCGGCGTCAGGGTTTTGTAATGAATGCCGTCGACGTAGAAACTGATCTTGTTTTCGCTCCATTCGGTCGCGTAAACGTGAAAATCGTCGGCGAAAGCGGCGTTGTTCGCCAGACTGAAAGGCGCTCCGATCCCGTTCGCGCCCGAGTATCCGGGACCGTGAATCGTGCCGTGAACGATCGACGGCTCGCGCCCGACGTTCTCCATGACGTCGATCTCGCCGCAGCCCGGCCAGCCGACCGTGTCGATATTGTTTCCGAGCATCCAGAAGGCGCCCCACATGCCCTGCCCGCGCGGAACTTTGATGCGCGCCTCGAATTTTCCGTATTTTTGTTCGAATTTTCCTTTCGTAACGAGCCTGGCGGAAGTGTATTGGCAAGGCCCGTACCAGCAGCTTAAATTGAGCGGCGGCGCAAGCTTGACGGCTTTGAGGACGAGCGAGCCGCTGCCGTCCGTGGACGCGTTCTCGGTCGAATTCGTATAATACTGCAGTTCCTGATTGCCCCAGCCGCCGCCGCCGATTTCCGCCGTCCATTTCGACGCGTCGACGCCCGCGCCGCGCGCGCCGTTAAACTCATCCCTAAACGCCAGCTTACGGTAACGAACCTGCGCCTGCGCCGCCGATTCGGCGAAAAACGCGAATAAAAACAAAACCGCGATCAGAATTTTGAAGGATTTTCCGCGCATACTTTTTAAAGTGGCCGGCGGTCGGTGATCAGTGGCCGGAATGGTTTAAATGTAATCTAAATTTTAAGTTTACGTATAACCGGCCTGACAACCGACCACTGATCACCGACCGCTGACTACTGAACACTGAATTTAAGGCAAACCGGAACCGGCACCTGCGCGACGTTTCCGGTCGACTGGAGCTTGCCGGTCTTTTCGTCGATGCGAAAAACGACGATGTTATCGGAATCCTGATTGGCGACGAGCAAAAATTTTCCATCGGGCGCGATCGCGAAATTGCGCGGTTTCCGGCCGCCGGTCGAAACGTGTTCGATATATTCGAGCCTGCCGGTATTTTCGTCGATTTTGTATGACACCAGACTGTTGTGCCCGCGGTTCGAGCCGTACAGGAATTTACCCTTCGGCGAAATGTGGATGTCCGCCGTCGTGACGCCGTCGGTTGAGGCGCCCGCCGGCAGAGTCGGAACGGTTTGAATTTCCTTCAGGGTTCCGGCGGTTTCGTCGTAGGTGAGCGACGTGATCGTTAAATCCAACTCGTTGATCAAAAACGCGAGTTTGCCGTTTTCGTGAAACGAAAAATGCCGCGGGCCGGCGCCCGGTTTGGTCTGGTAAAACGCCTGCGCCTCGTTCGGCGCGAGTTTGCCGGTTTTATCGTCGAACCGGTAGATCATCAGTTTGTCGATGCCCAAATCAGCGGCAAACGCGAAACGATTATTGCGGTCTAATGTAATCGAATGCGCGTGTGCCGCTTCTTGTCGGTCTTTGTTCGGACCGATTCCGGTGTGCTGCGCCAAATCGACGGACGCGCCGATTTTCCCGTCCTTTCCGACCGGATAAACCGAAACGTTTCCGCCTAAATAATTGGCGACGAGCACGAATTTTTGATTTTTGCTCGCGGTGATGTAACACGGCGCGCCGCCGAGACTCGGCTGGCGGTTCAGGAATCGCAGATTGCCGGTTTTCCGGTCGATTGCGAACGCGCTCACCGCGCCGCTCTTTTTGCCCTCGTATTCGAGCAGTTCGTTGACGGCGTAAAGATATCTGCGGTCTTTATCGAGCGTCAGGAAGGACGGCTCGGCGACGTTTGCGATGGTGTGCAGCGGCGTCAAGGCGCCCGTTTCCGCATCGAACCGGTGAACGTAAATTCCCTGGCTCTTGCCCGATGAAGTATATGTTCCGATATAAAGCAGCATTTCTTTCCTTTTGGTTTGAGCTTCGCCCCGCCCGGCCAGCGTCAGCATCGCCGCGCCCGCCAGACCCGTTCCTAAAAATTCGCGTCGCGTGTATTTGTTTTTATT
This sequence comes from Pyrinomonadaceae bacterium, assembly GCA_036563455.1. Classification (GTDB taxonomy): domain Bacteria; phylum Acidobacteriota; class Blastocatellia; order Pyrinomonadales; family Pyrinomonadaceae; genus JAFDVJ01. Next base: position 234,386 of record DATCMK010000033.1, on the reverse strand, counting down.
GGACATTTTGTTTTCGATCCGCCTGCCGCGCGAGCATCAACGCGCCGCAAACGCCGCTGTCGCTGCCGAGATATGCCTTTAAGATTTCGACTTTTTCGATCGGCAGCATCGTTACGTTCTTTTCGATTTCCGCTCGCAGCGGCGTTAACAGCAGCTCGCCCGCTTCCGCGACGCCGCCGCCGACGACGACCGCCTCGGGCGCGATGATAGTGATCGCGTTGCCGAGACCGATCGCTAAGAATTCGATCGTTTCGTCCCAGACGGCCTGCGCCGTACGGTCGCCGCTTCGCACCATCTCGACGACCGTTTCCGCCGTGACCGCGCTCGTGTCTTCCGCGCCGTTTTCCGCCGCGAGCCTTTCGCGCATGCGCCGCGCGATGCCCGTTCCCGAAGCGATCGTCTCCAAACAGCCGTGCGTTCCGCACCGGCATTGAACGCCGCGCGGATCGACGATCGTGTGCCCGACCTCGCCCGCGCCCGCCTGCACGCCGTGATGAATGTGCCCGCCGCAGATGATCGCGCCGCCAATGCCGGTCGAAATCGTCACGTAAAACACGTCTTTGAAGCCGCGTCCCGCGCCGTAAAAATACTCGCCGAGCGCGGCGGCGTTCGCGTCGTTATCGAGCACCACGGAGACGCCGAACCTTTCTTCGACTATTTCGACGATCGGGAAATCCGTCCAATCGGGCAGATTCGCCGGCGACAGAACGAGCCCGCGCGCGATGTCGATCGGTCCCGGACAGCCGATGCCGATCGCCGCGATTTCGGTTCTCGATTCGGCGCGCATTTCTTCGATCGCCCGGCAGACGTTTTCGAGAATCCTCTCCGGTCCGAGCGGGACTTCGGTCGGCAGGCGACGCGCGGCGACTCTTTCGCCCGCTTGATTTTCGAAGGCGATGGCGATTTTCGTTCCGCCGATGTCGATTCCGGCCGCGACCTGTTCGTTCATTTTTCGTTTCTCTTAAAATTATCAGGCATCAATTAACAATTAAATTTAATGGTTAAAAATCACTGAAATAATTGATGCCTGATAATCTTCAATCGATAAGTCCTTCGCTAATTTCCGGCGGTCGCGTTGATTAAAATCTTCATCGATTCGATCACCTGAAATTCCACGCCGGCTTTCTGCTTCGCGATCTCGTCGAGGCTTTTCAGCCGCGCGTCGCGCCAATCAGCGGACGAATCCTTTCCGGTGCGGAAAAATTCGGCGGCTTCCGTGCCCATCTCGCCGAGGCTCTGCAGATCGGCGGCGAGCGGTCTGACTTCGGTCAGAGCCGGCGCGTTTTCGCTCTGTTTGCTCAATACCGCGCCGTTGTTCTTCCAGTTCGCGAAAAATATGCTGAGCGGAATCAAAGCGTTTTTAAAATCCTTATTTTTCGCGTGCGTCTGGATTAATCTGTTAAATTCGCGCGCGCCCGGCGCGTCCGCCTGCGCCGCGTCGATCAAACCGGTGAGCGGCGAGAGCATCGTCTGCGGGCGAACTCGATAACGCCTGTATTCTTTGACCGGTTCGACGATCGACACGAGCGTCTGCAGCGGCGCGATGTCCTGATTGTTCGCCATCCGGCGCAGCAGCATCGCCTGATTTTTGCGGTGCGTCAAACCGAGTTCTTCCAATTGCGCGCCGATGACTTCGAGGCGGCGATACATATCGTCGACGTCGTTGACTTCGCGCGGCGACCAGAATCGTTCGGCGATCGCCGCCGTGCGCGGCCAGACGCGCGAATCGATCGTTTCCGGCGAAACCCATTCGCTCCACATCGTCGCTTCGCCGCCTAAAACGCGTTTCTGCTCTTCCGGCGTCAAGGTCGTGTCCGCCGGAATCGGGTCGACCGCGTAATGCTGCGAGGCGGGAAACATCAGATCGATGTAATAGCCGTTCGAAAGCACGCCCATGTAGCCCTGCCGCGCGGCGTCGGCTAAAGCCTTCTGCCCGCGCCACGAATGAACGACGACGTTTTTCGGCAGATCGGGCTGAAAAATCTCGTCCCAGCCCATCATGGTTTTGCCGCCTTTCTGCAGGAATTTGAGAATCCGCTTGTTGAAATGCGTCTGGAGTTCATGATTGTTTTTGATATTGTTTTTCTTCATGAAATCCTGAATTTTCGGATTCGCGTCCCATTGCTTGCCCTCGTTTTCGTCGCCGCCGATGTGCATGTATTTGTCGGGAAAAAGCGCGGCCATTTCGGCGAAGAAAACTTCCAGTAATTTGTAGGTCGCTTCGTTCGTCGGGTCGAGCGTCGGGTCGAAAATGCCGGGACGGCGCTCGATCTTATAAGGTCCGGGCCCGCTCGCGATTTCCGGATGCGAAACGACCCACGCGGTCGCGTGTCCGGGCATGTCGAATTCCGGCATTACGCGGATGCCGCGGTCGGCCGCGTAGCGGATGATCTCGCGGATTTGTTCCTGCGTGTAAAAGAGCCCGTCCGAGCCCTGCAGATGAAGCTCGGGAAGACGTTTGGTTTCGACGCGAAAGCCCTGATCGTCCGTCAAATGCCAGTGCAGCACGTTCATCTTGACCGCCGCCATCGCGTCCAGATTTCGTTTGAGGACCTCGAGCGGGTGAAAATGCCGCGCCGGGTCCATCATCAGGCCGCGCCACTGGTACCGCGGTTTGTCGTTAATCGTTACGGCGGGAAAATAAAAACCGTCTTTGTCGCCTTCGAGAAGCTGCAGAAAAGTTTCGAGCCCGCGCATCGCCCCCACGGTGGTCGGCGCGGTGATTTTCGCCTGCCGGTCGTTGATTTCGAGCGTGTAAGATTCGTCGTCGCCGAGCTGCGGAATCGCATTGCCGGTCGAAGCGGTTTCGATCAGGAGATTCGCCGCCGCCGCGTTCGATGACAAGTCGCGCGAAAATTCGAGCAGCGTGCGCCCTTCGAGCCGCCGCATGACGCGGAAGATGTAGCTCTTTAACCGCTCGTCGGTTTTGCCCGCGACGGCGACCGTGAACTCTTTCGCGACCGGAAGCCGACCGTTTTTCCAGCTCAGCTGAGCCGGAACCGGCATCAGGCTGCGCCGCTCCTTCGTTAAATCCTGCGCCCGGCTTCCCCAGACGACCGATAAAACAAATGCCAGAACAAAAAAACTTTTGATTACAAATTTATTCATATAAAAAAAGTCCGCGCCCGCGAACGGGCGAAGAGCCCGCGTGGAGACTCTATTTTTGCGCGTGATAAGAGTCGATCGCTTTTCGCATGCAGTCGAAGATTTCCGTCGTTCCCTTTTTGAACATATTAAAACTGCCGTCCCATTCCCACCACGCGTTCGGGATTTGCAGTTTTCCGAGAATCGTATAAACCGTCTCGGCGTGACGGCAGCGCGACTCCGCGTCGGCGTACTTGGAGTAAGAACCGAATTCGCCCAAAAAGATCGGAACTTTGTTTTTTTCCGACCATTCTTTCGCCGCCCGCAGATCGGCGAACATCTTTTCCGCCACCGAATCTTCGCGGTACGCGCCGATTTGCGTTTCGACCCATTTTCCTTTGGCGCTCGCCGGAACCGAGATTTTGTTTGAGTTCGCCGGAAACGGCACGCCTTTCAAATCCGGCAAACCTTCGCCCGCCCAAGTCGCGCCCTGATGCGTGAAAATGAACGGGTCGTAATAATGAAAAGTGTAGATGATGTTCGGATCGTCGAAAGGCGCGGACTCGACGAGCGCTTTTCGGGAATTCCAATCGTGAAAACCGACGATCAACGTGTGATTCGGCGCGACTCGGCGCACCGTTTTGATGATTTCTTCCGCCTGTTGCCGCCAATCCTGCGCCGCGATGTCGTGCGGTTCGTTGCGCAGCTCGAAGAAAACTTTTTCCGCGTTCGTGTTCTTGTACCGCGCGGCGATTTCGCGCCACAGCCAGACGATGCGCTCGGTCGTCGCCGCTTCTTTGACCGAACCGTCGAACTCGACGTGATGCAGATCGATGATCGCGTTCAAATTGTTATCCGAAGCCCATTTGACGAACGAGTCCGCCGCGCGCAGCCCTTCGTCGTTTTCCCACCGAAAAGGCTTTTCGTAATTCGCCCACGCGCCGAAATTAACCGGAATGCGCACGGTCTTAAATCCGGCGCGCGCGATGTCGGCGAACATCTTTTCGCGCCTCGCGACTTCCTTCGCTTTAACGAAATCGCCGTAGTTTTTCGCCTTCGTGCCCGTCCACCAATTGTCGAGATACGAAAGATTCATTCCCAACCCGAGACGTTCGGCGCGCGCCCGCGCGATCGTTTCCTGTGCGGCGATCATGAGCGGGCTGAGCGTTAAAACCAGAAAAAGAAGAACTGCTTTCGTCATCAAAGATACTTTCAGATTAATAAAAATCAGGTTGGTAAGACAACTGTCAGAAAATCTTGCCAACCTGATTACGGCGATTACCGGAGCGTGAATTTTGCGGTTTGACCACCGACCAGCACCGTAAAATCGCCGGGCTCGACGATCGGTTTATTGTCCGTGCCGATAAACGAAAAATCGTCGCGGTTGAGCTTGAAGGTCAGCGTTTTCGTCTGCCCGGCGTCGAGCGCGACTTTCGCGAAACGTTTGACGCGTTTGCCGGACGGCGAAAGCGTCGCCACTTCGTCGCGCAGATAGAGAATCACCGATTCCTTGCCCGAGCGCACGCCCGTGTTGCGAACGTCGACGCTGATCGTCAGTTCGCCGTTCATCGGCACCGTGTTCGACGACAATCGCAGATTGCTGTACGCGTAAGTCGTGTAACTCAGGCCGCTGCCGAAATCGAACTGCGCGCGGTTGGCGACGTTGCCGAAACCGGTTTCCTCGGTTTCGAACAATTTATGATCGTACATGATCAGATTGTTCGGATTGCGCGGGTACGTAAACGGAAGTTTGCCGTTCGGATTGTACTCGCCGAAAAGAACGTCCGATATCGCGCGACCGCCTTCGCTCGACGGATTGAGCGCGAGCAGGATGCCGGAAACGCGGTCGGCGATGCGATTGATGATGCGCGGGCGGCCCTCGACGAGCACGAGCACGACGGGCTTGCCGGTCGCGATGATCGCTTCGGCGAATTTGAGCTGCGTTTCGGGAAGCGTCAGATCCGTGATGTTGCCGGGCGTTTCCGTGTACGAGCCTTCGCCGAGACACAGCACGACGACGTCGGCGTCCTTCGCTTCGTCGACCGCTTTTTTGACGTCGACTTCAACGTCGACGTCGGTCGGCGTCGAATTCGACGGCGTGTTCGGCGCTCTCGTGATGCGCGTGCCCTGCACGAATTCGAAATTCCTGCCGCCGAGTTTCTGCTCGACGGCTTTTTGAATCGTCGGTTTTTCGAGCGGGTAGAGCGATTCTTCCGAACCTTGCCAAACCCACGACCAGCCGTTATTTAAGGAAATGTGCGAATCGGCGGTCGGTCCCGTAACGAGCACTTTTTTGTTTTTCGCGATCGGCAGCACGCCGTTGTCGTTCTTCAAAAGCACGAGCGATTCGCGCGCGGCTTCGAGGCTGACCTCAGCGTACTCGGGCCTACCGAAATTGGCGCGCACCGCTTCGCTCGGCATCGGATTTTCGAAAAGCCCGAGCTCGTATTTAACGCGTAAAATCCTGCGCACGGCGTCGTCGATTCTCGTCATCGGGACTTTTTTCTCTTTGACGAGCCCGATCAGAAGGTCGGCGAAGCTGTAATCGAGCGGCACCATCGACATGTCGATGCCCGCCATGATCGCCATGCGCGTCGCTTCCTTCTCGTCGGGCGCGACCTTCCAGAACGTGACGAGTTTTTTAATGTCTTCCCAGTCGGAAACGATAAAGCCGTCGAATTTCAATTCGCCCTTCAAAATATCGGTCATCACGCGCTTGTTGATGTGACCCGGCACGCCGTTGATTTCCGCCGAATTGATCATCACCGTGCGCGCGCCGGATTTGACGGCGACATCGAACGTCGGCAGAAAATATTCGCGCAGGTAATTTTCGGGAATCCACGCCGGCGTGCGGTCGCGTCCCGTGAGCGGAAAACTGTAGCCCATGTAATGCTTGAGGCTCGACGCGACGTATTTTTCGTTGCGCAGATCGTCGCCTTCGAGCCCGCGCACGAACGCCGCGCCCATCACTTTCGCCAAGTAAGGGTCTTCGCCGAACGTTTCCCAGAACCGCGCCCAGAGCGGCTGCCGTCCGATGTCGAGCACCGGCGAAAAACTCCACGGAATGCCGGCGGCGCGCGTTTCCATCGCGGTGATTTCCGCCGCGCGCTGCATCAGAACCGGATTCCATGTCGCCGCCATGCCGATCTGCTGCGGAAACAGCGTCGCGCCGCGGATGTAATTCGCGCCGTGAATCGAGTCGATGCCGTACATGTTCGGTATTTTCAGACGCGTGCGCGCCGAGGCTTTCTGAATTTCTCCGATCAGCTCATGCCATTTATCGACCGTCAAAGCCTGATCGCTGACGTTCAAAACCGAGCCAACGCCGTATTTGACGATCGCCTTTTCGATTTTTTCCGGATCGGCTTTAACGTCCTGGTCGCGCCCAGCGACGACCATGCCCATCGTGAGCTGCGTCATCTGCCCGACCTTCTCTTCCAGAGTCATTCGCCGCAGCAAAGCTTCAATCTGTCTCGAGTAATCGGGACGCGGGCGCGACAGCCGCATCGTTCTTTGCAGAAACGCCTGACTGTCGGGCAGATCGGTCGCCGTCAATCTTCTGACGTCGGCCGGCGTTTGGGCGAAACTTTGTTGTAGAGGCGGACAAAAGCCTTGAAAACATATGGCGACTAATAGAAATAGTGCTGACTTTTTCATCAAATTTTGGTTTTCCTTAAGATAAAGAAGAAATTGAAAAGCTGTGAATTACATTCTATTTTATCCTTTCAAATTCTTCAAGAACTATTTTGACTTTCTCGAACGCCCTGCCGGCTCAAACCTAAATCAAAGAAACGAAACCGCTTTCTCACATTTCGCAAAAAATCGAACCCCGCCTTCCGCGAACACAATCCCGTAATTGGTCTGACCAATTCCCGCATTAATATAAAATTTTTCCGCCTATTTTCAGGCTTCCGCGATGATCGATTTAATTCTTACCAATAAACGTTTTGTCGCGCCCGGCCGCGCCTCAAAGGTTAAAATTTTTTCGGGAGTGTAATATATTGAAGCCTTAGTTTTAGTTCTTAACAAAAGGTATTGTAAACTACGTTTCAACAAAATCTTTCGGAGGAAAATATGAAATTCATCAACCGCAGCATGTCTTTTATTGTTTTTTGCGCGGCGCTGACTTTCGCTTTCGCGGCGGTCGCGAGCGCGCAGAACGCGAAGGATTATCAAATCCTGACGAACGCCGATTTGAATAAAGTCGTGCCGAAAAGTTTTTATTTCGCCGGACAAAGCGCCGAAACGCAGATGCGCAACGCGGCGGCGGCGAAAATCGGCGCGGAACGTTACGTCGTCGCCGGAATGGTCGACACGTCCGGCTATTCGACCGAAATCAGCGGCAAGTACGAGGGATTTTTTATCACGGATTCGCCGGTCGCGGTCGGCGACAAAACGCTCGCGACGGGCGCCTACGGTTTCGGTTTCGCGAGCAACGGGCAAATCAAGTTTTTTGATTTGAGCAGTAAGGAAATTCTCTCGGTCGCGACCCAAAGCGACGCCGACATGAAACGCCCGCGCCCTTTGCAGATGACTGCCGAAGCGAAAGGGATTCGGCTTTACAAAGGCAAAAATTACGTTTTAATCGCGCCGAAATAGAATTCGGAACAGCTGAAAACCGACGACCGGCGGCTGATTTCGGCTGGCGGTGATCCGTTTTCAGTTATTCGTTATCATTCGTCCCGGATAATTTTCCCAGCCGGAGAAACAAAATGAAATTTCGTTTGAGCTATTGCCGCATGCTGTTTTTTTCCGCCGTTCTGCTTTTCGGACAAACCGCGGCCGCGCGAACCAATGCGGAAATCGAAAAAAATATCGATAATCTGCTTAAACAGTTGACCCTGGACGAAAAAATTTCGCTGATCGCCGGCACGGGCTTCGACACCGTGCCGATTCCGCGTCTCGGAATCCCTTCGCTGAAAATGACGGACGGACCGGTCGGCGTGCGCGAGGCGCCGGCGACCTCGTTTCCGTCGAGCATCGCGCTCGCGGCGAGCTTCGACACGGCGTTGATCAGGCGCGTCGCGCAGGCGATCGCGCGCGAAACCAAAGCCAAGGGCAAGAACGTCATTCTCGGTCCGTGCGTCAATATTCAGCGCACGCCGTTTGCGGGCAGAAATTTCGAAAGTTTCGGCGAAGACCCGTTTCTCGCCGCGCGCATGGCGGTCGCGTATATCGACGGCGTTCAGTCGGAAAACGTCATTCCGTCGGTCAAACATTTCGCCGCCAACAACCAGGAAATCGACCGCATGACGATCGACGTGCGCGTCGACGAACGCGCGCTGCACGAGATATATTTCCCGGCGTTTAAGGCTTCCGTCCGCGAAGCGAACGTCTGGTCGGTGATGGCGGCCTACAACAAACTGAACGGCTTTTACGCATCGGAAAACGATTATCTGCTGAACGACGTTTTGAAGAAACGCTGGAACTTCCAGGGGCTCGTGATGAGCGATTGGGGCGCGGTTCATTCGACCGCGCCGACCTTGAAAAACGGTCTCGATCTGGAAATGCCGACGGGCACCTTCTTAAATCCCGAAACGGTCAAAAAAGCGCTCGCCGCCAAAGAGATTTCCGAAACCAACCTCGACGAAATGGTTCGGCGGCTTTTGCGCGTGATGTTTCTCGCCGGTTTGTTGGACAAAAAAGCGCCCGACGACGGCGCGCTCGACACGCCCGAGCACCGCGCGATCGCGCTCGAAGCGGCGCGCGGCGGCATCGTTCTGCTCAAAAACGAGCGCGGCGTTTTGCCGATCGATTTAAAACGGGCGCGCTCGATCGCCGTCATCGGTCCGAACGCGGACGCGGCGCGCATCGGCGGCGGCGGCTCGGCGCAGGTCGTGCCGTTTTATTCGGTGAGCCCGCTCGAGGGCATCAAAAAAGCGGTCGGCGAAAACGTGGCGGTGAATTTTTCGCCCGGCATCGTCGCGCTCGAAGACACGACGCCGATTCCGACCGAAAACTTGACGACGCCCGACGGCAAATCGAACGGGCTTTTCGGCGAATATTACGCGAACATGACGTTCCAAGGCGCGCCCGCCTTTACGCGAACCGACGCGCGGCTCGATTTTCACTGGGGCACCGCGTCCCCCGCCGAAAATTATCCGGCAGACCTTTTTTCGAACCGCTGGACGGGCTACCTGACCGCTTCCGAAGCGGGGCGCTACGCGATCAGCCTCAGCAGCAACGACGGCGGCCGGCTTTATCTCGACGACAAATTGATCGTCGACGTCTGGGGCGACCACGCGACCCTGAAGGGCGCCGCAATGGTCGAATTAAGAAAAGGCGAGCCGCGTAAAATCACGATCGAGCATTACGAAAATCGCGGCAACGCCGATCTGGTCCTCGGCTGGCGGCGGCTCGAAGACGACATTCTGCAGAAAGCGGCGGACGCGGCTTCGACGTCCGACGTCGCGATAGTTTTCGCCGGTCTTTCCGACTCGGTCGAGGTCGAGGCGCGCGACCGCGCCGATTTGAATCTGCCGAAAGAACAAGAGGAACTGATCGCAGCGGTCGCGCGGGCGAATCCGAACACGGTCGTCGTGATGACGTCCGGCGCGCCGGTCCTGATGGACAAATGGCTCGGCAAAGTGCCGGCGCTCGTGCAGACGTTTTATTACGGGCAGGAAGGCGGCAACGCGATCGCCGACGTGCTTTTCGGCAAAACCGCGCCGTCGGGCAAATTGCCGGCGACATTTCTCCGGCGCTGGGAAGACTCGAACGCTTTCGGGCGTTATCCCGGTGACGGCAAAACGGTCGAATATTCGGAAGGTATTTTCGTCGGTTACCGCTGGTTCGACGCGAAAAACATCGCGCCGCTTTTTCCGTTCGGGCACGGTCTTTCCTACACCGAGTTTAAATACTCGGAGCTGAAATTAACGCCCGGCAGGGACGCGCGCCTAACGGTCGAGTTCGAAATCGAAAACACGGGCAAAAGAGACGCGGCGGAAGTCGCGCAGGTTTACGTCGGCGACGTTTCGGCGACGCTGCCGCGTCCGGTCAGGGAACTCAAAGGCTTTCAAAAAATATTCCTGAAAGCCGGCGAGAAAAAGAGGGTTTCGATCGCGCTCGATCAAAGCGCTTTCGCGTATTACGATCCCGCGAAACAAAGCTGGATCGCCGAAAAGGGCGATTTTAAGATCATGGTCGGCAGCTCATCGCGCGATGTTCGTCTGACCGGCGATTACCGATTAAATGAAACCTTTACGCGGAAATGAATCGAAAATTATGAGCGCAAAAAACGTATCGGGCTTTTTATTATTCCTGATTTTCACGACCGTCGCGATTTCCGCGCAGGAAAAAAGCCTCGGCGTATTTGAAGCGAGCGGCGATTTGGGCGAAGCGAAAAAAGCCGGAAGCGTCGTTTATGACGCGTCGAACGGGCGGTATTTACTGAAATCACCGGGCGCCGGCGCGGCGGACAAACGCGACCATTTTCGCTTTTTGTGGAAACGGATGAGCGGCGATTTCATTCTCACCGCCCGCGCTAAATTCAACGAAAAAATCGTCAATCCGCTTCAAAAATCAGGCCTGATGGTTCGTTCCGATCTGGGATCGGACGCGGCGCAAGCGATCGCTTTCGTCGACGGCAGCGGCGTGCCGGCGGTGCAGGCTCGCCGCGCGAAAGCCGCCGTCGCGGAAGAAATCAAACCGGCGCTCGCTTTCGCCGACGTTCTGCAATTGCAACGTAAAGGCGATAAACTGATCGTATCGACGGCGCGGTTCGGCGAACCTTTCGTGACCGTTCAAATCACCGATCTCGCGCTCGGCGAAAACGTCTATGCCGGACTTTTCGTCGGCCCGAACAACGCGGATTCAAGCGCCGAATCGGTTTTTACCGACGTGCGGCTCACCTTTCCGGCGAAAGATAATTTTGTGCCTTACCGCGAATACATCGGCAGCAACCTGGAAATTCTCGACGTCGGCAGCGGCGCGCGAAAAGTCGTTTATACGGTTCCGGATTCGCTTCAGGCGCCGAACTGGACGCCCGACGGGAACGCTTTGATCTACAACCGCAACGGGCGGCTTTATCGTTTCGATCTGAAGAGTAACGCGCCGACCGAGATCGACGCCGGTTTCGCCGTCAACAATAACAACGATCATGTTTTATCGTTCGACGGCAAATTTTTGGGCATCAGCCATCACAGCCGCGACGATAACGATCAATCGGTCATTTACGTTTTGCCGACGACCGGCGGGGCGCCGCAAAGAATCACCGCCGAAGCGCCTTCGTACCTGCACGGCTGGTCGCCGGACGGCAAGTGGCTCATTTATACGGGCGGCCGGAACGACAACTACGACATCTATAAAATCTCAACGAACGGCGGCGAGGAAATTCGGTTGACCGATTCGAAAGCGCTCGACGACGGTTCGGAGTTCAGCCCCGACGGAAAATACATCTACTTTAATTCGACCCGCAGCGGCTTGATGCAGATCTGGCGGATGAAACCCGACGGCAGCGAGCAGACGCAAATCACGAACGACGAATTCAACAACTGGTTTCCGCACGTTTCGCCCGACGGCAAATGGCTGGTCATGATTTCGTATCTGAAAGGCGACGTCGCGCCCGAGGATCACCCGTTCTACAAACACGTTTACCTGCGCGTCATGCCGGCGGGCGGCGGCAAACCGAAAGTCGCGGCGTATGTTTACGGCGGACAGGGCACGATCAACGTTCCCTCGTGGTCGCCCGACAGTCGGCGCGTCGCGTTCGTCAGCAATTCGGAGATCAAATAATTTATGAATCGAAGAAGCTTTATGAGCGCTCTGGCTTACGGTTTCGGCGGCGCGTTTTTGTTAAATAAGTTGAGCTTCGACGCCGAAGCGGCGGGCAGGAAAAAACTGTCGAAAATCGGTTTGCAGCTTTACACCGTGCGGCGCGATTTGGAGCGCGATTTCGAAGGGACTTTGCGCGCGGTTGCGGCTTTGGGCATCGCGGAAGTCGAATTCGCCGGCTATTTCGGACGAAAGCCGGAAGACGTTAGAAATCTTCTGAAAAATCTCCGCTTGGTTTCGCCGTCCGCGCACATCGACACGAAAACTCTGCGCGGCGGGCTCTCGAAAGCGATCGACGAAGCAAAAACGATCGGGCATCAATACTTAGCGCTCGGATATCTGCCCGCCGAAGAAAGAAAATCGCTCGACGATTACAAAAAGCTGACCGAACTGCTCAATCGGGCGGGCGAAGAATGCCGGAAATCCGGATTGCGGTTCGCCTATCACAATCACGATTTCGAGTTTAAAACGATCGAAAACCAAATACCGTACGATTTGATCCTCGCGGAAACCGACGCCGGGCGCGTCAAAATGGAGCTCGATCTGTACTGGATCGGCAAAGCCGGTTTCGACCCGCTTCCCTACTTTGAAAAATATCCGAAACGCTTCCCGCTCGTGCACGTCAAAGACATGGACGCGACGCCGAGAAAACATTTCACGGAAGTCGGGCGCGGCGTGGTGGATTTCAAAAAATATTTTTCGAAAGCCGGTCTTGCCGGCATCGAACATTACTTCATCGAACAGGACGAAACGCCCGCCGAACCGCTCAAAAGCGTCGAAATCAGCTTAAAGTATTTGAGGAAATTACGGTTTTGACTTTGCGGCTTCGCGCCTTTGCGCGAACCTCATCTCCCGCAAAGGCGCGAAGCCGCAAAGAAGACAATTTATTTCACCGCGGCTCGATTGATCTTCCAGTTCACTTTTCCCCGAAAAGCGTCGTTTTTCAAAACGTACGAATTTTTCGACGCATTCAATTCGATCGTTTGCAGCTTTTCGTCCGGCAGCGCGAAGATGCCCGAAACCGGCTGGTTATCCGTACTGAAAACGCGCAGCTCGACGTTTTTCCAATCGATCTCCGAAGTGTTTTGCGCCGGCGCGACGTGCGGCAGGACCGTGTGATTTCTGACGAGCAGAACGACCGGGATGCCGCCCGCCGCGATCGTGTGCCAGCGCGCGCCTTCGTAAACTTTGCCGGTCTGGTAATCGATCCACGCGCCGGGCGGCAGATAAACTTTGCGCGCCGCTTGCGCGTCTTCGAAAAGCGGCGCGACGAGCAGGTTCGCGCCGAACATGTATTCGTCCTCGACGAGCCACGCGGTGTCGTCCGCCGGAAACTCGAAAAACAGCGCGCGCAGCATCGGAAACCCCTTCGCGGCAGAATCTTTCGCCTGCGCGTAGATGTACGGCATCAATGAATAGCGCAGATTCAAAGCGCGGCGAAAATCGTCCGTTAATTCGGCGTCGTATTCCCACGGCTCGCGCGGCGGCGCGCCGTGCGCCCGCGTGTGCGACGTCAACACGCCGAAAGCGAGCCAGCGCCGGTACAAATCGCGCGGCGCGCGGTCGACGAATCCGCCGGCGTCGTGACTCCAGAATGTAAACCCGGAAAGCCCGAGCGAAAGCCCGCCGCGCAGCGTCGCCGCCATCGCCGAATTCGTGTTTTCCGCGTCGCCGCCCCAGTGAACCGGGTAGCGCTGGCTGCCCGCCCACGCGCTGCGCGCCCAGATGATCGAATCGCCGGTCGTTTGTCTGGTGATGTCGGCGACCGCCTTGTTGTAACGCAGCGGGTAAAGATTGTGCTCGAACAGACCGCTTCTGCCCGACGCGTACTGCCCGTTCACCGGCGCGCCTTCGCCGAAATCGACCTTGATCGCGCCGACGCCCATTTTCAGCAGGTTTTCGAGTTTTCCCTGATACCATTGCACGGCCGCCGGATTGCTCATATCGAGCACGGCGTCTTCGAACGGCTGCGCGCCGCCCTCGTTTTTGACCGCGAAACCGTTTTTCGTGATTTCCCGAAACAGCTCGTTTTTCGGCGTAAAATACGTGTATTGCCACAAAGAAACGCGAAAGCCCTGCTTTTTGAGATCGGCGATCATTTGCTTCGGATTACGAAAACGCGTCGTCGAAAATTCATAGTTGCTGCGCCAGTCGGTTTCGAACCAGCCGGTGTCGAGATGAATGACGTCCGAAGGGATTTTATACTGCCGGAGCTTCGCCGCCACGTCGCGCACCTCGGCTTCGGATTTGTAAGTGATGCGGCTCATCCAGAAGCCGAACGACCAGAGCGGCGGCAGCGGACTTCTGCCCGTCAAAGCCGTGTATTCCGAAAGCACGTCCTTCGGTTCGCCGAGGAAAACGAACAAATCCAGTTCGTCGTCGGCCGAATAAATCGAGTTGTGCTGATCGAAGCTCTGGCCGAAATCGAACGTCAAAGGCGCGCTCGTGTGAACGAACATGCCGTAACCGCTGCTGCTTAAGAAAAAAGGGATCGGCTTGTAAAGCAGCCGTCCCTGCACGCCCATCCCGTCGCGCGTCGATAAGTCGATTTTCTGCCCGCGTTTGTTGAGCCGCGTGAACGATTCGCCGCTGCCGTAGATTTTCTCGTCGGGCGCGAGTTCGAAAGTCGCGGCAAACCGGCGGCTTAAGTCCGACGCGCGGCGCACGAACGAAAAAGGCGTCGTCGCGAGATACGAATGCGGCTCGTTGATGTTTTGCGTGCGCGTCAAAAGCCTGCCGGACGCGTCGTAAAACTCGACGCGCCACGGATTTTTGTTGATCCTGACGCTGCCGAACGCGCCCTTGTAAACGATTTCCCGCTCGTTTTCCTGAATTTTCCACGAATCGTCGCGCGGCACGGCGCCGACGAGCATCAGCGACGGCTTTTCTTCGAGCGCCACCGCGCGCGAATTAAAACGCAGCCGCACGGTGCGCGGCGAAACGAACGCGATCGAAAACGGCAGCGCCGGATTTTCGTCGTATTCGGTGCCGGGAAATTCGGTTCCTTTGCCGCGCGTCAAGCCGACGTCGATTTTATTGAAAGAAAGCGTCGCGCCGCGCAGGTACCGATCCCAGACGAGGTTTCCGCTGCCGCGCGCCGCGTCGAAGTCGGTGAGCCGGCTGCCGACGAAATAGACGTTTTCCATCTCTCGGAAATCCCGGCTGATGTCGGGCGGATCGCCTAAAACCTGCGCGAAAACGCCGCCGCACTCCACTGCGCACGATAGGCAAAACAAAGCGAAAACCGCAAACATTTTCGAAAAATTTTGTTTTTTTGTTTTATAAACTTCAAGCGCGATTGGTTTTTCCATGCTTTGAAATAGAAGTTTCGAGTCCCGCTTTCGGGCGGCAGACGCGTTGAAAACAGTGAACTTAAAAACCCCGACAAAACAGTCTGATGGCGGGACTTAAAATCGCCGGCAAGCGGCGGCGCGGCCGTTACCTGGTTAAGAGAAACATCGCGACGTCGTGCGACGGGATTTCGGTTCTGAGCGTCGTGTCGGTCGTCCCGACGTTTTTTTTCGCCCACAGATCACGGACTTTATAAACCGTCTTTTTCGCGTCGAGCTGCCGCTGAAAATTGTCGTCCTTGATAAAATTCGCTTTCCAGTCGAAATCGATCGCCTTCGCCGCGCCGCCGCGATTCAAAAAACAGACCGCCCACGCGTCGTTCGCCAGCGGCTTCATCCAGACTTCCAGACCGTCTTCGCTGATCGCGGGAAAGCCCTGAATTCCGAGCGCATCCTGATTAACGGCGATGACTTCGCGGTTCGTTAAAATCTTCCGGGTTTCCTTCGTCATGCCGCGCACGTCGTTGCCGGCGATGAGCGGAGCGGCGAGCATCGCCCAGAGCGAAAAATGCGCGCGGCTCTCACCGACCGTCAGCCCCGCGTTGCCGACCTCCATCATGTCCGGATCGTTCCAGTGTCCGGGCCGCGCGTGCGCGCGCAAACCTTTTTGTTTATCGAGAATGCGCATGATTCCCCAGCTCGACCACGAACCGTGATTCTGCTCGCAGTCCCAGCAATCGGTGATGTCGCCGGTCGTGCGCCAGAGATGACCGATCGGTTTCGCCCATTCCCACGGCTTGTTGTCGCCCCACTCGCAGATGCTGAAAACGATCGGGCGACCGGTTTTATAAAGCGCGTCGCGCATCGTCGTGTACGCGCCGACCGGGTTTAAGCCCTCGGAATTGCACCAGTCGTATTTGAGATAATCGACGCCCCAGCTCGCGTAAGTCATCGCGTCCTGGTACTCGTGACCGCGGCTGCCGGGCTTGCCGCCGCAGGTTTTCGCGCCGACGTCCGAGTAAATTCCGAATTTTAAGCCTTTCGTGTGAATGTAATCGCCTAAAGCCTTCATGCCCGACGGGAAATGTTCCTTATTGGGTTGGATGAACCCGTTCGCGTCGCGCTCGCCGTGCCAACAATCGTCGATCACGACGTACTGGTAGCCGGCGTCCTTCATGCCGCTCGCGACGATCGCGTCCGCCGTTTCGCGGATCAGTTTTTCGTCGACGCTGCAGCCGAAATTGTTCCAGCTGTTCCAGCCCATCGGCGGCGTCAGCGCGAGATTCTCAAATTTCTGCGCCGCCGCCGAATGAAAGCCGAGCAGAAAAATGCCGAGCAAAATTATGATTTTCATGTTTTAATTTTCGGACGTTCGTTTTTCCGCTTCCCGCTGCAAAGCGACGCTCAACTCGATCACGCGCTCGAGATCGGTGACGGCTCTTTCTTTTTCCTTCAGCCGGGCTTTTTTCGGCGACCGAAAAATCGGATTATTGACGAACGCGCCGATCGATGCGTCGAGCTCGACGATCAAGCCCTTCAAGTCGCTTGCTCGAGATTTGCTTTTTGATTCGGATTCGATTGCCGCGTTTTTTTCGTCTTTGATCGGAATCGAAAAGAGATTCCTTTTCAATCTCAGCGCGCTTTGATTGAGTTCGGCCGAAAAGGCGGCGATTTTGTTGAATTGGATTTGCTTGCCGGTTTTGTAAGCGGCGACGATGCCGCCTTCGAGAATTTGGATTTTTTCGAAATCGGCTTTGATTTCCAGGAAATTATTGACCTCGGCGGGTCCGAGCTTTTCGGATTGGGGTTTTCTGGCGTCGCGTTTCACCCGTTCGAGTTCGATCGAGCGCAGCTTCACCGAGCTGTTGTCGCGGATCTCTTTTTCGATGACCGGAACCGGACTGACGAACTGCGCGGACGCGGAAGACACCAGAAACGCTAAAAACAACGCCGCGCAAGCTGGATTTTTCATTTCCACCAACCTCCAGAATAGCCTCAATTTTATCAAAAAAACGCCGTCGTCACTTCATTTTTTTCGCTTCCGCGGAAAGTTTCTCGCTGAGTTCCTTGATTTTCAGCAAATCCGCGCGCGCGCTGACCGCGACTTCCGGCTCGATGACTTTCAGGTTCGCAAAGATCTTGCTGGAAACGAAACTGCCGACCGCGTTGTCGAGTTCGACGATCAGTTCCTGAAGCGTTCTGGACTTTTCCTCTTTCGACTCTTTCGAGACTTCTTTTCTTTTCTCCGTGCTCGCGTCCGGAAAAAGATTCGAATCGAGCCGTTTGGCTTTTTTGCTGACGAGCTCGGCGTTGGACTCGATCGCGGCGTAATCGACGGTTTTGCCGGTCGTGTAGGCGGCGACGATCGCCGTTTGCGCAACCTGAATGCCCTCGAAATCCTCTTTGATTTCCGGAAACTTGGCTTCGATCTTCGTATTGACCGGCGCGAACGTGTCCGCTTCGGTCTGCGTGCTCTGTTGACGCTTCACGCGCTCGAGTTCGACCGAGCGCATTTTGATGGTGTTGTCCTGCGGAGTCGCGTTGTCCGGCACGGATGGCGGATTCACCTGCCCGGAAACGTTGAAGCAAACGGACGAACCGATCACGAAAAAAGCGCTGAAAATTATTTTTTTCATTTTCCACCTCTCTAATAAAAATTACTGCAAGTTCAATCTTACTCCTTAATTGCTCACTCCCGAAAACCGTTGGTCGAAACGACGCCTTTGCCCTGCTCGATCGTCACGATTCGGTTCGGCTGAACGCCCGCGATTTTCTCGATCTTCCCGTCGCTCCAGCGGATTTCGACCGATTCGATTTTTTCCGCGCCGAGCCCGAAATGAAGCCGCAAATCGTTTTGCGACAAATAACTCGCGCCGGCTTCGATTTCCTGAAACATCACGCGCTTGTCGGTTCGGAGCGTCAGACGCGCGCCGATCGCGTCCTTATTTTTGCCGCTAATCTGCACGAGTTTGAAAACGACTCGCTGATTGCTTTTGCCGCTCGCGTTCAGCAGAATCGTCGGCGCGTCGCCGAGATTTGTCACGACCGCGTCGATTAAGCCGTCGTTGTTCAGATCGCCGAACGCCGCGCCGCGCCGCGACATCAGCGGCAGCGACCGCAGCCCGGAGCTCTCCGTCAAATCCTCGAATTTTCCGTCGCCCGTGTTGCGGTGCAGCAGAAAATGCTGGCGAAAACCGAGCTGCGTGTCGTTTTTGATAAAATCCATCTGCGGGTAAACGTGCCCGTTGACGACCAGCAGATCGAGCCAGCCGTCGTTGTCGAAATCGACGAAATCCGTTCCCCAGCCGACGTACGGCTTCGACGGCTGCGCGACGCGCGACTCGGCGGAAACGTCCATAAAGCCTTTATTTCCCAAATTCCGGTAGAGCGTGTTTTGCTCGTCCTCGAAATTCGTGTCGAAAAGATCGAGATACCCGTCGCCGTCGAAATCGCCGACCGCGACGCCCATCGACGCCTGCTCGTCGCCCGCGCCGCTGTAGCTCGTGCCGCTTTCGAAGCTCACGTCCGCGAAAGTGCCGTCGCCGTTGTTTTTATACAGGTAATTCGGCGAGCTGTCGTTGGCGACGAACAGATCGAGCCAGCCGTCGTTGTTGTAGTCGAACCAGACGACGCCGAGCGCGAAATACTTCGCTTTGTCGGCGACGCCGACGGTTTCGGCGATTTCCTCAAACGTGCCGTCGCCTTTGTTTCTGAAAAAATAATCGCGTTCGCCGGGCAGCCCGCGCGGTCCGCACTGCACGCGGATCTTTTTGTAATAACAGGTTTTCGAACTGCCGAAAACCGGCAGATTGTTCAAATCCAGAAAAACGTAGCCGCCGACGAAAACGTCGAGGTCGCCGTCGCGGTCGTAATCAGCCCACGCCGCGCCGGTCTGAAAGCCGACGCCCTTGAGGGCGGATTTTTCCGTGACGTCTTCGAATCTGCACGCGCCCCGGCCGCGGTAGACGGCGTTTCCGCCGAAACCGGTGACGAATAAATCGACATTGCCGTCGCCGTCGTAATCGACCGCGCTGACGCCCATGCCCCAGCCTTTGCGCGCGAGGTTCGCCGCGTCAGTGACGTTTTCGAAACGCGGCGTTTTGCTGCGCGCGCCGTCCGTCTGACGGTAAAGCGTAAGGAACGGATCGCCGCCTTTTTTAAAGTTTTCGACCGACGAGCCGTTGACGGTCGCGACGTCCAGAAAACCGTCGCCGTCGCAGTCGAAAACCGCCGCGCCGCCGCTCATCGACTCGATGATGTAGCGGTTTTCGGGCGTCGAAATATGCGAAACGCCTAAGCCGGCGGCGGCGGTCGCGTCGCTGAAAGCGATCGCGGACTTTTGGGCGAAAGCCGTCGTCGACGCCGTCAAAAATAAGAATATGACTATGAAAATTCGCATTTCTTCAACGAAAAATCCGGGTCGTTCCCGCGTCCGCTCATTTCCTGGTTTTCGAACGAACTTTTTCAAACGGCACGATTCCCTCGCCTTCCAGCACGGCGTAGATTTTATCCGCCGCGACGTCCTTCAAAGTTTCGACTTTGCCCGAATTCCAGCGGATTTCGATCGAGTCGACTTTCGTCGCCCTGCCGAGCCCGAAATGCACGCGCAGATCGTTTTGCGACAAATAGCTGCCGCCGCTTCTGATTTCCTCGGTCTGCGTCACGCCGCCGGTCGTGACCTTGATGCGCGCGCCGATCGCGAGCGGATTTCCCTGCTTGGCGCCGAGTTCGAGCTTGATCCAGTGATTCGTTTTTTCGCCCTCGTTCTGCAGCACCATCGGCACGCTGTCGAGATCCTCGACGACGATGTCGATGTCGCCGTCGTTGTCGAGATCGCCGAACGCCGCGCCGCGCGAAACGCGCTGTTCCGAAAGCGCCGCGCCGCCCTGCGCGGTCGCGTCGCAAAACGTGCCGTCGCCTTTGTTGATGAATAAAATCTTGCTTTGCCGGTAGCGCGCGCCCGACGAAATCTGATCCATCTGCGGGTAAACGTGACCGTTGACGACGAACAGATCGAGCCACGTGTCGTTGTCGAGATCGAAAAACCCGGTTCCCCAGCCGACGTAAGGGCGCGTCACCTGCGCGACCTTCGCGGTGAACGAAACGTCGGTGAAATCGTATTTGCCGTTGTTGCGGTAGAGCGTGTTGTACTCGTCGACGAAATTCGTCGCGTAAATCGCGAAGTTTCCAGAGTGCAGGTAATCGCCGACGGCGATGCCCATCGATCCTTGCTCGGAACCGTCGCCGCTGACCGCCGTGCCGGTGATCAAACCTTCTTCGGCAAATTTCCCGCCGCCCAAATTGCGGTAAAAATAGTTCGGCGTCGAATCGTTCGCGACGTAGACGTCGAGCCGTCCGGTGTTGCCGAAATCCGACCAGACGGGCTGCATGCCGTAATAACCGTCCGGATCATCGAGACCGGTTTGTTTCGAGACGTCGGTGAACGTGCCGTCGCCGTTGTTCTTAAAAAGGCTGTCGCCCGCGCCTTTCAGCCCGCGCGGTCCGCACTGCACGTCGACGCCGCGGAACTTGCAGGTCGGGAGACTTCCGAACGTCGGCAGATCGTTGAACCTGAAATCGACGTAATTGATGACGATCAGGTCGAGAAAACCGTCGTTGTCGTAGTCGCCGAACGCCGCGCCGACCGACCAGCGCCCGTCGGCGACGCCGGCTTTTTTCGTAACGTCCGAGAAAGTGCCGTCGCCGTTGTTCTGGTAAAGCACGTTGCCGCCGAGACAGGTCACGTACATGTCCGGCAGATTGTCGTTGTTGAAATCGCCGACCGCGCCGCCCATCGCGTAGCCGGGGTAGCCGACGCCCGCCTTGTCCGTGACGTCCGTAAAAGTGCCGTCGCCGTTGTTGCGGTAAAGCAGGCTCTTCGATTTTTCCTTTTTCAAAGCCATCTCGACCGTCGGCGCGTTCGTGAAATAAATGTCCTGCCAGCCGTCGCGGTCGTAATCGATCAGCAGCACGCCGCCCGACATCGATTCGACGATGTATTTTTTCTCGGGCGCCGAGGTGTGCGTGAAATTGATTTTCGTCTGTTTATAAACGTCGGTGAGTTGCGGCACTTTGCGGTCTTTGCAGACGTCCTCCGACTTTTGCGCCCGTAAATTCTGCGCGCAAAAACAGGAAAGAAAAACGATGGCGGTCAAAAATATATGAAAGTTCATTACATTCCGTCTTTTTTCGGGTTTTTCAATTTTTGGAACAATTCCAAGTGCTTTTTCGCCAGCGCCGGTTCGCCGAGCAGATTGTAGGCGCGGCTCAGCTGAAAATGCGCGTCGGCGTCGGCGGCGTCGAGCGCGACCGCTTTTTCGAGCACGGCGCGCGCTTTCGTTTCCGCGCCGGCGAGCAGGTAAACCGCGCCGAGATCGCGCAGCGCGAGGGCATAATCGGGCGCGTCTTTGACGGTCGCTTCGAAGTATTCGATGGCTTTACCGGTTTCGCCCTGCGTTTTGTAGGACAGCCCGAGCTGGTATTTGGCTTCGAAATTGTTCGGGTTAAGCTCGATGCATTTTTTCATCTGCGCGCGGGCGGTCTCGATTCGGTCGATTTGCGACGCGAAAACCAGCCCGAGCGCCAAGCAGCCGCGCGCGTCCTCGGGGCGCATTTCGAAAAATTTTTTGAGCGCGGTTTCCGCCGCCGGCAAATTGTTGTTCTGCAGCGACGCCGCGCCGTAAAGATATAAAAAATCGGGCTCGTCCGGTTTTATCTGCAGCAATCGCTCCGCCGCCCTGACGGCTTTGCCGTTATACCGCGCGCGAATCGCCGAAATGACGAACTGGCTTAAAATCTCCGTCGAATCCGGTTTGGCGCGCAGCGCTTCTTCCAGCAGTTCGAGAGCCTGCGCCGCGTTCCCCTGTTCGCTTTCGAGCAGCGCCCGAACGAACGTCAATTCCGTCGACTGCGCGTCTATTTTCGCCGCCTGCGCGAGATGCGTTTTCGCGCCGGCGTAATCTTTCAGGTAAATTTGCGCTTTGGCGAGCAGAACGAGCGCCGCCGCGTTCTGCGGAAACGCCCGCACGACCGGCAGCAGAACGCCCGCCGCTTCCTTAAACAGCGCGGCGTAAATCAAAGCGTCGGCGAACTGCACCGCGATCGCCGGATTTTGTTTGCCGAAACCTTGCGCGAGCGGAATCAGCGCGTCGATCTTCTGCTTCGTTTCGAGCAGGCAGCGTGCGCGCAGCGGCAGCGCCTCGCCGTTTTTGATTTTCGGGCTCAGATTTTCGATCGCCGTCAAGGCGCTCTGACACTCGCCGACCTTCGCGAAAGCCCGCGCCAGTTTCAATCCGAGCACGTCGCCGGCGACTTCCGGCGCGCTTATCGCATCGAGCGCGGCGCGCGCGGCGACCGAATCTCCGGTTTGAAAATTGACGACCGCGAGATCGATCTTCGCCGCCGTCGATTCCGGATCGAGCAACAGCGCCTTTTGATAAAGCGATTTGGCTTCGCTGAAGCGGCCCTGGTCGAAACGAATCCGCGCGAGCAGCTCGAAAGCCTTCGCGTCGGTCGGGTTCCGTATCGCGTAATCGAGCAGCTCGCGCTCGATTTCCGCGGATTTTCCCTGCTCGACGGCTTTTCCGAACCTCGCCAGCGGATCTTTCTCGACCGCCGTTTTCTGCGCGGCGATCGAAAGCGCGGCGCAGAAAACGAGCAGACTGCAAATCAATGATTTTATGTGAAATTTCTTACTGCGCATTTGTCCTGCCGATGACCGGCATCAGATTTTCGGTCTTCCGGTTTTGCGATTTCAATTCCTGGTAAAGTTTCAGTGCGCGGTCGGCGTCTTCGCGTCGCGACGCCTTGCGGTAAGCGATGCTCAGTTGATAATGAATGTAATCTTTTTTCGCGTCCGCGCCAACCGCCGCCTCGAGCTCGGCGATCGCCTTTTCCGTCTCGCCCCGCTCGTTGTAAATCTTGCCGAGCTGATAATGCGCGTCGGCGTAATCGGCGCGCAGGGCGATCGCTTCGTTTAATAGTTCGATCGCTTCCTCGGTGCGGATTTTCCGCTCGATCAGCGTCAAAGCCAGATGGTATTTCGACAATTCGTCCGCCGGGTTTATTTCGAGCTCCTTTCGAAAATAAGTTTCGGCTTCGTCGTAACGGTTGAGCCGGATCAGGCTCTGACCGGTAAAATAATTGATTTTCGGCGTGCTCGGCGCGAGCGCGAAAACGGTGCGCAGCTCCTTGATCGCGCGTTCGAAATCGCCCAAAATCATAAAGCCCTGCGCGGCGTTGGTCAGCACTTCCGGGTTTTTCTGAGAAATCTGCGCCAGTTTTTCGAAGACCGGCTGCGCTTCCTGATTTCTTTCGATCTGGACCAACGAAATTCCGTAAAAATATGCGAGTTCGGGGTCGTCGGTGATGACCGCTTCGAGCGGCTTCAGAATTTCGACCGTGTTTTTAAAGTCTTTCGCCAAAAAATAGCTGACGCCGAGCATCTGTCGGGCGAGATTGTCGCGCGCGTTGGCTTTGACCTGCCGCGCGAGCGGCGCAATCGCCTTATCATACTGACCGGCACGGAAAGCGACGATGCCCCAGCTGCGGTCGAGATTCGGAAAATTCGGCTTCCAAACCGAGGCGGCGGCGAATTTTTCGAGCGCGTCAGCCATCTGATTCGTCTGCACGGAAACGACCGCGAGATTGAAAAACGCCTGCGCCAGCACTTCGGTCAGATACGCTTTCGAATTTTTCAATTCGGCGATTCGCTGCGCGGGCAGATTGACTTCGCGGCTCGCCAGATTTTTGTCGGGAAGCCCTTTCGCGCCGCCGACGACCTGACTGAACAACTGGCTGAGGTCGTCGCGCGTCGTCGTAATCAGTTTCGTCTGCAGTTCGCGCGCCTTGGCGAGCATCTTTTCGCCTTCCGCGCGGCGTCCGTCCTGCACCATCAGCCGCCCGAGCAGATAATAAGTGCGGCGGGCTTCAAAACCGTTCTTCGCTTCGTCCGCCGTCAAATCGAGCGCGCGGAGCAGGTTTTTTTCCGCCGTTTTCAAATCGCCGAGCTCCACCTGCGACTGTCCGAGAAACAGATGCGCTTCGCTGCTTTTCGGATTGAGCAGCACGGCTTTTTGGAGAAACTCGACGGCTTTTTGATGACGATTCTCGGACGAGGCGGCGACGCCGGCGAAAAACGTCGCGAAAAAGCTGTCGGGCGATAAGAGCAGTTCCTTTTCGAACGCCTGTCCCGCTTCGGCGAGGCGCGCGCTTCCGCCGTGCTGCAGGATCACGTAGCCGAGAAAGAAATTCGCCATCTTCTGTTTCGGATTGACGGCGAGCGCGCGCTTTAATTCGCGTTCGGCTTCGAGCGGGTAATTCGTCTGCTCGTAAGCCTGCCCGATCAGCATATGAAGCTCCGACTTTTCGCCCTTGAAACCTTCGAGCATTTCCTCGAACAGCAGTTTGGCGCGCTCGGGCTGTTTCAGGTACAGATAGGTCAGTCCGAGCGCGCGCGCGGCGTCGAGATTCGGCGCGAGGATCAGAACTTTTTCGAGCTGCGGCAGCGCCGCCTGATAATCCTCTTTCGTAAAATATATATTGCCCAGAATATAACGCGCGTAGGCGTTTTTCTCGTCCAGTTCGACCGCCGCTTTGGCTTCTTCGATCGCCTTGTCGAGCGCGTTCATTTGAAGATAGGCGACCGCCAGATCGATTCTGACGCGGGCGTTGTCGGCGTAAGCTTTGGATTCCGCAAGCATTTTCGCCGCTTCTTCGAGCCTGCCTTCTTCGAGCGCGATGTTTCCGAGCCTTTTGAGCCCGATGGCGGCGATCGCCCGGTTTTCGAGGCGCGCGTTTTCCAGATCGCCGGAGATTTGAAAGGTTTCCGCGGCGCTGATGCGTTTTTTCAATTCGTCGTCCGAATTTTGCGCGGCGCCGTTAGTCGAGGGATTTTGAGCGTAAAGAGCGTGTGAGAAGAAAAGTAAAATTAAAGCCAATACTTTTACGTTCATAAATGCGAAATAATGATTTTGTGAATATTAAAGGTGAGTCGGATTATACCACAAAATAAAAACTGCAGGAAGATGACTCGAAACTCAAACCATCTTCCTGCAGTTTCGAAACGCGCTCGAAGTTTAGAAGTAGAACTTCAAAGCGTACTGAATTTCACGACCGCCGCGCGTTCTTCCAGCCTGTCCAAAATTACCGTTGACGCCTGCCGCGGTAATCGTGTTGTTGAGCGGAGTACAAGGCGTGTTCGGACCGCCGCACTGCACCGTTCCGTTATAGAACAGCTGCGGGATGCTGTCGCCTCTGAACTGCGGGGTGTTGAAAGCGTTGAAAAATTCCAGGCGGAACTGAATCCTCGAAGCCTCGCCGAAGAAACTGTTCTTCAGCCAGGAAGGAGTAAAGTTCTTGTAGATGGAAATATCAACGTTCTTCGTCGGAGAAGCCAAACAAGTGGTTTTTCTCGGAATGTCTTCGCCGACATTGTAGCCAACGAGCGTGAACGCCGCCGGATTGATAAAGCGCGTGGTGTCGGTATCGATCGAACACGATACGCCTTCAACACGGATCGGCCGCTGGTTGGCGACGTTCGTTCCGAGTCCGGTGATGCCGGCTTGGAAGCCTCGGAAGATCGGATTGTTGTTTGCGTCGAAGCCAGCCAGATACTGAATGCCCGTCGCATTGATCTGCGGCGTCAGCGACGTGCCGCTCGACAGCTGCACGATCGTCGCGACTTCCCAACCGCCGACCACGTTTTTCACAAACGCGTTCGAGCCGTTGAATTTGGGCAGATTGTAAATCATGTTCGCAACGAAGATATGCGGACGATTGATATCCGATTCGGCGAAGTCGAGTTCCCGGTTATTTCTGTCCAGCACGGCGAAAGCGCTCGACGAACCGCTCGAATCGCCCAAACCGAAGTCAGCCCGCGAACGCGAGAACGTGTATGCCGCCTGAAAGTTCAAGGTGTTTGAAAGTCGGGTTCTGAACAAAACCTGCAGCGAATCGTAATCCGCCCGACCGTTGCGCTCGAACTGGTAGATCGAGCCGTAGTTTCGGTACGGACGCAGCTGGTTGACGGCGTTCGCGTCTACCGCGAAGGCGGCTGCCAGCTGATTTTGCGGCAGAACCTGATTGATGTCGGAGTGCGTGAGCTGTTTGCGCGCGCGATTGCCGACATAACCGACTTCAACGACCGTGTCTTTGAACAACTGCTGTCCGACCGAAACGTTGAACTGCAGCGAATACGGCGTCGCCGGTTCCGTGCTGAACGCGAATCTCGGCGAACCGTTCGAAGCGGCGCCTAGGCCGGTAAAGACCGTGCCGTCCAAAGTTCTGTTTCCGCCGATCGTCGCCGCGAACGGCGCGTTCTGCGTCAGGGCGGCAAAGACCGGTGAAATTCTTTCGCGCAGGAAGAACTGCCCGAAACCGGCGCGGATCGCGGTTTTTCCGTTCGAGAACACGTCCCACGCGATGCCCAAACGCGGCGCGAGATTTTTGTAATTGTTTTCGCGCAGCGCGCGGTTCGAAAATTCCGTCGGCGTGCTGGCTCCCGGAATGCCCGCGCACGGATTGGTGCCTTTCGGAACGATCAAGCCGTTGCACGGATCGGTAGCCGGACGGGCCGGATTGTAAAAATCGCCCGAGAACGAGCTGATCTGATCGTTCTTGTCGTACGGTTCGAACAATAAAGAATAGCGCGCGCCCAGTTCCAATGTCAGATTCGGGCGAACTTTCCAAGTATCGCCGAAGTAGAATTCGAGATTCTTGTAACGGGTTTGTCCGACGACCATCTTGTTGGTTTCGCTGAACCCGAATCTCGCGTCTCTCGTTAAGACATCGCCAAGATAGTTGCCGCCGCTGTTTTCGCTCGCTCCCCAGAACTGAACCGCTTCGTTGCTCGGACCGGAATCTTCGTCCTTGCCGGCGATATCGTATAAAAAGCCGGCTTTGAACGTATGATTTCCCCAAACCTTCGAAGCGTCATCGCGGATCGTATAAATGTCGAGCGCGTTTCTGAAAGGAATCTGCGCCCACAAATCCTGTCCGGTACCGTAGTTGAACGGCGCGATGCCGCCCCAGAAGACCGGGTGCGGACGGTCGAGACCATTGACCTTGACGTCCGGTCCGAATAACGTGCCGGGATCGTCGTAACCGGGAATCGCCTCGTTGATCGCACGGTTGATATCGCCGCCCGCGCCGGGATCGATGATGATGCGGTTCGCCGAGTACGAAAATTGAATTTCGTTGACCGCCGTCGATGAAAGCGTGGTCGTCAATTTGACGGCGGTTTGGAACGAAGGCTGTTTCCAGCTGCTTTCCACCGTCGGGAAAGCGTCATCGCCCCAGAGATTACCGGTCAGGACCGGATAGCCGTTCGACCAGTCGTCGCGCGTAAAGCGTCCGAATATTTTGTTGTTGTTCGTGATGTTATAGTCGATACGGACATTTTCCTCACGAAAATCGATCGGCGAATTCAACGATTCCGACCAATTGAAACAATTGCTGTCGAACGCCCGGTTCGGCAATGGAAACAACTGAGTCAGCGTTTTTCCAGCCGCACTGATAAAACTTTGCGGAATGACCTGATCGATCGTCGTATTGGCATTTCCCGCGATGGTCGGATCATCCTGTCCTTGTCCGTTACGTCCCAACAGATCACCGGGACGACCGTTTCTGATGACAGGCAATGCGCAGCTTCCGCGCGTCAGGCTTTCCCGGAAATCGCCGTTCCGTTCGGCTTGCGTCGGAACGCGTCCGAAACGAGTGTTTCCGCGGATTTCCTTGTTCCATTCCTGCGAATAAAAGAAAAACAGGCGGTTTTTGATGATCGGTCCGCCGACCGAAAAGCCGAAGTCGTGACGCTTCAACGAGTCTTTTTGACCGCCGCGCGTCTTCGCGAAAAATTCGGCGGAATTAAGCGCGTCGTTGCGTCCGAAATAATAAAGGCTGCCGTGAAAATCGTTCGTTCCGCCGCGCGTCGAAATCGCGATGACCGCGCCCGCCGCCTGTCCGTATTCGGGACCGTAGCTGTTGCGCAGCGATTTGAATTCGGCGATCGCCTCGATCGACGGAAACAGCAGAATCGTGCGGTTCGAACCGGTATCGTTATTGTTCGCGCCGTCGGTTAAAAACAAATTGCTCTGCGCCGAGTTTCCGTTGACCGAGAAATCCACGCCGCCGAACAAGCCTTTGCTTTTGCTGTCGAAGTTATTCTGCGCCGAAACGCCGGGTTGTAACTGAGTAAGTTGGACGAAACTGCGTCCGTTAAGCGGTAATTCGCGCACCTGCTCACCGGAAACGACCTCGCCGACCGTTCCGGTTTGGGTTTCGACCTGCACGTTCTCGGCGGTGACGTTTACGACCTCAGTACTCAAACCGGTCTCCAGGACCACGTCCTGTCTCGTAATGTTCGAAACGTTGACGACAACGTTTGAGACTGAAGTTTCTTTAAATCCCTGCTTTGTAACAGCGACCGTGTATGTGCCGATTGCCAGATTGGCGATGGTGTAATTACCGTCGGAACTGGTCGTGATTGTTCTTTTTATTCCTGTTTCAAGTTGTGTGACGGTGATCGTCGCGTCCGGCACGACGGCGCCGTTTTGGTCAGTGACGTTGCCCGTTAACTGACCGGTTGTTCCGGTTTGAGCTGAAATTCCGAGCGGGAATAAAAACAGCCCAAACAGAAACAGTAAAACTAACCCGTTTATTGCAAAATTACTTTTACGCGGGATTACCCAGCGCGTGTAACTCTGCAAGGGCGCGGTTACCTTATTCATAGAAATTCCTCCAAACTTAAATTACCTTTAATTGAATTTTAAAACTTATTTCAGCTTTGGTTTTGGAGATTCCAAAAGTTGAACAACACCGACTCCCCGAATAGAGAATCGCCTTTTGCTTAAATCTCTTTTGTTTTCTGCAATTTCTAACTAATTAAATTGTAGTTTCTAAATACTTTGTTGTATGACCCAATAAAAGTTATTATGATTTAAATTATTTGTCAAGATTTTCGCGGATTTTTTTGGTTAAAAACACAAGATTTTTAATCGTTTACTTGTTTTGCCCGAAGAATCGGCGGAAAATTCTTGGCTGACAGAAAGGGCTCGCCCCTTCGGACGTTTTTTTGCTTGTAAACGATGCGCCGAGCGCCCTGCCGGAAAGCTTTGACCGAATCAAGCGCCGCCGATTGGTCAGACCAATAAAAAATTGGTCTGACCAATCACTGAAATCTTAAGATCTCCCGCAAACGGCCTCAATTTATCTATTGTTCAACGGTTTGACGAGCACTTTGTAAACTCCGACAGCGAAAGAGTTTATTTTACTTTGAGAAGCCGACGCTCCCGCGCCGCCCGCACGGACTTTGCATAACCGCCGAAACAAAGTGACGCGCTTTCGGCTCGTCACCTGCCCTTTATACTCTTTACTCGTCGCCGAAAACAAACCGCAGACCGCGATTATAGGCTTCGGGCTTGTTACCGGCATGTCCTTCGCCTTCGACGACTCTGGTTTGGAGCTTCAAGCCGTTATATGAACGATTTTTTAGAATTTCCATAAATTCTTTAACCGGTTGCGTTAACTCCTCGACCCCGCCGACCGAGACGGAAAGCCGAACCGGCAAATTTTTATTGTTTTCGGCGAATTTCCTCTCCTGTCTGAAGGAAAAATCATCGTCGAAAGAGACGGCCGGCGCCGCCGCGACGCAGCCGTAAAACAGTTCGGGTTCGGTAAACATCGCATACAGCGTAAACAAACCGCCGTAGGAGCTGCCCATCAAAACGCGCTTCGTCGCATCGGCTTGATAGTTTTTCTCGACGAACGGAAAAACGTCGTTTTTGAGAAACGCGAGGAATTTCGGCGCATCGCCCGAACCGGGCACCCTTTGAACGGCGGTCGGCGTATAATCCATCGCCCGCAGCCGGTCGTAATCGGGATTTTTGCCCGAATATGTGATCCCGACGATGATCATTTCGGGCACGAACTTGTCGTAGTGCAGACCGCCGTAAACCGAATCAAGCAGCTTAAAATCCCACTGCCCGTCCAGTACGAACAAAACCGGGTACTTTTTTCCGCTCCTCATTTCCGGCAGTTGAAAATACAAGTCGTAAACGCGTCCGGTCTCTTTCGATTTCAGAGTTCGAATATGCGCGCCAGGAATCACGACCGGCGGAAATTTTTCGGACTGCGCGAAAATATCGGCGGCGGTGAACGCCGCACAGATCAACAGAAAAAAAGTTATTCGTTTCATTTTCATAGAATGGCTCATCGCGCGATCCTTAAAATCGCCGTAAAACCGGGGAGCCGGTATAATTTTGCGGGCAATGTTTTTCTATTTGCCCTGATAAATCTGCTGAATATAATCGGGCGGCGCCGGCACGTCGATTTTTCTGCCTTCGCTGAGCGACCAATGAAAAAGCCAATCCGAGGTCGGCGCGTATTTTTCCGGGAAACGATAGGCTGCGTCCTGCAGCGCGTCTTCGACCGTTATGAACCGGTAGCCTTTGTCCTTGAAAATGTCGGCCAACGCCGCGAAATTATCGGCGTTCAGCTCATTCGCGTGAAGCAGCAGAATATGTTTGATCTGCCGCCCGAATAAATTGTTCGCGATTTTTTCGCCGGCGTCGATGCGGAGCGCGACGAATCTCAGATAATCGTCGGAAACGCGTTTTTGAAACGCTTTATCTTTTTCTTTGAGGGCTTTGGCGTAAGCCGCCAGAAACATCCAGTCCATTGTGTCGATCGTCACCGGCACGGCTTTATAACCGCGCTCGGCGATGAATTTTTCGAACCGTTCTTCGATTTCCCGCGTTTCGCCCATCTGCAGAAAAGGATGACGAAAATACCGCGCCTTTCTCGGCTTTACCAATAAATTGACGACCGAATCGCCGCGCACGAAATCGTCCTCGTAAGCTTCGATCGAAACGCCTTTAAAGCCCAAGTGGGAAAAAGTGTGATTGCCGAGTTCGACGCCCGCGTCCGACCACATTTTCAGAACACCGATCCGCGCATCGGTTTCATTCGCGACGTAAAGTTGAATTTCGTTAACGAAACCGATCATCGGAATCTGATTTTTTCGGGTGACGGTCAAAATCTTCTCTGTCATCCTTTCGAGGCGTTTGATTTCGATCGCCGGTCCGTTTAGCGGCAGATCATCGATCGTGAAGGCGATCGCCTTCGTTTGCGCCGCGACGACGCAAGAGTAACTCGGAAGCGTCAAAGCAAAAATAAACAGTAAAAAATTTTTAGGTTTCAACATTTTGCAGAATTTAGTTGCGCCGTCGAATTACATTGAACTTTTTGTTTTTTTATCCGTCGAAACGCCTTATTTTGCCGGTACGAACGAATGCCGAAACGGGCACGCGACCGACAAAAATTCTTGAAGATTTTATTTTTATCAATTAGAATACTCGCATCAGTCATTAGGAAAACTCTTGCCGAATTATTGAATTAGGACTTAAAGTATCGAGACTTGCGAATTATAAAACTTATTTGGCCACTTTTGCTAGCCCATCCGACAAAAGGCTGCAAAAAGCGTTTTTCTTAAAGACTATCTCACAAAAGTTTCGAGGAGAAAAGAGCAGAGTTTTTAACCGGTATCGAAAAATTACAGACCGCGGAATCTGGTTTAAAGTCCGCTGTTCGCTGAGGTTAAAGAAGGAAAATTTGTCAGTCATTAATTATGAAAAAAATTAAAGTACCCAGTATCGGTAAGCGATTGTCCGCGATCTGCGCCGCCGTTTCGATTGTTTTTGCCGTCGCCGCAAACTTTCAAAAAACATCACGGGCGCAGACGCAAATGCCATATAAAAATCCAAACCTGCCGATCGAAGAGCGCGTCAGAGATCTGCTCGGACGGATGACTTTGGAGGAAAAAGCGGCGCAGATGATGTGCGTTTGGATGGAAAAACCGAACGACAACACCGGCATTCCGAAAGAGCAAATGCCGTTCGGCGGCAAGTTTTCGCTCGAAATCGCGAAGCAGAAAATGCCGCACGGCATCGGACAATTCGCCCGCCAGCGCGAACTCCTGACGCCGAAAGAATCCGCCGAATACGCGAACGCCGCGCAGAAATGGCTCGTCGAAAACACCCGTCTGGGAATTCCGGCGGTGTTCCACGACGAAATCCTGCACGGCAATATGTCGAGCGGATCGACCGTTTTCCCGACGCCGCTCGCGCTCGCCGCGAGCTGGGATCCGGATTTGATCTCGCGAGTTTTCACGGTCGCCGCCAAACAGACGCGCCTGCGCGGCACGCATCATGTTTTGGGTCCGAACATGGATCTGGCGCGCGAGGCCCGTTGGGGACGCACCGAAGAGACCTACGGCGAAGACCCGTATCTGACCTCGCGGATGGTCGTCGCGCTCGTCAAGGCCATTCAGGGCGGAGCGAATTACGACACGCCGAAACTCGGGCAGTATTCGGTGATCGCGACCGGCAAGCATTTCGCCGGACACGGGCAACCCGAGGGCGGGACGAACATCGGTCCGGTCAATTTACCGGAAAGGCTTTTGCGCGAAACGCACTTCGCGCCGTTCGAAGCCGCCGTCAAAGAGGCGAATTTGATGAGCATCATGCCGGCATATCACGAAATCGACGGCGTTCCGGTGCACGCCAACAAATGGATGATCGATTCCCTGCTGCGCAAGGAATGGGGTTTTCGCGGCACGGTCGTTTCGGATTATTACGCGATGACGCAGCTTCAGGAACTGCATTCAGTCGCGGCCGACAAAGCCGACGCCGCCCGACAGGCGCTCGAGGCCGGGCTCGACATCGAACTGCCGGACATGGACGTCAATAAGACTTTGGCCGAGCAGGTCAAAGCCGGAAAGATCCCGCAAACCCTTGTCGATCAGGCGGTTTCGCGGCTTCTTTACCAGAAGTTTCAGCTCGGACTTTTCGAAAACCCGTACGTCGACGCCGAAACGGTCGCGCAAAAAATCGACACGCCGGAAGACCGCGCGCTCGCCGCTGAATCGGCGCGGCGTTCGATCGTGCTGCTCAAAAACGATAAAAATCTGCTGCCGCTCGACCGCACGAAACTGAAATCGATCGCCGTCATCGGACCGAACGCGGCGAAGGCGCACCTCGGCGGCTACACCGACCCGCGCCCGCCGAAAACGGTCAGCCTTTTGGAAGGAATTCAAACGAAACTCGGCAATTCGGTGAAAGTAAATTACGCGGAAGGCGTCAAAATCACGAAAGAAGGCGGCAACTGGTTCGGCGACACAGCGACCTTGAACGACGAGGCGGACGACCGCCGCCTGATCGCCGAAGCCGTGCAGGCCGCCAATAACTCGGACGCCGTCATTTTGTCGATCGGCGGCAATGAGGACACAAATAAAGAAGCCTGGGCGAACAATCACCTCGGCGACCGCGATTCGCTCGAGCTCGTCGGAAGGCAGAACGATCTCGTCAAAGCCGTCCTCGCGACCGGCAAGCCGACCGTCGTTTTCCTGACCAATTCGGGACCGCTCGCCATCGGCTACGTCGCCGAAAGCGTGCCGGCGATTCTCGAAGGTTTTTATCTCGGCGAAGAAACCGGCACGGCGGCGGCGGACGTGATTTTCGGCGATTACAATCCGGGCGGCAAACTGCCGGTTTCGTTCCCGCGCTCCGCCGGACAATTGCCGATCAACTATAACATGAAGCCGACCGCCAAACGCGGCTATTTGTTTTCGACGACCGCGCCGCAGTTTCCGTTCGGTTTCGGCTTGAGCTACACGACTTTCAGATACTCGAATTTGAAAATCGCGAAACCGAAAATCGGCGCCGGCGAGACGACGACCGTGACGGTCGACATTACCAACACCGGCACGCGGCGCGGCGACGAAGTCGCGCAGATGTATATTCGCGACGATGTCAGTTCGGTCACGCGCCCCGTTAAAGAACTCAAGGATTTCGCGCGCGTTTCGATCGAGCCCGGGCAGACGAAGACCGTGACGTTTACGGTAACGCCCGCCAAACTGCAGTTTTACAACCGCGAAATGCGACGCGTCGTCGAACCCGGCACGTTTCAAATCATGGTCGGCGGCAATTCCGTCGATCTGACGAAAGCGACGCTCGAAGTCGTCGGAAACTGATTCTTAGCGGCTTTGCGCCTTTGCGGGAAACAAAGATTTAATTTCCCGCAAAGGCGCAAAGCCGCTAATTAAAGTATTTTAAGTTCTAAAATATTAAGATTAGAGAAATGAAATTTCTTGGCATAGACATCGGCACCGGCGGCTCGCGGGCGGTCGTGATCGACGAAGCGGGCAAAATCCTCGCGTCGCATACCGCGCTGCACGAAGAATTCGCGTCGCCGGAAATCGGTTGGGCGGAACAAAACCCGGACGATTGGTGGCGCGCGAGCGCGGAGTCGATTCGCGGCGTTTTGGAAATCGTCAATGCTGAAGAAATCGGAGCCGTCAGTTTTTCGGGTCAAATGCACGGCTCGGTTTTCCTCGACGAATCGGACAGAGTGATTCGCCCCGCGCTGCTCTGGTGCGACCAGCGCACCGCGCGGCAATGCGCCGCCATCACGGAAAAAATCGGCGGCGAACGACTGATCGAACTGGTTTCGAACCCGGCGGTGACGGGCTTTACGCTGCCGAAAATTCTCTGGCTGCGCGAGCACGAACCCGCCGCGTTCGATAAAGTTCGGGCGATTCTGCTGCCGAAGGATTACATTCGCCTGCGGCTTACCGGCGACAAAGCGAGCGACGTCGCCGATTCTTCCGGCACGTTGCTTTTCGACGTGCCGAATCGAAAATGGTCGGAGGAGATGATTTCCGCCTTCGAGATCGACCGCGATTTGTTGCCCCGGGTCTATGAATCGACGGAAATAACGGGCAAAATTTCCGCTCAGGGAGCAAGCGAAACGGGCTT
Source organism: Pyrinomonadaceae bacterium (assembly GCA_036563455.1). Classification (GTDB taxonomy): domain Bacteria; phylum Acidobacteriota; class Blastocatellia; order Pyrinomonadales; family Pyrinomonadaceae; genus JAFDVJ01. The sequence goes on along the minus strand of DATCMK010000033.1, from coordinate 199,429 downwards.
GATCGAAGGCACGACGGTCGTCGCCGGAGCGGGCGACAACGCCGCCGGCGCGATCGGGATGGGAATCGTGCGCGCCGGCATGCTCTCGGCGACGATCGGCACTTCGGGCGTGATTTTCGCCGTCACCGACCAGCCGAAACTTGATTTAAAGGGCAGAATTCACACGCTCTGCCACGCGATTCCCGGGCGCTGGCACAATACGGGCGTCACTCTAGCCGCCGGACTTTCCTTCAAATGGTTTCGCGAAAACCTCGGCGACGGCAAATCCTACGACGAATTGGTCGCGGAAGCCGCCGCGGTTCCGAGCGGCGCGGACGGGCTTCTCTGGCTTCCCTATCTGATGGGCGAACGCACGCCGCATCTCGACGCCAACGCGCGGGCGGCGTTCGTCGGTTTGACGGCGTCGCACACGAAAGCGCATCTGACGCGCGCCGTGCTGGAAGGCGTCGCGTTTTCGCTGAAGGATTCGATCGAGATTTTCGGCGAGCTCGGCGCGCAAGCCGAATCGATCCGATTGGGCGGCGGCGGCGCGAAATCCGCGCTGTGGCAGCAGATTCAAGCCGACGTTTACGGACAGCCGGTCGAAACCATCGAAGCGGAAGAAGGCGCGGCGTTCGGCGCGGCGATTTTGGCGGGCGTCGGCGCGGGATTTTGGGAAACGGTCGACGAAGCCTGCGAAAAGACGATCAAAACGGCGCGAAAAATCGAGCCGAACACGGATTCGGTCGAAAAATCACAAAGAAACTACGAAGCTTATAAATTGTTGTACACGGCGCTTCGCCCCGTTTCGGCAATATTGGCAGGACATTAAAAAATTGGAGATTTAAACATATGAGTAACAACGGAAATGGAAGATACGAACCGAAACCGGAACATAAATTCACCTTCGGATTGTGGACGGTCGGCAATCGCGGCGCCGATCCGTTCGGCACGCAGGTTCGCGAGAAGAAATCGGCGGTCGAACTGGTCGAGCTTTTGGCGGAAGTCGGCGCCTACGGCGTCAATTTTCACGATAACGATCTGGTGCCGATCGACGCGTCTTCGAGCGAGAGACAGCAAATCGTCGCCGATTTCAGAAAGGCGTGCGACGACAATGACATAAAAGTGCCGATGGCGACCGTGAATCTGTTTTACGAGCCGGTTTTCCGCGACGGCGCGTTTACCGCCAACGACGCGCGAGTGCGCGCCTACGCTCTTCAAAAAACGATGCGCGCGATGGACCTCGGCGCCGAGTTCGGAGCCGAAACGTTCGTGTTGTGGGGCGGACGCGAAGGCGTCGAAACCGACGCGTGCCGTTCGACGACGGACGCCATTCAAAGATTCAGGGACGCTTTGAATTACCTGTGCGAATACAACAAGCAACAAAACTACGGTTACAAATTCGCGCTCGAAGCCAAACCGAACGAGCCGCGCGCAGACATTTATTTTCCGACGACCGGCGCTTATCTGGCGTTTATCGAAACCCTCGATTACAAAGAAATGGTCGGCGTCAATCCGGAAGTCGCGCACGAGCAGATGCCGGGCTTGTCGATGATGCACGCCGTGGCGCAGGCGTGGGAAGCCGGAAAACTCTTTCACATCGATCTCAATGACCAATATCCGGGCAGATACGATCAGGATTTAAGGTTCGGCTCGGTCAGTCCGAAACAATCTTTTTGGCTCGTAAAATTCCTCGAAGACGTCGGCTACGAAGGCATGCGGCATTTCGACGCGCACGCGTATCGGACGGAAGATTACGATGGCGTGAAAGAATTCGCGCGCGGCTGCATGCGCACTTATCTGATTTTCAAGGACAAGGCTGAAAGATGGAATCAGCACGAAGAAATTCAATCGATCCTCAAAGAAATCGAAGAAACCAACAAAGCGTACGAAATCGGCCGATTCTCGGCGGACGGCTCGCAAAATCTGCTGGCGGAAGAATTCGACCGCGCCGCGCTTTCATCGAAAGGCTTGAAATACGAACGCCTCGATCAATTAACGATGGATATTTTGCTCGGAGTCGATTAACGTTCCGAGTCCCGCCTTCAGGCGGCTCGTTTCGTCAGTGCCGCCTGCGCGAGCGGGCGGGTTTATTTGTGCGACGTTTGCCTCGCCCCTTCACGCAGGCGGCACTGACATGATTTCGTCGAATCAATCATTAAACCTATGAATCAAATAAAGCCTTTACGCGCAATTCTTACGTTTATCACTTTCGCTTTCGGTCTTTTCGCGCTTGCCTGCGTGCAGTCGCCGCAGCAGAACGCGCCGGCGCAGACGACCACGCCGAATAAATCCGGCAAAATCCGCATCGGTCTTTCGATGGACACTCTCAAGGAAGAGCGCTGGCAGAAGGACCGCGACATTTTCGTCAAACGGGCCGAAGAACTCGGCGCCGAAGTGCTCGTGCAAGCCGCCGACGGCAAGGACGAAACGCAGGTCAAACAGGCGGAAAGCCTTTTGACGCAGGGCATCGACGTGCTGGTCGTGATTCCGCACAACGGCGAGGTCAGCGCGACGATCGTCGAAGCCGCCAAACGCCAGAACGTGCCGGTCATTTCCTACGACCGGCTGATCAAAAACAGCGACGTCGATCTGTACATCTCGTTCGACAACGAAAAAGTCGGCTCGATGCAGGCGCAGTATCTGGTCGAAAGGGCGCCGAAAGGCAATTACATTCTGATCGGCGGCGCGCCGACCGACAACAACGCGCGCATGTTCCGCGACGGGCAAATGCGGGTTCTGCAGCCGCTGATCGACAAGGGCGACATCAAAGTCGTCGCCGATCAGTGGGCGCGCGACTGGCTCGCCGAAGAAGCGCTCAAACACACCGAAAACGCGCTGACGATGAACAACAACGACGTCGTCGCGGTCGTCGCTTCGAACGACGCGACCGCCGGCGGCGCGATTCAGGCGCTCAATTCGAAAAAACTCAACGGCAAGGTTTTGGTTTCCGGGCAGGACGCCGATCTCGCCGGTCTGCAGCGGATCGTCGACGGATCGCAGTCGATGACGGTTTACAAACCCGTCGCGCTGCTCGCGAACCGGGCGGCGGAGGCGGCGGTCGCGCTCGCGAAAAAGGAAAAAGTCGACGCGCCCGGCAAAGTCAACAACGGCAAAATAGACGTGCCGTCGATCCTGCTCGAACCGATCTCGGTCGATAAAAACAACCTGGACGCGACCGTCATTAAAGACGGCTTTCACAAACGCGAAGCGGTTTACAAAAACGCGCCGGCGCAGTAGAAATTTTGTCCTGCTTCGCGCCTTTGCGGGAGACAAAAAACTTCCCGCAAAGGCGCGAAGCCCGCGAAGATAATAGGAATTGATTTTTTAACAGGAATTGGCTTTAGTGAATGGATGCCGAACGAACCGGCGATTTCGGGTGAAGATAATGAAAAACAAGTCATTATCGGTGATTATCGCAATTCTCTGCCTCAGCGTTAACACCGTCAATCTATTCGGGCAGGCAAAACTCAAAGAAACGTTTGCGGATTATTTTTTGATCGGCGCGTCGCTTAATCGCCCGCAGATTTACGAAAAAGACGCGCGCGCCGCCAAAATCGTCAAGGAGCAGTTCAACACGATCTCGCCCGAAAACATCCTGAAATGGGCGCTGGTTCATCCGCGGCCCGACCGTTACGATTTCGCCGCCGCCGACCGCTACGTGGCGTTCGGCGAACGAAACGGCATGTTCATCGTCGGGCACACGCTCGTCTGGCACAATCAAACGCCGCGATGGGTTTTCGAGGACAAAAAAGGAAATCCGGTGAGCCGCGACGAATTGTTGAAAAGAATGCAGTCGCATATCAAAACGGTCGTCGGGCGTTACAAAGGAAGGATCAAGGGCTGGGACGTCGTCAACGAAGCGCTTAATGAGGACGGCACTCTGCGCCAATCGCCGTGGCTCAAAATCATCGGCGAAGATTACCTCGTCAAGGCCTTTCAATTCGCGCACGAAGCCGACCCGAACGCCGAGCTTTACTACAACGATTATTCGCTCGAAAACGAACCGAAGCGGCGCGGCGCGGTCGCGCTCGTCAAAAAACTGCAGGCGGCCGGGATTCCGATCAAGGCGATCGGCTCGCAGGGGCACAATAATCTGACTTTTCCGACCGCCGCGCAACAGGACGCGACGCTGCGCGAATTCGCCGCGCTCGGCGTCAAAATCGCGATCACCGAGCTCGACGTCAGCGTGCTGCCCGACCCGGAAGGATTCAGCGGAGCGGAAGTGACTTTGAGTTTCGAGAAGAAGGAAAAACTCGATCCTTATAAAAACGACCTGCCCGCCGAAATCCAGGAAAAGCTCGCCGACCGCTACGCCGAATTATTTGCGGTTTATCTCAAACATCATCAAAACATCGACCGCATCACATTCTGGAACGTGACCGACAAGGAATCCTGGCTCAATAATTTTCCGGTGCGCGGCAGGACGAACCATCCGCTGCTTTTCGACCGGCAAGGCGATCCGAAACCGGCTTTCGATGCCGTCATCGGAAGCGTCAGGATCTTTCGGGGTAAATAGATTCGCGCTTTTTGTACGAAACGATTTTTGCGCGGCGGAAAACCGTTGAATTAATTGATATTCGATAATGCCCGATCGACGAATTTCCCCGCGGGCGGGATTTTATATCGATTGCCGATTCTCAGTTATCCTTTATTTCTTTTTTAAATAATTTTCGCCAAACCGGATTTGCTTGATAAACTGTTTATTGAAGATATGGCGAGAAGAATAAACCTGAAAAACATCAACGTCGCGCGCTCGAATACCATCCGCGACATCAACCGCCAGATCATCCTCAATTACGTGCGCGAAGAAGGGCCGGTTTCGCGCGCTTACATCGCGCGCGTCACCGATTTGAACCGCTCGACCGTATCCTTGATCGTCGACGAGCTGCTCGCCGCCGAATTGATCGAGGAAGTCGAGGGCGAATCATCCGGCGGCAGACCGCCGCAGCTGCTTTCTCTGAAGACCACGAAAGCCGTCGCGCTCGGCGTCGATCTCGGGAAAAAGATGACGATCATCGGGACGAGCGATTTGACCGGTAAGATCTTGGAAATGCAGGAATTTTCGACGAGCCCGAATTTCGATAAAACGATGAGCCGGATCGTCGAAACGGCGCGCGATTACATCAAAAAAAGCGACGGCTCGATCGAGGGCATCGGCATCAGTCTGCCGGGGCTGGTCGAATCGTGGAAGGGCAAGGTCGTCAACATCCCGCATCTCGGCTGGCATTACCCGGAAATCGTCGAAACGATCGAAAAAGCCACCAGGCTGCCGGTGATCGTCGAAAACGACACGAACGCGACGGCGCTCGCCGAATTGTGGCTCGGACGACCGGAGATCAGCAACGTGCGCGATTTTGTGGTCGTGCTGATTCACAGCGGCATCGGCACCGGAATCGTGTTCGACGGGCAGATTTACCGCGGCAAGGACGGCGTCGCCGGCGAATTCGGGCACATGACGATCGGCACCAACGCGCCGGTCGCCTGCGCCGCTGGAAGTTATAATTGCTGGGAGGCTTTCGCTTCGGAACGCGCCGCGCTCGCGCGCTACGCGAAACTGACCGGCAAAAAGAACGGTCGAAACCAGATGATTTTCGAAGAGCTGATCAAACTGGCTTTCACCGGCGATAAAAACGCGACGAAAGCGCTTAGAGAAACCGCTTATTACATCGGCTTGGGCATTTCGAACTTGATTCAGGGACTGTCGCCGGAAGTGACGATCGTCGCCGGCAAATTCGTGCAGGTCTGGTCGCTCTTCGCCGACGACATCATCAAAGGCGCCGAAAGCGGCGTTTGCCAGGGCTACCCGGCGGTCAAAATAATGCCCTCGACGCTCGGCGCTTACCCGACCTTGATGGGCTCGTTCAGCCTGATTTTAGCCAACAAATTCACCTCGCTGCACATCAATTGATTTTGGATTTGCCATCGCGTTGAAAAGCGCGGTTACTTATTGAAATCGATTCACATAAGAAACAAGCCAAAGCTCAACCTCACAAATTCACCGACAAAACCAATCCAAAATCCAGAATCCAAAATCCAGAATCTAAAATTCAAAATCGAATCAGTCGGTCAGTTCGAACTGCACCCATTGCGTCGCGAGGCGGCCTTTCGATTTGGCGAGATTATCGGTGACGATGATCTGCAAAACGTAGTCGCCGGGTTTCATTTCGTTCCCGAGACCGAGCGCGCCGGCAAAATTCAATCTGGTCGGATTGGCGTTTCCTTCCGGCTGAAACGGCTTCGGCTGGCCGTCGAGCACGAGTTTTCCGTCGCGAAAGATTCTGATTTGCGTCTGCAGCTGCGTTTTTTGCGCGGCGTCGAGCCGGGCGTTGTAAATATCGGCGGAATAATTCAAAATCGTGCCTCTTCGAAAGCGTCTGAGCGACGTGTCCTGCATCAGCCGGGTTTGATTCTGACTCGGCGCGGGCGCGGAATTGCGGTTTTTCCACTCGGTTTCGGTCAGATTTTCGAGGATGATGCCGGAAAGCGTCAGCCGCTCTTTTTTCAGATCCGGAACCTCGATGAACTGACTCGCCGAACCGACCTTTGCGCTTCCCGCGTCGCGCAGCGCGGCGCGCATCTGATATGCGCCGGGCTGTCTGATCGGGAAAACGAAGTTATAGACAAAACCGTCGTTCAAAATTTTTTGATACTCCTCGCTTTTGACGGCGATCGTGTAATTTTTACCGACCTGATCGACGATCGCGCCGTTTTCGCCGTAGCTGATCGCGAGCACGTCGAAAGTCGCCTGCTTCGTGCCGTCAGCCGCCTCCGAAAACTTTAAGTCGCGCGCGTCGACATGCAGGAACGAATGCAGGAAAGCGCCGTTTTTGTCGTCTCTTCCGAAGAGCGTGTTCAATTTGAGATTGATTTCGTTGGCGGCGAACGGCGAAGTCAAGGGCTTGAGGATTTGCTGGAGCGGCGTTTCGTTTTGCGCGGCGGCACGGCTGATCGCAGACTCCGGAACGCCGAAAAAGCCGCTGCGATAGCGCACGTTGACGTCGTCGCGCCTGACCTTGATGACCAGCTTGTTAAAGCGGCGCGACTGGTTGTCGAAAGTTTCCGAATCCGGCTGGTAAGCGATCAGATAATAGCCTTTCGTGTCTTCGAGCAGTTTTTCGAGCCCCTTGTTCAAATCGTTCGTCCCGAGAATCGCCCGCCCGCCGGTTTCTTCCGCCAGAAAATTCAAGCCCTGCTGTTTGTCGCGCAGCTCGTTCGTGCGCGCGTTCAAGCCTTCGAGCAAGGATTTCGGATCGTTCGTCGGCACGTCCTGCACGGTCAGAGCGGTCGGCGCGATGCCGCGCGCGTCCTGCGTGTAGATCGTGACCGACGCGCGATTGCATAAATCGGTGAGCTGCTTCAAAGCCTCGCGCATGCGCGTGCAGCGCCCGCCGTCTTTTTTCATGTCCGTGTCGGTGCAGATCGAAAAACCGTCGGAGAAAAGCATGATCGATTTTCTGCCCGGCAGCTCGTTCATGCCGCGAACGATGTAATTGATCGCGCCGAGCGTGCCGATCGAAAAAATGTCTTCGCGCAGCTCGTTGAAAGCGGTGATGCGCTCTTTTTCGGCTTCGATTTGCGGGTCCATCTGGCCCGCACTGACGTTCGCCCGGCTCGGAATCGCCGAATTCGCTTTGACGAGTTCCTGCAAGGTCGGCTCGCGCGGCGCGAAGGTCGTCACGCCGGCGCGTCCGAGAGGATTCCAGCGCAGCTTTTCGATCGCCAGGTAAAGCAGATTTTTGTCGGACGTGAACTGCTGCAGCGCGCCCGTGCCGCTGCCGGTGCGCACGATCGCCACCAGATCGGCGGGCTGCATCTGCTCGTCGACGAATTTCCTGAGCGCGCGCTTCACGAAATAAACGCTTTCCGCCGACAAGCCGAGGTCGTCGACGACGAGCGCGATCGTCCGGCGCACCTGCTCGGGGCGCAGCTCGACCGGCGGAATCGGCACGCCCGCCCGATTTTTGTCCGGATTGACGACCGGTTTGATCGCCGGCACCGACGAGACGAACGAAAAATTCGTGATCGACTGTTTTTTGTCGTTCTCGAAAATCTCGAAATCGTCCGCCGTCAAATCCGTCACGACCCTGCCGTTTTTATCGGTCACGGTCGCGTCGACCTGAATCAGCGTCGTCGAAATCTTCACGACGTCCGCGTCCGTTTCGACGGGTTTCGGCGTCGGCGTTTGCGCGAAGGCGGCGACCGCGAAAAATAAACAGCAAAAGGCGGAAAAAATTTTCTTCATGTGAGCTCCAAACGATTTATTCAAAGCCATCATATAACTAAATCCGCGCGATTCAAAAAATATAACGCGCCGACGCGAATTTGTTTTATGATTCTAAATATTCCGGTTCGCGTCCTGAAAAACCGACGCCGAATCCGCTCTGCCGAAATGCCATGAAAAAATATTTTATCTTCGCGTTTATTGCCATTCTTTTATCAAACGCATTTCCGCCGGAAACTTATGTCTCGGCGACCGTAAATGAAAAAGCATTATTTGTACCGGCAGCGACACCGAAACCGAAAATACTGGTGCGGATAGAAAAACTGGCGCTCGACAAAGAAGAAGTCATCATCGCATGCCCGCCAATGCAGATTCCCAGGTCTTTTGAAAACCCCTGCTACGATGAACTTTATTATTTGGTCAACGTCAAAACCTTCGTTACGAATCCGAAAAATGTTTCTTTGACCTTCGAATACAAGGTTTCGGGCGGACGCATTACCGGTGAAGGCGCGAATGTCGTCTGGGATTTAAAGGGGGTCCGTCCCGGAACTTACATGATTTCGGTCGCGATAAAAGGAAATCGCGGCGTCAGCGACGAAGTCCGCGCGCAACAAATCACCATTAGAGAATGTCATCATTGCCCGATAATTTGTCTTTGCCCGGATTTGGAAATCAAGGGCAACAAAAGCGTCCGAGCCAGCGAATCGACGGTTTTCACGGCGAATGCGGAAGGCGGAACGGCTGTTGAGATCGCTTACAAATGGACGGTTTCGCAGGGCGAGATCGTGCGCGGTCAGGGAACGCCGCAGATAAAAGTTAAAACCACTCCCGAAATGACCGGGACGATCGAAGCGACGATCGAGATCGACAGTCCCCTGCTTTGTTCCAATTGTCCGCGAACGACGACTAAAACGGTCGAAATCATCAGGTAAAATGAACAAATGTTTTATCTTTTTGCTGCTTGTATTTTCGCTGCCCGTTTCGTTCGAATCGGCGCCCGGCGCGAAAACCGGTCGAGATCATCTAAATATTTCCTTAACAAAACCGACGCCGTCGGCGAAAATCGAAAAGGTTTCGCTCGACCGGGATGAAGTTATTAACCCGCGCCCGCCGGGCAGAAATCCGAAAGCCGGAACGACTTGCGATGAAGACATTACCATAAAAGTCGAAACGTCGGTCGTCAACCCGCAAAACACCGAACTTTTGTACTATTACACGGTTTCGGGCGGGCGCGTCGTCGGCACGGGCGCGCGGGTTTCGTGGGATTTGAGCGGCGTGCGCGCCGGAACTTACACCGTCACGGTCGGCATCGGCGACGCGTCCGAAATTTACCCGGAAACGCAGGCGGGAACCGTCGAGGTCAAAGATTGCGATTGCGGTTTCGCCGACGCCTGCCCGGCGCTCGAAATTTCGAGTCCGAAAGATTCCATCAAAGCCGGCGAGACGATAATTTTCACGGCCAACGTCGCGGGCGATTTCGCGTCCGGGACGACTTTCAACTGGACGGTTTCGGCGGGCGCGATCACCGAAGGTCAGGGAACGCCGAAAATAAAGGTCGAAACCGCGCCGGAGATGGCGGGCGGCGGGCTGACCGCCACGGTGCAGATCGATTCCGAGCGAATCGCCGGGATTTGCGAAAAGAGCGCCGCGAAAACGGTTTCGGTTACAAAATGAATCCTTTCGAAAATAAAAGCCGCCTGATTCCGGGGGAAGAAACTCGTAACTGACTGTAAAACGAACGAAACGCGGATTCTGCGGATGAAAAGCCTGCTTTAGCCCGGGAAAGAAATCGGTAAGACTTAATTGCCCTTCTCGCGCCGCGCTGCGGCTTCGGCCCGCAGCGCCGTGTCGGTCAGTTCGACGCGCGCGTCGACCGGCATGTCGGCGACGAGCGTGAACGCGCCGCAGTCGATGACGGCTTTGTTGTACGAAAACTCCCAAGCCGCGCCGGGCGGAAAATTCAGCTGCGCGGCGAGATCGGCGGCGAAAGTTTCGAGATCTGGCGCGTTCGGCTGCTCGTCGTAAAAAATTTCGATCTGATAAAGTTTGCCGTCGAGAAATCTGAGATAAAGCGCGCGCACGCCAATCAGTTTTCCGGTCGCTTTTTTATTGACGTAATTTTGAAAAAACGTGCGTTCGCCGGTCGTTTTGACCTTGATTTTCAAATCTTTGCCGAACGCGCCCTGCACCTGCGACGGCGACATTCCCGGGCGTAAGCCGAGAAGCGGCGGCGCGTCCGTCAGAGCGCAATTCGCCGGGCTCTGCGCGGCGGCGCAAACGGCGCAAAACAAAATCAGCAAAAACGGAACCGGCGATTTTACGAAGCGCTTGATCATCTCCAATAATTGTATAACGAACGCGCGAAAAAACTTTATGATCGAAACGCTCGACGAAAAAAAACTGCCCGAAATCTGCGGGAAGCTCGCGGAAATCGATTCGGATCTAGCCGGCATTTTTCAAACTTACGGAACGCCGCCGCTCTGGGCGCGCGAAGCCTCGTTCGCGACGCTCATTCACATCATTCTGGAACAGCAGGTTTCGCTCGCGTCGGCGCTTTCGGCGTTCAATCGACTGCGCGAAAAATTAGGCGCGATCACGCCCGAAAACGTCTTGAAACTGACGGACGAAGAGTTCAGGGAATGTTATTTTTCGCGCCAGAAAACCGTCTACGCGCGCGAGTTGGCGCGGGCGGTTGCAAGCGAAAGTCTGAATTTGGAAGCGCTGAAAAACCTGCCGGACGCGGAAGCCAAAACGGAGCTCAAAAAAATCAAGGGCGTCGGCGACTGGACGGCGGACATTTATCTTTTGATGGCGCTGCTTCGGGCGGACGTGATGCCGAAAGGCGATCTGGCGCTGCACGTCGCGTACAAAAAACTCAGAAAGCTCGAACACGCGCCCGCTTCCGACGAGTTTCAGCGGATCGCCGAAAAATGGAAGCCGTTCCGCGCCGTCGCCGCCCGGCTTTTGTGGCATTTTTATTTAAGTGAAAAGTGAGCAATCGAGGAAACATTTTCCGAGTCCCCGCTATTTACTGTTCGCTTTTCACTTAAACGACGCCGTGCCGCGCCATGTTCGTCCACATCCAATTGCCCGCGCCGTCGTCGCCGTTCGTCATGCCTTCGGTGCCGGCGACGCCGCCGTGCGTCGTGTTGAAATCGCGCGACACGTAATTGACGCCGTTTTCACGCAAATTTCCGCAGGTCGGAAAAACCTTCGCCCAGATTCCTTCCTTTTTCAACGCTTTCGCGCGGTAGCAGTTAACGACGTTACTCGGGATCGTATCGAAAAAATCGCCGGTCGAGCCGTCCTGATCGACCGGATCGAACAAGAACATCGCGTCGATTTTGCGCCCGAACCCGCTGCGTTTCAAATCGAGCGCGACCTGTATGCACGCGGCGGCGCCGCGGCTCCAGCCGATCAGGAAAATCGGTCCGTCGTAGCCCTTGATGAAAGCGGTCGCTTTGTCCGCCATTTTACGAATGTTGATCAGACTCGGTCCCCAAGAGATCGCCGCCGGTCCCGGCACGTATATTTTTTGTCCCTGTTTGGTCTGCATGTAGGCGAGCCAGACGTAATATTTTTTGTTGTTTTCGCCCCGAATAGTCGGCGAACTTCCTTCCATTGCGGTCAACATTAAAAAGAATTCCCTCCCGTAAATTGAATGTTTTGTGGATTCTGCCGCCCGCACAAGCGAAAAAGTCATTCGCCGACGCGCGGCGCCGGGCAGCCGGATTGATGACGCTAAGTATTGCATAGTTTGCAGTTTAAGTTAAAATCGATTTTATTTTTTTTCGATCACGCGGCTCTTGACCGGCGAGGAAAGGACGATCGACGTCGTCGTGATGCCGTAGGGCGTCAGTTTGTCGATCAGCGTTTGCAGATGCCCGACGTCGGCGACGGCGACCTTCATGATGAACGAATCGTTGCCCGTGCCGCGGTGGCATTCGAGGACTTCCGTCGACTCGTTTGCGACCTCGATGATGTGCGAGTAATCGACGCCGGTGATGCTCATCCGGATGAACGCCGTGATCGGCAGACCGACCATCGCCGTGTCGATTTCGACGCGGTAGCCGGTGATGATGCGCGCGTCTTCCATTTTGCGGACGCGCTCGATGACCGCCGGCGTCGTCAAACCGACGCGGCGACCGAGTTCGGCGTAAGTGACGCGGGCGTTGATTTGCAGTTCTTTAAGTATTTTCCAGTCAATCTCGTCAATCATTTAAATTTTAAGGCGTTTCTTCAAAACAAACTTATAATCTAAAACGATACCCGTTTACAAACTGACTTTACCTATTCACCCGATTGACCGGTTTCATTATAATAAGTTATTTGCGGATAACCTTGTATTTGCAAAACGCATCTTTGGTAAAGAGGAGAAAATTATGCTGACCGAAACCGTTTCAATCGCCGAGCCCGCCTTTACGATTTCCAATTACGCCGTCGCCGACGCGGATCTGCCGGAATTCCGCGACATGAAATTCGAGAACATCAACGAGCTGCACATCGATCATCCGGGCGCGAACGACATGGAGTATCGCAAACGCCGCGATTACATCGCGAGCCTCGCGAAAAATTTCCGCGAAACCGGCGTGATCACGGACGTCGAATACAGCCCGCGCGAGCAGCGCGTCTGGCGTTACGTGGCGGAGGAGCTCGAACAGCTGCACCAGCAATACGCTTCGCCTTTTTACCTGCGCGCGAAAAAAGATCTCGGCATCACGACCGAGCGCATCCCGCAGCTTTCGGAAATGAACCGCCGCTTGAAGGAGTTGACCGGCTTTCGGCTCGCGCCGATCGAGGGATTGGTCGAAACGCGCGGATTTTTGAGCTGGCTTTCGTACCGCGTGATGCTCTGCACGCAGTATATCCGGCATCATTCGCAACCCGCTTACACGCCCGAACCGGACATCGTGCACGAATCGATCGGGCATATTCCGATGTTCACGAACCCGAATTTCGCGGATTTTTCGCAGTTCATCGGACACGGCGCGCGCATCGCCAGCGATCGGCAATTAGAAGAATTGGGCAGGCTTTACTGGTTCACGGTCGAATTCGGGCTGGTCGAACACGAAGGCGAAATCAAAGCTTACGGCGCCGGTCTGCTGTCGAGCTTCGGCGAACTGGTGCACGCTTTCGGCGACGAAGTCGTGCGCAGGCCGTTCGATCTCGAAGAAGTCATCAATACGGAATACAGCTACTCGGACATGCAGCCGGTGCTGTTCGTGATTCCGAGCTACGCGGAATTGAAGGAACAGACCAGAAAATATATCGAAAGCTTCGGGAAATAGTTTTAAGAAATTAAATCGGGTCTGAAATTATCGTTTCAAGCGATCAGTTCTTTGACAATCTTTTTCAGCACGTCCGGCTCGCACGGCTTGGTCAAATACCTCGTCGCGCCGTTCGCGAGAGCTTCCTCGACGTCTTTCGTCTGCGCCGCGCCGGAGACGAAGATGATCGGCGCGTCGATTCCGAGCGCGCGCACTTTCCGGCATAATTCGACGCCGGAACCGTCGGGCATCCAGTTGTCGAAAACATACAAATCGAAGCGGCGGGTTTCGATCAGCGCCAAAGTTTTTTCGACCGAGTGCGCCGAAGCGAAATCGTACTCGTCCAGCACGAACTGGAGGAGCTCGCACGTGTCGGCATCGTCGTCGACGCACAGGATGCTTCTGATTGGTGAAGCCGGGTTGTCGTTCTCCACTAAATTGTTTTTATTCCTTATAGATATCGGCAAAACAATTTCATTCTGAAGCGAAAAACGGGGCGCGTCTGCTAGTTATCCGACATAACGGGAAAATTTTTGTCGTTGATGAATTTTTCCTGTTCTTCCCTGACGATATGGAAGCATTCGCAGGCGGCGCTCTTCAGACGCTCGTCGTCGACGATCTCGATTTTGCCGCGGCGGTAGCGGATGATGCCGTCGTTCTGCATCGATTGGGCGATCATGCCGATGCTCGTGCGCTGCACGCCGAGCATGTGCGATAAAAACTCCTGCGTCAGCGTCAGATGTTTATCGCCCGAACGCTCGCGCATGACCGTCAGCCAGCGGCACAAACGCGCTTCGATCGTGTGAAAATGATTGCAGACGCAGGTTTGCGAAATTTGTTTGACGACGACGTAAAAGTAACGCAGCACGATGTCATGAAACGCACCGCACCGGCTGAAGAGTTCGAGGATATGCTTGGTTTCGACGCGCCAGCATTCGGCTTTGACCTGCACCATCGCCTGGTACGGCATTTCGGTCTGTCCCAAGATAGCCGGCAAGCCGACCATGCCTTCGAAACCGGTGAAACCGACCTCGACCGTCTGCCCCTGTTCGGTGACGCTGAGCAGCGAAACCATGCCGTCGTTCGGAAAATAGGCGTGGCTGATCGTGTCGCCGGCTTGATAGACGATGCTGCCGGGCTCGAACGCAACCGGTTCGAGGTGCGGGCGCAGAAGTTTGATTTCCGAGTCGGGCAGCGCGGCCAGCAGTCTGTTTCTAAACAGCAGACGCGATTTCGATGTATTCGACATACAATCAGTTTGTTTTTTCGTGTCGGGGCGAGTTTCGCTTTAATTAGTGTGCAAGCGCCGGAAACTAAAAATAAAAAACGCTTGCGATTACGGCGATTAAATTCATTTTTCGGATGAACGGTTTTTATTTTGAAGTTAAACCGAAAATTTGTCTGTTAACTATCCGACATAACGCGGAAAAAAGTGTAGTTTGTGTGAGTTAAGGCGAAAATGAAACGATAGAATTTGAGTGATTTATAATGAAGAGATTTCGTTGAAACGGCGATAAAACTCAGATGGTTTTAGTTTACGGAAGAGATAGATTATTCGGTCGAGACGGAAGACGAATTTCTTGAAGATTTCGGCAGCAGGTCTTTTTCTGACGAAGATTTGAATAATATTTTGATTAAAGCCAGAAAAAATTCCGGCGCGGAATTACGAATTATTGTTAAAGAATTACAATATGCTCGATTTCTACTGAAAAATATCGTCGAATTTGTAGAAGAAGACAAAAGCGAGTTTTTAACGATTCAAAAACTTGTCAAGATTTATGCAGAGGCAACAATAAGAGCAGGTAATAAGAGCAAATAATAGAAATTTATTAAGAGGCAATATATGACAGACGAAAAAAACCCTTTGGGACTCAAAAAAATACATCATGTCGAGTTTTACGTCGGCAACGCCAAGCAGGCGGAGTTTTATTATCGCAAGGCGTTCGGCTTTTCGCGCGTCGCTTATTCGGGTTTAGAAACCGGCAACCGCGAAACGACGAGTTACGTGATGCGGCAGAACCGCGTCAATTTCGTGCTGACGACGCCCTTAACGCCCGAGCATCCGGCGGCCGAGCATATCAAGCAGCACGGCGACGGCGTGCGCGACATCGCGTTTCTGGTCGAGGACGCCGATCACGCGTTTCATGAAGCGGTGAGACGCGGCGCGAAAGCCTTTATCGAACCGCACGACTGGCGGGACGATTTCGGCAACGTGCGCAAAGCCGCGATTCACACGTACGGCGATACGATCCATTCGTTTATTTCCTACAACAACAATAACGGGCACAATTATTCGGGCGCGTTTTTGCCCGGTTTCGTCGCGCAGGAAGTCGCGGGCGAGGAAGTCGGAATCCAACTCGTCGATCACATCGTCGGCAACGTCGAATTGGGCAAAATGAACGAATGGTGCGATTTCTACCGCGACGTGATGGGCTTTTCGCGCTACATCACGTTCGACGACAACGACATTTCGACCGAATATTCCGCCTTGATGTCGATCGTCATGAGCGACGGCGGGCACAACATCAAGTTCCCGATCAACGAACCGGCGGAAGGCAAGGGCGGCAAATCGCAGATTCAGGAATACATCGATTTTTACCGCTCGGCGGGCGCGCAGCACGTCGCGCTTTTGTGTAAAGACGTCCGCGAAACGGTCGCCAAGCTTCAGGCGAACGGCGTCGAATTCCTGCGCGTGCCCGATACGTACTACGACGAAATCCCGACGCGCGTCGGCGCGATCGACGAGGACATCGAAGATTTGAAACGCCTCGGCATTCTGGTCGACCGCGACGACGAAGGATATTTGCTGCAAATCTTCACGAAACCGGTCGAAGACCGCCCGACGGTTTTTTACGAAATCCTCCAGCGCAAAGGCTGCAAAGGCTTCGGCAAAGGCAATTTCAAGGCGCTCTTCGTTTCGATCGAAGAAGAACAAAGAAGACGCGGAAATCTTTAAACTGAAGCGGTCGGTGGTCGGTGGTCAGTTGACAGAAAAGACAAATACCGACCACTGACCACCGACCACTGACCACCGACTATGACACCGACGACCAGTGAAAATCAACTAAGTTACAACAGCGGATTCGGCAACGAGTTTGCGACCGAAGCGGTCAAAGGCGCTTTGCCGGTCGGGCGTAATTCGCCGCAGAAAGCGCCTTTGGGTTTGTATGCGGAACAGTTTTCGGGAACGGCTTTTACCGTGCCGCGCGTTCACAATCGAAGAACCTGGACGTATCGCATTCGCCCGTCGGTGCTGCACAAACCGTTTCAGCAGGTCGAGAACGGCGGCTGGCAAAGCAGGTTCGACGAGCTCGCCGTGACGCCGAATCAGCTGCGCTGGAATCCTTTGCCGATGCCCGAAACGGAAACTGATTTCGTCGACGGCGTGACGACGATCGCCGGCAACGGCGATTTATTCAGTCAAACCGGCATGGCGATTCATATTTTCGCCTGCAATCGCGGTATGAAAGAGCGATTTTTCTACAACGCCGACGGCGAAATGCTCGTCGTCGCCGAGAAAAACCGCGTTCGTTTTTTAACGGAACTCGGCGTTCTGGAAATCGGCTCGGGCGAAATCGCCGTTCTGCCGCGCGGTCTGAAATTCCGCGTCGAACTGCCCGAAGGCTCCGCGCGCGGCTACATCTGCGAAAACTACGGCGCGCAGTTTCGGCTGCCCGATCTCGGACCGATCGGCGCGAACGGGCTGGCGAACGCGCGCGATTTCGAAACGCCGGTCGCGTGGTTCGAAGACAAGGAAGGCGATTTTGAATTAGTCGCGAAATTCGGCGGAAATTTATGGAAATGCCGAATCGATCATTCGCCGCTGGACGTCGTCGGCTGGCACGGCAATTACGCGCCGTATAAATACGATCTGCGTCGCTTCAATACGATCGGCTCGATCTCGTTCGATCATCCCGACCCGTCGATCTTCACCGTTTTGACTTCCCCGTCCCCGGACGCCGGCGTCGCGAACTGCGATTTCGTGATTTTTCCCGAACGCTGGCTCGTCGCCGAAAACACGTTTCGCCCGCCGTGGTATCACCGCAATGTAATGAGCGAATATATGGGCTTGTGCTACGGGCAGTACGACGCGAAGGAAGAAGGTTTCGTCCCCGGCGGCGGAAGTTTGCACAACTCGATGTCGGCGCACGGGCCCGATCTCGAAGCGTTCGAAAAGGCGTCGAACGCCGACTTAAAGCCGCAGAAGCTTTCCGGCACGATGGCGTTTATGTTCGAATCGCGTTATATTATTCGCCCGACGCGGTTTGCGATGGAAACTTCGGAGCTGCAAAAGGAATATTTCGAAGTCTGGCAGAAACTGAAGAAGAATTTTCGCGGTTGAGGATTAGCGGTTGAGAATTATAATAATCGAGCGAAACGCCGGCATCTTCACGAGCCCGAAGGCGTGATGCAAATTAGCCCACGGCGGCGGCGGCAAAAGAACTGCGTCGGTAAAGGTCACGTACTCCGAAACAGTGCCGCCGGGCGTGTTTTTTTCCGCCGCGCCGCCGCGCGGGAAATTCTTTCGTCTCGCTTCCTATGGTGACGTCGCCGGTCAATTTGCGATGCGCCTTGCGGCGCGTTCGGAAAATTTAATTTTTAGCGCCATTTTAGAACGAGCTCCGGATGTTTTGGTGTTTGGCAAAACCTTCAAAGAATTCTAAGATAGAGCAGAGGTTTTTACGAAAAATCATCAGATTACAGACCAAATGACTGACACAGCTCCGAAAGAATCGGTTCGAATTCTGCTCACCGAAATCGTTGATTACGCCGGGCTTTTTCCGCCTTCACAGCTCTCGATGCCCGAAGCCGTGATCAACTACGCCACGTACCGCAACAGCAATTACAACTGGATGCTCGGGCGGTTCGTCCTGCCGGCCGCCCGGCTCGACGAGTTTATGGAAACCGCGCGCGAGTTCATTCTGCGCGATTCGAAGCAGTCTTGGCGCCTCGCGGTGCTCGCGGGCGAAGACATTTACCAAACCATCCGGCAGATCGAGGATTTCAACGCCAAACACGCTCCGCACGTCGTCTGCGACGTTCTCGAAGTGCGCGCCAATACCGAATCGAAAATCGAAAACACGGTCAACGCGCTGCCGAAATTTATGACGGCTTACTTTGAAATTCCGCTCGACGACCGCCTGCCCGATCTCGTGACGGCGCTCGCGATCCACAAACAGCGCGCCAAGATCCGCACCGGCGGCACGTCGGCGGAGGAATTTCCGCCGACGCGCACGATCATCCGTTTTATCCGCACGTGTCTCGCGGCGAACGTGGCGTTCAAGGCGACCGCCGGGCTGCATCACCCGCTGCGCTGTTTCAAGCCTTTGACCTACGAAGCCGACGCGCCCCGCGGCACGATGAACGGCTTTTTGAATCTGTTTTTAGCGACCGGCTTCGCGCGCGCCGGCTTCAAGCCGATAATTCTCGAAGAAATCCTCGAAGACGAGTTCGAAGAAAGCTTCGAGTTCACGGAAAACGGCGTCGCGTGGCACGGCGATTATTTTTTGTCGACATGGCAGCTCGGCTTCGTCCGCCAGAAAAGCATCATCAGTTTCGGCAGCTGCTCGTTCGATGAACCGATCGAGGATTTGCAGGAAATCGGGCTTTTGTAACATTTATCATTTATCATTTACCATTTATCAAGCAGTGAATTTTGATAAATGGTAAATGATAAATGATAAATGTAAACGAAACACACGACCCGAATCTGCGCAGCTGGATCGAATCGGCCAACGCGCCCGACACGGATTTCCCGATTCAAAATCTGCCCTTCTGCGTCTTCACACGCGCCGGCACGTATGAAGACGTGCGGATCGGGGTCGCCGTCGGCGAATTCGTTCTGGACGTTTACGCCTGTTACGAGTGCTGTCTGTTCGACGATGAATCCTTTAATATCGCCGTCAATACGGACAACTATTGCCTCGATCATTCGGTAATGAAGAAGGCTTCGGAACTGCAGAGCGCTTTTCGCCGCCGCCTGACGGAGATTTTATCGGAAGCGGCCGACGAAAAAACTCGCCGGCACGTCGAGCGAAATTTGATTCCGATCGCGGAAGCCGAATTTCACCTGCCGGCGCACATCGGCGATTACACCGATTTTTACTGCTCGATCTTTCACGCGACGAACGTCGGCGCGATGTTTCGGCCCGACAATCCTTTGCTGCCGAATTACAAATACATTCCGATCGGCTATCACGGGCGCGCTTCGAGCATCGTGATTTCCGGCACCGACATTCGGCGTCCGAAAGGACAAAACCGCGCCGACGCCGAACAGCCGCCCGTATTTATTCCGTGCAAGAATCTGGATTACGAAATGGAGGTCGGCTTTTTCGTCGGGCGCGGCAATGAATTGGGCGAGCCGATCCCGATCGAACGAGCGGAAGAACATATCTTCGGCGTATGTTTAGTAAACGACTGGTCGGCGCGCGACATCCAGGCGTGGGAATATCAGCCCTTGGGACCTTTTTTGGCGAAGAACTTCGCGACGACCGTTTCGCCGTTCGTCGTCACGATGGAAGCCTTGGCGCCGTTTCGCGTTCCGGCGTTTGAACGCCCGGAAGGCGACCCGGAACCGCTCGATTATTTAAAGAGCGAAGAAAATCAAAAATCCGGCGGTTTTGACGTTAACCTCGAAGTTTACATCCAGACCGAAAAAATGCGCGCCGAAAACGTCGAACCATTTTTGCTGTCGCGCTCGAACATGAAGGATTTGTACTGGACGATCGGACAGATGCTCGCGCATCACGCGTCCGGCGGCTGCAACCTGCAGACCGGCGACCTGATGGCGACCGGCACCGTTTCCGGCCGCGAAAAGTCGGAACGCGGCTGTCTTTTGGAGTTAACCTGGCGCGGCAAGGAACCGATCGAACTGCCGAACGGCGAACAGCGCAGATTTTTAGAAGACGGCGACGAGATCATCATGAAAGCCTTCTGCGAGCGCGAAGGTTTCAGAAGAATCGGTTTCGGCGAATGCCGCGGGCGCATTTCGCCGGCGGATTAATTTTTAGCCACGAACAGACACGAAAGGACACGAAAAACTTTAAAGATGAAATTTGTTTCGTGAATTTTCGTGTTTGTTCGTGGCTAACTTTCTTATGAACAAATACGCCAGACAAGACCGCGGCGAATTGTCGGAATACGAAGAGTATTTCGCCGGCATGGACGCGTCGATGCAGCAGAAGATCGCGCTCACGACGGCGCATTTTCCCTCGCGCGGAACGATCGCCGACATGGGCTCCGGTTCGGGCAGCGGCACGTTCGATCTGGCGCGGCTTTATAAGGATTTGGAGCTCGTCGGCGTCGACATCAATCCCGTCACGGTCGAATATTCCAACAATCATTACCGCGCGAAAAATCTGAAATACGTGACCGGCGACATCGCCGAAAACGTTTTCGCCGCCGGTTCGCTCGACGGCATTCTCGATTCGTCCGTGCTGCATCACGTGACGAGCTTTAACGGCTTCGACGTCGCGCAGATCACGAAAACCTTAAAAAATCAGGTCGCGCAGTTAAAGGCGGGCGGCGTTTTGATCATCCGCGATTTCGTCGTGCCGGACGAGGCGGAAAAACCGGTCTTTCTCGATCTGCCGATCGGCGACGGCAAGGATTCCGGCGAAATCGCCGAGCTTTCGACCGCCGCGCTGTTCGAAGTTTTCGCGCGCGATTTTCGGTGCAGTCTGAATTTAGACTCGGCGGTTCCTTATCGAAAATCAGATTCTCCGAGAAACGGCTTCGCTCGTTTCGAAACGACTTTGCGCTACGCCGCCGAATTCGTTCTGCGCAAGGACTACCGCGATCATTGGACGCCGGAGCTTTTGGAGGAATACACGTATTTTTCGCAAAAGGATTTTGAAGAAAGCTTCCGGCGCGAAAACCTGCGGATCGTCGTCTCGATGCCGCTCTGGAATCCGTGGATCGTCGAAAATCGCTTTCTCGGAAAATTCTTCTTGTCGGATTTTACCGGTGATCCGCTCGTATTTCCGCCGACGAATTTTCTGATCGTCGGCGAGAAGGTCGCGACCGCCGAAGGCGTTCAATTGTCCGAAGACAATAGCGCGGCGGTAAATTATTCGCCGGAAAAATCCTTTCTCCGTCTCAAAGCCTACCGCCACAAAACGAGCGGTCAAATCTTCGAACTCGCCGAGCGGCCGAATCAGACGATCGACCTCCTGCCGTGGTATGAAGACGAAAACGGACAGCTTTTCGTGCTCGCCAAAAAGGACTTTCCGCGCCCGATCGTCAACGCGCAAAAGCGGCAGCCGAACTTGAACCGCGCGAATTACTCGGGTTATCTGACCGAACCGATCAGCGCGATCGCGGATTTGCGATTTGGGATTTCGGAGCTGCAAAAACCCGAAATCCCAAACCAAAAGCCGATTTTTGATGTTTTAGAAAAACGCGCGAATTTGCCGGCAGATGAAATCCTCGGAATCAGCGGGCCGATGCGTTATTTCACGTCGCCCGGCGGCATCGACGAGCGCGTCGAATCTTTTCTCGTCGAAATCAAGGAATGGAACAAGCCGCCGCAAGAGATCGAAAATTACACGCCGTTTCGAAGCGCCGGCGTCGTTCGGGAACTCGACGCGCTGCAGGTTCTGCGCGCCTCGACGGTCGGCGGCATGTTCGACGCGCGGCTCGAAATCAATATTTACCGACTGCTGAAAAAACTGAACCGCTCGGCGAGCGCGTGGATCGGCGCGGTCATAAAACCGGCGGTTCAGCGGTTTTCGGGCGTCGTCGAAACGTCTCTGACGCCCGCGCGGCGCTCTTCTTTCGAGCCGTGCGAACCCGCCGAAAACCGTTTTTTGGAACTCTGTAAAAGCGAATTCGTCGAAACCGATTCGCGAAACACCGAGCTCGCGCGCACGGAATTCGAGTATGTCGTCCCGAAAAATCTGAGCAAGAACACGGTCGCGGCGATCCCGTTTATCAAGACCGAAGATGCGGTGCTGGTCGGCGTCGAATTCCGCGATTTGCCCGCGCCGCAAAGGTTTTCGGGCAATGCCAACCTCGCCTGCGCGCCGGCGTGGCGGCTTCCCTTCGAGATCGAACACGTGTTCGATCTCGAATCGTTTGCGGCGGCGCGCTTTGCGCGTGATTTCGGCGTTTCGACGAAAAAACAATGGGAGCTCGGCGGCGGTTATTTCACGAGCGCCGGCGTGACGCCCGAAATCGTTTACCCGCTCGCGGTCGAGCTCGACGCCCGAATTTCAAGCGAAACGGATTTGAGATTTTTTCATCTAACCGATTTGCTTGATAATTCCGATGAGATTCAGGACGCGCACTTCTTGATTCTGCTCAACCGGCTCGGGCACGCCCTCGGATTCTTGTCAAAATAAAATTTATAATAATGCGCCGACTGAGCATCGAAGGTTACCTGCCCGAACAAATTCTCGATCTGCCGGACGAGGAGTTCGAAGGACTCGTTTTCACCGGGAAACCGATCGTTTTTCATGCCGGTTCCGCCGAAGTTTTGGGCGAATTTAAGCTGGAAAGCGCGAAACTGACGATCGAGCTGGCGCAGATCGAAGGCGGCGGCGAAGGCGTTTTGCCGATCATCGTTTCGCTTTCGAGAAAATATGCACGGAAGAGAAATCTGACGGAGATTGAATGGATTGTTCATGCGCTGAATTGCGCGAAGCCGAATTTGAAGCTTCGGCATGTCATGGAAAGAAAGGGGTTTATCGTAAAAGAAATTGAGGGCATTGGTAAAGCCTTCTACTTTTTGGATAAAATTGATTAGATGAGTGATTTGATTCTCGATAAATTTCACGAGGAATGCGGCGTTTTCGGCATCTACGGGCACGCGGAAGCCTCGACGCTGACGCAGCTCGGTTTGTTCGCCCTGCAGCATCGCGGGCAGGAAGCGTGCGGCATCGTCTCGTCGGACGGCGAAGATTTGCACCAGTTTCGCTCGCAGGGGCTGGTCGCCGACGTTCTGACCGAAGACGTTTTGAATTCGCTGCGGGGAACGAGCGCGATCGGACACACGCGTTACTCGACCGCCGGCAAAAACACGATCAAGGAGGTGCAGCCGTTTTCCGTGACGTGCCAGCACGGGCAGCTCGCCGTCTGTCATAACGGCAATCTGCCGTTCGCCAATCAAAAACGCGAGGAACTGGAAAAGGCGGGCGCGATCTTTTCTTCGACTTCCGACACGGAAACGATCCTGCATTCGATCGCGCGGACGCCCGCTCAAAACGCGATCGAAGCGATCAAAATCGTCTTAAAGGAAACCGAGGGCGCGTTTTCGCTGCTCTTTCTGACGCCCGATTCGCTCGTCGCCGTGCGCGACCCGCGCGGCTTCCGCCCGCTCAATCTCGGAAAACTGAAAGACGCGTGGTGCGTCGCCTCGGAAACCTGCGCTTTCGATCTGATCGACGCCGAATTCGTGCGCGAAATCCGCGCCGGCGAGATGCTGGTGATCGACCGCAACGGGCTGCATTCCTCTTTTCCGTTCGAAGCGAAGCCGCTTTCGCAGTGCGCGTTCGAACACGTCTATTTTTCGCGTCCCGATTCGACGATTTACGGGCGTTCGGTCAATCAATCCCGACATTTAATGGGGAAACAGCTCGCCGTCGAGCATCCGGTCGACAACTCGGAAAACGACGCGCTCGTCGTGCCGGTGCCGGATTCGGGCGTCGCGGCGGCGATCGGCTACGCGCGCCAGTCGGGCATCAATTACCGGCAGGCGATCATCCGCAATCATTACGTCGGGCGCACTTTCATCGAGCCGTCGCAGTCGATCCGCTCGTTCGGCGTGCGCTTAAAGCTGAACCCGATCAAGGATCTGATCGCGGGCAGAAAAATCGTGCTCGTCGACGATTCGATCGTGCGCGGCACGACTTCGAAAAAGATCGTGCAGATGGTCCGAGAAGCCGGCGCGAAGGAAGTGCACATGCGCATTTCCTGCCCGCCGACGATTTCGCCGTGTTATTACGGCGTCGACACGCCGCGCAAAGCCGACCTGATCGCCGCGCAGATGTCGGTCGAGGAAGTCGGCCGGTACATCGAAGCCGATTCTCTCGGCTATCTGTCGCTCAAAGGCATGATCGAAGCGATCGGTTTGGAGCCGCGTTCGTTATGCGTCGCCTGCTGGAACGGCAAATATCCGACGCTCGTCGCGAACGGCAAACCGACGATTGAAAATATGAGTAATTGAAGAGGCGGGTTTTGGTTTTTTAAGTTTTGGGTTTTTGCAGGAAATCTTCAATTTACCTTTTTGTTTCGTCATAACTACGAGCTGTTAAAACCAGAAACCAAAACCCGTCGAATACTCCAGGAGGAAATATGCGTTATTACATCTCGCTTTTAGCAATCGCCGTGATAAGCATTTCAATGTTTACGGCGTGCCAAAACGCCGCGTCGTCGAGTTCGCCGACGGCGGCGCGAACCGATTCCGCTAATCCCGGCGCGACCGAAACGCCTAAAGGCAACTCCCAGCCGGAAGATCCTTTGGCAAAGGTTGCGCGGATTTCGCTCGCCGACGCCAAAAAGGCTTTCGACGAAGGCAGTGCCGTCTTCGTCGATACGCGCGCCGAAGTGCAGTATAAACAGGAACATATTAAAGGCGCGATCAATATTCCGGCGGAAGCTTTTCAGACGCGCTACGCGGAGGTGCCGAAGGACAAGAAGATCATCACCTACTGTTCCTGACCGGCGGAACACACCAGCGCCCGTGCGGTGCAGATTCTCAACGAAAAAGGTTACACGAACGCTTATGCCCTGCTCGGCGGCACCAAAGTCTGGAAAGACGCCGGTTACCCGATGGAGAAAAGCGAATAAAGATTAGCCGCGAACGAACCCGAACCGACACGAAAATGATTTAATAAATTTCGTGAACTTTCGTGTTCGTTCGCGGCTTATTATTTCAACAAAGCGTCGCAGATGCGTTCCGCCGCGTGCCCGTCCCAGAGCGGCGGGATGCGCGCCGGTCTGTTCGCCGGATTTTCTAAAATCTCGGATGCGGCTCGTCTGATTTCGGCGGAATTGGTTCCGACCAGCCGGTTCGTGCCGAGTTCGACCGTGATCGGGCGCTCGGTGTTTTTTCGCAAAGTCAGACACGGAATGCCGAGCGCCGTCGTTTCTTCCTGCAAGCCGCCGGAATCCGTCAGGACGAGTCTCGCCGCCGAATAAAGATTTAAAAAATCCAGATAACCGAGCGGTTCGACGAGCCGGATATTGGAATTTTCGATTTTTTCCGCGAGGCCGAACTTCTCGATGTTGGCGCGCGTGCGCGGATGAACGGGGAAAATGACGGGAAGCTTTTGCGAAATCGAACCGAGCGCGTCGAGCAAGCCGGCGAAAACTTCGCGTTCGTCGACGTTCGACGGGCGGTGCAGCGTTAAAACCGCGTAATCCTCGCCGGTTAAACCTAAATTTTCGCGCGCTTTCGATTGTTTTGATTTTTCGAGATTGTAAAAAAGCGAATCGATCATCACGTTGCCGACGAATTTTATTTTCTCGCGCGGAACGCCCTCGCGGCGGAGATTTTCGCCGGCGTCGGCGGAGGTCGTCAAAAGCAAATCGGAAATCGCGTCCGTGAGAACGCGGTTGATTTCTTCCGGCATCGAGCGGTCGCGGCTTCTTAAACCGGCTTCGACGTGCGCGACGCGAACGCCCAGTTTGGCGCACACGAGCGCGCAGGCGATCGTCGAATTAACGTCGCCGACGACCAGAACCCAATCCGGCTTTTCCGCTAAAACGACCGGCTCGAAGGCCGTCATGATGCGCGCCGTCTGCACGGCGTGCGAAGCCGAACCGACTTCGAGATGAAAATCCGGTTCCGGAATGTCCAGATCGCGGAAAAAAGCGTCCGACATCGCTTCGTCGTAATGTTGCCCGGTGTGCGCGATCAGCGGCGTAAAATCCGTTTTGCGCCGCCGCATCACGCGGACGATCGGCGCGATCTTCATAAAATTCGGACGCGCCCCGACGATGTTCAGAACCTTTAACATAGTGGTCGGAGGCCAGTGATCGGTGGTCAGAAAATGCATCTCGGCTTTTAACTGATCACCGACCACCGTCCACTGCCCACTTTAAAGTCTGACGATCTTCGCCTTGCTGCAGTTGCGAGTTTCTTCCTTAAGCGCGTTGCGCGTGTCGACGATGACCTTCGAGTGCTCGCAGACGCGGTTGTAATCGACATTCGAATGCTCGGTGCAGATCACGACGCAGTCGGCGGACTGCAGAAGCTCGTCGGTCAGTTCCTGATTGTAAAGCGGCTCGCCGTCGCCGATCGTGTAAGCGTGGTCGAACGTGACTTCCGGCACGAACGCGTCGTGATAAACGACATTCGCGCCGCGCGAGCGCAGCAGATCGATGACCGACAGCGCCGGCGATTCGCGCATGTCGTCGATGTCCTTTTTATACGCGACGCCGAGGATCAGAATCTTCGCGCCCTTGACCGATTTTTCGTGCTCGTTGAGCGCGTCGCGCACGAGCCCGGCGACGTATTTCGGCATGCCGGAATTGATTTGTTCGGCTAAGGTGATGAACTGCGAATCGAAACCGTGCTGGCGCGCCTTCCAGCTCAAATAATGCGGGTCGAGCGGAATGCAGTGCCCGCCGATGCCCGGACCGGGATAAAACGCCATGAAGCCGAACGGCTTGGTCGCCGCCGCGCGCACGACTTCCCACGTGTCGATATTGAGCGCGTTGCAGACCTTCGCCATCTCGTTCGCCATCCCGATGTTGATGGCCCGAAACGTGTTTTCCCACAATTTGCAGGCTTCGGCGACGCGCGCCGAGCTGACGGCGTGAACGTTTTCGACGATCTGCGCGTAAAGGAGAGCCGAAACCTCGGTCGAATCCTGCCCGACGCCGCCGACGACCTTCGTGATATTGTGCGTCTGAAACTGCGGGTTGCCGGGATCGACGCGCTCGGGCGAGAACGCGAGCAGAAAGTCCTCGTTGAGCTTCAGACCGGCTTCCTCGATCATCGGCTGGAGAACTTCGTCGGTCGTTCCCGGATAAGTCGTCGATTCAAGGATGACGAGCTGACCGCGGCGCGCGTATTTTTTGATCTCCTCGCCTGCCGCCAGGATGTACGACATGTCCGGGTCTTTCGTTTTCCTGAGCGGCGTCGGCACGCAGATGATGATGACGTCGCAGTTTTTGAGTTCCGCGAAATCGGCGGTCGCCTTGAACTTGCCGTCCGCGAGCGCCTTCTGAACGTTTTCCGAAGGCACGTCGACGATATGCGACGTCCCCTGATTCAAGGTCTCGACCTTTTTCGTGTCGACTTCGAAGCCGACCGTCGGAAAGCCCTTCAGGGCAAATTCGATAATCAGCGGAAGACCGACGTAGCCGAGACCGATGACGCCGATCTGCGCGCGCCTTTCTGTAATAAGATTTTTTAGTTCCTCTTTGACCATTTTCCTTGTTCTTCTGAAGTTAAAATATAAACGCTTATCCAATAAGGATTTATTTTGCGTAAAACGCGAGAGATTTTTTTCACAAAGATTTAATCTAAGTGATGAAACGCGCGCTCGTCAAGAAGGTACTCAACGAACGTCATTTTTATGTTACAATGGTTCGGCGCGTCACTCCGAAGCGCTGCATTCAATAAAGTCTCAATCGTCCCGAACATCCAGCCGAACTTATGAATTTTGAAGTCAATTCGCCCCATCCGGTCGTCAGAGCCGTGATCGCCGGAACCGCTCCGCAACCCGCCAAACTCGCCGCCGCCCGCGGAATGCTGCCGCTCGCGCAGAGCGATCTGCTCGAAGTTTTGGTCGCGCTCGCTTCGGACGCCGATGCCGAACTCGCCGCCACGGCGCGGCAGACCTTAGCGGCGCAGGACACGTCGACGCTCAAAGAAGCCCTTGAATCGAACGAAGTCGCGCCGCGCGTGCTGGATTTTTTCGCGGATTTCGCGGAATTGCCGGCGCAGGCTCACGAAGCGATTCTCCAGAACCCGAAAACGCCCGAACAATCGATCGTTAAATTCGCGACCCGCACGACGAACGGCGAGCTGCTCGAACTGATTTCGTTCAATCAGCAGCGCCTGATCAAAACTCCGGCGATCATCGACGCGGTCATCGCCAATCCGCACCGCACGGCGGAAGCCGAACGCCGCGCGCTCGAAGTCAAACGCGAGTTTTTCGAAAAGGAACGCGGCGTGCAGCAGATCGCCGACGAGCTGCGCGCGCAGGGCAAAGAGGCCGCCGCCGAGTTTCTCGAAACGGCGGAATTCGCCCAAACCCCGGACGAAGCCGATTTGAACTTCGAAGATGCGCTGCTGCTCGCTTCGATGATCGAGGTGCCCGATGCGGAAATCGACGATTCGTGGCTCTCGCTCGATTTGATCGAAGAGCTTTACGAAGAAACCGCCGAGCAGCGCGAAGCGATCGTCAATAAAATCCTCGGCGAGCTGCGGTTCGAGGAAGACTCGATTTCCTCGGAACGCCTTTCGATGCTCAACCGCGTGCTCAAAATGAACATGAAAGACCGCATGAAACTGGCGATGAAGGGCGACCGCGAAGCGCGCAGCATCCTGATCCGCGACCCGAACCGCGTCGTCGCGCAGGCGGTCGTGCTGAACCCGAAAATCACCGAACAGGAAATCGAAAAAATCGCGTCGATGCGCACCGTGCCGGAAGAAGTTCTGCGGCTCGTGGCGATCAACCGCGCCTGGTCGCGCAATTATCAGGTCATCTTAAAGCTCGCCCAGAACCCGCGCACGCCGCTCGCCAATTCGATGAATATTCTGACGCGCCTGCAGACCAAAGACCTGATCGCGATGTCGAAAAACAAAAACATCTCGGAAGCGATCCGCAAACAATCCTTCAGACTGTCGAGCATGCGCGCGGGCAAATAGGAACGGCGGACGGCGGTCGGTGATCGGTTGAAATCAGAATTGTTCCGACCCCTACACCCGATCACTAAAGAAATTCCGTGATTCTTCCCGTCTTCACGAACGAGCCCGCCATGTCGGTCAGCGTGTGGCTCGCCGCTCCGAGCCATAAGCCGGCGAAGACCGACGGCAGAAAATACTCGCCGACGTTCGTCCGCACATAACTGCCGATGTCGAGCCAGACCCGCGCGAATTCCGCGAAGCGCGGCAGATCGCCGCCGGTGTAAGTCGCGTAGGCGTAGACGACGGCGAAGGCGCAAAGCGTCAGCACGCCCATGAAATAAACGACGCGCAGCAACGTGCCGAAAACGAGCCCGTGCGACCACCGCGAGCGGTGCGCGAAAAAAGCCTGGTACGGATACCACAGAAAACGCAGGATTCCCCAGCGCGTGTACTGCGTGCTCATCGTGTCGAGATCGGGACCGAACATCAAACCGCCGAAAAGGAACGCGCCGGTGATGACGAAGGCAATCGCCGTGTTTTCCGAGACGTGCAGCGCGCCGGCGAAGACGGGCGCGACCAGCAGAAAGGTAATGGCGTCGTGTGTTTTTCCGGAAGGCATAATCTTTCAGCGAACTCCGTACTCCCAGATTCCGAACGAAATTTTTTTATCGATCGGATGAGCGGATTGTTTTAAGGCGAGAATCGCCTGCGAACGGTGATGCGCTTCGTGCGCGCTCAGGTAGGCGACGAAAGCCGTCGCGTGCGGTTTAAAGCCCTTCACGCGCCCGCCGCTCGCCGCGGCGCGTTCGATCAATCGCGCGACGGCGTCGGCGGATTTCTTCAAAGACTCGCGCAGCAGATTTTTATCGTTCGCCGCGTCTTTTTCGACTTTGATCGTTTCCGCCAGCGCTTCGGGCAGCGCCTGTTTGAGCCACATCAAACGAACGTTGTTGATGTGCGCGAACCGCTCGCCGACCCTGCGCCCTTTGGAAGTCAAAGCGTCGCTTAAATGTTCTTCGGGAACGGCTTCCAAGAGGTAAAGGTTGATTCGATTGTTGATGCGCCACGTTTCGATAAGCTCGGTGCTCATAAGACGAACGAGATTATAACATTAAAATCAGCCGCGAAATAACACGCGCCTTCACGAAAAATAATTCAAAGATTCTTTCGGTTCGTGCGTGTTGTTTCGCGGCTGATTTTTCTTTCATTTGCAGTCGCGCGTCAGGTTCCACGTGACGACGGTTTCGCTGCCGTCTTCGTTTTGAATCTTTTTCACGCCTTCGAGCCGGGTCGGGCTTTCGGCGTCGAGCTCGAATTCGATCTCGAAAAACGGCATCGCGATTTCGACCGCCGGCAGGCTGCGGTCGCTGCCCGAGTTGACGCGGTCGTAATCGGGGCAATCGGTTTCGAAAACGGTCGTCGTGATCTGATTCGCCGTCATCTGCGGCGACCCGAGCGTCAAAATCCCCTTTTCGCCGGTCGAAGTGACGAAAATCGTCAAACGCTCGTTCGCGCGCCCGTCCGTGACCGATTCGAATTTGCGCGTTTCGGGCGAAGTCATCATTCTGCCGCCGCAAGTCATTTTTCCGGCGGCGTAATTTTTTTCCGAATATTTGTAATCGCGATAAGTCGCCTGCGCTTCGGCGAAAAAGGCGTTTTTAAAGCCCTGCGACGCGTCGGCGACGCCGAGCGCGTTGTAATCGATGCTGAAAGTTTCCTCGCGGACGCCGACTTCGCGGAGCAGTCTGCCGGACGCCTGATTCGTGCGTTTGTCGTCGCGCATGGCTTTGACGACCTTGATTTTGCCGGTCCACGCGCCGTCGCAGTATTTCGCCGCTTTTTTCACCGGCGGCCTCGGCTTCTTCGTCGCCT
Organism: Pyrinomonadaceae bacterium; assembly: GCA_036563455.1. GTDB lineage: Bacteria > Acidobacteriota > Blastocatellia > Pyrinomonadales > Pyrinomonadaceae > JAFDVJ01. The sequence continues at coordinate 168,285 of DATCMK010000033.1, read as the reverse complement.
CTTCCCTGCCGAATTCAAGCGTTTTCGTGCCGATTCCGCGTTTCGAGACGGATTTGACGCTGATCCGGCTGCCGAAATCCGCGTCGGTGCTCGCCCTTAAAACGAATTCCGCGGACGGCTCCGCCCGGTGCTCGCCGGGCAGCACGGCGGCGAAACCGGTCGCTTCGAGCCGCGCGTTGACTTTCGTGTTGTCGAGTTTATGAACGGTTTCCCCCGCGACCTTGACGATCTCGCCCGCTTTGAGCGTCTCTTTCGCCGCCGTCAGCGAAACGTCGACGCAGAAACCGCTTTGCCAGTTTGTTCGCGCCGTCGCGAAAGCGTCGTCCGCGCCGTTCAGATTCATCGGCAGAGCCAGGTCGGCGAAATCCATCAGACGGTTGTTTTCCGCGTTCGAAAGGTGCGCGGTCGAGTCTTCGCGAATCTCGCCGACCGCGCTTTTCGACGATCCGGCGGTGAATTTATTATTCGTCACCGAAAAGGTGAACCGGCGCGTGCCGTCCGCGAAACCGTTTTCGTCGATCATGCCGAGCCGTTTGGCGCGGTCGTAGCCGGTCGTCGTTTCCGACACTTCGCCCGTCATATCGAAATGCGTGAGCTGCGCGTCGTCGTCGACGTAGCCTTTCAGTTTGACCTTCATCGAAAGGACCTGCGCCGGGATCGCGATGGTCGTCGTATTGGCGATCGTCGCTTTGTTTTCGACGACGACCTCGGCTTCGCCCTCGACGACGCCGTTCGCGTCCGGGCACTGCGCGAGCAGGTAATTCCACTGAAATTTTTTCTCGTTGCGCACGCGTCCGCGCGTTATTTTGTTGAAAACCTCCTCGAACGACGTCTGCGTGTAGAGCTGACCGTTTTTCGAATCGTTGAGGATATGCTCGGTATCGGCGTTTGACCGTTTCGTGAGAACGGCTTCGGCGGTTTCGACCGTATTTTTCACTTCGCCGACCGTTTTGACGCCGTTTTCCGTCTCGACGGTAGCGATCGAAGGCTCTCCGGACGCGTCGACGAAAAACCCGGAATTTCGATACGCCGCGTCATTAAAGAACGCGGCGTCCGACAACTCGGCGCCAACTCGTTTTCTGCCCGGTTTGACGGGCCGTTCGAGCGGCGCGGCGTTCGTCGCCGGAGAGGCGTCGCCGAAGCGCCGTTTCGTGACTTCATTCGTCTTTTGGCGGTGCGTTTCGGTAACCGCTTCGAAGAAATTTTCGTCGCGCGCGTCGAGCCAGCCGAGCGCGTTCATCGCCGCCGGCGGCGGCAGCTCGCGCATCAAAACCCCGACGAAGTCGGCGCCGCGCCCGAACCGGTTGATCTGCGCGAACGCCTGCGCGGCATCCGTTTTCGCCGCCGCGCGCCTGAGGCGCCGCGTTTCGTTTTGAGTCTGTCCGAAAATCCTGACGGTGGCGCCCTGAGAGAGACACAGGCACAATGCCAAAGAGAAGACCGCGCGCAATTTTATTTTCAAAGCGTTTTGTTTCATATCTTTTCCGTTCCTGAATTCGTTGAAGGAAAGCGTTTTTTCTCCTTCACTTCTAAGTGCGGAAAAAAGATCGGCGCGGTATCACGCGCCGCGACTCGGCAGATTTCTGAAAGCGAAACCCGGCCGAATGCGGCGTGCCGCTGAAAAACAAGCCGCGTTTTGTTAAACTTTCTGTTTGGCGAGCCCCGAAGGATTACAAATATGAATTTTTGGACAAAACTCAAAACGACGCTCGAGATGATCAAATTCGAGCATACTTTGTTCGCGCTGCCGTTTGCTTTTTTGGGCGCGGTGCTCGCGGCGGAAGGCTTGCCGACCTGGCGGCAGATTCTGTGGATCACCGTCGCGATGTTCGGCGCGCGTTCGGCGGCGATGACGTTCAACCGCATCATCGACCGGAAATTCGACGCGGCGAACCCGCGCACCGCGAATCGCGAACTTCCCTCGGGAAAGCTTTCCGTCAATTTCGCGTGGTCGTTCTTCGCCTTTTCGGTCCTCATTTTCGAAATCGCCGCGTACAGTCTGAACTGGCTGACCTTCGCGCTTTCGCCCGTCGCGCTCGCGAGCGTGCTCGGCTATTCTTACGCGAAAAGATTCACCAGTTTCGCGCATTTGATTTTGGGCTGGTCGCTCGCCATCAGCCCGACCGCCGCGTGGATCGCGGTGCGCGGCTCGCTCGAATCGGAAATTCCGCTCTTGCTTTCCCTGCTCGTGATGATGTGGACCGCCGGTTTCGACGTGTTATACGCCTGCCAGGATTACGAATTCGATAAAAAGGCGGGTCTGCGCTCGATTCCGGCGCGGTTCGGCGTCAAAAATTCCTTATGGATCGCCCGGCTTTTTCACCTCCAGGCGTTTATCGTGCTCGTGCTTTTGTACTTCGTCACGAGTATGGAGCTCAATCTCGGATGGCTCGCGCTCGGCGGCGTCGCGGCGGTCGGCTTGCTGCTCGTTTACCAGCACACGCTCGTCAAACCCGACGATTTATCGCGCCTCAACGCCGCGTTTTTTACGACCAACGCCTTCGTCAGCGTCATTCTCTTCGCGACGTTCGGCGGCGCGGTTTTTCTCGCTAAATATTAGTCCGGAAGTCGTGAAGAGTTTAAGAAAACGGGACGCGGTTGAACGCGGATCGAAACGGATTTTCGCGGATTTCCTTGAAAAAATTATTAAAAAAACCACCTCTCGATCCGTAAAATACGCGTCCTGTTTTTCCTTTTCTAACCCCCAACCCCGGTTCTTTTCGAGCGGCGGGCGAACTATTTGATCTTCGTAACATTCTCGGCGGGCACGACGGCGATCTGGCAGTGATCTTCGAACACCAATTCGCCCGGCACAAACTCGGCGCGCAGTTTTTCCACCTTCACGCCGTTCGCTTCGAGAATCCGGCAAAACTCGTTCATCCGTTCGAGAAATTTCTCGGCGCTCTTCTTGAACCAGAAATAAGTGTGCTGTGCCTCGGTGCGCTTCGCCGGATCGTCATAAAACTCGGGCACCGGCAAATGCGCGTCGAACCATTCGATCAGATTTTGCAGCGATTCTTTTTCCGCCGCGCCGATCGCCGAGTGGTCGCGCACGTAATCCGCCGCGCGGAAGATTCCGGTTTCTTCGCGGTTCGTCGCGCGATTGTGGTATTTGGCGAGATAACGAACGTACATTTTGCAATTTTCCTAAAACTCGTTCGTTTTTTGCAAATTGCCCGAACATTTAGCGGAGAATTTGATTTTTTTCACCGCCGGGACGCTGGCGAAACGCGGAGCCGGCGCTGAGATTTCTCAGCGCCGGCTCCGCGCCGCGACGGTGAAATTCTCAAACCGGACAAAATTAGGATTCACTTGTTCTCTCTGCTAAAATTAAACCGGTTCTCCGTTGGAATAATCCTTGCATGATGTAGAAACCGTGAGCGCTGTTTTAGAAAACCCCGTCGATGGACGAACAGTTTTTTGAACTCTTCATGCTTAATTTGAAAAAGATTTGGAAGTGAGCTTATGAAATCATTAAAAGTTCCCGTCGTTTTTACTTTTCTTTTGTTGTTTGCCGTCTGCATTTCGGGGCAAAGCGCCCGATTTCCCGGCGAATTGAAAAACTACGAATTTTTCGGGAACGGTAGATTAAAGGATTTACAGCTTACGGTTTCATCCGAAGACGATGTAAAAAAAGTCTTCGGAGCAAACTGCGAAAAGCAGTGTGATTACGATGCGGATTGGCTGATCCGTTTCGAATATTACGAAGAGATCCACATTAAAGTAAGCCGCCGCGAGAATGGCGAAAAGTTGAGGTATTTGCTCGATTCGAAGTATTTGGGAAAACTGCGCTCGATAGAAATTCGTCCGAAAAAGGACGTCTCGTTTGCCGGCATTTCTTTTCCGAATGATTTTGAAAAGCTAATAACGACTTCCACTACCGACACGCGTTCGGGAAAAAGCAAAATGACGGTCAACGACGCGTTTCAGCACTCCAGCGGGTTAACATACGAGATTTACAGCCGAACGAATTACGACGACATCAAAAACAAGGAAGCGAAGTTATATAACGAAGGCGATTTGGTTTTGATTCGTTATAGCGTTCCGAAAGAACTGGAAAAAGATTTGTTTGTTTTACAGAATTAATTTATGCAGTTTTCATTTGATACGAATTTGAACAGAATCGCCGAGAAGGTTGCGGCGGGCGACCGTCTGACCTTTGAAGAAGGCATCGATTTATATAAAACCGAGGATTTGAACGCGCTCGGTCGGCTCGCCGATTTCGTGCGACGAAAAAAGCACGGCAAAACGACTTATTTCAACGTCAACCGGCATTTCAATCACACGAACATCTGCGTCGCGGACTGCAAATTCTGCGGTTTTTACAAACGCGCGCGTCAGGAAGGCGCCTACACGCATTCGATCGCGGAAGGCGTCGAGATCGCGCGCAACGCCGTTCGGGAAGGCGCGACCGAGCTGCACATCGTCGGCGGACTAAATACGAAACTTCCCTTTTCCTATTACACGGATTTGTTTTCGGCGCTTAAAAAAGAATTTCCCAAATTGCATCTGAAGGCCCTGACGATGGTCGAACTGGACTTTTTCGCGCGCTTTTACAAGATGTCGGACGAGGAGGTGATCGAAAAGCTGAAGGCCGCCGGCATGGATTCGTGCCCGGGCGGCGGCGCGGAGATTTTCGCCGAACCGACCAGATCGCGAATCTGCGACCACAAATGCGACGGCGCGCGTTGGCTCGAATTAGCCGGAAAAGTTCACAAAGCAGGCTTGAAAACCAACGCGACGATGCTTTACGGCCACATCGAAACTCTGGAAGACCGCGTCGATCATTTTATCAAGTTGCGCGAGCAGCAGGACAAGACCGGCGGTTTTCAATGCTTCATCCCGCTCGCGTTTTACCCGCCGGGAACGGCGCTTTCGAGCCTGCCGGGACCGGACGCGATCGACAACCTGAAAACCATCGCCGTCTCGCGTTTGATGATCGACAATTTCGATCACATCAAAGCCTACTGGGTGATGCTCGGCAAGGCGACCGCGCAGACCGCGCTGCATTTCGGCGCGAACGATCTCGACGGCACGATCACCGACGGCGGCGAGCTGACGCACAGCTATTCGGTCGAATCGGGCGGCGAAGTCAAAATGACGAAGCAGGAAATCATCACTTTGATCGAAAACGCCGGTTTCGAAGCCGTCGAGCGCGACACGGTTTACAACCGCGTCGAACGCGCCGCGGTGTGAGGAAATAGAGTGTTGAAATTGTTTTCTTTTTGCTTTATTTGGATTCTGGCGGGCTGCGGAAACGCCGTTTCACGAAACGAAATTTCGAGCCCGCCGACCGTAATCGCCGAACAAACTCAGCCGCCGACCGCCGCTCAAAACCAGCCGAGAGCCGATCCGCAGTTGACCGTAAGAATGGAAAGGTTTACCTGGACTCGGACGCTCTTGTATAAAGTGGAAATTCAGCCCGACGGGAAGGCGTTTTTTACAAAGACCGACGGAAAATTCGTCGGGACGAAGATCACGGGAAAAGCCGAAAGCAAACTGGAAAAAGAGAAAATGCGGCGGTTATTAGCCGAAATCGAAGCGGCGGATTTTTCCTCTCTGGATGATGCGTACTCCTATACCCATAAAAATTGCGCGTCGGCGATGACGGACACCGACTCGGTGAAGGTATATATAAAACTGAACGAACGGGAAAAGACCATCGATCATGATCTCGGATGTTTTGACGTATCGTTCGCCGAGCTCAAAGAAGAAACCAACCGGAAAGACCGGATACACCCGCGAAAACTCTACGAATTGGAAAACAGAATCGACGAAATAACCGAAACCCGGCGTTGGACCGGCGAAAACCGGTGAGCGCGGTAACGTCATCGAATTTGCTCGATCGGATGCCGCCCGCTCGCGGAAGCTCGCGGAAAAAATAGACTTTTCAGAAACTGATGCCGAAAAAACGCAGTAATTTAAAAAACAAATCGGAACTCGTCGCCGTGCGCTCGCTTTTGGGCGCGATCGGCGCGCTGCCGCTCGAAACTTCGATGCGGTTCGGCAAATCGGTCGGCAGGTTTTTCGCCAAACGCTTTCCGAAACTGAAAAAGACGGCGCTCCGAAATCTGGAAATCGCGTTCCCGGGTATGCCGGCGGAAGAACGCGAACGTCTTGCCGTCGGCACGTTCGAGTCTCTGGGGCGGCATCTCGGCTTCGTCTCGCATTTTCGAAAATTCAAACACGACGACGTGCGCCGTCTGGTCGAAGTCGTCGGCAAGGAAGAATATTTCGATCCGGCGCACGCGACCGGCCGAGGGATTTTGTTTTTTACGGGGCATTTCGGCAGTTGGGAGGTTTTCAACCTGCTGCCGCCGTCGTTCGGTTACGGCATGAATATTCTCGTCCGGAGAATCGACAACCCGCTCGTCGAAGGTTACGTCGACCGGATGCGGACGCGTTTCGGCTCGGTCACGCTCGACAAAACGAAATCGGCGCGCACGATGTTCAGAATGCTCGAAGCGGGCGAGCTGTTGGGAATTCTGGCGGATTTGAACGTGCAGGAAAAAGAAGGCGTCTTCGTCGATTTTTTCGGCGTGCCGGCTTCGACGACCACGAGCATCGCCAAACTGGCGATCAAAACCAACGCGGTCGTGCTGCCCGCCTTCGCCGTCTGGGAAGAAACAAAAGGAAAATACGTCGTTTATCTCGAACCGCCCGTCGAATATGAAGCAGCCGACAATTCGCCGGAAAACATCCGCGAGCTGACGCAAAACGTCACGAACGTGGTCGAAAAATACGTGCGCCGCTATCCGGAACAATGGCTCTGGATCCACAAACGCTGGAACACGCGCCCGAAAGGCGAAAAAAGTTTGTATTAAAAGGCTTTTTGACGCAGAAATGCAGAGACGCAGAGAATTTTCAGGCGAATCGTCGATGCGCGGAGGCTGAAGATTTCGGAAAAAAATTTTGGAATTAAGATTTTTTTTGCTTTTTCGCGCCCTTGGCGCCTTCGCGTTAAAAATCAAATCACCAATCGACGGTCATCGACTCGCCGGGTTTGAGATTTTGCCACCTTCGGCTCAGCTCGCTCATTCTCGAATTTACTTTTTCCAGATTTTCCCGCGTATAAATAGCCCTTTCGGAAGCCGGCATTTGATCGTAAATACCGTCCGCCGCTTTCTTCATCTCCGCCGCGCGGCGCCGCAACTCGGCGTCGGGAGCCGTCGCGAGCCAGTTTTGCCAGCAAACGAAGGTCGCTCTTTCGGATTTCAGGTAATCGCCGAGATTTTCTTTAACGGATTTTTTGCCCTTTTGCATCGCTTTGCGCCGCCGCCGCGCGTCGTCTCTGGTGTTCGAATCTTCCGACGGCTGGATTCTAAAGGTTCCCGAACCCTTCGCGGCCTGTCCGAAAATCGCGTCTTCGATGCCGAGAACCTGTTCGACGATCAGATGACACAAATCGTGCGGCATCAATTCGTCAAAGCCCGGCGCGGGATTCATTTCCGCCGCGGGAAAACCGTCCCGCGTAATTTTTACGGCGTATCTGCGTTCGGCTACTTTGCGAAATTCGACTTTCATAATCGTTTCTCCGGTTTGAAGTTTCTTAGTTGCTTGGACGAAAAGGCGCCGCGAAAGGTTCGCGGATTTTATCCGGGCGGAGTTTACATTGTAACGCAAGCAATGGCCGCGAAAAGCAGAATATCAAAAACGGGACGCGGGTGAACGCCGGTTGAAACGGGTTTTCGCGGGCGCGTCGAAGGATATTAAAATAAATCCGCATCGATCGGTTTTAACCAACGCCGGTCCGCGTTCCGTTATTTTTCGGTTCAAATATTCACTTTAATTTAACGGCATGAATCTTTTACCAGACCGTTTCCGCGAGCGTTTGTTTTTGATGGTTGACGAACCACTCGACGAATTTCGGAATGCCCTGTTCGATTTTGGTCTTCGGGTGGTAGCCCAGCAGCGCGCGCGCTTTGGAAATGTCGGCGTAGGTCAGCGGCACGTCGCCGGGCTGCGGCGGCTGGCGGTCGATGACGGCCTTTTTGCCCAAATTCTCTTCCAGGAGACCGATCAAATCCTTCAGCTCGATCGTTTCGGATTCGCCCAGATTAAAGATTTCGTAGTTCGATTTGTCATAATCGATCGCCGCGCGCACGCCCTGGATGATGTCGTCGACGTAGGTGTAATCGCGCCTCGTCGTGCCGTCGCCGAACACCGGAATCGGTTCGCCTTTCGCGATGAGTTTCGAAAATTTGTGAACCGCCAGATCCGGCCGCTGCCGCGCGCCGTAAACCGTAAAAAACCGCAGGCAAACGGTGCGGACGTCGTAAAGATGCGAAAACGTGTGACACAACAGTTCGCCCGCCGCTTTCGTCGCGGCGTAGGGCGAGATCGGCCGGTCGATTTTGTCGTCCTCCGCGAAGGGGATTTTCGAGTTGATGCCGTAAACCGAGCTCGACGAGCCGAAAACGAACTTTCGCACGCCCGCTTCCCGGGCGGCTTCGAGCAGGCTCAAAGTGCCGCCGACGTTGACCTCGGTGTAAAGCTTCGGATTAAGCAGGCTCGGGCGCACGCCCGCCCACGCCGCGAGGTGGACGATCGCGTCGAATCGGTTTTCCGCGAAAATCCGGCGCAGGTTTTCGGCGTCGCAAATGTCGGCTTCGAACAGCTGAAAATCAGGATTGTCGCGATGCCGGGCGAGATTGGCGCGTTTGATTTCCGGCGCGTAAAAGTCGTTGAAGTTGTCGAGCGCGGAAACGCGCCAGGCATTTTCCGCCAGTAATTTATCCACCAGATGCGAGCCGATAAACCCCGCGCCGCCCGTTACTAAAATTCTCTTCATTAGCTTAATCACCGGAAGGCGATGAAAATAAAAGGCGAAACAATATAATTTAAGTTAAATAACCGAACGTAAAATTGCCTTCCACAATTTTTTTTGTATATTATTATTTCACCGATAATCCCGGTACAATTCTAACATTTTAAGGAAGATTTATGAAAAAACCCCGTTTACTCCGACTATTCGGTTTTCTCGCGCTCGTTTTGTGCACATTCCTGCCGGCCGTCAAGGCTCAAACGATGGACCGCATCGAGCGCGAAAGGATGAAAAGTATCCTCGACAACCTCAAAAACGTCATCAAAAAAGACTATTACGATCCCGGCTTCCGCGACATCGACATCGAAACGCGCTTCAAGCAAGCCAAGGAACGCATCGAACAGGTGACGACCGTCGGGCAGGCGCTCAGCGCCATCTCGCAGGTCTTAATGGATTTTAACGATTCGCATCTGTATTTTCTGCCGCCGTCGACCAATCTCGAAGTCGAGTACGGCTGGCGACTGCAAATGTACGGCAGCCGATGCTACGTCGTCGCGGTCCAGCCGAAAAGCGACGCCGAAGCCAAAGGGCTGAAACCGGGCGATCAGGTCCTCGCCATCGAAGGATTTCGTCCCACCAAAAAAGAACTCTGGAAAATCGGCTACTACTACAACATTTTAAGCAAACGACCGAAAATCAAGCTCAACGTGATCGGTCCGAACGACGAGACGCCGCGCTCTCTCGAGATCGATTCAAAAATAACGCAGCATCCGAAAGTCATTAACTGGCAGACGATTTATTTGGATCAAGATTACGACGGCGACGATTACTCGATCAATAGATTTTTGTCGCTCGGCAATATCACCGTTTGGAAAATGCAGACGTTCGCCATCGATCCGAAAGAGATCGGCGGGTTCGTCGGCAGGGCGAAAGAAGGAAACTCGCTGATTCTCGATTTGCGGCGAAACGGCGGCGGTTACGTCAAAACGCTCGAAAGACTCGCGGGCTTTATCTTCGACAAAGACCTCAAAATCGCCGAACTCAAAGGACGTAAACCGATGGACCCGTCGGAGAGCAAAACGCAGGGCAAAGACGTTTTTACCGGCAAACTGATCGTTTTGATCGATTCCAATTCCGGTTCGGCGTCCGAGATTTTCGCGCGCCTCGTGCAGCTTGAAAAACGCGGGATCGTTTTGGGCGACGTGTCGGCGGGCGCGGTTATGCAGGCAAAGGGCTTCAGCGCCACGACGGGCGCCAACAGCGAAATTTTCTACGGCGCGAGCGTCACCAACGCCGACGTCATCATGTCGGACGGGAAGAGCCTGGAAAACGTCGGCGTCATGCCCGACGAATTGATCCTGCCGTCGGGCAGAGATTTGGCGGACGGGCGCGACCCCGTTTTAGCCAGAGCCGTCGAATTGCTCGGCGGAAAAATTTCGCCCGAGGACGCCGGGAAATTTTCGGTCGACTTTAAGTGGAAACAGAACGGCAGATTCAGAATAATTTTCTAATCGGACGCGCCTTTTTCAGTTCAAAAACCTCTGCCGCGCGTGAAAGCGGTGCAGCAGTTCTTCGAGGAAGCCTTCGTAAGTGAAAGTATTCAAATCGTAACGCGGCTTGATTTTATACATCAGCGGCAGCGCGACGCGCCACGCCATCCAGAGGCGCTGGCGTTCGGTCAGATCCCAGCGGCGGCGCAGAAAACTTTCGACGACCTCGATTTCGTCGGGCGTCACGACGCCGATGTCGGCTTGAAAATCGGTGCGTTTCTGCACGCGGCGAAACGCGGCGTCGCTGATCTGATTGGAAAACGTTTCGTCGAAGGTCGGCGCTTCGCCGGTGCGCTCGCGAATGACGACCGTGCCGGCGAACATGTCGCCGAAACGCTGGTCGCGGCCGCTTAAAAAAATCGAAATCAGCCCGAGCGAGTAAACCGGCACGAGCCCGCCCGGCAGCGCGTCGAAAATCCGCAAGAGATTGCGCGCGACCGCTTCCCAGAGCGTGATCGGACGCCCGTCTTCGCGGATGACGCGCAGCTTTAACAAACGCTTGCCCGGCGTCTGCCCGTTCCAGAGCCATTCGAAAAAAATGAAATAGCCCGTGAAAATGAGAAACAAAACGATCACCATCAGCGCGATCGTCCATTTCGACATCTGCGAGAGCAGTTCGTCGCGTTCGATGCTGTTCATATCGCCGACGCCCGACCAGCTGATGAACGCCCAGGCGACGACCAGAATCGTCATGTACTGAATAAAATGGTCGATCAAAACCGCGAGGAACCTGTTGCCGATCGACGCCAGCGCAAAGGCGAGCGGCACGCGCTCGGGCGTTTCGATGATCAGCGTTTCTTCGGTTTCGATGATGTGCATGCGCTTCGAGATTTCAAATTTCAAATTTCAAGTTTTTCGAGATTTGAGATTCGATTTTCCGGTATTGCAAACGAACATTTGCCTTTCATTATATTTACTTTCGCCGCCTGCGCGAAATGCGCTCCCGGAGCCTCGCGATTTGTTCGCGCAGGCGGCGGAAGGGCAGGCGCTTGAAACGGTTTTCTTTTAAGGCGACGGCGATCACTTCGGTCGCTTCCTCGTGTTCCTCGCGGTCGGCTTCCGGGTTCGCCTGAATCGCGGTCGCTTCCGGTTCGAGACTGAGCCGGATGAAGACCGGAAAATGATCCGAGCCGCAGGCGTCCGCGACGCGTTCGAGATGCGCGAGCCGGAAATGCGGCGAATGAAAAACATGATCGAGCGGCACTCTGAGAATCGGGTAATGCGCGTGAAAAGTGTTGTAAAAGCCGCGCCCGACGCGCGGGTCGAGGAGCCCGCTGATGCGTTTAAAGAGCTGCGTCGTGCGCGACCAGGCGACGTCGTTCAGATCGCCGGCGACGATGCACGGCAGATCCGATTCGCGGATCGCGTTGCCGACGAGCAGCAGCTCGCCGTCGCGTTCGGTCGAACGCGTGTTTTCGCCGGGCATCGGCGGGCGCGGATGAACGCCGTGCAGCGCGATGTCGCGCCCGGTCGGCAGCTTGACCTGCGTGTGGATCGACGGGATGTCGTCCTGAATTAAAAACTGCAGTTCCGTGTCGTGCAGCGGCAGGCGCGAGTAAAGCATCATGCCGTAACGGTTGTCGAGCGGACAGAAGACCGTGTACGGATATTTTTTTTCGAGCGGCGCGAGATTTTTCGCCCAGTTCTCGTCCGGTTCGGCGAGCAGCACGATGTCGGCGTCGTAGCGCTCGATCATTTGCAGCGCGTCGGCGTAACGGTCGTTTTCCATCAGGACGTTGAAAATCAAAAGGCTGATGTCGGATTCGTAATCGGCGCCTTTTTGCGCGGGCTGCACCTGCCGCCGGTGCAGCGGCGTGAACGGGATGATGATCTGCAGTTGGTAAAAAATGCAGAGACTCAAAAGCACCGTGAAAGTCCAGTCGAAATAACTACCGAAATCGAAAACGTAAGCGAAAAAGGCGAGCGAGACGACGAGCAGAATCAGAATTTGAACGCGCGGGAAGTCGCCGATTCTGATAAACCAGTTGGCGCTGCGGATAAACGGTTTGAAAGTAAAGAGAATCCCTAAAATCCCGATGATGATTGCAGTCCATTTCATTACGAGTCTTGTAACCGCTTGAGTATCAAAAAATCAAAAACCAAAATCTAAAAAACATTCTACACTGTTCGTGTCGTTTTTTTCATTTTTCGGCAGTCAATAACGATTGTTTTTTGCGATTTGGTGCGAGGCGCAAAAACGTGCGAGGTCGTATCGCGTTTTTACGCGGGCTTTCCATCCGGTTCCTGCTGCGTCAGGCAGTGCAGCGTTCCCAAACCCCAGACGAGATCGACGGCGTGAACGCCGACGATTTTTCGCGCCGGGAACAGTTCGGCTAAAATTCCGAGCGCGCGGCGATCCTGCGCGTCATTGAAAGTCGGCACGAGGACGGCTTCGTCGGCGATATAAAAATTCGCGTAAGACGCCGGCAGACGAACGCCGGCGAAAACGAGCGGCGCGGGCATCGGGAGCCGCACGATTTCCGGGCGCGCGCCGTTTTCGAGCCGAAAGCCTTCGAGCCGTTCGCGGTTTTCCTCGAGGATGCGGTGATTCGGATCCGCCGGATTTTTTTCTTCGGCGAGCACGATCGTTTTTTCGTCCGCAAACCGGCAGAAATCGTCGACGTGCCCGTGCGTGTCGTCGCCGACGATGCCTTTACCGAGCCAGAGCGTGTTCGCCGCGCCGAGGTTTTCCGCGAAAACGCGCTCGTAATCGGCGCGCGAAAGATGCGGGTTGCGCGTCTGGATTTCGTAATCGAGCAGGCATTCTTCGGTCGTTAAGATCGTGCCCGCGCCGTTCAGATCGATCGCGCCGCCTTCGAGGACGACTTCCGCGCCGTCGTATCGGACGGGAAAGATTTTGCGGTTTTCCCGCTTCGCAAACTTGACGGCGACCTCGTTGTCGAGTTCCCAGTCCGGATATTTCGCCCACGCGTTGAACTTGAATTTGATCACGGCGGTCTCATTCGATGTTTCATTTTTGACGAACATCGGACCCGAATCGCGCATCCAGCCGCGATCGTGCGGAAACCGGTAAAACTCGATTCTTTCGAAATCCGCGCCGACTTTCGTTAAAACCTGCCGCGCTTTCGCTTCGTGCCGTTCGTTTTGCACGAGAACGCACACGCGCTCGCCGGCTTCGATCAGCTTGCGCGTGATTTCGCCGTAAACCCAGTGAATCGTCGCGATCTTGCCCGGAAAATCGTTTTTGTTGTGACACCAGCCGATCCACGTCGCGCGGTGCGGCGTCCACTCCGCCGGGAACTTAAAACCCGCTTCGAGCGGCGTTTGTTTACTCATAAGATCAATAAACTAACAGGGATGGACAGGATGGGCAGGGATCCTCGTCTTTACAAGCGATCCCTGTTGATCCTGTCCATCCCTGTTAATTTTCATCAATTCTCGTCGATAAATCGTTTCTGCAAATCGCCGTAGTTTTCGATGCGGCGGTCGCGCAGGAACTGCCAGTTGCGGCGCACGTCTTCCATGCGCGCGCGGTCGATTTCGGCGATCAAAACCTCCTCCTGATCGTCGCTCGCCTGCGCGATGACGACGCCGAACGGGTCGGCGACGAAGCTGTGTCCCCAGAACTGGATGCCGTCGGTGCCTTCGTTGAAGACTTCGTGCCCGACACGGTTGACCGCCGCGACATAAAGCCCGTTGGCGATCGCGTGCGAGCGCTGGATCGTCTGCCACGCGTCCTGCTGCGACGCGCCGACCTGCTCCCGCTCGTACGGGTGCCAGCCGATCGCGGTCGGGTAAAAGAGAATCTCCGCTCCGCGCAGCGCCGTCAACCGCGCGCCTTCGGGAAACCATTGATCCCAGCAGATCAGCGTGCCGATCTTCGCCTGCGGCGTGTCGAACGCCTTAAAGCCCAAATCGCCCGGCGTGAAATAAAATTTCTCGTAATAAGCCGGATCGTCCGGAATGTGCATCTTGCGGTAAACGCCGCCGATCTCGCCCGATTCGTCCAAAACCGCCAGAGAATTGTGATGCATCCCGACGCCGCGCCGCTCGAAAATCGGCGCGATCACCGTCACTTTCAATTCGCCCGAGATCTTGCCTAAGTATTCGGTCGAAGGACCTTTTAAGGGCTCGGCGAGATTGAAAAGATCGGTATCCTCGCGCTGGCAGAAATACTGCGAGCGGAACATCTCCGGCAAACAGATGATCTTCGCGCCCCTGCCGGCGGCTTCGCGCACGAATTCGCCCGCCTTTTTCAAATTTTCCTCGACGTCGGCGGACATCGCCATCTGCACCAAACCGATTGTAAATTTATCCCCTTTGTTCATATTTTTAGAATACGAAATTCTGCCCGCAATGCCAAAATTTCAACTCAGACTTTGCGGGCTTTGCGCCCATGCGGGAAATAAACATACTGTCCCGCATGGGCGCAAAGCCCGCAAAGTTTTTTAAGCCTTTACCTTTAAAAACCGACGTTTGCCGACCTGCAGAAGGATTTCGTTCGCCACTTCGATTTCGGCGTTCGCGTTCGAAACCTTCTCGCCGTTGAGTTTCACGCCGCCCTGCTCGATCAGTCGCTTCGCCTCCTTTTTCGACGCCGCGAGGTTGAGCTGTGCGATCAAATCCGCGAGGTTATAAACGCCCGCGGCAACGCTCGCCTCTTCGATTTCGTCCGGCACTTCCTTTTTGACGAACCGCGCGACGAAATCGGCCTCCGCCGCATCGGCCGCGTCCGCCGAGTGAAAATCTTTGATGATGAGCTTCGCGAGATTCACTTTTAAATTACGGGGATTCTCGTCCGATGATTTCAGCGCATCGATTTCCGCCGGCGCTAAATCCGTCAGAAGCTCGTAATATTTCCACATCAGTTCGTCGGAAATCGACATCACCTTGCCGAACATCTCGTTCGCCGGCTCGTCGATGCCGATGTAATTGTTCAAGGATTTCGACATTTTATTGACGCCGTCCAAACCTTCCAAAAGCGGCGTCGTGATGATGACCTGCGGCTCCTGCGCGTATTCGCGCTGCAGATTTCTGCCCATCAGAAGGTTGAACTTCTGGTCCGTTCCGCCGAGTTCGACGTCCGCTTCGAGCGCGACCGAATCGTAGCCCTGAACGAGCGGGTATAACAATTCGTGCAGCGCGATCGGGCGTTCCTCGCGCATCCGCTTTTCGAAATCGTCGCGCTCCAGGATCTGCTTGACGGTCGTGTGCGAGGCGAGCTTGATGAATCCCGCCGACCCTTGCGCGTCGAACCACTCGGAGTTGAAGCGGATTTCGGTTTTTTCCGGATCGAGCAGTTTGAAAATCTGTTTTTTGTAAGTTTCTGCATTCGCCGAGATTTCCTCGCGCGTCAAGGGCGGGCGCGTCGCGTTTTTGCCCGACGGGTCGCCGATCATGCCGGTAAAATCGCCGATCAGAAAGATCGCCGTGTGCCCGAGTTCCTGAAACGCGCGCAGTTTGCGGATCACGACCGTGTGCCCGACGTGAATGTCGGGCGCGGTCGGGTCGGCGCCGAGTTTGACGCGCAGCGGCTTGCCGGTTTTCGCCGCGCGTTCGAGTTTGGCGCGCAAATCTTCCTCGCGGATCACGTCGACCGCGCCTTTTTTTAAAAATTCGAGTTGTTCGTCTGTCGTCATAATCTTAAAATTTCAATTGAATTATTTTGCACGAACAAGCTTCGAGAAACAATTCTTAAGATTTATTTGCCCGCGAAAGGACGCGAAAAGACGCGAAATAAATTTAAGAATTCATTTTTAGCGTATTTCGCGCCTTTTCGCGGGCAAAAATAAAAATATGGAAAACAATCTTTCGAACACGAAACTCGCGTTTATCGGCTGCGGCGTGATGGCGGAATCGATCGTCGCCGGGCTGCTCCGTAAAAATCTCGTCGCGCCCGATCAGATCGTCGCCTCGCATCCGCGCGAAAATCGGCGGCGCGAGCTGACCGAGAAATACGGCATCGAGGTTTTCGAGGAAAATTTGGACGCCGTGCGCCACATTCGCGTCTACGAAAATTCGATCGTCGCGCTTTGCGTCAAGCCGCAGCGCTTGAAAGGCGTTTTGGAGGAATTGACGGACGTCGTGCTGCCCGAGCAGATCGTTTTGTCGATCATCGCCGGCGCGCGGATCGAAACGATTTCCGCGGCGCTTTCGAATCGAAAGATCGTCCGCGCGATGCCGAACACGCCGTCGCAGATCGGCGCCGGAATCACGGCGTGGACGTGCGATGAAAACGTGTCGGACGACGAACGCGCGCGGATCAAAGCCTTGCTGACGGCTTTGGGAAAAGAGCTTTTCGTCGAAACCGAAAACATGATCGACATGGCGACTTCACTTTCCGCGACCGGTCCGACCTATATTTTTCTCGTCATGGAAGCATTGACCGACGCCGGCGTGCACCTCGGTTTTTCGCGCGAGACGGCGAAGGAACTCGTGCAGGAAACGATGCTCGGCGCGGTTCTGTTCGCGATAGAATCGCACAAGCATCCGGCGGAACTCAGAAACATGGTCACTTCGCCGGGCGGCACGAGCGCCGACGCGATCTATCAGATGGAAAAAGGCGGGCTCCGAACGGTTCTGTCGAAAGCCGTTTATGCGGCTTACCAGCGCGCCGTCGCGCTCGGACAGAAAAAATAAAACTTTATTTCGTCTTCGAAGCTTTTTCGACGCTTAATATTTCGAATTGAAACGGGGCGGTTAGACAGCACCAGTCTTTATAGACGACGTTTTTGAATTTTCCGACGACGACCAGATTTAGTTCGGCATCCCAGGGCTCGCGTTTCCCGTTTGCCGTGGCTTTTTCAATCGCTTTCCAAACGTCATTATTTTCCGCGGAAATAACCGCCGCATTGTCAGCGCCGCATAGATCGTCGGAAAACCACGAGCCTTCCAGCCCGGTATGCAGTTTCGCTGCGAGCCGCACCGTTTCGCCGTCATATTTTTCGGGATTGTTTGCCAGTTCGCAGAAAGTCAGCGGATTCGATTCCGCCGTGTCGGCTTCGTCTGTCGGCAGAGCGAGTTCCGGTAAAGGCGACCGAAAATGAAAGAATTTCAGATGAATCGACGTCACCACCGTCGCGCCGGTAATAAATATCAAAGAGGCCGTCAGCAGCCAAAATGTGAATCGTTTCGTTATTTCTCGCCTCGCGCCGGATTCTAATAATACTTAAATCGAACGCCGCGCGGCGCATCGAATTGCAAAATTTTTAGTTTTTTTTCCGGCGCTTTGTCTTTTTGCCGTCCCGGCTCGCACAGTTGAAACGTTGAAGAATCGAAGAACCCTCGCTTCATCGAAAGGAGTAACCACAATCAATCATGAAAAATAGAATTACTACTGCGGCTTTTCGCGCAAAGGCCTTGCGTTTTTTCGGAGCGGCGATTTTTTCGCTCGCGTTTTTAACCGCGCTCGGCACGAGCGCGTCGGCGGCAGCGTCGGCGGCGTGCGAAGGCGGCGGATTTACCGTTCTCGGGCTTTCCGGCAAACAGGACCGAAAATTCACGAGCGGCGTTCCGGCGACGTTTCTCGTCAAGGGCAAATACGTCGAATTCACGGTCGACGCGGCGACCTTCGGCGTGCGCAACTGGACTTTGACCGGCGCGGCGAATCCGCTCGACATCACGAGCGGCTACCGAACGGTCGTGTTCGCGAGTAAAATTCCCGATCACCGCGGTCTGGTTTTGAACGGCGAAATGCGTCTCAAAATGGATAAAGGCGATTTCGTTCTCTTGCGCGAAGGTCGCGGCTTGAAGATGAAGATTCAGGCGAAAGACTGCGCCCAGGGCGGAATTTTCCAGATGGAAGTCGAGCGCGGCGACAACGCGGCGACCGTTTTCACGCACGTTTTAGGCGACGGCGTGTTTTATTTCGACAACCCGAACGTCCGCGACCGCCTCGGCGAAAATATTCCCTGTTCGGGCGTGCTGCCGGACGGAACCTTAGTTTCGTGCGAGGGCGCGAATCCGGACGGCACGGTGACGGTCACGGCGCGCGTCAATTTCGCGAACGATTTTTCGCCGAAATTCGTCGGGCGCGACAGCTCGCAGGTCGCAACCAGAATCGCCGGCGGGTGTCCGAACACGATTCCGAACCCGTTTCATCCCGGCACCGTCAATCACTGCGGCGGCGTTTCGCAGTGGTCGGTCGCGAGCGGCGGGCGCATGGGTCAGGTGATGGGCGAAGACGCGGTCGAAATCGCGCCGGCGGCGAGCGTCTGCACGGCGAACTGCACGGCGCAGAACCAGGTCAACGGACGCGCGCTCGTCGTCGGCTTCCCGTTCCCGGTGCCGCAGGAAGTCCGTCTCAACCCGCGCTTTTTCAACGGTTTTATCTTCCCGTAACAATAAAGGTTCGGCATCATCGAAAAAGCGAACTCTGCTTAACGGCAGAGTTCGCTTTTTCGTCAGGACGGACATTTACGAAATCAACCGGCGCTGTTTTAAGCTACGGCTGCAGCCGCTTGTTAATTTCGCTCGAAATAAATGAACCCCAAGAGTTTTCTTTATTCGTGCCCGAGTTAGCCAGAACGACGTAAGCGTCGCCGTTATCGTAAAGGCACATCGCGCCGCTGTGCCCGAGCCAA
Organism: Pyrinomonadaceae bacterium; assembly: GCA_036563455.1. Taxonomy (GTDB): domain Bacteria; phylum Acidobacteriota; class Blastocatellia; order Pyrinomonadales; family Pyrinomonadaceae; genus JAFDVJ01. The sequence goes on along the minus strand of DATCMK010000033.1, from coordinate 149,428 downwards.
TCTTCGAAGCCCGTGTGGCGCACGAACAATCTTTCACCGTCCTTGTAGCGGCTCATCCATCCGTAACCGTAAAATTGTTCTTCCGACTCGGAAATTTTGCTCATCAGAACGTGCTTTGCCCAAAGCCGTTCGCGGGCGGCGGCGCTGAAGATTTTATTTTCTTCGAGCGCTCGCATCCATTCATATAGATCGCGCGTCGTGCTGAACATGCCGGTCGCGCCGCGATAGCCCCAGTTCGCCGCGCTTTCGCCGTCCCGGTAAATGTTCGCTCCGATATTCGCGGCGTTTTTCAGATCGGCGAGCGGCGCGATCGCGGTTTTGTTTTCGAATCCCCAGAATCCGGTCTGCTTCAAATTCGCGGGCTTCAGAATTTCCGTCCGCAGATAATCCTCGAACGGGCGCTGCGAAGCGATTTCGACGATCGCCGCCAGCAGATTGTAGCCATCGTTCGAGTAATGAAAGCCTTCGCCGATCTTCCAACTCAGCGGCAGCGCGAGGATTTTCGCGACGGCTTTTTCGCGGTCGGGTTCGCCGTCCGCGGCGTACCGGTGCGGCAAACCGCTGGTATGCGCGAGCAGGTGATGCGCGGTGATTCGGCGCTTGTCTTCGGGCACGTCTTTGAAAAACTTTGTCAAAGCGTCGGTGACCGAAAGCTTGCCCCGCTCTTCCAATTTCAGAATCGCCGCCGCCGCGAAGGATTTTGAGTTGGAAGCGATCCAGTAAGCGGGATGCGAATCGGCATTCGCCGCCGCGCCGTAAGATCTATCGAAGACGATCTTTTTGTTTTTGACGACGAGCACGCTGCCGGAAAATCCGTTTTTGCGCTGCTCCTGCAAATAAAAATCTAATCCGGCGGCGAACGATTTTTTCTCGAAAGCCGCGCCCGTTTTCTGAGGAAAACAGGTCGGGCAAAACAGCAGCATGAATAAAAGGGCGATCGATATTATTTTCATTTTGCGCAGAATCTCTCCAAAGTCAGTCGACTTTCGGGTATCGAGATGTTTCCGCCGGCGAAGCCGTTACAATTTTCGGTACATAATATACGCATTGATCAATCCGTCGCGCGCGTGGTTAAAAGCTTCCGGGATTTCGCCGATGATTTCAAAACCGACGTCCCGCCAAAGCTTGACGGCGACCGCGTTCGATTTGACGACGAAATTGAACTGCATCGATCGAAAGCCGAGCCGACGCGCTTCCGCGAGCGAATACTCCGCCATCAGGCGCCCGACGCCTTTGCCTTTCGCGTCCGGCGCGACCATGTAGCCGGCGTTGCCGACGTGCGCGCCCAGGCCCGGCTGATTGGCTTTGAGAAAAAAAGTGCCGACGATTTCGCCCGCGCTGTGCAGGTCGTCGCTCAAAATGCCGGCGCGTTTCGGCGCTTCCGACCAGACGGCGACGTAAGTGTGCTTTTCCGGGCTCATCCAGTAGCCGAGCATTTCCTCTTCCGAAGAATCGGGCGCGAACGTGTACGTGTCGCCGGTCGCGATCACGTCGCTGATGATCTTCCAGATTTCCGGTTTGTCTTCTGCGGTGGCTTTTCTGATTTCCAACATAAGCTTCTTGTATTTCAGATTTCAAATTTCAGATTTCATAAACTATAACGCATTTCGGCGACAAAACCGGACAAATCTTGCGTCTCGCCTTTAAACAGCCGCGAAAGAATACGAAAGGGCGCGAATTTATTTTCAGTTTTTATTCGTGTCGTTCGCGCGCATCCGCGGCTGATTTTTATTCTTTTTTTCGAGCCTGAATATCCAAATCATCCGCTGCTGCGCTTCGTCAAAAACGTATTTTCCCTCCGTAACGCGCCAGAAGCCTAAAAATTGCCATTGCCCGACCTTTAATTTATTAAAAAGCGGGACGTGGTGTTTCGATTCTATGGCGTTCAGCATCGCCTGATTAAAAGAATCGAACCGCTGGTCGCCGCGCCGTCCGGCGCCCGTGTAGAAAATCGTGTCCGGCGTCTCGCCGCGAACGTCCGGGTAACACGGATTGATCTTGCCGAAATCCGTCAAAAGCGAGACGAGCACGCCGTTCCGCTGGTAAATGCCGTTGCGGATTTTGTGAATTTCCGAAACCGCGTCCCACGAGTAAATTCGTCCCGTTTCGGCGTCGGCGAAAAAAGTTTCGCTTATAGTTTCATTTTGTCCGTTTATGCTTGACACAAGATTTGCTGATAACTAAACTCAATTCTACTTTCTTTTTTATCAATTGAAATACTACCAAAAAATCTTACTGGTATTTCAGAAAAAATTGACCCCTTATTTTTTCCATAAAAACTTAGAAAGTTTTTTTTAGCTCTGTTTTTGACGGTTGTATTTTCATACGGCTTGATATTTTATCGGCAAAAAACAAATTAAATTTAAATCCCAAGGAGATTAAAAGAGCGTGAAAAAATTTTTAAGTATCTTGGCTGTTTTCGGCGTCGTTATTTTTATATTCGGTTTGGTCGGCAAAAAAGCCGACGCCAACCAGCCGGTTTTTAACGCCGGCACGGACGACGAGCTCGAAAACGCCAAACAAATCAGTTTGGGCGTGCTGCGCAACCGGGCGGCGCAGCGCGCCCTCGGCAACGTCGACGAATTTAAGGTGCAGAAAGTCGAAATCGACGAGCTGAAAATGGCGCACACGAAGGTTCGTCAAACCGTCGACAACATTCCCGTTTGGGAAGGCGAAGCGACGGTTCACCTGAACCAGGACGGCTCGGTTTCGACCGTCACGGACGATCTCAAGGAAATGATCGCCGTCAGCACGACGCCTAATTTTTCGGAAAGGGAAGCGTTGAGGATCGCGCTCGGCGGTTTCCGCGGCAAAGCGAAACTGAGCGAGCAGCCGACCGTCGATTTATGGATTTTCCGCGGCGAAGACCGCGATCACCTGGCTTACCGCGTGATCGCGCCGCGCGTTGACGGCACCGACCAACCGAGCGTGCCGGTCGATTTCATCGACGCGCACACCGGCGAAAGGATTTTCGGCTACGACAACCTGCAGACCGGCAGCGGCTCGTCGCTCTACAGCGGCACGGTTTCGATCTCGACGACCCAGTCCGGTTCGACCTACTACATGGAAGACACGACGCGCCGCATGGGAACGTTCAACATGAACAACACCGGCAACGAAACCTACGGCACCGGCGGCACGCAGTCGCGTTACACCGACACGGACGACGTCTGGAACACGACGATCCAGCGCGCCGGCGTCGACGCGCATTACGGCGCGGCGATGACCTACGATTATTATAAAAACGTTCACGGGCGCAGCGGCATCGACGGCAACAACGGTCCCGGCACGACGACCTCGGCGGTCGGCGGCATTCCGCTCGTCGTTTCGCGCGTGCATTTCGGCAGCACCGGCCGCTACAACAACGCTTTCTGGTACAACAACCAGATGAGTTACGGCGACGGCGACGGCACGAATTTTTCGCCCCTGACGACGCTCGACATCTGCGGTCACGAAATGACGCACGGCGTCACCGAACGCACGGCGAATCTGACGTACGCGCGCGAATCGGGCGCGCTCAACGAAGCGTGGTCGGACATGTTCGGCGCGATGGTCGAGCTTTACGCGCGCGGCGGATCACCGACGGCCGACACCTGGAAAATCGGCGAGCAGGCCTACACGCCGTCAAACGGCACCGGCGACGCGCTGCGTTATATGGACGACCCGACCCGCGCGGGCGATCCCGATCATTACAGCGAACGGCTTTATCCGGGAAGCTGCACGCCGTCGAATTCGAACGACCAGTGCGGCGTGCACACCAACTCGGCGATCGCGAATAAAGCGTTTTACCTGATCGTCGCGGGCGGCACGCACCCGCAGTCGGGCGTTTCGGTGACCGGCATCGGGCCGGACGCCGGCGCGAAAATCTTCTACCGCGCGCTGACCGTCGGTTACATGACGTCGGGCACGACCTTCGCCGGCGCTCGCACGGCGACCCTGAACGCCGCGACCGACCTGTTCGGCGCCAGCAGCGCGCAGTACAATTCGGTCGCCAACGGCTGGTGCGCCGTCGGCGTCGGAACCTGCGCCGGCAGCGGCACGCCGACGCCCACTCCGACCGTGACGCCCACTCCGACGCCGGGCGGCGGCGGAAACCTGCTCGTCAACGGCGGCTTCGAAGGCAGCGCGAGCCCGTGGGTCGGTTCGGGAACCGGTTATTTCTACGTTAGTCCGGGCAATTACCCGCACGGCGGCACGGGCTACATCTATTTCGGCGTCAACAACAGCGTTTCGGGACAGGCTTACCAGCAGGTCACGATTCCCGCGACCGCGGCCGGCACGTTAACCTTCTGGCTCAACGTCACTTCGAGCGAAACGACGACCACGACGCAGTACGACAAATTGTTCGTCGAAGTCCGCAACACTTCGGGAACGCTTTTATCGACGCTCGCGACCTACAGCAATTTGAATAAGGTTGCCTCAGCCGCGACTTATTCGCAGAAATCGCTCAACGTTTCGGCTTATCGAGGTCAGACGGTGCGGATTCAATTCCGCTCAACGACGGACAGTTCGGTGACGACGACTTTCCGCGTCGACGACGCGGCGCTGCAATAAAAGCGTTACTGATTCGGAAGGCAAAATGAAAAAGGGGAACGAAGGAAATCGTTCCCCTTTTTTCTGGTTTTCGGAAGCGATTTTTACGGCACGAAGGCACTCGGAACGGGCAGGTCGCCGCTCGCGCCGAATGAGAAGATGACCGTTCCGGCAGACGAGCGCTGGATAAACCAGCCGTTCGAAGACGGCCGGAAAACGGCGGTGTCGAATTTGCCGTCGCCGTCGTAATCGCCCGGCACGGGAAGGTCGCCGGCCGTTCCGAACGGCACCGAATAATACGAATTGTTTTCGCTTCTTTGTACGTACCATTCGCCGGTCGACGGACGGAAGACCGCGACGTCGGCTTTGCCGTCGCCGGTGTAATCGCCCGGAACCGGTTTATCGGCGCCGATGCCGAAGCGAAACACGCGGTACTGCTGGTCCGAACTTCTCAGAAGCCACCAGGAACCGTCAGCCGGGCGAAAGATCGCGACGTCGGCTTTGCCGTCGCCGTCGTAATCGGCGGTCACCGGCATGTCGCCCACCTGCCCGAATTGTCCGATGTTCGTTCCGCCGGTCGATTTCTGCACGTACCAGACGCCGGTCGAGGGGCGGAAAACCGCCGCGTCGGCTTTGCCGTCGCCGTCGTAATCGGCGGGCGCGGGCACATCGCCCGCCATTCCGAAGGGGAACGAATAGAACGACCCGTCTTCCGAACGCAGGATGAACCAGTATCCGGTCGACGGGCGCCAAAATGCGATGTCGGTTTTGCCGTCGCCCGTGTAATCGCCCGAAACGACCTTGTCCGTGCCGACGCCGAACTGCGCCGCGACGGTTTGACTCGTCGAGCTGCGGTTGAGCCACCATTCGCCGACCGACGGACGATAAATTCCGATGTCGGTTTTGCCGTCGCCGTCGAAATCGAGCCGTCCGAAATTGCGGGCGGTCAAACAGGTTCCGTTCGTCGAAACAAAATTGCCGACTTCCGATCGCGACGCCGCGCAGAACGACAACTGGCTGCCGCCGCTGAGCTGCGCCTGCATCAAAGAGTTCGCGCAATTCGGCAGCGCGTCCGAATGCGAGGCGCCGAGGTTGTGAGCGATCTCGTGCGTGGTCACTAAAAAATTCGCTTCTTCCCAGCTCCAGCTCGGATCGACTCTGCCGCTCAAACCGTAAGCGAACGAAGGATTGTTGCAAATCACGCCCATGAACGCGAAGCCCTGCGCGCGGATGTTCGGTTTGTAGGTGAAAAGATGCGCCGTGTCGCGCGGATACTGCGCCGCCGGGTAGTTCGCGTTCCAGTGCGCCTGAAACGAACGCAAAAGCGCGTCCGGATTCGCGCCGTTATACGGGTCGGCGGTCGACCACGTATGTTGAAAAACGACGCTGATCGTCAGATTCAGCTCCCTCGCGTAAACGCCTTCGACCATATTCAGGATGCTCAAAATCTTGGCGTTCGCCGCGCCGGCGCTGTTGCCGGTCGTGCCGAGAAAATCAAAATCGGCGTCGGTCGCGATCTCGACCGTTTTCAGTCCCGCCGCCAGATTTTCCGCGCCTTCGCCCAAAACCATGCTCTTTCCGTCGGCGATGTCTTTCGATAAATCCTGCGGGCAGTAAATGCTTTTGTCCTTTAAAACGTCGGCTTCCTGATAGACCACGAATTCGTCGCGCGCGGCGAGCGCCGAGTATTTCCGCGCGGGTTCGATAAAGTAACGTTGGCGATTCGAAACGAAAAATCCTTCGATTCCCGAATCGTCGATCGTCAGACGAACTTCCGATTCCGCGTCGCCCCCGATTTTTCCCTTGTAAGTTGTGACCGGCGTTTTTTCAAGCCGCCGAGTGCCGACGGAGGTCGTGTCTTCCGCCGCGTAACGCGCCGCCCGCAGATCTCTGGGCGTCAGCGACAATTCGAAATTTTTGTCGCCAGCCGCGAGCGAAAGCCTCTGTTGCGCCTTCGCGTCGCGCGCGTTCAGCCGCACCACCTGCGCATCGCTGAACGCTCTGCCCAAATCATTTTTCAACGCTTCGTCGGTCTGGGCAAAAGCGTGTGAAAACGTACCTAAAATACAGAAAATGACAAATAGAAGCCTTTTCGTCATTGAATCCTCCGATGTAAAAATTATATGGTTTTAGGGTGATTGAGATTTCGGGGAAAATCTCGTCGACATATTTTATAAAGTTTTAACAGAGTTAAACTTCCACGAAATTAAGACACTTCGATGCTTTAATTCGCTATTAGTTGCACAAAATGTTAGGGGATACTTTAGGGGTCATCTGGAAGCTCATACCGAGTCGTTTAAGATCAAAAATCGTTCGCGCCTCGCAGAGAAAGTTCACGGCTTCCGTCGCAGTAATCATAACAAACCCGGACGGAAATGTCTTGTTGCTCGAGCACATTTTACGTCCCGGTTCCGGCTGGGGCATTCCCGGCGGCTTCATCGAGCACGGCGAGCAGCCCGAATCGGCGGCGCGGCGCGAGATTCGCGAAGAGGTCGGCATCGAAATAGAGAATCTGCGGATGCTGCGCGTCCGGATGCTGTACCGCCATATCGAGTTTCTCCTCAGCGCCGAATCGAACGAACAGGGGGCAGTTAAAAGCCACGAAATAAGAAGTTTGGGCTGGTTTGCGGTCGACGCGATGCCGCCGGAAATGAGTTCGACCCAGAAGGCGATAATCGAAAAAGTTTTGCGCGGCGAAATTTGATAAAAGTTTTTTCGCCGTTTAAAATCGAAACGTCCAAAAAATTATTATTACTATTAAACTTTAACAACAGGAGATTAAAAAATGGTTGATTTAGTTCCGTCCGCCGAATCGGTGATGCAGATTTTGCAGGAGACCGGCGCTTATCGTAAAGGACACTTCGTTTATCCGAACGGCAAACACGCGTCGCATTATTTTCAGATGCCGCTCGCCTTTCGTTATTACGACAACGCGCGCATGCTGTCGGTCGGTCTGAGCCGTAAATTCAGAATGGAAAAGGCGATTTCTTCCCGGCTGCCGCGAGTTTCGATCATCAGCCCGAGTCCGGGCGGAATTATGGTCGCTTTCGGCGTCCGCGAAGCGTTGACCGCCGAGCAGATCTACTGGGCGGAGATGGAAAACGGCAAACGCCAGTTTCGGCAATACATCCACCAGGGCGACGTTCATCCGGCGATCATCGTGGATGATATACTGCGGTCGGGCAAAGCGATTTCCGAAACGATCGAACTCGTCAAGGAGCTCGGCGCGGAAGTCATCGGCATCGGCACGATCGTCAAATTCGAGGACGCGCCGAACGAATTCGACGGAATACCGGTGAAGAGCCTGCTCTCGTTCGACGTCAATTTCTACGAAACGGAAGAAGAATGGAGCGGTTCGCGCAACGCCTCGGAAGCCGAACAGGAAAAAGTCCGTTTCTAACGAACTTTTTCAAATAAAAAAACAAAAATTAAGTGCGTCTTTGGCGGATCTTGTCGGTGGTTCAAAGGCGCTCTTTTTACTTTTTACTTCTTACCTTTCGACTTTACTGACCTTTTCGAAAAGCGCGCGCCTTTCGGCGAGCAGCCTTAGAAATTTTTCGCGTTTGAGAAAAAACGCCGCGATGGCTTTAAGCCAACCCTTCAGATCGCCGATTTCTTCGAGCGACCTCAGCGCGACGTAACCGCAGGCGAACGAAAACGGAATCGAGAGCGCGGCGATCGGCCAGCCGAAATAAAAATACAGGAGCGCCGCCCAAACCAGCCACGTCAGCGGCATAAAGACGAGTCCGGTCAGCAGTTTAACGGTCGAAGCCATGTCGAAATGCCCTTTTTTGGTCTGCGAGTAAGCCGTCAGTTTACCGAATTGATACGCCGGAAAATGCAGAACGGCGCCGAAAAGCGCGAACGGCGCGAGCAGGATCAGATGCCACGACCGCAAAAAGGCGTGCTTTAACACGAACTTTTTCGAAAATTCCGCCAGATCGAGAAATTCCGATTCGATGCCGAGCCGGTCGAGCTTTTTGTCGTATTCGGCGAGGCGTTTTTCGAGGCGCGCGTCGTCCTCGGTCGGCGCTTCGGCGACGAACTTTTTTAGAAATTCCAATCTTTCCGCGAGGTTTTCTTCGTGCGGCGTGACGGAAGTGAAAACTTCTTCGGCGATGCGCGCGACGGCGATTTCCGCGTCCGATTCGGCGTTCAGCGTAACCTCTCTCAGCGCGGTCTCGATCTTTTCCGTCAGCTCGCGCACCGCTTCGCGCGGCGGATGCCCGTCGGCGTCGAGCGCGACCGGCGTAACCGGGAAAGGCGCGCCGAAATGCAGCAGCGCCTCGCTGCGAAAAGTCGTCTTTTCCGTGTAAAAAAGCCCGACCGGCACGATTTGCAGTTTCAGCGACGCCGGGTTTTTGCCGCTCGAAACCGCGCCGAGCGCGATGCGCGCCGCGCCGGTCTTCAAGGGCTGCAGATTCGGTTTATCGTGCGAAACGCCTTCGGGAAAGATCGCGATCGCGCCGCCTTTCTTTAAAAGCTCGCGCGCGACCGAAAAAGTTTCCTGATTTTTCGAAACGTCGGCGCCCGCGTCCTGCTGGCGGTAGAGCGGCAGCGCGCCGACCGTGCGGACGAGGTAACCGATCACCGGCATTTTAAAGAGCGTCGATTTGGCGAGAAAAGCGACGTTGCGCGGCAGCGCGATAAAGAGCAGCGCCGGGTCGATCAGCGCGTTCGGATGATTGCTGACGAAGATCAAACCGTCTTCGTCCGGCAGGTTTTCCGAGTTATAAAGCTCGATGCGCTTGAAAAAGATGCCGATGCCGACGCCGAAAATGAAATGAATCAGCCAGAGCGCGAAAGAGCCCCGGCGCTGCGTAATCACATCGCCGAGGCGCAATTTTTTCAGGTCTGTTTTCATCTGTTAAATTTAAGATCCAAGATTCAAGATTAAAATAATACCTGAAATTTTCAATTCTGAATCTTAAATTTTGAATTCGCTTAAATTTCGTGCCGGTTCGTAAGCGCTTTGTCCATCGTCACTTCGTCGACGAATTCGAGATCGGAGCCGACCGGCATGCCCATCGCGATGCGCGTCACGCGCACGCCCAAAGGCTTGAGAAGCCGCGCGATGTAATTCGCCGTCGCTTCGCCCTCGGTCGTCGGGTTGGTCGCGATGATCACTTCCTTGACTTCGACGCCTTCATTGTTCTGCGGCATCAGCCGCGGCAAAAGATTCGCGAGCATCAATTCGTCCGGACCGACGCCGCGAATCGGCGACAGGCTGCCGTGCAGAATGTGATACAAACCCTTGAAGGAACGTGTTTTTTCGATCGCGACCAAGTTGTAAGGCTCTTCGACGATGCAGATCTGCGAGCGGTCGCGCGTCGGCGACGAACAGTACATGCACGGATCGACGTCGGTCATGTTGTTGCAGACCGAGCAGAAAACGATCTTTTCCTTGACCTCGCGCAACGCCTCGACGAAGTTTTCGACTTCCTGCGTCGGTCGCCGGAGGATAAAAAAAGCCAGCCGCTGCGCCGATTTATGCCCGATTCCGGGCAAACGTTTAAATTCGTCGATCAGTTTCGCGACGGGTTCTGAATATTCCAACATGTCGTTTTTGGATTTTGGATTTTAGATTTAGGATTGGTTCCGTGTCCGAACGAATTCGTTTTTGTTTGAAATTGTTCGCAATCGAAAGTTTCTGGATTAGACAGGACGTTCGTAAACGCGGCAGCAAATCCAAACTCCAAAATCTAAAATCCAAAATCGTTTAGAATCCCATTCCGGGCGGCAGCATTCCGCCGAGCTGTCCTTTGAGTTTTTCTTCGACCTTGCGGCGGGCTTCGGCGAGCGCCGCCATCGTCAAATCCTGAATCATTTCGACGTCGCCGTCTTTGACGAGATCGGGCGAAATCGTCAGTTCGAGCACTTCGAAATCGCCGCGCATCTTGACCGTCACCGCGCCGCCGCCGGCGGTCGCGTCGACGACCGTCTGCTTCATCTGCTTGCCCATTTCTTCCTGCATTTTCTGGGCTTGCTTCATCATCGAGTTGATATCAAATCCACCTGGAAATTTCATAATTTTTTCTCACTTCCTTTATAAATAATTCCAACGAAAACCGTTGGAAAATTATAACACTTCGCCCGCGCGGTTGTCTTTCAAGCCGGTGAAGATTTTAACGGCGGATAAACGCGAACGAGTCATAACCGCGCGCCGTCCACAGCTAAACATCACTGCATTTTTCCGGCGCGAAATCTTAAGAAAACCTGCCAGCCCTGATGATTCGTGCCGCCGTAGAACGTCGACAGCGCCCCCGGATTTTGGTAAAGCGTGAGCTGCGCGCCCAAGCCGACGTCGAGCTCTTTCGTTTGGTAAAGTTCGCGCAAGTAACCCATCGAATACGCGCCGACCCAGAAATTCCCTTCCGGGTGCGGCGCCGGCAGCGCCAATTCGTGGCTGTTTTTCTGGACTCTTTCGAGGCGACCGAAGACGGCGTTTTTGTAAAAATCATAATTGCTTTCGAAAAGAAACGAGTTCGTCCGGTTTCCTTCGCCGTAGTTTTGCCCCCAGACGAAAGAATTCGCCCAGTTTTTGTTCTCCGAAAACCTTTTGTTGTAAATCGCCGACGCCGTCGTGCGGCGCATGATCTTCAGACCCGGCTCGGACGGTTCCGGATCGCGCAGGTGGCCGTGCGAGATTTGAAACGCCCATTCCTTGGTCGGATTCCACGAAAGGCGCGCGCTGTAGGAATTCAGTTTCGGCGCGTCGAAATTCCAGCGGTTTTCGTCCGGTTCGGTGCCTTTGAAGGCGGAAGCTTCGACTTTGAATTTGCCGAAATTATAACCGGCGGTGACGACGCCCCACGTGATATGCGTCGCGTCCTGCCAGTGATGCCCTACGGGCGCGTCCGGGTTGTTCATCGCCGACGCGCGGTGCACGTAAGCCGGCGGTCCGAGCGCCGGTTCGCCCGGATAACCGACGTACAGCGAAAACGACTGCTTGTCGTTGATTTTATAGGAATAACTCGCCGACAGTTCCGAGAAAAAATCGTGCGGGTGCTGGCGGTCGTGAATCTTTTCGCCGCGATAGAGCTCGCCCGATTGATAAAGCAAAGGGTAACCGAAGCCGCGTTCGATGACGGGATCGAGGCTGACCATCGCGCGGAGACCGATCTGCGATTTTTCGCTCAAAGGTTTCGAATACATGACCATGAACATCGACGGCGCGTCGAGGCGGTCGTTGTCTCCGCGTCCGGCGATTGACAAATTGCGGTCGGCGTTGATGCTCGTGTAGCGCAGAAACATATTGCCGTGAAACATCAGCATCGAGCCGTCCTTGAACATCTTCATGCGCGCGTACATCGGCGACGTTTCGGGAATCCAGGCGGTTCCCGAGCTTTCGCGCGACATCGGAGCATTGATGTCGGTGATCGCCGCCATCTTCATTTCGCGGTGATCATGATTCATTCCGGGCATCTCGGACATTTCGTCCGGTTTCTCGTCGTCCGGCATTTTCATTTCCTTCACGCCGTCCGATTTTTTTTCTTCAACCGGCATCTCCATATCTTCGTCCGCCGAATGAACATGCTCTTTTTTCTCGGCGGTCTTGAGGTTTCCGGTCGGAGCGGCGCCGACGAGGATATTGCCCCACATGCCGCCTTTCGCGTGCCCGCGCACGGAACAGAAATATTTGTACGCGCCGGTTTCGGCCGCCTCGATGACGATTTCCTCCGCCTGCATCGTTTCGTCTTCCGCTTTCGGCGTCAGAACGCCGCTGCCCGCCGTGCCGTTTTGATCGACCGCGACGGCGAATTCGCCCGTCACGTGCCCGAAACGCACGTCGTGGCGCATGTCGATGTCTTTGTTGACGAACAAAATCTTCAAGGTCGCGCCCGCCGGCACGATCAGGTTCGGGTTTCGCACGCCGAGCACGCGGTACGAAAGCATGTCGTCTTCGGGACCGGTCAAAACGACGAGACGGATTTCCTTTTCGGTAAAAGTCAGATTCTGACCGTCCTTTTTGCCGGGCGTGCGGTTCTTTTCGAGCTCGATGAGCTCGGCGAGTTTCAGGGTTTTCTTCGCGCTCGAAACGAGCTTGAAAGCCTCGTGCGCGAACGCGTTCGCGCTGAGAACGAGCGCGAAAAATAACAGCAAAATAAATCTTTTCATTGATAAAATCTCCAAATAACAAATTACAATGGCGGCGCCGCCGCGCGGCGACACTCGACCCGCATCACGAGTCGGGCGTCTTCGCGGACGCGATGAAATTAACGATTGATTTTTGTTTTACGCGGCGGGCGGCGCGCGCGGAGATTTAAGATTGTAAAAAGAATCGGAAAGATGAAACGGCTTTTCGAAATAGTGTTTTTCCGCCGGCAGAATTGCCGGAATCGATTCGAATTCAGGCTCGAAAATCGGCAGAACGGCCGCCTGTTTTTCGATTTTTATCGCGCCCGATTTCGACACGGCGCGCGGCGCGGGCGGCGCGCACCCGCATTCGCCGCGCGAATCCAATTTGTCGCGCGAATCCAGTCCGGCGCGTTCTTCGGCCGAACCGGTTTCCAGTTTCGGCGCGGCGTGTTCGTGACACGAAGCGGCGGCGGTTTCGACTTTTTTCGCGTGGTGCAAGCAAACGCAAGCCGAAACCGAAGACACGAAAAGCGACAGAACCGCAAACAAGCCGGCGGCAATTTGTTTTGTCCTTTTCATGTTTTTCCTCGTCATTCGTCCTTTACCTGACAATTTCAATCTAGCACTTCAAAGGCGGAAAAGCCATTCGATTTCGGATTCGGGATTTCGGATTAAATTTGTGTCTCAAATTTGAAATCTCAAATCCCAAATAAAATGCTACACCCTAAACCCGGGTGCAGGGTCAAGCCCTTTTTCGGTTTTTATCGCAAATGAAACCGCCCGTTTCGAAGTCAGTATCTGCTAACTTGCTTTTTACAATTAACTGGACTACAAATGAAATTCATGCACATCGAATGGACGCCGAGCAATGACGAATCGCCTTATCTGTTCCGCCAAGCCGCCGCGTGGGACGGCGTCAAGGTCCACCGCGCGCGCGTATTGCCCGGCAGAATGCTGGCGCACACGGCGAACTGCCACGAAATCAATATCTCGGTTTCGGGCTACCTGACGACCGAAAGAATCTCCGCGACCGGCAGACAGGTGAAGATCAAGGGCGGCGCGGGCAATCTGTGCCTGATGCCGTGCGGGCAGACGGTCGGCGCGTACTGGACGAAACCGCTCGACAATATGGGCATTCTGCTCGCGCCGGAGTTCGTTAAAAAAGCGGCGGTCGAAAACCGTTTTTCCGCCGATTTCGAATTTCATGAAATCTATAAGGGAAAAGACCCTTTGATCGAGCATATCGGTTTCGCGCTGCTCGCCGAATCGCGTTCGGAAACGCCGGCCGGTAAGCTGTACACCGACTCGCTGATTCAAACGCTGACGCTGCATCTCCTAAAAAATTACTCGAACGCCGCTTCCGTTCAGGAAAACTTAAACGGCGGGCTTTCCGGTTATAAATTAAAGCGCGTGCGGGAATTCATCGACGCGAATCTGGAAGAGGATTTGTCTCTGGCGGAGCTCGCCGAGGTTGCCGACCTGAGCCAGTTTCATTTCGCGCGCGCGTTCCGCAAATCGACCGGACAAACGCCGCAGCAATACCTGATGCAGCAGCGCATCGAGCGCGCCAAGCAGCTGTTGACGAAGGACGATCTGCCGATCGTCGAAATATCCCTGCGCACCGGTTTTAAAAACCAGAGCCATTTCACGACGCTTTTCCGCAAATTCACCAACTCGACGCCGAAACTCTGGCGCGAAATGAAACTCGCTTGAAAAGATTAGCCGCGAACGGATACGAACGAACACAAAAATATTCAACTTTATTTCGTGTCCTTTCGTGTTTGTTCGCGGCTAAATTTTCTTTGAGCAATTTCAGAACATAAACCGCAAAAATCCGAAAGATTTCTTTTCCGCAGATTTTCTAAAATCCTTTCAGACTGAAAAAAGTCTTCAGGGAGATTTAAGGAAATGAAAAGAATATTTACGAGCATTTTTGTTATTTTAACGATTTCGGTCTTGACGGTTTCGGCGCAGTCTTTCACGACGCAGCGGATGTTTGAAAAAGCGGTCGGTCTCGCGAACGAAGGGAAATTCGACGCGGCGCTCACGGATTTCGAGGACGTGCTGGCGCTCGCCAAAATCGACGACGCCGCGGCCGCCTACCGCGCGAAAATTCATTTCAATATCGGCGTTTGCCTGTATCGTCTGAAACAAAATGAAAAAGCGGTCGCGGAATTCGAAGAAGCTGTCAAGCTCGCGCGCGGCGATTACGAAAAGGCGTTTTACGCGCTCGGGATGGCTCAAGCCGAACTGAAAAACTGGCAGAAGGCGGAAGCCGCGTTTCGCTCGGCGCTGCGGCTCGACAAACAAAACGGCGAAGCGTGGTTCGATCTCGCATTCGTTTATCTGGCGCAGAAAGATTACGAGGCGGCGCGCGCGGCGTTTGAAAAATCGGTTCGGTACAAAAGCGTTTCCATGCCGGTCGGGCACAACAACCTCGGCGTGATTTTCGCGCTCGGCGGCGATTTGACGGCGGCGGTTCGCGAATTCGAAACGGCGCTCAAAAAATCGAACGGCAGGCTCGCGATCGCCGAGCGCAACTTGCAATTCTGCAAATCACTGGGGCAAAATTTCAACCGCGATTTACTCGCAGTTTTGGAGTTCGGGGAAAAATAAAAAAACTGGCCCGCGAATATTCGCAAGTAAACGCTAATAAAATATCGGCTTTCAATGCGCGAAAATTCGCGCCGATCGGCGGGCAAATCAAAAAGGAGAAAAAATGGAAAAACAAACGGACGTGATGGCGATTTTGAAGCTTTACGAACTCCGGCGCGAGCCGGAAATGCGCCGCGCGCGGCAGTGGTATTTCTCGCAGTTCGCGCCGCAGTCGGCGATGGACATCGTCGCGCTTTTTCGCGGCGGCGAGCGGGCGAGCGCTAATTTTCGGATGGTCGCCTCGTACTGGGACATGGCTTCGTCATTCGTCCTCAACGGCGCGATCGACGAAAAGCTGTTTTTCGATTCCGGCACCGAACACATTTTCGTCTACGCCAAAATCGAGCCTTTTCTCGCCGAGTTCCGCCAGATCATACAGGAGCCGGACTATCTGATTCATCTCGAAAAACTGGCGGTCAAAGCGCCCGATTTCGAAGCCAAGCTCGCTTCGCGCAAACGCCTCGGCGCGCTCTGGGCGAAAGAACTTTCGGCAAATCAAAGCAGTTAAAATTTAGGCGCGGGGGCGCGGAAGGCGCAAAATCCTTAAATTAACAGGGATAGGCGGGATAGAAAGGAATAATTAAAAATGTTTTTTGATCCCTGTCAATCCCGTCTATCCCTGTTAATTTAGCTTCGCGCCTTCCGCGCCCCCGCGCCTTCGCGTTTAAATTCATTATCTCATCTGTGATAAGCTATCGTTTCACCGATGAAAAAATACGTCATCAAACGCGCCGAAAACTCTCTGCCCGAACAGCTCACGCGTTATCGCGATGAACTCAATGCCGAGCAGTTTCGCGTCGTGACGGCGAAACCGGGCGCGGCGCTCGTCGTCGCCGGCGCGGGCACGGGAAAAACCAGAACGATCACTTACCGCGTCGCTTACCTGATCGAACAGGGCATTTCGCCGCAGAGAATTCTGCTCGCAACGTTTACGAACCGCGCGGCGCGCGAGATGCTGCGCCGGGTCGAGAATCTGACCGGCTCGCAAAACGTGCATCGCGTCTGGGGCGGCACGTTTCACCGCATCGCGAATCTGATTTTGAGAAAACACGCCGTCTCGATCGGTTATTCGTCGAATTACTCGATTCTCGACGCCGAGGACGCGAAGGATTTCATCAACGTCTGCATCGACGAAGCCGGCATCGACACGAAAGCCAAACGTTTCCCGAAAGCGGAAGTCATTCAGGATATTATCTCTTACGCCAACAACACCGACCGCCCGATCGAAAACGTGATCGTCGGCAAATACCCGTATTTCGAACTCTTGACGCAGCAGATCAAGCGCGTCGATTTCATCTTTCAGGATCGAAAGCGCGAGCGCAACGTCATGGATTACGACGATCTGCTTTTGAACTGGAAACGGCTTCTGGTCGAAAAACCCGAAATCGCCGACGTTTACGCCGAACAATTTCAGCATATCCTGGTCGACGAGTATCAGGACACCAACCGCCTGCAGGCGGAGATCATCGATCTTTTGGCGGTCAAACACCGCAACGTGATGGTCGTCGGCGACGACGCGCAATCAATTTTCGCGTGGCGCGGCGCGGAATTTACGAACATCTACGAGTTTCCGCAGCGTTATCCGGAAGCCGTGACTTATAAATTAGAGACAAATTATCGTTCGACGCCCGAAATCTTAGGGCTCGCGAACACTTCGATCGCCAACAACCGGCAGCAGTTTCCGAAAATGCTGCAGGCGGTCAAGAAATCGCGCGACTTCAAACCGGCGATGATTCCGTGCGCGAACGTCGATCAGCAGTCGGCGTTCGTCGCTTCAAGAATTCTTGAACTGCGCGACGAAGGCACGAGCCTCGAAGAAATCGCGGTGATTTATCGCTCGCATTATCATTCGCTCGAACTGCAGCTTGAACTGACGCGCCGCAATATTCCGTACCGCGTGCAGTCGGGCGTGCGCTTTTTCGAGCAGGCGCATTTGAAAGACGTGATTTCTTATCTCAGAATCATCGTCAACCCGCGCGACGAACTCGCGTGGAAGCGAATCTTGAAAATGATTCCGTCGGTCGGCAACGCGACCGCGAACCGGATTTACGAATCGCTGGCGTACGCCGAAAACCCGTTTGCGCTGATTAAGGCGCAGCCGAGTTCGACCGAATTACAAACGAGAAATTACGGTTTACAAACCAATCCGAAATCCGGAATCCGAAATCCGAAATCGCCCGATCCTTTCTCCCGATTGCGCAGTAAACGGCCGTGGCAGGATTTCGTCAAATTGCTCGAATTATTAACGACGGACGAAAACCGCAACAATCCGGCGAAGCAAATCGAATTGATTTTACTGAACGGCTACGAACAGCATTTGCAGGAAACCTTCGAGAACGCCGAAGCGCGCCTTGAAGATTTAAGGCAGCTCGCGCTTTACGCGTCGCGCTATAATTCGACCGAGGATTTCTTGTCGGAGCTCGCGCTGCTTTCGACCGAGCGTTTCAAGGAACCCGCCGGCGTGACGGGCGAGGACGTCATTCAGGGCGGCGAAGAGGACGAGCTTTTGACTTTAACGAGCGTTCATCAGGCGAAGGGTTTGGAATGGAAAGCCGTCTTTCTGATCTGGGCGGCGGAAGGCAAATTCCCTTCGCCCCGCTCGCTTAAAGAAATCGACTCCGAGGAAGAAGAACGCCGCCTCTGGTACGTCGCGCTGACGCGCGCGCAGGACGAGCTTTATCTGACTTACCCGCTGATGATGGTCGATTATTCGCGCCAGGTCGTGCTGCAAAAACCGTCGCGCTTCATCATGGAATGCCCGCCCGTTTTGTTTGAAGTTTGGAGCCTCGAAGAAGAATCCAAGTCCTTCGACGCGCCAATCGAGATCGAAGAAAACAAGCAGGAATTTCTCAACTAAGCAAATTTCTTTGAATTAGCCACGAACAACCGCGAAAGAACACGAAATAAATTTAAATAATTTTTCGTGAAATTTCGTGTCTGTTCGTGGCTAAAATTTAAAGTGATTAAAATTCCCTTTCAAAAGCCGATTTCGCCGCGTGATAGCCGCACATGCCGTGGACGCCGCCGCCCGGCGGCGTCGACGACGAGCAGATGTAAAAACCTCTCGTCGGCATCGCGTACGGGTCCCATTTCGCGACCGGGCGCGTGAATAATTGACTCAAAGTTCCCGCGCCGCCGTTGATGTCGCCGCCGACGTAATTGGCGTTCCACTGTTCCATTTGGGGCGCGGTCTTCGTCGCTTTGGCTAAAATGCAATCCTTAAATCCCGGCGCGAAACGCTCGATCTGGTTTTCGATGATCTCCGTCATATCGACCGGCGAGTTGTGCGGGATGTGGCAGTACGCCCAGCCGGTGTGCTTGCCTTCGGGCGCGCGCGTCCGGTCGAAAAGGCTCGTCTGCGCGACCAAAACGAACGGTTTGTCGGTGATTTTCCCCTCGGCGTGCGCGCGTTCCGAAGCGGCGACCTCTTCGAAAGTGCCGCCGACGTGCACCGTGCCGGCTTCGAAACATTCTCGTGCCGTCCACGGAATCGGCTCCGAAAGCGCGTAATCGATCTTGAAGACGCCCGCGCCGTACTGAAATTTTTCGAGGCGGCGGCGATACGAATCCGGCAGCCGGTGACCGGCGATTTTGACGATCTGGCGCGGCGTTACGTCGAAGAAAACCGCGCGCGCGCGCGGCAGTTCGTCGACGTTTTTCACTTCGTGCCCGGTTTCGATCACGCCGCCGAGCGAGTAAAGATAATTCGATAACGCGTCGGCGATTCGGTACGCGCCGCCCTTCGGAAAGCCCCAGCCGAGCGCGTGACCGGTTAAGAGCAGAACCAAGCCGTACGCCGCGCTCGGCACGGTTTCGAGCGGGATCATCGAATGCGCCGCGTTGCCGGCGAAAAGCGCGCGGGCGCGCGTTTCCTTAAAATAATGATCGACGAGATTTTCCGCGGAGGTCATCGATTTGAGCCCGAACGCCGCCATCAAAAACGGGTTGCGGCGCGGAAACCGCAGCGGCGCGAGCAGGTCTGGAATGAGAATGTCGAAATGACGCGCCAGAACCTCAACGAGTCTTCTGTAAGCGGCCGCGTCCGCGCCGAGCCCGGCGGCGGTTTCTTCGACCCCTCTTTTAAGCATCACGGCGGTGCCGTCGTCGAGCGCGTGCGCGACCGACGCGGGCGGCAAAACGAATTCGAGCCCGAAATCGGCGAGCGGCAGCGTGCGAAAAAACGGCGACGAGACCGTCAGCGGGTGAATCGTCGAGCAGATGTCGTTGACGAAACCCGGCAAAGTGATTTCTTCGGAACGCATGCCGCCGCCGATTTTTTCCGCCGCTTCGACGACCAAGACCGAAAGATTGCGCTGCGCCAGGTAGATTGCCGCCGCCAGGCCGTTCGGGCCGGAGCCGATTACAACTGCGTCGTATTGATAATTTTTCACGTTTGTATTCGTCCGCTCGAAGATTTACGCTTCGGTTTTGCCCGCCGCCACGTCTTCCATCAGATGATGGCAGAATTTTTCCCATTCGCCGCGCTGCACGCCGAGGTAAGAGCCGAGATTGACCGCCGCGTTGCGCACGGTTTCGAGCGTGCCGCTCGTTTCGTCGGCGTTCATTTTTTCGTCGAGCCCGATGACGGCAAGCGAGACGCGGTTCCCGCGCCGCACGAGGCAGAAATTATTGACCGATTCGTCGGTAAAGAAATGCGAAATCACGTTCCGGTCCGCGTTTTCGGCGGTCGGATCGAAGGTCGGTTTGACGGAAATGACAAGTTCGTCCGTCTGCTCGAAAATATCGTCGACGCGCACCCAGTCGTATTTCATCGTGCCTTTGAGGGCGATGCGCAAAAAGGCGCCGGCGGCGAATTTTTTGGTCGCGAGCGGTTCGCCGCGTTCGTCGAACAGCTCGAACGAGGTCAGCATCGAATGCGCGTTCCATTCGTCGACGTCGAAAAGCTTCGTCTTCAAGATCGAAAAAACGGCTTCGGCGTCCGCTTCGGCGGCAAAAGTTTTTTCGGCGGAGCTGAATGAACTGTGATCTTCGTCGCGCCGCGCCTGTTCCAGTAGATCTTCGGTTTTGAATTTCATTTCCCCTGCCCTTTTCCTCGTTATTCGATTGATAAATCCGGCAGTTAAATAACTGCGGCAAATCAGGAACGGATTTATTTTTTAAAGTCTAGCCTGTTTACTTTCTTCAAGGCAAGCGGTTTTAAATTCACCGCCGATCTCGGAGAGCGCCTTCTTTTTTTACGCTTCAATGAAAAACGGCAAAAGTTTTTTGAAACAACCGGCGGGCGGCAGCGTGTCTGACGGTGCGGAGAAACAACTTATGAAGATAACTTTTTTTCTTT
Source organism: Pyrinomonadaceae bacterium (assembly GCA_036563455.1). GTDB lineage: Bacteria > Acidobacteriota > Blastocatellia > Pyrinomonadales > Pyrinomonadaceae > JAFDVJ01. The sequence continues at coordinate 128,862 of DATCMK010000033.1, read as the reverse complement.
TGGTATTCGTCGTCTGTGCGGTCGGGGCCGCCGCGCAGACCAATTCGGCGCCCGGCAACGTCAATATCAACAAACCGCTGACCGTCCTGCCCGATACGGCGCGCTACCAGCTGGTCAAACTGGAATACATCAGTCCGATCATCATTAACGGCATGATCAAGCTGGACCGCTACAACGGCAAGACCTCGATTTACGATCCCGGAAGAAGAAGATGGATTCTGCTCAGCGTCCGCGGCGGTCTGCCCGCCGCCTCAAGCGATTCGCCGAAGTATCAGATTTTCAGCGAGGGCGAAACTTTAACCTTCCTTCTGAACAGCGAAACCGGACAAAGCTGGGTCTTAAACGTCCAGATCTGGGAACCGGTCGCGGATTGAGCCGGTAGTTCGGGTAAATTCCGGCTCAGTTCGACGGCGACGGCTTCGGATCGGACGGATTTTCGGAGGGCGACGGTTTCGGATCAGAGGGATTTTTATAAGGCGAGGGCGACGGTTTCGGGTCTGAGGGATTTTTATAAGGCGAGCGCGTCGGCTTCGGATCCGATGGATTGGTTCGTTTCGGAACCGCCGTCGGCGACGGCTGCGCCGCTTCTGACAGGTCCGCCCGCGTAAATCCCATCACGCCCATTGACAGAAACGAGAAGACCAGCGCCCAAATTCCTAAAGTCGTACGATTCATCGATAAAAACCTCCCGCACTTTCGTTTTGCAACCGGCGTGCCTTTTTCTTCAAAGCATGAATTGCCGGCAGAACGGGGCGGTTCGAACCGTCGGCGAATCAGAAAAGCGCCCGCCGCCGCATCAAAACGAGACGGAATAACGCCGACCGATCTTCGCAAAAATTCCTTGCAACGCGCGCCGCATTTCCGCCGTCCAATAGATATACCAACAATGACGGCGGCGATAGAGTTTTGTAAGAAAGAATATTTTTTGCCGTCCGAGGTTGCGCGTATGACCGAAGTTTACCGAACAGCCCTTTTTTCCGGATCGAATTAAAACGTCGAAAGTTTTAATTTCATAAATTTTCCCGTTACAGATCAAAAGCAGACGACGCCGTTGGGAGGCGGTTTTAAGTCTATCTGCGCTTTTACTTAAAAGGAATTTTACTTGATGAAAAAAATCTGTCTTGCAGTCGTTTTGTCCATTGTTTCCGTCTTTTCAATTTCAGCCCAAACCGGTAATAAATCCGCCGCGAACATCACCGTGATCAATAACGCGGCGGAGACCGTCAGAACCGAGCCCGAAAGCCCGAAAATCGAAGCAGAACCGTTGAAAACAATCGAGAAAACACCAAAGACGGACGTTCCGGAAGTAAAAAACGCGCCGGCCGCTGAAACGCAAAAGCCGGAGACGACGGAAACCGTCAAAAACCCGGCGGCGGTTCTCGCGGTAAAAACTTCGCAATTCGCCGAAGCGCCGAAACCGCGCGCCGCCGAGCCGTCGAACGAAGCCGGGCTGCCGGTTTCGGCGCTCAACAAAGCCTCGCTCGAAGGGCTTTCCACCGGCAACCCGGCGGTCGACGGTTATATCGAAGAATTCAGCACGCTCTACAACGTCGATCCGCGATTGATTTACGCGCAGATGAGCCAGGAAAGTTCGTTTAACGCGCGCGCGACTTCCGGCAAAGGCGCGAGCGGCTTTATGCAGCTCATGCCCGACACGGCGCGCCGCTTCGGCGTCACGAACATTTATAACCCGAAGCAGAACATTAAAGCGGGCGTCAAATACATGCGCTGGCTGCTCGATAAATTCGGCGGCGACACGCGCCTCGCGCTCGCCGGCTACAACGCGGGCGAAGGCGCGGTCCTGAAGTACGGCAACAAGGTTCCGCCTTACCGCGAAACGCAAAATTACGTCGCCAAGATCATGTCGCATTACGATTTGCTGTCGAACGGCAATCTGACGGTCGCGATCCTCGAAGACCGATCGGCGACGCGCGGCGCAAATCTCCCGTAACTTTCACGCTAAAACGGCGCGCAAACCGCCGGCGCGAAAAATCATCTAAATTACCGGAGTTTTATGAGCAACATCAGAATTTATTCCGACGGCCTGGCTTCCCCGCGCGCGAACGGCGCGGCGGCGTGGGCGTTCGTCGTTTATCAGAACGAAAAGGAAATTTTTTCCGACAAAGGCTTGCTCGCCGACGGTCAAAATTCGGGCCTCGTCGCCGAATACACGGCGCTCGAAAATGCGCTGCGTTACGTCGACGCGCATCTGCCGGACGAAAAGGTCAGCCTCTACGTCGATTCGCGCCTCGTGCTTTATCAGGCGCGCGGAAAATGGAGCGCGCACGCCGATCATCTGATTCCGTTCCGCAATCGCTGCCAGACGCTTTACCGCGAAAACAAAGGCGTGCGGCTCTTTTACTGCAAACCGGAAGACAACAAAGCCGACGCGCTGACGCATGAATTTTACCGGAACGCCGGCGCCGGCAGCCGATCCAAAAAACCGGCGATGAAAGCCCGCCACGTTTGACTCGGGCGGAGCGTCGGCGTCTTTGACTTTCTGCGGAGGCGCGCGGCGAGAGCGGTAACGGCCGTTTCGACGTTTTGACTGCGCGCGCCTCCGCATTATTTTTGCTCTTCACGTGTTTTTGCACGATGCCGCGCCTTAATTTTTTTTCCTTAAAACCTGCCGTGCGATCGAAGCGGTTTGCGTAATGTTTGCCGCATTTCTTTTTACGCGCTCCTTTTGAACGGATAAACACTTTTTGTCAGGCTTCGCTCACTTGTTATAGAATGTTCGATTAGCGAACAGAGTAATAATGGGCAAAAAGTTTTTATCATTCGCATTCCGTTTCGGCCTGCCGCTTCTCGGTTTCGTATTGCTCCTTCTCCTGAGCGAGGCTTTCAAGCATTTCTTTTCATTCGGCTTCGATCTCACGATCCTGATCATCGCGCTGCTCGTCGGCACGGCATGGTATCTCGGCAGAGCGCCGGGCGTTTTTATCGCGCTCGTTTTCGAGGCGACGCTCGTCTATTTCGCATTGTTCGCGCCGAACGCGCCGCCGCAGCCGGCGAAAAAGCTCATTGTTTACAGCGTCAACCGGCTGGCGCTTTTCCTGAGCATCGTCGTTTTCGCGAGCGCGCGGCGCCACGCCGAGCAGAAGCTTCGCGAGCAGCGCGAGCTCCTGCAGGTCACCTTAAAAAGCATCGGCGACGCCGTTATCGCGACCGACCGCGAAGGGCGCGTCACTTTCATCAATCCGACCGCCGAAAATCTGACGGGCTGGAAATCGGCGGAAATCGTCGGCAAACCGCTCGACGAGGTTTTCAGAGTAATCAGCGAAACGTCGCGCGAAACGCTCGAAAGTCCGTTCGCGGCGGTCGTTCGCGAGGGCTGGACGAACGGGCTCGCCCAGTTCACGCTGTTGGTTACAAGGGACGGCGCGGAAATCCCGATTGAAGACAGCGGCGCGCCGATCCGGGACGCGAAGGGCGGAATCGTCGGCGCGGTCATCGTTTTTCACGACGTCTCCGAGCGCCGCCGCGCCGAGCGCGAACGCGAAGAGCTTTTCAAAAGCGAACAAGCCGCCCGCCGGGAAGCCGAGGTGGCCGGACGGCTCAAGGACGAATTCCTCGCGACCGTCAGCCACGAACTGCGCACGCCTTTGAGCGCCATCTTGGGCTGGGCGTCGATGCTTAAAAACAAGCAATTGAAGGACGGCGATGCTCCGAAGGCGCTCGAAGTCATCGAGCGCAACGCCAAGGCGCAGGGCGAGATCATCAACGACCTGCTCGACGTTTCGCAGATCACGACCGGCAGATTGAGCATCGACAGACGGCTCGTCGAGCTCGGCGCGATTCTCGAAACGACCGCCGAAACGCTGCGCCCGCAGGCGGAGGCGAAGTCGATCGATTTTACGCTGAATCGTGAAGGCGAAGATTTTTTCGTGCACGGCGACGCGGCGCGCCTGCGGCAGGTCTTCTCGAACCTCATCGCCAACGCCGTCAAATTCACGCCCGCCGGCGCGAGCGTGGAAGTGCGCGCGGCACGCTGCGGCGCGCATATCGAAATCACCGTCAGCGACCGCGGAATCGGCATCGACGAAAAATTCCTGCCGCATATCTTCGAAAAATTCCGGCAGGGCGACGCTTCGCCGACGCGTCCGCACGGCGGGCTCGGACTCGGGCTCTCGATCGTCCGCCATCTCGTCGGCCTGCACGACGGTCAAATTTCCGCCGCCAGCGGAGGCATCGGGAAAGGCGCGGTTTTCACCGTTCGCCTGCCGCTCGCCGAAAATCAGCGCGCCGCCACCTCGGCGGGCGGTCCGGCAACTTAAACGGCATCGTTTCTGACTGAGCGCTGCGCCTCGAATGAATTTTTCCCGGCGGCAAAGCAACCAAATAAAAATCTCGCCGCATCAAGATAAGTAATCCGTCGGACGGCACGGCGCATGACCTAAAGCGCCCGAAAAATCAAAGTAAATAATCGGTCTGTTTGAGACGGCGCAAGAATTTTATTCTTCGGCGTTCAGGATAGGTGTATGTCAAAAAGAAGTTTAATCGAATCGATCGAAGTAAAAAAAGCGTGTTCCGAAGACTGGGACGCGATGACGGGCAGCGACCGCGTGCGGTTTTGCGGTCACTGTTCATCGGAGGTCAACAATCTTTCGGCGCTGACGCGCAAACAGGCGATGCGTCTGGTGCAGAAATCCGAGGGCAGGCTCTGCGTGCGGTACGTCGTCAGTCCGGTCGATCACGCGCCGGTTTTCGCGGGCGCGAAGCAAATTTACCAAATCACCCGCCGCGCCGCGCTCGCCGCCGGCGTCTTCGGCGCTTCGCTCTCGTTTTCGGCGCTCGCGCCGGCGCAGAACAAAATCGTTTCCGTAAATCCGCGCGCCGTGCAAATCGAGCTTAAAGAAGCGAAAAAAACGCGCCCCGGCGGCGAGGCGGGCAATTTCTCGGGCTATGTTCTCGACTCCAATTCCGCGGCGATTCCGAATGCGGCCGTCATCCTGACGAATATCCAAAGCGGCGCTTCGCGGTCGACCACGACCGGCAGCGACGGTTTCTATAAATTCGAAGACGTCCCGGCGGCGAAGTACCGGGTGCGGGCGAAAGCCGATGCCTTCAAAGAAAGCGCGACCGAATTGGAGGTTTATGACGGCGGCAAAGCGAATTTCACGCTCGAGCCGTCCGAAGAAATTCAGCTGGTCACGATGGGCGAAGTGGCGTTCATCAGCTACGCGAGCCGGCTCTCGACGGCGGTCGCGAACGACGAACTCGAAAGCGTCAGAGACCTCATCGCGCGCGGCGAAAACGTCAACGCGAAAGAGAGAAATTTCGGCAATATCACGCCGCTTTTCCTCGCCGTCGAAAACGGCAATGCGGAAATCGCCGAAACGCTTTTGAATTTCGGCGCGCGCGTCAACGCGAAAGACGCCAACCGGCAGACGCCGCTGATGCGGCTCGACGAAGACGCGAGCGTCGAGCTCGTCGAACTTTTGATCAAACACGGCGCGCGCGTCAATCTGCTCGACCGCGAAGGCAACACGGCGCTCATTCTTGCGGCGCGCAGCGCGAAAACGGAGGTGCTGCGGCTTTTGATCGCGCGCGCGGCGGACGTCGACGCGCGCAACGCCGCCTGGCGCACCGCGCTGATGGAAGCGGCGGACGCCGACAATCTCGAAAACGTGCGGGCGCTGCTCGCCGCCGGCGCCGACGCGAACCTCAAAAACGAGGACGGCGAAACGGCGTGCGATCTGACGACCGACGAGGAAATCAAAAAATTGCTCGAAAGTTACGGCGCGGAACGCCTCAAGGACGATTCGGATTAATGGGTTTTTGGTTTTTGGTTTTTGGTTAATTTAACCGGTCATTAAAATTAAAACGAAAACCAAAAACCCGAAACCCTCAACTTAAACCTCTCGCTTTTAACCGAAATCTCCGTAAAAAGCAGCGTTTTATATTTTCCCCAAAAATTTTTACCGCCATGATAGTTTTCGCAAAAAATTTCCGCATTCCCAGATAGCAGGCTGAATTTGAGCCGGGGAATTTACGATTCAGGAGATTTTTTATGAAGACTTTGCCGACATATTTTTGTTTCATACTTTTGGTCATTATCACGACGACGCACGTCGCTTCCGCGCAGTTCGTCTGCCAGCGCGCGCCGCAGCCGGTCACGATTCAGGGCTCGCTCAACGCCGGCGACGTGCAGCAGGCCGGACGCATCACGCGCGACGGCAAGCCTTCGACCTGCACGGGCGATACGGCGGTCATGGAAAACAACACGGCGCTGCGCCGCGACACGCACAATTTCGTCAATCCGTATAACGAACAGGTTTGCGTGCGCGTCGAAGTCGATTTTACGGGCTGCGCCGGCAATCAAACGCAGTCGGTCGCGTATTCGAGCTTTAATCCGGCGAATCCGGCGGCGGGCGTGCTCGGCGACATGGGCTACAGCACGATCAACAAGGGCTCGTATTCGTTCAGCGTCGGACCGAACGCGGCGTTCACGATCGGCGTCAACGAGGTCGAGCCGGGCACGGGCTGTCCGCTTTATAAATTAAAGGTCACGTATCTTCGAAACTGCCGCCAGCCCGGTTTCGACCGCACGAACGACGGCAAAGCGGATCTGACGGTTTATCGCCCGAGTTCCACGTCGAAATGGTGGACGATCGATTCGGCGACGAACGAAACGCGCGTCATCGATTTCGGCACGGTCGGCGATCTGGTGACCGGCGGCAGCGACTACACGGGCGACGGGCAGACGGACTTGAGCGTTTACCGCCCGAGCACCGGCACCTGGTATTACGGCACGAACCAGGACACGCCGGGCACGAGCTTTGTCGGGCAGCCGTGGGGCATGGCGGGCGACCGCGCGGTGCCGGGCGATTACGACGGCGACGGGCTGAACGACATCGCGATCTGGCGACCTTCGGAAGGCAACTTTTACGTTCTGCGTTCGAGCGACCTCACGTATCAGATATTTCGCTGGGGGCTTTCGACCGACACGGTCGTGACGGGCGATTTCGACGGCGACACCGTCTCGGATTTCGTCATCGCCCGCCCGACCTTAAGCGGCATCCAGTGGTGGATTCAAAAGAGCAATTACAACTACGGCTTCGACGAGGTCATCATCTGGGGCTTACCGACCGATAAGATCGTGCCGGCGGATTACGACGGCGACGGCAGAACCGATCTCGCGATCTGGCGACCTTCGGAAGGCAACTTTTACGTGCGCCGCAGCTCGGACTTGACGATGCAGGTCGCGCGTTTCGGACAGACCGGCGACATTCCGCAGCCGGCGGACTACGACGGCGACCGCAAAGCCGATTTCGCCGTCTGGCGTCCGTCCAACGGCATCTGGTACATCATCAACAGCGAAACGCAGACCTACCGAATCTTCCCGTGGGGACAGCAGGGCGACCAGCCGAGCACCGCGCCGTACAGAATTCAATAATTTGTTCATTCGGTCATCGGTTCATCGATTCGTTTTCGCAATCCGAAAACGAATCGATGAACCGATGACCCACTTTGTTCAATCCGAAATCCCAAAATCATAAGTCCGAAATCATCTGTGCCGCCATTTTTCCCGACAGCAGCACGAGCGGGATGCCGCCGCCCGGGTGCGTCGCGCCGCCGGCGAAGTAGAGATTCTCGATTTCGCGCGAGCGGTTCGGGACGCGCATGAAGGCGGAGAAAATGCCGTTCGAAGAAATGCCGTAGATCGAACCGCGGTTGGCGCGGTATTTTTTTTCGAAATCCTCGGGCGTGATGACGCGCTCGACCTCGATCGCGCTTTCCAAATCTTCCAGACCGAAACTTTCGAGCTTTTTGACGATCAAATCGCGATAGCCCTGTTTTTCCCTTTCCCAATCGACGCGGGCGCTCGTGTACGGCGCGTTGACGAGCACGAACAGATTTTCGCGGCCGGGCGGCGCCTGGCTTTCGTCCGTCCGCGAAGTCGCGCAAACATAAATGGTCGGCGCGGGAGCCGGAACTTTTTCCTTGAAGATCGCGTCGAATTCCGCGCGGTAATCGTCCGCGAAAAAGATGTTGTGATGCGCCAACTGCTGATACTTCCGGCGCGCGCCCAAAAGCAGCACGAAGCCGCTGCACGAAGGCTCGCGGTTTTGAAATTTTTTGACCGGCAGAAGATTGCGGTAAGTTTCGACCGCGTCGGCATTCGAAACGACGAAATCGGCGCCGAAGACTTCGCCGGCGACGCGCACGCCGACCGCTTTTTTATTTTCGACGACGATTTCTTCGACTTCCGACGACGTGAAAACGCGCACGCCGAGCTCGGTCGCGAGGCGTTCGAGCGCGCGCGGAATTTCGTACATGCCGCCCCGCACGTACCACGCGCCGAGACCGAACTCGACGTACGGGATCAGCGCGAAAGTCGCGGGCGTCTGGTACGGAGACGAACCGTTATAAGTCGCGAAGCGATTGAAAAGCTGCCGCATTTTCGGCGATTTGAAATAGGCCGCGTTATGCCGGTCGAGCGTCTTTAAGGACGAGATTTTCAGCAGATCCGGCAAATATTCGGGCTTTAAGAGCGACGGCAGCTCGTTGAGGCTTTTCGCCAGAAAAGTGCGTTCGGCGATTTCGTATTTACGCCGCGAGTCTTCTAAATAACGGCGAAAGCCCGCAACGTCGCGCGGTTCGATTTTTTCGATCTCGCCGGTCGTGCGCTCGATGTCCGGCGAAGCGTCGAACCGCGTTCCGTCCGCCCAAAAATAACGGCAGATCGGATCGAGCGGCGCGATTTTCAAATAATCTTCGGCGCGCCGTCCGCAAAATTCGAACAAATCCTCCACGACGCGGCGCATCGTCAAAAGGCTCGCGCCGGTGTCGAACTTATAGCCTGCGGCTTCGACCGTGTTGACCTTGCCGCCGATCGTCGCGTTTTTTTCGAGGACGGTGACGGCAAAGCCCGCTTTCGCCAGCCGGCACGCCGCCGCCAAGCCGCCAAGTCCCGCGCCGATGATGATGACGTTTTTCACTTCCGTTTAGATTATTCGCCGTCCCGAAATCATTTTACTCGATCGACTTTCTTAAAAACAGCTCCGCCTCATCAAGCGCGCGGTCGCGCCCGGCGCGGACGTCTTCGAGCCGGAGCGGCACGATTCGGTCGGGCACGACGCCCGCGCCTTCGAGCCGTTTGCCGTTCGCCGTCACGAAGCCGAACTCGCTGAAACTCAGATCGCCGCCGCCTTTAAGCGGCTTGTAATCGAGAAACGCGAGCACGCAGCCGCATGAATTCGTGCCGAAAACGACGGCGCGCCGCCGCTCCTGAAACGCGTTCGTGACGAGCTCCGCCGTGCTCGCCGTGCCTTCGTTGACGAGAATCGCCACGGGACGCGAAAAAATCCGCCCGTTTTTCGCCCCCGTTTCGAGCGTCAGAGGGATTTCCGGCAAAGGCGGTTTGCCGTCGCGCGTGACGATTTTGGCGATCGTGATCCGATCGTCGAAAAAATGCCCCGCGAACCGCAGGCCGACGTCGCCGTCGCCGCCGCCGTTGCCGCGCAAGTCGATCACGAGCGCGGGCGCGTCGCGAAAATCGCGCAGCGCGTTTTCGATTTCTTTTTCAAATTCTTCGCTGAATACACCGAATTTAAGATAGGCGATGCCGGACGGCAGCCTGCGCGCCGCGACCGACGGCTTGCTGGACATTGGGCGGCGCGTCAGCGCGAATTTGAGTTTTACGCCGTTCGCGTCGGTCAATTCGAGTTTCAAAACCGTCTCGGGCGCGCCGCTCAAGATTTTCGACAGCACGCGCATCCGCGTCGCTCTTTCGGACGACGAAACGCCGACCGCGCGCTGCGCATCGGCGACCGCTTTTTTGATCGGCCGACCGTTGACGGCGCGGACGATCATGCCCGGTCGAATGCCGGCGCGGGCGGCTTCCGAACCGGGCGCGACGCTGAAAATCACCACGGCGCCGCCGATCTCTTTCAGACCGACGCCGATTTCGGCGCGTTTTTGATTACGGCGCTCGTCGCGCTGCGCGGGCGAATAAACGCGCGTGTGCGAATCGCGCAGTTCGCCCGCCATTCGGTCGAGCAGCGCGTAAAAGTCGCGGTCGTTCGACGCCGCGTCGATCCGCGCGGCATATTTCATTTTCACCGCCCGCCAATCGACTCCGTTAAACGACGCGTCGTAATATTTCTCGTCGATGAGCGTCCAAACCTGCTCGAAAATTTCGCGGCGCTCATCATAGGAAGTTTGCGCCGCGACCGAAAGCGCGGCCAAACTCAGAAACGCGAACAAAAAAAGCGCCCGGCTTCGATCGATTAAAAATCTAAATGACATAAGTTTCAAATGTAAGTTCAAAACAAGCCGGAAACTTATACGCTCGAAATTCATTTAAGTTCGATGACGCCGCCGATTCGCCCCGTAAGAACGCCGCCCGGCTACTGAAATCTGAGCAGATTTCTTTCGCCGATGAGGTCGGAAAACTTTTTCGTTTTCTCGGCCCTGCCTTCGGCGAAAACGACCAGATGCAGATTCGCCGCGAAGAGCTTGGCGTCGCCGCGAAAGCCTTCGAGTTTCGATTTCGGACCGGGATTCGGGAAATAATTGATCCATTCGCACCAGAGCCGTGCCGCGTCGCGCAGGCTTTCGGCGCAGCAAAAGGGCGACAGTTTGGCTTCTTCGCCTTCCTTGTTGACGGTTTTCAGATGCCGGATGCGGCATTTCGGATATTTCCAGTGGCTCGGTTTCTGCAGATTGAAGGGGCAGCCCGTAATTTTGTAAATGCTGCTCGTGCCGAATCCGGATTCGGCGCACGCGCAGGCGATTAGCGCCGCCAGCGGGTAATTGTAACGGTCGGTCCAGGGCTTGGCGGCGGCGGCCAGTTTTTCGATGAATTCCTCGGGCGACTTCGGAATAAAAGGCGGTTCGCAAACGTCCGCTATAAAATCGCTCATTATTTCGCTCCTTGAATAAACTGATTTTTTGTAATTGAGTCGGCTCGATCGACTCGTCGATAAAGAGGCGGACGCCGCGGCGCGATTTTTTTGCTCATAAAAAAATCGCGCGGTTGGCGGAAAAGACCGAATTCCGCTTGCAACTTTTCGCCGAAGCGTGCATCATAAGTACTTGTTAATCCTTCTCTTGTGCATCAACGGTGATGCGTCCGACATGAGTTTTTTTTGACGGCGTTTTGGAAGTTCAGAGAGTAGGCAGTTTTTAGGTTAGAGAAGTTGGCTTTTTGAAGGCTACCCGAACGCGATACTTCGTCAGACAGACCGTTTCCCGAAGAGCAATCCGATTTCGACACTTCTTTTGAGGTTCCGCCCGTTCAAGCGCGGCGGCAACAAGGATAATAAAAAACAAATGAAACTTTATGTAGGAAACCTTTCCTTTGGCACCACGGATTATGATTTGCAGGAACTGTTCGGTCAGGTCGGCACGGTTCAGTCGGCGAACGTCGTCGAAGACCGCGAGACCGGTCGCTCGCGCGGCTTCGGCTTCGTCGAAATGTCTTCGAAAGAAGAAGGCGAAAACGCGATTCAGGAATTCAACGGCAAAGAATTTGACGGACGCAATCTGACGGTCAATGAAGCGAAACCGCGTGAAAATCGCGGCGGCGGCGGCGGCTTCGGCGGCGGCGGCAACCGCGGCGGCGGCGGCGGTTACGGCGGCGGCGGCGGTCGCGGCGGCAACCGTGGCGGCGGCGGCGGCGGCAATCGCGGCGGCTACGGCGGCGGCGGTTCGCGTTGGTAGTTCTTTAGCGATAAGAACAAAAGGGACGAGCGAGGAAATTTCCTCGCTCGTCCCTTTTTCGTTGTCCCCTAATTCATTCTTCGTCGCGCCCGTGCGCGTGCGCGGGCGGCGAAGTTGCCTCGATCGCCGTGAAGGTTTCCAAAATTTTATAAGTATGCGAAGCGCCTTTCGGCACGACCCACGAATCGCCTTTTTCGAGCGTCAGAACCTGTCCCTCGAGATGCAGTTCGGCTTTGCCTTCGATCACGTAGCCGACCGTTTCGTAATCGCGCGCGCGCGGCTCCTTGTTATCGTTCGGTTCCTCGTTTTCCCATAAACGCATCGCGACCGATTTGCCCGACGCGAGATATTTTTGTCCCATTTCGCCGTGCGGCGAAAAATCCGAATCTACTTTTGTTGCTGTTGTATCGCCCATTGCTAAAAAATCCTCCCTGAATTTAATGAGTTTGATTTTGCAAGCGATGTGCCAGCGTCGATAAACGCTGGCTTTCGGCGGCGGCGCGGGAAATTTGCAGCGGGCGAGCGTTTGATAATCGTGCAGCGATGATTAATTTTTGCGAACCTGTTTGACGATTTTCGGCTTAACTTTCGGTTTCGGCGGGGTAAAATTTTCGACGGCCGTGCTTTTTTTCTGAATTTCGGGCGACGATTTCTTGATTTCGAAATTTTTTCCGATCGCCAGCTTATCGTCGACGAAGATATCGACGCGATAGCTTCCGGCGGTCCAATCGCCGTCGGGTCTGCCCGTGAAATTGACGACGTTTTGTTTGCCGTCGGTTTTGTAACTGACGGTGATCACGCGGCTTTCGGCTTTGACGCCCTGCACGTTGACCGCCACGAGGTTCATCTTGACGACCGCCGGTTTGAGCGAATCGAGCGCGACGACGCAATAGATCGGAATGTCGGTCGTCAGAAAATGTTCCGCCGCGTCGCCCGCCTTGCCTTCGCCGTTGTCTTTCGCCAGGTAGACGTCCTCGACGCCGACGAGCTGCGGCGACGGCGTTTTGTCCGGAGCTTTCTGCTGCGCGAAGGCGGCGAAGGCGGACAAGAGGAAAAGCAATGTGATCAGGATGATTTTCACTATTTTATCTCCGAAACGAACGGCGCTCGAATATTTCCTGCCCTTATTGGTGCGTGAACTTCGGTTTTAGTTGCTTTGCGCCGGGAAAAAATTATTTCGATTTCCTTTCGCAGATTTTCCGCGTCGCCGGCTTCGACGCACCGCACGCCGGGAACGTTCTTGACGCCGCAGGCGGCGGACGCGACGACCGGAATTTCGTGAACGGCGGCGATCAGAAGACGGCGCGGGCGATGCTCGACGAACGCCGGCAGCACGACCAGATCGGCTTTTCCGAGCCAGTCGTCGCCGCCTTTTTCCCAATCGAACCCCTCCCAGAACCGCGCGTCTTCGACGAGCGCGCCGAGCGTCAGGATTTTAACGTCCAGTCCGCGAAGCGCTTCGCGCAGTTCGTAGCTTCCCTTGCGCCCGACGGTCGAAGCCGGAAAAACGATTGTGAACTTCTCGTTTTCCTGTTTGACGAATTCTTTCGCCGGCGGCAGACGCCAGTCGAGAAGCGCGGCGCGGCTGCCGAAAAACGCCGCGATCGCCGTGTGCGGCGTGACGACACGGCGCGCGTTCCGCAAAGCTTCGCGCTCGGCTTCGACGAGCCGCGCATCGGCGCGAAAATCGCCGAGCGTTTTGCTGTCGGGGTGGAGCGCGAAGGCGAAATCGAGCCGTTTTTGAATTTCATCCATCGGCAGCGTATTCATCAAAACGTCGAATGTCCTGCCGCCGAGAGCGCCGTTTTTCCATAAAAACGGCAGCAAATTCTGCGAAACGACCAGATGCGTGACGTCGAATTTCAGTTTCCCCGCGTAGCTTTCCGCCAGTTTTTCGGCGCTTTCGAGCAGCGATTTTTGGCGCTCGGCGCCCTGCGCGGCGAGTTTGCGCGATTTGAATGAACGAAGCAGCGTCGCGAAAATGCTCTGCCGAACCCGCGCGAAGCCTTCGGTCGTCCACGCGTAATTCGCTTTTCGGAATTTTTTGCCGTCGAGCGGCAGAAAAAGAATGTCCTCGGCGGCGCGCGTTTTTTGAATGTACGCGTCGAATTCCGGCGCGAATTCGTCCGTCAAAAACGCCGTGCGTCCGAAATCCGCGTCGGCGTCTGGTTTGAGACTGCGGAAACAGCTTTCGACGCCGCACGTCGCGCAGTTTCCGATTTCGTCCGCCGGTTTCGCGTCGAGCGCGCTGCGTTTCGCGATTTGAAAAAGCGTTTCGGTTTTCGGAGCCGTTTTTTCGGCGCGAAACGCGACGCGAAGATGATCTTTGCCGAGCCGCGCTTCGATGCGGAACGGTTTTGCCGCGCGAAAGCGCAGATCGATGTAGTTCCAGAAAACGGTCGCGTCGCGTCCCTTTTCGGCGAGCGAACCGGCGATGATCTGACTGTGCGCGTGGCGCTCGACGATCTCGAAATTCGCCTTGAGCGCCGCGTCGTAAAGCGCGTTCGAAATCTGGCACAAACCGCCGCCGACGTTCGGCACGATGCAGCCCTCGCGCAGCTCGCGCCCGACGACGTAGCCTTTCCGGCGGCTCGCGCGCCCCAAGTGCTTCCAGAAGCTGAACGTTTCGCCCGCAGGGATTTCCAGACCGTTCAACCTATCGACCGCGAGGCGCAGGTTTTGGACTTTTCCCGCCAGCAGAAATCGTTCCTCGGGCGCGCTCTCCGTCCAGAGCGGCGTTTTCGATTCGGCGACGACGGGCAGATTTATTAGCTCTTCCGACTTTGGGAATCGCCTGATTTCGCGGTTTCCGAGATTTTCGGCGCCGCGCTTCAGCTGCAGCAAAAAGGCTTTGGCGCGAAAAACCAAAGCCTGCGTCCGGGTTTGAATTCTTTTTTCGGTTCGAAGGTCGGATGAATTTTGCATTTTCAAGATTTTGCGGGGAAATCACCCCAATGTATGAAGCCGCAAAATCCCGATTTTTGCAATATTTTTTAAGACTTTCCCGCGAAAAAGCGCGAATCGACGCTGATTAAATCGATTAATTTAAAGTTCACCTCGATTCGCGTTTATTCGCGGGCGAAATCAAACGCTTTTCACCACGCGCGCGACCAGCGTTTGCCGGCGTGCTCGCCGTCTCGGAGACTCGAATCGACGCCGGCTATCATTTCCAAATATCTGCCGACCAGCCAGAGCAGATCCGAGAGGCGGTTCAGATAAGTGATGATCTGCGCGTCGACGTTTTCGCCCGACTCGTTCATGCGCACGACGCAGCGTTCGGCGCGGCGGCAGATCGTGCGCGCGACATCGAAAGCGGCGGCGGACGAAACGTCGCCCGGCAGGCTCCAGTCCGAAAGAATGCCGTCCATCTTTTCGATGCGCGAGACTTCCGCCGTGAGATGCTCGATCATGTCGGGCGTCACGTACGGCTGCGGCGCGTCTTCGAATCGCGGATTGGCGACCGAACCGGCGACCAGAAACAGTTCGCGCTGGATTTTTTTCGTTAACTGATTGATTTCCTCGTCGCCGCAGATCGAGCGCGCGAAGCCCATCGCCGCGCCTAATTCATCGATCGTGCCGTAGGTTTCGACCCGGAAATCCGCCTTCGAAACGCGCTCGCCGCCGATCAAAGCGGTTTTTCCCTTGTCGCCGGTTTTAGTCGCAATGCTCATGCTTTAAGTCTAAAGTCCCCAGTCCCAAGACTCAAGTCGCTGATCAGTAGTCGGCGGGCAGAAGTTGATTTATATCTGAACACTGAACACCGACCGCTGCTATTTCTGTTTTTTCTCGAAATCCGCCGAAAGATCGCAGCCGCAATTCGGGCAGCAGCATTCGCCGCTTTTATGGCGCTGACGCGCGAGCTCCTCGGAAAAGCTGGCGGCGAAAATGCCCGTCGGCAGCGCGAACAGCGCGACTCCGAGAAAAGCCGTGATCCCGCCGAACAGCTTGCCGAGCGGAGTGATCGGAAACGTGTCGCCGTAACCGACGCTGGTCAATGTCACGACGCCCCACCAGAGCGCCGCCGGAATGCTCGGGAATTTATCGGGCTGTGCCTGATTTTCGACCAGATACATCAGAATCGAAGAAAATAACCAGATTATTCCGATTATCGCCACCGACACGAGCAACGCTTCCTTTTTCGCGAGAATGGCGTCGTCGAGCCGGTTGAAAGACTCAACGTAGCGGCTCATCTTCAAAAGGCGGAAAAGCCGGAACGTGCGCAGGAACCGCAGGAAAAGCAAGTCGGCGGGGAAAAACATCGGCAGAAACGACGGCAAAATCGCGACCAGGTCGATCACCGCCATCAGCGAAAAGGCGTAACGAAGCCTGCCGAAGCGTCCCGCGTACTTCGGGTCGAGCGGCGCGATCCATAAACGTAAAAAATACTCGACCGTAAAAATCGCGACCGAGACGACTTCGATTGCTTGAAAAAGCTTGCCGTAAACGGCATTGTATTCGGGAACCGTTTCGAGAATGACCGTTACGACGCTGATTAGGATCAGAATCATCAAAACGACGGCGACGATCCGGTCGATCAGTTCGTCGTCGTCCGTTTCGACGAGAATGTCGTAAACACGGTATTTTAATTTTTCGTACATAAATTTTCGGAGATCGACGCGGGACGCCGGGAGGCATTTGTCGTTTGAAATTAAACCACAAAAAGCGAAAAGTAAAAAGAAAAAAGTAAAAACCGGAATATGAAAAATAAAAAGTTTCTAAAAAAAAGGAAAGCGGCCGACGAATCGAGGTCGCGTTTCCTCGATTCGTCGGCCGCTTTCGTTAAAAACCGAATTCAAGCCGTTTGTTAGGCCGTCGATTTGCGATGCGCGGTGCGGTTTCCCGTCGCCGGCGGCGCGAACAGCTCGTTCAGGCTCGACGCCGCGTTGTTGACGACCGAGTTCGGCACGATCATGCGTTCCGCGTTGCTCGACAGCGCGCCGGCCTGCGCCGCGTAAATGAACATATTGCGCCCGAGCAGGTTGTCCCACATCGAGCCGCGCATTTCGTAAATCACCGCCGGCGGCGACGCCAGCCGCACGTAGATATTGCCGATTTCGCCCAGGTGATTGCCGGCTTCGGTCAGCACTTTCGTTCCGATCAGATGTTTTTTCGCGTGCGGGTGCTGCGCCACCCATTCGTCGGTCAGAAGCGTGACGTGACTTTCGTCGTTCGCCATCACGGCGTCTTTGCCGAAACTGTAAATATTCCGAAAATCGATGCCGCCGAGCTTGCCGTTCGGCGCCTTGATCGTCACGCCCTTCAGAACTCCCTGCGCCGGATCGATGTATAAATCATAAACCTTTCCGAGCTTATTGCCCGTCGCGCGCGACAGCACCGCCATGCCCACAATTTTATCGATATCAATGACGTCATTCACCATAATTTTACCTCCCTTTTCATTTGAGTCCCGACCGTTTTTTCGATTCCAAAGCGCGCCGCTTTCGTTCAAAATCAAAGCGCGAAGACCCGTGTACTAATTTCATCCGTCGCAAAGCTTTTTTTCCCTGCTCAGCATAAATTTTGCAAATCCTGTGCCCGCCCGCTCTCCCTGCGCTCGAATTCAAAGAACGCCCGTCTTCTGCTATGCTTTTCGCATTATGAAAAATATTCTGTTGGCGGTGTTTTTGATGCTGTTCACAACGGTCGCCGCTTTTTCTCAGTCCAGAGACGAAAAAATAAAGGCGGACATTCGCGCAGTCATGGACGAACAGGTCGCGGCTTGGAATCGCGGCGACATCGAGGGCTTTATGAAAGGCTACTGGCAATCGGAAAGTCTGGTTTTCGTCTCGGGCGACCGGGTCACGAAAGGCTGGCAGCAAACGACTGACAATTACAAAAAAAATTACAACACGCGCGAAAAAATGGGCGTGCTGACGTTTTCAGAGCTTGAAATCGAGGTCTTGAGCAAAGATTCGGCGAAGGTTCTCGGGCGCTGGAAAGTCGCGCACGAACCCGAAGACAGTCAGGGGCGCTTCACTTTGATTTTTCGCAAATTCAAAGAAGGGTGGCGCATCATTCACGACCACACAAGCTGATTTCGGATTTTAGATTTTGCATTTCAGACCGGTTTAGCTTTCTTGAAGTTTTAGAAATAGCGAAAATGTCCGGTGATTTTCCAGCGGAACAGCACGTCGTCGACGCGCGTGCCGCCGCCGATATTGTGGATGATCAGGTAGCGATTTTCCGCTTCGTTCCAGAGATGCGAAACCAAGCCGATATGCGTCATGCCTTTGCCGTCGATGTCCCACGTCACGACGTCGCCCGGTCGGTATTTCGCCGCCTGCAGCGACGCCGGCATCGATTTCCCCTTTCGCGTAAAGAATGTTTGCAGATTCGGCACGCGCCGGTGATCGATGTTCGTGTCGGGCTTCGGCAGGCCCCATTTTTTCGGGTAAAGCGCGAAGTTGGCGCGCATGTCTTCGTGAACTTCCTTTTGCAGATCGACGCCGGCGCGGCGGAAGGCGCGGATGACGACGTCGGTGCAGGCGCCGGTCTGGGCCGGCACGTCGCCCATCGGATACGGAATCACGAAATAATCCTGCGTGTAGCCGGTCGTGATTTTCGTTTGTTCGAGCGCGCTTTCGAGAACGGCTTTGATGACGGGCGATTCGATTTCGGCGAGCGGCGGCTTTTCGGCGGAGACGTCCGGCGCGTCCCGCCGGACGTCTTCCTGCCGGCACGCGAAATTAAAGAGCAGAACGACGAATAAATTCAGAACAAGCCAAAATCGCTTCATAGAATTTTCAGACGTTTTTTCAAACAAACCCACTTTAACGAGAAACGCCGCCGGCCGTCAATATTTTTGGCGAGCGGACGGCAAAATAATGAATGATAAAGCGTAAGTCATTGAAGGCTCAAAGTCTTGACCGGTGAGGCGCGCCGGTCGCGGCGAAAAGTCAACGGCTGAAAAATATGAGTAAGACGATTCTTCACAGGCTTTTCGGTTTCGGCAGAATTCCGGCGCAGTACGCGCCGGCGCTGTCCGCCGAGGGCGTGATTCTTTCGGACGAAGGAATCAAAGGCACGGTCACGTTCCGCGATTTCCGCGCGCCGGGGCGTTATGCCAACTGGAAACGTCAGTGGTTCACGGCGTCGATCGTCCTGACCAACGAACGCCTGCGCGCGTTTCGTCATTCGAGCCAGATCGTCGATGTTCCGCTCGCAGACCCGCGTTTCCGCCGGCTCGATTTTTCGGTCGAAGAAAAAACGACGCTGCTCGTCGCCTTCGACGCCGCGCTTTTTCACGACGATTGGTCTGGCGGCATCGAGTATCGTTTCGCCACGCCTTTCGCCGAAGAGTTTCGCTTTAAACTGATTGAAAGACAGCGCCCTGCGTCCGCGCGATGAGGGTTTACGTTTTCGGAACCGCAACCCTCGCTAAGACATTAAAACTGCGGGTTTTTGACGATGCGCGGCCGCGAAAAAATCTCGTTTTTGTTGGTCGAAGTCGCCTGATTTTTGACCGGCGATTTTTTATCCGGCGACGCTTTCAGATTGCCTTTTTTGTCGAAGACCGGAATTTGCGTCGCGGCGTTTTTCGGCTCGACGCTTTTCGTCTCGGCGGTGCGTTCGAGTTTTTCGACGGCTTCTTTGAGGACGCGTTTCTTGCCGCCGCGGTTTTCCGCCGCGATCGGCGCGACGACTTTCTCGTTGGTTTCGCGCGGCGCGTAATTCGGCAATTCAGCCGGCTCGGAGTTTTCCGAAGCCGACGGCACCCGACCGGCGTTTAGGTCTTCCGTTTTGGAGACCGCCGCCTTGTCCGCTTCCGGCAGCTTCGCCGGTTCGGCGGATTTCGGCAGAACTTTCGTTTCCGGCGCCGTCTGCGCGGTCGTCTGGCGCGCGGCGCTCGCCGACTGAAACTGCCGGACCAGGAAAGCGCCGCCGACGGCTAAAACGAGCGCCACCAGAAAGCCCGCGCCGGTCAAGATTTTTCGCTTATCGGGTAAATTCCACGAGGCGCCCGCATCGTCGTACGAGAAGAGGTCGCGTTCCGCTGCGTAGTCGCGCCGGACGCGCTCGTTTTTCGGAACGGAAGCGCGCGGCGAATCGACGTCGCCCGCGTCGATCACGGAATCGGCGTTATGATCGGTTAAAACCGTTTCGGCGACCGCCGCTTTTCCGACAAACGCCGCGTCGGCGTCTGCCTTGCGGCGAACATTAAGCGCCTGCGTCGTCGTCGGCACGTCGTCGGGCTGTTCCCAATCGATTAAAACCGGCTCGCTCGTTTTGTGGATGTCGAGCAATTCCGCCTTCATTTTGAAGATCGGCGTGATTTTCGTCACGACGACGCTTTCGGGCGCGCTTCTTTCGACGACCTCTTCGATCGGCGGAAGCTTGTTCGTCGAAAGATCGACGAACACCGGCGCGGGCTGTTCGAAAATTTCGGTTGCCGTTTCGATTTCCCCCGCGGGTTCTTCAATAACCGGCGCGGTTTCCTCAATAAACGACGGCGCTTCCGCGGCGGGCGTTTCCGCAATGGGCGTCGCGGCTTCGACCGGAACGATATTTTCGGTCGAAGCTTCGATCGGTGCCGGTTCTTCGTTTTCCGCTCGCTCGTCAAACCAAACCGGCTCGGTCGCCGTCTGCGATTCGAACGAGAACGACTCTTCAGCGTCCGGCGCGGTTTCCGTCGCTTTGGAATTTTCGACTTCCGACTCAAACCGCGCCGCCGACCCTCCGTCCGCGTATTCAAAATCGACTGCCTCTTCGAGCGCCGAATGAGTTTCCGCGGGTAACGGCTCGTCGGCGAGCGTGGGCATTTCGGCCGCCGCGGCTTCTGTTGTCGCGGTTTCCGCCGGTGATTCCGCAACGACATTATCATCGACCGTTTGCGCCTCGAATTTTTCGAAAGACGCTTGAACTTCGACGATCGCCGAATCTTCCGCCGCGGGCGGGGCATCGACCGCCGGCAAATCGATTTCCTCCGAATCCTCGGCGGCGAAAATCTCATTGTTCGCCGTCGTTTCGGCTTCCGGTAAAGTTCCGACCGGCGCATCGGCGGCAACCGCGGGCGATAAAGCTTCGAGTTCGACCGGCGAGTCTTCGATCGATGGCCGTCGTTCATCGAAATGTACGGACGTTTCGACCGGCGGCAGCGATTCCGCTTCGATTTGGATCGAGGCTCGATTTTCAGCCGAAGGAATTTCATCGTTCGCCGGTTCGCTTTCGAATGCCGGCGAAATTTCGGTGAGCGGCGGCAGATCGTTCGCCGGACTTTCAACGAACATCACCGCTTCGCGCGGAGTCAATTGTTGGATCGCTTCCGCCCTCACCGGGACTTCCGCATCATTTGCCGGCGTTTCGATCACCGGCGCGCCGTCGATGATTGCCGAAGTTTCGTCCAATGCCGCCCTGTCAGCCAACAGTGTTTGGACCTTGACCGGCGCGGGCGTTTCGATTTTTACGGCTTGCGCGGGCGGCGTGAAAACGACCTTCGCTTTGTCCATCGCCGTCGGGTACGACATCGCGGGCGGCGGCGTCGAGGAATGCGTCGCGAGCTGTTCGATGTGACGGAGCCGCCGCGTCAGGGCGTTCGCCGATTTGAGCCGCGTGCGCGCCTGTTTCTGCAGCGCGTCCGTCAAGGTGTGCGTGAGCAGCATCCGGAGATCGAAACTGTTGATTTTCACGGGCGGCGGCATCTCATTGATTTGTTTGGCGATCAGCGCGTCGGCGTACGGCGCGTCGAACGGCACGCGCCCGGCGAGCGTTTCGTACAAAACGACGCCGAGGCTGTAAACGTCCGACTGCGCATCGACCGCCTGCGCGGCGCACTGCTCGGGCGAAAAATAGCGCAGATCGCCGAGATACTGTTCCGGGTCGGCATTGACGAGCGTCTGCCGGATCGAACCGAAATCCATGCTTTGCAGCTTGACGACGAACTTGTTTTCGGCGTCCGCGGTCAAAATGATGTTTTCCGGGCGGACGGCGCGATGCAGAACGCCCGCCGCGTGCAGCGCCTCCAGACCTTCCGCCGCCTGCCGCGCGATCGTCAGCGCGGTCACTTCCGAAGGCGCGCCGACGTTCGTCAGGCATTCGCGCAGATTCTGCGCTTCGAAAAGTTCCGTGACGACGTAAAGCGAACCGTCGGCGAGCGCGCCCGCCTCGAAAACGCGCACGAGGTTCGGATGAAACAGGGTCGCGAGCTCGCGCGCCTCGCTTAAAAATTGGTCGCGCGCGGTTACGTCGAACGCTTCGGGCGCGATGATTTTGATCAGATAATTCTTTTTGAGGGCGGGATTGACGGCGCGGTAGGTTTCTTCCGTTAAAGAAACGTCCAGCAGAAATTCGAGCCGGTAGTGCGGGACGATCTCCTCGCAGTTTCCTTCACGCGCGGCGGTCAAAGCTTCGTGATTTTCCTCGGAACAGGAGATTGCGGTGTCCTCGTAACACCGCAGACAAACGGAACAAACCTTCATTAAAACTTAACCCCCTTTGATGTACTGCTGATGAACTGTATTACTTTTACGGCATAACGCTGCCCGGTTCGATTCCCCGCCAAAAAATAAAGTTGTCTTCAAACCTTGACGCGTTAAAAGCCTCTCGTAAAACTGCCAAACTGCTTCTATCGGCTTTGATAATTTAAATTGATTGTCAATCCTGGGAAGATAGGGGAAAGAACCGCCGCGCTAGAGTTTGTCAGTCACTGCTTAATTTCTACTATTTTCGCTAAATTTAGTCAAGATTTTTTTCAAACGCCGCCGCGCGCCGAAAATCCGGCAGGCGGCGTCAATTCAAAAACTCCGACCGCGCGCGGCGCCGTTTCCTCGCCGATCGTCCACTTGTTGATTTTGAGCGTCCAGCCCGCGTCCGCGAGCGGTTCGAGAAACTGAAAACCGTTCGCCCGAAACGGGTCGGCGACGAGAATCCGCCCCGACGGCGCGAGATTGCGTTCGAAGATCCGCCGCAGATGCGCGTGCATGTCTTCGGCGTAAAGAATGTCCGAGCCGATGATCCAGTCGTAACGCGCCGCGTCGTCCCACTCGGTCCAGTCCATCAGACGCTGCTCGGCGCCGACGACCTTGTTGATAACCTGATTGCGCCGGCAGAGCGACATGGCGAGCTCGTTCCGGTCGGTTTGCACGACAGTCGCGCCATGCGTCGCGGCGACGATGCCCGGCAGCCCGGCGCCGGAACCGAGTTCCAAAACGCTTTTGCCTTTAAACTCCGCGCCGCGCGCCGCGATCTCGTGCGCGAGCGCGATCGACGACGTCCAGAGCGCGGTTCCGTACGGCAGCTTTTCGCGCAGTTCGCGCAGGAATTCGTTTTCCTGCGCGCGCGAAAGCACCGAATGGACGTGCAGGATTTTCCACTCTTTCCCGCCGGTTCGCAGACAATACTGATTGAGCGGAAAATCGCCCGCCGAAGTGTGAAGCGTGTGGTCGTCTTTTTTCGCCGCCGTCATCTTATTCGTTCGTCACTCCCCGAGAAATTATATATTGCCCCAGACGGCGTCTGGAAGATTGTCGACTAACAGACAATAAACAGAAAATTTATATTTTTATTCACGGAATAATATTTGCTCGTTTTCAAGCGAGTGTCTGATTTACGGACAAAATTTTAAGAATTTAAGGGAAGGAAAAAATGGAAGATAGACGACAGGAAGCAATCGAACAGTTAAAGGGCCTGCTCGAAGGCATCGATTTCGCGATGCTGACCACGATGGCGGGCGAAAAATTCCGCAGCCGTCCGATGTCGACGCAGGAAATGGACGAAAACGGCGATTTGTGGTTTTTCACGAGCGACGAAACGCACAAGGTCGAGGAAATCGAAGCCGACGACCGCGTGCTCGTCGCTTACGCGCAGCCCGACGACAACACGTACGTTTCGGTTTTCGGGCGCGCCGCGCTCGTTAAAGACCGCGCGAAAATCGACGAGCTCTGGAATCCGGTGCATAAGGCGTGGTTTCCGGAAGGCAAGGACGACCCGCATCTGGCGCTGCTGAAAATTTCGGTCGAGGAAGCCGAATACTGGGATTCGCCGAACTCGAAGCTCGTCCAGATCGCCGGTTTCGTCAAAGCGCTCGTCACCGGACAGGAAGCCGACGGCGGCGATTACGGAAAAATAAAACTTTAAGTGAAACGTCCGCGAAAAATAAGCGGGGAAAAACGAACGGCGCCGGAAAAATTTTTCCGGCGCCGTTCGTTTTTCCGATTTTTATATATCTCTCTTGACATTCGTGATCCTTTTTAACCGCGCACGGCGCTTTAAATCCTGTAAACCCCTATTCGGTGGTGAAAATATGAAAAAGCTTTTTTGTCTGACATTCGTTTTATTATCGGCGCTCGCGGCTTTCGCGCAGGAAAAAACGATCGATAAAACCGAGTTCGATGCGGCGCTGAAAAACCGCTTCCTGAAATTCGAGGGCCGGGCCTACCGGGAAACCAGAACCATCGAAGACGTCACGCCCAAAGACGATAGATTCAAGTTTTTTTCCAGGTCCGTTCTGGAATTCGCTCCGCCGAACAGGAGCCGTCTGCTTTACGAATCGGAATCCTGGCTGCACCGGAAGCGAACGGAGACGATCAGGATCGACCAGAAGTTCTACCTCCGCGAGGACGACGGCGAATGGACGGAAAAAAATCTTGCCGAATTCCAAAAAACGTTAAAATCCGTGTCCGGTTCGGATTTCCTGACCGCCGACGAACAAACCGAGTACAAAACCCTCGGCACGCAGATTTTAAACGATCTGAAAACGACCGTCTACGTACGCATCGAACGAAGAAAAACGATTTACAAACCGAAACGGGAGGAAAGATTCTGGACGTCCGTCACCAAATTCTGGCTCGACGAAACCGGCGGAATAGTCAGAGAAGAAGAGCTCTCGGAGGCGCGCGCCGCGGCCGAAAAAACTTCGCCCGAAACGCCTTACCGCGAGCGCCGCACGACCGTCTGGGAGTTCGACCCGAAAATCAAAATCGAGGCGCCGCGCGCCGCCAAATAGTCGATTCGGTCGATTGGCGGCGCGAACGGGAAAAGATTCCGGAAAATAAAATCACCTGCCGTAAACGACTTTCTTCGCGCCCGCCGGCTGCAATGTCAGGAGATAAACGTCGTTTTCGCGCAGCGGCAGATCGCGCGTGAACTTGGCGTTGCGATCGATCGTCAAGCGGGCCGTCGCGGTCGCCCGGCCGTCGTTGCGGGCGGCGAGCCGGCTGACCTGCTCGCGCGTGAGCGCGGCGGGCGAGCCCATTTTGAAATAATCCGTGTAAACGTCGTTCACGCCGTAACCGACGCGGTAAACGTTCAGCGCGTAGTTTCCCGGCGGCAGACCGGCGAGCGCGACGCGCGCCGTGCCGAGCGGTTTCGACGGCAGATCGCGCTTGAAGTAAACCTGATTGCTCGCTTTCGTCTGCGGCGGCGCGTAATTCCAGAAAAGCACCTGCACGCCGCCGTCCTCGCGCGTCGCCCAGCTGTCCGCGTCGCTTGCGGCGAGCTCTTCCCGGCCGAGCCGGTTGAGAAACTGATAGGCGTAAAACGAAGGCTTGCGCAAGCCCTGAAAATTGATCATGCCGAAGCCGCCGTGAAACGGCGACGGCACCGGTCCGTTTTCTTCGAAAATGTCGGTGAACGTCCAGTAGGACATCGAATCGATGCTGCCTTCCGCGCCTTTCAGACGCGAAACGATATAGGCGGCGGAAAGATACGTGTCGTGCACGGGATCGCGCGGCGAATAGGAGCTGCTCCACTCGGTGTAATGCAGCGGCAGGTTCGGCATCGCCGACGCGTCGATCTGCGCGCGCACGTCGCGCACGCCCGCAACGATCGCGCCCGGCGACGAATCGAGGTAAAGCTGCTGATTGCCTTCGGCGTCGAGCCCGCCGCCGCTCACGCCGTAATCGTGCGTCGAGACGAAATCGAGCGGCACGCCGGTTTGCGCGGCGTGCGCGATCATCTCCGGAATCCAGCCGCGCCCGGCGGTCGCCGGTCCGCCGACGCGGTAATCGGCGGAAACTTTTTTGACGGCGCCGGCGGTCGCGTCGTAAAGCCTGAAATAATCTTTCTGGTCGCCCGACCAGAAAAGGTCTTTCAGGTTCGGCTCGTTCCAGACTTCAAAATACCATTGCCGGACTTCTTCCCGCCCGTAGCGCTCCGTCCAGTGGCGGACGAGCGCTTCGACGAGCGCCGACCATTTCGCATAATCGCGCGGCGGCGTGATGTTGCCCTTCCACCAGAAGATCGTCTTTTCGCCGCTCGCGAGTTTTTGCGGCATAAAACCGAACTCGACAAACGGGCGCATGCCGGTTTTCAAGACGTTATCGAAAACGGCGTCGAGGTATTGAAAATTATAGATCGGCTGGCCGTTTCGGTCTTCCGCGTAAACGCCGAGCTCGTCCTGCAAAAGACCGTGAAACCGGAGGTATTCGAATCCGCATTCGCGCCACACGAGCGCGAGATCGCGCTGCCAGTCGGCGCGCAAGGCCTCGGCGGCGCGTCCGGCTCCGACGACCAATTGCGGGAAACGATTGCGCACGCCTTTCACGCGTCGGTAATCGGCGGAAATGACACGCACCGGCGCAGTCGTCGTTTGGGCGATAGTTTCAGCGGGGATGATTTGGAACGCAAAAGCGGCGAGCACCGCGGAAAAAAGTTTTAGGTGATTAAACTTCCGGCGATGCTCGCGAGATCGTGATCGAGGCTTCAACATAGAAAAATGCATCGAATTCAAGCCAGACCGTTGCGCGCGATGACTTCCTTGTAAAACTGCGCGCTCAGCTTCGGCGTGCGTTTCTGCGTTTTGTAATCGACGTAATGCAGACCGAAACGGTTCGTGTAGCCGTCCGCCCATTCGAAATTGTCCATCAAACTCCACAGAAAATAGCCCTTGACCGGAATGCCCTCGGCGGTCGCGCGCTGCAGGTGCATCAGGTAATTTCGGAGGTACATCACGCGGTCGGTGTCGTAGACGATGCCGTCGGCAGCCGGGATGTCCGACGACGAACAGCCGTTTTCGGTGATGTAGATTTCCTTCGCGCCCCAGATTTTATTGACGTGGCGCGGTCCCCAGTAAAGCGCTTCCGGACCGACGAAAAGCCACGGCGAAGCCATATGCGGGAACGAAGCGGGGTGCGGCACGACCGCGAATCCCTGCGCGGAACCGTCGGCGCGCACGTACTGCGGCGTGTAGATGTTGATGCCGATGAAATCGAGCGGGCTCGAGATCGCTTTCAAATCGGCGTCGGTGAATTTCGGCGCGTCCGCTTTCGCGTTCGCCAGATAAAGGTCGGTGTACTTGCCTTCCTGAATGACGGTCATGTACTGCGCGTTCAGTTCCCTCGTCGCTTTGACGGCGGCTTCGATGTGTTCGGACGTTTCGATGACCGGCGCGCAGATCGTCATATTTTCCGCCAAGCCGATCTTCGTGCCCGGCTTCGCTTTGGCGCGCATCGCCTGCACGGCGAGCCCGTGACCGAGCACGGCGTGATGCCGCGTTTGATTAAAGCGCGCGGGCGGCAGCTTCAGTCCCGGCGCGTGAATGCCGATGCGGTAGCCGAGCTCGACGAACGCGCCGAATTCGTTGATCGTGAAAAAATGCCTGACGCGGTCGGAGAGTTTTTCCGTCATGTAGCCGGCGTAATCGGCGAACGCGAGCGACGTGTCGCGCGATTCCCAGCCGCCGCCCTTATCCTGCAGCGCCTGCGGCAGATCCCAGTGATAAAGCGTCGCGAACGGCTGAATGTCGTTTTTTACGAGCTCGTCGACGAGCCGGTTGTAAAAATCCACGCCCTTCGGGTTCGGCTGTCCGGTGCCGGTCGGGAAAATGCGCGACCAGGCGATCGAAAAGCGATAGGTTTTGACGCCGAGCGCCTTCATTAATTGGACGTCGTCTTTGTAACGGTGGTAATGATCGGTCGAAACGTCGCCGGTCGCGCCTTCGACCGTTTTGCCGGGCGTGCGCGAAAACGTGTCCCAGATCGAAAGCCCGCGCCCGTCTTCATTGACCGCGCCCTCGACCTGATAGGAAGCCGTCGCGCTGCCCCATAAAAATCCGTTCGGAAACCTTCCCGCGCCGTTCTGCTGCGCGGACAATTTTTCCGGCTCACCATTGACGGCGCCCGCCGCTGGCAGCGCGCTCGCGCCGAGCGCAGCCGTACCGATAATTTTTGCGAAATCGCGTCGCGAAAATCTCATCTGTTTTTCTCCTTTGTGTCTTGACTTGTAAAAATTGACCGCAAAAGTATTTTGCTTGACCGGAGGTGATTTGTAAAGATTTCCCTCGCCCATCGGCGCGGAAAATCCCGCGAGATTCGAAGAAATTCGAAAATCCGTCCGGAAGGCTGTCACAAAAGGCGAATTCACGGTGTATTACCGGTGAACCGGACAGATCGATTCGAAATTATTTTCAATTAGAAAATGCGCTCGTCACGAGAACTTCCGGCGCTTTTGCGGCGTTAAAGCGGCAGACGAATCTTACGAACTCATTTCAGGAGAAATTATGAAAACCGATGCCAGAAAACTACGCGGTCAGATTTTCTTTCAGCCGCGACAATCAATTTTCATCAGGATTTTTACGACGATTCTCATTTCAACGGCGTTTTTTTCGTTAATCGCGTCCGGGCAAACGCCCGCGCCGGCGGCTGATTATCACACGCACGTCTGGAGCCTCAACGCTTCGGCGCTCGTCACCGATCCGCTTTTGCCGGCGGTCGAGCTTCCCGAAGCTTTGAATAAACTGCTGCGCGACAAGGAAAATTTCGGCGGCAGAAATAAGAACCGGACGGCGCTGACCGACCTTTACACGAAGGATTTGTCGGTGCTCGAGCCGGGCGGTCCGAGCTGGCTGCGCGGCGAACGGGCGCTTCGCTACATCGTCGACAGCACGGTCATCAACCGTTTGGTGCCGACCGGTTACGAGCTCGGCGACGCGAACGGCTACGTTTCGGGTTACGAAGCGGTGATCGAAAATGGAAATACGCAATACGTTTCGAATTTTCTGTACGTTCTGCGAAAGGAAACGGACGGAAAGTGGCGCATTTCGGTCGAATCGTTCACGCTCAACGGTCCGCGCACGGCGAAAGCCGCGGCGGCTGAAGATTTGATCGCGCAGCTCGATTCGGCCGGCGTCAAGCGCGCCGCCGTGCTGTCGGTCGCCTTCTGGTACGGCCGACCTTCGCGCAAGGTCGACGACGAATACGCCAAAGTCCGCGCGGAAAACGATTGGGTCGCCGCGCAGGCGGCGCGTTACCCCGACCGGCTGGCCGCGTTTTTCAGCTTCAATCCGCTGAAAGATTACGCGCTCGAAGAAATCAACCGCTGCGCGAAAAATCCGGCTTTCAAGGGCATCAAGCTGCATTTCGGCAATTCGGAAATCGATGTGCTCAACCCGCAGCACGTCGAAAAAGTGCGCGCCGTTTTCCGCGCCGCCAACGAAAAGCGCCTGCCGATCGTCGTGCATCTCTGGACGGTCGGCGATTACGGTCGCGCGCAAGCCGAAGCGACCCTCAACCAGATCCTTCCGGCGGCGCCCGACATTCCGATTCAAATCGCGCACATGGCGGCTTCGGGTCCGAACTATCATTCGGACGAGGCGTTTGAAGTTTACGCCGCGGCGGCTGAAAAAAACGACCCGCGCATGAAAAACGTTTACACGGACGTCGCGAGCATGGTCACGCGCGGCACAAACGAAAAAACGCTCGAACTCGTCGCGCGGCGGCTCCGCCAGTTCGGACTGCGCCGCGTTTTGTTCGCCTCGGATTACGCGCCGGGCGGATCGAACGAAACGCCGAAAGAAGCGCGGGAATCGTTCCGCCGGCTGCCGTTCAGCGCCGACGAATTCAAAACGGTGGCGGGAAACGTCGCGCCGTATCTACCGCAGCGTTAGATTCTCAGGCGCGCGAAACGCGGTAATCCCGGTTTTGCACAAAAACTCGGCCCATGAAGCGGATTTTTTAACTTTGCCCGCGAATAAACGCCAATCGTCGCGAATGAAATAAAATTACCAGCGAAGATCAGCGAAAATTCGCGGGCAAAGTAAGGGTTTTGTGCAACGCCCGAAATCTTCAGCGGAACGGCGCCGCGATTACCCAGACGAAAAAGGCGAGCCACGTCAGCGCGAAAAGCACCGGCGCGGCGAGCGACAATGGTTTCAAAAAGGAAAAAGCGGTCGTGCGTTTTTGCGGCTGGCGCGGACCGAAATAGGCGTCGACCGTCTCGCGGTACTCCGGCACGCGCTCGCGGATCCGCAGGTGGATCCATTCGCTGTAACGCCAATGGTTGTACTGGATGATGAGCCAGAAGATCGTAAACGCGAGCGCCGCGATCGTCAAGGGAATCAGCAGCCCGACCGGCTGATCTTTGTTGTAAAGAATCGCGAACACCGACAGCAAACCGATCTCGACGACCGAAAAATAATTCAGCCGGTCGTGAAAAAGCCTTTCCTCATGAAGCCCGTGCTGCCACAGCCGATTCTGTTCATCCGCCGAAAGCATGGCCGCGCCGTCCGTCATTTGTTCGATCATAAAAATTCGATTATTTGGAGTTCAGTCGTTCGATCAGTTCCGGCGAATTGTAGGTCGGCGTGTTGACCGCTTTGCCGACCGCGTGCGACGCCATTTCTGCGGCCGGGTACGGCACGAGAAGCGTTTGCAGGCGCTCGGTCTTTTTTTCCTTTTCGTCGAGCCACTGGTCGTAATCTTCCGGCTTTAAAATCACCGGCATGCGGTCGTGGACGGGCTCCAAACAAGCGTTCGCCTCGGTCGTGATGATCGTGCAGGTTTCCAGAAGCTCGCCGGTTTCCCGGTCCGTCCATTCTTCCCAGAGCCCGGCGAAACCGAAGACGGGTTTGTCTTTCAGGTAAAAATAAAACGGCTGTTTTTTTCCATCGCCCTTTTTCGCCCATTCATAAAAACCCGACGCCGGAATGATGCAGCGGCGCTTGGCGTAAGCGTTTTTGAACGACGGCTTTTCGGCGAGCGTCTCGGCGCGCGCGTTGATCAGCTTATTGCCGATCGCATCGTCCTTCGCCCACGCCGGCACGAGTCCCCAGCGGAATTCATTAACCGCTCTTTCGCCGTTCGCTTCCGTGACCGCCGGGATAATCTGCGACGGCGCGATGTTGTACCGCGCCGCGAACGTCACGCTGTTCAGTTTCCCGACCTTGAATTCCTGCTCGATGTCCCTTTCTTTCGCATTGTTCGTAAATCTTCCGCACATAATGATTTATTTTAACACCATTTCGATTTCGGATTTTAGATTTCGGATTTCGGATCGGTGCGTATTGACGAACTCAACTATTGAGTTTTGAACCGATTTTTTATCGAAAACATTTATTAGATAAAGAATCGCTTTCCTAAAGCGGCAGCAAATCCAAAACCCAAAATCTAAAATCTAAAATCCGAAATCGAAATGTTATATTTGAAACATGCAGCCGCTGGCAAATCAAATCCGTCCGCAAACGCTCGACGAATACGTCGGTCAGAAACATCTCGTCGGCGAGGGCAAGCCCCTGCGCCTCGCGATCGAACAGGGTCATATTTTTTCGTTCATTTTATGGGGCACGCCCGGCACCGGCAAAACGACGCTCGCGCGGATTTACGCGAACGCGATCAACGCCGAGTTTTACGAGCTTTCGGCCGTTTCCGCCGGGAAAGAAGACATTCGCAAGATCGTCAATAAGCCGCGCGAAGAAGATCGCCCGAAAGTTTTGTTCCTCGACGAGATTCACCGCTTCAATAAAGCGCAGCAGGATTTTCTGCTGCCCTTCGTCGAATCGGGCGAGCTCGTTTTAATCGGCGCGACGACCGAAAATCCGTCGTTCGAAGTGATTCCCGCGCTGCTCTCGCGCCTGCGCGTTTTCGTTTTGGAAGAACTGACCGCCGAAGACATGTCGGCGATTATCGACCGCACCGGTTTCGAGCTCGATAAGGAAGCGCGAGAATGGCTGATCGCGATGGCGAACGGCGACGCGCGCCAGCTCATCACGATGCTCGAAAACACCGCGCGGCTCTACGACGAAATCAATGTCGAAACCTTAAAGGAAACGCTGCAGTCGAAATTCCTGCGCTACGACAAACAGGGCGAAGAGCATTACAACGTGATCAGCGCGTTCATTAAATCGATGCGCGCCTCGCAGCCCGACGCGGCGCTGTATTACTTAGCGCGCATGATCGACGCCGGCGAAGACCCGAAATTCATCGCGCGCCGGATGGTGATTTTTGCCAGCGAAGACGTCGGGCTCGCGCAGCCGACGGCGCTCGTCGTCGCGAACGCGGTTTTTCGCGCCGTCGAAACGGTCGGCTTGCCCGAAGCCGGCATAAACCTGGCGCACGGCGTTGCTTACTTGGCGAACTGCGCGAAGGACAAAAGCGCGTACGAAGCCTATATGGAAGCGCTCGACGACGCCCGCAAACACGGCAATCTGCCGGTGCCTTTGAACTTGCGCAACGCGCCGACGAAACTGATGAAAAACTTGGGCTACGGCGCGGGCTACGAGAAATATTCGACCGAGGATTATCTGCCGAAAAAGCTGAAGGGCAAAAAATATCTGAAACCGAAAAAATAATGGGCGCGACAATTATACGGGCGACGGACAAGTCCCGCGCCCGCTGCGGCAAATGTCGCATATGAAGTTTCAATGACAATCGATGCCGAATAAACGCGAGACGTTTATTCGCTGCGCTCGGCGGGCGAGGACGAGCCGTCGCCGCTACAGAAATAAATGAAACTACAACAAATCATTGCGCTCGCGCTCGTTTATATTTTGCACGCGAGCGTTTTCGCTCAAACGAATATGCCGGAAAACAAACGCCCGCGCGTGCGCGACGCGGGGCTGAAAATCGGGATTTTGCCGACCGGCGCGCAGAACGCGATCACGGACGTCGCCGGCGTGAAGGTCGGCAGCGTGACCGTCAGGCGCGCCGAAAATATTCGCACCGGCGTCACCGCCGTTCTGCCGCACGGCGGAAATCTCTTTCAGGAGAAAGTTCCCGGCGCGGTGTTCGTCGGCAACGGTTTCGGCAAGCTCGCCGGTTCGACGCAGGTCGCGGAGCTCGGCGAAATCGAAACGCCGATCCTTTTAACCTCGACCCTGAGCGTGCCGCGCGCGGCGGATTACCTGATCGATTACATGCTCGCGCTGCCGGGAAACGAAAACGTGCAGTCGATCAACCCGCTCGTCGCCGAGACGAACGACGGATTCCTGAACGACATTCGCGGTCGGCACGTTACGCAGGCGGACGTTTTCGCGGCGCTCAAAAATGCGCAGCACGAACGCGTCGAAGAAGGCTCGGTCGGCGCGGGCGCGGGCACGATCGCGTTCGGCTGGAAGGGCGGCATCGGCACGGCTTCGCGAAAACTTCCCGCCGCGCTTGGCGGCTACACGATCGGCGTGCTCGTGCAGACGAATTTCGGCGGCGTGCTTTCGATCGACGGCGCGCCGGTCGGGCAGGAGCTCGGCAAATATTATTTGAAGGACGCGGTCGAAAACAAAACGGTTTCGCAAAACGAACCGGATTTGAACGACGATGCGGACGGCTCGATCATCGTCGTCGTCGCGACGGACGCGCCCGCGGACGCGCGCCAGCTCGAAAGATTGGCGGCGCGCGCGATGAGCGGGCTCGCCCGGACGGGCGCGGCGATGACGAACGGCAGCGGCGATTACGCGATCGCTTTTTCGACCGCGCCGGAAGTGCGTGTAAAATCGGGCGAAAATCTGCGCAGCGTTAAATTGTTGTCGAACGACGCGATGTCGCCGCTTTTTTTGGCGGTCATCGAAGCGACCGAGGAAGCGATTTACAATTCGCTGTTTCGCGCAACGACCGTTACAGGCAAAGAAAATCGCACGGTCGAAGCGCTGCCGATCGACGAAACGCTGAAAATTCTGCGAAAATACAACAAAATCAAATAGGCCGGGTTGGAAGTTAATTAGAATTTTGTTTTTTCCCGCGAAAAGACGCGAAATGCGCAAAAAGTAAAATGTCTTAATCATCATTAACAAATAAGAATCGGGAGAAAAGAAATGAAACGAATCATCATCATCGCCGCCCTGCTGCTGGCGGCATTTCAGGTTTGCGCTTCGGCGCAAGTTAAAGACCTTGTTTCGACGCGCGAGATGGACCGGATCAACTGGATGGAATTTAAGGAAGTCGTGCCGTCGAAGATCAATACCGTGCTGCTCGCGACCGGAACTTTGGAGCCGCACGGCGTCGTCAACAACGGCGCGGACAACACGGCGCCGACGGCGTTGGCGCGGACGATCGCGCAGCGCACGAACGCGCTCATCGCGCCGACTTTGCCGTACGGCATGACCGGCTCGATGGAGGCTTATCCGGGCGCGTTTCAGATTTCGGAAGCCGCTTACCGCCCGTTCGTCAAACAAATCCTCGAAGGTTTGGCGAAAAACGGTTTTCGCAACATCATCATCCTCAACGGTCACGGCGGGGGACAAACCGCCGTTTTGAACGCGGTCGCGGCGGAGGTCGCGACCGAAAAAAAGGTCAGAACTTTGGTCATCAACTGGTGGTCGTTTGCCTCCGACGAAACGAAAGAGGTTTTCGGCGAGGACGGCGGGCACGCCGGACTCAACGAAACGGCGTTCATTCAGGCGATCGACCCGACGCTCGTTCAAAAAGAGCGCTACAAGGACGAGCTCGCGACCGCTTACCCGGCGCCCGGAACGTGGTCGGCGGTGCCGTTTCCCTCTTCGATCGGGCTTTATCAAAAGGGTCAGGGCTACCCGCGCTTCGACCAGAAAAAGGCGGACGAATATTACAAAAAAGTCACCGACAAGGTCGCGAATCTGATCGTCGAAATCGTCAGAAAATGGGACATGGCGGGAATTTAACTAAGATTCAAGATTGAAGCGGACTTATTTTCGTTCAATCTTGAATCTTGAATTCTCGAACCTTGAATCTTGAATTTTGAATCCGTCGGATTTTTTTTTGTCACAAAATTTTCGGCGCCGGTGTTTTTCTGATGTCTGCAGTTAAAAAACACAATTTTTCCAAGGAGATGCTTTTATGTCGAAAATTTCAAAAACTTTATTTCATTCATTTTTAGCCTTCATCGTGATCGTCGTCGGCAATTACGTGATCGTCGCGCAGGAAGCTTTGACCGGCGAGTGCAAGGCCGAGGTCAAAACCGAAGTTCAAGCCGGCAAAACCGACAAGGTTCAACTTTCCTTTTCGCGCCGCACCGAAAAGGGCGGCTTCAACAACATGAGCTCGGGCTACGAATATTCGGAAATAAAAGGCTTGACGCGCGAGCAGGCGTTGGCGGGCGGGCAGATTCGTTTCAGCCTCGTGCGCGAAGCCGGCACGATCGACTGCGACGCTAATTTTACGAACGGCAGAGGCGTCGGCACTTTCACTTTCACGCCGAATCAA
This sequence comes from Pyrinomonadaceae bacterium, assembly GCA_036563455.1. Taxonomy (GTDB): domain Bacteria; phylum Acidobacteriota; class Blastocatellia; order Pyrinomonadales; family Pyrinomonadaceae; genus JAFDVJ01. Next base: position 93,874 of record DATCMK010000033.1, on the reverse strand, counting down.
AACTTCGTCGACGCGATGAAATCGCGCGGCTTCGATTTTTCAGCCGCGAGTTCAAAAAACAAGGGCAAATATAACGACGAAGACAATGTTGTCAACCGCCTGTTCGCCGCGACGACGCTCAACGTGACGACCGCGCTCGCCGACGATCTGCTCGCCTCGAATTTCGGCAAGCTCGAAACGGAAGACCTCTTCAAAGCCGCGATCTTCAAAGTCAACGGCAAATTCGCGCGCGAGATGAAAGACAGCGGTTTCGCGAATTTAACGTTCGAAGATCTGGTCAAAGCGAAGATTTTCAAGATCGACGCCGATTTCGTCAAATCGGTCGCGTCGATGGGATTTAACGACGAGCCGTTCGAATCGCTCGTGAAAATGCGCATTTTCAAAATCACGCCCGAATTCATCAACGAAGTGCGCGCCGAAGGATTTCAGAACCTCGAAATCGAACAGCTCGTCAAATTCAAGATCTTCAACATCAACTCGGAATTCATTCGCCAGGCGAGAAACGAAGGCGTGCCGATGGAAGTCGAAAAACTCGTCCAGAAGCGCATCGGCGTGTATCGCGCGAAGGATTTCTAAAAATTAAAAATATTCCCCCGGCGAAAAATAAATTCCGGCGCGGTTTCGATTATCGATTAGAACAGGCGTGTAATTTTGGAATGATAATTTGTAGTCGCAAACGTCGGCGAAATTTATGATTCGCTGAAAAAGGAGAAAGATAAAATCTTTCTCCTTTTTCGTTTTACTCGAACTGCTTTTTGAAATCTTCGAATTCCTGCCGGAACGCGCTCAATTCGGTTTTCAGACTTTCGATTTCCCGTTCGAGCCCTTCGACGCGCTCGTCGTTCGCCGCCGCGCCGCGCGCGGGTCTTTCAGACGGCGCGTAAGACGTGACTTCGCCGCTCAAAAGATGCGCATAGCGTTCCGCGCTTTGTCCGGGCGCGCGTTCGAGCCGGACGACCAGCGGTTCCTCGCGCTTGATGAGGCTTTCGAGCGTTTCGCTGACGTCCGTTAAATCGCGGAAATCGTACAATCTTCCGGTGCGTTCGCGAATTTCGGCGAGCGTCTGCGGTCCGCGCAGCATCAGCACGCACAGGACGGCGGTTTCCGACGGTTCGAGATGCAAAACGTCGGGCAGAATATGCTTGTATTTCGGCACGCGGCTCGTGCTGCCGTAAAAAACGTAGACGATGTTTTTGTCGCGCAGATCGTCGAGCGCGCGCGAGACGGTCGGCTCGTCGTAATTCGTGACCGGCGCGCGGTTCGTTTTCTGGTTGCAGGCGGCGACGAGCGCGTTCAGGGTCAAGGGATAGTATTCGGGCGTCGTCAGCTGTTTTTCGATCAGCGCGCCGACGATGCGCGCTTCGGTTTCGTTTAATTGTCCAGACATAACGGTTTAATAGAATAAAGCAAAAGCAGCGGAAACGCCATTCGATTTCGGATTTTAGATTTCGGATTTTGGATTTGCCGCCGCGCTTAAAACCGTCATTCCTTTCGAAGCGTTTTTACAAATGAATCGGTTTGAATATTAACCGACAAATTCATCGACTGGAGCAATCCGAAATCCGAAATCTAAAATCCAAAATTGTTATAATCCTGGTCGTGGACATTTTGGTGACGCGAAAAGCGGAAGACATCGAAACCGGCTATGAAAGATTGGCGGAAGCGCGGGTTTTGGGTTGCGACACGGAAACTTCGTCGCTTTCGGCGCGCAGCGGAAAACTGTTCAGCGTGCAGTTTTCCGACGGCGATTTCAGCGTGCTGATCCCGCTGTCGGAAGGCGCGAGCCTCGGAAGATTCGAAAAAATCCTGGCCGACCCGAACGTCACGAAGGTTTTTCACAACGCGAAGTTCGATCTCGAATACCTGCGCGAGAACGGCTTTCAGATCGAAAACGTTTTCTGCACGATGATCGCCGAAAAGGTTTTGACGCGCGGCGCGAATCAATCCGTCAGTTTAGCCGAAACGCTGTACCGCTATTTCGCGGTCGATCTCGACAAATCGCAGCGCGCGAAATTCAACAAATCGTGGAACGGCGTCTGGACGGACGAGCTCGTCAACTACGCGCTCGGCGACGTCGTCTACCTGCCGCTCTTGATGCACGAACAAAAACTCTGGCTCGAACGACTCGGTTTGACGGAAGAATTTCAAAGGCAGATTCAAAGGATCTTGTGATTTTCAGTTCTTTTTCACGATCACCGCGAAGTAATTCGCGCCTTTCGACATCAGAAATTCTTTCACCTGCCAATCGGTTTTTTCGAGTATTTTCTGCATTTCTCCGGGCGCAACGAACAGGAAATCGAACCATTCGCCGATTGTTTTGCCGAACCGGATGCGGAACCGGATTTGTCCCGGCAGACGCCCGCGCCGCCGGTTGAACCTGAGATATTCGAGATGCTCTTTTCGGTCGGTCAGGTGCGGATCGCGCGTGCCGGCGATGATTTGCGCCTGCGGTTTCGTGATGAGCGACATTTTTTCGAGAATTCGGCGGGCGTTTTCCGCGCCGCCGAAGAGCCCGAAGTTATTGCCCATCATCAAAATCGTGTCGAATGATTGCTCGGGGAATTTATCGATTTCCTCGATCGGGCGCACGACGGCGCGTTTCAAGCCGCGCAGCCTGCAGACTTTGATCGCGCCCGGCGAATTGTCGATGCCGGTGACCTTGAAGCCTTTGCTCTGCAGATAAAGCGCATGCCGCCCGGCGCCGCAGCCGACGTCCAGAATCCGGCCGCGCGCCCTGCCGATCGCTTCGCGCTCCGATTCGGGCCACTCGGCGTACTCGGTGAAATAATAGCCGGGGTCCGATCCGGTATCGATGTAATCGTCGTCGCGTTCGATGATCTCGACGGTCGGCGTCGCGCCGTGATACTGCGCGAGCAATTGTCTGCCGTAAGCGTCTTTTTCGGCTTTCATAAATTTCACCAGCGGTGATACGCGGGATGTCCCTGCTTGACGGCGACGAACGTGCCGCGGCAGGTCGCGCAGACTTTTTCGTCGGCGATCAATTCGGCTTCGACGACCGCCTTGTCTTCGGTCGATTCGACGACGCGCGCGCGTAAGTGAATCGGCGCGTCATACGGCGTCGGGCGGCGGAGTTTAACGTGAAAATCCGCCGTCACGGTGCAGTCGGGCGACTCTTTGCCGTCTCTTTTCATCAAAAAATAGGCGGCGGTCCAGTTTGAATGACAATCGAGCAGCGCGCCGATGATGCCGCCGTTGAGCATGCCGGGAAACGCCTGGTGGTGCTCGTCGGCGTGCCACGTCGCGACGACTTCATCGCCCGTTTCGCTCGGAAAACTGCGGATCCGCAAGCCCTTTTCGTTCGCCGCGCCGCAGCCGAAACAAATTCCGGCGGGCGCGAAGATTTCCTGTAAAGATTTTTCGTCGTTCATAAAATAATATTATTTTAGCATCAGACGGGCCCGTACGCCTCTAAAACTGCCTTTCAGCCGACTTTCGGCGCATCGCGCAAATTTAATGTGGAAATTTCCCGCTTTTATGGTTATACTTCATTTATCTCCACAACCTAAGTTTTCCGATTAGAAATGACGCGGCGTATTCTGCCGGGGTTATTTTATCCGAAATTGATTTTTCGGGTCATCTCGTCGATTAAAAGTTGACCGTCATGTTTGCCGATTCGGCGGGCTCGAATGCGCCACGAATTTTGAGCCGGTTGTACAAAAGAAAGCGCCTTATAGATAAAGTTTTTATCGAATTCGAAGATTTTCGGGAAAAGTGATCAATTTTAAGAATGCAGATTTCCTTAGCTGACAAAAAGCTGTCTTTTCAGAAAAGTCTGGACGTGCCGCTGATCAGCGAGATGCGCGCGATTCTCGCTTTGTCCATGCTTTTCGTTACTTTTCTCGATCCGTCCGAACCAAGACAATACGTCGCGCTCACCTATACGTCGTTAACGCTTTACAGCCTCTACGCTTTGATCGTTTACTTCGTCTCTTTTCGCAAGCCCGGTTTGATCGCCGACGAACGCGCGCACTGGCTCGATTTGCTCTGGTGCCTGCTTTTGATCACGCTCAGCTCCGGAACGAGCAGCATTTATTTTTTCCTTTTCTTTTTTTCGATTTTGATCGCCGCTTTCCGGTTCGGATTCAGCGAGGGCATCAAAGTCACGACTGCTTCGGTCATATCGTTTATCGTTCTCGGCTATCTGACCGCGCCCGTCGGCGAGGAGTTCGAACTGAACCGCTTTTTGCTGCGCCCGGTTTATCTGGGCGTTTTGGGTTATATGCTCTCCTACTGGGGCGGCATCGAACTGAAACTGAAAAGGCGGCTCGAACTCATCAAGGACATCAATAACCTTTACAATCCGCGCTTCGGAACCGATCTGACGATCCGCTCGATTTTGCAGAAGATTCTGGATTCCTTCGACGCCGACTCGTGCCTGCTGATCAGTTTCGAAGCGGGCACGGAAGCTTACACGCTGCGGCAGTGCGACCGCGCGAATCCCAAACGGGGCGTCAACGCCGAATCGCTGCCGCCCGAACACCCGCTCGTCAAGCTGCCCGGCGATTCGGCGGTCATTTTCAACGGTCTTCATAACCGGAGGCTTTTCGGAAAACCGGTCAGCTATTTGGTTTTCGATCCGGAAACGCAGGCGCCGGCCGATGAACCGTCCAGAAACGGAGAACTTTTAGCCGATTTATTGAACACCGAATCTTTGATCAGCGTGCCGTTCGATCAACGCGGGAAACCGGCGGGCAGGCTTTTTTTGACCTCGGGAAAGCACGCCTTCGACACGACGGACGCGGATTTTCTGCGGCAGATTCTCGCGCAAGCCGTGCCGGTCATCGAGAACGTCAATCTTCTGGACCGGCTCGCGTCGGAGGCGACCGAGCAGCAGCGCCTGAAAATCTCGCGCGACATTCACGACAGCGCCGTGCAGCCTTACATCGGCATCAAACTGGGCTTGGAGGCGCTGCAGATAAAACAGGCGAACGGCGTCGACGTCAAAGACGACATCGCGCGGCTCGTCGAGATCGCGAACACCAATATCGCGGGCATTCGCAATTACATCAACCGGCTCAAAGGCGACGCGACCGGCAAGGACAAGGGCGTCGTGCTGGTCTCGGCGATCAGGCAACAGGCGAAAAAAATCAGCGAGTTTTACGGCATCAAGATCGATGTCGAAGCGACGGACGAGATCCACATCAACGACCGGCTCTCGGCGGAAATATTTCAAATCGTGACCGAAGGCTTGAGCAACATCAAGCGTCATACGCAGTCGAAGGAAGCCGCCATCAAAATTTCGTGCGGCGCGAAGATGTTGAAACTTGAAATCGAAAACAAACACGCGAACGGCGCGCCGCCGGTCGGGTTTGTGCCGGTTTCGATTTCCGGTCGCGCGCACTCGCTCGGCGGCGGCGTGGCGATCGAAAACCGCGACGACCTGACCAGAGTTTTAATCGATATTCCGCTCTAACTGGAACGTTAAAAATGAATACTGCCCAAAATCCCATTCGCATTCTACTGGTCGACGACCACAAAAGTTTCTCCGATTGTCTGGCGATGCTCATCGACACGCATAAACCGGTGATGAAAGTCGTCGGCGAGGCAAGCAATCGCCGCGAGGCGCTCACGTTCGCGGCGCAGAAGCGTCCGGACGTGGTGCTGCTCGACATCGAGCTCGGCAATGACAACGGGCTCGACATTTTACCTGAACTGCTCGAACGAGCGACGGCGAAAATCATCATCCTGACCGGCACGCAGACGCCGGAAGTTCACGAAACCGCGATCCTCAGGGGCGCGCACGGCGTCTTGCTGAAAACCGATCCGGCGCAGGTCATTCTTAAGGCGATCGAAAAAGTGCACGCGGGCGAGGTTTGGATCAGCAGCCAGACTTTAAGCCGGGTTCTCGGACAGATGACGCGTCAAAGGAGCGGCCGGAGGAACGAAGAAACCGATCCGGAAAAACAGAAAATCGCCGCGCTGACCGCCCGCGAGCGCGAAATTATACGCGCGCTGGTCGGGGGCGAATCTTCCACCAACAAAGAAATCGCCGACCGGCTCTGCATCAGCGACTCGACGCTGAAAAACCACCTGACGACCATCTACAGCAAACTTGAGGTCAAAAACCGCATCGATCTGCTTAAATACGCGCTCCATCATAAACTGGATAAAACGCCGTCCGGTTAAAAAGAAATAGCGCCGCCGCGCTTTTTCTTTTCGCAGTTTCAATCAAGCCGCCAAACGGGCGTTCGCGAGAGCCGTTTCGATCTGTTCGGGGAGCGCCGCCAAATTCAGCGGCTTGGCGATATATTCGAGGTACCCGCGCCCGAAACTTTGAACGTCCGAAAAAAGATCGATCCCGCGCATTCCGTCCGCCGAATTGGCGATCACCGGAATCTGCGCCGTCTCCGGTTTTGCGCGAATACGGCGCAGAGCCGCGAGTCCGTCCATTTCCGGCATATTGAGATCCATTAAAATCAAGTCGGGCCGGCGACGGCAAGCCGCCTCGACCGCCTCGCGCCCGTTGCGGGCTTCGATTACCCGATAGCCCAGTTCCTCCAAAAAAATTCGCAGCATAAAGCGTGAATCTTCATTGTCCTCGGCGATTAAAATCGATGTTTCCCTGGACTCGTTCATGACTCGAAAAGTTTTCCGGCAAAAAATAGAGCATTCGTTTTACGGCAGATTAATTGCGCGATAAAACCGCCGCTTCCCGAAACGGCGGGTAAAATTAAAGCCGTAATTATCACTTAAGTTCGTTTCGGTCAAGGTTTTCAAAGGCGGCGGAAATCGTTTCTTAAGAAACGATTTCCGCCGTTCACTTTTTTACTTTTTCGTCTTGAAATACGAAACCAGCTGTGAGTTATCCAGCGTCGTCATCACGACGCGGTAGCATTTATTCGCCGTGGCGGGAGTTTGCCAGTTTTGAATAAATTGCCCGTCGACTCCCGGCGTGCCCGAGTAACGAAGGCTGGTTCCGCCGGTGGTCGTGAAATCGACCTGGTCTTCGGTCGCCGTGAGGACGGTCGTGCAGTTAAGTTCCTGGACGGTAAACGCCTTGATCGCGCCCGTTGCGGTCTGCTCGACGGTGCCGGCCAGCACGTTGAATTTCAAGGGCACGGTCTGACCGCCCTTGATCGTATTCCAAACCAGATTTGCAGGCTGAAGGAGCGAATTATACGTGTTCGGAACACCGATTGGCTGATAAAAGCCGTTCAGCGTCCAGGCGCTGATCGTAAAAGTCGCTCCCGCATTGGTGATGCTGTAGTTTGCCAGCACGTTTTGGGGGCCCAACGTCGCCGTAATCGGGTAAGGGCCGACCGCTTCGCCGGCGACGCGGGCATAGGTCGCCGTCACGTTGTCCGCCGGAAGGAAACCGCTGCCGCTGCCCGTGGTCAGCGGCGTCGGGTCCGAACTTCCAAAAATCTTGCCGTTATTATTGGTCGTCCAGGACGCTTGTTTCGGAGTGATCGTAATGCTCCGGGTGTCGCCGCTGCCGTTGTGATTGACGTCGCCCGCATAAGCCGCCGCCGCCGTGCAGCCGTTCGAAGCCGTGACGTTCGTGCAGTTTCCGCTGTAAACGACCGTTAACGGCTCATTCAACCCGCCCGCTCCGGTGACTTTTGCCGTCGCCGTGAAGGCGCCGCCGCGATAGACGTACGGACCGGCCTCGAAGGTCACCGCGGTTTGGCTCGGAGCTTTATTTATCGTGAAAGTTCCCGAAACGTTGGTGATGCTGAAGTTGCTCAAACCGGTTCCGCTCACGATCGGAGCAACCGTATAAGTGTTCGCTCCCGGCCCGACGGTTGAAGGATCGTTCGCGCAAGCCAAATCTCCCTTATAAACGCCGTTGATGACGCAGGCCGAAGGCGATTTAGTCGTCCCGTCGTAGACGGACGACCCGCCGCCCGCCGTCGCCGTTACCGGCGCTTTCGCGATGACGTCGTTAACCGCTCCGGTCGCATTTTTGTAGTTGCCCGTAACGTCGGTAAATGTCCAAGTGTCGTTGTAACTGCCCGCGTCGGTATGCGTCGTGCCGCTCAGATCGAGTCCGCTCAGGGCTTCAGCCGAAACGCCTTTGGCCGTTCCGGTCGCGGTGTGCGCCGCGCCGTTGTAAGTCACGTTGTAAGGCGCGACTTCGATCACGGCATCGGCTTTGCCGATTTTGATTTCGACGCTGCCGCTTTCGTCCACATAATTGGTGCCGCCTGTAAAAGTCCAGTTCGCCGTTCCGCCCGGCACGTTTGTGAAGGACGCGCCCAAATTCAGCGCGGCGCTCAGATTCGCGCCGCCGACGCCGGTCGCCGTGCCGGTCGCGCCGTGCGCCGCGCCGTCGTACGTGCCGTCGTAGCCGTTGACGACGACGTCCGCGTCGGCCTTGTTGATGACGATTGCGACCGAACCCGTTTTGTTTTTGTAATTGCTTCCGCCGGTAAACGTCCAATTCGCCGTTCCGCCCGGATAATCCGTAAACGACGCGCCGAGGTCGAGCGTGCCGCCGGTCGCCGCGCCGCCGGCATCTGCGCCCGTGCAGGAACCGGCCGCGCCGTGCGCCGCCGCGTCGTATGTTCCTGTATAGCGATTGATTACGCAGGTCGCGTCGGCCTTGGCGATGTCGAATGAGCGCGCGACATTTTCGGCGGCGAGGTAGCTTGAGTTGCCCGCCTGCGAAGCCGTGATCGTGCAGCTTCCCGCGCCGGTAATGTGGACGAGGTTGCCGGTGACCGTACAATTTCCGCTCGCCGCGAAGCTGACAGGCAAGCCCGAATTGGACGTCGCGCCGGCGGTAAAATCCGCATCGCCGTAAACTTTATCGACAAGCGCGTCAAATGTGATTACCTGACCTGCCGGTGTCACGTTGACTGTAAAACTGCCGGTTGAAATGTTCCCGACATCGTCGGTCGCACTGCAGTTGACGGTCGTCGTGCCGATCGCAAACTTGCTTCCCGAAGCCGGCGTACAGGTCGCAGCCTGGCTCGCCGGCGCGCGGTCGGTAGCGGTCGCATTGAAGCTGACGATCTTGCCGGTCGCATCGTCGGCTTGAACCGTGACGTTATTCGGCAGCGCCAGAGCCGGCGCGGTTTTGTCGATATTGACGTAGAAAGTCTGCGTTGCTTCGGTATTGTTGAGAAGATCTCTCGCAAAATACTGAATCGTCGTCATGCCTTGGTCCGTGACCGGAATCGATGCCGTAAACGGCGCGGCGGTCACGTTGGCGGTCGTCGAAACGTTATTCGGTTTGGTGACCGTATAGGTCAAAATCTGCATTCCGACGCCGCCCGGATTGTCGGCTGAACTCAAATTAACCGTCACATTGTTTTTCGTCCAGGCATTGTTGACGTATGTGCCGGAAGTGACGGTGGTGGTCGGCGCGGTCGTATCGGTCGGCGTCGGTGCTTTAACTTCAATAATAACCAGTGTTCCGCTCCCCGCATTATGACACTGCGGATTGGCGACTCTGACTCGTGTCGAATAAAACCCCGGAGCGGTATTCGCCGGAATCTGAATGCTGACCGTCCAGGACTTGGACAAGTTTCCCGCGCCGCCGCCGGCGCCGAAGTTGAGCGGCGGCGCTGAAACGACGAATCCGGAAGGAAATGCGGTTGTCAATTTTCCGCCGAAAGGCACGGCATCCGGAACCGATCGTACGCCCGTATCAAAACTTACGCCGCACGCGCTGGGCAGGATAACGGTTTGGTCGAATGTAACCGTCGCGGCGGTCGCGCCGCTCGTCACCGCGCTGCCGCCGGTAAAAGTTTGAGTGGCGGGCGTGTAAGTTATGGTGCCGTCCGTAAAGTTCGACTGCGCGGTTTTGCCGGAAGTCGCGCCGGTCGCTTTGACGACGAACGACGCGCCGACGTCGTTCGCGCCGATGACGAACTGGCGATTGATGAAGTTGCCGTTTTCGTCGGCATTAGCTTGAAATGTCGCGGCTTCGACGCCTTCGCGCTCGATCTTGAGCGTGACCGGTTCATAAACCGTGAAAGCGCTGCCGGTAATGACGACCGTTTCGCCGGGCTTATAATCGGTGCGGTCGGTCGTGACGGTCGCGATGTCGTCGTTTGGCTGGCTGTCATCAACGACCGGCGCCGGCGCGGGCTTCGTGCCGAAGAACGCGGCTGGTTTGAAAAAAGACGCGCCGGTTGAGCCGGAAGCTTCCGCCGATTGGCCGCCGAAAATAAACGCGCTCAGAGAACCGGCCGCCGCGGTCGAAGAGAATGCGGCCACGCTCGCGAGCGCGATTAATACGAACAGCGCCGTGAATCGAAATTTGGCGCCTTTGATGATGCCGCTTTTTGTTTTTTCGTGCGGCTTGGAATTTGAATTTTTCATATGTTTTTTTTAATGCTTTTCAGAACCGGATCTCGAAATCCGGCTATTAATTGTTTTCAGGTTTAACGATTGCTGACGATAAAATTCTTTTTCCAGCCTCTCCTCTGGCCAACCGGTTGACCTCCGTCGGAGAGAAATCAATCCGTATAAACCGAACGCGAATTAAATTGTCGGGATTAAATAACAAGACTAATCGTTCCGGAATCGCGGCACATCGGATAAAGATCCTTTGCGTCTGGGAATTTGTTCCTTTTTTGCGCGGCGAATTCCCAGGAGAAAAGTCCTGTTCGGAGTTGGGAGTCGTTTGGCGCGGCGCGCGACAAGCGCGTGCCGCCGGAAAGATTTTGCGCCGCCGATTTATGAAATATGATTTCGCTGATGAGAAATGCCGGTTTGTGTTAAAATCTGCGTGATCTTAGGTTTTCCGCACTTTACAGCGCAACGCACGGAGAAAAACTTCATGTTGACGATTTTGGCAATCGCCTTCCTTTTCTGGCTCGTTTTCGGGTATTTCGCCTACGGTCGCTGGATCGCGAAACAATTCACGCTCGACGACGCGCGCGAAACGCCGGCGAACGCGGTCAACGACGGCGAGGATTTCGTGCCGACGAAGCCGTTTTACCTGTTCGGGCAGCATTTTTCGGCGATCGCCGCCGCCGGCCCGATCGCCGGCCCGATTCTCGCGTGCCAGGCTTTCGGATGGCTGCCCTGCCTGATCTGGATCGCGCTCGGCGTCGTTTTGATCGGCGCGGTGCATGATTTTTCGAGCTTGGCCTCAAGCGTCCGGCACGGCGCGCAGAGCATCGCGGAAATCACGCGCGAAAAGCTCGGCAACGGCGCCGGGCGCGCGATGATGGCGTTCATCTGGATCGCGCTCGTTTACGTGATCGTCGCTTTTACCGACATCACCGCCGGCACGTTCGTCTCGGGCACGGAGGAGCTGCAGGGCGCCGGGAACTTCAACGCCGGCGGCGCGGTCGCGTTCGCGAGCATCACTTACCTCGCGCTTTCGATCGTTTTGGGCTTGGTCGAAAGATACCTGAAACCGCCGCTCTGGCTTTCGACCGTGATTTTCGTGCCGGCGACTTTCGCGCTGTCATTTTTAGGCACGAAATTTTCGACGCTCTTTCTGCTCGACCAGAGAAGCTGGGCGGTTTTGATCCTGCTTTACTGCATCGTCGCTTCGCTCGTTCCGGTTTGGGCGCTTTTGCAGCCGCGCGGGTATCTGGGCGGCTTCGTGCTCTACACGGCGATCGCCGTCGGCGTGATCGGCGTCTTTTTCGGCGGCTATACGATTCAGCAGCCGAGCTTTAAGTCGTTCGACGTCGGCGGCATGACCGGCATGCTGTTTCCGTTCCTTTTCGTCACGATCGCCTGCGGCGCGTGTTCGGGCTTTCACGGGCTCGTTTGTTCGGGCACGACCTCGAAACAGATCGACAAGGAATCGCATACGAAATCGGTCGGCTACGGCGCGATGCTCGCCGAAGGATTCGTCGCTTTTATCGCGCTCGTGACGATCATGATCATCACGTCGGACGCGGCGAGGGGCGTGCCGCCGGGGAAAATTTACGGCAACGGCATCGGCGAGTTTTTAACGCTCCTGATCGGTCGGGAAAATCTGCCGATCGCGATCACGTTCGGCGCGATGGCGTTTTCGACGTTCGTTTTCGACACGCTCGACGTCAGCCTGCGACTGGGAAGATATATCGTTCAGGAGCTTTTCGGTTTGAAAGGAAAAATCGGCGCGATTATCGGGACTCTGACGACGATCGCCGTGCCGTTCGTCTGCGTGCTGATCGCGCCGAAAGGCAGCTGGAATGAATTCTGGACGTTGTTCGGCGCGTCGAACCAACTGCTCGCCGCGCTCACGCTGCTGTCGATCACGGTCTGGCTGCACCAAGCGCGCAAACGCATCGCGTTTACGCTGCTGCCGATGCTTTTCGTCCTGACGATCACGCTCTGGGCGCTGAGCAGTCTGGTGATCGGAAACTTTCGCGCCTCGAACGGTTTCGACTTCAAACTCGTCAACGGCGCCGCCTCGCTCGCGCTCATCCTGCTCGCGGTTTATCTGGTCATCACGGCGATTTTGAAACTGCGTAGAGAGAACCGGCTGACTCCGGCGGAAAGCGTTACTTAGATTGATTCATTCAATCATTCGTTCATTTCCGTATGGAAAGGAATCGATGACTAAACGAACAAATCGCTTTATATTACGTTCGCGGAACTTTATCGAACGTCCGCGTCGTGTGGTCGGTGACGCTCATGATCGGTTCGCGCTGTTCTTCGAGCTGCGCGGTCGTTTTCGCGAAAAGCTGCGGCGGTTGATAAGTTTCCGCCGCCGGCGGCTCAGCCGGTTTGCGATTCAGTTTCGCGTCGATCAATTTCGGCAGCTGGCTCAAAAGCATGTAGCAGATGCCGGAAAGCGCGAACAGATACAGCGCGGCGATGACCATGATGCCTTTATGGTCGAAGCCGTTCTTTAAAAGCACGGTCGACAACCCGACCAAAATCCCCAAGCCGCCGAGCGCGACGAACGTGACCGAGGTCAAAAGATTGTTCATCATCGAGGACGGCGTCTCCTCTTCCTCTTTGGCGATTTTCGCGCCGCAGTTTTTGCAGTAATTAAGTTTATCGTTGATCGCGCTGCCGCACGCCGCACAAAACATTTTTCAATTCGCTCCTTTAAAAAATTGATTCTGACGATCGTTTATTTTTCTTCGATCGGCGTCCTGTCGAAGACTCGCGTCGTATTTTCCGTGACGCTGCCGATAAACGGTTCGCGCGGGGCTTCGAGCTGATTGGTATTGACGCCGGGCATTCGTTTCGGCGGAGCATAATCTTCAGCCGGTTGATTGATATTGACTCGAAAATCGCCCGTGTGCTTCCAGATATGTCCGACCAGAACCGCGCAGAGCAGGAAAAGCGTGACGAGGTAGGAAATTAAAATTATCACCATCACGGTCGGGTCGACCGAATTATCGAGCAGCATTTTAAGCACCATCACAAACCCGAAAAGACCGGCGACGCCGATAAAGCCGACGGCAGCCGAAAGATACGGCGAAGAGGCGCCGCGTCCATCCAAATCGTTTTTCCCGATCTTCGCGCCGCACGCGTTGCAGTAATTCAAATTTTCCATGACGGCCTTGCCGCACGCTGCACAAAACATTTTTTACTTTCTCCTTCTTAAAATCCTTATTCGCTCGGTTTGATCTTATCTTCCAGCCAGTTCGTCAGATCGTCGACCGCCTCGATGTGGATCGGCTTGCCCTGATAGGCTTTGACGGCGAACAGCAGCAGCATGACGGTCGTCGCGATCCAGAAGATCGTGTTGCCGAAACCGATGCCGGTCAGCCCGCCGATGCTGTTTAAGATCCAGCTGATGACGATGATCGCAAGATGCGCGGCGACGCCCTGCGCCGCGTGAAAGCGCACTTTCGCTTCCGATTTCGGCACGATGAACAGTTCGATGATGCCGGCGATCAGACCGAAATGAAACGGCACGTACGGCAGCGCCGTCAGAATGTTTTCCGGCAGCCCGACCTTCGCGACTTTGCGCGTGCGATCCGGCGGCGCGAAAAAGGGATGCGGCGGCTGGTACGGCGACGGCACGTTTTCGCCGTTGTAGGGCGCCTGGTATTGATTGAAATTCGCTTCGTCGAATTTGCGCGTCGCCTGTTCTTCGGTCGGCTTCGGCTCCTCGAAAACCTGCGTCGGCGAAGCGCCGTTCTCCGGCAAAGTTCGCGTTTCCTGCGGCTGCGGCTCGAACGCGGCTTTTTTCGGAAATTCGGGATCGAGCGGATTGGTGTCGAATTTTTTCTTTGCCATGACGATTAATTTTTACGACATCATTTTATAATTTGTTCGCGAAAATTGAAACGACGCCCGGTTTCATTCGATCAGCTTGCGCTCCTTCAGGCTTTTCAGCGAGCGGTTCAGACTGCGTTCGGTGACGCCGAGGTAATTGGCGACGTCCGGTTTCGAAATCACTTTGAGGAAATCCGGGAACTGCCCTTTGAGCCGCAGCAGATTCGTTTCGATCGGATTCAGCTGATGAAACGAATGGCGAAACGCCTTGTACTTGACTTTCGCGGCTAAGCCCTTCAAAATGAGGCGGTTAAACTTTTGATTTTCGGTTAACAACCGCTCGAAATCGCTTCTCGACAGCCGGTAAACGACCAAATCCGTCAGCGCTTCGACCGCGCCGAAGCTCTCCTCGTCGTGAAACATTTCGATCTCGCCGAAAATTTCGCCCGCGCCGAAAAATTCCTGGATGAACTCCGCGCCGTTTTCTTCCATCAGGTAACACTTGGCGATGCCGCTTTTGACGATGTGCACGAACTCGACGCGCACGCCCTGTTCGAGCACTACGGCGCGCGGCGCGAAGCGGCGCTCGGCGACGAAGCGCCCCTGCAGGGAAAGCGCCGCGCCGTTCATAAACTCCAGCAATTCCTCGTTGATTCGAATCATCTTCGATGCTTCGGACAAATGTCCTTTTTCCCGCCCCGAAATACTGCTAATTTCGTTTATAGCATTTTTCCGAGGAGTTTTTATGTTTGAAGCGCGACATCCGATTTACAACCCGCAATTTACGGCGATCTGTTTCAGCTCGATGTTTTTTTCGGCGAGCTACAATATGCTGATTCCCGAACTGCCGGCTTATTTGACGAACCTCGGCGGCGGCGATTACAAAGGCTTAATCATCGCGCTTTTCACGCTGACCGCCGGTTTGTCGCGCCCCGTCAGCGGGCAGCTCATCGATTCGGTCGGCCGAAAACCGGTTTTGATTTTCGGAACGCTCGTCTGCATCGCGTGCGGTTTTTTATATCCGATTCTCGGAACGGTCGCCGGTTTTCTGCTGCTGCGGCTTTTTCACGGCTTTTCGACCGGTTTCAACCCGACCGCGATGATGGCTTACGTGTCGGACGTCGTGCCGCCGACGCGGCTCGGCGAGGCATTGGGTTGGCAGGGCTTATTTTTCGGCATGGGCATGGCGCTCGGTCCCGCGCTCGGCAGTTTCATCAAATTGTATTATTCGTTCGACGTCCTGTTTTTCGCTTCGTCGCTCGTGGCTTTCGTCTCGTTCGCGCTGATCTTTAATATCAGGGAAACGCTCGCGGACAAAAAGCCCTTCGCGCTTCGGACCCTGAAGTTTTCGCGGCGCACGGTGTTAGCCGCCGAAGCGTTGCCGCCGGCGGTCGTCACGTTTCTGGCGTACTTGAGTTTCGGGATGATTCTGACCCTGATTCCCGACTGGAGCGGGCATCTCGGAATCGAGTATAAAGGATTGTTTTTCATCGTCTTCACCGTCGCTTCGCTGCTCGCGCGGCTCGTCGCCGGCAAAATGTCCGACGTTTACGGGCGCGTGCCGCTCGTCTGCGCGGGGCTCTCGATTTTGACGATTTCGCTCTTGATTATGGCGTATTTTCAAACCGCCGGCGGTTTGATCGCGGCGGCGATCGTCTACGGTCTGGCGATGGGCGTTCTTTCGCCCGCGCTGAACGCCTGGACGGTCGATCTCAGCCCGCCGGAGCGCAAAGGAACCGCGATCGCGACGATGTTCATCGGTTTGGAAGCCGGAATCGGTTTCGGCGCGCTTTTTTCGGGAATGTATTACCAAAACGCGGTCGCGCGCGTTCCCTCGATCATGTTCGCCGCCGCATTGACGACGCTCGCCGCGCTCGTTTACCTGCAGTTCGCCTTAAAAACGGCGGAACTATTTGCGCCGAATAAAGAACGCGAAGCTTGAGTTAACACAAAAGCAAAAATCAGCCGCGAACGAACACGAAAATGCACGAAAGAACTTTATAAATATTTTTCGTGTCCTTTCGTGTTCGTTCGCGGCTAAAAAAATATTATTCAGCGATCTCGATGCCGAGTTCGTCGAGCTGCGCGGCGTCGACGTCGCCCGGCGAATCCATCATCAGGTCCTGCGCCGAGGCGGTTTTCGGAAACGCGATCACGTCGCGGATGTTGTCGGTTTCCTGCAGCAGCATGACGAGCCGCTCGATGCCGGCGGCGAAACCGCCGTGCGGCGGCGTGCCGTATTTCAACGCGTCGAGAAAAAATCCGAAACGCATCTCCGCCTTTTCCCTTGTTAAGCCCTGCGCCTTGAAGATCAGGCTCTGAATCTCGCTCTGGTGAACGCGGATCGAGCCCGAACCGATTTCGTAGCCGTTGATGACGACATCGTACGCGCGGGCCCGGATTTCGCCCAAAAGGTCCTTTTCGCCGTCTTCGATCGCGCGCTTAAAAAGCGGCACGTCTTCGTCTAAAAGCGACGTAAACGGGTGATGCATCGGGTCGTAATTGCCGGTTTCCTCGTTGTATTCGAACATCGGAAATTCCGTCACCCAGAGCGGTTTGTAAACGCCTTTCGGGATCAGATTTTCGCGCCGGGCGACCTCTTTTCTTAAAGCCCCGAGCGCAGCGGCGACGACCGCTTTTTTGCCGGCGACGATCAGCACCGCGTCTCCTTTTTCAGCTCCCGCTTTTTCTGCAAGCTCATTGATCTTTTCATCGCCGAGCGCTTTCAGAAGCGACGACGAAACTTCGTCGCCTATTTTGATCCAGGCGAGCGCGGAGGCGCCGTAGCGTTTGACGAACTCCTGCAGTTCGTCCAAATTTTTGCGCGAATAATCGGCTTTGCCCTTCGCGACGATCGCTTTAATTTCGCCCTTGTTTTCGAGCGCCGACGCGAACGGCGCGAAATCCGTGCCGCGCAAATTGTCGGACAAATCCTGCAATTCCATGCCGAACCGCAAATCGGGTTTATCGACGCCGAACCGGCGCATCGCTTCGCGGTACGTCATGCGCGGGAATTTTTCGGGAAAATCGGCTTCGACGAGCGTAAAAACTTCATTGATAACGCCTTCGAGCGTGCGGAAAACCATCTCTTCGTTGGCGAAGCTGATCTCGATGTCGAGCTGCGTGAATTCCGGCTGGCGGTCGGCGCGCAAATCCTCGTCGCGGAAACAGCGCGCGATCTGGTAATACTTGTCGAGTCCGGCGATCATCGAAATCTGCTTTAAAATCTGCGGCGACTGCGGCAGCGCGAAAAACTTGCCGGTGTGAATGCGCGACGGCACGATAAAGTCGCGCGCGCCTTCGGGCGTCGATTTCAAAAGAATCGGCGTTTCGATCTCTAAGAAATCCTTCGATTCCATAAAATCGCGAATTTTCCGCAAAGCACGCGCGCGCACCATCAGATTTTTCTGTAAAGACGGGCGGCGCAAATCGAGATAACGGTATTTCAGTCGTAAATCCTCGCTCGCCAGATTCTGCGAGCCGGCTTTTTCGAGCTCGAACGGCAAAGTTTTCGCGTCGTTGAGAATCAGAATTTCCGAAACATGAATTTCGACGTCGCCGGTCGCGAGCTTCTGGTTGCGCGTGCCTTCGGCGCGCGCGAAAACTTCGCCCTTCACCGCCACGACGAATTCGCCGCGCAGCGCTTTCGCCTTCGTGTGCGCTTCGCGGTCGGTTTCCTCCGAAACGACGATTTGCGTGATGCCGTAACGGTCGCGCAGATCGATGAACGTGAAAACGCCGAAATCGCGTTTTTTCGCGACCCAGCCCATCAAAACGACCCGTTTGCCGACATCCGACCCGCGCAGCTCGCCGCAGGTGTGTGTTCTTTCCAAGTTTCCTAAAGTGTCAAGCATAAATTCAGGTTAGCGGTCGGTGATCGGTGGTCGGTGGTCGGTTAAAAGCCAGAAATATTTTTCTGACCGCCGACCACCGATCACCGACCGCTGCAATAAAAAAACGCCTCTCGATTTTTTAACAAACGAAAGGCGGAACGCTGAATGAAATTTGCGCTCGCGCCGGTCAATTATCGTCGTTATCGAATCGAACAAAGGCGTTCATAAAATATCAAGTGAGATGATACAGGAGTTTTCGCGAAAAACGCAAATTCGCTACTTTTTCTTTTTTTGGTTTTTCTGAGATTTTTCTACTTTCGGTTTTTCCTCGGAACGGACGCCCGCAACTAATCCTAAAAAAAACCTTCGCGGATTTCTCGGCAGCTCCGAAACCGGCTGCGGCTGAACGGTTTGATTGATTTCACTCTCGCCGGTCGGACGCTGCGGATCGTCGGCGATCACGATGACGCCCATCGTCGCTCCGACCTCTAAAACCGCCGATTGTTCGATTTTTTCGTTTTCCGAGACGACGATGTCCGAAACCGACAGCTTTTTAAATCCCGGGCTTTCGATCTCGATTTCGTAAACGTCCGGTGCGACGCGCGCGAATTCGTAAACGCCGTCCTCACCGGTGCGGGCGGAAAGCATTTTTTGCTTGCCGGCGCTGCGCAGCGTCACCTTTGCTCCGGCGATAACCCCTTCATTCGCGTCCCTCACCGTCCCCGAAATAATCGAAAAGTCTCTTTCCGCCCCGCCGGTTTTGGAAAGTTTTTTAACGGTTTGCGTCCAATTCACCAGCCGTTCCGACGGCTCCGTTTGCTGCGCGTAGGCGTGCGCCGAAAGCGCGATCGAAGCGGCGAGAGCGCTTGCCGCAAAGCGTGCCCGGCGCTTGATCCGCGTCAATGCGGGCGGTGCGGTGACCGTTTTTCCGCGCGGCGTTTTAACCAACCGGACGCAAAGCCGACCGTTCGAGTTTTTGACGAGTTTTTCGGCTTCGGCGCGCGGCATCGCCGACAAATCGTGAATGTCTTTCGCGCAGTGCGAGCAGAATCTGACCTGGTCGCCGCCGGTCATTTCCTCCCAACTTTCGCGACACGGCGAATCCACGTGCAATGAATCGAGAAAATCCTTTTTCATGCCTTAAAAGATGTGCGACCTTGAATTCCGGTTGCCGCGCGCGGAGTAAACTTTTTACGCGACCGGCGCGCAAAACCCTTTATCTGCAGACGTTTTGCCGGAAATCGTTCAACAATAACGATTTTTATCAAATAGATATTTCTTGATTTAAAGCGTCGCAAAACGCGATAATCTAAAAACAGTTTTTGAATCTGTCCGAAAAGAGCGGCTTAAAAACTCCCCCTAAACCTAAAATCTATGTATAAAAATTCTTCGAAAAATCGTTTGATTTTCAGTTTCGTACTGTCTTTTATTTTCGGGGCTTTTATGTTTTCGACCGCTCGGGCGCAGAATCAGTCGATTTATACCGATTCGCTGCAGAACGGTTGGGAAAACTGGTCGTGGGCGACCGTCAACCTGAACAACTCGAACCCGGTTCAGAGCGGCGCGACGTCGGCGAGCGTTTCGGCCGGCGCGTGGGCGGCGTTTTACCTGCACCGCGCCGCGTTTTCGACCGCGAATTACACGCATCTCTCGTTCTGGATTCACGGCGGCGCGAGCGGCGGGCAGCTCCTGCAGGTCAACGCGACCTCCGGCGGCAATCCGCAGACCGCGTTTAATTTGAATCCGTTAACGAATTCCTGGCAGCAGGTCACGATCCCGCTCTCGTCGCTCGGCATGAATTCCGGCTCGACGATGGACGGTTTCTGGATTCAAGACAGGAGCGGGGCGGCGCAAGCCGTTTTTTACGTCGATAACATCGCGCTCGTCAGCGGCACCGAACCGCCGCCGCCGAGCGGATCGGTGACGATCCAGATCAACGCCGCCTTGAACCGCCGCGCGATCAATCCCTTGATTTACGGCACCGCGTACGCCTCGACCGCGCAGCTGCTCGAGCTCGGCGCGCCCTTAAACCGCCAGGGCGGCAACAACACGACGCGCTACAACTGGCTTTTGAACGCCGACAACCGCGCCAACGACTGGTATTTCGAAAGCATCCCGTTCGCGAACCAGCCGGGCGAAAACGGAGACACCTTCATTCAGAACAGCAAGAACGGCAATGCGATTCCGATGCTGACCGTGCCGATCATCGACTGGATCGCGAAGGTCGGACCGAACCGCGAAAAGCTCGCGGGTTTTTCGATTTCGAAATACGGCGCGCAGACCGGCAACGATTGGGAATGGTTTCCGGACGCGGGCAACGGCGTCCGCGCGAACGGGCAGTTCGTGACCGGCAACGATCCGAACGACGCGAACGTGCCGAATTCGGTCGCGTTTCAGCAATCGTGGGTGCAGCACCTGATCGGCCGCTGGGGCACGGCGAACAATAACGGCCTTCGTTACTACATTCTCGACAACGAACATTCGATCTGGTTTTCGACGCACCGCGACGTTGCGCCCACGGGAGCGACGATGGACGAGGTTTATCAAAAAATGCGCGATTACGGCGCGATGATCAAAAGCCAGGACCCGAACGCGCTGCTTCTCGGACCGGAAGAATGGGGCTGGAGCGGCTTTCTCTATTCGGGCTACGATCAATGGTACGCGCCGTCGCACAACTGGACTTACCCTGACCGCGCCGCGCACGGCAATATGGACTACATGCCGTGGCTGCTTCAGCAGTTCAAAAATTACGAAACTCAGAACGGTAAACGTTTGCTCGACGTTTTCACGCTCCATTATTACCCGCAGGGCGGCGAGTTCTCGAACGACGTGTCAACCGCGATGCAATTGCGCCGCAACCGTTCGACGCGTTCGCTGTGGGATCCGAACTACACGGACGAAAGCTGGATCAATACGCAGGTGCGGCTCGTCCCGCGCATGAAGGAGTGGGTCGCGCAGTATTATCCGAATACGCAGATCGGGCTCACCGAATACAACTGGGGCGCGGAAGGTCACATCAACGGCGCGACGGCGCAAGCCGACATTTACGGCATTTTGGGTCGTGAGGGGCTCGACATGGCGACGCGCTGGACGACGCCCGACGCCGCGACGCCGACTTACAAGGCGATGAAGATGTACCGCAATTACGACGGGCAGAACCGCGGTTTCGGCGAAACGAGCGTTTCGGCGGTCGCGCCGAACCCGGACAACGTTTCGGCGTTCGCTTCCCTGCGAGCGAGCGACGGCGCGCTGACGGTGATGGTCATCAACAAGGTCGCGAGCGCGCAGACCACCACGCTCAATCTCGCGAATTTCGCTGGCGGCGGCGCGGCGCAGGTCTGGCAGTTGACGAGCGCCAATCAAATCGCGCGTCTCGCGGACGCGGCGGTCGCGAACAACGCGATCAGCGTCACGCTGCCGCCCCAAAGCATCACGCTCTTCGTGATCGCCGCCGGCGGCGTTCAGCCCCCGCCTCCGCCGCCGACGCTCAACGCGCCGTCGAATCTGACGGGCACGAAGGTCAACAATACGATCAGGCTCACGTGGCGCGATAATTCGTCGGACGAAAACGGCTTCATCGTCGAACGCGCGACCGGCACGACCGGAAATTTCGCCGAAATCTTCCGCACCGGCGCGAACACGACCGTCTACAGCACGACGCAGAAAAAAGGCAGTTTCGCCTACCGCGTCAAAGCGTATCGCGGCACGACCTTTTCGGGGGCGTCGAACACGGTGCAGTTCTAAAACATTAGCCACGAACAAACACGAACGGACACGAAATTTTATTTTTTTTCGTGTCCGTTCGTGTTTGTTCGTGGCTCGCTTTAAAAATAAAATCGGGCGAAATAATAAAGAATCGGCGCGTTGAACAAGAGGCTGTCTAGTCTATCCAGTAACCCGCCGTGACCGGGCAGGATGCTCGCCGCGTCTTTCGTGTTCGATCCGCGCTTCATCGCGCTTTCGGCGAGATCGCCGAACAGTCCGACGACGGTCATGACGATCGCCAGCGGAATCGAGACGTGAAAGGGCAGCCCTTTTTGATTGATCGACGGGTCGGGCGCGAAAAAGGTCGCCGACGCGAGCGCCGCGAACGCGGACGCGAAAACGACGCCGCCGACGACGCCCTCCCACGTTTTGCCGGGCGAGATTTTCGGGACGAGCTTGCGCTTGCCGAAATTTTTGCCGATATAGTAGCCGCCCGTGTCGGCGCCCATCACGACGAGAAAGAAGAAAGCGAGGAGCTTCGTCGAAAGATGCGGCACGAGCGTTTCGTTGAACCCGACGCGCATCGCGATCAGAAATCCGCCTAAGTAGGCGACGTACAAAACGCCGAGAATCGTCACGCCGACGCCGGTCAGCATTTTCGAAAAATCGATTTGAAAGCGAAAAGTCTGCGTCACTAAAACCCCGATCAAAAACAGCGCGAGCGTTAAGAACAACAAATCCGGCGCTTTCGCGGGCGCGTCGAACAGGAACGCGACGAAAAACGCCGCCGCGCCCAAATATGCGATGCCGGCGTCGGCTTTTAGTTCGAGCTTTTTCGTGAGGCTGAAAAACTCGAAAAGCCCGGCGCCCAAAGCCAACGCGGCGATGACGAGGAAAAGCCAGTTCGTCCAGGAAAACGGCGGCAGCAAGTAGGGCAGAATAATCGATAAAATTAAAACCGGCAATGCGATTAAAGCGGTCAAGACTCTTTTGTTCATTTGATTTTTAGGCACGTGCGAACCGGCGGCGCGTTCTTTTGAATCGCGGCGCGCGATCAGTTTTCGATGAATTTACCGATCATTTCCGCGCTGATTTCGAATTTCGCGCGCTGCTCCGGATAAAACCCGGTAAACATCCGCGAAACGCTCATCAATTCGTCCGCCGTGTATTTTCTTTCTTTCTGATAAATAAAGACTTTGCTTGCGTCGTCCAATGTAAATTCAGCGGGCAGTTTCTTAAACGCGCCGCCGACGGTCTGCCCTTTTATAAACTGCTCGGCCAGCACACCGACGATTTTTTGATCGCCCGGCCGCAAATGGTAGCCCGGCGGGTCGGCGACGACGACGAAGTCCGCCTCGTACAATTGAAACGGAAAACCGTCGCGCTTGTCGACGTCGTGGCCGTAAAAGATGCGTTCTTTCAAAAGCAGCAGCTCGGGCTCGAACTGCTCGCAGCCGACGATCAAAATGCTGCTGTTGAGGCTCGTCGAGCTCGACAGAACGTAAATCATTTGGCGGCGCGCGCGCGTCAGCTCGTCGAGCGTGCGCAGCAGTCGATGCAGCTCGTCGAGATCGTTTCTGACCTTCGGCGCGAGCCGCGCCTTCGAAAACAGAAACTCGACCGGCGATAAAAACGTCCCGGCTTTTCCCGAAAAAACGGTCGCGAAATTCGCCGCGCTTAATAATAACAAGACTGAAACCAGCGCCGTTTGCGACTTTAAACTTTCGAGCCGCCGGAATGTTTCGACCGCGAAAACGGCGGCGAAAATAATTAAAATCGAGAGCGCCCAGTAATAGTGATGAAAATCCATGTCCTGCGTGCGCGTGAACGAGTAAAACGTGACGGCGAACAGTACGCCGAGAAACAAAGCGCGCGCGCGCAGGGCTTTACTCGCGAGCATCCGCGCCGCGCCGCCGAGCGCGAGCAGCATCGTGAACGTTCCGAAATACCCGTAAAGCTTGCTCAAATCCTCGAAAACGCCGGCGTTCGAGCGATATGCCGAATAAATAACGCCGTAATCGGTTTTCAGCATCCGGACGGCGATCTGCGTCGCGAGCGCGAAATAGACGAGCGCCGACGCCGCGCCCGCGATCAGAATATTTTTGAGCCCCGTTTTGAGATTTTTCAAGTCCCTTCCGCCGGCCAAAAACGAGAAAATTTCCCGCGCCGCGAGAGCGGCGAAAAATCCGACCGGCCAGTACGCGTACCAGCGCCGGAAAATGACGAGCGCGAAAACCGTCAAACCGATCACGATCAGATTTTTCGTCGTTTGTTCGCGCCAACCTTTCCGAAAGTAGAAATACAATATCAGAAAGATCAGACCGACTCCGCCGACGTCGTAATAACCGAGCAGAACCGGGATCCAGAACTGCGGCAGCAAGCCGAGCAGCGCGATCGCGAGCGCGAAAAACAGGAGTTTTTCGATTCGCCGCGCGCCGCCGTCGAAGCCGGTTATTTTTTTCAGAAGCGCGGGGAAAAAGACGATCGTCGAAAAGCCGTAAACGACCGCGACCGCTGCGACGTAAGCGGCGCGCCCCGCCCCGAAAATGAAGTAAAAAGGCATCAGCGGCACGACGCCCGTATTGTTGTACTCGGATTTTCGCATCGAAACGTTGATCGAATCGAGCGCCTTCAAGGGCTGGTCGGCGAATTTCCGTCCGAGATCGGCGAACAGATGGTAATACGTCCAGTAATCCCAGAAATAGATGAACCGTTCCCGCGCGACGAAGCCGACGACGAAATACACGATTAACGCGAGCGTGAAGCCGAACAGGATCAGGAGCGGCGCTGATTTTCGAAGACCGGGCGGAAATTGTTTTAATCGCTCAAACATAAACGCGCGAAAATCGGCGGTTTTTTTGATGTTTCTTTAGGAAACGCCGCCGAACCGGCGTTCGCGTTTCTGAAAATCGACGATCGCCCTGAAAATTTCGGCGCGGCGAAAATCCGGGAAAAGCGTCGGCGTGACGTAGATTTCGCTGTAAGCCAGCTGCCACAAAAGGAAATTCGAGATGCGAAATTCGCCGCTCGTGCGGATCAGCAGATCGACTTCCGGCAGATTCGCCGTGTAAAGATTCGCTTCGATGGCGTTTTCGTTAAGCTCGTCGAGCGATTTTCCCTGTTCGATCAGACTTTTCGCCGCCTTTTTCGCGGCTTCCGTAATCTCGGCGCGCCCGCCGTAATTGAGCGCGACGCTCAAAACCGTGCCGGTATTGGCGGCGGTTTTCTCGGTCGCGAACGCGATCTGTTTCTGAATTTCTTCGGAGAGCCCGCCGATTTTGCCGATCGCCTGGAAACGAATGTTGTTTTTGTGCACCGTCGCGAGCTCTTTTTTCAGATAAAGCTTGAGCATCTGCATCAAGCCCGAAACTTCGTCCTCCGGACGCTTCCAGTTTTCGGTCGAAAAGGCGTAGAGCGTGACGGCTTTGATTTGGAGCCGCGCGCAGGTGTCGAGGATCGAGCGCACCGATTCGGCGCCTTCGCGATGACCGAAAATTCTGGGTTTGCCGCGTTGCTTTGCCCAGCGCCCGTTGCCGTCCATGATGACGGCGATGTGTGCGGGCAGCCGCGCGGCGTCGATCTGCGCGAGCAGTTCGGCTTCGACGGAGTTCGTTTTAACGACTTTGGCGAAATTTTCGTGCATTTTTATTTAAATCGACAGAGATGGACGGGATTTACAGCGATTTTCGATTCATCCTGCAAATCCTGTCCATCCTTGTTAATTTAGCTTTCTTTCTTCCACGTTGACAACCGCCGATTTATTGATTTTGCCGTAAATATGCGGGTAAATCTCGCGGTTCGTCGAAGGTTCGGCGACGAGTTCGGACTTCAGGTAATGCGGGTTGATCGAGAGAATCAGGACTTTTTCCGCGTCCTTGTAATATCTTTGCAAAACGTCGTCGAGCTGGTGACGGTAACTGCAGTGGATAAAACCTTCCGTCGCCAGACTTTCGGCTTCGTACTCGTATTCGTGCTTGAATTTTTCCCAATTCTCAGGCAGGACAATATGATAAATCAGCATAAATCAATCGGCTAACGCGTATTCGACCGCCGCGCGGGCGTGAATGACGGTCGTATCGAAACTCGGAACCGCACAATCTTCGGCCTTTATCAGCATCGGAATTTCCGTGCAGCCGAAAATCACGCCCTCGGCGCCGCGCATTCTTAAATTTTCAATGATTTCCAGATATTTCCGCTTCGTTTCTTCGGTGAAAACGTTTTTTCCCAGCTCTTCGAAAATCGAACGGTTGATAAACTCGCGCTCCGCATCGCTCGGAACGATCGTTTCGATTCCGAATTCGCCGAGCTTTTCCGGGTAAAAATCCTTGTCCATCGTAAAACGCGTTCCGAGAAGCGCGACTTTTTTCAAATTCAGATCGTTTATTTCCCGCGCCGCCGCGTCCGTCACGTCGATCAGCGGAATGCCGATCCGTTTTTCGATTTCCCGCGCCGCGATGTGAATCGTGTTCGAGCAAAGCACGATCGCTTCAGCGCCCGCCGTTTCGAGATTTTCGGCGATCGAAGTCAAGACCTCGGCGACGCGCGCCCAGTCCGCTTTTTCGAAAAGCGTTTTGAGCTCGTCGAAATTCAGCGAGTAAAGCAGAATCTGCGCGGAATTCAAACCGCCCAAACGTTCGGCGACCATTTGATTGATGTATTTGTAATAATCGACGGTCGAAACCCAGGTCGTGCCGCCGATCAGTCCGAGAGTCTTCATTCGTAATAAACTTTTAGCAGCGTCAAGCCGTGCGCCGGAGCGGTCGCGCCCGCCAAATCGCGGTTGCCGGTGACGATCGCCGTCTGAATTGTATCAAAATCTTTTTCGCCGCGCCCGACTTCGAGCAGCGTTCCGGCGATCGAGCGCACCATGTAGCGCAGAAAGCCGTTGCCGGTGATGCGAAACTCGACGATCACCGCGCCGGCGCGCGCGTCCCAGATTGATTCGACCGAAAAGCTCGCGATGTTGCGCACCTTGTTTTCGCTGTCGCTTTGCGCCGAGGAAAACGCCGTCCAGTCGTGCTCGCCGAGAAACAGGCGCGCCGCGTCGTTCATTCGGCTCACGTCGAGCGGGCGCGCTTCGTGATGCGCGTAACGCGCCCAGAACGGCGAGACGACCGGCGCGGTGACGACGCGGTAGAGATAGGTTTTGCCTTTCGCCGAAAAACGCGCGTGGAAATCGTCCGGCGCTTTTTCGACCGATAAAACGCGCAAATCGCGCCACAGGTTGCCGTTGATCGCCGCGCGCAGTTTTTCCGGCGTGAACGGCTTATTTAACTTGATATTCGCGACCTGCCCTTCGGCGTGCACGCCCGCGTCGGTGCGCCCCGAACCGCTGACGTGCACTTCCGCGCCCTCGAGCAAAGACACGACGCGCTGCAGTTCGCCCTGAATCGTGCGCTCGCCCGCCTGCACCTGCCAGCCGTGAAAATCCGTGCCGTCGTATTGAATGAGAAGCTTGAAATTCATTCCTTATTGGTTTTTATCTTGCCTTACTGGGTTTTTAGCTTGTATTTGGTCCAGCCGAAATTTTGAATCGTTTCCGTGCTTGACATTCGAGCTTTAAAGTCGGGGTTGATTGCCGGAAAACTTTTATCGGCCGTATCTTCCACAGGATTCAGCCGCGCGCATTCACACTCCTCGCAGTGTAAATGAAGTCTTTGATTAGTGGCGTCTTCGCTTACAAATAACCTGCCTCGTTCACAAATCGGGCAATCTTTATCCAACCAAAAC
Source organism: Pyrinomonadaceae bacterium (assembly GCA_036563455.1). Lineage (GTDB taxonomy): Bacteria > Acidobacteriota > Blastocatellia > Pyrinomonadales > Pyrinomonadaceae > JAFDVJ01. Next base: position 66,509 of record DATCMK010000033.1, on the reverse strand, counting down.
GCTTGATTCATTACAAAATTTTGCGCCTCTTGCTTTTTTATTAGCGTCTTTTCAGCCAAAGGTAATCGTTCGGCGCGAACAAAATATAATACATCGTGAAAAACCCCTTCGTGTTATTGCCGCAGTCGAACTCGGCGGTTTCTTCCGCCGCGACCGTGAATTCGATCTCCGGGCTGCCGCACCAGTCGATTTTGAGTTGAATGCGATGCGTCCCCGGCGCGACGAAAAAATCTTCCGCTCCGCCGCGCCGGATCTCGCCTTTCTGTTCGCCGTCGACATAAATTTGATAGGCGCGCACGGCGTCGGCATATTGCGATTGGCGGTGTATTTTGACGAACGGCATAAACTTCAGGCTTTCATCGTCCGGCTGCCGGGTTTGACGGCTTGCGTACCGGCGGCGCACAGCGGGCATTCTTCGGGCCGGTAGCTCGGCACGTCCAGCGAAACGAGCGCGACGCGCGGGACGCCGACCTGTGCCGCGCCGTTCGAGCGGTCGATGATCGACGCCGCCGCGACAACGCGCGCGCCGCGCGATTCTAAAGCCGCGATGCATTCGCGCGTCGAGCCGCCGGTCGTGATGACGTCCTCGACGACTAAAACGCGTTCGTTTTCCCGGACCGAAAAGCCGCGCCGCACGGTCATTTCGCCGTTTTGCCGCTCGGTCCAGATAAACCGCACGTTCAAAGCCTCGGCGACCGCGTAGCCGATCACCAATCCGCCGATCGCGGGCGAGGCGACCGTTTCGATGTTTTCGCCGGCGAAATGTTCGGCGATCGCTCCGCCGAACCGGGCGGCGTCCGCCGGGTATTGCAGCGCCAGCGCGCACTGCAGATAATTCGGGCTGTGCAGACCGCTCGAAAGAATAAAATGACCTTCGAGCAGCGCGTTCGTTTCGCGAAAATGTTCTAAATAGTTCATAAAAAATTTGGCAAGTTCGAGAAGTTTGGAAAGTTTAGGAATGAAGAGAAAACTTCCCGAACTTCTTTAACCCAAAATCGGTCGCGGGTCGTAGAATCCGAGCGCTTCGGTGATTTTGCCGTTCGACACGCGAAACTTTTCCAAAATCGAAATTATGCCAAAAACCGTGTCGACTTCGAAATGCGTGACGACGAAATCGTCCTCGCAGACGTGGCTTAAGACGCGCACGTCGTTGACGGCGGGCAGAAATCCGGTCAGAAACGCCCGGAATTTATCCGCGCCGGCGCCGCTGCCGGCGACCGGGTCGAAAAACTTCAGGTCGTCCGCCAGCGGCGCGAGCGATAAATCCCTCTGTTTGAGCGCGTTTAGATAAGCTTCGACCGCTTTCGTTTTTTCTTCTTTCATCGCCCGTAATCTCCCGCGAAAAACAAGTAAAATCGCGATTCGCGCCGATTTTGCTTGCGGTTTCAGTTTTTCTCGCTAAAATCAAAAGATAGATGCCGATTTATCATAATTTAATTTCAGACTCATTGCTAATAAATGAAACGATTCAGCTCCTGCAATCCTCCGGCGGGCGCGCTTCGGCAGTCAAAGTCGTCGATTACGTCATGAAGATCCGCACGCCCGAACCGGATTTCGCGAAAACGCTCGTCCTCGATCTGATCGAAATCGACCCGCGTTTGCAGCTCAACGAAGACACGGTCGAGCTCGTCCCGAAAAAGTTCGCGAACCGCAATCTCGAGGAAACCGATTACGTAGTTTTCGACTTCGAAACGACCGGCGCGAAAACGCCGCCGTGCCGCGTCACCGAGATCGGCGCGTACCGCGTCTCGGGCGGCAAGATCACGGACGAGTTTCACACGCTCGTCAATCCGGAAACTCCGATTCCCTTCTTCATCACGCAATTGACGGGAATTTCCGACCGGATGGTCAGGCACGAACCGAAATTTCGCGACGTCGCCGAGGATTTTCTCAAGTTTATCGGCGATTCCGTGCTCGTCGCGCACAACGCGAATTTCGACATGCGTTTTCTGAATCACGAAATCAGCCTCATTCACGGCGATTACCGCGTCGCGAACCCGCATCTGTGCACGGTGCAGCTTTCGCGCAAACTCCTGCCGCACATCGACAACCACCGTCTCAACACGGTCGCCAATTACTACAGCGTCGCGCTCGTCAATCACCACCGCGCGGCGGAAGACGCGCACGCGACCGCGCATATTTTCATCAACCTGCTCGAAGACCTCAAAGCGCGCGGCGTCAAAGATCTTGCGACGGCGAAAAAACTCAAAGTGTGATCGATTATTGGTTCATTTGTTGATTGGATCATTTATTCATCCCATCATTGAATCATCGATTTTCATCCCGAAAATGAATCGATGATTCAATGATGGGATGATTCAATCCGTAACGATCGAAAACGATCCGGCGGGCGCGTTTTTGCCTCCGAAGCAAAAATGCTAAAATGTCTGTTTGCTCAAAGCAAGGAGAAGTTTTCTATGTTAGACGATTACAATTTACCGCCCGCCAACCAACAGAACCTTCCGATCCGCTCGACGCCGCGCGAAGAAATGAATCTATTTCCGCTCGACAGCTTCGATTACGAGTACAAGGGAAACAAAATCTGGATCGAATTCGAAATTCCGGAATTTACGGCGATCTGTCCGTTTTCGGATTTTCCGGATTTCGCGATCATCCGTTTGAGATACGTGCCGAACGAACGCTGCATCGAGTTGAAAAGCCTGAAACTTTACATCAATTCGTTTCGCAACATCAAGGTCTTTCACGAGCACGTCGTCAACATCATTCTCGAAGATTTCGTGAAGGCGTGCGATCCGCTGAAAATCGAAATCGAGGGCGATTTTCACGTGCGCGGCAACATCAAAACCGTCGTTCGCGCCAAGTACAAAAAGTATAAAAAAGATAAAAGGGACAAAATCGAATTAGAGGAAATGGAAGATTAAACCTTCGCCTTTTCCTCTTTCCCTTTCTTCGCTCTTTTTCAGTGATTGGTCGCGACCCAAACGCGCGGCTGCGTGACGAGATGTTTGCGGCAGGCTTTATCGATGAGGCCGTCGAGCTTGCTTTCGAATATTTTTTCGTTCGCGAGATCGGCGTTGACGACTTCGGAGACGATCAAAAACCGCGCCTTTTCGAGATACGTCTGTTCGCGAAACGAGAGCTTTTTCTCGTGGCTCAAAAAGGTGAGTTTTTTTAAAACGTCGGCGGCTTCGAACGGGTCGCCCGATTGCAGTTTCAAGCCGAACTCGCGCGAGCGGCTTTTCCAGTCGCTCGAAACTTCCGCAAAATCCGCGCCGAGAAATTCGACCAATTTACGGTATTGCTTCGCGGAAATGACGGGACGAATGCCGACCGTTTCGGCGTTTTCGGTCGGGACGAAAATGATCGAATTATCGCTCAAAACCCGCAGAAAGTAATATTTATGCGGATCGCCGCCGACGCCTTCGCGCGGCTTGATGTCCTCGACGACGCAGACTCCCTGCGTCGGATACGCTACCTTCTGACCGATACTCAGTTCCATACGGTGTTTTCTCCTTTGCTGAAAGTTTTCAAAGGTGAAGGGGACGAATTCTTATCAAAATTATTCGCCTTAAAAGAGCCTTAGCCGATTCGGTATGAATTTAATATAGCACGGCCGGCGAAGTGTTGGAAAGAAAGCTCAAGCGTGATCTGACGCCCTGAATTCGGGCAATTCGATGGAAAAAACCGAACCTTTGCCGGGCGTTGAAGTTACGGAAATTTCGCCGCCGTGAAGCCGCGCGAGATGTTTGACGATGGCGAGACCGAGACCGGTTCCGCCGATTTCGCGCGAACGCGCGCGGTCGGTGCGGTAAAAACGCTCGAAGATTCGCTGCAGGTGATCGTTCGAAATGCCCTCGCCCGTGTCGGCGACCGAGATGACGTCTTTGCCGTCCGCCCGCTCGTGACCGACCGTCACGCCGCCGCCTTCGCGATTGAACTTGACGGCGTTGTCGATGAGATTCGTGAGCATCTGTTCGAGCCGCACGGCGTCGGCGTAAACGAACGTGCCCGCCGGAATCTTATTGGTCAGCGCGACGCGTTTTTCGGCGGCTTTCGCGGAAAGGTTCGTGAAAACTTCGTCCGTCAGATTCGCGAGATTCGATTTTTTCGGGTCGATCGTGATCTTGCCCGATTCGATCGACGAAAGTTCGAGAATGTCGTTGATCAGATGATGCATCCGCTCGGCGTTGCGGCGAATCACGCTTAAAAACCGGAGGTTGTTTTCCTCGTCGTCGATCGCGCCGTCTTCCAATGTTTCGACGAAGGCGAGAATCGACGTTAAGGGCGTGCGCAGCTCGTGCGAGATGTTCGACAAAAATTCCTGACGGACGTTTTCCAGCCGCTCGATCTGCGAAATATCGTAAAAAATTCCGATCGCGCCCTTTTTTGCGTCGAACTCGAACGGCGCGATGCGGACGTCGTATTTTTTGTCGGTGCCGACGAGCGCGAGCTCGACGTCCGAAATTTTTTCTTCTTCGAGCGCGCGGCGAAAGGCTTCGTGCAGGTTGAGGTCGCGGATGGTTTCCGAAAGGCGTTTGTTTTCGAGCGCGCCGTTTTTTCTCGCGAAAGCGTCGTAAGCCGCTTGATTCGAAGCGAAAATGCGCGTATCGGCGTCGACGACGATGACGCTTTCGCGCATGGTCTTAAAGAGATCGTTGAGGGTCGTGCGGGTTTGATCGGCAGCTTCTTTTTTCGAGAATATGGACTTTAGAAAACTCATATCTTGACGGCGGAGGGCGCGTTTTTGTCGGCGCGAAAACAGGTCAAAGTTTTCGCGGCGCGCGTTTTCCGCCTTTATTTTTGACCGATGAAACGGTAGCCGACGCCGACGACCGTTTCGATGCAGTCGCCGCAGTCGCCGAGTTTCTGGCGAAGTCGGCGGATGTGAACGTCGAGCGTGCGCGTGTCGCCGAAATAACTGTAGCCCCAAACGCCGTCGAGCAATTGCTGGCGCGTCGCGACGCGTCCGGCGCTTTTGACGAGATGCGCGAGCAGCGCGAACTCCTTGCGGGTCAATTTCACGTTTTCGTCGCCGCAGTTGACGCGCATGTCGCCGAAATCGATCGCGATGCGCTCGTCCTTATAGTTTTCGACGATCGTTTCGCTCGTGCGGCGCAAAACGGCGCGGACGCGCGCGACGACCTCCTTGACCGAAAAAGGTTTGATGATGTAGTCGTCGGCGCCGATGTCCAAACCGGCGATCTTGTCGGCTTCCGCCGCCTTCGCCGTGAGCATGATGATCGGCGTTTTTTCCGTCAGCGGCTCGCGCCGCAGGCGGCGGCAGAGCTCCATGCCGCTCATGCCCGGCAGCATCAGATCGAGCACGATCAATGCCGCCGGATTTTTTTCGTTGAGCGCGAGCCGCAGGCCCTTCTCGCCCGATTCCGCGACGACCGGCGAAAACCCTTCGCGCCGGAAATTGTACTGCAGGCTTTCCGCGATGTCGGAGTCGTCTTCGATGATTAAAATTTGATTCATAAGTCGGTGATCGGTGGCCGGTGATCGGCGGTCAGAAAAGACAGTTTTTTACTGACCGCTGACCGCCGATCACCGACCACTGCTACTGGTGTTTAATAAACACGGCTTCTTTCATGTAAACCGTCATTTCGCAAATGTCTTTCACGTAGTCGCCGATTCTTTCCAGATTTTTGGCGACGAACAAAAGCCGCGCGAGCCTCGTCGATTTGCTGGCGTCCTGCGACATCGATTCCATCAGCTCGCCGACCAGCCGGTCGTAAATCTTGTCGACCTCGGCGTCTTTCGCGATCAGCGCGCGCGCCCGTTCCGAATCGTTCGACGTAAACGCGTCGAGCGCCGACTGCAGCATTTCGAGCGCGCGTTCCGCCATCTCGCCCAGGTCGCCGTACGTTTTCAGCTCCGGCTCGTCGTTCAGTTCGAGCGCCGTGCGCGCGATGCTCGATGCGTGATCGGCGATGCGTTCGAGAATCGGCGTGATCTTCGTGATCGAAATGACGAGGCGCAGTTCTTTCGCGACCGGACGCCGCAAAGTCAAAAGTTCGACGCTCAAACGGTCGATTTCGAGCTCCAGCCGGTCGATCACGTCGTCGCGTTCGATGACCTGCCCGGCGACGTCCGAATCGCGCTGCACGAGCGCGTGAATCGCCCTTTGAATCGAAAGTTCGACTTCGCCGCCCATCAGCAGCAGACGGTCGCGCAAAATGTCCAGCTCGCGTTCGAGAAGTTTTCTCTGCTCCATTATTTATCGACTTTAGAACAAAATTTCAAATAACGAAAGCGCCTCGGTTCGTCCTGAAATAAAGTCCAGAATATTGCACCGAACTTAAGCCGATGTGAACAAAATGTTAAATTGATGTTAATTCCGGAAAGCGGGATTGAGCTGACCGAAGTCGGCTGCGTCGACTGAAAGTTGACCGAGTTGATTGAGTTGTAACTCGACAGCCTGTCGTGATTCAAACTCGATCTACTTACGACCCGGTCGACGCGTTAGTGGCGGTCGTTTTCTGCATTTCTTCTTTCGGGCGGATCAAAAATTCCAGTTTGCCGGCGCCGCTTTCGAGCGCGCTCCAGTTTTCGATATCGAGCGTGATTGCGGCGAGCGCGGCGGTCGGCATCGCGGTCGGTTCGCCGGTCAGGACGCGCACCAGATTTTCAAAACCGGGATTATGCCCGACGATCATCGCGGATTCGTATTTTTCGTCGAATTCGCGGATCAGGTTAAACAGCGTCAGCGGGCTCGCCTCGTAGATGCGTTCGTCGAAAACGACCGGCTTCCTCATTTCCCCGATTTCTTTAACGAGCACGGCGGTTTGTTTGGCGCGCTTGGCGGGCGAGCTGACGATTACCTGCGGCGCTAAACCGCGCTCGTAAATCAAACTGCCGATAAAGCGCGCCGCGTCGAGCCCGCGGGCGTTTAATGGGCGCTCGAAATCCGCCCAATCGGGATTATCCCAGCTCGATTTGGCGTGACGAAGGACGAAAAGTGTTTTCATGCGACGCTTTTTTGAGTAATGAAAATTAAATTTTTCTGAATGTTATTCGGTTAAATAAGAAGTCCTGAACATCTTAAGACTATTCATAAGAAAAATCTACCGAAGATAAGAAAAAATATTAGATTTTTTTTTCGTCCGTTAATCATCCGCCGTTTCGCCGAGTTCTTCGAGCACGATCGGCGCGGGTTTCGCAAGCGCGTAAAAGGTCGAAAAAATCAGCTCGCGGACGCTTTCCTGCTCGCTCGCCCGAAGAATGATGTCACGCAACGAAACGACGCCGACGAGTTCCTGCGCCTCGTTCGTCACGCAGAGCCGCCGGAGACGGTGTTTGCGCATTCGTTTTAAGGCGTCTTTGATTTTGTCGGCCGCGGCGCAGGCTTTCAACGGGCGGAAATTCATTTCGCCGGCCTTAATGGACGACGGCGGCAGATCGCGCGTCCCGGCGGCGATCGCGATGTCGCGGTCGGTGATGACGCCGACGACCCGCCCCGCGGCCGTCACGACCGGCACGATTCCGCAGTCTTTTTCCCACATGATCTGCGCCGCCCGCGACAAATTGTCTTCCGGCCGGCAGACGCCGACGTCGGTCGTCATGACTTCAAAAACTTTCATAAAACTTTATTGGAATTTTTTCGGCGACATATTTTATTATCGTCTTAAACGATGAAAACTCAAATCATCGCCGCCATCGATATCGGGTCTAATTCGCTCAAACTCGCCGTCATTGAAGCCGCCGCGAGCGATTCTTTTACGGTCATTCTGCAGGAGCGCGAGCGCATCCGGCTCGGGTGCGAAATAATGCAGGATAAATGCCTGTCGCAAAAAGCGATCGACGTTTCGGCGGACGCGGTCGCGAAATTTCGCTCGATCGCCGAAAGCCGCCGCGCCGATGCGCTCATCGCCGTCGCGACCGCCGCCGTCCGCGAAGCCCCCAACGCCGCCGAGTTCGTCGGCGAAATCAAGCGGCGCACCGGCGTTTCGATCGAAGTGCTGTCGTCGCTCGAAGAGGCGCGTCTGATCGGCATCGCCGCCGCGCAAAACTGCGAATTCAACGAGGGCGCGCTGCTGAACGTCGACATCGGCGGCGGCTCGACCGAATTGTCTCTGATGCGCGACGGCGAGCCGCACCGGCTGTTTTCGATGAAGCTCGGCGCGGTCGGTTTGACGGAAAAATTCATCGCTTCGGATCCGCCGCGGGAAAAAGAAATCGAAAACCTGCGCGCCGAAATCGCCGGCGCGCTCGAACGCCCGCGGCGCGTTCTGAAGAGCGAAACGTGGCAGAAAACGTCCGGCACGTCCGGCACGATTCTGAATCTTTCGGCGCTGCTCAACTTCCAGGACGGCGCGGCTCACGCTTCGGAACCGGTGATCGAGCTGAAAAAGCTCGCGGCGTTCAACGAAATGCTGCGCCGGATGACGCTCGAAGAACGCCGGCGGCTGCCCGTCGTCAGCCCGCAGCGCGCGGGCGTCATCGTCGCCGGCGGTCTGATCCTCGAAGACGTCATGCGCGCGCTCTGCATCGAGGCTCTGACGCCGTGCGGCTACGCGCTGCGCGAGGGCGTGCTGATCGATCATCTGCGCGAGATCGAAGCCGAAAAACTGCCGCGCTTGCCGGACGTCGAAGACCGGCGCCTGCGCGGCGTGTTCGCGGTCGGCCGACGTTACGGTTACGAAGAAGGTCACGCGATGCAGGTCGCCCGTCTGGCGGAGAAGATATTCGAACGGCTCGCGCCGATTTATAAATTTCCGCGGCATTGGCGCACGCTGCTTTCCGCCGCCGCGCTGCTGCACGACGTCGGCTATCACATCTCGCCCGAAAAGCATCACAAACATTCGTTTTACCTGATAAAGCATTCGGAGATCACCGGGTTTTCCGAATACGAAAAGCTGGTCGTCGCCAATACGGCGCGCTATCATCGCGGCGCGCCGCCGAAAAAATCGCATTCGAATTTCATGAAGCTGCTCGCGGAAGACCGCCGCGCCGTGAGCGAACTCGGCGCGATTTTGCGGCTCGCCGAAGGTCTCGATCGCGGCTACGAAAGCCGCGTCAAAGACGTCAAAGTCGAGAAAGATGAGCGAAAAATGCGCCTGATCGTGATTTCCGACGAAAGCTGCGACGCCGAGCTCGAAGCCGCCCGGCGCAAAAAGGATTTGTTCGAAAAGGCGTTCGGCGTCGCGCTCGAAATCGCCGCGGAAATGCCGCGTGAATCTTGACCTCAGTCGTAAACTGCTGTAATTTCAACTGATAACCCCGTTCATTCCATAACAAAAAGCAAGGAGAACAAATCAAATGTCGATGTTGAATGACTTTAAGGCGTTTATTGCGAAGGGCAACATTCTCGATCTGGCGATCGCCGTCATCATGGGCGCGGCGTTCGGCGCGGTCGTCAAATCTTTGACCGACGGCATCATCATGCCGATCGTCGGCGCTTTGACGGGCGGCATTGATTTCAAGGATAAGGTTATAAACCTCGGCGACATGCCGGTCTCGACGCCCGAACAGATCGCGGCGGCGCAGGCGGCGAAACAGCCGATGATCATGTACGGGCAGTTTCTCAACGAAATCATCACTTTTTTGATCGTCGCGGTCGTGATGTTCTTCCTCGCGCGTTACGCCGTCCGGCTTTTCAAAGGACTCGAAGCCGCGGAAGCCGCCGCGCCGCCGACCGGCGAGGAAGTGCTGTTGGCGGAAATCCGCGATCTTTTGAAGGAAAGAAGATAAAAATCAGCCACGAACAAACGCGAACGGACACGAAAAGCAATTTTGGGCTATTTCGTGAATTTTCGTGTTTGTTCGTGGCTAAAAATTTAAAACTTGTACGTTTCGTCGGGCGTCAGGCAGTAATCGAGCCGCACGTCGAATTCGTTGACGTCGTCGATTTTTTCCACGGGCGGAAAATAACTCAACCCGACCTTCACGCAGCCCGAACGGCAGTTTTTCAAAAATCTGTCGTAATATCCCTTACCGTAGCCGACGCGGTTGCCGACGCGGTCGTAGGCGAGCAGCGGCACTAAAACGATGTCGAACTTTTCGCACACGAACAGCTCGTTGTGCGACGGCTCGTGAATCATCCACGCGTTGAGCACGAGCTCGGTGACGGGCGTGAACTTTAGACTTTCCAACACATCCTTTTCGAAATCGATGCGCGGCACCGCCGTTTCGACGTTCGCGTATTCGAACCAGACGCGGTGAAAAATCAAACGCGTGTCGATCTCGTTGAATTTTTCGATCGGCAGAAAGCTGTGCAGGTAATCGATTTTCGATAAATCGAACGTCTCGAAGAAACGTTCGGCGACCCGCAGGCTTTTTTCCTTCACGTCTTCCGGCGTAAGCTCCTGCCGCTTTTCCAGATAGATTTTTCGAAACTCTGATTTCAGCATTTCGTGCCAACCCCCTTTACATTCTATATTTTACATTTTTCGCCCGTTTGCACAAAAAGTTGGTGATCGGTGATCGGAGGTCAGCGGTCGGTGATCAGAAAAAAATCAGCTGACAACCGACCGCTGACCTCCGAATTATGTAAATCTGCTTTTAAGCTTGACCGCGTAACGGCGGCTGACGGCGAGCGGCGCGCCCGCATTTTTCAGACGCACCTGAAACGTGCGGTTGAACCACGTTTCGATCTCCTCGATCTCCTCGAGATTGATGATCGTCTGGCGGTGAATGCGCAGGAAATGTTTTTCGGGCAGGCGTTCTTCCCATTCGCGCAAGGGTTTTTCGAGCAGGAATTTTCTTTTGTCGACGGTGAAGATTTCCGAGTAATCGCCCGACGAATTGATGTGCGAAATCTCGCAGACCTTCAGGAAAACCGAGCGCGCTCCGAGTTCGAGGAAGATGCGGTCGTCGAACTCGAACGGTCGCCGCTCGTTTTTTTCGCGCGCCGCGTCTTCGGCGAGCCGTTCGACGGCTTTGGCGAGCCGTTCCGGGTTGACCGGCTTTAAGAGGTAATCGAGCGCGTTGACTTCGAAAGCGCGGATCGCGTAGGCGTCGAACGCCGTCACGAAGACGAGCTTGAAGTCATGCGCCGCTTTTTCGAGCAGATCGAAACCGTTTTCGCCGCCGAGCTGAATGTCGAGAAAAACGAGCTGCGGCTTTTCCCTTTCGATCAGACAAAGCGCTTCCGTCAGGTTTTCAGCCTCGCCCGCCACCGCGATTTCTTCGAACTCCGCCAGCAGACGCCGCATTTCCTTTCGCGCCAGCCGTTCGTCGTCAACGATGATGGTCTTGTACTTCATTTTTCTTTCGCCGCGAACCGGCACGAAAGAACACGAAATATATTTTAAATGATTTTTCGTGAAATTTTGTGCCTGTTCGCGGCTAATTCTTATCCACAATCTCAATGCGCGCCGTGACGAAATCGCCGTCCTGGCGAAGCTCGAACACGCCGCGCGCGCCGAACAGCTTTGCGAGCCGCTCGCGCACGTTTTTCAGACCGATTTTCGTGCCGTTGCCGTTCGCCGACGCGTTCAGTTTGCCGGAATTGACGACTTCCAGCACGAGCTTTTCGTTATTTAAAACATTCGCCGAAATTTTCAGTTTTAAGGGCTTCGAGCTCGTTAGCAGACCGTGTTTGATGGCGTTTTCGACGAGCGGATTAAGCAGAAAGCAAGGCACCGAGAAGTTTTCCGCCGCCTTTTCGATCGCGAAATCGATTTCGAGCTTTTCCTCGAAACGAATCTTTTCGATCGCCAGGTAGTTGCGGACGGCTTCGAGTTCCTCGCCGAGCGGAATCTTTTTTTCGCTGTCGCCGACGAGCGAATAGCGCAGAAATTCCGAAAGCCGCGTGATCATTTCCTGAGCGCGCGCCGAGTCCTCGTCGACCGACGCGCGGATCGAATTCAATGCGTTGAAAAGAAAGTGCGGGTTCAGTTGGTAGCGCAGCATTTCGAGCTGCGCTTTATTGGCGAGCGCGACCGACTGCAGCGCGTTTTCGCGTTCGGTCTGCCATTTCTGCCAGTATTTGATGCCGAAATAAATCGCGCTCCAGCCCGTGATCGTCATCGCGTAATCGAGCGCCACTTTCGGAATTTTCGGCAGGTTGCGATAAAAGTCGTACTGCGGCGAAACCGTCCAAACGTAGCCTTCTTCGATGAACGCCCAGACGATGCCGAAAATCACCGACAGTCCGAGCACGATCAGCACGATCGAGCTGATCGAAAGCCGGTTGACCATCCGCCGATAGATGCGCCAGAGCACCAATGTGAGCAGGAACCCGACGATCGCCCGGAAGGTTTTGATGTAGAAAAGGCTCAGGAAATTCGTCGTGACCGTCAAAAAGGTGATGTAGATCATCACCATATAAAGCAGCCAGCCGCCGATCTGCAGCGCCCAAAACGAATTTTTAACCCTTTCCAGCACTTATTCTACTTAATAACCGTCGAACCCGGCGCTCGACTTGGCGTCTTTCGCGTATTCGGGATGCTTACACAAATAGTAGCGCATCTCGTTCATATCTTCCTGCGAAATCGTGCCGCCGTCGAGTATTTTGCCGGCGATCTCCCATCCCTTCTGAAAGACCAGATCCTTCGCATCGTCTTCATCGTACAACCGCACTTCCGGGTCGTCGCTCGGATTATTGGCGCGCGCAAATTGGCATTGCGCGATGTAAGCGATCGATTCGGAAGTCGCGATGTCCATCTTCTTCGCCTGAAAATCGCAGACGGCGTGCGTTACTTCGTGAATCACGAGCGCCTGCTGCGAAAGCGTCGTCGGCGCGTAAAAACCGACGTACAGCGTGTTTTCGGTCGAATTGTAGATGGCTTTGTCGATCAGCCGCGAATCGACCGCGACGTTCATTCTGCCGTCCCGAATTTCATACGCCATCAGCGGCAGATTGTTCGGATTAAAAGTATAACCGTTAAAAGTGAACGAACGCATTTTCGAAACGCCCGCTCCGCTCAATAATGCCATCGTCGAAAATTTCGCTACTGAACTCATAATTTATTGCTCCTGATAACTTTTATTTCGGGAGTTTCGCGACCGACTCGTCGTAAAACTTAAACCCCCGTCATTTAGGAATGCGGAGCAAAGCGCCGAAAACTATCATTCATTCGCGATTTTTTCGATTTTTTTTCGCTTACTGCTTTTTCGGCGGCGACTGCCAGAGAATATTGATGATTTTCCATTTGCCGTCGTATTTCGCGAGATGAATGTAATCGATGCCCCAGACGGCGGTCACCTTTGCGCTCGCGGTCTGATCGGCGACGTCGAAAACGACGACTTCTTTAACGGCGTCTTTCGGCAGATTTCCCTTTTTGTTGTAGTTTTTCGCGAGCTCGACGAGTTCCGCGAAAGTCATCGCGTGCGGCGAATAAGCGGTTTCGCCTTTTTTGATGAAGAAGCCGCGCTTGACGAGGTCGGCGTGCACGCTGCGCTCCGCCTTCGACGGATTCACTTCGTAAACCGCTTCGACGTAATCGAGACACGCCTGGCGAACCGCGCCGCGATCTTCGTCCGTCTGCGCCGACGCCATTAAACTGAAGGCTAAAACCATTAAAAAAATGCTCATTATTTTCATTTTCTTTCTCCTTTATTTCAGCCGCGAATGCACGCGGATCTTCACGAACGGTTATCTTAGTCAAATCGGGAAAAAGCTAAACGGTTCGATTAAACCGGCTATCAATTAATTATTGTCAATTACCCGTTAAATTAAAAAGTTAAGCACGCTTGGCCGCCTTAAATTAATCGGGAATTGTCAGTTATTAATTGATAACTCGGCCTCCTTTATCGCCGCTCCCGATTCGCATGTTTTTTAATTTCCTGAAAGTTCAAATCGATTCGCGGCTAAATTCCATTATTTCTTGCCTTTTGCTTCCGAGTGAAAAGTTTTGTTGATGATCTTCCACTCGCCGTCGATTTTCAGTAAGGTCATGTAATCGGTGAATTTTACGGTCGGGTAATCGAGCACCACTTTGGCGAGCGCGGCGTTGCCGGCGACGTCGACGATCTCGAACGAGCGTTTACGTTTGTCTTCGTCCGCGGCGGGCGCGCCCTTAAAACGCGCGGCGAATTCCTCGACCGAAAGCTGACTGAATTTCCCGTCCCCGAACGACATGATTTTCGCTTCCGCGTGAAACGCCTGACGGATAAACTCGCCGTTGCCGGTCGCGTGCGCTTTGATGTAATTTTCGATCGGCGCCGCGGCGGCGCGCTTGTCCTCGTCCGTCATCCTGAAGCCGATTTTTTCGTCCGGCGTTTTGCGCGGCTGCACGTGGAACGATTTATTGACGATTTTCCACTCGCCGTCGATTTTCAGCAGCGCGAAATAATCGACGAAATACGCGGTCGGGTAATCGAGAACGATCTTGCCGATCGCCGCGCTGCCGGAAACGTCGACCGTCTCGATCCAGCGCCGGCGCTGCGCTTCGTCGTCCGCCGCCTTGCCGCTCGAACCTTTGATGTAATCGGCGCTCGTGCGCTGCGCGAGTTTCCCTTCGCGCACGAACAGCAGGCGCGATTCGGGATAAAAAGCCTTCCGGTGAAATTCGCCGTCGCCGGTCGCGTGGCCGCGCAGGTAATTTTCGAGCGGAAGGCGCAGCGCCGCGGTTTCCAGATCGTCGCTCTGCGTTTTTAACATAATTTCGGCAACCTCTTTTGAAATTGGCTGGTTAAAAAGCCGGTTGAATTTGATTTCAGACATCTCGCGGCTGTTTTTGCCGCCGACCGGCACCGCCGGATTCGATTTACGGAATTCTTCAAAGACGGCCTCACGACGCTCGTATCCCGCCTGGTCGACGTATTCGGTCATCAGCAAAACGTCCCACTGCGCTTTGTCCGCCGCCGGCGCTGAAACGACCCGGTAATCGGCGACGATTCCTTTGTCCTTCATGAACGAGCGCGCTTTCGCCCAGTTCTGCTCGACGAACTTCAGGTAATTTTCCTGCTCGCCGGCTTTGGTTTTGACGAAATCGACCGCCCAGACGCTCGCTTTCGTCGTTTGCGCGGACGCGCCGAGCGGCGTCAACAGAATCGCGAACAAGATCACGGATTTGCTAAAAAGTCCCATCATTACTCCTTTATATATTTTTCGTTGGAATCGATCTTTTCCGAATATACGCGCGAGAAGCGGAGCGGGTTAGAAAAAATCTGCGAACGGTCAAAATCGAGTGATGAACGGCAATTCGATTACGGATTTTAGATTTTGGATTTTGGAGCGGTTTCGCTGATGAACTTATGCGCTAAACTTTGAATCGTTTCTTTCTCGAAAACTCGCGGATATGAAGCGCATTCGTTAACGCGGCAGCTAATCCAAAATCCAAAATCAAAATGTGTAGAAATCGAGCGCGCCGTTCAGGCGCGTGCGGAGTTTTTCGAGATGCACGTGGTCTTTTTCGGCGGCGAGACGTTCGACCTCCGGCGCATAATTGATGAAGTCGATCGCTTTGACGAGCGGCATCAGCTCGCCGATCTGCTTTTCCTTTAAGCCGTAGCCTTCCAGAAAAAGCTGTTTTTCGTCGATCGATAAATCGTGCAGCGCGATCGAGAGCTCCCACGCCGGCGCGAGGTTCGAGGTGCAGTTTTCCCAGTCGAGAAAAGCGACGATTTTTCCGTCCTCGGCGACCATCACGTTTTTCAGCCGGATGTCGCCGTGCGTCAGCGAGGGTTTCGCTTTTTGCTTCGCGGCGTCGGTCAAAAGCCGGCAAATTTTTTTCGCCTTCGCGGCGTCGATCATTTTGCGCTTTTCGAGCGACTCGACTTTTTCTTGGAAACGCAGCTCGTTTTCCAGAAATTCGCGCCACGACGCATTATGCGAAAGCTGGTTGCTCGACCAGTCGAAGGTCGAGCCGAAACCTTTCGTTTCGATCGAATTGATGAGCGCGGCGTAACTTCCCATCTCGCGCACGATCTCGAATCTTTTTTTGTGAAACGTCGCCTCGCCGCCTTCGACGACGCGCGAGATCATAAACGGCTGGTTGATGACGTGGCTGCCGACTTCGAGGATTTCCGGCACCGGAACGCCCGCTTCGCGCGCCTTGTTCTGCGCCCATTGCTCCTTGATGAACGAATTGATGCGCGTCGGCTCGGGGCTGATGCGCACGATAAAATCGCCTTCCGCGTGCGCGACTTCGAACACGAAATTCGAAAGCCCGCTGGTTTTATGCGCGACGCGGCGCGGTTTTTTGTTGCCGAAGTGGTGCGCGATGACATCGCGCGCCATTTCTTTCGCCCGTCTGACTTCTCTCGCCGATGCTTCGTTTTTATTGGTTATCATTTATTTATAAGCATAAACCGCCGGTGTTTCGTTTATGTTGCCGAATCGATGATCGCGCGCTGAAAATCGGCGAGCCGGAACAGAAAATCGCCGAATTCGAAAGCCGTGTTGATGCGGACCGTGTCGGTCAGTCCGCGAAACGGAAAGCGCGGATTATCGCCGACCTGCACCGCCAGACCGACGCCTTCGAGAAATTTATCCATCTCCGAATCGCCCGCTCCGATCGAATGCGCGGGATCGAATCCGAGATGTTTGGCGATTTCCTCGGTGCCGGTCAATTTGTTGACGCCCTTGCGCGTAAAGAAATTGCTGCGGTTCGTATGCTGGTAAGCCATCAGCCGGTCGTGCGGAATCTCGACCAGCAAAAAGATCATGCAGATTTCTTCCGAACGAAGCTGTTCGCCGAGCTTTTCGAGTTCGATCGCCGTGACGCTCGACGCGCTCGTATATTTTTCCTTGACCGGAATGACTTTTTCGGCGACCGGCGTCCAGATGATTTCGCCCATCCGCCAGTCGCGCGGGTAGTAAAACAGCAAAAGGTCGCGCTCGCCGTTTTCGACCATCTGATTGACGAGCGCGAGCACTTCGTCGATCTCGCCTGCCGAGAGCGGAAACGCGTCGAGCTCCTCGAAGCATAATTCCGACTTTTCGTCGCGCTTTACGTAACCGATCTGGCTGCCGTAAAGCGAGACGACCGGGATCGGCGCGTTCGCGATCGCGAGCCATTCCTTGCCGAACGTGCGCATCACCGACAGCGGAAACCTCAGGGAATTCAGCACGACGGGACGCCCGAGCTCGTAGATTTTCTTCAAGCCGAGCTCGACCGGTTCGGGAATGTAAACGCGTCCCTGATTTTCATGCACCGCCGTGCCGTCGAGATCCGTCACGACCGCGCCGTCCGTCGCGAAGCGCGACTGCATCAAAAAGTTTCGCAAAACGGCGTCGAATTCATAATTCTGTATGGCTTTCATAGCTTTTCACCAACCCATTTATAATTTTTTATAAATCAGCAAAAGTCGTGCCCGACTCGGTTTCGGATTTCGGAGGGATGTCACTGCTTGGCACAAAAATTCCGGAGGCTCGGAATTTCCTTAAAGTCAATACGCGAAAAAACGCGAAAAAACACGTAAAGCTCTAAATTCTTTAAAGTTTTACGTGCGATTCGTGTTTTTTTCGCGGCTGATTTTTATTTGGCTTTCGCCCGGAAGTTTTCGATCAGTTTTTTGATCTGCTCGGCGTTCGCGGCTTTCGGTTCGACTTTCAGAAAGGTTTCGAGCTCGTCCGCCGCCTGTTTGTAGCGTCCCGTTTTCTCGTACAAAAGCGCGAGCTGCCAGTGAATTTCGGCGACGGGCGTCGATTCGGCTAATTTTTTCGCCTGCAGCAGGGCTTTTTCCGCCCTTTCGTAGCTGCCGCCGATGCGCAGCACCATGCCGTAAAAAATTTGCGCGTTGATCGAATTCGGATTGATCGCCGACGCCGCCCGCAGGGCTTCGCTCGCGGCCTTGAGATCCTTGAGATTGTAGCTCGCGACGCCGAGCGCGTAGAAACTCGTGTAGCTGCGCCGGTTGACGTCGATCGCTTTGACGAGGTACGGCACGGCTTGCGAAGGCTGCCCGCGCCGCACGTATTCGTTGCCGAGGCGGTCGAGCGCGTCGTAGTAATTCGGAAAAATATCGATCGCTTTTTTGAGCGCGTCCAAACCTTCGTCCTTTTTGTCGGCGAGCATTTCGACGCCTTTTTTGTAAGACTTGCGCGCTTCGTCCGGGACGTCCTGCGCGAAAACGACCGTCGCCGCGCCGCCGCTCCCGGTTTTGACCAGGCGCGGGTCGAGTTTCAGATAAATGTCGATGTACGCGCTGTCCGAACTCATGCGTCCCCGGCCCGTCGGCATCGAAACGAGGCTGACCGACTGCACGGTTTCCTGATAGTTCGTGCCGAGCGGAACGACTTTAACGTTATAGGTTCCGCTGCCGAGCCCGCCGAAAAAGAAGCGTCCCGTAGAATCGACGCGCATCCGTCGCAGCGAGATCCCGAGCTGATCTAAAAGCTCGACGTACAAATCGCCGACCGCCGCGCGCGTCTGCGCGTCGTAAATGTGCCCGTTGATGGAATTGTTCTGCGCCGCCGCCATCGTCGCTCCGGCCGCGATGAAAAAGAGTAAAACGACGCACCGTGTAAATCGTCCGCAAGCTTTCATGAATTCTTAAAACTCCCAGGATTTGATGATGAAATTCTACAAAAATGAGATGCGATTTGTAACGCGAAAGTCTGTCCGGCGAGAAACATTTCCGGAAATCTTCAACCGTAAGGTTTATTTTTCGAGCTTGTCCTTCCGGCGCCGTCTGCGCGCCGACGACCGATCGATTTTTTATTGGACGCGCCTTTCATGGCCGGCCAGAAGCCTTCCTCTAACCGCGTTTTTTATCCGGGCGCATCTTATTCGCGCCCGTCGGTTTGACCGGAGACTCGTTCGGCTTGAAATTCTGGTCGGTTTTCGGCTCGTTGCCTGTTTTATTGGCGGCGAGCAGTTTCGATCCCTCTAAAATCTTCTGCGCCGCTTTGGCGGCTTTGCTTAATCTTTTTTTTGCCTGTGCCATAACATTTTTCCTCTTCGATTAATTTTTTTCGATCCAGCCGCCGCCCAGCACTTCTTCGCCCTCGTAAAAGATCGTCGCCTGTCCGGGCGTGATCGCGCGCTGCGGCGCGTCGAAAACGATTCTGGCGCGATCGTTTTCAAGCGCGTGAATCGTCGCGGCTGCCGGTTCGTGGCGGTAGCGCACTTTGACCGCGGCGCGCACGGGCTGCGCCGGCGTCTCGAACGCGACCCAGTTGACGCCTTTCGCGACGAATTCGGTCTGTTCGAGTTCGTCCTTTTCGCCGACGACGATCTGGTTTTTGAGCCGCTCGATCTGCACGACGTAGAGCGGTTTTTCGTGCGCGATGCCCAGGCCGCGCCGCTGTCCGATCGTGTAGCGGTGAATGCCGGCGTGCGAGCCCAATTTTTCGCCCTTCGCGTTGACGATCGCGCCTTCGGCGGGAATTTCCGCCGCGCGGTCTTCGTGTTCGAGATAACGGTCGATAAAGCCGGAATAATCGCCGTCCGGCACGAAGCAGATTTCCTGCGATTCGTGTTTTTCCGCCGTGTAGAGATTCGCCTCGCGCGCGATTTCGCGCACTTCGCTCTTTAACATCTCGCCCAAAGGAAAATAAGCGCGCGATAATTGATCCTGCGTCAGTTCCCAGAGAAAATAGCTTTGATCCTTCCAGTGATTGCGCCCGCGAAACAGTCGATAACGGTTTTTCGCTGCGTCGTATTCGACGCGCGCGTAATGGCCGGTCGCGACCTTGTCGCAGCCCAGAGACACCGCCATTTTATCGAGCGACGCGAATTTCAGGCGCGAATTGCAAGCGACGCACGGGATCGGCGTTTCGCCCGACAGGTAACTCTGCACGAACGGCTCGACGACCGACGCTTCGAAATCCTTTTCCAAATTCAAAACATAAAACGGGAAGCCCAAAGCTTCGGCGACGCGCCGCGCGTCGTAAACGTCGTCGAGCGAACAGCACCGCGACGGCAACGGATCGCCGTTTTCGTCCGTGTTGATGTGGCGCCGCTGATTCCAAAGCTGCATCGTAAAGCCGACGAGCTCGTGTCCTTGTTCTTTCAGAAGAGCCGCCGCGCTCGATGAATCGACGCCGCCGCTCATGGCTACTGCTATTTTCATTTCTCTAAAACCTTTACCGGCCGTTCGCCGCGAACGACCGGTTATTTTTACCTTTTTCGCCAAAGCGAACTATAATTATAGCAAACGCTCGGAGAATGTTATTAGAGCCGCCGATTTTATGAAAAGATGCCCGCAATGCAACAGCGTTTTCGACGATTCGCTCGTCTACTGCACGAACGACGGGACGCCGCTGCTCGAAGAAAGCTTCGTTCTGCCGTCCGAAGCCTCGCCAATAGACGCCGAGGAAGAAACCGTCGTCCGGCAGGAGCCGATCACGATCGATATCCATCATCACCGGAACCCAACCGCCGCGCCGACCGAGCAGTTCAATTACAACGCGCCGCCGGCGGAAACGATTATTCCGGTCGTCGTCGAAAAGCCGCGCAATACGGGAAAGTATCTGCTTTTTCTCGTGCTCGGCTCGGTCCTCGGCGGCGCTTTGGTGTTGGCGGTCGTGCTTTTTTCGATGCGTCTGTCGCAGCAAAATAATCAGCCGACGACGACCCGCAATTCAGCGAACGCGGAACCCGCGGCGACTCCCGTCCGCACGCCGACCGCGACGCCGCTCGTCGCGAGCGCGAAGCACGAAAAACGCACCGACGCGCCGGACGACGATTTTAACGGCCGCGTGATTTCGCAAAACGCTTTCGTGCGCTCGTCGCCGAGCCGCAGCGCGAATGAAACCGACATTCTGCCGGTCGGCGACCGGCTCGAAATCGAGGAACGCGCCGGCGACAACAGCCCGTGGTTTCGCGTCACCTGCGAACACGGCACGACCGGCTGGATGCACGGCAACACGATCGAATACACGAACAGCGATTTCGGATTTTAGATTTCGGATTTCCGGTTCGATTTCTCGGTCGGGGAAATTGGAAACGACCGATTTTTCAACGTAAATGCGCGAACTCGCCGGGCGCGAAAGCCGTCAAACCATATCTATGAGGACGTCAGCGCGAGCAGCGACAAAATCGCCCCGAGCGAATTTCCCGCGCAGTGCGTCAGCATCGTGATGTAGATATTTTCCTTGCGCCAGGCGACGTACGCCTGAGCCGATACGATGAGGAATATTAGAAGGTAATTGTAAGGCTGCCAGAAATGATTAAGGGTGAAGAAAAAGGCGTTAAAAATCGGCGCGGCGGCGCCCAAATACGAAACAGCCGGCATCAAATGCCCACGGTAATAAATTTCCTCGACGATCGGCAGCGCCAAACCGTCGGTCGTCAATTGCAGCAAAAACATCAGCAGCAGCGCGTTCCGGGTCGGCTCGCCGCTCGCCATCGTCTGCGAGGAATGAAAAAACGCGGGCAGCCAGGCGAAAACCGTTTCCTCCAAATACGAATTGAGCGGCGAAGTCAAAAAAAGCACGACGAAGGCGAAACCGAAAAGCAGAACGAAGAACAAAAAATACTGCCCGAGCGGCATCGGCTTTAAGTTCGAAACGACGCCCCGCAGCGACGCTTTCCCGCCGTTATGCCGTCTGCCCCGATAAAACAGATAGCCGAGCATCAACGGCATTCCGATGAAGATGTTGACGAAGATGAACGCGAACCCGGACGGGAATCCGGCGCGCATCACGAGCGGAGCCAGCAAGCTGAAAAAGATCACCTGCACCGCGCCGGGCATCAAGTGCAGGCCGATCGCGGTAAGAAGCGGGTACTGTATTTTCTCTTCGGACATCATCGCAATTATTAAATTTATTCGGCAAACGTGAAAATTTTTGCTTTATAATATTTAATAATTTCGTCTCGAAGTCAACGCAACGGCGTCGACAACGCCGAAAAGCGCGTCTACCGCATTTAAGGAAACAGATTTTATTCGATTTAAGAGATCGAGGACGATCACAAACCCCACGAACCGGCTGATAAAGGCCCAAAAACTTCAGTGTCGCCGAAGCGGGGCCTTCACCGAACCAGCCGCAGAGGATCGTTCGTCGGAAAGAAAAATACCAGCCGCGGCGTCGACATCTTCCGCCCGATCAATCCCGATTTTTAGAATTTATCAGTTCGGCGACGATCGCGACGATGTCCGGCAGGTCGTCGGGTTTGAGGAGAAACGCGTCGGCGCCGGCGTCGAGCGCCTCGCGCCGGATCGTCTCCCGCGCGTCGGCGGTGAAAAAGACGATCGGCGCCTTTTCGTCGACCGCCCGGATTTCGCGGCAGATTTCGAGCCCGTCCTTTTCCGGCAAATGATAATCCAAAACGATCGCCGAAAATTCGCTCGATTCGCGCCGCCGCAGACAATCTTCGCCGCTCGTGCAGATCGTCACTTCGAAGCCATCCTGAGCGAACAATATTTCCAGCATTTCGCTGTTGTCTTCATTGTCTTCGACTAACAAAACGGTTTTCGTTATTGGCATAATTCACTGCTTTCGATATAAATTTTTGACGCGTTCGTGAAAGCCACGGCTATATAATCCGCGTCTTCGCCTTTAAGGCCGGTTCGCGAGTTCCGAATGGCAGTCGCAGGCCGCGCGCTTTAATTCCGTCCGGTTCAGAACGGTCATTTTCCCGCGCGAAAAAGCGATTATTTCGTTGCTTCGCAGCTCGCGCGCGATTTGCCCCACGACCTGCCGCAGAATGCCGAGATTCGAACCGATCTGTTCCTGCGTCAGCCGCAGCGTCGCGCCGCCTTTTCGGTTTTGAACCATCAGCAACCAGCCGCACATGCGCTGGCGCGCCGTGTGAAGATTGTTGCAGACCGCCCTCCTGGAAACGCGCTCGATGTATTCGCCGATAAAAGCGAAAATCATGTTTCGCAGCGCGCGGTCGCCCGCCATCTGTTTGACGAGGATTTCGCGCCTTATCCGGTGCGCGCCGCCCGCGACCAGCACCTGCGTCCGATTGATCGCGCGCGGCGAGCTTAAAAGCGACATGACTCCGACGACGCCTTCTCTTCCCATCATGACCGTTTCGGACGAATCGCCGCTTTCCAAAACGCGGCGTTCCGAAACGATCGCCGTAACCGGAAAATAAACGAAATCGACCCGCTCGCCGGCGTCGTAAACGATTTTTTCGAAAGGCAGCACGGTCGTCTCCAAAAACGGCGTCAGCGCGCGGATCGTCTTTTTCGGCAGCGCCGCCAAAAAACGATTCGCGAACGCGCCGGCGGCCGGCGGTTTCGGAAAGCCGCCGCGCGTATTTTCCGCCGAGCCTTCGATCGTCGCCGACGGCTTTAACTCCTTTAATGAACTCATATTTCGTCTCCGACTGCGTGGTTTCAGTTCTCTTTATTCTGAGCGAGTTTTTTTTCGATCCATTTCAAGCAGCCGCAGCTCATCAACTTTTTGCCGGTCAGCTGCTGCGTCGTCGCGCGCACGTAATTGCCGCAATCGCAATGCAGCAGCCAGTAGGTGTTGGAATTCATAAAACGCTTTCCCAGATAGCCGGCGACATACAGCCGCCCGAAGCGCTCTCCTTCGAGGTCTTTGAAGTTCCAATTCGTCGGTTTCGGTTTAAGCTCGATGCCGTCGGGGTTTTGAATCTTTTTCATGGTCAAGGTTACAGTGATATTTCGTCCCGCTCACAGACGGGAAATTTTCCTCTTTCGCAATATATTTTTTATAAACTCGGGCTACCCACGGGTGAATTTTGCAATTGTTGTGCCAAGCGGCGGCAGGAATGTCGGCGGCCGTCCGCGCTTGCAGTGTAAGCACTTTAACTTCAAGATTTACGGCGATTGGGGAGCGGTTCGTTTTTATCAGAATCGGACGCGATAACAATTCAAATCAGTCACAAATCTTCCATTTCGGTCATAATAATTTATTAAATAACCTAACGTGACGCAAAACGGTTGAAGCAGACCGGCTCGGGTTCGTTCGCCCCCGTCTCGGCGCTTCGGAGTAAAAAAAGTTGTCTTTATGCATAAATTCATACAGAAGAAAGATCGCCTTCGGAGTTAACATTGCTTATTCCAATTTTTTCGTTTCGATTTCATTTCAAAACTTTGGGGTGAATTATGGAAATGTTAGCCAACGTCGGTATTCTTCTCGCAACGTTTTTTTGTTGCTCGCGATGTCGGTCATCAAGGGGAAAATAGCGAGTTGAGGCGTTTCTTTAATAGACCAATCGGGGCGGCGAATAAAAGCGCCGCCCTTTTGTTTTAAGCTTCGGGTTTCACGGGCGTTAAAATAAAATTCTTCCGACGCGAAGGGCAACCGGGTTTTGTAAAAAAAAGGCATAAAAAATAAGGCTTGCGCATTTCTGCAGACAGAGCGAATCCCGGTGAGGAGTTAAAATCAGTTATCCTGTAAATTGTTCGTTCGATCCGCACGCGGCGGAATTCGCTGAATCTTAGCCGGTTTCGGCATTCGCCGGAAGCGACGCTGATTATGATCGGCAGATTAGCGTCCAGAAAACTTCAATAAGCCTTCGAAGGGCGGTGATTTGCAAATCATCGCCTTATTTTTCGCCCGCGTTCGAATTTTATAAAAACCTGCCGAAGGCCGGGGAGCGAGAATTCGATGAGTGCGTTTTTCACCATGTGCCGGCTTTGCCCGCAAACTTTTAAAAAAAGAAGGCTCAATTCGATTGAACGTGATTGAAATCTCAAAAAACGGGAAAGGACCGGGCGATCCCCCAAACGCCCGGTCCTTTCAATCCACTTAGGACAACTAAGCGGGATGTAAAAACAAGTTTAACACTCATTGCGAGCCGCCGTAAACAACAATTTTTCGCAAAAAGAAAAGCCAATAAAAAACCGTCGAATTTTCCCGCCGTGACGGCTTTCATTGTTTTTTTCCGGCGTGCGTATTCGGCGAAGATTCGAAGATTTTTATTCGCTCGGGCCAATTCTTTTCCGATTTTTTCGCGGTTTTTCGATTCCCTCAAAAAAAATTTGACAATTTTTCCAACTTAATGTAAAAATGACTATAAGGTTATGGTCATTTTTACATTAAGTAAGTTTTACCGGTAATTAAAGGAGTCGAATTAATTGCGATGGCGGAATCAAAAAACAGTTCAGAAAAAGAAAACGAGGTTTTCGGGCGATTCAGGCTGACGGTCGACTGCGTGGTTTTCGGTCTCGATTTCGCGGCGAACAATCTGAAAATCGTGCTGATCAAGCGCACGGAAGAACCCTTTAAAGATTGCTGGTCGCTGCCCGGCGGATTCGTGTACGGCACTGAAAAAACTCTCGACGCGGCGCGCCGAACGCTCGAAAAAAAGACCGGGCTCGTCGACATTTTCCTCGAACAGCTTTACACGTTCGACGACCCGCAGCGCGATCCGCGCGCCGGCAAAGACCTCAACGCCGACGTCGACCGCATCGTCTCGGTCGCTTATTACGCGCTCGTATCGCCCGCGCAGCACCGCCTTCACCACGAAGGCGGCGGAAACGCGAAGGACGCCGAGTGGTTCGCGGTCGACGAATTGCCGAAACTCGGCTGTCTGAGCTTCGATCACGAACGGATCATCGAAACGGCGATCACGCGCGTGCGCGGCAAGCTTTCCTACGTGCCGATCGGCTTCGAGCTGCTCGAACGGAAATTCACCTTAAAGCAGCTGCAGACGGTTTACGAAATCGTTCTCGGCCGCAAGCTCGAAAGCAGCAATTTCCGGCGGCGCGCGCTGTCGATGGAAATTCTCGAACCGCTCGGCGAAAGGCAGGAAAGCGTTTCGCACCGCCCCGCGCTGCTTTACCGGTTCAACGAAAAGCGTTACCGGCAGCTCGTCGAAAAGGGCTTCGATTTCGAGTTGTAAAAAGCCGAAAAGCCCCGGAGGAAAAACTCAAAACCGACATGAAAAGCATTTACGAAACGATCGATCTAACCGCCGAACAGATTTTAGCGATTTCCGAAAACGCGCCCGAGCGTCTCTTTTCTGGCGATCCGGCGATCGCCCGGCGTGAGTATTACGATCTCAGCCGGCGGTGGCACCCGGACCGCAACCGCGACTCGCGGGCGACCGCGGTTTTTCAGCGCGTCACCGAGCTTCACCGCCGAGCGCAGCAATCGATCAAAGCCGGGCGCTGGCGCGGCGCCGGAATTTTGGTATTGCCCGTTCCGCTTCCCGGCGCGGGCGCGATGGCGGGCGCGCGACAAAT
The DNA here is from genome assembly GCA_036563455.1 of Pyrinomonadaceae bacterium. GTDB lineage: Bacteria > Acidobacteriota > Blastocatellia > Pyrinomonadales > Pyrinomonadaceae > JAFDVJ01. The sequence goes on along the minus strand of DATCMK010000033.1, from coordinate 40,601 downwards.
AAAATATTTCAAACGCGTCGAATTCGAACTCGGAGATTTATTCATCGCCGAAAAAGAGGTGGCGTTCTCCGTCGAGCGCCGGTACGCCGATTTGTTCGAAACCGCGAGGCGGCGAATCGAGGGCTTTCGGTTCGCGAACGCGGCGATGCGGAAAGAGATCGCGCGCGCTCTGCCGCGCCGACCGGAATTTCACACGGCCGCCGACCGCCTAATAATGGTGCTGCCGAAAGACCCGGACGCGATATTACTGGAAGACCTTCTCGAACATCTCGGCGGCGCGCTCGACGCGCGTCACGTCGGATGGATCGTCAACCGCCTGTACAACCTCGCCTGTTACCTCGATTACGCCGGCGTCGTTCATCACGACATCGGTCCGCGCGCTTTTTTCGTTTCGCCGCGGTTTCACAGCGGCGCGCTGCTCGGCGGCTGGTGGTACGCGCGAGCGCGCGGCGAAAGTCTAAAAGCGCTTCCCCGCCGGACGATCGATTGCGCTCCGCCCGATCTGACGAGGCTGCGGCGCGCGGATTTACGCGCCGATCTCGAATTGATCCGACAAACCGGTCGCGAGCTTTTGGGAGCCGTCAACACGATGCCGACGAACATGAACGGGAAAATTCCGCCGGCGATGGCGCGGTGGATCAACGGCGCGACGAGCGGTTCGGCCGTCACCGATTACCGGTTATGGAAAGGCGTGCTGGAAATGGATTTCGGCGCGCCGCGCTTCGTCCGGCTCGACGTCGAGCCGGACGCGATTTACGGAAAGCGGTCGCGAGACTCGCTGATTTAATGAAGATATCAACGATCGAACAACGATCGAATAAGGAGGAAAAAATATATGGGATACGCCAGATGGAGCCCGAGCGATTGGGAGGATTACGCCGGTTCGACGGCAGGAAAAGCGACGCACGAAATTTTTTCGGCGCGCGGCATGAAAGACGAGTTTGACCCGAAGCGGATAACGGTGCGCGAATCGCGCGATTCGGCGGCGAATCCGAGCTCGAACGCGATCATCATCGCCTGCGATGTGACCGGCTCGATGGGTTCTTTAGCCGATAATTTGGTGCGCAAAGGCATCGGCGTCGCTTTCGAGGAAATCTTGAAAAGAAAGCCCGTCACGGACCCGCATTTGATGGTCATGGGCGTCGGCGACGTCCGGTGCGATACGGCGCCGCTGCAAGCCACGCAGTTCGAAGCCGATATCCGAATCGCGGCGCAGCTCGAAGAAATTTACATCGAACACGGCGGCGGCGGGAACAGCTGGGAGTCCTACAATCTGCCGTGGTATTTCGCGGCGCAGAAAACCTCGCTCGACTGCTTCGAAAAACGCGGTAAAAAAGGCTATCTGTTCACGGTCGGCGACGAACAGGTGCCGGACGATCTGACGCGCGCCGACGTGAAAAAGGCGCTCGACGTCGATTTGCAGATGGCGACGCTCGCCAACCGCGACCTGCTGACCTTGGTCGGGCGGTATTACGAGGTTTTTCACCTGATGGTCGAAGAAGGCTCGCATTACCGAAGCTACGGCGCTCGGGTGCGGCAGGGCTGGACGGAGCTGCTCGGGCAGCGGGCGATCCCGCTGTCGGACCACACGAAACTTTCGGAAGTCATCGTTTCGACGATCGAGGTCGCCGAAGGACGCGACAAGGATTCGGTTGCGAAAAGCTGGGGCGGCGACACCTCGATGGTCGTCGCGCGCGCCGTCGGCAATCTGAACGCCGGACTGCTTCGCCCGAGCCGAGGAAGCAGCGGCGTCGTGCGGTTCTGATCTGCCGGCTCCCTTTTTCCGTCTCTCAAAAGTGTTTGTCGAGCGTGACCGCTTTAACGGGCGGTCACGCTCCGGGATTCGATTTTATGAAGAACATCGCGCGCAATAACGTTAAAAAATCCGGTTCGAAGCGATCGCGAAAAGCCGCGCCGGTGATCGTCGGCGCGGGGTTCGGCGACGAAGGAAAAGGACTGCTGACCGATTACTTCGCCGCCGGTTTCGGGAAAGAGTGCATCGTCGCGCGATTCAACGGCGGCGCGCAAGCCGGGCACACGGTCGTCGCGCCCGACGGACGCCGGCACGTGCACAGTCATTTCGGCAGCGGCGCTTTGAGCGGCGCGGCGACGTTCCTGAGCCGCCATTTCGTCAGCAATCCGCTGCTTTTCCGCCGCGAAGCCGCCGAACTCGAAAGCTTAAGCGACGGCGTGCCGGTCGTTTTCGCCGACGACCGCGGACTGGTCACGACGCCCTACGACATGCTCGTCAATCAATGGCTCGAAAGCGCGCGCGGCAACGGCAGGCACGGCAGCTGCGGCGTCGGATTCGGCGAAACGATCGAGCGCAGCCTCAACGAAAGATTCGCGATTCGGATCTGCGATCTGGCTGATCGGAATTACCTGCGGGCCGCCGCCGACCGCATCCGGCGGCAGTGGGTCGCGGCGCGGCTCCATGAGCTGAACGTCCCGAAATTGACCGGCGAACAAAAAGAGCTGCTTTTCTCGAACCGGCTGCGCGACGAGTTTATCGAAGCCGCCGCCGCGTTTAATGCTCTTATTCGAATCGCGCGCCCCGCCGTTCTGCGGTCGGCGCCGGTCGTTTTCGAAGGCGCTCAGGGATTGCTGCTCGACGAGGATTACGGCTGGTTCCCGCACGTCACGCGGTCGTCGACGGGTTTGAAGAACGCGGTAGAAGTCGCCGCCGAAGCCGGCATCGACCGGCTCGACTGCGTGTACGCGACGCGGGCTTACGCGACGCGGCACGGCGCCGGACCGCTGCCGCACGAATTGCCCGCCAAACCTTACGCCGGCATCGAAGACGCGACGAACCAGCCGAACCCGCATCAGGGAGCTTTGCGCTTCGGCTGGCTCGACCTCGATCTGCTGAGTTCGACGATCGACGCCGATTTCAACCGTTACGGCAGAAATTCGGGCATCGAAATCAGCCGGCGATTAGCCGTGACGTGCCTCGACCAGCTCGACGGTTCGGCGTTCTACATGAGCGGCGACCGGCTCTGCGAAACGCCGATCGACGAATTCGTTTCAGTTGCGGCGCGGCGGACCGGCATCGCCGAAGTTTACGCGAGCCGCGGCGAGACGCGCGAAACGATCGCGAAAACGACGCATTCGTTAGATTTCACGCACGCCGCCGGAACGCGAAAGAAATCTTTCGCGGCGGGCGTACCGGTCGTTTCCGCCTCGCAATCGCCGGCGATCCGTTGATGAAAACGGGAAATCGCGAAAAACCGCCGCGTAAATCAAAATGGCTGGCGCGGCGCGGGCGTTTCGGCTTCCGCGCCCCGAGGCGTTTCGATCGATCCCTTAATGCCGGCAGGCTGGATTTATAAACATCGACGGTCGCGTTATTACCACGAAATGAAAAAAGCGGCCGGGCGTGATCGAGACGCTGTGCCCGAAAAACCTTTCGCCGTCGAACGCGTATAAATTCATTTAATAAACGAAGCCGCAGGCGCGCCGCCGGGAAAATCGGCGAATTATACAGCTATAAAATCAATGTCGAATTATAAATACACGCAAAATGTCGGACTTTTACTTTTTTTTCTGGCGAGCGTCCTGACGGTTGCGGCGCAGGACGCTTTGCCGCGGCGCGGGTTTCTCGGCGCGCAGGTCGCGCCGCTCGAAGCGCCGCAGAGGGAAAATCTTAAAACAAGGCGGACGGGCGGAATACTGGTGCGCGCGGTCGTGCCGAAAAGCGCCGCCGAAGCCGCCGGGCTTCAGGCGGGCGACGTGATTTTCGAAGTCAATAAGGTTCCGATCGAAAACACCGAGCAATTCGTCGCGCTCGTCGGCAAGGGACGCGGCGGCGAAAGCGTCGAAATCGTCTTCTCTCGCGAAGGGCGCGAGTTGATCAAAACCGCCGAACTGCTGCCGCGCCCCGTCGAAACGAGCCCGAGCTTCGATATTTTGTATCGCTCGGTGACAGTCGACGGCGCGCGCCGCCGCGTCATCGTCACGCGACCGAAAGCCGCCGGCAAATACGCGGCGGTTCTTTTTTTGGGCGGCGTCGGCTGTTACTCGCAGGACAATCTGCCGGAGGATCACGTTTACCGAAAGATCGTTTACGCGCTCGCCGAGAAGGGTTACGTCACGATGCGCGTCGAAAAAAGCGGAATGGGCGACAGCGAAGGCGCGCCGTGCAGCACGCCGCAGGTCGATTTCGAAACGGAAGTCAAAGGCTACGTCGCCGGGCTCAACGCCCTGAAAGGTTACGATTTCGTCGACGCGCGCCGCGTCGCGCTTTTAGGTCACAGCATGGGCGGAGTGCTCGCGCCGGTCATCGCCGCGAAAAATCCGGTCAAATCCGTGATCGTCGCCGGAACGGTCGGCAAATCGTGGTTCGAATACGAACTCGAAAACTTGCGGCGGCAGCTTCTGATGCGCTCGGTCGCGCCCGAGGAAGCCGAGCGCCGGGTGCGCCGCAAGGAGTATTGCAATTACCGTCTTTACCGGAATCTCGAGACGCCCGAGGAGATCGCCAAAACCGCGCCCGATTGCGTCGCGCTCCCCAACCAGCCGCCGCAGCCCTATACTTTTATGCGGCAAGTCGCCGATCTCAACCTGGCGGCGCACTGGAAAACGACCGACGCGCCGGTGCTGCTTATTTACGGCTCCGCCGATTTCCTGACGAGCGCCGAAGAACACCGTTATTTGTCGGGCATCATCAACGGTTACCGCGCGGGCAGCGCTAAATTCGTCGAAATCCCGAACATGACGCACGGCTTCAGATTCGCCGCTTCGCCGCTCGAAGCCATGAGACAGTCGTCGGGCGAATTTCCCGAAGGCGGATTCAAAACCGAAGCCCTGACCGAAATCGAAAAATGGCTCGGCGAAACGCTGAAATAGAGTGCGCCGAATAAAATTTTTGAAGTGAGCGCGACCGTTCCCGGTCGCTGAAATCGCTTCAGTCGCCGCGCGACGCCGAAACGTCACTTCGTGAAAATCCGGCGGCGGCGCGAAGATCGTCCGACGCCGGACGAGAGCCGTCTTCGAGACGGAAATTCAGTGTTCCGTCTTCGGAGGTTTGCCGCCGCACGGGACGATGCCTCACAGGATTTGGAGGCATATATTATAAACATCAAATCGCTTGCATGATCAAACAGACGCATCGGCGGTTGTCGTTCGTTCGTAGCCGGCGCGCCCACGAAGTTTCGAGCCGCGACCATTCACCGGCAGCGAGAAATCCGAATTCCAGCGTTTCAAAACCCGCCCGTTCGTATTTGGGAATTAAAGTTTCGCGTAAATACCGGTCGGAAAGATTGGGAATGCCGAGCCGCTCGATTTCCGTGCGGTCGCGCGCTTCGTCGATGCCGACGATGATTTCGAGCGCGCATTCCGGCGCACAGATGCGGCGCAGCGAAAAAAGCGCGTGCTCGTCGCCGGTTGCCACGGCGCGCAAAAGACTGCCCCACGGAAAATGAATGTGAATCTCGTTTGCCGTATCGTTCAATTCCGCCGGCAGGTTTTCGATCGCCGCCTGAATGAAAAGAACGTTAGCGAGCCCGCCCTTCGCCGGCTTGCGCGTCGCCTTCATCGAGATTTTCTCGAGCGGCTTCGCGTTCGCGTCGATGCCGATGAAAAATTTGTTCGGGTTCGCCTGCGCAGACCGGTACACAAAGCGACCGTCGCCCGTCCCGATGTCCACCACGACGCCCTCGCCGGTAGGGTTCGATAAGTTTTCTAAATTCTCCATCTGAGAGTTATCAGATTGTGCTGCCGCGAATCGCCTTGATCATAGATTTTTAATTATAAATCAGCCACGAACAAACGCGAAAGAACACAAAAGTTCTTTAATTGGTTTTCGTGAAATTTCGTGTTTGTTCGCGGCTGATTTCAACGCGGGACTTCGACCGTTTTGATAATGTCGGAAATCACGGAGTCGGTCGTCGCGCCGTCGAGTTCGGCTTCGGCGCGTAAAGCCAAGCGATGCCGCAAGACCGGCAGGGAGACGTCGCGGATGTCGTCGGGCGTCACGAAATCGCGCCCTTGAATGGCGGCGAGCGCCTTCGACGAAAGCAAAAGCGCGACCGACGCGCGCGGGCTCGCGCCGTAGAGCACGCCCGGGTGCGAGCGCGTTTTTCTGATGATCTCGACGATGTACCGCTGCACGCCCGGTTCGAGACGGATGGCGCGGATTTCGGCGCGGCATTGCTGAATCGCGGCGGCGTCCGCGAGCGGCTGCACGTCGATTTGTTCGAGCCGCCGCGAATTGAAACCTTCGTCCCAGCGCGAAACGATTTCGAGCTCCGCTTCCGCCGACGGGTAATCGATCAGGATTTTCAACAGAAATCGGTCGAGCTGCGCTTCCGGCAAAGGGTATGTTCCCTCGTATTCGATCGGGTTTTCGGTCGCGAGCACGGTAAAAAGCGGCGAGAGCTGATAGCGTTCGCCGTCGATCGTCGTCTGGCGTTCTTCCATCGCTTCGAGCAGCGCGGCCTGCGTTTTCGGCGGCGTGCGGTTGATCTCGTCCGCCAATAAAATATCGGTGAAAATCGGACCGTGACGCAGATTGAACTCGGTCGTCCGCATATTAAAAACGTTCGTGCCCGTAATGTCTGACGGCATCAGATCGGGCGTGAACTGGATGCGCGAAAATTCGGCGCCGACGATGCGCGCCAGCGTTTTGACGGTCAGCGTTTTCGCCGTTCCCGGCACGCCTTCGAGCAGCGCGTGTCCTTCGGCGAGGACGGCGACGAGAATCTGTTCGATCACGTGGTCCTGCCCGACGATGACCTTGCGCAGCTCGTTCAGGATATGGGCGACGGTTGATGGTGTATGTGTCAACATTCTAATTTTGGATTTTAGATTTTGGATTTTGGATTTTTAATTCCAAATAAAGTCGAAAAAAGTTTTTACAGCCAGGATCAAAACCGCGCCGATGAAAATTCGTTTGAGCCAGACGTCGCTCAGTTTCGTGACCGTGTGCGCGCCGATGTAGGCGCCGATGAACATTGTAACCGCCAGGATCGCGCCGAGCCGGTAATCTACTAAACCTTGCCACATAAAGATTAAAGTGGCAATCGCCGACGAAAAAATATTTATCAGTTTGGTCGACGCGACCGATTCGGTAAAAGTCATCCCGAAAAACGCGACGAGCGCCGCCGTCAGCATCGTCACGTAACCGCCGCTGTAAAGCCCGCCGTAAACGCCGAGCGCGAACGTTAAAACGTAAGTCAGAACGGTCGCGCGCGTCGAAACCTTCTCCGCCGCGGCGACGCCGGCGTCGCGTTTGACGAGCGTGAAGATCGTCACGACGATCATCGCGACCGAAACGAGCAGCTTGATGTTCGCCGGCGTGATCAGCAAAACCAGCAGCGCGCCGAGCGCCGACGCGACGAGCGTGATCAAAACGAGCGGCGTCACCTTTTTTCGGTCGATGATTCCCCGCCGCAGAAACGGGATCGTCGCGCCGACGTTCATGAACGTGAGCCCGAACATATTCGTCGCGACCGCGACGCGCGGGTCGATGCCGAACTGAAACATCACCGGCACGGTGATCAGCGAGTTGCTGCCCGTCACGACGCCGACGATGCTCGTCGCGAAAAACAAAAATATCAGTAAAAGTAAGGCGCTGACGGTCATAAAAAATTCGTGAGGCTATTTCCGATTTCGACTCCGAAGGTCTTTCGTTTGGGAATCGAGCAAAGTTTTTCTGAATTCGTCGTTATTCATGATCTTGTTAACCATTACCTCGTAATTACGGTACGGATTGTCTTCGCGTCTTTCAAATCTCAACAAACCGAATTCGGTTGGCGCGTCGTTCCGGAAATACAACTCGAAGGGCCGGTTGACCGAGCTGCCGTTTTCGCCGGTCAGGTGCCGAGTGACAAAATGCCGGCGTCCGCCTTTATCGTCAAGCCGTTTCGCTTTATCGTAAAACCACATCCGACCCGTCATGCTCAATTTCGCGACCTTTGTTTCTTCCTTCTTTGCAGGCCGAGTTTTTCCTCGATCTCGCGCAGGCGCGCCGTCAACCGGAGAACTTCCTTTTTGCCGGTCGCGTCGCCGTGCATCACGTCTTCGCAGCGCTGCATCAGTTTTTCGAGTTCGAGCGGATTTTCGTTCGGCAGACGCTCGCAAATCAACATCGCCAAATCCTGTTTCCGCGCTTTCTGCGCGTCGACGCCGACGAGCCGCGCGACGCGCCGCCGGAAATCCGTGTAAATATTCTCGATCGCCAGATCGTAGCCCTTCGTGCGCCGCTGCAGCTCCGCCATCGCCGAAACGTATTCGAGCTTCGACAGGCGATCCGGTTCCGGCTCGGGCACGGCGCGCGCGAACCGGCGGCTCTGCGAAAATAAAACGAGCGCGACGACGAGCGCGATCTGCAGAAAAATCGGAATGACGGGCGTGCCGGCGAAAAATTCGAGCAGCCGGTTCTCGTTCGTGCCGTGTCCCTGATGATACTCGTCGAACGCGATGATCCGGTCGCCCGACTCGACGACGTTGAGCGCGAGCTGCGCGTTGTCGACCATGCCGATGCCGCCGTTCGCGACGATGAACGGGTCGCTCAAAAAAACGATTTTTCCCGCGCCGTACGGCACGTCGACCAAAAGGTTTCGGCCGTCGGCGTTGATGTGCACGACCGGCGCGGCGAACGCCGGTGAACTGTCGGTTCCGTCGGAGGCGGCGAGCGGCGCGGGCGTTTTTTTGACGATGACTTCTTTGATTTCGACGTTGCCGTTCCTTTTCGGCGCGTTTCGTTCGCCGCCGCTCGCGCTGCCGGAGCCGGTCGCGGAATTAGCGTTCGGCGTGGCGAAAGATTTCGGCGGCGGTTCGAATCGCGGCGACGCGCTCGAAAAATTCGGAATCGGTTTTGATGCGCGGCTCGCATCGCCTTCGATTTCGGCGGCGCTCAGATGGTTGAAGTTGACGGAAGTCGCGAAAGCGGAGGGCTGCACGCCGTTGACGCCTTTCGTATAGATGGACGGCTGCACGGGACGCGCGGCTTTGACGCCGGTCGTCATTTCCTGTTGGTCGGAAGCGTCGGTCGTGAATGCCGGGCGGCGAAAGGCGGTATTGAAATAAACGTGCCAGTCGGCGGTCGTCGCGACGAGGTTCGACGGCGGTTCGCGATCGATCAGCACGAGCTTTCCGCCCGCCGAAACCCAGCGCAGAATCTGCGCCGCCTCTTCGTCGCCGATTTCCTTCCGCGTTTTCCCGACGATCACGAAGGTCGCCGGTTTGTTTTCGTCGTCGCCGAGCAGCGCGAGCGGCGCTTCGCGCCAACGGACGGCTTTTCTGCCGGTTTCCGTGAGCAGCTCGAAAAAAGCGCGCGTGCCGGTCGCGCCGAGATTGTAGGTCGAACGGTTCGGACTCGCCTCGCTGTCGAGCTGCTTTTCCTTCTGCGTGTAGGAAACGGCGTTGAGTCCGACGAGCACCACGATCAGCGCGCACAGACCCAAGATGATGAAGAGCTTTTGTTTCATTTAACGTTTATCATTCATCATTTAACATTCATCGTTTATCGGAAGAGACTCGATGAATGATAAACGTTGAATGATGAATGTTCAGCGCGTTTCGCCGACTGCCTTTTGATAATTCTCCTTAAACTCCTGCCAATCGCTTTCGCTCGCCGTTTCGAGCCCGTACCAATGCCGCTCGAACCTCGTCGTCAAACCGTTCATGTTTCGATAGAGCGCGTCTTTTTTGCGGACGTCGCGCAGATAATCGCGGTTGGTTTTATGCTGCGCGAGACCGATCAGGCGGCGGTCGCTGAGCTCGCACAAAAACGCGATGTAGCCTTTGCGAATCGCGCCGCGCAGATTTCCGCCGCGCGCCATCGCTTCGGCTTCGTCGAATAAGGTCTGCGCGTCCTCGTGCGCCGCGATCTTTTCGCCGAGTATGAGGCGTTCGCTCCGATCCGCTTTTTTAGAGCGGCGAAAGCGGTCGGCGAAAAACGGCGCGAAACGATAAATCAAAAACGCGATGAAGCCCAAAACCAGCGCGTAGATGAGAATCTGCAAGCCGACCGAAAGCGACTGCAAGCCCGCCGGCGCGTTCTGCGGAACTTCCGGCTGCGGGAATTTTTCGCGAAACCAGTCGCGGATTTTTTTCTGCGCTTTTTCGAACCAGCTTTCCTGCTGCTCCGCCGGTTTCTGGTATTCGGGGCGGCGCTGAATTTCGGCGAGCCGGCGCTTGTCCTCGTCTTTCGACCGGTTCGACGCGGACGGGCGTTCGAGCTCGTCGAGCTTCATTTCGAGCGCGGAAATTCTTTCGTTTATTTCCGTTAAAATGAGGCGCCGGTTTTCCCAGTCGGAAGTTTCTTCCTCGAAAGTTTTGAGACGTTCTTCGAGCCATTGATTGCCGGTTTCGACGGACGTGCCGCTCCACTCGATCTTTTCCGTGATTGGCAAACTTATGCGAATAATGGAGAGAAGGTCGCGCTCGTACGCGGCGTCTTTTTCGCCGCCGCTCGAAACCTCGTCGACATAATCGAGCAATTCTTCGGCATGCCTCGCGGCGGACTGTAATCCGGCGCGGTACTCGGCGAGCGTTTTCGCGTGACAGCCGGGCGGCAGAAACAGCAGCAGACAGAACAAACCGCTCGCCAGAACCGTTCGGACAATTTTCGAGTTGGTCGAAATTCTTCGCGATTTCATAAAAAACGTGTCAGGAATCCAATCCGAGCGTCGTGAGCCGTTTATTTTTGGCGGACGGCTGAACGGGCGGCGCGCCGGTATGGGTTTTCTGCGCGAGCGCCGGCTGCAAAGGATTGACGAATTCGCGCGGCACCGCCGGGATTTCGCCGAGCCGCCGCGCCGCCATCAATTCGATGTCGTAGCCTTCATGCCGCACGCGCTCGTCGACGTACAGCAGACAGAGACCGATCATCCAGACCGGCATCAGCAGAATCAAACTCAGCTGCCAGATCAGCTGGCTGGCGATTTCGTACCACGCCGGCACGGCGTCGGCGTCGAAAAAAGTAAAAATCTCGACGCCTTCGACCCACGCGTACCAGCCGAGCGGCACGTAAAAAAGCGCGAGCGCCGAATAGATCGCGAGCCCGGTCAGCGCGAAAAGCGCGTAAAGCCGCAGCGCCGTCCCGGGCCGCGCGAGCGACGCGCTGCGCCCCATCGCGGCGAAAACGCCCTGCCCTTCGACGAGCATGACCTGCGGAATGTAGGCGAAATGGATCGCGATCAGAAAAAACAGCCAGCCGGTGAAAAAAGCGATCGTCGAAACGAGCACGATGGAGATCATCGTGATGAGAAACGGCGAAAAGCCGAAAGCCGCGACCGTCAGCAAAACCGCGATCAGCGCGACGAGGTAACCGATCGAAAAGACGACCGTCGCGATAAATCCGAGCACGAGCGCGATGATCGTCGAAGCGCCGAGCAGACCGAAAATTCTCGATTTAACGTTTTGATAAGTTTCCCGAAAAGTCAGCGCCTCGCCGAACAACAGATGACGCACGAAATTGCGCGAAGCGCCGCCCATCACCGCGAGCGTCGCGATCGTTTCGGTAAACCAGATAAACAGGCTGCCCATCCATAAGAACCAGTAATAAAAAATCGTTTCGCCCGGACGATTGACCATATCGACGACGAAAAGCGAACGCGCGAGAAAAGTCCACGCGACGGAAATCAGCGTCCCGCACAAAATCGGCGGCGCGGCGATCCAGATGAAAGTCCAGAAATTCTGACGGTAGAACCGCACGGCGCGGTCAATCAAATCGCCCGCCCCGAGCGGCGCGAGCGAAAGCTGGGAATTTGGCAAGGACGGCGAGCTCATTTTTAAGCAATGATACAGGAATTGAGGCGCGAATGCACAATTTATCCCGCATAACTTTCCCTGCGTTCGAGCGGCGTTTGTCTGGCGCGGCTTCGCGGGCGGGAGAAAATCGCGGGGCCGTTTTAAGGCACGCTCGGAATCGCTCGCTAATTCTCCGCCAAACGCCGGCGGCGGTCAAGATTATTTTCTCGGTTTCGCACGAAAAAGTTAACGCATTAACTACATTTTTTTATGAAAAAATCCAGATTTTCCAACATTCCGGAGCTTTTTGCCCGCCGCTTCATTTCAATAATGCGTTGTATTATTAAGATTTAGTCTTATTTTTCGCAAAAAGGAACGCTATTTGCTTTTTACCCTGACGCATATAGATTGGCAAAAGACTTGTAAATTTCGATCAGGGGTGTCGTGGGGCTGGTAATGAATGTTCTGATCTTCATAAAAACAGCAGCTATTTTTTAATTTATATCTCGCGGCGGCTTTTGTCTCAAAAGTTCCGCTTTAAAAGCCATATTAAAACCATTCGAATTACTAAATAACATTCGAATTATTCGGAGGACAGAATGAAAAAAACTTTTCTAGCGATGTTTATGCTCTGCTTATTGGCGGCGGCGGCCATCGCTCAATCTACGAACGGTCGACTCGTCGGCACGATTTCCGGTCCCGACGGGCTCATCCCCGGCGCGACCGTGACCGTGACCGATAACCAGACCGGTCGCGAATTAACCGCTCAGAGCGGCGACGACGGACAATTTCGGTTCGATCAGCTGCCGTTCGGGACCTACACGGTTCGCGTGACCGCGGCGGGTTTCAAAACCTTCGTCGCGACCGACGTCAAAATCGACGCCAACCGCGATTACGATCTGAAACCGGTCCTGGAAGTCGGCGCCGTCGAAGCCCAGGTGACGGTGCAGGCGGGAACCGACATCGTCAACTCGACGAACGCGGAATTGAGCTCGACGGTCAGCCCGCGCCAGGTTTTGGAGCTGCCGATCAACGGTCGCAATCCGCTCTCGTTGCTTAACCTGCAAGCCGGCGTCAACGCCACCAGCAGCTCGATCAACGGACAGCGATCGTCGTCAGCCAACTACACGCGCGACGGCATCAACGTTCAGGACAATTACATCCGCAGCGGCGGTTTCGTGCAGGATCGTCCGTCGGTCGACGACACCGGCGAATTCACGGTCGTGACGCAGAACGCGGGCGCCGAACTCGGCGGCGGCGGCTCTTCGCAGATCCGTCTCGTGACGCCGCGCGGCGGTCGTGATTTCCACGGCGCTGCCTATATTTACAACCGCAACTCGGCTTTCTCGGCGAACACGTTCGAGAACAACGCCGCCGGAATCGACCGCCCCTTTCTGAATCGTAACCAGTTCGGCGGCAAGGTCAGCGGACCGCTTCCGCTTCCCGGATTCGGCGAAGGCTCGCCGGCGTTTTATACCGATAAGGGATTTTTCTTCGTCAACTACGAAAGATTCCTGCTTCGTCAAACGACGCCGATCACGCGCCGCGTGCTGCTCAACCAGTTCCGCAACGGCGAATTCACTTACCGCGACAACAGCGGAACGATCCGCACCGTCAATGTTTTGACGGGCGCCGGATTGAATTTATCCACTCCCGCGAATCAAACCGTATTCACTAACGCGGGCGGCGTATTGAGCCTCGATCCGACCATTCAGGCGCGTTTTCTCTCGCTGACGCCGACGGCTGGAAACTCGACGTCGCAGACTCCGATTACGACCGGGTTCGTTACTCAAAGCTACATTTTCAACCAGGCCGACAACGACACGCGCGACGGTCTCACGATGCGTTTCGACGTCGACGCGAACGACCGCAACAACATCAACTTTATTTACAAATGGAATAAGAACGCGGACGATCGTCAGTCCGACACGGGCGGCTTCAATCAACAGCCGTTCGTAGTGCAGGGCGGACCGACCGACCTTTACGCTTTGAGCTGGAATTCGACGCTGAGCTCGAATTTCACGAACGAAGCGCGCGTCGGGTACGCGACCAGCCGCCCGTTCTTTAGACAGTCGCCAGACTTCCCGACCGATTTCGTGGTCGGCGGTCTGCCGTTCGGTTTGAGCAATCCGCTGCCGAGCTTCCAGAATCAGGGTCGCAACACCCGTCAGACCACGTTCCAGGACAACGCGTCCTACACGCGCGGCAATCATTCCTTCCGCTTCGGCGTCGACTGGAACGCGCAGCGCATCGACTCTCAGACGAACTTCAACCAGGTTCCGATTTACAACATCTCCACGACCGCCAACCCGCGCACGCCGTCTTTAAACGGTAACGTCTTTCCGGGCGGCATCGCCACGGCGGATTTGGCGGCGGCGAACGGCTTGCGTTACCTGCTCGGCGGCGTCGTCGGCAGCGGGTCGGTAAACGCTAACTTTGTGAACGCGTCAACCGGTCCGCAAATCGGCGCTCCTTCGCTGCAACGCTTCAAATACGACACTTGGGGATTATACGTCTCCGATCAGTGGCGCGCGACTTCCGAGCTGACCTTAAACCTCGGTCTGCGCTGGGATTATTTCACGCCGCTGACGAACCCGGATCAGGTTTACCTCGAACCGGAGCTGAACAACATCAACTCGGTCGACGAGCTCGAATCGGCGCTGCTCAACCCGAACGGTCGCTACGTCCTCGTCGGCACGAACGTCGGCAAACCGGGACAGTTCTTCAAGGGCGACAAGAACAACTTCGGTCCGGTCGTCAGCTTCGCTTACTCGCCGCGCGACCGCGGCGGCTTCATCGGCGCGCTGCTCGGCGACGCCAACCAAACGGTCATCCGCGGCGGTTTCCGCATGAGCTACGTCAACGACGAGTACATTCGCTCGGCGGACAACGCGGCTGCCGGCAACCCGGGCTTGGGAACGATCACGGTCGCCGCCCTTAACCCGCTGACCAACGGCACTCAGCTGAACAGCCGTTTCTCGAATTTGCCGACTTTCGGCTCGCCGAATTTCATTCCGCCGCCGATCACGTTCGCGCAGTCGAACGCAATTCCGAGCAACGCTTTCTTTAACACGATTTTCGCGATCGATCCGAACATCGAAACCCAGCAGACGATGGAATACAATATCGGTATCCAGCGCGAGATCGGTTTCGACACGGCGATCGAAATTCGTTACGTCGGCGGGCGCAGCAATAGTCTGGTCCGCGGTTACGACATCAACCAGTACAATCTGAACGCTGCTGGTGGTGCATTCTTCCAGGATTTTCTCAACGCGAGAAATAACTGCCGTGCGCAAGGCGCGACGGTCGCCGTCCCGAACCAAGTCGATACGATATTGAGTTGCACGAATGCCGGTTACAACCAAAATGCTCCGACTGCGGGCACGGTTCCGTTGCCGGTGTTTCAATCAATCGGTCTCGGGGCTTTCCTGAATAACGCTGCTGTTTACAACCCGATCATAAATGGCGACATTGCAGGATTAATCAGCGTTGCCATCCAAAACGGATTGGACAGAAACCTTGTGACCGGTGCGCTTATCCCCTTCCGTCCGAATCCGAACGCCGGCGCGATCGACATTCTGACGAACGGCGGAAGATACCGCTACAACGCGCTGCAAATGGAAATTCGCCGCCGCTTCACGCAGGGATTTTCGTTCCAGGCGAACTACACGTTCCAGAAAATTCTGGCGGACGTGTTGGCAGACCAGCAGAACCGCTTCGATTCGTTCTCCGACACGAACAATCCGGGATTGGATTATTCGCGTCCGGATTACGACAGAACGCACACGATCAACATCAACGCGATCTACGAACTGCCGTTCGGCAAAAACAAACCGTTCCTCAATCAGGGCGGTCTCGTGAACGCCATTTTCGGCGGTTTCCAGGTCACGTCGATCATCAACATCAGCTCGGGCGCGCCGATCTCGATCAAAGACATCAACGGCACCCTGACGCGCCGCAGCAACCGTCAGACCGCCAACTCGTCGCTCACGCCCGACCAGATTCAAGACCTGATCGGCATCTATCACCTGAACGGGCGAGTTTATTTCATCGACCCGTCGGTGATCGGTCCGAACGGCTCGGCGACCAACAGCAATGTGAGAACGACCCCGACTTCGCAGTTCCCGGGTCAGGTGTTTTTCCGCGCTCAGCCGGGTCAAACCGGAACGCTGCCGCGCGGCTTCATCAACGGTCCGTGGTATTTCAACTGGGATGCGGGTCTGATCAAGAACATCGCGTTTAATGAAAGAATGAGAGTGCAGCTGCGCGCTGAAGCGTTCAACGTGCTGAACCGTACCAATTTCTTCGTTCCGTCGGGCACCGGCGCATTGAACGTCGGCGAAAACAGCGATATTTTCAATATCAATTCGACCAGCTTCGGTCAAATCCCGCTCAGCAACAACTATGGTCCGCGCATCATGCAGTTTGCCGTGCGTTTTGAATTCTAGTTTTTGGACTGGAATCTGAAACCTTTAACGGGCGTTGTTTCTTACGAGACAACGCCCGTTTTTTCTAGAACGAAAACTTTATTTGTAATAAAATAAAGCTCCCGCTTTTATTTTATTAAAAGACGAAAACCTATTTTCAACCTTAAAAGGAGAAAACCGTGAAAAGTATTACAAACAATCTACCCCTTAAAATCGCCGTCGTCTGTTTGATGGCGATCGCTCTGTGCGCCGACGCCGTTTCGGCGCAGGAGAAAATAACCGTCGAGGAATTGCTCGGCAAGCATTTGGATTCGATCGGCGCGGCGGCCGACCGCTCGGCGACCAGATCGATCATGTCGGTCGGCACGACGAAAGCCGTCTTTCGCGGACGCGGCGCCGGCACGTCGGAAGGCGTCGTCGTGATCGCGTCGGAAAAAGAAAAGAACCTGATCGGCATGAAATTCAACAACTCGACTTACCCGTTCGAAAAAATGGGCTACGACGGCAACGAATTCACGATCGGCTACGTCACGCCGGGCGTGCCGTCGACGCTCGGTCAATTCCTGAGAATCAACGAAAACGCCTTCAAGCACGGAATCCTGGGCGGCACTTTATCGACCTCGTGGGAACTGCTCAACTTCAACGAAGGGAAAGCGAAATTAAAATACGGCGGGCTGGAAAAAGTCGGCGGAAAAAAACTGCATAAACTCAAATACGAACCGAAAAAAGGATCGGAATTGGCGATCACGCTGTTTTTCGACCCGGACACTTTCCAGCACGTCCGCACCGAGTATAAGAGAACGACCGCCGCCAGCATCGGCGGTACGGTCGACAGTTCGGCCGGGCAAAGCGAATCGCGCTACACGCTGGTCGAAGAATTCAGCGATTTCAAAAAGGAAGGCAAATTGAATCTGCCGCACGCGTACCGCCTGTTTCTGGAAATCATTACCGGCAACGGCACCGCGACGCGCGAATGGACGATGAATCTGCAAAAATTCAGCTTCAACCAGGCGATCGATCCGAAGGAATTCAAAGTCGACAGTTATTAAACGGTTCGAAAAAATTAACCCCTAAAAAAGCCCGCCGGAAATATTTCCGGCGGGCTTTTAACATTGACCGTTAAGCCCAAACTAGAATTCAAAGCGCGCCGCGAACTGGAAGATGCGCGGATCGCCGGCGGACGTGATTTGTCCGAAAGTGGTGCTGTTGATGTTCGCCAGCTGCGTGTTGTTGAAGAAGTTAACGTTATTGAATAAGTTAAATGCTTCGGCACGCAGCTGCACGCGCATCGTTTCGGTGAATCTGATGTTCTTCAAAAGCGCCATGTTGACGTTGAAATAGCGCGGACCGTTGATCAACGTGCGGGCGATGTTGCCCGTTTGTCCCGGAGCGACGTTGAAGAACACCTGGTTCGACGCATTCGTGTTCGAATTCAGGGAGATCGGAACCACCTGACCGTTATTCAACGTTATGTTGATCGTATTCGGGTAAACGTAGCCGAGCGCCCCCCGACCGTCCGGACGAATAACGGAAGGATCGATAAAGTAAATTCTTCCGTTGGCTTCGAAGACGCCCGACAGTGCGCGGATTTCGTCGTTGGTCAGGTTGCTGAGCGCGGTTTGTCGTGCCGAACGAGCGCCGCGGTTCAAGGTTCCGCGCGTGTCGAGGAACGAAATCGGCGCGCCGGTCGACATCTGCAGCAAACCGGAAATTTCCCAGCCGCCGAACAATCGATCCGCCAGACCGCCTTGATTCAACAGCCATTTTCCTTTGCCGAAGGGCAACTGGTAAATGCCGTTAAAGTTGAAGACGTGCGTCTGGTCGAAATCGGCGCGCTGTTTATCAAGTTCCGGATTATCGTTCTGCAGATACGGTTCGAACAACTGCTGCGAAGTGCCGACCGTGTCGGTCAGGTTCTTCGAAAACGTATAATTCGCCTGGAAATAAAGCCCCTGCGAAAAACGGCGACGAACTTCGAGCTGCAGCGAATTGTAGGTGTACGAACCGGCGTTCGTGAAAAGCTCGATCTGACCGATATTCGGGTTCTGGTAGAACTTCACGAACGGCACCAGTCCGGGCGCCGCGAGCGTCGGATGGTTGTTCACATTCTGGTTTACGTAGAACTGCGCCAGGTCAGCGACCGCACCGGTCTGAAGATTCGACAGGACGGTGGCGTTGATGGGCACGGCAACGGTTTGGTTCTGCGCATTTACGGTAAAGCCGCCGAGCCCGGCGCGAATGCCGGCTAACGGACCGATCAGCGGGATAACCGTCAATTGCTGGCTGCCCGCCAACGCGGCGTTAAAGGCCGCGCTCTGCGGCAGCTCCGAGTTGACCTGCGCGAGACATTGCGCCGCGGTCAGAGTGCCGGCGAGGATACAATTCTGACGTCTTCTTTCACGTTCGGCAGTATTAATCAAAAGATTCTGCTGCGCGCGTTTGAAATCGGAGAGGAACCCGTTATTGACGACGTCGATTTCATTGAGATCGATGCCTCTCGCCAGGTTGTTGCTGCGCGTTCCGACGTAGCGGATTTCGAACGCCGTGTTGCCCCAGAATTCACGCTGCCAGCCGACGCTGTACTGCTCGGTTTTCGGAATCTGCAGCTTGGGATCGACCGCGTTTGCCGTGCCGAAGAAGCTCTGACCGGCGGTGTTGTTCTGCAGGAACGAGCGCGGCGGAGGAACGAAGTTCGGCGGCGCGATCGGCGCGCCGAGCGAGCCGAGCCGTTCGTTCAGAAGCGTCGTGCCCGTCGGACCGATCGCCGAGTTCGAAGCGCGTCCGAGACCGACGTTGACCGACAGCGTGCCGTTGAGCGAGGTAATGATCGAGTCGTTACCGTAAATGTGCGCGTATCCGCCGCGAATCACGCTTTTGCCTTCTCTGCCGAAAATGAATTTGCCGATTCCCGATTCGAAGTTCGGCGAATAAGCGACGCCGATATTCGGCGCGAAATTGTTGTAGTCGGTTTTGTAGTAGAGATATTCTTTACCGGCGTTCGTGCCGATGATATCGTATTTTCCGTTGCCGGCAAGCAGCGACGCCGCCGGATTGTCCGGGTCGGAAATGACCGGTTCGAGCGATAAACCGTTGTTCAGCTTGAGCGCCGGGTAGATTTCCCAGCGTAAGCCGAGCGATAAGGTGAGCCCGCGCATCGCCTGCCATTTATCCGAAACGTAAAGCGAGTGGTTCGAGTTGCGGAAAGGCGACAGGTTTCTGACCGGCTTGTAGCCCGAAGTCGGCGATTCGGTGTTAAAACCCTGAATGCGCTGATTTACAATCCCGGCAAGCAGAGCCAGAAGGTTGCTCGCCGTCGCGGCTTGCGTCGTACTGATGACGCTTCCCGAGCCGCCCACATTCGTGAATATATTGTTGGTCGCCTCGATTTGCGTGGACGATCCGAGGCTCGACGGGCCGATAATATAGTTCGGCACGATCAGCACGTCGTTATAAGAGTTGACTTTATACAACTGATACTGCCCGCCGAATTTCAGCGAATGTTTGCCGAGAACCCAGTTGAAGTTGTCGGCGAAAGTATAAAGCTTGTTGTTGCGTCCCTGATCGAGGAAAATGTTCGGCTGGTCGACCAAACCGGCAAGCGTCGTGCTCGTCGTGCCCTGCGGTCCGAGGAAAAACTCCGGATATTCGCTGATGCGGTCAAACGGCACTTCGCTCGTAAAAATCCCCCAACGCATTTCGTTGACCATCGAGTTCGAAAGAACGCGGCGGTAAGAAGTTGTGAATGTCTTGTTCTTCGAGTACTGCGACACGTCGGGAACTTCCGTGTATTCGGTAACGTCGACGTCGGGACGCAGAACGTTTTCTTTGTTCCAGCTGTAAACCGCGCTGAAGTTGTCTTTGGCGGTCGCATCGACGTCGATACGCGTCGTATAGGTTTTACGCGTCGTGTCGAATCTGCGGTTCAAGGCGTAGCCCGTCGTATTCAACGAGTCGCCGCCCGTCGCATTGCCCGCCGTCGGCATCGGATCGAGCACCACCGACTGGATTACCGGATTGACGCCGTTCGGGATATTGGCGATTCCCAGACCTTGCGCGAAAGTAAAAATATTTGAAATCGTGCAGGTGCTGCCCGCGGCGCCCGACGGACAGGAAATGCCGTTTTGGTTGAACGGATTGCCGGCGACGTTGCGGTTGAAACGGAACACGCCGCTTCTTGCTTCGGGAGTCAAAATGGTGCGCGTGTAGCGCTGCGCGAGCGGGTCTTTGACGCCTTCGTAGGCGAAGAAGAAAAAGCCCTTGTCCTTTTGGAAAAACGGGCCGCCCTCGCCGAAATGCGGCGTCAAAAACGGACCGCTGACCTTTCCGCCGTACTGGTTGCGGTTGCGGAAGGGCGGTTTTTTCGAAATCTCGGCCGGCGTGCCGTCGGGATTCAGACTCCGGTTATTGAAGAAATTGTTCGCGGCGAATTTCGAGTTGCGGTTATAAGCAAACAAAGCGCCGTGAAAATCTTTCGTGCCGCGCGGCGTGACGAGAATGATCTGCGCGCCGCCGCTGCCGAGGTCGGCTTCCTGATTGGTCGTCGAAATCGTAAATTCGCCCGTGTCGTCGACCGACGGGCGTCCGGGCGCGAAATCGGTCGCGTTGGTGCGGATGAACTGATCGTTGATGCTGATGCCGTCGCGCGTGATGTTCGTCAGCGTCGTGCGCTGCCCGTTGATCGACGTGCCCTGAAACGGGTTGCTCGCCGTTCCGGCTTGCAGCGTCGTCAGGCTGAGCGGGTTGCGCGTCAGGAGCGGCAGCGACAAGATCTGCTGCGGGCTCACGACGTTCGTGACCTGCGCGCTGGTCGACGTGATGACGTCGGCACCGGCGGTGACGGTCACGGTTTCCTGAACGCTGCCGATTTCGAGCACCGGCGTTAAATTATAATCGCGTCCGATGTCGATTTTAAGCTCGTTCGCCACGAAGGTCTTGAAACCGCCGGCGGTGATGTTGACCGTATACAATCCCGGTTCGAGCTGCGAGAACGTAAAGTTTCCGCCCTCGTCGGTGACGACGGTTTGCGTTTTTCCGGTTTGGTTGAATGTAATGGTTACGGTGGCACCGGGCAGAACGCCGTCGGGCCCCGAGACAACACCGACGAGGCGACCGGTCGGCGTTTGGGCAAAAACCGCTATTCCGAGTAAAAGAATAGAAGTAATTACCAAGAAAAGTCTTCTCATGCTAATCCTCCAGATTTTTAATTTAAAGTTAAGACGGGTAAAAGCGAAAAAAATTAAAACAATTATTATGCCACGCCTGCTGACACCAGAGAACTGTAACCGATACAGCAACTTACCTACAAAAAAACTGCTTATTTAGGGGTGAAAGACGTTTTTTTTACAATATTTTGAATTTTATGTAAATTTTTGTAAAGGGTAGCCAACTTTGCGGGATATTGCAAGGCGCGATATTTGATTTTGGTAAACGCTTTTCCAAAAGATAAAAAAGGGGCGCCGCCGCGCCCCTTTTTCTTCGGATCGCCGCTTAAATCCGCGGCAGGATATTGTAGGTTTTTATTTTTGAATTGAGCGTCGTCGCGTTCAGACCGAGCAGGCGCGCGGCGCGCGATTGGTGCCCGCCGGTCTGGTCGAGCGCGCGGCGGATCAGATCGATCTCGAATTTTTTCACCTCGTCATAGAAATTCACGCCGCGCGCGATGTCGATGTCCGAGGAAAAGCCTTCGGTCTCCTTCATCCTTTCGAAAGCGAGCTCGGGATTGCGCACTTCCGGTCGCAGGCATTCGACGGTCAGTTCGTCGGTCGGCGCGATGACGACGGCGCGCTCGATGATGTTTTCGAGCTCGCGGACATTGCCCGGATAATAATAATTTTCGAGCAGCGATAAAACCTCCGGCGAAAGATTTTCCGAAATCTCGCGAAAATTCTCCTGATTGTATTTGCGGATGAAAAACTGCACGAGCGGCAAAACGTCCTCCTTCCGGTCCCTGAGCGGCGGAAGTTCGATCGGCACGACCGACAGACGATAATACAGATCCTCGCGAAAAGTCCCGTTGCGCACCGCTTCCTTCAAATCGACGTTCGTCGCCGCGATGATGCGCACGTCGACCTTGACCGGCGAGGTTTCGCCGAGGGGCGTAAATTCGCGCTCCTGAATGACGCGCAGCAGCCGCACCTGCGTTTCGGGGCGCAGATCGCCGATTTCGTCAAGAAAGATCGAACCGCCGTCGGCGACTTCGAACAAGCCCTTTTTCGCCGCGACCGCGCCGGTGAACGCGCCCTTCGTGTGTCCGAAAAGCTCGGATTCGAGAAGTTCCGACGGGATGTTCGAGCAGTTGACCGGCACGAACGGCTGCTCGGCGCGCGGGCTCGCCTCGTGAATCGCCTTCGCGACGAGCTCTTTCCCGGTGCCGGATTCGCCGGTGATCAAAACGGTCGAACGCGCCGGCGCGACGCGCTCGACGAGCCGGAAAACGTTCTCCATCAAGTCCGAACGCCCGATGAAGCCCTCGCGCTTGACCGAGCGTACCATCGCCTGCCGCAGCACGACGCGTTCTTCCTCTCTGCGCTGCGCCTTGATGCCGCGCGCGACGAGCGCGAGGATCTGCTCGTTTTGAAAGGGCTTGCGGATACAGCCCTGCGCGCCTTTTTCCCAGGCGGAGATCGCCGTATCGAAAGTCGCGTACGCCGTGATCATTAAAACGTACGCGTTCTCGTCCATTTTGATAATTTCCTGCAAAGCCGTCAGCCCGCCCATGCCGGGCATCGAAACGTCCATCAAAACGACGTCGTAAGGTTTCTGCGCGTAGGCTTCGACGGCTTCCTCGCCGGTCTTCGCCAGATCGACTTTATAACCGGCGGCGGAAACGATCGTCTCCAGCACGTCGCGCATGATCTCTTCGTCGTCACAAATTAAAACCGAACCTTTTTTAGCCATAAATTAAAAGAATACAGAAGATAGAATACAGAAGTTGGAAGAGATTGAAAACTGCGCGAAATTTGCGATAAAACCCGATAAATTTCCTTCTATCTTCTAACTTCTGTATTCTATCTTCTAATAAAATGCTTTACGACAAACTCGCGAAAGGTTATGACCGAGCGTTAGCGCCGTTTGAAAAGAGATTTTTGTCCGCCTGGCGCGAAGAAACCTTATCCTTCCTGCCCGAAAATTCGAAAATCCTCGAAATCGGCGCGGGAACCGGCGCGAATTTCGAGTTTTACCCGCCGGCGAAACGCGCCGTCGCGTCGGAAATCTCCTTGAAGATGCTCGCGTTCGCGCGCCGGAAAACCGTTGAAATCGACCTCGTTCAGGCAAGCGCCGAAACGCTGCCGTTTGCCGCAAACTCCTTTGATGCGGCTTTTGCGACTTTGGTTTTTTGCTCGATTCCGAATCCCGAAAAAGCCTTCGCCGAGCTGCGGCGCGTCGTCAAAAAAGGCGGCGCCGTCGTGCTGCTCGAACACGTCCGCCCGCCGGGCGCGCTCGGTCCGGTTTTTGATTTACTGAATTTTTTAACGGTCGCGCTCATCGAAGACCATTTCAACCGGCGCACGGCGAAAATCGCCGAAAATTCCGGCTTGAAAATCGTCGAAGTCCGGCGGAAAGCCATCGGCATCGTCAATCTGATCGTCTGCGAAAACGAAAAGAAGGCTGAATGATCGCGATCATTCAGCCTTCTTTTTTGGCCGCCGATGCTTTAAGGCACGAACGCCGAGGGCGCCGGCAAATCTTCCGCCGCGCCGAAGCCGACGATGAGCAGGCCCTGATTCGAGCGGTCGACGTACCACGTGCCGGTGCCGGGACGAAAAACCGCCGTGTCCGCGCGCCCGTCGCCGTCGTAATCGCCCGGAGCGGGAACGTCCGTGCCGGCGCCGAACGGCACCGAATAAAACGAAGCGTCCTCGCTTCTCAGGACGAACCACTCGCCCGACGGCGGGCGGTAAAAAGCGAGGTCGGTTTTGCCGTCGCCGGTGTAATCGCGCGCGACCGGTTTGTCCGTTGAAACGCCGAACCGGACGGCGACGGTGCCGAGGTTCGACCGCGCCAGCCACCATTCGCCGTTTGACGGGCGATAAATCGCGATATCGGTCTTGCCGTCGCCGTCGTAATCGGCCGTTACGGGCACGTCGCCCGCCTGCCCGAAATTACGAATGAGCGTGCCCTGCGTGACGGTCTGGATAAACCAGGTTCCCGTCGAAGGTCGAAAAATCGTCAAATCGGCCTTCCCGTCGGCGTCGAAATCGCCCGCCGCCGGAACGTCGCCCGACTGTCCGAACGGAATCGAATAATACGAATCGTCTTCGCTGCGGAGGATGAACCATTCGCCGCTTGCAGGACGCCATATCGCGAGGTCGGTTTTGCCGTCGCCCGAATAATCCGCCGGCACGATTTTGTCCGCGCCCGCGCCGAACTGCGCGGCGCGCGTTTGCGCGTCGCTGCTTTTTGAATACCACCATTCGCCGTTCGAAGGGCGAAAGACCGAGATGTCGGTTTTCGCGTCGCCGTCGAAGTCGACGTGCGCCGCTTTATTGACCGCCGCCGCTTCGCCGAAAATCGTGAACCGAAAGGCCTCGGAGACGGCGAAACCGTTTGCCGCCGACGAGTCGGTCACGTACCAGCGCCCGAAAAAAGTTTTCCCGACGAGCGCCGGATCGTCCGGAATCGCGAGCGAAATCGAGCCGCTTCCGCCGCCCGCGCCGGAACCGCTCAGAGTCACCGTCCGGCGCGCAAAACCGCCCGGCGCCGGGATCGAAGCCGTTCCCGGATCGCTCCGATCGATCGCCAGCACCGCGCTCGCGCCGCCCGCAGCGTTCGCCACGCCGACCGTAAATGACGGATTGCCGGCGAGCGGCGGTTCGATCGCGACGGCCGACGGAACGAAACCGCCCGCGCCGACAACGCCCGCCCCCGTCAAAACCGGCACGCGATTCGATTCGGAATAAAGCCGCGGACGGTCGAACGGCGGCCGTTCGTCGCGGACGCGCGGGTCGGTCAGCGGGCGGCTCAAAAACGCGACGAGATCGTTGAGCTGCCCGTTGCCGAGCCCGCGCGGGCGCACGTTCGGGTCTTTGTTCGGCGCGTTGAAATCGCCGCCGCGGTTATAAAAATCGACGACCTCGCGCAGCGTCGTGAAATTTCCGTTATGAAAATATGCGCCGCGCAGCTCGACGTTCCGCAAATTCGGCGTGCGAAACTGCCCGGCATGGCCCGGATTGTTCGTCGCCTGCTGGCGTCCCGCGTCTTCGTTGACGGGACGCACGCCGATGTAATGAAAAGCGTTGTCGGTCTGCAAATTTCCGGCGTGGCAGGCGCTGCAGCCGCTGACGCCCGAATTGAAAAGATTCGCGCCGCGCTGCTCGGCGGCGGTCAACGTCGCCGTGCCCTGGTTAAAGCGGTCGAACGGCGTCTGGTCGCTGAAGAGCGTCCGTTCGTGCGTCGCGATCGCCATCGCGATGCGCGCGGGCGTGACTTCCGGCGTGCCGAAGGCTTCCTCGAAAAGCTGCGGGTAAGTGCGCGCGCCGATCCAGTTCTGCAGACCGGCCGGAATTTCGGCGGCGAGCGCGAGCGGTTTCGCCTGCCGGATGCGGTCGGCGACCTGCTGCCAATTCCTGCCCGCGTGCGCCATCTCCGCGTCGTTTAGGGGCGGGCTTAAAACCTGATTTTCGAGCGCCGCGCCGTTATTGATGATGAGCAGATTCGTCAGCGGGTCGCGAAAAGTTCCGTTCGCGCGCCCGTCCCAGAAAAGCAGCGCCGGATACGCCGAATCGGTATAGGGCTGCGCGCGCCGCGGCGTCACCTGCTCGCGGTAACCGTAAGCGTTCGACCAATTAAAGGTGCCGTCGAAGTTGCTCGCCGTCACGCCGGCGGAACCGAAAACATCGTCCGCCGTGTTGAAAACGCCGTCGAAGCCCGGATTCGTCGAGCGCGCGCGCTGCGCGGCGGTGCGCCGGTCGATGCCGCCCGCCGACCCCGCGTGACACGTTCCGCAGGCGACGGTTTTCGTCGAGGAAAGCTGTTCGTCCCAGAAAAGCGTCTTGCCGAGCCAGGCTTTCGTCGCGGTCACCGGATTTTCCGGCGGCGCGGGCGGCGGTTCGAGCGGCTGAATGCCGCCGCCGGGCACGCCGTTCGCCCGCGTCCCCGCGTCGGAAGCGCTGAAGTCGCTCGCGGCGCCGGCGTTTTCCGACCGCACCCAGTAATAAAGCGTCTGATTCGGAGGCGCGCCGGTATCGAAAAAGGTGTTGGCGGCGGTCGTGCCGAGTTCGATCGCGGTCGATGGATTATCCGTCGTATTGCGAAAGACGCGGTAGGCGGTCGCGCCGCGCATCGTATCCCAGCGCAGACCGACTTTCGTCGAGTAAACGCCGTCGGTCGCCGTCAAACCGGTCGGCGCCAAAAGCGACGTCTGACCGCTCACGGGCGGCGTCGACAAAAACCTGAACGCCGATAAACCGAGCGCGAAAATCAGAACGACGAGTAATTTTATCCTTTGCATGAACTTTTCACCGGTAAAAAAGACGACCGAAAATGCTTGAAAAAAGATGATAGAAAACGCTTCGCGGAAGACGGCGCCGGCGCGCCTGATTTTTAGATACTGTTTTTCGTCGTTTAGCCGAACAAAATTCGCGCTCCGCGAAATTTCGGAAAAGACGCGGCGAACGGTCGGCGCGATTACGGCACAACTTTATCCGGCACTGAAAATTCGCCGGGGCGTCACGACGAATTGCGCAACCCGCTTTACTCGCGGACGGTCTTCTGCATTATTCTATACAAAAAGATGAAATCCAAAATCCAAAATCCAAAATCCAAAATTTATGCGGGTTGTCAGGGCTGGAATTACGACGATTGGACGACGCGCGCGGGCGGCGAAACGGTTTTTTACCCGCGCGGCACGCGCCCCCCGGAAATGCTCGCCGTTTACGCGGAAATTTTCGATTCGGTCGAGGTCGATTCGACGTTCTACGCGATTCCGCCCGCCGCGAGCATCGAAAGCTGGTACAAAAAAACGCCCGAAGGCTTCACGTTCTCCTTAAAAATGCCGCAGGAAATCACGCACGAACACGCTTTGCGGCAAAGCTCTTTCGCGATGCTGGAAGAATTCTGCGATCGCGCCAAAGAGCTCAAGGAAAAGCTCGGCGTCGTCCTCGTCCAGCTCGCGCCGCAGTTCGAAGCGTCGAAGGAAAACGCGCAGAATTTACGAAATTTCCTGGCGCGGCTGCCCGCGGACATCCGTTTCGCGGTCGAATTCCGCGATCGCGCGTGGCTCGTCGACTGGACGTTTCAGGAGTTCGAAAAAGCGAAAGTCGCGCTTTGTTTAACGGAAGGAAAATGGATTCCGCGCGACATGACGTTCGCCGCGATCGAAAAATCGAAGACGGATTTCGCCTACGTGCGTTTCATGGGCGAGCGCGATCTCACAAAATTCGACAAAATCCATCGTCATCAGGACACGAACCTCGAAATCTGGAAAGAGGAAATCGAAAAGCTTCGGGCGCGCGAAATCTTCGTTTATTTCAGCAATTTCTACGAAGGACATGCGCCGGCGAGCGTGAATAAATTAAAGAAACTGTTCGGGCAGGCGATCACGGAAGCCGCCGAGCTGGAAAATCAGGCTTCGCTTTTTTAACTGAAAGCAAAATCAGCTGCGAACGAGCACAAACGACGCGAATTATTTTGTTTGTTTTATTCGTGCTGTTTATGCCATTCGTGGCTGATTTTGTTCCTTTGCCGGGTCGGTGCTCGGAGTTATTCAAACCTTTTCCGCTTTTTGTCGTAAAATAACGGAAACGTTTTGCATCCAAGCAAGATCGAAAGGTTTCGTGGAGAAATAATAAGAAATGGCAATGTCAAAAACAGGAAAAGGTCTTCTCATCGTCGGCGGCATATTGTTCGCCCTTCTTTTGGTGGCGGTTATCGGATTTGCGCTGATGTTTCAATCGATGGGCAAACCGGATGTGCCGGATAACAGCGTGCTGGTCTTGAAGGTCTCGGGCGGTCTGCCCGATTACGCGCCGGAAGACCCGACGGCGCGGCTTTTCGGAATCAGTCAGCCGCAGTCGTTTACGAGCCTTTTGACGCAGCTGCGCAAGGCGAAGGTCGACAACCGCGTCGGCGGCGTGCTGCTCGACATCGATTTTCCGGGCATCGGCTGGGGCAAAGCGGAAGAGCTGCGCGAGGCGATCAAGGATTTTCGCGCGTCCGGCAAACCGATCTATTCCTACATGGAAATCGGGATGAACAAGGAATATTACATCGCGTCCGCGACCGAGAAGATTTTTATTCCGCCGGGCGGAGACCTTTACGTCAACGGATTCGCCGCCGAAGCGATGTTTTATAAAGGCTCGCTCGACAAACTCGGCATCGAGGCGGAAGTCATCCAGCGCGGCCCGAAATACAAAAACGCGCCCGACCAGTACACGAAGGACAAAATGGGCGAAGGTCAGCGCGAAGTCGTCAACGCGCTTTTGGACGAATACTGGAACCGTTTGACGAACGCCGTCGCCGAATCGCGCAACAAATCGGCGGCGGACGTCGCCGCGATCATCGACGGCGCGCCGTATCACGCAGACGAAGCCAAACAGCTCAACCTGATCGACGAAGCGTTTTACCGCGACCAGGTTTACGAGCAATTAAAGGCGCGGCTCGGCT
The DNA here is from genome assembly GCA_036563455.1 of Pyrinomonadaceae bacterium. Classification (GTDB taxonomy): domain Bacteria; phylum Acidobacteriota; class Blastocatellia; order Pyrinomonadales; family Pyrinomonadaceae; genus JAFDVJ01. Next base: position 11,877 of record DATCMK010000033.1, on the reverse strand, counting down.
ACAAGGCCGAAGACAAGCTGCGCACGATTTCCGGCAGCGATTATCGCGAAACGCCGGCGGATTCTCTGGGTTTGAACAACGGCGAAAGGATCGCCGTCATCTACGCGTCGGGCGCGATCAATATCGGCAGCTCGTCGAACAGCCCGCTCGGCGGCGAAATGGTCGGCTCGGACACGATCGTCAAAGCCGTCAACGACGCGGCGAACGATTCGTCGATCAAAGCGATCGTGCTGCGCGTCGATTCGCCGGGCGGCTCGGCGCTCGCTTCTGATTTGATGTGGCACGCGCTCGAGAACGCGAAGGCGAAAAAGCCGGTCGTCGTCTCGATGGGCGACGTCGCCGCGTCGGGCGGTTATTACATCGCCTGCAACGCCAACAAGATCGTCGCCGAACCGACGACCGTGACCGGCTCGATCGGCGTCTTCATGGGCAAACCGGTCGTGAAGGGCTTTTACGACTGGCTCGGCATCACGAACGAATACGTCACGCGCGGCAAGAACGCCGGCATTTTCCGCGAAGACCAGAAATGGACGCCGGAAGAACGCGCGAAAATGGAATCGCAAGCCGATAAAATCTACTACAACGATTTTCTGCCGAAAGTCGCTAAGGGTCGCAACAAAAACGTCGAGGAAGTCGACGCGCTCGGACAGGGGCGCGTCTGGACCGGCACGCAGGCGCGCGCAAACGGCTTGATCGACGAGTTCGGCGGGCTCGAAAAAGCGATCGAAATCGCCAAACAGCTCGCGAATCTGCCGGCGGACAAAGACGTGCGCCGCGTCGCGTATCCTGAGGCGCGTTCGTTCTTATCTGAATATTTCGGCGGCGACGACGATTCGACGTTCGCCGAAACGGAAGAATTCAAAGCGAAAAAAGCCGTCGTCGAAGCCCTGCCGGAAGACGCCCGCCGCGCGCTGCGCTACGCCGAAGTGCTCGACCGGATGAAAAAAGGCGAAACGATGCTGATGCTGCCGTTCGAACTGGAAATCAAATAAGCGGAAGTTTCAACTTCGAATGATAAAAAGCCGGGCTTTATAAAGCCCGGCTTTTTATTGGCCGTTATGCAAAACCTTGCAAGAAAGCATAAAGCCAATTCGATTTCGGATTTTAAATTTTAGGTTTCGGATTTGTTTTTGAGCTTCGAGCTTCGATTTTTGACATTTGATCTTAAACCTTTGATTTGTTTCAACGATCGAAGATCGAAGTTCAATGGCTCATTAAATCCGAAATTGTTACCCCATAAATCCGAGGTCGCGCGCGGTGAAATTCGGCAGAACGGGAAAGACCGCGTCGAGCGCGGAGTCCGCGACGCCGAACCATTTCGCGAGCGTCGCGCCGTACTGCGCGAGCGCCGTGGTCGGGACTAAAATGCCGCGCTGGTCGAGAAAATGCGGGGCGTTGATCTGCATCGAAGGAAACGCCCCGTAAATCTGCCCGCCCCGCACCGCGCCGCCGACGACGAGATGATGGCTTCCCCAGCCGTGATCGGTGCCCGAACCGCTCGGCTGCAAAGTGCGTCCGAAATCCGACGCGGTGAACGCCGTCACTTTGTCGGCGACCCCCAATTCCTGCATCGCCGCGTAAAACGCGCCGAGCGCCTGGCTCGTCTGGCGCAGCAAATCCCACTGCGTGTAGCTTTGCGCGCCGTGCGTGTCGAAGCCGCCGAGCCCGCAGAAGAAAACCTGCCGCGTGACGCCGATCGCCGCGCGCAGGCTGATGAGCCGCGCGGCTTCTTTTAACTGATTGCCGATCGCGGTCGACGGAAACGGCGTCGCGATGCCGCCGCCGCCCGCATTGCGCAGAATCGCGCTCAGATCGTTCGCGTCCGCGAGCGTCTTGTTCGCGCCGTTAACGAGATTGAAACCGCTGAAATTATTGACGATTTCGGTCTGCGCGGCGGCGCGCGCGGCGGCGTGCGCGGGCGGGTAAACGTTCATCGCATTCTGGCTTAAATTATTGCCCGGCTGCAGGCTCGCCGATTGAATCTGCGCGCCGTTCGAAAAAAGCGCCGCGCCGTTCAAAGAGATCGACGGCGGAAAATTCGTGCCGGCGTTATTTCCCTGCGCGGCGTCGGAAATGCGCCCGCCCCAGCCCGTGCCCATCGATCCGTCGGGCGCGCCGGACTGCATCTGCGCGACCTGGTCGGAATGCGAAAAAAGCTGCATCGGAATCTGCGCCAGATCGGCGCGCGTCGTCGGGCGGACGAGATTGCCGACGTTCGCGACGATCGCCATTTTGCCCTGATCGTACAGGTTTTGCAGTTCCGGCAAAGCGTGATGCAGGCCGTACGGCGCCCCGTTCGAGCCGATCGGTAAAATTTCGTTCGGCGCGAGCGCCATCGAGCCGCGCAACGTCTGATACGCCGCGTATTCGCTGCCGGCGAGCGGCACGATCGTGTTGTGCCCGTCGTTGCCGCCGAACAAAAAGACGCAGACCAACGCCTTGTAATCCGATGTTTGCGCGTTCGCCGAAACGGCGGAGAAGTTCGAGAGCGCCGCGAGACCGGCGAAGCTCGCCGTCATGCCCAAAAAATTTCGTCTGGAAATTGTGTCTTTACTCATTTTTACTCCACTTAAATCAGCCGCGAACAAACACCCGCATTTCACGAAATCTAAATATTTTTTGTGTCCGTTCGTATTTGTTCGCGGCTGATTTTGCTTATTACCTTTGAATCACGAAATCGCCCGAAGTCGCGACGAGATAGATGGCCGTGACGGCGCGCGTCTTGTTGTCGGTCGCCGTCTGCAGCGCGTTATTGATCGAATCGCGCATCGCCGGCGACATTTTGCCGTCGAGAAAACGCTGGTCGACGGCGTTGATCAAAGCGGTCGCGTCGCCCGCGAGGTTCGTGAATTCGGCGACGCTGACGCGGTTTTCGTACATCATCTGGTAAATGAAATTCGCGCGGTTGATCGATTCGGTCGGCGTGTAAATCTGAAATTCGGGGCCGAACAGACCATTGCCCTGCGGCAGGCGGTACGCGGGCGAAAAATGCCCGAAAACCGACGGCGCGTTCAGGATTCCCTCGCCCATGTCGCGGTAAATGTAAGCGAAAGAAAGCGGCTCGTTAAAGTTCGCGCCGAGCGCGCGAAAGACGGCGATCGTGTGTTGCACGGGCGTCCGAAGGCGTCCGAATTCCGGCGGCGGATCGTCGTTTCTGGCTTCCGCGTCGAGCAACACCGCGCGAATCACGGCCTTTAGATCGCCGCGCACGCCCGCGCCGTTGTTTTCGAAAACCAGCGCGACGCGCTGAATGTAAGCCGGCGACGGATTGCTCGTGACGAGCGCCCTGACGAGGCGCGTCGCGACGAACGGCGCGACGTTTTCGTGATTGAAAATAATGTCGAGCGCGCCGTCCAAGTCCTGCTGAATCGTTTGCCCGGCGGGCAAATTCTGCCCGAGAATCGTTTTCGCCGTCGTATCGTGATTGACCTGCCGCGGTTCCATCTCGCCCGGATAATACGCGCCGTTGACGGTGCGCGGCGTTTGTCCGGGCGCGGTCGGGTAAGTCCAGCCGGTCAGGGCGAGCGCGAGCTGGCGCACGTCCGTTTGCGTGTAGACCGGAACCGGTCGCCCCGCGGCGTTGAGCCGGTACGAGCCGTCGAGGTTCATCTGGTAAAGCCCGATCGTGAAAAGCTGCATCAGCTCGCGCGCGTAATTTTCGTTGGCGCCGCCGGTCGCGGTCGGCTTCGTGCTGTTGACGAGATCGAGGTAATGCCCCATCGAGGCGTCGAGCGTCATTTCGCGCATCAGATCGCGGTAATTGCCGAACGCGTTTTTGCTCAAAATCCGAAGCCACGGAATCATCATTTCCGGTTCGCTGTTCTTGTTGAACGATGCGACCCAGATCTGGCTCAGAGCGTAAATTGTGCGCTGGCGCAGCTGATCTTCGCCCTTGAACATATTGATCCAGAAACGATCGACCGTCTGCTGCGTGGTCGCCGTCAAAGCATCGGGACAGGTCGATTCGGGAAGCGCGAACTGCTCGTTCAGAAACGCTTCGAAACCGATCTGGCCGACGCGCGATTTCAGCGCCGGCGTCGCGCCGAACGTCGTTTGGTCAAGAAACCTGACGGCGCCGCCCGAAACCGGCGGCGGCGGATTCGTCAAAACCACGTTCGCCGCGCCGCTCGCCGCGTTGTCGACGACGCTCGTCGCGCTGACCGTGATCGCGCCGGAAGGAATCGCGTTCGGCGCGGTGTAAAGCCCCGTCGCCGAAATCGTGCCGACCGCCGCGCTGCCGCCCGCGACGCCGTTGACTTTCCACACGACCGCCTGATTCGCGCTGCCCGCGACCGTCGCCGTGAACTGCCGCGCCGCGCCTAACTGCAAGGTGACCGACGACGGCGCGACCGAAACGCTGACCGGCGGCGGCAAATTTTGAATCGTAATCACGGAACTCGCCGAAATCGCCCGGTTCGCGAGGCTCGTCGCGGTCACCGTCACGACCGGATTCGCCGGCGTCGTCGCCGGAGCGGTGTAAAGCCCCGCAGTCGAAACCGTCCCGACGCCGGCGTTGCCGCCTTCGACCCCGTTCACCGACCAAAAAACGCGCCGATTGTTCGTGCCGCTGACGGTCGCCGTCAACTGTTGCGTCGCGTTCGTCGAAACGGTTGCCGAAGCGGGCGAAACCGTGATTCTGACGGCGAAACCGCCCGCCGCCGCGAACGGCGCGAAAACGTTCAGCCAAAAGGCGCACAGCGCAAACCAAGCCGATAACTTAAATCGTCTCAAATTCATAGATAGTTATTTTCCTTAAACCGAAATGGAAACTGCCGGAAGGTAAAACGCGTCCTCGCTTCGAGGAAAGAAATAATCAGGGGAATCTCGCCGCCCGCGGGCAGCCGACGTGAAAAATCCGACTCTGTTAACAAGGTTAACCGAAGCGAGAGGCGAGCGTCACCACCCTTTTGGATAGAAAAATCAGTGGTCGGCGGTCGGCGGTCAGTGGTCAGAGAATAGTCTTTTTCGTACCATAAGCCTGATTTTTATTCAACAAATCCGACCACCGAACACTATTTGATGAGCCGATGCCGCATCGCTTTCGCGACCGCCGCCGATTTGGTGTTGACTTCGAGTTTTTGAAAAACGCGCCGCATGTGGAATTTGACGGTGTTGTAGCTGACGTTCAGAATTTTTCCGGCGCTCCGGTAATTGTGACCTTCGACGAGCAATTTCAGAAGCCGCGCTTCGTGCGGCGTCAGCTCGTAACCGACCGCCGCGGGCGCGAGAAAGCCGTTGAGCAGCTGAATGACGCTCGTCGCGATCTTATCGAAAACCTGACGTTCCGCTTTGTTCCTTTCTCGAACCAGAATCGCCGGCAGTGTCAGTTTCAGCAGGTAATTGTTGGCGTTCTCGGGCGCGTCGAAAATGCATTCGCCGTCGTCGTAAAAATTCAGCACGAGAATCGGCAGCGCCGGGTGTTTTTTACGCAGCGCGCGCACGAATTTCCGCTCGCTCGCGTCCGCGAAATGAAAATTACAAAGGACGACGTCGGGCGGTTCGGCGGCGAAACCGGCGAGCGCGTCTTTGAGCGTGCCGTAATCGCCGGTGCAGAAAAATCCGGGAATCAAATCAATCAACGAAACCAGTTTCTCGCGCCATTCCGGACGTCGTTCGACGATCGCCGTACCGATAACTTTTTCAGCCATTTTCTTTTACAAAGCGATTACGCCGGTCGCGCCGGAAGTCGAAAAAGCGCGCCGGAATAATTTATTTCCATTTTTTATTTTCGCTTTATAAATTCTTTGCCGATCAAGAATTTTGCCGATTCGCGAATTTGTTCGACGTGCGCGGAAAAGTTATTTTGCCGAAAATCTTCAGGCTGGAACAAAACTTGCTCTTGCGAATCAGCGGTTGTTTTGTTTTAAGACAAACTATTCGGAAGGGCACGGGGAAAGAAAATTTATGACCGAAACACGCGCCGAGACGATCGAACAATTAAACCTCCTGATCAAAGACGTCGCCATCGCGATGCTCACGACCATCGACCGCGGCGTGCTGCGTTCGCGCCCGATGGCGACGCAGGAAGCGCCGTTTGACGGCACGCTCTGGTTTTTCACGAGCCGCCAGACGCACAAGGCGGAAGAGATCGAGAAAGACAACCGCGTCAACGTGAGCTTTTCCGCGCCGGAAGATAATCGCTACGTGTCGATGGCGGGCGCCGCCGAGCTCACGGAAGACCGCGCGCAGATGCGGCGGCTCTGGGCGCCGAAATATTTGGCGTGGTTTCCGAAAGGGCTGGACGATCCGAATCTGATCCTGCTCAAAGTGACGGTCGAGCAAGCCGAATACTGGGACGCGACTTCGAGCGCGCTCGTCGAAGCGTTCGGGCTGCTCAAATCGCTGGTGACGGGCGAACGCGCGCCGAGCAGCGACTATGTTTTTCTGAGTTTATAAAAAGGTTTTGAGTTTCGCGTTTACGCGGTTTTACTCAAAAACCAAAGTGAGCCCGCGAATTTACGCGAATCGACGCTGATCATTTTATTCGCGAATTTTCGCGGGCAACTGTAAAAATTCGCTTCACTTGCCGAGTTCTTTCACGAAGCCGCCAAGAGCCGCCTGAAGGCTGAACTTAAAACTCGTCCTCAACACTCGTCATTTTTTTTGACACTTTTTCCCCTTAAAATACGCATTAACGAATGAAAGCGGCAGAAGCGCCGGGAGGAGAAAATCAGTGAACAGGAAATTAAATACAGCGATTAAAACTTTTATTATCAAAACTTTCGCGGTCTTGATGGTCGTCGGCATGATGGATTCGTCCGCGTTTTCGCAAACGCGCATCAGGTTCGCGCGCGGGCGCACGTCGACGACCGTCGCCGGCAATCTGTCTTCGGGCGCCGAGCGCAGCTACATTTTGCGCGCTTCCGCCGGGCAGACGATGACCGTCCGCGTCACGTCGCGCACCGGCGACGTTTCGGTCGATCTCGGCGGCAACGACGTCGGCACCGGCGACACGGTCGAACTGCGCTCGACGGACGAATACATCATCACCGTCCACAACAACGGCAGGGCGACGAGCTATTCGCTCTACGTCGGGATCAGATAAAAGGCGGCGCGTTCGATTTTAAACGCGCCCGATTTACCAACCGATCGGACATCAATATAATGATCCTCGTTAAAATGTAAATTTAGCGAGGATTTTTTTAATGAAAAAGTTTACGCCCGTTGTACTCGTTCTGCTGTTTGTCGTTTCCGCCTTTTCGCGAACGCCGCCGACCATTCAGCAGTACCTTTCGATCCGCTCGGCGGGAAGCCCGGCGCTCGCGCCCGACGGCAAGCGCCTTTTTTATCTGACGAACGTGACCGGCACGTCGCAGATCTGGATGATCGACCTGCCGGCTGGCGCGCCGAAACAAATCACGAATTACGAAGACAACGTCTCGTTCGTGCGCTTTTCGCCGCGCGGCGACGCGCTCGTTTTCGGCAAGGCGCGCGGCGGCGACGAAAACACGCAGCTTTTCTGGATGAAGGCGGACGGCACCGGCATCAAAGAACTGACGAACAGCCCGAAAATCCGGCACAATTTCGGCGACTGGTCGAACGACGGCGGCAAAATTTATTACGCTTCGAACAAACGCAGCGCGCAGTTTTTCGACGTTTACGCGATGGACGTCGCGAGCGGCAAGGAGGAGCTGCTTTATCAATTCGACGGCAACAACAGTTTCGCGGACGCATCGCCCGCCGGCGACAAAATCGTCGTCTCGCGCTCGGGCACGGAGCTGAGCCTCGACAATAATCTTTATCTCGTCGACGTCAAAACGAAAAAGGAAACTCTTTTGACGCCTCACACGGGCGCGTCGGAATTCGGCGACGCGCGATTTCTGCCCGACGGCGATTCGCTCGTTTTCACGTCGAACGACGAGCGCGAATTTTCCGTTTTGACGCAGATCGACAACCTGCGCAACCCGAAAATGCCTTATTTCTTTACGATTCGTCCCGAGCCGACCTGGGACACGGAAGGCATCGCGTTTCCCGAAACGGGAAATCGCTTCGCCTACACGCTCAACCGCGAAGGCTTTTCCGAGCTTCACCTCAGAAAATACGAAGTCAACGGCAAACCGCTCATAACGCATATTTTAGCGGATGACGAAACCGTCAAACTGCCCGCCGAAGGCATCGTCGGCGGCTTGAATTTTTCGCGCGACGGCAAACTGTTGGCGTTTTCGTTTAATTCGTCGAAATACAATTCCGACATCTGGCTTTACGATACGGAAAAGAAATCTTTAACGCAGATCACGAAGAGCGATCGCGCTGGCATCACGCAGGAAAGTTTCGTCGAGCCGCAATTGATTAAATACAAAACCTTCGACGGTCGCGAGATTCCGGCTTGGTATTACCGACCGCAAACCTCCGGCGCAAACGACAAGTTGCCGAAAGGGACCACCTTCTCGAACGTTTCGGCGAAGCGCACGAACCGCGATCTTAAAATATATCCCGTCATCGTCAGCGTGCACGGCGGCCCGGAAGGTCAGGAGCGTCCCGGGTTTAATCCGCTTTATCAATATTACCTGTCGCGCGGCTACGCCGTCTTGGCGACGAACGTGCGCGGCTCGACCGGTTACGGCAAGACTTTTACTCATTTGGACGACGTGCGCAAACGCGAAGATTCGGTGAAGGATTTGGCCTACGCCGTCGAATGGCTGAAAACTTCCGGCGGCGCGGACGCGAAGCGCATCGCCGTGATGGGAGGCTCGTACGGCGGTTACATGACGCTTGCCGCGATCACGCTTTACCCCGATCTGTGGGCGGCGGCGGTCAACACGGTCGGCATCGTCAACTGGGAAACTTTTCTGAAAAACACGAGCGGCTATCGCCGCCGCCAGCGCGAGGTCGAATACGGCATGCTCGATAAGGACCTCGATTTTCTCCGGCAGATCTCGCCGATCGCGAAAATCGATCGCATTAAGACGCCGCTTTTCGTCATTCACGGCAAAAACGATCCGCGCGTCCCCTACACCGAAGCCGAACAGGTCGTCAAAGCCCTGAAAGATCGCAACGCTACGGTCGAATACAAGCTTTTCGACGACGAAGGGCACGGCATTTCGAAACTCAAAAACCGGCTCGAACTCTACCCGCTCGTCGCCGAGTTCCTCGACAAATACATGAAATAGACCTTGCGGCTTCGGGCCTTTGCGGGAAACTCTTTTTCCCGCAAAGGCCCGAAGCCGCAAAAAGAAATCGCACGGCTCGCGCGCCCTTTTCATCGACGCGGCCGAATCACCGTGACAGCGCCGGCAGCGACGTCGTCGGAATGTCGGCTTCCATTCCCCAGTGCACGATTTTTTGCGTGTTGCTGCCGCTCATCCAGAAAAACCATTTGTTTTCCGCGAGGCGCGCGACGGCTAAATCGGCTTTGCCGTCGCCGTCGTAATCGGCGGGCTGCGGCTGATCGCCCGCGACGCCGAACGGCGTGATCTGCAGCTCGTTCGTGGCCGAGCGGTGAATGTACCACGTGCCGTTCGACGGGCGGTAGACAGCGACGTCGGTTTTGCCGTCGCCGTCGAAATCCTCGACCGCCAGCTCGTCGGATTCGACGCCGAACGTGAGCGCCGTGTATTGATCGTAATTGCCGCCGTTGCTGCGCAAAATATACCAGACCAAACCTTCCGGCGTGCTGCGCGTGACGGTCACGTCCGTTAAACGGTCGCCGTCGAAATCGCCGACGACCGGCTTGTCGGTCGGCATGCCCCACGCAAACGAGATCATCGAATTCGTCGCGCTGCGGCGCACGTACCAGACCAGGTTTTGATCGGTTTTGCGAACCGCCGTTAAATCGGCGCGCCCGTCGTCGTCGAAGTCGCCGATCAAGGGCTGGTCGGTCGGCAAGCCCCAGACGATCGTCTGAACGAAGCTCGCGTACCAGACTTTCGCGCCGTTTTCGTTGCGCACGATCGCGATGTCGGTGCGCCCGTCGCCGTTATAATCGGCCGGCATCGGCGTGTCGCCCGGTTTGCCGTAGAGCGTTTGATAATCGATGCTGTAATAGTTCCAGAGAAAATACCACATGCTGTTCGACGGGCGGTAAACGCTGACGCTGGCGCGGTGGTTGCGCGCGTCGAACCGCGTCGAGTAGGCGAGCGCGTTCGGGAAATATTTCAGTTCGAAACTGCCGGTCGGCTCGCCCGGCCCGCCGGCGTTGCCGAAATCGACCGCGATGTAATAAGTCTTGCCGCTCAGCGCGAAAAAGTTGATGCGCGAGCCCTTGTAGTTGTACCCGAGAATGTCGGAATTCGATTCGACTTTCGTGAGCTGCGCGAAGGTCGGGTTCGGCTGGTTCGACGTGTAGATCGCGATCGCCGACGCGAAGTTTTCTTCCGTGATCTCGAACGCCATGCTGCGCGAAGCGGGCGCGGTCCATTTGTACCAGACCGACTGCTTGTTCGGGTTCGTCGTGTAGTGCATCGGTTCATCCGGTTCCTGCGTCGCTTCAAAGTTGTTGCCGGTAATGCTGCCGGTGTGCGCCGAACCGAGATTCTGCGCGTTGGCGAAATTGTCGTTCGCCGGCGCGGCCGCCCTGACGGACGCCAGCGCGGCGAAAATCATGACCGCCGTTAAAAATAATTTCGAATAATTTTTCATTGTCCTCTCCAGATATAAAAATTGTTTTCGCCCGCGAAAGGCTTTGTCACGAGAGAGATTAGAACAATTTCGAGCGGCGCTCACTACATATTCGGACAGAAATTACCGGGCGCGCTGAAATCCTTAAAACGCCGGAAGAATCGGCGTTTTATTTGGAGGCGGGCGATTTCGCGCGCTCCGCGCGCCGAGCTAAGCGGCGCGTATGCGGCTTTTCGCCACATATTCGGGTAGCGTCGGCCTTACTTGAAATCGTAAAAACGCGCGGACGCCCGCGCATTTTCAAACAAAAAACCGGAGGCGTTTTCGGCTTCCGGTTTCGGGATTTATAAATCTTCGGGAAAATAGGTATGAATAGATTACGGATCGATATGAATTTATGAACGTATGATGGCGGCGAATAACAAAAGTAAAAATAAAATGGCGGCGAAAAACAACACGTCGAATTTATCCCGTTTCATCGTTTGATCCTCCTTTCTTATTATTGCCGGTCGTTTTCAATTCCCGCGCGGCGCGCTCCGCCCGACGCGCCGCCTCGATCATCGCGGCGGCTCTTTTCGATAGATTTCGGCGCGTCTTCTCCCCCCGTTCGATTTTCGCGGCGGATTCGAAACCGACGACCGATCGGCGAAAAGCTTCGGCGCTGCGCTCGTAATGCCAGACGGCGATGCGCGCGAGTTCGCAGAGATTTTCCGGCGCCGCCTTCACCGAGCCACGCGCCGTTTCGGCGTAGGCCCGCTGTTTTAAGGCTTCGCCGGCATGACGCGCCGCATCCTCCGCCAAATCTTTTGCCAATTTTATGTCCTCCGCGCGCGGCGTGGCGGCGAAAACCGGAAACTGCTCGCCGAACACGTCCAAACTCATTTCTCTCATCATCGTCCCCTCCGTCCTTTTCGAAACGCCGTGCGTTTTTCCGGCGCCGACACGATAAATATTACCCCGTTTCAAACCGCAAAGCGCCACGCGTTCGGGTAGTCGAAAGCGCCTGAAATCGATAATTTCAGGCGCTTTGCGACGGCGAAATCTATCTAAACGGGTAGCGCGCCTTTCGGGCGTCATTCGTCGGCGACGAAATCGAGGTCGAGCGTTTCGTCCTCGACGACCCGGATCTGCGTCGCGTTCGAGAAGGCGAATTTCTTCGCCGCGACCGAAATCACGTACGTCGCGCCCGACGGGATCTCCGCGAAGCGATAATAGCCGAAAGCGGTCGATTTCGCGGCGCGCGTCTCGCCGGTCGGAAAAGTGATCGTGATCTGCGCGTTGCGGATGCCCAAACCCGCCGCCGTTAAAATCCTGCCGCCG
>DATCMK010000027.1:0-65718 GCA_036563455.1 Pyrinomonadaceae bacterium | reverse complement strand
CGGCGACCAGATACGCCCGCGCGACCATGCGCGTCATCGCGCCGATGCCGACCAGACCGATGTTTTCGGATTTGCAGAACGCGACCAGTTCGGCTCTCGTCATCGCCTTCGCGTTGCCGTCGATTAAGATCACCTCGTGCGGTTTCGGGGTCAGCGCCTGCAACAGAAACATCCACAGATGCGGCATGAAATTGCGCGTGATCCCGTTGTCGGGATTGTAAAGCAGAATTTTCATTGCTCTCTCCAAAAATTTTCATCACTCCAAGATTTAAGCAATGATAAAAAGAATATTTATTTCTATTAAAGAGAATAACGAAGACAAAGGATTCTATATGTGCGCAGGCGCACATATAGAATCCTTTGTCTTTAGAACCTGAATTTTGAACTAGACAAGTACTGTTTCGATATAACGTATCAATTTTATTCTCATCGTCCGCCGTTGTCGTGTATAGAAATTATCTGCCTGTTTACGATTTATTGCCGTATATATTCAGAAAGTCAGCATTTAACTTCATTTCATGGTTCTTACAAATCGGTATGGTCGTCGATAGATTGCTAAGGTTAGAACTCAGCTTACCGTCAACATATTGTAAGCCGATCGGAATAGTCACTGTCGTTGACGAAGAGAAGCCGCATTGAAGTTTATGACCATTTACTATAACTTGAGCGCCGCATTGCCGGCGATTTTTTGTTTGTTCAAAGAGTAACTTCATAGCTTAAGATTTGAATACCAATGTTTTTATCAAGCATTTTCTTCAAGAAGATAAGATTCAGGCTCATTAATTCTGCGATACGGAATCCCTAATTTCTTTAAAACGACTTCGAGCAGTATGGCTTCAATTGCTTCGTTGCCGGTGAAATCGACTCCGCGCGGACGAAAATTATAAATAGCGGCATGAGCAGTCTGTTTGGCTCGCTCGCTGATGTTTAGGGTTTCGATTTCTTTTTTCGTCAAATCCTTATTTATCCGGTTGTTTTCGGCAACATAGGGAATATCGATATAAACCATAATTTCCTTACTCCTTTTCCTATTCGTTAACGACTGCAACTCGGCGTTCTCGCTTTCTGTTTTTAAACGAATAACCTAAGGTTAAACGATTACGGAATGCCGGTATGTGCGTTAACGCGCTTTCAAGTATTTTGCTTAGCGTATATTTTTGTCTGTGGCTCTTAGCCACGCGGAGAATTTTCCTCGTCGGCAACGAATTATTTTCGCCCTGTTCTTAGATATCTTCGGCGTAAGTTATAGGAATTCTTTCCAGTTTGTTTTACAAACCTCCGGTATCTTAGAACGGCAAAGCGGCGGGGACCGCTAGTCTATAAACAGTCACCGCCGCTTAAAATTTTGCTTAAAGAATCAAGCGATCGCCGTTACCAGCGCGAACCGCCGCTGCCGTTGCCGTAACCGCCGCGTCTGCCGCCGCTGTTGCGGTCTTCGCGCGGTTTGGCTTCGTTAACGATCATTTCGCGACCGTCGATTTCCTTGCCGTTCAGCTTGGTGATCGCGTCCTGTCCGTCCTGTTTCGACGACATTTCGACGAACGCGAAGCCGCGCGAGCGACCGGTTTCGCGGTCTTCGATGAGACTGGCTGAATTGACGCTGCCGATTTCGCCGAACATTTGTTCCAAATCCTGAGTTGATGTGTTGAAGGAAAGATTTCCGACATATAGTTTCATTGACATATTAATTTGTTCCTTTATCCCGTTTTAGGGAATTTCAAGAGAAGTGTCGAATCGAATTTGGCTTCGGAGAAAAAACGGTCAGCTGCGAAGGATCGGATTTCGGATGCTCAAAAATTTCAAGAGCGACTTCTGTAATAAAATAAACCTGCTCTCGAACTAATCTAAAAAACCGTCTTTGACGAGCGCACCGGAAAAAACCGGTGCAAGAGAAGGACTGATATTACTAGGATGCGCTTTCGACCGAATAGTTGCAAATTGATTTGAGACAAGTCAGAACCCGGTCAATAAACTATTCAAAACACTTTATTTCAACTGTTTTCAAGAGACGGATTTGAGCCGTCCGAAAACATAAGTCATTTATCGCCGAATTCATTTCCCGGCGTTTATTGCCCTTCGGGAACCGCCGAACGATTTTCGGTTTAACAAAAGTAGGCTTGAGAAACCGGCGAAACGCACAAAAAACAAATCTAGCAGCTCCATAAATGACGACGTATTTGAACGAACTTAAAAAAATTCTTTTGATTCCGAAGAAAACAATACGAACTGTTACGAAACTCTTACAACCGACTGTCTGAAAACGCTTCCGGTCAGCATCTAAGTATTACTGAAACAAAACATTTGTAATGTTACTGTCCTGATACTTATGGAGTTTTCAAATGCAAAACGTAATACAGTCGAAAGACGCAAAATCAAATCAAATTCAATGGGTCACGGCGACGGTCGTGGTTATCTTTCACGTATTGGCGGTCTGGGCATTATTCACGTTCAGCTGGCAGAATCTGATCGCCGCGGCGATCACCTGGTGGGTCGCGGGCAGCTGGGGCGTCGGAATCGGTTATCACCGGCTTTTGACGCACGGCGGGTTTAGAACCCCGAAGTTCTTTGAGTATTTTCTTACCATTTGCGGAACGCTCGGACTTCAATCGGGCGCAATCAACTGGGTCACGACGCACCGCAAGCATCACGCGTTCACCGAAACCGAAAACGACCCGCACTCGCCCCGTACGGGCGGTGCGTTTTGGGCGCATATCGGCTGGATTCTGCGCGGCACGGCGCAGAATCAAAGCGAGGAATCGGTCAGGCGCTACGCTCCCGATTTGATCAAGGACAGATTTCACGTCGTCGTCTCTAAATATTATTACGTGACGCCGATCGTCGTCGCTTTGATTTTATTCGCCGTCGGCGGCTGGTCGATGGTTTTATGGGGAATCTTTCTGCGGCAGGTCGTCGGCTGGCACTCGACGTGGCTCGTCAATTCCGCGACTCACCTGTGGGGAACGCGCCGTTTCGAGACGCGCGACGATTCGCGCAATAACGCGCTGATCGCTGCCCTGACGTTCGGCGAAGGCTGGCACAACAATCATCACGCCAATCCGCGCTCGGCGAAACACGGGCTCGCCTGGTACGAATTCGACGTCAATTGGATTCAAATCAGGGCGCTTGAAAAAATCGGTCTCGTGAAGAAAGTTCACGCCTTTCAATTCAGGGATGAAGAAGCCGCCGCTGCCGGATTGCCGGAAGCGGCATAGTTTGCCAACCCGCATTTAAAATCTTGTTTGTGGACATAGCTGTTAAAGATAAGTAAAAATTCGTTTATGACTTTTACAGATTATTTTTTGTTTTCGCCGGCGGATTCGCCCATCGACACCTATTTATAGAGCGTCGTTTTATAAACGCCCCCCGTTTTGATAACCGATTTTATCTTCACTTCGGGGCGTTCACCATCGCGCGCCCGCTCCATCTGTTCTTCGTCCATCGCCTACTTGCGCCCGCTTTCCGCTCGCGCGCCCACGCCGCCGTCAGACCGGCTTTCGTATATTCGCGGATCAGTTCTCGTTCCTACTCGGCGAGCGCGCCGAAGATGCGAAAGAAAAGTTTGCCTTCGGCGTTCGGCTGTCTATGCTTCGAGCTAGGCAGATGAACGACACGCAGCTTTGTTCGAGCCGATTCACAATATCAATCAAATCGCGCAGACTGCGCCCCAGCCGGTCGAGCTTCCAGACCGGTGCGCGCGGCTTTTTGCGGCCGAAACGACATCTTCCTAAATCTTCGAGCAACGGAACTTCCTGAGCCTGTCTTTTTGCAGAGTTAAAATCCGATCGGCAGTCGAAACGCGGCAAAATCGACCGGCATCTTTTACTTTTCGTATTCTTTCCGGTCACAGATTTAGTCTGCTTTCTGCGACCGATGCAGCCCGAAAACGGACTTTGATAAACGGACGCATAAACAGACCGTTTTATGATGGATTCAAGAGGTTTTTTAGTTTCGGCAGTGAAGTCCGAAAAACAGCCGTTTTACGGACTCTTTTCGATTGTGCGGTAAACGGTCATTTGGAGACGGTTTGCCGCCGGGCCCTCACGCGTCACCCCATGCCTTTAGCGAAGCATGACATCTGCCGAATAGAGGAACTTGTGCAGTCGGCTGTTAGATGCCCGTTGGAAACGCTGATGACCAACCGCCATTAGTCAGCCTAACGATCACATGCGCCGGTCGGCTTCCACTCATTAGTCGGAATGCTCCACGGCTGAGCGGCGTCGTGTATAACGATGAAAAGAGCGCGGCGGGTGGATGAGCCGTTGTTACTGAGCCTCATCGGCGTTGCCGGCGGCGCGAACATGCTTTCGCCCTGACGCCCTTTCATGAGCCCGGCCGGAGTTTCAAGACACTGCTCGCCGTCCAAAATGAACCAGGCTTCCGGTCCGGGGTGGGTATGAACTCTAGTGTATGTGCCCGCCGGCATGACCGCGCGGTTAGCCACGACTTCATACGACTTCGCCGGAGGCAATTTACCTGCAGTCAATTGAAGAGGCCCGACCGTGGCGACGAATTCGCCTTTCTTCGGCTTAGCGCTGTTTGGTCCGAAGATGAAGAGCCAAACTTGCCCGTCCGCATCGACCACCATCCCAGTCCGACCTTTGGCTGCTTCGGCGGCCCCTCTTGTCGGAGACTTGCTCAAATGCCAGAACAACTGCCCTTCAGGGAATCGCTCAAGTTGCAACTTGGCGAGGAGGAGGCATCCGAACTCGTTCGATTTCAGCCCGTCTTCCAGACACTGAAAGCTCTTATGATCGTGTGTGTCCGTGCCCGACACCTGCGCTTGCGCGACGGTTGCCATCCCAATATGCAAAGCTAAGATGAGCGCGCCGATAATATTTGAACGCTTACCTGAAAACATATTTTCTCCTCCTGAAGCATTGTTTCGCTCAATAAACCATCTGGCTTTAAGTTAAACCGACTCGGGTCGTGTTAATTAATTTAACCGGTACTTCTGCACTGTGCCTTTTCAATAATTGATTCAGATTGCGGCGGACCCTGTTCGATTTTTTTATTTCGACGTTTCGATTCACCGAGTATGTCCGTCTGCCGAATCGATAATTTAAGAAATTATGGACGCCGTCGAATCGTCCCTCAAAAAAGTACGTCGGCTTTTTTTATATAACCACTGGAGAATTTATAAATTTCTTCAACACTTCAAGGGAAAGTGTTTTCGATTTGTACCGATGCACCATTGAATGGCCGGGCGACCGTCCGATTTTACCAATTGATTGTAAGCCGATGCTGTTCGCCACGTCGTTACCGGAACTGACGAAGAGAGAAGATTTTCCGATTCCGCTCGTCGTGTCTAGTTGACCGACGGGTTTGAACCTTCCCAGGGCATTTCGTTCCAAACGGCGGCAAATTCTTCCGGCGGAAATTCTAGCGACTCGGCGATTTCTCGAATGGAGGCGATGCGCGGGATCGGGAATAATCTGATAACGCAGTCGCCGCTTTTATCTTTTAGATTTAACAACAAAGCGATCCGGTGCCGCGGCGGCAGTGCAAGAATTTCGAGCCAAATTCGTTTCAGAACTTCCTGCCGCTCGATTTCCGAAAGCCCGTCGTTCGTGACCGACATGTTTTTTTCCTGGTGAAGAAGAGCTTCTTCGTCGGTAATTTCGGTTTTGTCTTTGACGCCCTGTATTTCCCCGACGATCGACAGCAAATCCTTAAAAAGAATCATCGATTCGGAGAAGGCGAAGATGCGCCGGACGAGTTCAACCGTCCGCTCGGATTCCGTTGAATTCGCCGCGTCGAGTTTTGCGGCAATTTCGGTTTTTATGTGTTCCGAATCGACCGGTTTGCGGATTCTCATTTTCGCGGCGAATCCGCAAACCCATCCGTATTCGCTTTCTCGGAGCTCGAATTCGGGATGGTGAATTAGCAGATAGCGAGTTTGTTTTTCAACTGCTGGCGGAGCGGGTACTTTTTCCGGAGATATCGCGGTAAGCATTGATCGTGAACGACGCGACGTTGCTTTGCAGATTATGAATCGATTCGTCTTGAAAATTCGACCTTAATTTTTCGAGTTCGGCGGTCAGCGCGAGTTTTGCTTCGCCGGCGATTTCCAGCGCCTCTTGATCCGATTGCCTGAAATCCCCGTTTTTGAGTGAAACTCTCAATTTGGCGCGAAGGTTCCTTTCTATTACCGGCCGAACATATCTCTGAAGTAATTCTGTAAGCGACTTCCGTCGCCTTTTCATCGACTGAAGTCAAAAATGGAGTTAAAACTGAGTCGTTTTGATGCATTGCCTCAGAAATTTCCATAAAAGAGAATTAAAGTCGGATCCAGCGATAAAATTAATCCGTAAATTTTAGCCCCGAAATTTTAATTCTCCAAATAAAATATCTGATCTGGAAGCAAATTCGTTCCGCGAGGCTTTAGGATTGCAGTAAAGGACTTATTTTACTGACTTCAATCCCACAACTTTCCGATTTAATTGCTGACGTCTTTCAAATCGGTTGACAACTTTAAATTTATAGATTATCGTTAATCGTTAATCATTAATGTTAATGCTTTATTGAATTCATTTAGGACTAAAAAGATTGTATGCGCGGAAAGTTGTTTTCAATAAAAAACAGCCCGTTGAGTGAGCAGGCTTATAAGACCCTGCTTGATGCCATTTTCAACGGCAGCTTTTTTCCGGGCGAGCCGCTGCGAGAACTGCATTTGGCGCAGGAACTTGAAATCAGTCAAACAAGCGTCCGGGAGGCGCTGACCAAACTGGAGCACGTCGGACTCGTCGTGCGCGTGCCGAATAAGGGAACATTTGTTACCGAATTGTCAAAAAAGGAGATCGAAGAACGAATCACGCTGCGCGGCACGCTTGAGGAAATCGCCGGCGTTGAGGCTTTAAAGCGAATCACGCCGGCGGCTTTAGCGGATTTAAATCTAAAGCTCGGAAATATCATCCGAGCCGTAAGCATCAATTCTTATTTCGAGGTCGCCCAAGCCGATCTGGAATTTCACCGGCTGATCTGGAAGATTTCCGGCAATAAGACGCTTTACGAGATGCTCGATCAATTGACGGTGCCGCTGTTTGCTTTCATCAGCATCCTGCGTCGATTTGAAAAAGAAAGTTTGGACGGCGCGATCGAATCGCATCGAGAAATAATCGAGGCTTTCGGAAGCGGCGTCGACGGACGCGTCAGAGAAGTTATTCGCCAGCACAGCAGTCCGATTTATATTAATTTTCTAAACTCGGAAACGGAGAACCTGCAAGCATTGGCACGAAAAACATTATTGAGAAAATAGAGCACTAATACCGTAATAATCGACAAAATTGGTCTGACCAATTACAAAAACCGTTAGACCTAAAGGTTTCCTTTCGAACACATCATTTTAACCTGGTTTCGGGCAGGGCAGGAGTTGTGTCGTCAACTTTAAAGATTTGTTTGGATAAATCGTAAACGCATATGAAAAAAAGATCAGTTTTGAATAATCTGTGCCGGATTTTATTCGTTTTGTTTCTTCTCGGTGGGTTCGCGCTCGCGATTCGGGCGCAGGCGACAGGCGGGCGCATCTCCGGAACTATCACCGATTCGACCGGTGCCGTCGTTCCGAACGTCGGCGTCACGATCAGAAGCGAGACGGGCAATCTATCGCGGACCGTCATCAGCGACGAAAACGGTTTTTACGTCGGCACCAACCTTCCGGCGGGCACCTATACGATCGGCGTCGAACGTCAGGGTTTCAAGAAAATAATCAAAACGGATTATGTGTTGGTCAACGACGGACGATTGACGGTCGATTTCATGCTCGAAACCGGCAGCATTTCCGAGAATGTCGAAGTTCAAGCCTCGACCGGAGAAACCGTCAACACGACGTCGGGCGAAGTCGCCCGCGTTATCGACCGCGAACAGGTCGATAATCTCGCCCTCAACACTCGTAACTTCGTCGAATTGTTTTCGGTCGTTCCGGGCGCGGTTTTGACGACCGACGACCCGCTTCAACTGGCGTCGAGTTCGAGCTCGGCGCAGACCGCCATCAACGGCAATCGCACAGGCACCAACAACATCACGGTCGACGGCGGCTATAATTTGAGCCCGACGAACAACGCGAGCATCGTCAACAACGTCGGCATCGATTTTATACAGGAAGTTAAGCTTCAGACATCTAATTTTTCCGCCGAATACGGGCGCAACTCCGGCGCCGCGATCAACGTCGTGACGCGCGGCGGCGGCAATCGTATCCGCGGAAACGTTTTCGAATTCGTCAGAAACGACGCTTTCGACGCGCGCTCCTTCTTTTCGCCCGATAAACCCGCCCTGCGTTACAACAATTTCGGATACAGCGTCGGCGGTCCGATCCTGAAAAACAAGTTATTTTTCTTCGGCGGTCAGGAATGGAAATTCATCCGCCGTTCGACCAATCCGGTGCGTCGCTCGCTGCCGACGAGGGCGGAATTGGAAGGAGATTTTTCATACCGTCTGCGCGGATTCGACGGCATCGTCGGCACCGCGGACGACGGAGTTCTGCGCGATCCGCTCAACGCCGCCAACACCTGCGTCGCACCGGCGGTCAACAGCTCCGGAACGATTACGCGGGCGGCGGTTCGGACGGGATGTTTCGGCGGCAATTCGACCGCGCTTCGCAATCGCATCCCGGCGAACCGCATCACGCCGGACGGTCGCGCCATCGCCAGCGTTTACCGGCTTTCCATGGATATGGCGGCTTCGTTCGAAGATCTTCCGATCGGCAACAACGCGCTTTTCCAGCGCCCGAATCCGTTCGATTTTCGACAGGATATTGTCCGTTTGGACTATCAGATCAGCGACAAACAGGCGATCTACGGGCGCTATATTCACGACATCAACGATTTCGCCACGCCTTACGGACCGGCGGGTGAATCGCAGCTTCCGGTCACGCCGATGACCAGATTCCGACCGGGCAAGAGTTATCTGGCGCAGCACACCTGGCTGGCGACGGCGAACCTTACCAATGAGTTAAGAGCGAGCGTCAATACCGTCGATCAGCGCAGCTACCCGGTCGGCGAGACGTGGCTGCGCGAAACGCACGGGTTTCAATTTCCCCAATTATTTCTCGGCGAGCAGTACGACGACGGGATGCCGGATATTACGGTCGCGGGCTTGTCGGGCTTTCGCGGACCGACCTTCGCGCTGATCCAGCCGACGACCGAAATCGCCGTCAACGACAATTTGACGTGGATCAAGGGCAAACACACGATGAAATTCGGCGCGGCGTATTTCCGCAGCCGCATAGACCAGAACGGTCGTCCGCGGTATACGGGCAACGTTTCGTTCACCGCCGCTTCGAATCCGAATTCGACCAGCAATGCTTTCGCCGACGCGCTTTTGGGTAACTTTCGCACTTACGAGGAGGCGGCGGACGAGCCGTGGGGCTTTTTCCGCGCGACGCAAATCGATTTTTACGCGATGGACACCTGGAAGGTCAACAATCGTCTGAGCGTCGAATACGGTCTGCGCGTCGAACGCTCGATTCCTTATTACGCGCAAGCCAACAATATGACGAATTTCGATCCGGCTCTTTACTCGCCGGCGAACGCCGTGACGGTGACGCGCACCGGCGGCATCGATCTGACGCGCGGCGGAAACATTTATAACGGGCTCATCCGCGTCGGCGACGGAGTGCCGGAATCCGAGCTCGGTCGGGTGCCGAACGCTCTGACCCCGGCGGTATCGTCCGTCCCGACCGGCGCGCGGCGCGGCGTTTATGAACCGACGACCCGTTTCGCCCCGCGCGTGAGCTTCGCGCTGGTGCCTTTCAATAACAATAAAACGGTTATTCGGGGCGGCTTCGGTATTTTTTACGATCGACCGCAGGCCGCGATGACCATCGCGCTCATCAACAATCCGCCGTTCAATACCGCGGTCAATCTGGAGAACGCGAATCTCGCCGACCCGACCGCCGGAACGGAATCGGCGCTGACTCCGCTCGGCGCGATCGGCGCGATCGCGACCGATCTGCAGCCCTCGTACGTCATGAATTACAGTTTGGGGATTCAAAGGGAACTGCCCTTCGGATTTCTGGCTGAAATATCTTACGTCGGAAACGGCGCGCGCCATTTGCTGCGCTCGCCGAACATCAATCAGGTCCCTTTGAGCGTCGCGGCCGCGAATTTCGCGCTGCCCGCCGCGCAGCGCTCGGTCGATAACGCGCTGCGACCCTACAAAGGTTTTTCGACCATCAACTATTTCACCTCCGATTCGAACTCGAATTACAATTCGCTGCAGGTCTACGTCACGAAAAGAAAGGGCAATTTCAGGTATACCGGCAGCTATACGTGGTCGAAAGCTCTGACCGACGCGAGCAACCAGGACGACGACGGCGAAGACCCGTTCGACCGCAAATTCCTCTACGGACCGGCGAGCTTCGATCGGCGGCATATCTTTGTCAGCACTTATTCGTACAGTCTGCCGTTTTTCCGAAAATCAAGCGGATTCGTCGGCAAGCTGCTTTCCGGTTTCGAAATCAGCGGCATCACCCGCTTTCAAAGCGGTCCCTATCTGACGGTTCTCGGGGCGTCTTCGACCGGCGGCACGCGCCGCGTCGATTACGTCGGCGGCGACGTGCTCGTTCCGAAATCCGAGCGGTCGCCCGACAATTGGATCAACCCGGACGCTTTCGCCGTCGCGCCGCCGGGGCGTCGCGGCACGGCGGGCGTCGGCATCGTCGAGGCGGCCGGTCTGCAGGTGTGGAATTTTTCGCTTCGCAAACGGACCAAAATCAGCGAGCGCTTTACGCTCCGGCTGCAGGCGGATGTGTTCAACGCGTTCAATCGCGCGAACTTTACGAGTCTCAGCACGACGCTGACGAGCGTCGATTTCGGGCAGTACGACAGCACGGGGCAGCCGCGCCAAATTCAGTTCGGCATCAAGCTGGAATTCTAGAGGGAATAGCACCGGCGACGATTTATCATTAGACTATGCAACCCTTGACCGCCAGCGAAATCAACGGAACGTGGGCGACTCTGCTGCTGCCGATCAATGCCGATCAAAGCATCGATTTCGAAAGGCTTTCCGCCGAGATCGACCTTCTGATCGAAAGCGGCGTCGACGGCGTCTATTCGAACGGCACCGCCGGCGAGTTTTACGCGCAGACCGCCGACGAATTTGAAAAAATCAACTTAATGCTGGCGGAAAAATGCCGGGCGGCGAACATGCCATTCCAGATCGGGGCGGCGCATACCGACGCGCAAACGGCACTGACCCGCGCCGAAATCGGGGCTCGGCTGCAGCCGAGCGCAATCCAGGTGATTCTGCCCGACTGGACGGCGTTGTCGTTCGGCGAAGCGGAGAACTTTTTGCAGACCGTTGCAGAGGTCATCGCCCCGGTCGGATTGGTGCTTTACAATCCGCCGCACGCGAAGCGGGTTCTGTCGCCCGCCGAGCTTTTGAAGATGACCGAGTCGGTTCCGTCGCTGGTCGGCGTCAAACTGCTCGACGGCGACGCCGTTTGGTACCGGGAAATGAAAGAGGTCGCGCCGAGGCTTTCGGTATTCGTTCCGGGACATCGACTGGCGACCGGCGTCGAAAACGGCGTCGCGTCGGGCTCTTATTCGAATGTGGCTTGTTTGAGTCCGGCGGCGGCGAAACGCTGGAACGATTTGATGAAAAAGGATTTAAAAAAAGCGCTGGAAATCGAAAGCCGACTGCAGCGATTTATGAACGAGTACATCGTGCCTTTCCGCGACCGGCATTTTTTTTCGAACCAGGCGCTCGATAAATTGCTGGCGGCGATCGGCGGTTGGGCACGAATCGGCACGCGTTTGCGCTTTCCGTATCATTCGATCGACGAAAATGAAGCCGCGCCTCTGCGGCGGATCGCACAAGAATTAATACCGGAATTTTTTGTATGACCAATTTTATTATATTACCCGGCTCCTCTAAACGCGCGGCGCGAAATCTGCTGGCGGCGGGCTTTTGCCTTTTATTATTGACTCTCACGTTTTCGACCGGACGGGCGGAAAACCTTCCGCCGAGCGATTCGGGCAAATTCAACTGGCAAACGCTGCCCGCGCTGCCGCAAAAATTGAGCGGTCAATTCGCCGGCGTTTCGAATAACGCGCTGATCGTCGCGGGCGGCACGGATTTTCCCGTCTCGCTTTTCGAGGGCGGAAAAAAGGTCTGGTACGACCGCGTCTTCGCGCTCGACGCGAACGCCGCCGAGTGGCGGGAAGTCGGAAAGCTCGCGCATTCGTTGGCTTACGGCGGGAGCGTCACCACCCCGGACGGTTTGATCTGCATCGGCGGTTCGGACAGCGAGAGGCATTACGCGGAGGTTTTCAAGCTGCAGTACGCGGGCGGCAGTCTCGTCCGCACTGAACTGCCTTCGCTGCCGCAGCCGTTGGCGATGATGAACGCCGCATTGCTCGGCAATGTGATATACGTCGCCGGCGGACAAGCCGAACCGGCTTCCGAAACGGCTTCCGCCGACGTTTGGACGCTCGATTTGTCGAACACGAGCGCGGGGTGGCAGAAAGCCGCGCCGATTCCCGGCGCGGGGCGCATATTAGCGGGCGTGACGGCGGCCAACAATAACGTCTACGTGGTCAGCGGCGCCGAACTTTTCAAAAATGAAGCCGGAAAAGTGACGCGCCGGTACTTGACCGACGCTTATCGTTTTTCGCCCGCCGCCGGCTGGAAGCGAATCGCCGATTTGCCGCGCGCGGCGGTCGCCGCCCCGGCGGTCGCTTACGGGCAGTCGCATCTGCTCGTTTTCGGCGGCGACGACGGCGCGAACGCGGAAAAAGTTCAGCAGTTGAAGGAAAATCATCCCGGTTTCAGCCGCGAGGTGCTGGCTTATCATACGATCACCAACACCTGGGCGAATGTCGGAAACTTTCCCGCCGGACTCGTCACGACCGTCGCCGTTCCGTGGCGCGGCGACGTCGCGATCTCCGGCGGCGAGAATCGTCCCGGCAATCGTTCGGCGGAGACGGTGCTCGGCGAGCCGGTTCCCCCTCGCCAGTCGTTCGGCTTCATCAATTACGCGGTTCTGGTGGTTTATCTCGGGATCAATTTACTGGTCGGCATCTATTTCACCAGCCGTCAGAAAGACACCAACGATTTTTTTCTCGCCGGTCAGCGCATTTCGTGGTGGGCTGCCGGAATCGCCATTTTCGGAACACAGCTCAGCTCGATTACTTTTATGGCGATTCCGGCGAAAACCTTTTCGTCCGACTGGGTGTATATTCTCGCCAATCTCGCCATCATTTTGATCACGCCGATCGTGGTTTTCTTTTACCTGCCGTTCTTCCGCCGCCTCCGGATCACTTCGGCGTATGAATACCTGGAAAAACGTTTCAGTCTTCCGGTCAGGCTTTTCGGCAGCGCGACATTCGTCCTGATGCAAACGTCGCGAATGGTCATCGTGCTTTTTCTGCCGGCGCTCGCGCTTTCGGTCATTTCGGATTTAAACATCTACGTCTGCATCGTCACGATGGGTTTCGTCAGCACGCTTTACGCGATGCTCGGGGGCGCCGAAGCAGTGACCTGGACGGAAGTTCTGCAGTTTTTCATTCTGATCGGCTCGGCGGTGCTGACCCTGATTCTGATCAGCGGGCAGGTCGACGGGGGCGCGGCGGCGATGTTCACGACGGCGCTCAATGACGGCAAGCTGCATATTTTTAATTGGGGCTGGGATTACACGACGACGACCGTCGCGGTCGTGCTGATCGGCAACCTGTTTTCGCAGCTCGTGCCGTACACGACCGATCAAGCCGTCATTCAGCGTTATTTAACGACCGCGACCGAAAAGGAAGCCGCGCGAGCGATCTGGCTCAACGCATTGTTCGTCATTCCGGGCTCCCTGCTTTTTTTCTCGATCGGCACGGCGCTCTATGTTTTTTACAAAGAGCACCCGCAGCTCATCAACGTCAACATGCAGATCGACGCGACGTTCCCGTGGTTCATTCTGAGCCAGATGCCGGTCGGCGTTTCCGGTCTGGTCATCGCCGGGCTTTTCGCCGCCGGTCAATCGGGCTCGCAAAACAGCATCGTGACGGCGATCATCACCGATTTTTACCAGCGTTTTCGCCCCGAAGCGGACGAGGCGGGAAGCGTGCGGCTCGCCCGCATTCTGACGCTCGTGCTCGGCGCGGTCGGGATGGGCGGCGCCGCGCTCCTCGCGACGTTCGACATCGTTTCGCTGTGGGACGTTTTCCTGCAGATCCTCGGGCTGCTCGGCGGCGGTTTGGCGGGCGTTTTCGCGCTCGGCATTTTTACCGAAAAAGCCAACACGAAAGGCGTTTTGACCGGCGTCGCAGTGAGTTGGGCGGTGCTGATTTTCGTGCAACGCGCGACGAGCATTCACTTCTTTTTATACGCCGCGATCGGGATCACTGTCTGCGTCGCGACCGGCTATCTGGCGAGTTTGCTGATGCCCTCGGACAACAAGGATCTGACGGGGTTGACGATTTACAGCCGCGGGGCGAGAGCGGTAGAAAAGGCACAAATTTACGAAAAAATTGATTCCCGCCGTAAAAGCGAACAAAAATTTGAAGCTTAAATGATCACCATGAAAAACAGATTTTTAATTTCTTTCAGCTTATTTGCCTCGGTTTTCTTAACGGCGGCAGCTTACGGGCAAACCACCCAAACGCCGCCGACAAAAAACGACGATATTTCCGGTTTGACGCAGATCGACGTTTTCGAATCCGGAAAGGACGGTTACAACACGTACCGCATTCCGTCGATCATTTTGACGCCGAAGGGCACACTGATCGCCGTCGCCGAGGGGCGCAAAAACAGCCGCAGCGACACGGGCGACATCGATCTCGTCATGAAGCGCAGCTTCGACGGCGGACAAACCTGGTCGGCGATGCAGGTCATCGGCGATAACGGCGAAAACACCTTCGGCAACCCGACGCAGGTCGTCGACCGGAAAACCGGCACGGTCTGGCTCTTATCGACGCACAACCCCGGAAAAACAAAGGAAAGCGAGATCGTCGACGGACAGGGCGAAGGCGGGCGCACCGTCTGGGCGATGAACAGCACGGACGACGGCGCGACGTGGTCCAAACCGGTCGAAATCACGGCGTCGGTCAAGGACAAGAATTGGGGCTGGTACGCGACCGGGCCGGGCAACGGCATTCAGCTGAAAAGCGGTCGGCTCGTAATTCCGGCGAATCATTCCGTTCTGGGCAAAAGAAACAGCCGCTCGCACGTTTTTTACAGCGACGATCACGGCGCGACGTGGAAGCTCGGCGGAATCGCCGGCGAAGGCACCAACGAATCACAGGTCGTCGAACGCGCGGACGGCACGCTTTTGCTCAATATGCGAAATCACCGTCAGCACCCGCAAATTTACGTGCGCGCCGTCGTGACGAGCAAAGACGGCGGAAAAACCTGGTCGAAAGTGACGCACGACCCGATGCTGCTCGAACCGATCTGTCAGGCGAGCATCATTCGCTTCGATCGGAAGGATCAAAAGGGCGTTCTTTTATTTTCGAATCCGGCGAGCCTCAAACGCGAAAAATTGACCGTCCGCGCGAGCTTCGACGGCGGACAGACCTGGACGCTCGCGCGCCAGATCAACGCCAAAGGGTCGGCGTACTCGAATCTGGTCGCGCTGCCCGACGATCAGGTCGGAAACCTTTACGAATACAGCGACCAGCAGCCCTACGAAAAAATCGTCTTCGCGAAATTTTCGTTCGGGTGGATAGGCGAAAAAGACGTGAAATCGGAAGCGGACATGCGTCCGGTCGTTGCGCCGAAGAAGAATTAAATTCAGTAAACATTCGTTATGGAAAACCTAAAAGGAATCATGCCAGCCGTCGTCACGCCGTTCGAGGCTGACGGCACGTTCAAGGAATGCGCGTTCGAAAATTTGCTCGGAAGGCTTTATCGAACCGGCGTTCACGGAATTTATATTTCCGGACAGACTGGTGAGGGACTTCTCCAATCGCCCGACCAGCGCGAGGCGGTCATGAAATCCGCGGTCGCCAACTCGCCGCGCGGTAAAACGGTCATCGCGCACGTCGGGGCGGGTTCGACCGCCGAAGCGGTGCGATTGGCGCGCTTCGCCGGAAAAGCCGGCGTGCACGCGATCAGCAGCCTGCCGCCGATCGGCAATTATTCATTCGCCGAAATCAAACAATATTACGAGGCGCTCGCCGCCGCTTCGGATCTGCCGCTGCTGATTTATTACTTTCCGGCGCTCGCGCCGGCGATCGTGAGCGCCGACCAGATCAAGGAGCTTTGCCGGATCCCGAACGTCGTCGGGCTGAAATTCACCGGGCACGATTTTTTTATGATGTCGATCGTCAAAGAATCCGGCGCGACGATCTTCAGCGGCTACGACGAGGTCTTGGTCGCCGGGCTTTTGATGGGCGCCGACGGCGGGATCGGCACTTTTTACAACCTCGTGCCCGAGCTGTTTGTGGAGATTTACGAGTTGAGCCTAGAAAAGAAATGGGACGAAGCCCGGCGGCGCCAGAAAAAGGTCAACTCGCTCATCGAAGCGGCGGTCCGCTATCCGGTCTTTCCGGCGATCAAAAAATTATTAGCCTGGTCGGGGCTCGATTGCGGAGAATGCCTTCCGCCGCGCCGTTCATTGACCGCCGACGAGGAAACCGCGCTGCGCGATTCGATCGGGAAGCTCGATTTTGAGGGCTTGTTCCCGAATCTGAACGCGACGTAAAAAAACAAATATTTACAGGGGAAAAACGACAAGCAATTTTTTATTTTATGAGCAAAGCCGCTGAAAGTTATTACGAGCAGACGCTCGGTTTATTGAATCAGGTCCGCAGCGAAGAATTGCCGAACATCGAACGCGCCGCCGACATCTGCGCGCGCGCGATCGAAAACAAGGGACTCGTCTTTCTTTTCGGAAACGGTCATTCGCGGATGATGTGCGAGGAAATGACGCCGCGCCAGGGCTGTTTCCAGGGATTTTTCGCGCTCGTCGAACACGCGCTGTCGAATCATCACGCGATCGAGGGCGCGAACGGGCTGCGCGCGCCGCTTTTTCTGGAAAAATACGAGGGCTATGCCGAAGAGATCTTAAAAAGTTTTCATTTCGGCGCGAACGACGCGTTCATCATCATCTCGACGAGCGGCATCCGCCCGGTCATCGTCGAGATGGCGGCGGGCGCGAAAAAACGCGGGCTTCCGGTCATCGCCGTTTTGTCGCGCCGCCATTGCGAGAACACTTCGGCGGCGCATTCGTCCGGCAAAAAGTTGATCGATTACGCAGACGTTATTATCGACAACAAAACGCCGTCGGGAGATTGCGTCGTCGAGATCGAGGGCTTGGAATGGCGGACGGGGCCGACTTCGACCGTGACCGGCGCGATGATCATCAACATGCTTCGGTGCGCGGTCGCCGAAAAACTGGTCGACCGAAAGTTTCCGGTCGAGCTGCTGCCGAGCCATCAATTCGTCGGAAATACGAGCGCCGACGAGCAGCTCGAAAGGTTTTACGAAGCCTATCGTCGGTCGTTGGCGCATCTTTATCAATAAAAGCGAATGAAAGATTCGAACGGCAGAAATTATCTGATCACGGGCTCGACCGGCATCGCGGCGGAGACGGCGCGGCAGGCGGCGCAATTCGGCGCGAATATATTCATCGTTTCGAACGATGAAGAAAGCTGCGCCGCGCTCGTTTCCGAACTTAAAGAAACGACCGAAAGCGGTTACGCCGTCGCCGATTTGACGATCGAAAGCGAAACGCAAGCGGCGATGGAAAAATTCGCCGGCGAGTTCGGAAGGCTGGACGCTTTATTCAACGTCGTCGGCATTTCGGGCAGAAAGTTCGGCGACGGACCGCTTCACGAATGCACGCTCGCGGGCTGGAACGCCACGTTCGACGCCAACGCGCGAACCGTCTTTTTGATGTGCCGCGCGGCTTTAAAGGTCATGCTCGAACAGGCGCCCGACCGGTCGGACGTGCGCGGCGCGATTCTGAATATGGGCAGCGTGCTGAATTTTTCGCCCGAACCGAAATATTTTGCGACCCACGCTTACGCCGCGACGAAAGCGGCGATCGTCGGTTTGTCGAAAACCGCGGCGGCGTATTACGCGCCTCACAAAATCAGAATCAACGTCATCGCGCCGAGCCTGGTCAAAACGCCGATGAGCGCGCGCGCACAAACCGATCAAACGATTCTGGATTTTATGCGCGCCAAGCATCCGTTCGGCGAAGAAATGCTCGACGCGGCGGACGTCGCTCGATTGGCTTTATTTTTAATGGGCGACGATGCGCGGCGCATCACGGGAGAAACGTTCAAGATCGACGCCGGCTGGAGCGTTTCGAATGTTTAACGGTCGAAAAAAATGCTGAATTGTTTAAATCACGAAAAAATTCCGCTCTTGACCGAGGTCGATATCCTCGTCTGCGGCGCCGGGTCGGCGGGCTGCGCGGCGGCGCTCGCCGCGCGCGAGTCCGGTAAATATCAGGTTTTGCTGATCGAGCGATACGGCTTCCCGGGCGGCTGGTCGACGCAGGTTCTCGATACCTTTTACGGTTTTTTCACGCCGGGCGACGCGCCGCGGAAAGTGGCGGGCGGAATTCCGGACCGGGTGGTGACGCGCCTCGACCAAACAAACTCCATCTTTCTTCGTCCGAACACTTACGGCGCGGGCACGGGCGTCACTTACGACCCCGAACGTTTGAAATTCGTCTGGGATTCGCTTTTGGGCGAAGCCGAAGTAAAACTGCTGCTGCATTCGTTCGTCGTCGGTGTCGAAACCGATTCGGGCGGCCGTTTAACGTCGGTCGTGATTTCGACCAAGCGCGGGTTTTACCGAATCAAAGCGAAAAGATTCATCGACGCGACCGGCGACGCGGATTTATGCCGCTGGGCGGACGTTCCTTTCGAACGCGCGGGCGACGTCGAACCGGCGCAGACTTTGACGACGACCTTCCGCATGTCGAACGTGGACTTTAAAAGCTTCGCGCTGGCGGGCGGCAAAAAAATGCTCGACGAAAAAATGCGAGAAGCCGTCGAAAAGGGCAGCCATCCGCTGCCGCGCAAAGCGGGCAGCGTTCACCCGATGGTTTATCCGAACTCGATCGCGACCGTCGCGGTGCGCGTCGCCGACATCGACGGCACGGATTTCGAGCAATTGACCGAAGCCGAACGAACCGGACGCCGCCAAGCATACATTTACGAAAAATTCCTGCGCGAGTGCGTGGCGGGCTACGAACGGGCGGTCATCACGGGGCTTTCGACGCAGATCGGCGTGCGCGAATCGCGGCGCGTGTACGGCGAATACCGTTTGACGAAAGACGATTGCCTGACCGCCGCGAAATTCGACGACGCGGTTTTTTTATGCGGCGCGCCCGTTGAAGATCACCGGCAAAATTCCGACGGCGAAGACGAGACGGTGTGGGAATACGTGCCCGAAGGCGCGGTCTACGAAGTGCCGTACCGCACGCTCGTGCCGCGCGGTCGCGACGAATTGTGGGTCGCCGGACGCTGTTTTTCCGCCACGCACGACGCGCACGCGTCGTGCCGCTCGATGGCGCAGACGATGTCGATGGGACAGGCTGCCGGACTCGCGGCGGTCCTCAGTCTGGAAGAAGATAGTTCCGCGCGCGCGGTCGATACCGGACGATTACGGGAACGGCTTTTACGTCTCGGCGCGATTTTGGAATTTCCGGAAAAGATCGCCTTTACCGGCGCCGCCGAATGGAGGGCAAATTTTTAATACTATGCAGGAAAAACCTTTAAGAACCACCGTCATCGGCAGCTATCCGTTTCCCGGCTGGCTCGAATTTGCCGCGCAGAACCTCGATAAATTCGGTTCGGCCGATCTCACCGAACTGCAAACGGACGCGGTGATTGCGGCGGTTCATGACCAAACGAGCGCCGGGCTCGACGTCATCACGGACGGCGAACAAACCAGACTCGATTTCAATTTATCTTTCTACGGTTTTCTCGACGGCATCGAACTCGAAGCCGCGAGTCCCCGCCGATTCGGACCGCCCGCCCACGATCAGCGCGGAAAGCACCGGGTCACGGGCGAGCTTGCCGCGCCGCGCGGACTGGGCGCGGTCGAAGAATTCAAGCGCCTGCGGCGGATCGCGCCGCCCGGCTTTACCTTAAAGGCGAGCGTTCCGGGCGCTTACACTCTGAGCGGACGGCTTTTGCCCAACAAGCGTTATCCCGATCGTTTCGCGCTGACCGAAGCGCTTCTGCCGATCGTCCGCCGCGAGCTCGAACTTTTGATCTCTGCCGGGTGCACGGAAATTACGGTCGACGAGCCTTCGATGAGCTGCTACGCGCACCGGGAAGACCCGGCGAGATTCGTCGATATTTTTAATCGCACGGTTGAGACGGTTGCCGGAAAATGCCGCCTTTCGACGCACTTATGTTTCGGCAATTTCAAGGCGCGGGCGGTCGGCAAACGCGAATACCGAACGATGTTCCCCGCGTTTTTGAAAATGAAGGCGGACGAATTTCACCTCGAGATGGCGAGCCGCGAGTTTTCTGAATTGGAAATTATCGCTGAGATCAGTCAGACAAAAGACGTCGCGGTCGGCGTCGTCGACGTCAAAAGTTATTACATCGAAACGCCCGCCGACATCGCCGAAAGGGTGCGTCGCTGCCTGGCTTTCGCGCCGGCGGAGAAATTGTCGTTCGCGCCGGACTGCGGTCTGAGCCAGACGGCGCGCTGGGCGGCGAAACAAAAACTCGAAAACATGGTCGAGGGCGTTAGAATCGTCCGCGAAGAACTTAAATTGCCGAACTAAAAAATGGAAGCCGAAAAATCGAAAAAACTGATCGAACCCGTCTTAAGCGACGATGCGTTTTTAGACGACGTTCGCCGCGTCAATCAACGAACCGGTAATGCCTTCCATCTCTGGTGGCTCGGACAGAGCGGCTTTCTGCTGCAATGGCGCGGGCGGCATTTGTTGTTCGACCCGTATCTTTCGGACTCGCTGACCGTAAAATACGAAACGACCGACAAACCGCACGTGCGGATGACGCGGCGCGTGATCGCGCCGGAACGGCTCGATTTCATCGACGTCGTGACCTCGAGTCACAATCACACCGATCATCTGGACGGCGAAACTCTGCGCCCGCTGCTGGCGGCTAATAAAAATCTTGAATTTATAATTCCCTCGGCGAACCGCGAATTCGTTGCCGAACGGGTCGGGCGCAACGTCGATTTCGCGATCGGCTTAAACGACGGCGAATCCGTCGAAATCAACGAATTTACTATCACCGGCGTGGCGGCGGCGCACGAATCTCTGGAACAGGACGAGCTCGGTCGGCATAAATTTTTGAATTATCTGGTCAGCTTCGGTCCGTGGACGGTTTACCACAGCAGCGACTGCGTCCCGTACGACGGTTTACCGGAACGCATCAACGAATTGAGGGGCGGAAAGATGATAAATGTCGCCCTGCTGCCGATCAACGGGCGCAAACCCGAACGGCGCGTGACCGGAAATTTCTGGGGCGACGAAGCGGCGCGATTAGCCGCCGCCGTCGGCGCCGAAACGGTCATTCCGATGCATTACGAAATGTTCGAATTCAACACCGAAACGCCCGACCTTTTCGCTTCCGAATGCCGGAAACTCGAGCAAAATTATCATATT
This sequence comes from Pyrinomonadaceae bacterium, assembly GCA_036563455.1. Lineage (GTDB taxonomy): Bacteria > Acidobacteriota > Blastocatellia > Pyrinomonadales > Pyrinomonadaceae > JAFDVJ01. The sequence continues at coordinate 44,189 of DATCMK010000027.1, read as the reverse complement.
TTACGCGGCGGGGGAAGATTTTCGCGGACAGAGTAGAACCGAATATCAGATGAGTTTTGTCAGAACAATTTTGGGCGACATCGACGTCTCGGCGTTGGGCGTTTGCTACGCTCACGAACACGTCATTCTCGACCGCAGTTACGCGACCGAAAAATTTCCGCATTTATTGCTCGATTCGGTAGATTCGGCGGCGGTCGAACTTAAAGAATTTTACCGGGCGGGCGGGCGGGCGATGATCGACGCGATGCCGTGCGGCGGCGGGCGCAATGTTTTGAAATTAGCGGAAATTTCGCGACGGACGGGCGTTCAGATCGTCTCGGCAACCGGTTTGCACCTGCAAAAATATTACCCGCACGGGCATTGGAGCGAGCGGCTCGGCGCCGAACGGCTCGCCGAGGCTTTTATCGCCGACATCGAACAGGGCATCGACGCCAACGATTACTGCGGCATCGAGGTCGAACGCACCCGGCACCGCGCCGGGATCATTAAGGTCGCCGGCGGATTGAACCGTCTGAGCGATTGGGAAAAAAAGGTTTTCTCGGCTGCCGCCGTAGCGCACCGGCAGACCGGCGCGCCGATCTTAACGCACACCGAAAAGGGAACCGCCGCGCTCGAACAAATCGAATTATTGAAATCGCTCGGCGTCGACATCGGGCGGGTTATCCTCTCGCACACCGATCGAATACCCGATTTCGTTTACCATCGGGAAATTCTTTCGACCGGCGTGAACGTCGAGCTCGACGGCGCCGCGCGTTGGCGCGAAAACGAAGGCAATCCGACGCGCGATCTGGTCGTCGACCTTTTCGAAGCCGGTCACGGCGGGCAAATAATGCTCGGAATGGACGCCGCGCGTCGTTCTTATTGGAAAGTTTACGGCGGCGCGCCCGGCTTGGATTTTCTGCTGCGCGGATTTTCCGACGATTTAATGGCAGCGGGGTTAGACAAAGCGCACTTGGAACAAATTTTCGTGCATAACCCGGCGCGCGTTTTCGCTTTTTCCGTTAGAGGTTGCGAATGAATTACCTCGGCGTAGACATCGGCGGCACGAATCTGAAAGCCGGCATCGTCAGCGAAAACGGCGAAATCTTACGCCAGAACGCGCTTCGCACGCCGACCAATTTCGCCGATTTTTCAGGCGCGCTGGGCGCGCTGGTCGGCGGGCTGCTGGCTGACGGTATCTTTATCGAACGCGCCGGCATCGGCTGCAAAGGCATCATCCAGCCCCTCACCACCGAAGTGCAGATTTGTCCGGGAGAATTCAGTTTTCTCGAAAAAAATCGGTTAGTCGATTTATTGGACGGCGCGCTGCCGCCGGGAGTGAGGGTCGTCGGCGATAACGACGCCCGCGCCGCGCTCGCCGGCGAAAGGGTCTGGGGCGCGGCTCGTTCCGTCGACGATGCCCTGATGTTGACGCTCGGGACGGGAATCGGCGGCGCGATCTTGGCGGGCGGGCAAATCATCCGCGGCAAAAGCGGCGTCGCCGGGCATCTCGGTCACCTGACGATCGAGCCGCTCGGCAGACTCTGTTTCTGCGGCAATCGCGGCTGCCTGGAAACGTTTTTCTCGGCGCGCGCGATCGAATCCGCCGCCGTCGACGCCATTCTTCGCGGCTGCGAAACGTCCCTGACCGCCGAGTTTCACGATGATCTGAAAAGTCTGACCTGCGCGGACGTTTTTGAAGCGGCGGAAAACGGCGATCCGACGGCGAAATTGATTGTCGAGGATTCGATCATGGTTTTGGGCGCCGGGATCGCCGGTCTACTGCTCGCCTTTGATCCCGAAATTTTGATCATCGGCGGCAGTATCGCCGAAGCGGGCGAAGCTTTATTCAAACCGCTTTCGAGAGAAATTCGCCGGCGTACGAAGCGCTGGCTGCCGGATCAGCCGCCGATCATGAAGCCGGCCCATGCGAAATCGAGCGGGATCATCGGAGCGGCCGCTTTGGCGGTCGCGTTCCAATCATGAATAATCCCGGCGGCGATCACTGAAATAACGTCGAAACCGCGACCTCGAACGGTTTTTTTATAATTTCTTCGGAAGAAAATCAACGTTTTCTTGACATAATCGGAACGAATCATTAAAATTATCAATAATCATTATTGATAATTTTCATGACACAAACAAAAGTATCTCCGATTAAAACATCGTCGCTAACCACGCAGACTTTCGAGGCGATTCGAGACGCGATATTTACCGGGCAGTTTTTGCCGGGCGAGCATCTGAAAGAATTGCATCTGTCGCGGGATTTGCAGGTCAGTCAGGTCGTCGTCCGCGAAGCGTTGGTCAGACTCGAACATGTCGGTCTGGTGGTGCGTTCTTCGAACCGCAACACGACGGTCACGAACATGTCGAACAGGGAAATCGAACAGCGCTTGAGGATTCGCGAGCCGCTCGAGAAAATGGCGTTCATCGAAGCCGCCCCGAATCTCGACGCCGACGACATCGCCGAGCTGAAGCGCGTCGGTCAAGAAATGGTCGCCAGCGAGGCGAAAGAGGATTACTTTGAATCGACGCAGTCCGATTTGTATTTTCATCGGTACATCTGGGAAAAAGCCGACAATGAAATTCTTTATCACACGTTGAATAACGTCACCACGCCGCTGTTTGCGTTCCTGGTGATTCTCAGACGAACCGGATTCGAGAGTTTGAACAAATCGTCTCAGCCGCATGAACAGCTGATCTCGGTGCTCGAAACGAAGGATCCGCGACAGATCGAAAACGCGGTTCATCTGCATATCGAAAATTCGTACGCCAAATTTTTGGAATCCGGCATAAGCGATCTGGAAGTTTTAGCCAAAAAGATAGTGTAACCTTTAAATAAAAAATAAATCGCCGGTCGATTTCCGAACCGATCCGTTCGGGAAAGGGAATAGGTTTGCCTAAAAACCGGCGGGAACAGGGATCTTTAATAAACGGGAAAGCTCTCATTACCGATTTTTTCTTCGTCGAAACTACAAGAAAGGAGTATTTTATGCTGAAGTCGTCAGTCGTGTTAAAACCGTTCCCATTATTCGCGTTCATTCTTCTTTTCTTTCTCGGAACAGCAACGGCGCTGTTTGCGCAGATCGGGGGCGGCTCGATCGTCGGAAACGTTTTCGACCAAAATCAGGCGGCCGTTCCCGACGCGACCGTCATCGTCGTCGATCTCGGCACAAATAAAAGACAAACGACGACGACCGATTCCGAAGGCTATTACGAATTTCCGCTGCTGCCGGCGGGGCGCTACCAGGTCGAGGTCAGGGCGTCGAACTTTCAGGACACGAAAAGCCAGCCGTTCGACCTCAATACCGGAACGCGCCCGAAAATCGATCTGACTCTCGGCATCACCGCGAATCAGGAACAGGTCACGGTGACCGATACCGGTCAGCTCGTTAATGCCACGAGCACCGAATTGGGGCAGGTCATCAATCAGCAAAAGATCGACAACCTTCCGCTGAACGGTCGCAATTTCGTGCAGCTCATCAACCTTCAGGCGGGCGGCGTCAACGCCCCGGCGGGTTCGGCGGGCGGACGCGGCGGCTTCGAGCTGAACGGCGGTTATTCTTACGGCAACAATATTCTGCTCGACGGCGTCGACGCCTCGTTCGGCGAAGTCAACGGCACGGCCAACGACCGTTCGGGCGGCTCGCCGAGCAACGCCGGTTCAATCATCAATACTTTGAGCGTCGACGCGATTCAGGAATTTAAAACCACCAGCAACGCCTTTTCCGCCGAATTCGGGCGCGCCACGAGCGGCGTCTTGAATATCACCACCAAATCCGGCACCAACGATTTCAGGGGGACGCTTTACTATTTTCTGCGCAACGACGCTTTCGACGCCAACAGTTTCGACAGCAACGCCCGGGGAATCGAGCGGCCGGCGTTGAGGTTCCACCAGTTCGGCGGCAACATCGGCGGTCCGATTTACTTTCCCAACTTCGGCGACGGCGGTCCCGCGATTTTTGACGGCAGAGACAAACTTTTCTTTTTCTTCAATTACGAGGGCGCGCGCGTCAAGCGCCCGTTCGCCGTCAACGCCAACGTGCCGACTCCGTTTCTGCTTTCGCAGCTGACGAACGCGCGGATGCGCGAATTTTTGAACGAGCTTCCCGACAGCTGCGCTCCGATCGTCGGCAATCCGTATTTTTGCCGGCATTTTCGCAACGATCAGCGGGTAAACGACGAAAACACGTTCCTGACTAGAATCGACGCCAACGCCGGCGATCATCGCCTGAGTTTCCGCTACAATCTCAACCGTCAGGATTTTACGCAGCCCGAGCCGCCGCGCACCGACAATCTTTTCTCATTCCCGATGCGGGCGCATAATATCGTGGCGCAGGAAAACTGGAGCTTCAGTCCGACGGCGCTCAACGAATTTCGTTTCGGGTTCAATCGCGTCGATCTGGCGCGCGGCAATTCGACCTTCGACAGCGAAGACGGATGGGTCGAAATCCCCGGAAATTTGACGAGCGATTTCCAATCCCTGCTGGCGTATAAGACCGACACTTATTCGATCGTCGACAACGTGACCCTGATTCGCGGCAAACACACAATCAAATTCGGGACGGACATCCGCTTTCTGCGCAGCGGGCGCACGCAGGGGACGAATCCGACCGCCTTTTACCCGGACGTGCAGCGCCTGATCAACGATCAGCCCAATCAGGTGCGCTACGCGTTCGGCGGCGACAAGGAACTGGTCAGCGATCAATACGGATTTTACGTTCAGGACGACATCCGCATCAGCCCTCGGCTGCAGATCAATCCCGGATTGCGTTATGAATATTACACGCCGCTCAAGGGCGGTTTCAATATTCAATCGTCCGATCCGTTTTCGGAGATTTCGACCGAACGCGTGCCGATGTTTAGGAAGGATACGAATAATTTCGCGCCGCGCCTCGGCGTCGTTTACGATACGTTCGGCAATCAGAAATTGGTTTTCCGCGGAGGCGCGGCGATCTCTTATCAACCGCCGCAGCCGATCTACATCTACGATCACGCTTACGCCAATCCGCGTCTGCCGTTCAACGCCGTCTTTAATTTCGCCGATCTACCCGCCGACATTCGGTCGCAGGGCTTTCCGTACGACCGGAATTTTCCGCTGCGCGTGATCGAAAACCCGGGCCTGCTGCCGGCGTCGATCGCCGTGCCGCGCTCGCTGACCGATTACAACCGGAGCGACGAATACGGATTGTTGTTTAATTTAACGGGACAATACGCGGTCACTTCCTCGCTCGCCGTGCAGCTTTCGTACGTCGGAACGCGCAGTTTCAATCACCCGGTCGTGACCTTGCCGAACGAAACCAATCCCGCGACGGGTACGCGCCCCCGTCCCGACATCGGTCGCATTCAGTTCCAGCAGTACGTCGGGCGCTTTCGCTACGACGCGCTGCAGGTCTCGGTCAATCAAAGGTTGAATCGGAATTTCTCGTTCGATTTTTATTACACCTTCGCCAAATCTTTCACTTACGGGAACGCCGACAACAGTCTCGGCAACAACCAGAACTTTTTGCAGGATCCGGTCGATATCGGCAATTCCTACGGACCGAAATCGAATGACGCCCGACACCGCGTCGCCGCCGCGCATACGATCGAGGTTCCTCTACCGAAATTCCTGAATGAATCGAAGGCGGCGCGGTTCATCCTCGGCGGTTTCAGCTTTCAGGGCATTTACACTTACCGTTCGGGACTGCCGCTCAATATCTTCGCTGGACTCGATCTGCGCCGCATCGGTCGCACCGAAGGCTCGCGTCCCGATCTGATTGCGGGCGTCGATCCTTATGCCGGACAGGGCACGGTCAATCCCGCGAACGGCAACGTCATCTGGCTCAACCCGTTGGCTTTCGATCGCACGACTCCGTATAATCAGCAGCGTTACGGCAATTTATCGTACAACGCGCTGCGCGGACCCAGTTTCTGGAATTACGACGCGTCGATCATCAAGCGTTTTCGTCTGACCGAGACGCAGCGCATCGACTTCCGGTTCGAGATGTTCAACGCCTTCAACCACGCGAATTTCGCGTCGATCGATCTGAGCTGCGGCTCGGGCAATCCGGCACGGAACTGTCTGCAAAACAACGGCAATTTCGGACAGGTTTTGACGCGCTCGGAACCTCGCAACATTCAATTCGCATTAAAGTATTATTTCTAAAACGCAGGGTTTATGGCTGGAATTTCACGACGGGCATTTTTGAGCGGCGCTTTCGCGGGCGGGGTCGGTCTCGCGCTCGCCGGCGTCGCCGCGCATCGTCAGCACGCTCAAAAAAACGCTTTCAACGTCCTCTTCGTGGCGATCGACGATCTGCGACCCGAACTCGGCTGTTACGGCAGCCCGACCGTTAAATCGCCGCACATCGACCGGCTGGCGAGCCGCGGGCTTTTATTCGAACGCGCCTACAGCCAGCAAGCCGTCTGCAATCCCTCGCGCGCGTCGCTTTTGACCGGCAGGCGTCCCGACACGACGAAGGTTTACGACCTCGAAACGAATTTTCGAACCGCGCTGCCGGGCATCGCAACGCTGCCGCAGCATTTTAAGAGCAACGGCTATTTCACGCAGTGTTTCGGCAAGATATTTCACGACGGGATCGAAGACGAGGCTTCGTGGAGCGCTCCGAAATACCCGGCGCGCAACGCCGGCATGCAATATATCGACACCGCCCGGCTCGTCGAACTCAAAAAAGAGCGCGGCGGCGATTTAACGGGCGTCGAGATTCCGACCACGACCTGGAAAAAGCGAGAATCCTGGCAGGCGGTCGACGTGCCCGACAATTCGCTGCAGGACGGCAAATGCGCCGAGCTCGCCGTCGAAGCGCTGTCTAAACTGAAGAACGATAAGTTTTTTCTCGCGCTCGGCTTTCAAAAACCGCATCTGCCGTTCGTCGCGCCGCAGAAATACTTCGATTTATACCCGCCCGAGACGATCAAGCCGGCGGATAACCCGGATGTTCCGAAGGATTCGCCGCCGATCGCGCTGCATCCTTGGACGGAACTGCGCGGGTACGCCGATATCCCCAAAACCGGTCCGCTCGGCGCGGACAAACAACGCGAATTGATTCGCGGGTATTACGCCTCGACGAGTTACGCCGACGCGCAATTGGGACGGGTTCTGGACGAACTGGACCGCCTGAAATTGACCGACAAAACGATCGTCGTTTTGTGGGGCGACCACGGCTTTCATCTCGGCGAGCACAATTTGTGGGCGAAGACTTCGAATTTCGAACTCGACGCCCGCGCGCCGTTCATCCTCTCCTCGCCCGATCAAAAAACGAAGGGCGCGAAGACCCGCGCGTTGGTCGAACTGGTCGATATTTACCCGAGTTTATGCGAATTGTGCGGGCTGCCCACGCCGGACGGACTGGAAGGCACGAGCGTCGTCCCGCTGCTCGAAGATCCGGAGAAAAAATGGAAAAAGGCGGCGTTCACGCAGTTTCCGCGCACCGTTCCGGAAAGCAAGCAGCGGGTTATGGGGAGAACCGTTCGAACCGACCGTTACCGTTACACGGAATGGGCGGAAGACGGCAAGGTGCCCGTCGCGGTCGAGTTGTACGACCATCGCCGCGATCCGAACGAGACCGCGAACATCGCCTATAAAGCGGAAAATAAAAAACTGGTTCGCGAATTAAGTGGAATTCTGCGGCGAAACTGGCAGGACGCGAAACCCAGACGCTGAGCGAATCCGGTTTTTGGGGAGAACCGGTCGCCGCGATTGACGACAAAACTTACTTACAATTGGAGCTTAGAACTTAATGAAATTTGGATTCGCTTGTAGAAAACGATTATTTTTCGCCTTTTTGCTTCTGATTTTTCTGGTTTCGGCGATGTCGGCTCAGGAAATCGTCGGCACGTATCAGGTGCGCGTCGCGCCGGACCGCGCCGACTGGACTTATGATTTGAACCGACCCGTGAAATTCAGCGCCGTCGTCACGCTGAATAACGCTCCGGTCGCCGGCTTGCCGGTGAAATACTCTTGCGGGCTCGAAGCGATGCCGCCGACGATAGAAAAAACGTCGACGACCACCGCGCAGCCGCTGTTGATCGAGGTCGGCGGTTTGAAAGAGCCGGGCTTTTTGCGCTGCGTCGTGACGATGGAAAAAAACGGCAAGACCTACCGCGGTTTGGCGACCGCCGCCTTCCGTCCCGACCAGATAAAGCCGACCGTCGCGGAGCCGAAAGATTTCGACGCGTTTTGGGACGACGGCAAAGCGCGGCTCGCCAAAATCGCTCCCGAAGCGAAGATGGAGCATCTGCCGAATTTATCGACCGCGAAGGCGGACGTTTACCACGTCAGTTTTCAAAACGTCGGCGCGGGAACGAGCCCGCTCTCGCGGATTTACGGGATTTTAGCCGTACCGAAAACGTCGGACCCGAACCGGAAATTTCCGGCGCTCTTGCGCGTTCCCGGCGCGGGCGTCCGCGCTTACGCGGGACAGGTGGCGGTCGCCGAGCGCGGGATCATCACCCTGGAAATCGGCATTCACGGCATTCCGGTCAATCTGCCGCCGTTCGTTTACGACGATCTGCGCGCAGGCGCTTTGAATCGCTACATGACTTTCAACCAGGAGGATAAAGAAAACTATTACTACCGGCGGGTGTATCTGGGCTGCGTGCGCGCCAACGATTTTCTGACGAGCCTTCCGCAGTACGACGGGAAAAATCTGGCGGTCGTGGGCGGCAGCCAAGGCGGCGCGCTGGCGATCGTGACCGCCGCGCTCGATCCGCGCGTTCGGGTTTTGGCGGCCTTTTACCCGGCGCTTTCGGATATGACCGGTTATCTGACGGGGCGCGCGGGCGGTTGGTTTCACGGATTCAAAGAGGCGGAAAACCGGACGCCGGAGAAGATCGCTGCGGCGAGCTACTACGACGTCGTAAATTTCGCCCGCCGGCTGCGGGCGCCCGGCATTTATTCGTGGGGCTTTAACGACGAAGTGGTGCCGCCGACCTCGATGTACGCGGCTTACAACCTGATCGACGCGCCGAAAACGCTGCTGCTGGGAATGGAAATGGGGCACGCCAATTCGCCCGAGCAGAACGAGCGCATCAATCGCTGGATCGAGGATTTTCTCAAAACCGGCAAAGCCGAGTAAAAAATAGAAAATACGCGGATTTAAGGCGCGGGGCAACCCTGTTCCCGCCGGCTGGGTCATCGCGATGACTCCGGCGGCTTTTACCGGGTTTCGATATGAACCGAAGGCGTCGGCTTTATCGCCCGCGGCACTCTTGGCGCCATTGCTTTCGCTATCCCGCGAGTAAATCCGAATATGGTTTCGAAAAGTCTCGGACGCGTAGGTTATAATCCGATACGGCTATTCGACGTCAGCGAAAATTTCCGGGATTGGCGGTGCCCGGAATATAGCGGTATTTCCGGCGAATATCGTCGGTTAAAAGAACCCCCAACCCCGGCGCCGAAGGTTTTTTCAACCGTCCGTCCACGATCTCCCAGGGCTCGGCGAGCAGTTCCTCGCGAAGCGGATTCGGCGGCGTCGCCCATTCGATCAAATCGCAGCCGGAGGCGAATGCCGCGTGAACGTTCGCCGCCTGGCAGACCGCCGCTCCGTAAGCGTGACACACCGCTCCGAGCGAATTTGCGCGCGCTTCGGTCAAAACCTGCCAGCATTCGCCGATTCCGCCGACGACCGATGCGTCGGGCTGAACGATGTCGAAGCCCCTTTCGTGAATGTACTGCCGGAAAAGCGCCGCCGAATTCAATGTTTCGCCGCCCGAAATCGGCATCGGGGAGTTTTGCACGAGTCTCCGGTAACCGTTAAAGTCCTCGACCGCGAGCGGCTCTTCCAAAAACAGAACGTCGTACTTCGATATTTGCCGGGCGTAACGCAGCGCTTCGAGGTAATTCGCCGGACGCGGAATAAAACTCTGGTTCGCGTCGACGATCAACTTAATGTCCGCGCCGAGGGCGGCGCGGCTCGTCTCGACCGGCTCGACATCTAAATTTCGATCACGGATTTTGACCGCGCGGAATCCCCGCCGGACGTATTCACGCAGTTCGTCCGCCAGATCGTCGGGCGATTTTGCCAGCCCGCCGCTGGCATAAAGTTCGATGTCGTCGACGCGCGCGCCGCCGAGCAGTTCGTAAACCGGCACGCCCAAGGATTTTCCTTTCAAATCCCAGAGCGCGATCTCGACCGCGCTGATCACGTTTTTGGCGAATCCCGTATAGCCCCAATAGCTGACGAACCGGGTCATCATCGCCTGCAGCTGCGCGACGTTCGACGGATCGAGCCCGATCAGCTTTTCGCCGATCATTTCGATCAATTTGAAGACCAGCTCGGGGACGAAAACGCCGGCGTAAGTTTCGCCCAAACCGCTCGCGCCGTCGTCGGTTTCAACGACCACGAACGCGGCGGAACGTTTTCCGAGCGGATAAAAGCGTTTCAACTCGGTATCTTCCGGCGAGCCGTAGGGCGCCGATAATAAAACGGTTTCGACTGATTTTATCTTCAATGTGCAACCTCCAAAAGCCCGCGTAGCGGACGAATTCAATGAGCGTCGGGAGCATCCCGACGCACGTCGCCTTCGACCGGCAGCGTGCCGGAACGAAGCGCCGGTTCGTAGATTTGTCGCTTTCGGCGCCGAAACCCGCTGTCAGTAAAATGTCAATGGAACCGATCGGCGGAATCAAACGATCCTGTCCAGCAAAGGCTCGCCGCTCGTAAAACGGCGCAGATTTTCCAGAAAATGCCCGACCTGCCGTTGTTTTTCATCGTTCGCGCCGCCGGCGACGTGCGGCGTGATATAACAGTTTTTCGTTCGCCAAAGCGGATCGTCGGGCGGCAGCGGTTCGGGCGAAGTCACGTCCAGATAAGCGGCGGCGATTTTCCCGTTTTCCAAAAGCGTCCGTAACGCGTCCAGCTCGACGGTCGCGCCGCGTCCGATGTTGTAAAAACAGGCGGTCGATTTCAGGCGCGAAAGCCGCGCGGCGTCGAAAAAGCCTTTTGTTTCCGGGTTTTCGGGCAGAATGTTGACGACGTGATCGGCGCGCGGCAAAAATTCGTCCGCCGAATCGTTCGTGATGACCCGAATCGATTCGTCGCCGGAGATTTTTCGCCGGACGCCGATCATTTTTATGCCGAACGGGGCGAGCAGTTCGGCGAGCCGCCGTCCGATCGTGCCGAAGCCGAAGATCAATCCGATTTGTTCATTCAAGGTACGCGCGCGGGCGCGTAGATAGCGCGTTTCCCAGGTCCGGCTCGTGCGCTGAATGTCGAGCGCCGCCGGCAAACTCCGCGCCAAGCTCAGGATCATCGCCGAAAGATGCTGCGCGCAGGGCTCCGAGTAGACCGTCGAGCTGTTGGTCAGAATTGCTTTTTTATTGCTCAGATGAGCGCGGACCGCGTCATTGTCGAAAGCGGCGTAACCGGCGCTGTTCAAGTGAACCCAGCTAAGATTTTCGGCGCGCACGACGGCTTCCGCGTCCGGCGTCCCGAACGCGACGTCGGCTTGCCGCAAAAAGTCGGCGGACTCGCCCCGCCGACCGTTTTCCGCCGGTTCGAACAGCATCAGGCGATTTTCGCCGACCGCTTTGATTAAAAAATCACGATCCTTTTTCTGAGTCGGCGAAAAAGGGTTATTGCACCATATTTTCAAATTTTCGCGGTTCATCTCGTCGGTCTCCAGGGCGTCGTCGGGCGTAGTTTTTTGATCACGTCGGCGAGTCCGGCCGGCGAAAAATCCTTGCGGCGGCTGTATTCGGCGACGAGCGAAACACGCCGCGCGGTTTCGGCGGCTGCCTGCTCGATCACCGGCAGGTATTCGCGCGGCACGACGATCGCGCCGTGCTCGTCGGCGCAGACGACGTCGCCGGAATTGATTTTCGCGCCGTTGAGCGCGACGGTTTTTCCGAACTCGACGAAATGCGGATTGCCGTGCGCGGCGGTCAGGGAAGCGGAGAAAACTTCGAGTCCGATTTCCCGAAAAACCTTGATGTCGCGCACGCCGCCGTTCGTCAGCACGCCGCGGCAGCCCAAGCCCTTATGAATGTGCGCGTTTTGCTGTCCCCAGCTCGAACCGGTGCCGGCAGATCGGCTGGCGTCGACCGAAACCGCGATTTTCGGTCCCGTCTCTTCGAAAACGTAATTCCAGTAATCGGGATTGTCGCGCCGCCCGCGCGCGTCGTCCGCATCGGTCGAAAAAACGGACGTGACGGCGTAGCCGACAAGCGTTTCGGAAGCGTCCGTCTGCCGCAAAAGTCCCGGCCTGGTCAGCGTGATGCCGTCGTGCGTGCCCTTAAGCAGATAGATCGCGCTTTCGAGCAGCGACGTCGAATACTTTTTTAGAAAATCAAGATTATTTTCGGTGATACCGGTTTCGGCAAACGTCGTTTGAACATCGAATCCCAAAAGCGCGGCAGCGGAGACCGCGCCGAGAAATTCGCGTCGATTCGGCGAAGCGTCCTGATTTTCGCGATTAGAGTCTTCCATAATCGATTCAACTAGCCCAGCAATTCTTTTTCGCTCGTCACGTAAGCGCGTGCGAACGGCACTTTTGCCGGCGTGCTGCCGCAGGTGTAATCGGCGATGATGATCGTTCCGTCCTTCATCTCGGTCCAGCCGCTGTAGCCGCTGTTGCCGGCTGAAAAGCTGGCGTTGCGGTCGAGCCGCACGATGCGGCTGCGCCGAAACTGGTCGGGAAAGCCTTCGCCGGCGGTCCATTTCCAGTCGATCGAGTGGTCTTTTTTATTTTCGACTTTGACGCGCAGGCTTTTCCATTCGGTCAGCGCGGCGTTTTGAAGTTTTACGGGCGGCTTCGCCGGCGCGTTCGACAAACCTTTCGGCGCTTCGAGGCTGCCCGTCCAGCCGGACGAAAAACGATTGCCGAAATGCACGAGCCGCGTTTCGAGATCGCCGGTCGGTTTGCGCAGTTTGAGCTCGCCGTCGACAAAAATCAGGATCTCGCCGTTTTCGCGCAGGAGGCGATATTTGCGAAACTTCGTCGCGTCGACCGCGAAGCCGTCCGCCGGTCGGTCGGCGAGATCGACGCGGTCGGGCATGAACCGGACGAAGCATCCCGCGCTGATCGAACAGCCGTTTTTTTCGGCGCGCTCGACGCGCAGCTCGGCTTCGATCTCGACTCGCGTGTCGGGCGCCTGCGCCGGGTAAAGCGCGAAGACGACGCCCTTTTCGCGCCCTTCGAAGCTTTCGATCTTCATCGCGCCGTCTGCGAGCGTGCAGCGCGATTCGTCCCAAATGTAAGAGCTCGGCTGATAGGGAAGTTTTTCGTCCGCGTCCCAGACGACGCAGTAGCTTCCGGGCGTGCCCCAGCTGTTGCGGTAGGTCGCGAAAAGCTTCCCGGACTGGAGTTTCCGGACGATCGTGCGCTGCCCGTAAATCGGCGTGAGCGCCGCATCGCCCCAAGTTTTGCCGTTGTCGCGGCTGAAGATGAACCGGCTCGGCTGACCGAACGCGCCGGCGCCGAGTCCGATGCGCGTCATCGCCATCAGATCGTTCGGGCGGAGCTCGACCAGCCCGACCTCGCAGTCGCCCTGCAGCGGCTCGTCGGAGATCATCGCCGTTCTTACCCAAGTTTTGCCGCGGTCGTCGGAAAAAACGGCGACGTTCTGATAATAGTTTTTGCCCCACGGCATCGGCGGATTCCAGACCGTCTCGGAAGCGCTCGATTCGGTGCGCGTGTAAACGAGCGTTCCGTCGGCGAGTTCGATGATATAACCGGGCTCGCCGCCGAGCTCGTCGATCCGCTGCGGTCCCGTCCACGTGCGCCCGTTGTCGCTGCTCCAGAACAGATGATTGCTCATCCCGCGCGGCGGCTTTTGCCAGTCGGAAAGCATCGGCCAGTTTTGCCCGGTCGTGCGGTTCCCGAAATCGGCGATCAATACGAGCCGCCCGTCGCGCAGGCGCGAGAGCTGCGGCGCGACCCAGCAGCCGCCTTCGCTCCAGACGTCGGATTTGGAGATCATTTTATGATCGCGCCAGGTGCGCCCCCGATCGGTCGAACGGCACGTCATGATGTTGCTGATGACGGCGGTGTGCGAATCGGTCTGACGGTACGTGCAGATCAGCCCGTCGGGCGTGTCGACGACGCCGAGCGAATGATGATACCAGCCGCGCGGGTCGGGCGAACCGTCCTTTTTATCTGAAATAAGGAATTTCTGCGTATCGGGAATTTCCCGCATTTCGCGTCGAAATGCGGTTTCGGCGGAATGAGTGAACGCCGAAACCGCATTTTCGGCGGCGAGGATTGCCGGCATCCCCGCCGCCATTTTCAAAACGTCGCGCCGGCTCCATAAACCGGAATTTGTCTCGTTTCCATTATTCATATAATCTCCTCGATCAGTCGTTCAATGCCGATTTTCGCGAAAACCGTTTGTTTCGCATTGCCCTCGACGTCGCCGTTCTCGTCGATCAAATCGCGCCCGTAGATGACGCCGATCGTTTTACCATCGATTACAGACGCGTCCGAATAGCCGGCGAATCCCTCGTAAACTGGAACCGAGTTCGGGAATGTTCGCCCGTTATCCGCCGAAAGGTAGAGGGTCAGATGCTTTCGCTCCGCGACCGCCGCGGGTCGTGTCGCGAGCAGATAGTCGCGCCCCTCGAACTCAAAGTTTATAAATCCCGAATCGGTCGCGAACGCCTCGGGCAGCGAATCGACCTTTTCCGCTTTCGTCCAGGTTCGCCCGCCGTCGAAACTGTGCGAAAAATAACGCGGCGATTGCCGGAACGCGCCGGAACGCGCGTTGATCGTCAATCGTCGGTCGCGGCGTTCGATGATGCGCGATTCGTTGAGCTGCGCCGCGCGCGCCGGAATGACGCCGCCCGCTTCCCACGTCGCGCCGCCGTCGTCGCTGTAGACGACCGAGACGGCGTAACTTCGCGCCTCCGCCGGAAATTCGATCGAACGGCGATGCCAGACGGGCAAAATCAAACGCCCGCTCCGCATTTGAAGACCGTGCCCCGGCCCCGGCAGATGAAATGTCCAACCCTCGTAATTGTCGTCGAACAGCGCGGTCAGATTACGCGGCGCGGTCCAATTCGCGCCGCCGTCCGCACTCGAAACGAGAAAAACCTCGCTCGTTTCGTTGCCGCGATTGCGCGCGTAAAACAAAAATAATTTTCCGCTGCCGCGATCGAAAACCGGCGTCGGATTACAAAAACATTCGCCGTCGCGGCTGACGGCGACGAAACGATTTTCGCTCCACGTCTCGCCCGAGTCGCGGCTCGTTTTCATCGCTATATGGTGCGGCGAGCGGTCGTGCCGCTCGATCCGGGCTTCGGAAAAAGCGAAGATCGTTTCGTTCGCCGCCAGCAGTCCGTAGACGTAGAACGTTTCGAGCCCGAGCTCGCCCGCCGTCCAGACGACGCTTTCGGAAAAAAGTTTTGTTTTCTCCGGAGAATCGGACATCGTTAATTTTTCTGCATCAGCCATTCGAAGCTGAAGCGGGCGAACATGACGCCGGTCGGCAGCCCCAGCCCGGAGGGCTCCTGTTCGCGGCGCGCGCCGTACAAAACGCCGATCGTTTTATCGGGCAGCACGACGAGGTCCGAATAACCGACGATGCCTTCGTCGACGAGGCGGTGCTGCGACCAGCTTTTCAAATCGTCGCAGCTCACGCTGACCGTCAGTCTGATTCGCCTGGCGACGTCGTCCGGATGGCTGAAAAGCACGCATTCGCGCCCCGCCGCGTCGGTAAACGCCGCGAGCCCCGAATCGATGTTCGTGTAATTCAGCTCGGGTCGCACTTCCGAAGACGAAAAGCTCGCGCCAGCGTCCGTGCTGTAGGCGAAAAGACGCGATTTGCGCGTATCGAGCCGTTTGGCATTGTCGGCGGCTTCCGAACCGCGCGCGTTGAGGAGGATTCGCCCGTCGGAAAGTTCGAGCAGACGGCTTTCGTTCTCGCCGTATTCTTTCCGCGTTTCGCCGCCGCGCTTCCAGGTTTTGCCGTTGTCGTCCGAGTAGATCACGACCACGCCGTAGTTGCGCGGACGCTCGTTGATCGCGCGGCGGTTCCAGAATTGGACGAGCAGCCGCCCGTTTTTCGATCGATCTTTTTGCCGCGCGAGCTGAATGCCGTGACCGGGTCCGGGCATGAACAGCGTCCAGCCGTTTTGGTTGTCCTTGAGCAGCGAAGTGATCTCGACGCGCGCGCCGCCGCTCTTTTTCGGCAGCCAGGTGACGCCGTCGTCGTCGCTGTAGCGGTAAAAAACGCGCGTCCATTTTTGCTGCGAGGAACCTTCGTTGAGCGCATAAAAAACGAAAATCCGTCCGGTTTCCTGATCGACGACCGCGACCGGATTGACCCACGCTTCCTGTTTCCCCTCGACGCCTTCGCTCTCGTAAAATCTGCCGTCGGTGCGCTCGATCAGCGCGTCGTCCGACCAGGTCGCGCCGTTGTCGGCGCTGCGTTTCATGATCAGATTGCTCGGGTCGCCGTCGTAGGGTCCGACGCGTCCCTCGGAAAACGCGAGCAAAGTGCCTTTTTTGCTTAAAACGAGCGCGTGCACGTGATTCGCCAGATAACCGTCTTCGAGATATTTCCAGACCGTGGTTTTGACGAACGGCGGCGTTTTTTCGGGCGTTTGCGCGAGGACCGGAAAAACGACGAAGGCGATAAAAAACGCGGCACAGGCAGACCGGCGAAAAACTTTTGACAAAACGGTTGACATAATCGGCTTTTTTTAGGACATGTTTTCCTGATCTTCGATAAGTTTCGCGACTTCCGCGCGGACGCGGGCGCGTTTTTCCTCGTTCGCGACGGCGCGTTTCGTCCGGTAATTGACGGCGAGCGCCGGGCGCGAGCGCGAAGCGCGATTCGCGCCGCTCCGGTGAAACGTGTTGCAGTGATGAAGGCTGATCGCGCCGCGCCGCATGACGGCTTTAACTTCCGGAAAAAGCTGCAGGTCGGGCGGCGTTTCGACGGTCTGCGAAAACCCGAGGACGCCCGACGCGATATGCTTAACGACGCGGAGCCGGTGCGAGCCTTTCGCAAAACAGACGCAACCCATTTCCTCGTCGACGTCCGCGAGCGCGAGCCAGAGCATCAAGGATTCGGGCGGCTCGTAATGCTGAAAACCGTTGTCCTGATGCCACGGCGTGATCGAGCCTTCAAACGCCGGTTTGCCGAAAAACTGCAGATTTTCCGGCACGATCTCTTCAAGGGCCGTCGCGAAGATGCCGGCGACGAGATCGAGAATTTTCGGATTGACCTTAAAGGCGGCGAAAAATTCGTCCTCCTCGTTCATCCGGCTCATGCTTTTGATCGCGCCGTTCGTTTCGCGAAAAATCCTATCGGCGGAGAGCGTTGGCACGTTTTTTCGGATGTAGCTTTCGAGCCGCGCTTCGATCTCGTCGACCTCGGACGGCCCGAAAAAATCCTGGACGATGACAAAACCGTCCTCTTCGAATCGTTCTTTTGTCTTTCCGATGTTCATTTTTCGAAAAAAGCGGCGATGATTTCTAAAATTTAACAAGCCGATAATTTTCGCGAATTTTCGCTGATAATTTAATTTTTATTCGCGTTCTTTCGCGGAAAACGGCGGGCATTTTTTTGTTTCAGCCGCTTTGCGTTACCTAAAACAGGAACTTGATGCCGAATTGCAGTTCCCGATTGTCGGCGGATAAAATACGTCCGAAATTCGCGTTTCCGAAATCGTTGATCGGCAGTCCAAGCGTCGGATGATTGAGCGCGTTAAAGGCTTCGGCGCGCAGCTGCAGGCTGTATTTTTCGCTGAATCTCATTACCTTCATCACCGAAAGATCGAGTTGCTGCGCGTTCGGTCCGGAAAGAGCGTTTCTGCCTGAGCTGCCGAACGTGCCGGCAGCCGGTCGCGCGAACGCCGCCGGATTGAAGTAATAACCGGCGGGCACGTTCGCGAACGGATCGCCGACGAGATTGAGGCGCGAGTTCGCCGTGCCCGTGCCGGTGATGTTCGCCGTGTCGGTGTTGCCGATAATCACGCTGAACGGATAGCCGGTGCGCAGCGTCAAAATGCCCGACACCTGAAAGCCGCCGATCAGGAGATCGAGCGCTTTATTCTCTGATCTGAACGGCAGCTCGTAGACCGCCGACAGCGTAAAGCGGTGCCGCAGATCGAATCCCGAACGCCCGTATTCCGCCGCCAGATTGCGGGGATTCTGCGGGAACTGACTTTCCTGTCCGCCCAGACCGAGCCACGTCGAGGTGTCGTCCAAAGACTTCGACCAAGTATAGCCGGCGAGGAACAATAACCCCTGCGAAAATCTTCGCTCGGCGGACATCTGCAGCGAATGATACGAGGTTTTGGCGTTCGAATCCTGATATTGGATCGAGCCGAACTGCCGGTAAGGGCGGCGCGCGTTCGTGATCGGCGTCGTCGAGGGCTGTCCGGCGTTGATGTCGTAGCGGCGTTCGAGATTTAATCCCCGGCTGCCGACATAGGAAATCTTCACCGCCGTATTGAACCCGACCTCGCGCTCGATGCCGACGTTCCATTGCTGCACGTAACTGTTCTTAAATTCCTCGGGCACCAGCGTGAAAAACGACGGGTTGACCGGCACGAGCGTCTGCGGCGTGACGCCCGGAAAGACGCCGAACTGCTGATTAGCGCCGGTCACGGTCTGATTGAGGGAAAAAGGCGGCGGCGTAAACGCCTGGTTCAGGTATACGTTGGCGATCGGTTGCCCCCAGAAAACGCCGTACGCGCCGCGAATGACGGTCTTATTGTCGTTGAACGGGCGAAACGCGAAGCCGACGCGCGGCGCGAACTGCTTGTTCTGCGCCGGACGCATGACGTTGCCGCCGTCGAGCCGAAACGTAAAGGCGTTCGGATTATTCACGTTCGCAGCCCGAAATGCGTTGAGAATCGTCTTCAATTCGTCGGGCAGACCTTCCGGATAGACGAGCTGCCCGGTTGCGGGGTCGAAATACGCGAAGCGGTTGTCGCGCTCGCGCCAGTCGCCGTCGCGTTCCCAGCGCAAACCGAGGTTGAGCGTCAGCCGGCTCGACACCTGAATGTCGTCCTGAACGTAAAGGTCGGCGCGCCAGTTGCGGAGCCGCGAGCGATCGAAGCCGGTCGTGTTCAAAAGGCGTTGCTGAGACGGCAGACCGAGCAGAAAGTCGGCGACCGAATTGCCGGTGCGCGTGCCGTTAAAAGTATATTCGCCGGTCGGAAACTGCGGCTGAAAATTGCTCGCCTGGTAATAGCGCAGATCGCCGCCGATCTTCAAACTATGTTTGCCGATCGTGGTGCTGAAACCGTCGACTAACTGATAAGTGTTTTCGCCGCGCAGCAGCGGGTTCGAGATGCCGCCGCCGAAATTCGCCTGCCCGGTCACTAAAATCGTCGGGTAGCGGTTAAAAATCGGGTCGGTAATAAATGACGGCAAACCGAATTCCTGCGCGCCGTCGACCCCGTAACCGTCGGGAAAAAGATTGAATTCGTAGCGCTGAAAGCCGAATTTCAGGTCGTTTACCGAGTTCGCTGAAAAGACGTGCGACCACGAAAGCGCCAGGCCCCTGGTTTTGATATTCGTTTCCTGACCGTTTAGATTGATCGCCCGGTTCAGATCCTCGGAACTCGTCTGAGAGTAGCGCCCGAAAATCTGGTGGTTGTCGGAAAAACGGTGGTCGATGCGAGTGTTTATCTGGTTATTGTCGGTCGGATTGCTCGACGAAAAATTGTAATTCGGGCTGCCCGCCGTGTTCGGCAGCGGGATCAGCTGCAGAATCCTTTGCGAGATCGGATTGATCCTGCCTTCCGGGATTCGATTGTTCGGAAACGGCTGACCGGTCGTCGGGTCGGTGATCGCGGTCGCGAAAACGCCGCCGCGCTGCGCGGCGCTCGGGACATTGACCAGCGACGTGAAACCGCGCCGCTCGATCAGTCCTTCGTAATTGAAAAAGAAAAACGAACGGTCGCGCAGATCGACGAGCGGATCGCCCGAGCCGAATTTCGGCAGCACGATCGGACCGCCGACGGAAAAGCCGAACTGGTTGCGGCGCAAAGGGTTTTTCCGCGTCGAGAACGGGTTCCGCGCGTCGAAGGCGTCGTTGCGGACGAACTCGTAGACCGTGCCGCGCAGCTCGTTCGTGCCGTTCTTGATCGCGACGTTGACGTTCGCGCCCGAACCGCGCCCGAATTCCGCCGAATAATTCGCGGTCTGCACCTTGAATTCCTGGATCGCGTCGATCGACGGCACGACGACCGCGACGCCGAACAGCGTTTCGTTGTTGTCGACGCCGTCCAAAGTGAAATTGTTGTATTCGGCGCGCTGCCCGTTCGAGGTCAAAGCGACGCCGCCCTGACGGCTTCGCACGACGCTCGCGCCGGGCGCGCCCTCGTTCGTGCCGGGAATCAAGCTGCCGAGCCGGATGAAATTGCGACCGTTGAGCGGCAATTGGACGATCGTTTGGTTTTCGATGACCTGCCCGACCGTCGAAGTTTCCGATTCGATGAGCGGCGCCGACGCGTCGACCGTCACCTGTTCGTTGACGTTGCCGACTTCCAGAACGATGTCGAAGCGCGCCGTCTGGTTGACGACGAGCTGGACGTCCGGAATCAACGAACGCTTGAAACCGGTCAGTTCCGTGCCGATGCTGTATTTTCCGATCGGAAGATTTTGGAGACTGTAGTTGCCTTCATCGTCCGAATTGGTTGTGCGAACCGAATTCGTTTCGGTGTTCGTCACTGTGATGACGGCGCTCGGCAGCGTCGCTCCCGCGGAATCTTTGACCGTTCCGACGATCGTCGCGGTCGTTTGCCCGTAAAATGAAGCCGGGAGCAGCAATACTATCAAAGACAGTGCAATAAATAATCTTCGCGCCAGACGCATAATGAAATTCAGTCTCCTGATGTGATTCGTTGAAATTAAAAAAACGGATTGAATATTGTCTACAATATGCAGATGGGATTAATTTAACCAAAAGTTTTTAGCGTGTCAAGACTGTAAATACCGGAAAATAAAAAAAATTGGTTTGACCAATTTGACGGATAAGTGGAATCAACCGTCGCGACTAAAAATTGAAGCGGTACAAAAATCGACGGATTATAAAACGATTCGGAATGAACATGAGATCGGCGATGAAAACCTTACAGGTGCCGTTTCGATGCTGTTTCTCGCGGGTGATTTATTGCGAATCGTTTTTTTTGACGAATCCAAATCGACCGAAAATTTATTCCGGCAATTTTCAACAGTCGTACTTGACACAGCGAAAAAAGAATGTCTATTGTATACATTGTCAATTTCAAGAAATTTTGAAAGACCACAAAAATCAAATGAGCAAACAATTTATCGCCTACGACTACGGTTTGAGTAAATACAACCCGCTCGAAACGATTCTCTGTTACGACGATTTCGACCGCGGCGCGTGCGGCTGGACGGATTTGACGCCGAACTTCACGCTCGAAAATTTCGACGCCCGCCCGAGCATCATCGACAAAGCGAAATGGGGGCCGCCGATGCTGTCGACCGCGACTTATTCGTACGTCGGCACGCACGGCTCGATGGACGGGCTTTATTCATTGAAGCTCGCGACCAAACCGGTCGCCGCCAAATACACGGAGGTGCCGCTGCCGGGCAGCATGGGGCACGCCATAAAGCGCATTTCTCGTCATAAAAGCTTCAGCAAACTGCAGTTCGAGATGTGGTACGCCTACACGCCCGAACAGGACCGAAACGGCTTGAGCGAGCAGAGCATCCGCGCGTTCGGCGCGTTCTTCGATTATCAGGATCCGAATTCGCGCAGTCATATCGGCGTGCGTTACCTGAATTCGGTCGACGGCGAACTGAAACAGCGCTGGCAGTGTTTTCAGATGGCGGACGGCGTGACCGACAAAGATTGGGGCTACGGCAGCGACATCGAATGGGCGCGTGCGGGCGTCGACGCGATGTGGTACGGAAGGCGTTACCCGGACGGCAGAACCGACGGTTTCACGGACATCGCGGGCGGCGAGCAGCAGCTCTGCTACAACGAAGCGGACGACAAGATCAACTGGCTTTATCTCCGGTTTCTCGTCGACGTCGAAAAACGCGAATACATCGAAATGCAGTCGGGCGACAAAATCATTCCGATGCGCGGCTACGCGCCGACCAAATGCGAGCGCTACGCGCGCATCGACGGGCTGCTCAATCCGAGCGTCTGGATCGAAACCGATACGGACCGGAGCGTTTTTCTTTACGTCGATTCGGTCGTCGTCTCGGTCGAATAGAACGATTCATTTAAAAACAAATGCGACAATTTCAGACAACTGTTACCGAGCGCAAGCTGAATTTTCAGGGCGAATTTACGACGCACCCGTACGAGGCGGGCTGGGCGAGCGAAGCCATCAGTTTCATTCGCGTCGAGGACGTTTCCGGCGAAGCGGCGAGACTCGAAGCCTTCGTCCAGATTTCGGTCGACGGCGTCCGCTGGGTGGACGAAGGAACCGTTTTTCAAAAGATTTCGGAGAAAGGCGATTATTTCGTCCGCGTTTCGCATTTCGGCGGTTACTTGCGCCTGCGCGGCGCGGCGACCGGCGACGACGCTAACTTTAAATTAACGATCTGGTGGGTATTGAAGGAATAACGATGCAGAAATTAAAAGGACTTATCGCCGCGCCGTTTACGGCGTTCGACGCGGACGGCGAACTGAATTTGCCGGCGATCGACAAGCAGATCGAGCTGCTGACCGGCAACCAGATCAGCGGCGCGCTCGTCAACGGCACGACCGGCGAATGCGGCTCGCTGACGCTCGACGAACGAATGACGGTCGCCGAAAGATGGTGCGCGGCGGCGCGCGCGTTCGACGATTTCGCGGTCGTCGCGCACGTCGGTCACAGTTGTCTGAAGGACAGCCGAACGCTCGCCGCGCACGCGCAAAAGGTCGGCGCGACCGCCGTCGCCGCGCTGCCGCCGTATTATTTCAAACCCGCTTCGGCGGAAATTCTGGTCGAGCATTGCCGGCTAATCGCCGAAGCCGCGCCCGGTTTGCCGTTTTACTATTATCACATCCCGTCGATTTCCGGCGTCGCGATCCCGGTCATCAATATCCTGCGCGCGCTCGGCGACAAAATTCCGAATTTTGCGGGCGTGAAATTTACATACGAGGATTTATACGATTTCGGCTTGTGCCTGGAGTTCGAAAACCGGCGCTACGACATCTTGTGCGGGCGCGACGAATCGCTGCTTCCCGGTCTGGCGCTCGGCGCGACCGGCGCGGTCGGCAGCACCTACAATTACATCGCGCCGGTTTATCGGGAATTGATCGAAGCTTTTGCCGCGAACGATCTGGCGGCGGCCCAGGCGGCGCAAGAAAAGTCGCGGCAAATCATCAGCGTCATGGTCAATTTCGGCGGGATTCCGGCGGCGAAAACGATCATGCGGATGATCGGCATCGACTGCGGACAGGTTCGTTTGCCGCTCGCCGCCGTTTCGGACGCAAAATTCGCCGAGTTCGAAAAGGCGCTCGCCGCCGTGGGGTTTTTCGACGTTTGTTCGCGTTCGACAAACGCGAGTGCGCCGAATGCGGTTTAGCGATCTCTGCCCATTTGCGAAAAAAAAATGAGTGACTTTCTTTACCATTTTTAGCCGGGTAAAACCTTTCTCGCAAAGGCGCAGAAACGCAGTGAAAATTTAAGAGAGTGGGTCGACCGATATGCTGAATTTCAAGCGACGGCTTTTAACCGATTCCGAAATCGCGCGGTACCGCGACGACGGATTCTTTATTTACGGCGCGGTCGTCGAAGATCGGGACGTCCGGGTTCTGCAGGCGGAAGCGGCGCGGCTTTGGGAGGCGGCGCACAAGGATTTCGATGCCGGAGCGAGCTGGAACCAAAACGCGATCTTGAACGGCGTGCATCGGGAAAGCCCGCTGATGCGCGAGATCATGTATCGTTCGGCGCTGGTCGACGTGATGACGCAGGTGATCGGCGCAAACATCAAAGCGGCCAGCAATCAGCTGGTTTTCAAAAGCCCCAACGACGAACGCCCGTACGACTGGCACCAGGACAACGGCTTCGGACCGCTCGAACCGGCGACGACCGTCTCCTGCTGGATGGCGCTCGACGACGTTCATGAAAAAAACGGCTGTTTATGGGTCATTCCGGGCTCGCATAAAAACGGGCGTCTCGAGCACCGCGCCGAACGCGGGCGCGAGCGAATCGCGGCGGTCGAAAACGAAGAAAGCGCCGTGCCGGTCTTGCTGAAAGCGGGGGAATGCGTCTTTTTTCACGGCGATCTGCTTCATAAATCGAACGGCAACTCGACGGACAAAATGCGCCGCGCGTTCTTTTATCGTTACGCCGACGCCGACGCGATCGAAACGCTGACGGGCGAGCCGCGCGTCGGGCGGCTCCTGCGCGGCACGAGCCGGTTCCCGGAAGTGACGAACTGCCCGGAAACCGTCTGCCAGCCTGCGAAAAACGACGCGCTTTCGGCGGCGGAAAAATCCTGAAAACATGCACGAAGACATTACGCAAATGTTCGATCTTCGCGGCAAAACCGCCTTGGTCACGGGCGGCGCGCGCCATCTCGGATTCGATGCCGCTTCGGTTCTGGCAGCGGCGGGCTGCCGCCTCGCGATCACCTCGCGCGATGTCGAAAGCGCGCAAAATTCTGCGAGAAAACTGACGGAAAATTACGGCATCGAGACCTTGCCGCTCGCGCTCGACCAGCGAAACGCGGCGGCGGTCGCCGAAACGGTCTCTCAAGTCAAAGAAAGATTCGGTGGCATCGATATTCTCGTCAATAATGCCGGCGGCACGCCGAAATCGAGCGCCGCCGAATTAACGAAAAGAGACCCGGCAGATGTCGCCGCCTTAATAGAATTGAATCTGACAGCCGTGCTTTATGTTTGCCGCGAAGCGGGCAAGGCGATGATCGAGCAGAAAAGCGGAAAAATCATCAACATCGCTTCGATCGCCGGCATCGTCGGGCGCGACCGGCGGATTTACGAGCGCAGCGGACTTTTAGGGCAACCGGTCGATTACGCCGCGGCGAAAGCCGGAATCATCGGCGCGACGCGCGATCTGGCGGCTTTTTTCGCCCCGTTCGGCGTGAACGTCAACGCGATTTCGCCCGGCGGTTTCGAGCGCGCCGACATGCCGCCCGCATTTGTCGAAGATTACAGCAATCTGACGCCTCTCGGCAGAATGGGGCGCGACGGCGTGGATTTGAAAGGCGCGGTCTTGTTTTTTGCCTCTCCTGCGTCTGATTACGTGACGGGACAAAATCTGGCGGTCGACGGAGGTTTTACCGTATGGCGCTGAACGCTAAAATTCGCCTGGTCGTCGTTGGTCTCGGCTCGATTGGGAGACGTCACGCGCGGCTTCTCGTTGAACGCGCCGATGTGACGGTCGAAACGGTCGAACCGGACAAACAAGTGCTGGGCATTGCCCGGCGCGAGTTCGGCGAGCTACCGAATTATGATTCGTTTGAAGCCGCGCTCGAAACACGTCCCGCGATCGTCTGGCTCTCGACGCCGACGCCGCTGCACGCCGCGCAGACGATCGCCGCGCTGGAAGCG
The DNA here is from genome assembly GCA_036563455.1 of Pyrinomonadaceae bacterium. GTDB lineage: Bacteria > Acidobacteriota > Blastocatellia > Pyrinomonadales > Pyrinomonadaceae > JAFDVJ01. Next base: position 18,766 of record DATCMK010000027.1, on the reverse strand, counting down.
GGCGCGCATGTTTTCTGCGAAAAACCGATGAGCGATTCGCTCGAAAACGCCCGCGCGATGCAGGCGGCGGCAGAAAAATCGGGAAAAACGCTGAACATCGGCTTTATGCTGCATTTTATGCCCGCGATGATTCGTCTGCGCGAGCTCGTCCGGCAGGGTGCGCTCGGCAACGTTCTGCACGTCCACGCGCGCGTCGGTACGTACATTACGCTCGTCAATTCGACCTCGCGCTATCAGGCGACGCAAAGAGGCTCGCTTTTCCTCGATTACGCGCACCAGCCCGACATTTTTTTCTGGCTCACCGGCATGGCTCCGAAAAGCGTTTCGGTGACGGGTTTTCGGGCGGGCGAAATCGAGCTCTCGTCGAATCCGAACGTCGCGATTATCGTTTGCGAATACGATTCGCCGCTCGTCGCGACGCTTCATTTGAATTACGTGCAGATGCCGCAGCGACACGATTACGAAATCGTCGGCGACCGGGCTTGGGCGGCGCTCGATTTCGAAACGGGCGAGATAAAAATCGGCTGGCGCGAATCGCAGAGCGTCACGAAAGAATTTTACGAGTATGAGCGCGACGACCTTTACCGTGCGCAGATAGAAGCTTTTTTCGCCGCGGTCGAAGGCAGACGCGCCCCGGAAACTTCCGGCTCCGACGGCTTAATCTCGACCGCCGTCTGCGAAGCCGCGCTGCGTTCTTACGAATCGGGTGAAAGTGTGGAATTAGACGCGAAACAACGCGATTTTTACGAATAAATCCTCTGAATTTTGTTCGCGTTAATTCGTGTTTCCGTTGGCGGATTTTTACTTTTCCGCCTCTGTTTCGGCGGGCGCCTCTTTTGCCCGATCAGCTTTTTTGAAAAAAAAGCTGTAAATATATCCCGACGAAAAGGCTAGCGCGCCGGAAAAAACGCCGTACCATAAAAACGCGACCGGCGTAAACGCCGAAAGCAGCGCGACGCCCGTGATGCCGGTGATCGCGCCGAGAAACGCGCCCCAGCCGTTGGCGCGTTTAGTGAGCATCCCGAGCAGGAAAACGCCGACCAAAGTTCCGCCGAAAAACGTCACCAGTTTGTTCGAAGCGACGAGGATCGTTCCGAGCGCGCTGACCTGCGTCGCGATGATCGTGCTGATCACGCCGAATACGACGATCCCGATCCGCGCGAGTCTCGTGGTCGATTCCTTGCCGGTCAGGCGGCTGTAAAAATCTTCCAGTACGACCGTCGATTGCGAGCTTAAAACCGCCGCCATCGAGCTCATCCCGGCGCTGAACACGGCGGCGACGACCAAGCCCGTGATGCCGACCGGCAGTTCCTCGACGATGAATTTCGGGAAAACTCGGTCGGGATTAATGCCGAAGCCGCCCTTTTCGGGATGCTGCAGATAAAAAACGTAGAGAATCATGCCGAGCGAATAGACGCCGAGCCCGTAAATCGTGTTCGTGATCATCGTCGCCGAGATTGCGATTTGACTCTGGCGCAGAGTAGGCGTCGTCAAAAAACGCTGCGTTTCCGATTGATCGACGCCGTTTAGGGCAAGCATGATGAACGTGCCGCCGAGAAGCCCGTTCCAGAGCGTAAATTCGTCGGTGAAACTCGTCGAAGTATTGATGAAACGGAACTTTCCTTCCGAGGAAGCGACCGCGAGAACTTCGGAAAACCCGCCGTCGACGCGCGACACGACGACCCAGATCGCAGCGATCACGCCGCCGAACAGCACCGTCATCTGCAAAACGTCCGTCCAGATGACGCCCTCGATGCCGCCGAGCATCGTGTAGACAGTCGCGATCACGCCGAGCAGGACGATGACTAAAAGCAGGTTCGCGCCGCTGATCTCGGCCACCACCAGCGACGAGCTGTAAATCACGAGCCCGAGAAAAAAACATTTGAGCAGAATGAAAAGCCCGCTCGCGAAAAGCCGCGTTTTCAGATCGAACCGGCGTTCGAGGTATTCGTATACGCTCAAAAGGTTCATCTTATAATAGGTCGGAATGATCAGCAGCACGTTGAGCGCGATCGCGACCGGCAGCACCAGGCGATACTGCATATATGTAAAATCCGATTTGAAGGCTTGTCCCGGCGCGCCGAGCAGGGAACCGGTGCTGATCGCCAGACCCGAGAGCGCCGCCGCCCACCACGGAATGTTCCGCCCGCCCAATAAATAATCCTTCAGCGATTTATTCTTGTTGAAGAACGAACTGCCCAAGATGACAATGACGGCGACATAACCGAGTACGACGGCGTAATCAAGTAGATTCATATTTTATGACGGCTTGTAAAAAATTGATTGTATACAATATGCAATTAAATTAATAACAGCGTTTCGCCGGTTGGTCAAGTTCATTCGATTTGAAAACGGATGCCTGCCGGTCATCAAATGTATATTGTCTAACAATTCTTGACAAGAACAATGGGCGGCATTATAAAATTAGTAGTTTTACGTCACTAATAATACCGGGAGAATGTAATTATCGCCGTCATATTCGAACAAATTGAACGCAAATCGAGCCGCAGCCGTGTTTACGACGCGATCCGCGAAGCCATCTTTACCGGCAAGCTGACGCCCGGACATCGTTTAACCGAAACGAATCTCGCCGAGTCGTTCGACGTCAGCCGAGTCGTTATCCGCGAGGCGCTTCAGCAATTGGCGTCCGACGGTTTCGTCGTGCAGAACTCTTATAAAGGCACGCACGTCGTGAAACTTCACTCGAAAGAAGTCAACGAGATTTTGACCGTGCGGATCGCGCTCGAAGCGGAAGCGGTCAGGCTGGCAAAACCGAATATCACCGATGAGATCAAAACCGAATTGCGCGGCATGATCGAAAAACTCGAAGCGACCAACGATCCGCACGCGCACGTTGAACAGGATTTTATGTTTCACCAGCGCCTCTGGGAGCTTTCCGGCAACGAAACGCTCAAACGAACCTTGATCCACGTCACCGCGCCGCTTTTCGCCATGAGCACCATCATTCGCGATTCAAAAAGATTTAATAAGGAATCGTCGGAAGCGCAGTTCGGCGAGCACGAAAAACTTCTCGAAGCGATTCTCGAAGGCGAAACCGAAGAAGCGGTCGAAGCGATGCGGACGCACATCGAACGAAACCGCAAAGTCGTCGGCGAGAATTTCGACAAGTTCCTCGAAGCCATTTCCAATTCTTAACAATAAGCTCAAATCGACTTTAAGTGAGGCGCGAAAATTTTCTTTCTTTTCCATTCACAGCCGAGACTTTTCCCGTTTATTATTGTACATTGTATACATTAGATTGAAATGTCGAATGTTCAGACGATAATCGAACCCGAGCGAAAGATTCCGGTCGTCGGGGAATGGGACGCGGTCGTGTGCGGCGGCGGACCTTCCGGCTTTATCGCGGCGATCGCGGCGGCGCGCGGCGGCGCGCGAACGCTTTTGATTCACGAACACGGGTTTTTGGGCGGCATGGCGACGGCCGCGCTCGTCGGACCGATCAGCAAATTCCGGGCGGGCGGGCGGCGGATCGTCGGCGGGATCGCTTGGGAATTCGTCGAGCGGATGCATCGAGCCGGCGGTGCGGTAATTGATCTGCCGAGCGGAAACGTGCCGTTCGACCCGGAAATTTACAAGTATGTCTCACTGAAAATGGTGCGCGAGGCAGGCGTCGATTTGCGGCTTCATACCCGTGCGGTCGGCTGTCTGACAAATCCCGAAGACGGCGGGCAGATCGATTACGTCCTGGTCGAAAACGCATCGGGTCGCCAGGCAATTAAATGCGGCTACGTCGTCGACGCCACGGGAACGGGGGCGATCGCCCATCGCGCCGGGTTGCCGTGTCGTTTGCGCACCGATGCGAAAGGAAATCTTCAACCGCTGTCGCTGATTTTCCGATTGGGCGGCGTCGATACCGATAATCTGACCGTCTGGATGGAAAAAGACGGCGTCAAATACGCCAACCAGGAATTAAAAAAGGCTCTTCAACGGGAAGTCGAAAAGGGAAATTTGCGGCAGTTCGGCGGACCGTGGACGGTTTTCGGCAGCACGATCCGAAGAGGCGAAGTTTCGGTCAATGCCACGCGCTTCGCGGGCAACGCGACCGACGCCGAAAGTTTGACGGCTGCCGAAATTGAGATGCGCGAGGATGTTATGAAAATGATCGGTATTTTCCGCCGCGTTTCGCCGCAGTTCTCAAATTGTTATCTGATCGACACGGCGGCTCAGTCCGGCGTCCGCGAGACGCGGATGATCGAAGGGCTGTACACGATGACGCTCGACGACATTTTGAACCCGAAAGATTTCCCCGACACGATCGCGCGCGGCGCGCATTGGATCGATATTCATCAGGCGCAGAACTCCGAGCAGTCGGCGACGGTCGTCAACGAATCTTACAACATTCCGTATCGCGCAATAATTCCCTTTCACTCAAAAAACCTGCTCGTGGCGGGCGGTTCTATATCGGCCAGTAAAGAAGCCTTCGCGTCGATTCGCGTCCAGGCACAGTGCATGGCGATCGGCGAAGCGGCGGGCACCGCCGTCGCGTCCTGTAGCCGACGAAAAATCGCTGTCAACTCGATCGATGGTGAACTCGTCAATGCCTTGTTGGCGTCGTCGGGTGCCCTAGTCTGACCCCGTCCGATTCGGCGGTCCGGATACGACCTTCGGCACGAACGGCATTTTGGACCATTTGCCGGCGGCGCCTACCATAACGGATTTCGGTTTCGAAACGGTCGAGGTGCAAAGCGACGGCAAAATCGTCGCGGCGGGACAAATTTTCGATTCGGCGCGCACGACGCCCCGCGATCTGGTCGTCGCGCGTTTCGACGCGAACGGCGTTCTCGATCCGACCTTCAGCGGCGGTTTCGGACACATCGTCGACTCGGCGACCTCCGAATTCATATTCGACGTCGCGCGTTCGGTCGCCATTCAGCCCCACGGCAAAATTGTCGTCGGCGCTTTAAGCAACGCGGACGTGCAATTCAGGCTTCTCGCTCATATTTGGAGCCGGTGAAGGGACTTGAACCCCGACCTGATGATTACAAATTCTTTTTTGTGATTTTCGGGGAAAAAGTCACGGAGTGTTACCGAGTGTCATAGACCGATATTTATTGAGGTTTTAGCAAATTCGGTTTTTAAGGCTGAAACTCGGTAACACTCCAGATATGCTAAACCAAGCGAGAGCTAATTCAAGGATTTCGTCTTCGGATGTCGATTTTTGTAGTCGATCTAAATCCTTGCGCAACTCGAATTCAGGTAAATGATAGTTGGCGTCGAAAAGCCCGTCTTCGGCAAAGCTTGCTCGTACCTTCTCGATAAAGCTTTTATATTCGTAAACCGATTCGGCTGAAGTCCGCATTTCTTCGTTTAAATCATTTCTGGTGAAGATGCCTTGATTATAAACCGAGGTTTCCAATCTAATATCCGATTTTTCTAAATCTTCCCCTTTGATCGCCGTCGCTTCTTTTGCCACGACCCTGACGCGCGCCCGGCGGAAACTGTTCCCGCAGGCGCTCGGAATCGCTTCTCAGACCGCAACTCGCCGTTAAGCCTAATGGATAAACGAGAAAATGGGGCGCCTGTTTCGGAGTCTGAACGCTTTGCGTGACTTTGACCTTAAAACCGATCGCTTCGCCTTCAACGGCTTGAGATTCGTATTTCGCCGATTCTATTACTTCGACGACTTCTCCGATGAACACATAATGCGTCGAATCGAAATCAGAAATGGGCGGGACTGTGATTTTACAAGGAAAAACACCGCTCGAAAAAACAAACAGAATAAAGGCGATACCGAAAAAAAACTTTTCATTATTGTTTTGCTCGCTTCTCGAATTTACATAAAGAACTATTTTCTTTTAGTGAGAACGTATCGAAAACCGGAGACTTGCAAATCAGCAAAAACCGTCTCGAAAAGGGTCGTTTCTGAGACGATCTATTTTCCAGTTTTTCAATTATCCTCATAAACGGTCGTTTTTGCGACGGCGATTAATCATTTCATTCGGACCGTTCGTATTTTTGCGCGTTCGGAAAAGAATCGACAAGTCGTACTTCGCAATCTCCTCGCTCGCAAACAATAAACTGCAATTACTCCGGTTCGTTCCGATCCATTGGTTTAACACGGGCAATCAAGCCGTCTGAATTAGAAGCGCCGATTCGCCGCTTTTAATCGCATCCTTTCTTCTATCCGCTCTTTGAGCTTCGATCCAGCTTGAGCCGCTCTTGAGTTAACTTTTTCTCAAGTCGTCGCGGGTAATATGCAAAGTATAAATTTCGGCTTCGACTTTTCGCGAGCAGGATCAACAAGGAGAGATTATGAACATTAAACGACATTACAGGGCTGTTTTCTCGGTCTGTTTATTGATGATTGCGTCATCGGCGGCTGTTCTCGGACAGCTGACGGATTGGTCGCCGGTAGAAGAGGGGCTGCGCGTCGCGACGAACCGGGCCGTTCAGCGGGCTTCATTCCCCGGTGAATTTAAATTGTTCAGCCTGAACCGCAGCGGGCTCGAGCAGAATCTGTTCTCCGTGGTCGACACGGGCGGGCAGAAAACCGTCATTTCGCTGCCGAACGCCAGGGGCGCGATAGAGCGGTTCGAGGTGTTCGAGGCCTCGAATTTCGAGCCCGCGCTTCAGGCGAGATTCCCCGATATCCGTGCGTTTTCGGGACGCGGGATAACCGACAAGTTCGCGACCGTGAAGCTCAGCATTTCTCCGCGCGGAGTGCAGGCGACCGTGTTCAGAACCGCGTCGGGATTCTTCGAGTCCGAAGAAAAGACCGAGATCGTCGAGCCGTACTCGGCGGACCGCAGCGTTTATGCCGTGTTCAGATCCGCCAGAAAGCCGGGCGAATTGCCGTGGGCATGCAAAGCGCCCGTCGAGCTCGCGCTCTTTTCGGAATGGAAACAGCAGCTCGGCGGCGCGCTGACCGCCGCCGCCGGCGGTAGCAACGCCGGCGAGATCCGAACGATGCGCCTCGCGCAGTCCTCGAACGGCGAGTATTCCAACTATTTCGGCGCCGCCGACGCTTCTCAGGTCGCATCGGTTCTGGCCGGTTTCAATGCGACGCTGACGCGCGCCAACGGAGTTTACGAAAGAGACCTCGGCGTTCACATGAACCTGATCCCCGAGACGACCCGGCTTATTTTTTACGACCCGGCGACCGACCCCTACTCGGACGATCTCGGCAATTGGAACGGCGAGCTGGCGGGCGCGATCGCCGCCCAGGGCATCACGCCCGAAATGTATGACATCGGTCACATGTTCGGCGCGTCGGGCGGCGGCGGCAACGCGGGCTGCATCGGCTGCGTGTGCAGCCCCGATCACGACAAAGGAATGGGCATCACGTCGCCTTCCGACGCGATTCCGGAAGGCGACAATTTCGACATCGATTTCGTCGCCCACGAGGTCGGGCATCAGCTCGGCGCGAACCATACGTTTTCTTACGGGCAGCTGCCCGTTCCGGAAATGATGGGACAGGACAAGGAGGTCGGCTCCGGCATCACGATCATGGGGTACGCCGGCGTTACGCCGGTGTCGAACGTGGCGCCGCATTCGATCGATGTCTTCCACGCGACCTCGATCGAACAGATCCGGACGAACCTTCCGACGCGCGGCTGTCCGGCCGCCGGAACCTTGCCGTCGACGGGAAACCGCGCGCCGGTCGTCGCGCCGGTCGGCAATTACACGATCCCGATCCTGACGCCCTTCAAACTCACCGGTTCGGCGACCGACCCCGACGGCGACGCCGTAACTTACAACTGGGAACAAAACGATTCGGCGGAAAATACGGGCGTCACGATCGTCGCGGCGGGCGCGAATCCGACGAAACTGATCGGTCCGAACTGGCTTTCATTCAATTCGACCTGCTCGCCGACGAAGTATTTTCCGAGGCTTTCGACGATCCTTGCCGGCGGGTTCACGACCGAGGCTTTGCCGGGCGGCGATCCGGGCGTTTTGATCGAGGCTTTAAGCGCGGTGCCGCGCGATCTGAACTTCAGACTGACCGTCAGAGACAATCATCCGTACGTGCCGGGAGCGGCGATCGGACAGACGCAGCATACCGATATGAAAGTGTCGGTCACCAATCTGGCGGGTCCGTTCAAGGTCGCCGTGCCCGATACGGCCGTGACTTGGGAAGGAGGGACGGCGCAAACCGTCGCGTGGCTGCCGGCGAACACCAATCTTCCGCCGGTCGGCGCCTTGGGCGTGAACATCCGGCTTTCCGTCAACGGCGGGCAGACGTTTCCGATCGTGCTGAAAGCGAATACGCTGAACGACGGCATCGAGACCGTGATGATCCCGCGAATCGGCACCGATTCGGCGCGCATCATGGTCGAGGCGGCCGGGAATATCTTCTTCGATATTTCCGACACCGGGTTTAATATCCTCGGACCGACCGCCGCGAGCGTCGGCGGGCGCGTACTGGACCGATTGGGTCGCGGCGTCAAGGGAGCCGAAGTCGCATTGACGGCGCCGGACGGCAATGTACGGACGGCCGTGACCGGTACGGACGGGAGCTATGTTTTCGACGCGGTTCCGCTCGGCGAAGCCTACTCGATCAGCGCGAGTCACAAACGGTACCGCTTTACGCCCGAGAGCATTGAATACGTTCACACAGAACAGAATCCGAACCAGAATTTTACGGGAATCTCCAGATAGCGAATGTTCGAGGTAATCGGCACCGAATCGAAAGCGAGAAAAGCGCATCATTGATGCGCTTTTCTTCAATAAAAATGGTGTTTCGGCACATGATCGAGGCGCAAACGCGCGGGCTTTCTATATCAGTGAGCGTCGGAGTAAAAGCTCAAACGGGAATCGGTAAGCGAGACGACTGGTAATCGCCATTATGTTAGTCGGGAGCATTTTGATTTTATTACAAACGCGAAGTCGGTTAGTGCGGCGGGCGTCTAGGAACAATCGTCACAAAGCCCGGAAAACTGATGCCGAGAAATGGCAGACCGACGGATTTCGCCAGCTAAATGCGGGCAACGACTAAACCCGTAAACGATACAAAACCAAGATCACAAGAACGAGGGGGATTACATGCAAACAGGGAATTACGTACATAAAGACAATAAATCGGCGAATCGTCCGCTCTGGCGCGAATCGCTGTGGGGCGCGGACTGGCTTTCACTGCGCTTTTCGCCGGTTTATTACGGCTTCGGGACGGAGCGCGGCGACGGCTCGGCGGTCGTCTTGATTCCGGGCTTTCTCGGAACCGACCACTACCTGGCGGAGCTTTACTTCTGGTTGCGGCGCATCGGTTATAAACCTTATATGTCCGGCATCGGCTGGAATGCCGACTGCTTAAATAAACTCGGCGCGCGCTTGCGCGGCACGATCGACCGAGCCGCTCAGGAAACCGGGAAAACGGTGCATCTTATCGGTCACAGCCTCGGCGGCGTTCTCGGTCGCGCGGCCGCCGCGCAGCAGAAAGAAAGCGTCGCTTCCGTGATCGCGCTCGGGTCTCCGTTTCGCGGCTTCCGTACGCACCCGCTGGTGCGGCGCACGAGCGAATTCGTCCGCGCCCGGATTTTTAATGAAAAGAGCAACGAGCGCCCGGAATGCTTTTCCGGTTATTGCGACTGCGACGCGGTAAAGGCGTGGAAATCGCTTTTTCCCGCGGATGTTTCGAGAACCGCCATTTACACGAAAACCGACGGGGTCGTCGATTGGCGCGTTTGCGTCGATGCCGATTCCGACGATAATTACGAAGTAGACGGCACGCACGTCGGACTTGTTGTTAATCCCCAAGTTTACCGAATAGTAGCCCGGCGGCTGTCTTTACCTTTTAATTAAAGTAGCAGGGTCGCAGAAAGTATAAATTCTGCGACCCTTCAAAAACCGTGTCTCAAATCATGTCTCAATTTAACTTTCTCATAAAGTTTTAAACTATCTGATAGGCGATCGAGAAAATGGGTAATCAAAACCGTAAATTTAATTTATAATTGGTAATCGTCCCACAAAGGACTCTTTTCGAGACAGAATCGTTGAAATTACCAGCTCGAATGAATTTTGAAGAAATAAAATCAAAATGGAATTGGATCCCGATTCGTAATTGTCCGGGGCGGTTCATCTGGCGCGGAGATAATAGAGGTATGTCACCGGCAGATATCGTCTGCGCGGAAATCCCGTTCAAGGAATTCGAGGTACCGAAAGCCGCCGATACAGTCATTGTCGGTCAAATACACGACGGCGGATTGATTTCTTACCGAAAGGCGGACGGGACTTATTTACATACCTTGAACACAATCGAAGGATTCGAGCGAAAGTTGGCACAACTCGGAATCAGATTATGAAAACCTAGCGTCTCAAAAACGACCCTTTTTGCGACAAATTTGAACGGAAAAGAAGTAGAAGATGAACCCCATCCCAAATTAGGACACTGCTAAAGTAGAGAATTCCGGGCTTTGCGGTGCCGGTCGAGCGCTTCGATCGGCGTTTGATTTCAAGGGCGCCGAGTGCGGTCGGAAATGGTTGTAATCTTCTTGGAAAGCGTTGATCTTCTCTCTCGCATCAACGATCGATAATAACCAATTTAAGTTCAAACATTCACCTCCGAAACCGCCGTTGAAAGATTCGATAAACGCGTTGCCGGTTGGTTTTCCCGGTCTGGAGAAATCTAATACGACTTTATTTTCAAACGCCCGTATATGATCTTGTTTAATGAAATTTCAGAAGCTAGAATTGTAATCGTTTTATCTGGGAAATCACGTTTTTCAATACTTTCGGTCTCCGACGTTTAATAAGAATGGCATCAGGGATTTTTGCGGTTTTAGACGATATTGCATTTTTAATGGACGACGTGGTTGTCGCCAGTAAGATAGCTACAAAAAAAACAGCCGGAATATTAGGCGATGATTTGGCCGTCAATGCGGAAAAGGCAACGGGCTTTGTTTCATCCAGAGAACTTCCGGTTTTATGGGCGATTACCAAAGGTTCTTTCATTAACAAACTGATTATCGTTCCTTCAGTTTTTTTACTCAATATAATTTTTCCGGTTGCGATAAAAATCGCACTTATCGTCGGCGGACTTTATTTGGCTTACGAAGGGGTCGAGAAAATCATCCATTGGATATTTCACCCGAGCGAACACGAACACGCGGCAGACGGACATATCGAGGATACTCAGGACGCCGAAAACGCAAAGATAAAGTCCGCCGTCTCGACCGATTTTATCTTGTCCGTGGAAATCGTCATCATCGCTTTGGGCAGCGTGTTGGAGAAATCTCTAACGACTCAGATAATTACCGTTTCAGTTGTCGCTTTAGTGGCAACCGTCGGGGTTTACGGAATCGTCGCACTGATCGTCAGAATGGACGATGTCGGATATTCGCTGCTGAAAAAATCCGACGGCAAAGGGATTTTAGCGAATATCGGTAATATTCTGGTGAATCTTTTGCCCGTCGTTATCCGGCTTTTAAGTATTGTCGGAACGATCGCTCTGATTCTGGTCGCCGGTGGGATTTTTGAACATAATATTGATTTTCTGCACCATCTGTTCCCCGGTATTCCTACGATAATCAAAGAAATTGTCTTTGGAATTACGGGAGGCCTGATCGTGATTTTGGCGGTAACGGTCATTAAAAAAATTATCGGTCGATTTAAGAAAACTAAAAAAGTTGAAGTTCCGGAAAACGCTGAAAGCGAAGAGTAGCATTTTTTTAAGCCCTAAACGGACGTCTCAAAGGCTTATTGTGTTTGTCTTAAAAACGCCCGTTTTACGGACTACTAAGAAATTGGTTTATTCGATACATTTTCTAATATTTTACGTTTAGGCGAGCGGAGGAAAATCTTTTTGGGGCAATTTAGGAGATCAAAAAAATATCGGCAATCTATAGCCTTGCCTCAATTGCAATCAGGCGCACATAACCTTCTCTTGCTAGTCGGTCGGCTTCATCGACGAAAGCTGTCCGCTTAAATTGAAAAGGATAAGGTTAGAGAAGTCTCTAGGTGGGAAAATAAAAAAGCCAGGTTGATGCACGAGACTTTTTATTAAATATGTAAATAATCAAATTGCCGCGCAACTATTCCGGCAGTCCTTCAAAATAATCTTCGAACATTCCTTCGATGTCGCGCCTGCCGTGCAGGACGCGGTAATTCTCTACGCCGTCCTCGATCGGCGCGTAAAAAACAACATAGTTTTTAACCGGGAAACTTTGAAGACCGACAAAGATTTCGTCGCGGCTTTTGCCCATTTGCGGGTTTTCCGGAAGGAGTCGGATTTTCTGCAGGATTTCCCGAACAAGTGTTTCCGCTGCCGATGGATTATTCTCCGCAACGTATTCCCAGATTTCTTTGAGGTCTGCCGCGGCGAAATCGGAAAGTTTAACGTTTGCCATCAATTTGTTTTTCTTTCTTCCGTCGTCCTTCGGCGATTATCTTCTCGGCGAAATCATGGAAATCTTCGGGCGATTCCAGCTCCTTGTAATGCCCGGCTCTGATCTCGTCGACGCCCTTCATCACCTCGCGGCGCAATTCCTCGCGGCGGATTTTTTAAGCTCGTCCTGCTCTTTGAGTAGCCGCAGGGCTTCGCGGATCACCTACGAAGCCGAATTGTAATCACCGGATTTAACCTTTTCGGCAACTAGATTTTCCAGTTCCGGCGTTAAGGATACGTTCATTGTCATAAAACTCCTTTCTCCAGTCAGAATAGAGCTTATAACAAACCTTGTTAATCTTTGTTATTGGCTGAACATGCTGTTATGCTACTAATATTATTAGATCAGATCTTACGTGAAACTTAACGATTGTCTTTTTCCGGTTCAATGAGCGTCCGTAAAACGAGCGTTTTTCAGACAAGACGGGCGATTGTAATACAATCGCCCGTCTTTATTGTTTTGCGGCGCCGACTAAGCGACGCTCTCGAAAACCGGACAAAAGGCACCGGCAGGAAATTAATTTCGAAGACGAAACCGTCACTCCCGGGTCGAGCGTTGCGAATGTCTATTGCCTGCGCGTTTTCGTTTAATCACCGGCGCAGCGTCTTTGCCGTCACCGTGTTGGAATAAGCCGAGCCGCCGCCCGCGTTGACCGCCCGCACGCGGTAGTTGTACTGCGTGTTGTTGAGCAATCCCGTGTCGAGAAACGTCGTCGCGTTCGCGCCGACCTGCCCGACCTCGACGAAGGTGCTGCAGTTTTTGTTGCGGCACTGTTCGACGACGAACCCGCTTTCGTTGCCGGAGTTGTCTGCCCACTTCAGATTTACCTGATTCGCCCCAACAAAATCCACCTTCAAATTAATCGGCGCTGCCGGAACGGCGGGCGGAATGCCGCTCGTGTTCAGTGTGCTTGTGATCATGCCGCCGTCGTCATCGGTCGCGGTAACGGCGACGGTGAAACCGCCCGCCGAATTATAGACGTGCGCGGCGCTGAAGTTCGCCGCGCCCGCCGCCAAATTCAGCGTCGTGTCGGGCGTGCCGTCGCCCCAGTTGATTTTGACGGTATGCGAATCCAGCGCGCCGACGTCGCCGACCGCACCGCTCAGCGTCGCGGGCGAACCGACCGTGAAGTTGGTCGGATTCAACGCGAGATTGCTTAACGACGGCGCAGCGTTAGTCACGGTCACGACCGCCGAATCGGTGTCGGTGCCGCCCGCGGTCGTTAATGCCACACTGACGGTGTAGTTATCTGCGGACGTCGCCGTCGGATCGTCGTCCAGATATTGATGCGTTTCCGTGAACGAACTCGTTCCCGCCGGGTAATTGAAAACTTCCGCTGGCGAGCCGTCGCCCCAACTGACGGTCAGGGTAAAACCGTCGGCGGCGTTCGGGCTGCTGATATTGCCGGTCAAAACGGCTGAAGAGTTTTCGTCGATAACGGCACTGACGCCGACGTTGCTCAAGTCCGGCGGCGCGGCGCCGCCGTTCGTCTGACCGCTCCATGACGGGTAGTTGTCTTTCGCCGGATCAACGGTCAAACGCGTTTGATTCGTGCCGTCCGGGTTCATCACGTAAATTTCGATGTTGCCGTCGCGTTTTGAAGCAAACACGATTTTGCTGCCGTCAAAGTTGAATGACGGCGCGCCCTCGACGGCGCTGGTCGTGGTCAGCTGGATTTGATTCGAGCCGTCCGCGTTCATTTTATAAATTTCATAGTTTTCGACGTCGCCGCCGCGGTTCGAAGTAAAAACGATCTTGCTGCCGTCGGGGCTGAATTTCGGATCGAACTCGAAATCCGAAATATAGGTCAGACGAGTTTGATTCGAGCCGTCCGCGTCCATTACGTAAATTTCCGGATTGCCGTCGAGCACGGAAATGAAAACGATTTTGCTGCCGTCGGGGCTAAACGACGGGGTAAGCTCGTCGTGAGCAGTAAAGGTGAGCCGGGTCTGATTCGATCCGTCCGGGTTCATCACATAAACTTCAGAGTTGCCGTCGCGATTGGAAACGAAGAGGATCTTATCCCCGTTCGGGCTGAATGACGGGAACGTGTCGACCGCCGGGGAAAAATAGGTCAGACGAGTTTGGTTCGAGCCGTCCGCGTTCATTACGTAAATTTCATAATTGCCGTCGCGCGTGGATTCAAAAGCGATCTTGTCGCCGTCGGGGCGAAATGACGGATGAAAATCGAAAGCCGGATCGGTTGTTAAACGTATTTGATTCGTGCCGTCCGGGTCCATCACATAAATTTCGGGATTCCCGTCGCGATCGGATTCGAAGGCGATCTTGTCCTGCTGCGCGTTGGCGATCAGTGGCGTCGATAAAAACAACGCCGCCCATAACAATCCGATAATGAAAGCGTTTTTGTTCGATTTATTTGGTTTCATAATTTCTCTCTCTTTTTATTTATTTGCGGTCTGCCGCTTCGACAAACGAAGAATAGAGAAATCGAATACGATTTACACCGTGTAAATGAGTAGTATTGTTTAGAAAAAAAATACATTCCGGCTCTTTTTAGGCATTTTACGTGCGAGTTAAAAAAATACTATCTGAATTAGCAGGTTTGGATGCGTTTATTAAGTTATAAATTCAGGATCTGATTCGGAATCGGAATAAATTTCAAGGTTAAAGTTTCAATGCGCACGCGTTTTCATTTAATTTAAGAAGCATTCAAAATTACTTTTCCTTACCCGACCTGTTTTCGGTCAAAAGGCAAAAAAAAACTTTCCCGAAGTCAAGAACAGGACAGGTCGATAGTTTACGACGGGTCTTGGAATCGATTCGAACGCATAAACCGGGAGGAAAGACACACGCTTGAACTTAAAGTCTATTACGGGGTTCGTACTGAGTATCCTGACAACTCTCGGCATCAATTTTATACCGCTCGAAATGTGGCTTTCCGACGATTTTTCCGGAGTCGAGACGATGGTCTTGTATGCGCTCGAAAATCTGGTCATGCTGACTCTGGCGCTGATCGGGGTGCGGCTGCTCGCGCCGCGGTTTCGCTGGCGGGAATCCGCTTTCGTCGGTTACGGCTTTTGTCCGGTGACGTCGATTTTTATCGGATTTTTCACCTTCGGGATGCTGCCCGGACAAATCGCCGCGCCCGACGTCGCCGAAGCCATGAAATCGGTGGTCGTATTGCTACTCATCGGCTTCGCCATCGATTTGATTTTCCTTCGTCAGATGACCTTGATCGGCGCGGAAAGGTTGATGCGAAACAGCCTCGGAAGAATTATGGTGGTGCAGTTTTTGGGCGTTTTTTGGGGCGTGTTCTGCGCCGCCCTGTTCAGCAGTTTCGTTTTGCCGTTTATTATTCTCGAAACCCTTTTCGAGCTCGGCAAAATCCATGAATTCTTTTTCGGTCCGAAGACGGACGCCGAATATTTGAAACACATGAGCGCGATCAAAGGCTTAAAATACCAGAAAAAATAGTCGACCGACGCGTGCCCATTTGCCGGAGCGACTCTCCAAAAATAAACTCGCTGAAACTTGTTGTAAAGTTTCCCGCATCGGCGTTCGAGGTGATTTTTTATAAAATGTTTTGAGAGTTGCAACTGAGGCTGTCTGAAATACCAGTGATGCCATTGCCGAATTCAAAAAGTCGGCGTCGTTTTACCTTTTACGAATTTCTATAAAACACCCAAATCGGGTTACTTTAATATAGATGAAAATAATTCTATCCCTTTTTTTATTAGCGTTCGCGTTCGGCGTGCCGGTCTTTGCCTAGGGGCAGACCGGGCATCGGGTGGTCGGTCTGGTCCCCGACAAGCATTTGAGCATTAAAACCAGAAAGGCGGTGCTGCGGATTCTCGAAGATAACTCTCTGGCGGAAGTTTCAAACTGGATGGACGACGTAAAATCGGACGCCGATTTCGATCACGCGCACGACTGGCACTGGGTCACGATCCCCGACGGCATGAAATACGATCAAACGGTTAAAAACCCGAAAGGCGACCTCGTCATGAAAATAGAGGAATTGACCGCCGCTTTGAAATCGACGAACCTTTCCGCCGAAAAGGAGCGCGAGGCTTTGAAGTTCCTGATCCATCTGGTCGGAGATCTGCATCAGCCGCTGCACGTCAAGTGGGAAAGACGATTCCGGCGGCAACACGGTCGAACTGCAGTGGTTCGGGCAGCCTTCCAACCTGCACCGCGTCTGGGACAGCGACATGATCGACGGCAAGGATCTGAGCTATACCGAATTGACAGGGTTTTTGGGAGAACCTACAAAAGACCAGATAAACGCATGGCAGGCAGGGGATGTCAGAGATTGGGCGCACGGCATGATGATTTATCGCAAGCGGGTTTACAATATCCCGCCCGACGGACGGCTCGGTTACCGCTACTCGTACAATAATTTCGATGCCGTGCAGCAGCTCCTGCTTCGGGGCGGCGTTCGTTTGGCCGGACTGCAGAACCGAATCTACGGATAACGGCGAACAAGATCGGGCAATAGTAGATCTGACCGCCACGATTTTTGTTTTTAATCGGCGTAAAAATTTATACCGACTCGATACCGGTCGAAGCTTCGGCGGCTGCCGGCTCGGCAGGCTGCGCCGGATCGGGAACCGTGGCGTTAAAGCAGCAAATTGAATAGAGATTCAGATGTCGGAGAAAAATAAAGCGATCCTGGAAGCGGCAAACGCCGCCGCCGAGGGCAACTACGAGGGATTCTTGTCGTTCTTCAGCGACGACACGAAGTGGAAATTCGTCGGCGATAAGGCTTTGAAGGGAAAAGAAGCCGTTCGCCGATCGATGGCGGCGGAGTAATTGGAGCCGCCCGAAAATAGGGTCGCCGACTTGATCGCCGAGGGCGATTTCGTTTCGGCGATCGGGGATCTGGCAATGAAAGGCGAAAACGGGAAACCGGTTCATTATTCGTACTGCGACGTCCGGCGCTTCCGCGGCGGCAAGATGGTCGAATTAAGGGCATTCGTCATCAAAGCCGAGGTCGAATAGATTCAGAACGAATTTTGATTCGGCAACGCCGTCACTGCAATTTTCGGACATCAGATCTTTCTTTTAATTATATTTACAATAAAAACGAACTATTCTTCTAAAAATCATGACAGTTGAAGTGTTCGTTTTTATTGAAACAATTGTCGACTTTATGGTTTCGCGTCCCGATAATCGAGCGTTTTATGGACTCCTCGTAACCGAAAGCGCTGGTTTACAGCAACTCGTTCAAATAGGGGGTGTCATTGCGTCACTTGAGGGGCAGTATTTTTATGGCGGGCGCGACGCGTTTCAATTTTGCCGAGGCGTTCGGCCCCTTCATCCCGAGCATCGAGATGTCCATTAAAAAAACGTCCGGCCGCGGTAGGTTTTGAGCGCCAGGTCTTTCTTTTAATTACCTTTATCCTTTTTAATTACCTTTATCCTTAACGATGTTATTCCCCGAATTTCCTTTGTATGTTTACCGTCCTTTCCAATCCGTCGACCGCTTCCAATATTTTCAGTCTTAAATCCGTGTCCAATTTCGCATTGGCGGCTAAATACTTATTGACCAAATTCAAAGCTTCCGCGCTTTTCTGGCCGCCGATGAAAGCGTCGAGCCAACCGCCCACGAAAAAGATTTTGCGGTCCCGGTTCAGATTCGGAAGTTCGGTCAAAGCCCTTTCGAGATACGGCAGAGTCAATTGTGAATGTTTTTCATTATTGAAGCTGTACAGCGACGAAGCGATCCAATCTTCGGAAATGTCCTTGTCGCTGAGAAAGTCGCTGAAATATTTCGCCTTCGTATCTTTCGACCGGAATCCGGCGCCCGCCATATACGCGTAACGTTTCGCTTCGTCGGACGTTTCGTTTTTATTCAAATTCTCCAGAAGCGCGGGCGCGGCGCCGCCGCCGAGTATCGCGAGGCGCGTAACCAGCTCGAATTTGTCCAACGTGCGCAGTTTGAAATCACGGATCTGCAGTTCGCCGCTCAGAATGTCTTTCAGGATTCGCCGCGCCTTTTCCGTCAAAGCGACCGACAAAAACGCGCGGAAGAACGTCAGCCTTTTCGCGAGCGTCGGCTCGTTCAGCATTTTTTCGATCAGCGGTTCTTCCAGGCGCGGAGCGATTTCCGCGGCTTGCACATTGGAAAGGTAATAATTCACCGCCCGGTCGACGCGCGGCAAAAGCGATTGGATGGTGGTTTCGTCCGTTTCGGAAGGCAGGGCTTGGATGGCGAGTTCGACGAATCGCTTCGGATCGAGTACCGATCTTTTTATCGGAGCGCAGGTTTCAATTGTCTGCGCGCCGATCGGCGAATAAATTTTTCGGCGGGCCGAAGGGAATGGACCGCCTAGTACTTGGGTCCTCTTTCGGGCGGATGCTCGGCGATGATTTTCCCGAGCTCCTTCATCCTTTCTCCGACCCACCACGGAACGACGTCCTTCATGTGGTTATACATATTAGAATCGAGATACGCGTAATCG
>DATCMK010000028.1:0-104176 GCA_036563455.1 Pyrinomonadaceae bacterium | reverse complement strand
CCTTGAGCGCCCATAATTCGTTTTTCCGGTCGCCGCGCGGGTTCTTGACGAAACCGACGAGCGCGTCGCGCAGCGAATTATGCCGCCCGCCGCCCAGGAAATAGAGCTTCGATAAATTTTCGACCGTGATGACGTTCATTTGTTCGGTTCTCGGTTTTTTGGTTTTCGGTTTTTAATATTTGATTTCAAAGAAACTGATTGTCAGCAAAAGATTTACTGAAAACCAAAAGCCCAAAACCCAAAATTCAAAACCCAACTTCAACCCCGCGAAATCGCATCCCATTCGTTGACGCGTTTTTCGGCGGCCGCCTAAATCATTGATTCCTATTTTTTTACAAAAAAAAGCGATGCCTTTCCGTTTCGTGATTCAGGCAGCCGTCAAAAAGCGCGTTGGTAAAGAGAACCGTATCCGAAATATTTTCCGCCGGTCGCTTTTGCCTCGGCGCCGCGCACACCGTAGCGCCGGGCGTTTATTTATGGTAAGGTGGAGCTAAATGTTTTTTCACGCGGCTTCCATGCATTCGTTAATTTTCCGAATCGCTCTCAGGCTCCGGGCGGCGACGCGCTGCCGCGCCGCGCCGCGGAGAAGCGTTTTTATTTTCATCGCCGCCGCGGCGCTCGCCTCGTGTTTGTCGCCGATCGCGCGCGCGCAACAGACCGAGCGCGACGAAGCGCCGGTCGTCGTGCAGCCCGGCGCGCCCGGACAGCCGACGCGCCGCCTGCCGCCGTCGACGCGCGCGACGCTGCCGACGCGCTCGGCAAAGGACGTCGAATTTATGCAGGGCATGATCATGCACCACGCGCAGGCGGTCGAAATGACGGCGCTCATCGAATCGCGCACCGACAATAAGAACGTCCGACTGCTCGGCGCGCGCATCAGCCAGTCGCAGACGGACGAAATGAAGTTTATGAAACAGTGGCTCGGACTCCGCGGCGAGCCGGTTTCGCCGCCGATGCCCGCCATGTCGAATATGGACGGCATGGACATGTCGAGTCATCATCACCATCACCAACAGATGCCCGGAATGCTGACGCCGGAACAGATGGACGCGCTGCGAAAAGCGCAGGGCGCGGAATTCGACCGGTTGTTTTTAAAGGGCATGATCCAGCATCACAACGGCGCGCTCGTGATGGTCAGGGAATTGTTCAACACCGCCGGCGCCGGGCAGAACGCCGAACTCTTTAATTTCGCGACCGACGTCGACGCCGGACAGCGCGCCGAAATCAAAATTATGCAAACCCTTTTGGGTGAAAAACCGTAAAAAAGAAATGACAAATCGAATGACTACGATCGCTTTCCGTTTACTATTGGCTTCCATCGTCTGGTGCGGGTGCTTCGCCGCCGCGACGCCCGCGCAGTCGCTCGACTCAACGCCGCCGCTGCCCGCCGGCATGAAGGGCTCGAACGTCGACGACCCGCGCGCCAAGCTTTCGCCGGGCTTGTACGACGCGGGCGAAACGGCGGTCGGCATAAAGCACGTCGCGCTGATCAAAAAGCCCGACGCCTTTCAGCTCGGCTCGGACGACGCCGATAACCCGAAGGTGCAGAAAATTCTCGGCACGCTCGGCGTCGGCGATTCGTCGAAGATGCCGAAGCCGCTGCAGCTGATCTTCGCGCAGCTCGCCTTCGCCAATTCCGACCTCGCCTTTCAGGGCAAGTATCTGTTTCAAGGAAATTTTTACGGCGTCAACATTTACGACGTCTCGGAACCGTCAAAAGTCAAACTGCTGACGTCGTTGGTCTGTCCCGGCGGACAGGGCGACGTGTCGGTTTACAAGAACCTGCTCTTCATGTCGGTCGAGATGCCGAACGGGCGTCTCGACTGCAGCGCCGAAGGATTTCCGCCCGAACCGCCGGCCGCGGCCGGACAGCAGAGCTTGCCGGCCGCGCAGAAGGACCGCTTCCGCGGAGTCCGGATTTTCGACATTTCCGATATCCGGAGCCCGAAACAGGTCGCGGCCGTGCAGACCTGCCGCGGCTCGCACACGCACACTTTAGTCACCGACCCGAAAGATAAAAACAACGTCTACATTTACGTTTCGGGCACCTCGTTCGTCCGCCAGAGCGAGGAGCTGGCGGGCTGCTCGGACGGACCGCCCGACAAGGACCCGAACACCGCGCTGTTCCGCATCGACGTCATCAAGGTGCCGGTCGCCGCGCCGCAAAACGCCAAGATCGTCTCGACGCCGCGCGTCTTCATGGACCCGCGCACCGGCGCGCTGAACGGCTTGAACAACGGCGGCACGCACAGCAGCCAGGGTCTGACGAGACCGTCCGACACCGATCAGTGCCACGACATCACCGTGTATCCGGAACTCGGGCTCGCCGCCGGCGCCTGCTCCGGCAACGGCATCCTGCTCGACATCAAAGACCCCGCCAACCCGAAACGCATCGACGCGGTCAACGACCCGAATTACGCCTACTGGCATTCGGCGTCGTTCTCGAACGACGGCAAAAAGGTCGTCTTTACCGACGAATGGGGCGGCGGATTGGGCGCGCGCTGCCGCGCCAACGATCCGAACATCTGGGGCGCGAACGCGGTTTTCCGGCTCGCGAACAATAAGCTCAGTTTCGCGAGCTACTACAAGCTGCCGGCCGCCCAGGGCGAGACCGAAAACTGCGTCGCGCACAACGGCTCGCTCGTTCCGGTGCCGGGTCGCGACATCAAAGTGCAGGCGTGGTATCAGGGCGGCATTTCCGTGATGGATTTCACCGATCCGGAGCGCCCGGTCGAGATCGCTTATTTCGACCGCGGGCCGATCGACCCGAAAATGCTGATCATGGGCGGATCTTGGTCGGCCTACTGGTATAACGGTCACATTTATTCGTCGGAGATCGCGCGCGGGCTCGACATTCTCGAACTGACGCCGACCGACAAGCTGACGCAGAACGAAATCGACGCCGCGAAATCGGTTCGGATGGCCGAGCTGAACGTGCAGAGCCAGCAAAGAATCGTGTATCCGCACCGATTGGTCGTCGCGAAAGCCTACGTCGATCAGCTCGAACGGTCGCAGGCGCTGCCCGCCGACCAGATCGCCGCGCTGCGCGAATCGATTCAGAACGCCGAAGGTTCGGACCGCAAAGCGCTCGGCAAGCTCAAAGCCCTCGCGCCGGCGCTGCAAAAGAGCGCCGGTCAGAAAACGAACGCCGCGGACGCCGAACGCCTGCAGGCGCTCGCCGAAATTCTCAAGCGCCCGGCGGTTTAAGTTTCGGCAATCGGCCGCGCGAAATCCACGGCTTAAGAAATAATTGATTCCTCGTCGAAGAGAACGGTTTGCAAAACCGTTCTCTTTTTCATTCGAAGTAAACGACCGGCTTTTCGTTTCGCGGCTTTTAACGGCGCGAATTTCGGGTTGCGAGAGACGAACCCGCGCGGAACGGACCGAGAGATGATAAGGCGCAAAATACCTGTTTTCTTATGCCCGTTTGCGCCTTGGCGGAAACCGGTCGTTTCTCTGCCTGAAAACCGCTCTGGCGGACAGATAAAATGTACCCGCCGTCATCCCATTCTAATTTTTCGTTTACCGGTTAAGTCGATGCCGCAAAACGCCGGGAGCGGTTCGAGGGCTCGCCCGCCGATTTACAAATTTGCTTTGAAGAATTCGAAAGCCATCTGCCCGACCGTTCGGTGAACCGCGGCGCGGTCGACGCCCGCCTCGTCGCGGCAGATCGGCAGAATCGTTTTGCCGAAGTCCGTGCACTCGGCGAGAAACGTGTAATGCCCGACTTTTCCGGGCAGAATCTTCACGGCGGATTTTTTGATCGACCGCGCGAGCTTCTGCGCGTTCGTTCTCGGCGGCGTCGTCGCGTCGGCTTCGCCGGCGACTATTTGAAACGGGATTTCGACGCTCGACAGGCTGCTTTGCGTGAATGCCGCGCCGAGCGCCGGCGCGATCGCGAAAACCGCTTTGACGCGTCGATCCCGATAAGAATCGGCGGCGCGGTTCAAGGATTCGATGACCGAAGCGTCCTTCGTGCGCAGTTCTTCGAATTCCTTCATCGCGCCGGGAAACTCGGGCTGCGGCTCGCAGGTCGCGTCGCGTTCGCTCGAGGCGCAGAATTTTTCAAAACCGCGCAGATCGAAAATGCCGCCGGCGGTCGCCGTGACGGTCGCGCCGCCGAGCGAAAAACCGGCGGCGCCGATCTTACCCGCATCGATGCGCCCGCCGAATTCGGCGTCGGCGAGCAGATCATCGATCGCGACGCGCAAATCGCGCGCGCGTTCCCACCATAAAACGAAGCCCTGCGCCCGGTATTTTCCTTCCGCCGCGCTGTTGCCGTGGTGATCGATTGCCGCGGCGATGAAGCCGCGCGCGGCGAGATACTGCCCGAGCCACATCATCTGCAGCGCCGAACCGCCCGTGCCGTGCGAAATCACGATCAGCGGGAAACGCTCGCGCGCGGCGGAGATCTTCGCGCCCCGCACGGCGGCGCCGGCGATGAAAAGCGGATTGTCGGGATTTCCGAGAACGATCTTCGCTTCATTTTCCGGCGCGTCGGCGGGATACCAGATCGTGGTCGCGATCGGGCGCGGCGCGCGGCCCGACCAGTCGGGCCGCGTTTCGTCGGCGAAACCGCGCGTCGTCATTCCGATTTTCGAAACGTTTTGCCCGCAAACATTGATCGTCAGAAGCAGCGTTAAAAACAAAAACGGTCCGGATTTCATAAATTGGTTTCTGGCGCATCGCTCCATAACGAAAGCTTACGGTCAGCCCGCGATTTTAGTTCCGAAACGAATCATCTTCGGCGGAAAAAACGATGGACGCCGCAGACCAACTGTTGTTGATCTACGGCGTCCTGAATTGGTAAGGTCTGATCAAACGGCGCCGTTAAAAGAGGGCGCTTCAATTTTCGCGGACGGCGTCGATCAAGCGGAGCGGTTCGGCGCCCTCGATTTCAAAAAGCACGATCAAACCGTCCCGGATCGTAAAAATCTGCCGGACGGTTTTCTCCGCCAGCGTTTTTCCGTTTAAGTCGGTGACGACGAGCGCGACCGTGACGACGTTTCGCCCGTTTTCGTCCGTTTCGAATTCCAACGGTTCGAGCCGGCTGCGCGTGACTTCGAACTGCCGCCGCCAGTATTCGCGCACCGCTTCGCGTCCGTCGACGAAGCCGCCTTCCATTCCGTTCGCCCATTTCACGTTCGGATGCATCAGCGCGATAACTTTTTCGAACTCGCGCCGGTTAAACGCGTCGTATAGCCGCTGCAGAAATTCTCGATTCTCGTTAGTCATAAGCTGTATTTTAGACCAAAAGCGCGCGGCCGCCCGCGAAAATAAGCCGACAAATGAAATTTCGTCGCCGTTTTTTACGGCGCGGACTGCCGCCAGTCGAGCCGCCCGTCGACGCGCTGCCCGCCGATCGTCACGTTTTCGAGCCTTAAGCCTTCGACGTTCTTGAGAACGAAGGTTTTATCCGCCCGCTTGATGTCGACGTTGCGCAAGGTCACGTCGCGCAGCGGCGCGGCGGCCGGCGCGTCGCCGTTAAAAACCGTGCCGGCGCGTTCGACCGTGAAATTCTCGAACACGATGTCGCGGTAGACGGACGGAAAGTTCCCGCCGAGCTGACCCGGATAATCGAGCTGGAACCAGAAGAGATTCTCGAACGCCTCGACCGTGAAATTGCGCACGCGGATGTGCTCGACCGTGCCGCCGCGGTCGAGATTCGCCTTGAAGCGGATCGCCGACGCGCCCTTGCGCAGCACGTTGTCGGTGAAATAGACGTGCCGGACGCCGCCCGACATCTCGCTGCCCAGCGCGATGCCGTCCTCGCCGCCCATGTCGTTATGCCGCACGACGACCGCTTCGCTCGGGCGCGCGATTCGCCGACCGTCCGCGTCGCGCCCCGATTTGACGACGACGGAATCGTCGCCGGTGCGGAAATGACAATGCTCGATCAAAACGTAGCGGCTCGAATCGACGTCGACGCCGTCGTTATTCGCGTGATGCGAGTCGACGCGCACGCGCCGGACGGTAGCGTGATCGGTGTAAACGAGATGATTGACCCAGAACGGCGAATTGAGCACCGTGTAATCTTCGAGCAGCACGCGTTCGGCGCGGAAAAACTGGATGATGCTCGGTCTCAGATGAGTGCCCTCGCCGAAGACGCGTTTCGCGGCGGGCGTCGCCGGATCGACGCCCATCCGTCGCAGGCGCTGAAAATCCGGTTCCGCCTTTTTGATCCACGTCAGAAACTCGCTTCCCGCGTTGCCGTCGATCGTGCCCTTGCCGGTGATCGCGACGTCCTTGACCTCGAACGCGTAGATGAGCGGCGAATGGCCGTACATTTCCGTGCCTTCCCAGCGCGTCAGCACGGTCGGCAGATAATGCTTCGCTTGGGGGCTGAAAAGCAGCGTCGCGCCTTCCGCGACGTGCAAATTGATGCGGCTCGCGAGATGAATCGGACCGTTGCTCACCCATCTGCCCGCCGGGATGACGACGCGCCCGCCTCCGTCGGCGGAAGCCTTTTTGATCGCCGCCAGGATCGCCGGCCGCGCGTCAGCAGCGCCGCCCGACGCCGCGCCGAAATCGGTGATGACGTAATCGCGGCTCGGAATTTCGGGCAGCCGGATCGCCTTCACGATCTCGTCGGCGCGCGCCCAGTCATCGGCGGAAGCCTGCGCGAACGAAGAAAAGACCGCGCCGGCGATTATAAGCGCGACGGCTGAAAGCCGGATGATCGAAGCGAATTTTCGGGTTTCTTTCATGGTTCAACTTGACCTCGCTAAAAGATCGGCCACGAACGAACACGAATCAACACGAAAAGGAAATTTGAATTTCGTGTTGATTCGTGTTCGTTCGTGGCCGATCTTATAAAAAAACTATTTCGCCGCCGCTTCCGACTCGGAATCCTTCGGCGCCATGTACAAAATCCGCGCGCAGTTTTCGCAGGTAATGATCTGGTCGCCGCGTTTGACTTCCAATTGCATCTGCGGACGCAGGTGCATGAAACACGCCGAGCAGGAACCGTTAACGACCTCCGCGACCGCGATGCCGTCTTTGCTGCGCTGCGCCATGCGGTCGTAAACGGCGGCGAGGTTTTTCGGCAGCGTCACGAAAACCTCCTGCCGCTTGGCGGTCTCGACGGCGAATTCCTCTCGCGCACGCGCGATTTCCCGATCGAATTCCGAAAGCGCGGCGTCGCGTTTCCCGTCGAGCGAGTTGATCTCCTCGGCGCGTTCTTCGAGGATTTTGTCGACTTCTTCGACCGCCGTGATTTTTTCCAGCACCTGCGTTTCTAAGGTCCCGATTTGTTTCTGCAGCGCGTCGGTCTCGCGCATCGCGGTCTCGTATTCCTTTTGATTCTGCGCGTGCTTCAGGTTGCGGTCGGCGCGTTCGAGATAGGTTTTGTTTTCGGCGATTTGTTTTTCCAGCTCGTCGCGTTCGGCCTGCGCCGCGCCGCGCCGGTACTGGATTTCGCGAATAGAAGAGGCGTGCTGTTCAAACTCCTGTTGAATGTCGGCACGCCTCTGGTCTGCTGTATCGATGGCTTTTTTTAATCGTCGGATATTGGTATCGGTTTTTTGTAAATCGATTAACTTTTCAAGTTCTGCTTTCACGTCTTTAAATAGGTCCCCTAAATCTCTTATTCAATAAGCTATGAATATCTTACACTTTCGAAGTCAAGAGTCCAAAGTCCGAAGCCGTCTAAAGCCCGGAATCCTGAGTCGCGAGTCCGGAGTTCAGCGCCGAGCGGCGGCGGCGATGATAAAAGCCGAATCAATCGATCTCCGAACGCCGGGCTCCGGGATGATTTATGACCGGGGACAACGGCCTCCGGACTTTGGACTAAACGGCTCCGAGAAATATCTGAAAATGCTTGATTAAATCATGAATTTCGAACGATACGCGCAGCCCGAGATTGGTCACCGTAAACCATCGCGGGCGGTCTTCGAACTTGACGAGATGCAGTTCGGCGTTGGCTTTCGGGACGCCGAAATGCGAAATGCGCGCGACGGCGAGCGCGTTGCCGCGCATGAACCCGTCGCCCGGCGCGCGCGTCCAGCCGGCTTCGACCGTCAGACTTCTGACGCCGTGCCGGAATCTTAAAAGCGCGCCGCCGAGCCGCATCTGATCGATCGCGAAACGATGATCGGCGACCGTTTCGATCGCGATGCCGACGCCTTTCCGGTTGGCGTGTTCGGCCGCCTGCCGCATCGTGTCGAGCAGCCAGCCGACGGACGTTTCGCGAATCCGATCGTTCGCGGTCTTGACGGCGAGAAATTCGGCGAAGCCCTCGCCGGCGATTTCCTGCGGATTTTTCGCGGCTTCCTTGAGGAGCTCCTCCCAAACTTCGTTGAGTTCGTCCATAGTTGGAAGCATAAAACTTCTAGGCGGATTATTGCAATTTCGTGGTATTATTTTGACATTGGCAGCGGGCTGATTTTTTATATAAAAAAAAACGAAACCACGAATTTACACGGGTTAACTCCGGTTGAATCAAAAAACAGCGCCGCGTTCGTCCGTAACGTTCGGCGGTTTCAAAACCTTTCCCTCGTCCGCCGGCCGATGACTTTTTAACATAGGGGCTTTATGAAAAATTCAGCAATTTTATTTTTTCTTTTTGTTTTCGCGCTCACCGCTTTCGGGCAGCCGGCGAAGAAAACCTTCCGGAAACAGCCGGCGGCTTTGAAAACCGTCGCCGCCGAACCCGCCACCGAAACCGAAGAATACGACCGCGCGAAGGCGCTCTCCGACCCGACCGAGCGCGTCGCGGCGCTGCAGGCTTTCATCAAAAACTTTCCCGAATCGGTCGAGGTCGCCCGCGCACACGGGCTCGTCGTCAGCGCGCGCGCCGAGCTCGCCGACAAAAAGCTGGAGTCGGGCGAAACCGAAGCAGGCATCGAGCTGTTCAAACTCGCCGTGCAGGAAGCGCCCGCGCCCGTGCCGGACGAGCTTTTCACGAAGGTCATGCTCGGCTTTCCGATCAGCCTTTACTCGCGCAACCAGCGCGCCGCCGCCTTCGACGTCGTGAAATTGATCGAGGAAAAAGTCGGCGGCAACGCCGCGCAGGTCCTCGATCTCGCGAAATTTTACATCAACGTGCAGTACGGCACGGAAGCGATCCGGCTCGCGAAAAAATCGACCGAGCTCGCGCCCGACGCGGCGACCGGCTATCTCACGCTGGCGATCGCCAACCGTTTGAATTTTCAGCTCGAAGACGCCGCGCAAGCCTACGCGAAAGCCGCCGAGCTCGATCCGGAATCCGTGACGAATAAACGGAGCCTCGCGGAGATGAAGCGCGCGCTCGGCAAAAGCGAAGAAGCGATCGCGATTTACCGCCAGCTCATCGAAAAAGACCCGGCGGACGCCGCGTCGCAGACCGGTTTGATCCTCGCGCTCTTCGGCGCCGACAAGGTCAAGGAAGCCGAAACCGAGCTCGCGAAGGCGCTCGAAACGGATCCGAACAACGCGGCGCTGCTGACCGGCGCGGCCTACTGGTACGCGGCGCACAACCGGGGCGAAAAAGCCCTTGAGTACTCGCAGAAGGCGATCGCCGCCGACCGCAATTCGGTCTGGTCGTACATCGCGCAGGCGCGCGGGCTGCTCGCGCAGAACAAGCCGCTCGAAGCCGAAAAAATCCTGCTCGCGGCGCGCCAGTTCGGCGATTTCCCGACGCTCGATTACGAGCTCGCGTCGGCGCGTTTCGCGGCGGGCCTGTACCGCGAAGCCGCCGAAACGCTGAAAAGGAATTTCGCCGTCAATAAGGACGGCGCGGTCGAAACGTATCTCGGCAACCGCATACTGGCGGACGCCGCCAACTTTACCGAACTGCTTTCGCTCGAACGCCGCGTCGCCTTGTTCGAGACCAAAGCCGCCGACAGCGAAGAAAACACGCGCCGTTTAAAGTCACTGCTCGCGTTTCATCAAAAGCTCGAAGCAAATGAAACGACCGAGGACGAGCTCGCGCTCGCGGCGGAGGAATTCGCAAGCGGCGGCGACAACATGCGGCTTCACCGGCAGCTCTTCGCGGCGAGCCGGCTGTTGCAGAAAAAAGCGGCGCTGCCGAAGGTCTTGGAATTGACGCAGTCGGCGATCGACGGCGTCGACCCGGCGCTCAACGTCGCGAGCCCGGCGGCGGCGGTGCTCGCCGACGAAATTTACGACAGCCGCCAGTACGCGATCAGCCAGAACCTCGTCGTCGTCGTGCCGGAAATCCCGCGCCCGACGCTTTCGGCGATTCTGCGCGGTCAGATCGAAGACCTCGCCGGACGCGCGCTGCTCGAACAGAACAACGTCAGCCAAGCGGTCGTGCGCTTAAAACGCGCGATGAGCGTGCTGCCGGAAAAAAGCGCCTTCTCGCGCGCCAGCGCGTGGCATCTCGGCGAAGCGCTGCAGGCGGACGGCAAGGAGCGCGAAGCGCTCGACGCGTATATCAAAGGCTATAACAAGGACTTTCCCGAACTCGGCAAACGCGCGATCATCGAGAATCTGTACGTCAAAATAAACGGCAATCTCGACGGGCTCGACGAGAAAGTCGGCGCCAAGCCCGAAACGACCGTCGCGACGCGCGAAACGAAACCGGCGGTTAATAATACCGACAACGTCAAGATCACGGAACCGACGCCGGCGATCAAACCGGAACCGACGCCCGCGCCGATCGAGCCGACGCCGGAAAACCGACCGGAACCCGTCAACCGCGTGACGCGCCTGCCGCGCAGCGTGCCGGCGCTGCTTCCGGGAAAAACGCCGGAAGCAACCCCGTCGCCGTCGACCGAAAAGGTCGAGATCGAGCCGGCGCCCGCCGCGACGCCCGAAAACAAGGAAGCGAACCGGCCGGAACCGCCAACGGTTGAAGAAACGACCGACGAAGCGAAAACCGTCGAATCGAAACCCGTCGAACCGAAGCGCGATGAGGTTAAAGACGAAGTGAAACCGGAGGAAACGAAAACCGTCGAGTTGAAACCGGAAGAAACGAAGACCGAAACCGCGCCGCGCCCGACGCCGTCGGTTACGCCGCTCGACGAACCGGCGCCGGACACGGAAAACAAACCGGCCGACACAGACGAAACCGCGCCGGAAAAAGATTCGCCCGAAAACACGCCGGAAAACGCGCCGACCGGGATAAAACCGGACGAAAAAAAACCGGACGGAACGGTTCCCGCCGAACCGAAGCCGACCGACGCCAAACCGACCGCGCCGATCGACGCCGCGCCGACGCCGCGCAGCCCGGCGGTGATCGTCACCGACAATCTGACGACCAAGCCGACGAAACCGAAGCTCGAAGCCTCGAAGACCGAGAGCAAACCGGTCGCGCCGGCTTCATCGAAATCGATTTTCGAACCGGTCGTCATCAGCGTCGGCAAAACCGATTCCCCGACGCCGGAAAAAACCGCGCCGCCGCCGCCGGATAAATCGCTCGAAGAAGAAAAACCGGCCGAGATAAAGCCGGCGAAAGCGGAATCCGACGAGATCAAAGCGCCCGTCGAAAAACCGGCGGAAGAAAAATCGACCGAGCAAAAACCGACGGAAGAAAAACCGGCGGAAGAAAAGCCGCTGCCCGAAAAAGCCGCTTCCGAAACGACCAAAAAGCCCGCCGTGATCGTCACCGACGCGCTGCGGCCGGAAAAAAAGCCGCGCGAAATCCTTCCGGAACCGGCGCTGATCGCGAAAACCGAACCGACTGACCGCAAACCCGCCGAAACTCTCACGAATCCGCGCGTGGTCGTGACCGACCTCCTGAAACCGGAAAACAAGCCGCTCGAAAAATCGGCGGACGAAAAGATTCAATCGGGCGAAAACCGGATGCGCATCATCATCACCGAAAACACGGGCGCGAAATCGGTCACCGAAGAAATTTCGGGCTGCAAACTCCTCGCCAATCCGAATTCGCTTGCCTTGCTGAACGGCGGCGGCGCGCTCGGCGTCAGCGTCGGGTTCGACGGCGAAGGCGATTTCCGGCGCATCGCCGCCCTGTCGAGCAGCCCCGACGATCTTGAAGTCAGGCTCGACGCCGAAATCGGCGCGCGTCAGAACCGCGCGTTCTTCATCGTCAAATCGATCAGCACGCGCACCGGCGCGTTCACCGTCACGTTCGAAGCGCCGTGCGGCAGAAAGGAGATTTTGGTTAAAGTCCGCTAATCATTTACCATTTAACATTTACCATTTATCATTGAAAAAGATTCTTTGCTAAATGGTAAATGTTAAATGGTAAATGATAAATCCTATCGGAGCGGATACGTCGCGCTGATCGGCCGCCCGAACGCGGGAAAATCGACGCTTCTCAACCGGCTGGTCGGCGAAAAGATCGCCGCCGTTTCCAATAAACCGCAAACCACGCGCCACCGCATTCAGGGCATCGTCACGAAGGAGAACGGGCAGATCGTTTTCGTCGACACGCCCGGCGTGCACAAGCCCGGATTTCTGCTCAACCGGCGGATGATGGCGGCGGTGCACGACGCGATCTTGTCGGTCGATCTCATCGTGCTGATGCGCGACGCTTCGGTTTCGACCGGCAGCGGCGATAAATTCGTCTTCGATCTGGTCAAAAACGCGGGCAAAAAAGCCGTGCTCGTGCTCAATAAAATCGATAAAGTAAAGGAGAAAAACGCGCTTTTGCCGCTGATCGAGTCGTATTCGAAGGAATTCGAATTCGAAGAGATCGTGCCGGTTTCGGCGCTCAAGGGCGAAGCCGTCGACAATCTGCTCGATCAGATCATCAAGCATCTGCCTGAAGGCGAGCCGATTTTCGCCGAGGACGAAATGACCGATCAATCCGTGCGCACGATCGTCGCCGAAATGGTCAGGGAAAAAATCCTCGCTTCGACCGGCGAAGAAATCCCGTACGTGACGGCGGTCGTCACCGAAATGTTCGACGAGTCCGACCCGGAACTGCCGAAAATCTACTGCGCGATTTACGTCGAGCGCCCGTCGCAGAAAAAAATCATCATCGGCAAGGGCGGCGCGAAAATCCGCGACGTCGGCACGCGCGCCCGCCAGGACATCGAAAATCTGCTCGGCAGAAAGGTCTTCCTGAAACTGTTCGTCAAGGTCGTCGAGGACTGGCGCAATCAGGAGCGCAGCCTCGACGAAATCGGCGTCAAAGAATAGTTTCGCCGGATTTCGGACGCGCCGGCCACCGAAATCGAACCCGGAGAGCCCGCTAATTTTCGCGAAAACGCGCGTTGATTAGCGGGCTCGCTTCATTTCCGCGCAAACCGTTTTTGATTCCCGAACTTCCCTCGTTCCAGTGTTTCGATAACATACGAAAAACGTTTCCGATATCGGGTAAAAATCGACCAAATCGTCAAGGCCCGGCCGGAAACGCCGCCCGGCTCGCTTTTCCTAACTTAAGTTTTCACAAAAGTTAAGTCCGTAAAACCGCCTTTCGGCATGGTAATTGCCAAATTAACGATAAAGTTACTTGAGTTTTGGAAGGGCATAGTTATGAGATTCTTTAAATTATCTATATTATTTTTGGTCGCGGCGCTGTTCGCGACGGCGTGCAGCCGCGGCGGGCTGAACAATCAGGCGACCAGCGAATACGAACTGCGCTCGGGCGGCGTCGGTCTCGGCTACGACGACGACAATCGCTGGGCGCGCGAAAATCTGGATTTGCAGGCGGTCGGCGAGCTGCTTCTGAAAGCCGACGACGCGGCGGAATTCGAGCAGATGCTCAACGACCCGGACAACGGCGTCAACAACATCGACTTGAACGGCGACGGTTACGCCGATTACATCAGCGTGCGCGAGTTCGACGAGCGCTACGACGACGAACGCGGATTTTCGCTCTTTTCGAGGTTCGGACCCGAAGAGATTCAGGAGATTTGTACGATCATCTTCGACCGCGACCGCGACGGCGACCGCTATTATCCCGGCGCGCGCGTGCTTCTGACCGGCAACGATCGGATTTACGGCGACAATTATTACTACGAATCGAACTGGCGCGACCGCGAGCTTTCGATCGTCGACTGGCTGTTTACGGACCGCGGCGATTATTACCGCTCGCCGTACTATTACGAGAATTATCCTTCTTACTACGAGCCGTATCAGGTCGTCGAAACGCCGGTTTACCGAACGCGGATCGACCAGTATTACGCGGAGCCGGTCTTCATTCAAACAGCGCAGCCTTCGATCCGGGAAATCCGAATCGAATCGCCTTACCGGGAAAGATCGATAAATCGGATTTACTCGAACTTAGCGAAACCGACGCGCGAGCAGGTCGAATTCAGGAGAAACAATCCGGGACCACCGGAATTCGTGCGCGAGCGCAAAGAATCGCGTCAGTTCAATAACAATCCGAACCGCGCGGAAAGACCGGAGTTTCGCGAAAAGCCGAACAAGCGGGAGCGCGCCGATTTCGAAGCGCCGCGGCAGGTGAAAGCCGAAAGGCAGGTCGAGCGGCAGTTTGAAAAACAGCAGCAGCGCGAATTGAAGCAACAGCAGCGCGAATCGAAACAGCAGCAGCGTTTCGAACAACGCCAGCAGCAACAGCAGCAGCGTTTTGAAAAACAGCAGATGAAAGAACAGAAGCGGGAAAACCGCGGCGGCGGCTGGAAAAACAACGACGGCGGCGGCTGGAAAAATAACGGCGGCGGTGGCGGCGGTTGGAAAAATAACGGCGGCGGCAACCCGAATAAGGGCGGCGGCGGAAATCCGAACAAAGGCGGCGGCAACGGCAACGGCGGCGGCAATAAAGGCGGCGGCGGCGGCAAAGGAAAAGGCAAAGGTTAAAGCCGCCTGAAGCATCTTCGAATCATTCGATTTCGGTTCCGAATGTTTGACAAAGACATTCGGAACTTTTTTAGTTTTAAATTGGCGGTTATTATTTTCCGAACAAATGAAGACTATAATTTTACTGGTAATTTCGAATATTTTTATGACGCTCGCCTGGTACGGGCACTTAAAATTCAAACAGAGCGCCCTCTGGCTGGCGATTCTCGCGAGCTGGGGGCTGGCGTTTTTCGAGTATATTTTTCAGGTGCCGGCGAATCGCGCCGGCGCGGAAACCTATTCGGTCACGCAGCTGAAAATCCTACAGGAGGCGATCACGCTGACGGTTTTTACGGTTCTCGCTTATTTTCTTTTCGGCGAGACCTTGAAATGGAACAATCTCGTTTCGTACGCGCTGCTCGTCGGCGCGGTCTATTTCGCGTTCTTGAAATAAAAATGGATAACAAACAGACAAAATGGTACGCGCTCGAAGTGACGGCGAGCGCGGAAGCGGCGGAGGCGATCGAGTTCGGCCTGAACGAGCTCGACGCGCTCGGCACGGAAATCAACAATCTCGGCAAAAACAAACCGGAAACGCTGACGATCGTCGGCTATTTCAACGAGCAGTTCGCCGATCAGATCTGGCGCACGGAGCTGCTCAAAGCCGTGCAGATTTACGGTTTTTCGACCGCCGCGCTCAAAAAAGCCGAGTGGCGCGAAGTCGAAAATCAGGACTGGCTCGCCGAATGGAAAAAACACTGGCGACCGACCGAAACCGACCGCTTCGTCATCGCGCCGACGTGGGAACGGGTCGAGCAAAACGAAAAAATCGTGATTCGCATCGAGCCGTCGATGGCGTTCGGCACCGGCACGCACGAAACGACCAGGCTTTGTTTGCGGGCGATCGAAACATCCTACGACGGCGAAATGTCGTTTCTCGACGTCGGCACCGGCACCGGCATTTTGGCGATCGCGGCGGCGAAATTCAAAATTCAAAATTCGAAACCCAAAATCGTCGGGTGCGACACGGACGAGGATTCGATCAAGATCGCGAAGGAAAACGCGGAACTGAACGAAACGGCGGACATCGATTTTTATGTCGGTTCGATCCGTGAGCAAACGCCCGCGTACGATTTCGTCTGCGCGAATCTGACCGCCGACGTGATCTTGCCGATGCTGCCGCTGCTCGTCGAAAAGGCGAAAAAAACCTTGGTTTTATCGGGAATTCTGAAGGAACAGGAGCGGCTCGTGACGGACGAACTGAACGTGCTCGGCGTCAACGATCACCGAATCGAAACCGACGGCGAGTGGATTTCCGTCACGATCGACAACGCCCGACGGACAACGGACAGTTGAACGGATTTTTATTGTCCGTTGTCAATTGTCCGTTTTCTTCGGTTCGGTCGCGGGCGGGATGTCGCCGTCGTCGGTGATCGTGATCAGCGGCGTGCGCGGTTTCGGTTTCTTGACGCCGTCTTTCAAAACCGGGCGCACCTTCGGCGAGCTCGTCGTCTTGACGGTCGAAAGGGTATCGGTGCGGCGCAAAATCGCGCCGCCCGCGCCGGCGACCCATAAATCGATGCCGCCCAGAAAAGCCACCGCCTGCAGCGCGTTGCTCGTGACGTTCGGCTGAATTTCCCAGGTGCGGCCGCCGTCCTCGGTTCTCAAAACCGTGCCGAGCTCGCCGACCGCGAGCGCTTCGAGGCGATTGTAAGCCGTCACCGAATAAAGATTCACGCGCACGTCGGCTTCCCGGTCCTGCCACGTCGCGCCGCCGTCCTCGCTGCGCAGGATCGCGCCCGACGCGCCGACCGCGAACCCGAAATTCTCGTCGTAAAACGAAACCGAATAAAGATTCTCGCGCAGGTTCGTCCTGATTTTCCGCCACGTCGCGCCGCCGTCCTCGGTGCGCAGAATCGTGCCGGAAGCGCCGACCGCGACGCCGCGTTCCTCGTCCACGAACTTGACGTCGCCGAGCCAGCTGCGCGTTCCCGATTCGACCGGTTCCCAAAACGCGCCGCCGCTCGTGCTGCGCAGGATCGTGCCGCCGGCGCCGACCGCGAAACCGTTCGTCTCCGAAACGAAATAAACGCCTAAAAGGTCTTCGGTGACGTTCGAAATGCCTTTGCCCCAGCTCGCGCCGCCGTTCAAGGTGCGCAGAATCGTGCCGCCGTCGCCGACGATCCAGCCCCTCTCGCCGCTCGCGAAATTAAGCGCGTTCAGATTCGCGCCGGTCGTCGAAGCGACCGGCAGCCATTCGCGACCGCCGTCGTTGGTGATCAAAATTCGCCCGCGCGCGCCGACCGCGATGCCGACTTCCTCGTTCAAAAAAGCCAGATCGTTGACGTCCTCGCGCCCGCCGGCGGAAAGGCGCTGCCACGAATAGCCGCCGTCGTCGGTGCGGACGATCAAACCGCTTTCGCCGACCGCCCAGCCCGTGTATTGATCGGCGTAAAAGAGCGCCACGAGCTTCGGATTCGTGCGGATATTGAACGGCAGCCAGACGCCGCCGCCGTCGCCGGTCAGCCAGACCACGCCGTTCGCGTCGGTCATCGAGCCGTTGCGCTCGTCGGCGAACGAAACGGAGAGAAAATCGGCGCGGCTGTAAGTATTGATTCGCGTCCAGCTCGCGCCGCCGTCGGCGCTGCGCGCGACGCAGCCGCCGTAGCCGGCGACGACGATGTTTTCCGCCGCGACGTACGCCGCGCTCGAAATCAGCGCGCCGCCGCACGGGCTGCCGGGGGTCCAGTTTTCGCCGCCGTCGCGCGTCGTCAATACGACGCCGTTCTGCCCCGCGATCACGGCCCGGTCTTTACTGAACGCCGAGATTTTCAGCAGGTTTTCGTCCTTGACCGGCGATTTCTGCGCCGTCCAGGAAGCGCCGCCGTCGACCGATTTTATAATTCTGCCGTACGTTCCGACCGCCCAGCCGGTCTGGAAATTTTCGCCGGCGAAATGCACGCCGTAAAGCTGGTCGCGCCACTCGATCGGCACCTGCCGCCAATCGCCGCCGCCGTTACTGGTCGTTAAAATCGCGCCGCGCGCGCCGACGACGACCGCGTTTTTTTTATCCCTGACGAACACGCCGGAAAAAGTCACGTTGAGCGGCGGAAATTGTTTTTCCCAACGGAATCCGCCGTTTTCCGTGCGCAGGATCGTCCCGTCGGAACCGACCGCGTAGCCGATTTCCTTATCCCTCGCGAAATGCACCGCGTATAACGGATTGCCCTGCGGCTGAGGGTTTTGCCAGGCCCAGCCGAGCGAACTGCGCGACTGCGCGTGGGCCGTGAAGCAGAAACACAAAATTAACGCGACGGCGCGGAGGCGCAAAGGCGCAAAGATTTTATAGGCCCCAAAGCCGAAAAAAAAATCTTGAATTCCTTGGCGGCTTTGCGGCCCTGCGGCTTTGCGTTTAATTTCTCCCTTGCCTTTCAAATCTCTTTGACTCCGATTTCCGCGACCAGCTCGTCGAACATCGCTTCGTCGATGCGCCCGAGTTCGGCGGTTTTGCGCGCGAGCGTGTCGACGACCTCCTGCACGTCGTGCCCGGCGTGACCTTTGACCCATTCCCACCTGATCTGATGACTTCGCGCCGCCTTATCGAGCCGCGCCCACCATTCGAGGTTGGTTTTTTTGCGGAAGTTGCCCTGCATCGTCTGCACGACGTAGCGCGAATCGGTCAAAACCTTGACTTTACACGGCTCGCTCAGTTTTTCCAAACCGATCGCGGCGGCGGCGATTTCCGCCTGCTGGTTGGTCGCGTTTCCCAAAAACTCGCCGAACGCGCGCCAGTAGCCTTTATACCCCAAACAAGCCGCCGCCGCCGCGCGCGGATTGCCTTTTCCGTTGCCCAAACTCGAACCGTCACAGACGATCGTCACTTCTTTCATAATCGGAACGCCGTCATCCTGACGGCAAACGCCGGCTGCGCGGCGTAATAATCTTCTTCGACCGGTTGAAATTTATCAACGTTTTTTGAACGCCTCGCCGCGTTCGTTGCCGCCCGCGATGACGGCGCTCCGCTAGATTTCGCCGCGCGCTCGTGAAATTTTCGACCAGACGAATTTGAACAGAAAGCCGAAAGCAAAGCCGCACGCCGCTACTATAATAATATTTAAAATCGCGCCCGCGCCTTCGATGATCGAATGTTTTTCCGTCCAATCGAACGGAAATCCCCAGCTTCCTATTCCATCGCAGCACGGGAAACTTATTCCGGAGCGCTCCCGTTCTATTTGTCTTTGCAGGTATTCGCTTTCCGCCGCTATAAAGCTGATCGTATTGAGCGCAGTAAAAAGCACGACGTTAAATAAAACGCCCATTCGAAATGCGATTGTATAGACTTTGCTCATTTCCGCAAGGCGCTGAGATATTAAATACGCCATTTCGCGCGAAATTCTTCGGAGGCTGCTTTTTCGTAAAACGGTATTAAATGATTGCGCCAGAGAAACGTAAAAATCACACCGCCCGCCACGCCCAAAATTCCCGCGAACAATATATTTCCGATCATTCCGACTCCATTGTAGCTTCCGCCGAAGCAATGTGAACGGTAATAAGTAAACGGAAAGCCATAATTCGACGAACCGGCGAACGCGCCGCCTGTTTTTATTTCCCAAACGTAGATCGTAAGGATGAAAAATGAAAAATAGATCAACAAAAACGTGCCGATAAATAATTTGCTCTTCAGTATTCTTTTCATTTCCGCTCCCTTACATTCGATTTTGATTTATTCGAACGCCTGCTCGATTTTCGCGGCGATTATTTCCC
Organism: Pyrinomonadaceae bacterium; assembly: GCA_036563455.1. GTDB lineage: Bacteria > Acidobacteriota > Blastocatellia > Pyrinomonadales > Pyrinomonadaceae > JAFDVJ01. The sequence goes on along the minus strand of DATCMK010000028.1, from coordinate 84,760 downwards.
ACAAAACCGCGCTGCCGTCGCCGATGTAGGCGGTTTTCGTCAAAATCTGCTCTTTCGTCACCCCATTTTCCGTCCAGCTTTGCTTATTGTTGTAAAGATTCTGCAAAACCGGCATCACGCGGTCGATCGCGCGCGCGAACTTCGCTTCATTAGACGTTCCGTTTTCGAATTCGTTCCAGAGCGCAAACAATTCCGCCGCTTTTTCTTCCGGCAGCAGCCCGAAAATGCGCTTCATCGCCGCCAGTTCCTTTTCCTTCACGTCCAGTCTGCCCGCGTCGTCGAAGAAAAAAACGTCGTCGGCGTCGATCTCGCCGAGGTCGTGCACGAGCATCATCTTGACGACGCGTTCGACGTTCAAATCCTCGTTCGCGTATTTCGCGAGCACGAGCGCCATCAGCGCCGCCTGCCACGAATGCTCGGCGGAATTTTCGTACCGGTCGAGCCCGAGCGGTTTCACTTTCCGCTTGACGGCTTTTAGTTTTTCGACTTCGAGAATAAACTCGAAACATTTTTCCAATTCGTCTTTCATTACGTTAATTACTGCGCTTGAATTTCGACCATACAAATTTAACTATCAATCCGAGAATAAAGCTAAAAATCAAAGTAACCGCGATATTCGCAATGAAGCCGGACCAAATAAATCGATTCAAATGCAAAATCGTTCCCTTTTCGTGTATATAGAATGGAAAACCACTTTTTTCGTAGCAATCAAAACAAATTGAGTCGCCTTCCGGCAAAGGCTTATATAAAAAGTTAGCGGCGAAAAAAAACAAAACTCCGACGATAAAACCGAAATTAAATGATTTGTGTTTGAAAAAGCTATTGATTCGCATTGCCTCCGACCGAAACGACGTTATCGACGTAGCCTTCGAACGTGTCGTCGTGCGAGATGACGAACAATTGATCGAACGTTTTGCGCTCGGTGATGTGCGAAATCTGTTCCGCCAATCTTTCGCGCCGCGCGGCGTCCATATTCGTCGTCGGCTCGTCGAAAAACGCCAATCTGACATCGGAAAGCTGTTTTAAGAGCGCCAATCTCACCGACAGCGCCGCCGCCATCTGCTCGCCGCCCGAAAGATTGACGAACGGGCGGTCGAAGCCGTTTTCTTCGAGCACGATGCCGTAATCTTCCGTCCACTTCAAAGTGCGTTCGGCGTTGCCGGTGATTTCACGGAACATCTGGTTGGCTTCGAGCGACACGTAATAAATATAATTTTTCGCGACGAGCGGCGCCGACTTTTTCAACGTCTCGCGAATAAAATCCGTCGCTTCGAAGACTTTTTCGAGGCGTTCTTTTTCGCGGAATTCGTCCTGCATCGCCTTGCGGATTTCCGCCAGACGGTTGAGCTCGATTTCCGCCGCCTGGCGCTGGCGTTCCGCGTTTGCCAGATGAACGCGCGTTTCCGCCTGCCGTTTTTCGGCTTCCGAGAGCGCGAATTTTTCCGCCGCGTGGCGCTCGCGGTCGTAGGTCGTTTCGGCGGCGCGGAAATCCTTTTCCGCCCGTTCGAGATTGCCCGCCGAAAGCTTTAAATCCGCCTCCGCCTTTTCGAATTCCCTTTCGCGCTCGGGCAGCAGGCGCGCGGCGTTCTCGTTCGCTAAAAATTCGCGGTGCGCCGCCCCCGTGCGGTCGCGCAGCTCGGAAGCCTCTCTCCAATTCGCGTCCAAATCTTTATAGCTTTCGAGCTGTTCGGTCAAAATGCGGCGGTCGCTCTCTAACCTTTCGAGATTTCGTTCGATCTCGGTCAGTTTTTCGCGGATGACGAGCTCGCGTTTCGTTTCGGCGGCGAGCAGCTGGATTTTCGCCTTCGGATTGCCGAGATCGCGGAGCGCGGTTTCCGTCTGCCGCAGATCGCTTTGCAGTTTTTCCTTGTCGCCGATGTCTTTCAGAAGATTTTCCTTTTCCGCTTTGTAACCGGTGCCTTCGTCGGCGATTTCCTTTTCGCGCTGTTTGAGGGTTTCGAGCGCCGCCGAGTATTTTTCCGCCTCGCGCGCGAGTTTCAAAGCTTCGGCGACCGATTTTTGCTCGGTTTCGAGCACGCCGATTTGCGTCCGCAGCTCGACGAACTGATTTTTCAGAAAGGTTTCGAGCGTTTCGCCCGGTTTCAAATTCAGGCATTTCTGCGAAAGAATCGGGCACAAGCCGTTTTTGACTTCCGACTGAAACTGCTCGTCGTGCTCCAATTTAGCGCGAAAACGCGAGATGTCGCGCGTGATCTCGGAGTCGCGTTTCTGCAGAAAATCGTAATCCTTCGCGGCCTGCGTCCTCGTTTCGATCTCTTTGATCTGCTCTTTATTTTTCGTGTATTTCGCGCGCAGATCGATCATTTTCGTTTCGAGCCGCTTGATCTCGTCTTCCTTCGTGCGAACGACGCTCGTTTGCTCGATCAAATCCTTGACGCGGCTCTCCAACACTTCCTGCCGTTCGACGAGCGGCGTCAGCTTTTCGATTTCCTTGTGCGCGGCGCGCGCCGTTTCCAGGTTTTCCTCGAAACGCTTTTTTTCCGCCGAAACGTTGATCTGCGCGGTTTCTACTTTGCGCTGCTCGACGTTCAGTTTTTCCCGTTCGACGCGTTCGCGTTCGAGTTCCTTGAGACGCCCGAGCGCGCTCAGATGTCGATGGTAATCGGCTTCGACCGCCGCGATTTTTTCCGCCGCGCGGCGCGCCTGCGCGAGCTCGTTTTCCCTCTGCGCGCGCAAAAACTCGGCGCGCGTTTTCTCGCTTTGGAGCCGTTCGAAAATCGTTCTCAGCTCGCTCACCGCGCGCTCCGTTTCGTTAAATTTCCTGACGATTTCGGATTTTTCCGCGACTTCGCGCTCGATTCCGGCGAGCGACGCGCGCAGCTCTTTCGCCTGCGCGGCGTGAGTTTTCAGCTCTTCCTCGACGACGTCGAAGCGCGCGAGTTCGCCTTCGGCGCGTCCGATGCGGATTTTCGTCTCCATGATCTTCTGCTCGACGAAACGCGCCGTCTGCAGCAGCTTTTCCGCGCCCTGACGGTATTCTTCGACCTTCAACAATTTATCGAAAGCCTTTTTCCGTTCGGTCGGCGTTTCGAGAAAAATCGCGGTGAAAGTGCCCTGCGGCACGCCGATCGCGCGGCGAAAAAGCGCTTCGAGGTCGGTGCCGGCTTCGACGCCCAGGTGCTGCCACAAAAAGCGCGAGACCTCTTCCTTTTTCTCGGCGATGCGCGTCTTCAATTGCACGTCGTAGACGAAATAGCCGGTTCCGGTGTCGCGGTAAACCGCGTACTCGCGCCCGTCGAGACCGCTTTCGAACGTGACGCGCGCCGTGCCCTTGCGCGCGCCGCGGCGCACGAAATCGTCCTTTTTGTAATCTAAAAGGTCGAACAGCGTCCAGGCGATCGCTTCGATGATCGTCGTTTTGCCGGCGCCGTTTTCGCCCGTGATGGCGGTCGTGCCGCGCTGGAATTCGTGCGTGAAGTGCGCGTGAGATTTAATGTCTTCGAGTTCGATTTTGGTGATATGCATCTTCGATTTTGGATTTTAGATTTCGGATTTTGGATTGCTTTAATTTTAGAATAATTTCCGGGAAAGAAAAAGGTAATACGGCCGGATAGAAAAAATCTTCGATTCGTGTTATTCGTGTAATTCGTGGCTTAAATTATGAAAATCGAAACGGGCGAACCGGTCGTCGTCATCCTGCAAAACCCGCGCGAGAAAATCGTCGGCATCCTTCATGAAATCAGCGCTTCGGGCGTCTTCGTGCGCGGCATCGATCTCGGTTATTTCGACGAATGGATGCGCGCGATCGTCAATAACGAACCGTTTCTGCCGATGCAGGATTATTTTTTCCCGATGTGGCGCGTCGAGCGCCTCATGCGCGACGAAGGCTCGTTCGAGATGCCGTCGATGGCGGAGCAGTTCCGGCAGCGGACGGGTCTGGATTTCGCGGATTTTTAGGAGGCTTCAACGCGCGGACATTTCGATTTCGGATTTGAGATTTCGGATTTGTCTCTTTGGCGACGCTGACTTCTACTTTAAAAATCCGCGATCGCGAATCGCGAATCCGAAATTGTGTAAACCCGGTTTATTTGGAATTTTTGATTCCGGCTCTGGCTTCTTCGGCTTTCTGGAGATAGGCGGCGGCTTTTTCGGTTTCGCCCGCGCTTTCGGCGATTTTCGCGAGCGTTCTGTAATTTCCTTCGATATGCCCTAAAACCTCGGTTTTGCGCGGGTCGGTGCGGTAGATTTCCTCGTCCAGCCTGATCGATTCTCTGACGTGTCCGGCGGCTTTCCGGGCTTCTCCGGCGTTCATGTAAATCGAGCCGAAAGTTTCGTGAACGACGGACAGGTCGAATTTCGATTCGCTGTTTTTCGGGTCGAGCCGCAGGATTTCTTCGATCGTTCGGCGCGCCGTTTCGAGCATTTCGACGGCGCGCGCGGCGTCGCCGTTTCTGCCCAAAGTTTCGCCCAAATTGATCGCCGCGAGCGCCGTGTAGCGGTAATTGGCGGATTTTTGCGGCTCGATTTCGTAAAGCCGCTGCGCGTCGTCGTACATTTTTTGATGATACGCGAGCGATAGCCGGTAAAATTCGCGCGCCTTTTCCGGCTCGTTCCGTCTTTCCGCTTCGCCGCCGAGGCGCTGGTAATCGGTGCCGACGCGCTGGTTGACGCGCACGAGCGTGCGGATTTTTTCGGGATTCTGCGGGTCGGCGGCGACCAGTTCCGCGGCGGGCTGAACGGCTTTGAGATGCTCGCGCAGGTTATTTTCGAAACCGGCCGAAAGATCGCCCGAACGAATCTGCAGTTCGACGAACTGGCGGCGAATCGCCGTGTTTTCCGGCTCGATTCGCGTAAGTTCCTCATTGAGGCGCAGCGCCTTCCGCAGAATTTCCAGCGTTTCGGGACCGCCGCCGGCGCGCGTTATCAAAAGCGCCAGATTGTCGTAAACCTTGACGAGATTTTCTTTCGCCGCGATGTCTGCGGGCTTTTCGGCGACGACATCTTCGAGGAGCACGGCGGCTTTGCGGTAACTGCTCAGCGCGCCTTCCGTGTCGCCGATATTCGCCGCGTAGGCTTTGCCCTGCACGTCGCCGAGCTTCAGGTAGGCGAGCGCGAGTTCCTTTTTGAACTCGCCGTCGCCGCCCGCGTCCGCGGCGAGCGCGTCCAGGTAATGCAGCGCGTCGCGCACGAGCATCTCGCGCACGGCGGTCGCGCCCTGCAGGTCGGCGATCGCGTCGTGGTATTTGAAAACGACGTTGTTGGCGAGCTGCCGCACTTCCGCGAAGCGTTTTTCGGCGAGCGCGCGCTGCTGCTCGGCGCGCTGCGCCTGCCAGACGGCGACGGCGATGCCGGCGCAGAGCGCCGTGAAAACCAGCGCCGAGGCCATCACGCCGACGCGGTTGCGCCTGACGAACTTCGCCGCGCGGTACGAAAAAGTGTGCGGGCGCGCGAGAATCGGCACGCCTTCGAGATACCGGCGCAAATCTTCGGAAAACTGCCCGACCGAAACGTATCTATCGGCGATCTCCTTGCGCAAAGCCTTCAAAATGATCGTGTCCAAATCTCCTTTCAGTTGTCGGCGGTCGGCGGTCAGCGGTCGGTTGATCTCTGCCTTTTTACTGACCGCCGACAACTGACCACCGACCACCGAAGATGGTTTCGCCGGCTCAATCTCAAGGACGGCTTTTTCGATCGCGAGCTGGCTTTTCGAATCGAATTTATAAGGTTTCTGCCCGGTCAAAAGCTCGTACAAAACGACGCCCAAAGAGTAAATGTCGCTCGCCGTGCCGATCCGTTCGCCGCGGATCTGCTCGGGCGAAGCGTAGGCGGGCGTCATCATGCCGAGCTGCGTCGCGGTGCCGGCTTCGTCTTCCGTTTCGGGCGTGAGGATTTTTCCGATGCCGAAATCGAGCAGCTTCGGCGTGCCGTCCGCGGTCACGAGGATGTTTTTCGGCTTCAGATCGCGGTGCACGACGAGGTTCTGATGCGCGTACTGCAGCGCCGTGCAGACTTCGCGAAAAAGCTTTAATTTTTCGTCCGTCGAAAGGTTTTTCGCCGTGCAGTAATCGTCGATCGGCGCGCCCTCGACGTATTCCATCGCGTAAAACGGCAAACCGTCCCCGGTCATGCCGCCGTCCAAAAAGCGCGCGATAAACGGATGCTCGAGCGAAGCGAGTATTTTCTGCTCGTGACGAAAGCGCGAGACGACCGCGTCCGAGTCCATGCCGCGTTTGATGACCTTGAGCGCGACGCGCTGGCGGAAATTTTTGTTTTCGCGCACCGCTTCGTAAACGACCCCCATGCCGCCGCGCCCGATTTCCCGCAGGATTTTATAAGCGCCGATCTGCGCCGGCGTTTTCGGGGGCGCGCCGTCGCCCTCGAACACCTCGAACACGTTTTTTTCGAGCGTGTCGTCCGCGTCGTCGGCAAACACCAGCATTTTTTCGACCTCGCGCCGCAGCTCGCTGTCGTGCGCGCACGCCGCCCGAACGAAATCCTGACGCTCAAGCAAAGCCATGTCCGCCGCCCGGTTAAAGATTTCCTTGATTTTCTGGTAACGTTCGGCGTTCATACAGATTCAAGATTCAAAATTAAAGATTCAGGATTCAGGATTCAGGATTCGAATTCAAGATTGATTTTAATCTTAAATATTAAATCTTGAATTTTGAATTAAAGCTTCGCTTTGAGCCACGCTTTCGCCATGCGCCATTCGCGCTTGACGGTCGAATCGGAAATATCGAGGACTTCCGCCGTTTCTTCGATCGTGAGCCCGCCGAAAAACCGGAGTTCGACGATGCGCGCCTGCGTTTCGTCGTAAGCCGCCAGTCGTCTGAGCGCGTCGTCGAGCGAGACGAGATCGAAATCCTTTTCGTCGGAAAAACTCGCCGCGTCTTCGAGCGCGATGCGCGCCGCGCCGTCGCCGCGTTTCTGGGCGCCGCGCTGGACGGCGTAATTGACGAGGATGCGGCGCATCATTTCCGCCGCGATCGAGAAAAAATGCGCGCGGTTCTGCCAGTCGACCTCGCGCTGTTCGAGCAGGCGCAGATAGGCTTCGTGCACGAGCGCCGTCGCCTGCAGAGTATGATCGGCGCGCTCCCTTTGGAGCTGGTTGGCGGCGACGCGCCGCAGCTCGTCGTAAATCAGCGGCAAAAGCCGGTCGAGCGATTCGCGGTCGCCGTTCTGCGCGTGTTTCAGTAATTGTGTGAATTCCCGTTTTTCCGCCATCGAATGATTTCAAAGAAACTCTTAAGTCCTCTGAACGCCAGCTTTTCGGTTGTTTGCCTTATTTTTTGAGATGCGTCTCTAATTGCCAGTCGATCGTCAAATCTCGGCTATTTTATACGGAAACGCCGAAAACGACAATTTTTCCCGCGCGTTTGACCCGAATTTATAAAAAATCCTGCGATTTTATCGAGAAGCCGCATAAAAGCGCTTCAACCCTGATTTTATTCCAACTGCATGAAAATTATGAGAAAGTCTGAATTTACAAAAACGTTATTCGCCGGGCTGGTCTTCGCTTTTCTAGCCGTTTTCGGCGCTCTTCAAACGCTCGCCGACACGCCGCTCTGGGCGTTCAAGGGCGCGAAATGGTATTCGATGATGGAGACCGGCAACGTCATGGTCGGCATGGATAAAAGCGGCGTCGCGATGCTCGACGGCGCGAGCGGCAAACAGCTCTGGACGCGCACGGACCTCGGCGAAATCAAGGAAAACGAGTACACCGAGCTGCCGGGCACGCCGCTCGTTTTGATCTCGGACAATTCCGGCTGGGCGCAGAGAAAAACCAAGCTTTTCGCGCTCGACACCTTAACGGGCGAAACCGTCTGGCAGACCGAAAAAATGCTCGGCTACACGGTCGAAGTCGCGCCGGTTTATAAAAAGGACATGATCGTTTTCCTCACCATCCGCGACAACCGGATGAACAAGGACAAGCCCGATATTTTCGCGTTGAAGATGTCGACGGGCGAATTGCTCTGGCAGAACGAATATACCGAAAAGGTCGATCTGTACGGCGTCGAAAAGAAAAAACGCGGCGGCGCGGGCGCGATGCTTTTGGGTTCGGGCGGCGGCGCGAGCGACCGCTTCAATCTCGACGGCGAAAACCCGCCGATCTTCGACGGCGATTCGATGTACATGACCTACGCCGGGCTGCACCGCTACAATCTCGCCGACGGCAAGCTCGTCTGGAAGACGCTCTACGACGTGACCGACGGTTCCTTAAAAAACACGAACGGACAAGCGATCATCGAGGGCGACACGATCTACACGTCGGCGCAGGGGATAATCCGCGCGATCGACAAAAATTCCGGCGCCGTGAAATGGACGACCAAGGATTTCGGCAAGGGCGGCATCGCCGAGATGCAGCTGCTCGGCGACGTCGTTTACGGTCGGATGGGCGGGCAGTTCTACAGCGCGAAAAAAGGCGAATGGCAGAAGAAATCGCCGATCGGCGTCGTCGCGCTGGATAAAACCAACGGCGCGACGAACTGGATTTACGACGGCGCGAAAAACTCGATCACGAACATGATGATTTTGCCCGAGGACAACACCCTGCTCGTCGGCGACGAAAAGAATCTCATCGGCCTGGATTTATCGAGCCGGGGCAAGATCAGGGAAGCGTACAAAATCCCGCTCAAATTTAAATTCAAGGTCGGCGCGGCGGCGACCGCCGGCAAAGTCGCGGCGGTCGCGCTCGGCGGCGTCGGCGGATTTTTCAAAAAGGGCGCGGACACGACCGACAATCCCGTCTCGATCGTCCGGCAGGAAAACGGCACGGTCGTCGTGCGCGGCATGCAGCATCTCGTCGGCTTCAGCCCGAAATCGCGCGAAATCGTCTGGTCGACGAAATACGACGCGCCCGGCATCGACGGCTGGCAGTCGATCGTCATGACGGCTTTGACGATCACCGCCGCCGCGCTTTCGGAATCGACCGAGGCCGGCTACATGCAGCGCGGCGATTACAATTCGGCGTTCGATCAGAATTCGCAGTTTCTGAATTTGATGAGCCAGTACCAACAGTTCATGTCGAAAAAATTCACGGCCTCGAAACAATCCGGCAACGTCTATTACGTTCTGACGACGATCAAGGGCAAGGACGACAAAGGTTCCGGGCTCGTCGGCGTCAATCTCTACAGCGGCAAAGCCACGAGCCAGATCATTTTCAAGGACAAATCGCCGGATTACGAGGTCGACGAAGCCGCCGGACGGCTCTTCAACATGAACAAGGGCGAATTGTCGGCTTTCAGCATCGCCGAACCGGTCGAGCAGACGGAAAACAAAGACGAAGACAATAAATAAAACTTTCCATTCACCCCCGTCAACCCCCGAAAAAGAGTTTCGCCCGACGCGCGAAACTCTTTTTTTCGCGCTTTGACCCAAACCGGAAAAAAATTTTGCGATTGGTCTATGAAGGCAAAATCCTGCTTTCAAACCATTTTCTATTTTCACCGAGAGGTCTTTCGAAGAGGTCGTTCAATGCACAATTACATGAAACATTTTTCCGTCCGGATTTCCGTCGTCCTGTTTGCCGGAATATTCGCTTTTTCGGCGTTTTTCATTTTCACGCGCCAGCCGCAGGCGCAAACCAACCGATCGGCTTTGTCGTCGCCGTCGGCAGCGGCTGCCGACGGCGCGTTTTACGTGCAGCAGGGCAAGCTGACCGCCGCCGACGGCGCGGCGCAGGATTCGTCGGGCTTTGCGGTCGCCATCAGCGGCGACACGGCGGTCGTCGGCGCGCCGCGCAACACGGGCGGCACCGGCTTGCAGCAGCGCGGATCGGCTTACGTTTACGTGCGCGATTCGGCGGGCGTCTGGACGCCGCAGCAGAAGTTCGCGCCTTCGGACGGCGCGGCGACCGATCAGTTCGGCTACGCGGTCGCCGTCGACGGCAATACGATCGCGGTCGGCCGGTACAACACGACGACCGGACAGAACCGCGCCGACGGCAAGGTTTATATCTTCACGCGGACCGGTTCGACCTGGACGGAAACGCAGACGCTCGTTTCTTCCGATCTCGCGCAGGGCGATTCGTTCGGCTACTCGCTCGCGCTCGAAAACAACACCCTTCTGGTCGGCGCGCGCAATAAAGCGGACGGCGCGACCTTTTTCAAGGGCGCGGCGTACGTTTTCACGCGGTCTGCGCCGGGCGCGAATTTCGCGCAGCAAGCCAAGCTGACGGGTTCGGACACCGGATTTTCCGACTTTTTCGGCGAATCGGTCGCCTTGTCGGGCGACACGGCGATCGTCGGTTCGGTGACGGATTTCGGCACGCCGAACAACAACGGCAAAGCTTACGTTTTCGTCCGCAGCGGCTCGGCCTGGTCGGAGCAGCAGATCTTGCAGGCGCAGAATGGTTCGCCGAACGGCTCGTTCGGCGTCAGCGTTTCCGTTTCGGGCGACACGGCGCTCGTCGGCGCGCGTTCGGAAGTCGTCAACAGCTCGACGGGCGAGCTCGGCGCGGCGTACGTCTTTCAAAGAAACGGCGCGGTCTGGACGCAGACGCAGCGTTTTACCGCCAAGGAAGTCACGCCGCGCAACGACCAGTTCGGCTACACGGTCGCCGTCAAGGGCGACACGCTCGCGATCGGCTCGCCGGCGCACGAGATCGTTTCCGGCATCGCCAACCACGGCGCGGTTTACGTTTATCAAAGAACCGGCGGCGAATGGGGGCGGACGCAAAAAATCTTTCACGACGACCCGGCGCCCGACGCGCTCGGGCAGGCGCTCGCGTTCGACGGCGATTCGATCATCGCCGGCGCGCCGGCGAAAAACAGCGCGCGCGGCGCGGCTTATGTCTTCAAAAGCGTTTCGACCGGCGGGCAGTTCAAAGTCCAGCCGGCGGAGGTTTTCTCGAACGCGCTTTTCGGCTTCTGGCTCGGCATGTCGGAAGAGACGATGGCGATCGGCAGCAATTTCGGAACTTACGTTTACACGCGGCGCGGCGCCGCCTGGGAATTTACGCAGAGGCTCGGGCTGTTCACCGAAAACAACGGCGCGAACAATATCCTTCCCGGCACGGGCGCGGTCTTTTCCGGCGACATGATGATCGTCAGCGCGGCGGGCGCGCGCATCAACAACGTCGGCTCGCGCGGCGCGGTTTTGGTTTACCGGCGCAACCCGGAAGGCGTCTGGGTCGAACAGCAGCGGCTGCTCGCGTCGGACGGCGCGGGCGGGGACCAGTTCGGATCGAGCCTCGCCGTGAGCGGCGACACGCTCGTCGTCGGCGCGGAAAATAAAACCGTGGGCGGAATCGCCACGCACGGCGCGGCTTACGTTTTCGTTTATGACGGCGCAACCTGGACCGAACAGCAGAGATTGACGGCTTCGGACGGCGCGGCGGGCGACGGTTTCGGCGACGAAACGGCGATTTCCGGCGATACGATCGTCGTCGGCACGCCGACCAAAACCGTCGGCGCGAACGGCATGGAGGGAGCGGCTTACGTTTTCAAACGCAGCGGCGCGACGTGGAGCCAGCAGCAAAGGCTGACGGCTTCGGACGGCGGTTTCGCCGCGAAACTTGGTTCGAGCCTCGCGATCGAAGGCGACACGATCGTCGCCGGCGCGAGCGGCGCGGCGGTCGGCAGCAATACTTTTCAGGGCGCGGCGTACGTTTTCACGCGTTCGGGCGCGGTTTGGAGCGAGCAGCAGAAGTTGTTCGACGCGAACGGCGCGGGCGGCGACAATTTCGCGATCGACGTCGCGCTGAACGGCGATCAGCTTTACATCGGCGCGAACGGCGCCGGGTACGGCGAATCGATCGCCAACCTCGGCGCGGTTTACGTTTACGCGCGCGCGGGCGGCTCGTGGCAGAAACGCGGCAAATTGTTTCCCTACGACAAAGACCGCAGTAAAGGGCTCGGCTACCGCGTCGCCTTCGCCGGTAATTATTTAGCCGCGACCGCGACGTCGGACGCCACCAACGGCCTTTCCAATACCGGTTCGGCGTACGTCTTTAACCTCGCGCAGCTCAGTTTCTCCAAACCGGAGCTAGATTTCGACGGCGACGGCAAATCCGATCTCGCGGTTTTCCGTCCGTCGGAAAGCAACTGGTATCTGATGAACTCGACCGGCGGCTTCGGCGCGGTGCGTTTCGGGCTCGCCGGCGACAAATTCGTGCCGGCCGATTACGACGGCGACGGCAAGACCGACATCGCCGTCTGGCGCGACGGCAGATTTTACATCCTGCAGTCGTCGAATCTCGCGGTGCGCGAGGAAGATTTCGGCATGGCGGGCGACAACCCGGCGTTCACGGGCGACTGGGACGGCGACGGGCGCGCCGACACGGCGGTTTATCGCGCCTCGACGAATCATTTCTACTATCGCGGCACTTTGAACAATCCTTCGGGCAACATCACCTATTTGCCGTGGGGCGCGCCGGGCGACAAACCGGTGCGCGGCGATTTCGACGGCGACGGCAAGCTCGACGCCGCCGTGTTCCGCCCGGCGAACAGCGTCTGGTACATCCTGCAGTCGTCGAACGCCGAAGTGCGCTACGACTACTGGGGACTCGGAACCGACAAATTCGTGCCGGCCGACTACGACGGCGACGGCAGGACCGATCTCGCCGTGTTCCGCAGCGGCGTCTGGTATATCAAACAAAGCTCGAACAATCAGCCGCGCTACGAGTATTTCGGTTCGGAAACGGACGCGCTCGTGCCGGCGGATTACGACGGCGACGGGAAAGCCGACATCGCGGTTTTGCGCGGCGGCGTCTGGTACATTCTGCAGAGCGCGAATTCGCAGATCGCTTACCGTTATTTCGGCGCGGCGAGCGACGTCGCGGTCGCGAGCGGTTTCGGGCAGTAAACCTCGGAGGCAAATATGGAGAAATTTTACAAGTACTTTACTTGACGACGATCCGACGAGGGTCGTGCACGCGGTCTATGATCTCGAACGCCGGACGGTTTCGACGGTGTTTTTCCCGAAACCGTTTAACCCGCCGGACTCGATCATCAGGACCAAAAATCTGGCGCCTTAATTCATTCGATAATTCAGCAATTCGAGGAGCAAAAATGAAAAACAGCCTATTAATCCTGATCGCGGTTCTCCTTTTTCAGATTTCGGCGGCGGCGCAGTACGAAAAAATCGCCGACGAATCGATCGCTTACGTGAAAGCCTCGACCTTCGGCAAACCCGACGTCATCAAAAAGACGACCAAAATGGCGCTCTCGCAGGTGCGCGTGCACTATAAGATCGTCACGACGCGCGCCGCCGAAACGCGCGACAACGGCGCGAAAGTGACAGTTTACCTCGACGGCGCGATGACGAACGACGATTTGCAGCAGTTGACGAACGAGTTTTACGCAATGCTGCAGAAAAAGCTCGGCGCGCTCGGCATCGAGTTCGCGCCGTGGGACGCGATCGCGCAAACCGAGTATTACAACGACCGCGAGGAAGCGACCCTGGAAAAAAACAACGTCCAGTCAGACGGCGGCAACGGTCAGGCGTGGGTTTCGTTCACGGCGCATAACGGTCCGGTTTTCTACCGCTACGATCTCGTAAGGGGCTACGGCGAGCTGCTCGCCTACGGCAAGATGAAAAAGATCAACAAAATGACCGAGGCGCTCGGCGCGGACTTCGCGACGTTCGACGTCGTCGTCGATTTCACGGCGATCGATCTCGCGACCAGCAAAGACACGGTCTGGGAAGACGGCGCGAAGTATTTAAAGTACGGCGCGAACATGAACGTCGCGGCGATGATGAGCGTGCCGCAGTCCTACGCGCTCTTTATCGATCAGAAAAACGGTTTCGACCAGTACGCGAGCAAACTTCCCGTAGGTCGGCGCGACTTTTTCTCCGGCAAACCCTACAGCGACGAATCGAAGGCGGCGTATAAAACCCGGACGATTTTCGGCGACACGAAATTCACGTTCACGCCGGTCGTGATCGACGCCAGGCGCGAGCTGTACGTTCAGGCGGCGCGGCGCGCGCTCGAACTTTACGCCGACATTTTCGCCGAAAAAATGCGGCTCATCCGCGGCGGCGTGAAACCCGGCAAAGAACAGATCGCCGACACGCGCGGCGACGGAAAAACGCTCAAGCAAGTCGCCGAAGCAGCGAAGCAGAACAACGACACGACCGCCGTCACGTATAACGAACTGATGGCGGCGGGGCGCGAAGCCGAGGCGAAAAACAACGTCCGTCTGGCGATCGAATACTACACGAAGGCGAGCGCCGGGCGCCCCGACGAAGCCGAGCCTTACGCGGCGCGGCTCATCGCGAACGAAAAATTGAAAAACTGGGACGCGATGGTCAAAGACGGCGAAGCGCTTTTGAAAATCAACCCGAACAACCTGCTCGCCAAATACGCGCTCGGCACCGCGCTTTTTTTCAAGGAGGACTACAAAAAGGCGGCGAAGGTGCTCGCCGAAGTCGTCGCGGCGAAACCGGATTTCCTGCAAGCCGTCCAGAATTACAGCCTCGCTTTGGCGGGCACGAAAAAGTACGACGAAGCGCTCGCCGTCCTCAACAACGCCATTCGTCAGACGCCCGATTACGCCGGATTTTACCGCGCGCGCGGCGTCATCTTTAAAATTCAGGGCAACGCCCAGCTCGCGCAGGCCGACGAAATCCGCGCCGCGCAGCTCGAACGCGGGCAATGACGATCCGGGATCGATCTTCGACTTTCGGTTTTCGATCTTCGAAGATTCTGGAAACGAAGATCAAAGGTCGAAGATCGAAAACCGTCTGATTGCAAATCCTAAATCGCGACGGCCTGAATCTCGGCGACCGCATCGGTGATTTTCGTTAAGCCGTCGAAACCGGGCAGCGCCTGAATTTTCCGGGCGACGTTGCGCTCGATCCATTCGAAACCTTCCTTTCCGTCGAACAATGTGCCGATCGTGTAGGCGGTCTGCTTTTTCGGTCGCGCGCCCTGCCCGACCGGCGCGTAAAAACGATTGACGATGAAACGCGCCGCGCGCCGGGCGAACGAGCTTCTGCCGAGTTCGATGCGCGCGACGTTCGCGTAAAAGCGCGTGTGCGCCGATTCCTCGCGCATGATCGCCGTCAGGATTTCGGTCAGCACCGGATGGTTCGCGAGCTTCATCAGGCGGCGGTAGCCCTGCGCGGTCGAAAGTTCATGGATCGCGCCGAACGTCATGTGCGTCGCCGTAAATCGTTCGCCGATCAGGTTCGTCAGCGTCGTCAACAGATACGCGTTCGCTTTATAAACGCGCGACACCGATTCGTGAACGCGCTCCTTCCACTTGGCGCCCGTTTCGACGCCGGCTTCGTTCAGAAAACGATTGAGCACCTCGCCGTGCGTGATTTCTTCCGCGCTCCAGCGCTCCATGAATTTGCCGATATACGGGTCTTTGCCGGTCGGCGTCCGGCGCAGTTCGCGGTAATACATGTCGGTCAAAGTCTCGACGTCGCGCATGTACAGCAGAACCGGCACGAATTTCCCGTCCAACTCGTAATTCTTAATATCCCGCCACGCGATGCTGCCGATAAATTCGGCGGTCAGCGCGCGCGGCTGCCGCTCATACCATTCGAGCACTTCCCTTTTCGTTTCAAAGCTCATTTTTCACCTGTCGAAAATCCATAAAGTTAGCGAAACCGAAGCCGCTCAGCGTTTTGCTAAAATGCCGAGCGGCTTTACTTCCCTTTTTATTTCGTTAGACTTATTCTTTTAGATTCAAGCACCGAAAACCGAAACTGAAACCATCTACGCTATGAAAAACCTGCTTTTTATTTTTATTATCTGTCTGTCCGTCAACTCATTCGCGCAAACGGCGCCGCTCGCGGTCGAGGGCGAAAAACGCCTGCAAAACATCAAACAATTGACTTTCGGCGGCGAAAACGCCGAGGCGTATTTTTCGTTCGACGGCGCGCAGCTCATTTTTCAATCGAAGCGCGACGAGCTGAAATGCGACCAGATTTTCTCGATGAACACGGACGGCTCGAACGTGAAAAGAATCTCGAACGGCGAGGGCCGGACGACCTGTTCATATTTTCTGCCGGACGGGCGCGCGATTTACGCGTCGACCTTCAAGGGCGGCAGGCTGTGTCCGCCGAATCCCGATTTTTCACAAGGGTACGTTTGGGCGATTTATCCCGATTACGATATTTACGTCGCCAAACCGGACGGCTCGGGCATCAAGGCTTTAACGAACACGAAAGGCTACGACGCCGAGGCGACCGTTTCGCCCGACGGCAGGAAAATCATTTTCACGAGCGAACGAGACGGCGATCTCGATTTGTATTCGATGGACCTCGACGGCAAAAACGTCAAGCGTTTGACTTATGAGCTCGGCTACGACGGCGGCGCGTTCTTTTCGCCCGATTCGAAACGGATCGTTTACCGCGCCGCGCACCCGCGCGCCGACGCCGAAATCAAGCGTTATAAAGAACTGCTCGCGCAGCATCTGATCGTACCGACCGTCTTCGAAATCTGGGTGATGGACGCCGACGGACGCAACAAGCGCCGCGTGACGAATCTCGGCGCGGCGAGCTTCGCGCCGTTTTTCACGCCCGACGGCAAGCGCATCATCTTTTGCACGAACTATTTCGCGACCGATCAGCGCAAGCGCAATTTCGATCTCGCGGTGATCAACACGGACGGCACGGGCTTGGAACGCGTCACTTATAACGAAACCTTCGACGGATTCCCGATGTTCTCGCCCGACGGCAAAAAGCTCGTCTTCGCCTCGAACCGCAACGCCGCCAAACAGGGCGACACGAACGTTTTTATCGCCGATTGGGTCGAATAAAATATGACTCCGCGGGAAAAATACGGCTTGATTGTTTTTCTAGCGGCGGTCGCCGCCGTATATATTTTCGCGTTCGGCGGGCTGGTCAGACTTTTACTCGAAAAGTCCGGCGTCTTGAAAACCGCGCCGTCTATTTTACAAATCCGGTTCCGCCGCCTGTTTTTCGCGCTCGCGTTGTTCGGTCTCGCCTGTTTCGCTTACGCTTATTTCGTCGAGCCGTACTGGCTCGACGTCAGGCGGGTCGAGATCAAAAGCGCCAAAATACCGGCGGGCAAGCGGCTGCGCGTCGTTCATATCTCCGATCTGCACAGCGATCCGGCGGCGCGACTCGAAGAGAAATTGCCGTCAGCGATCGCCGCCGAGAAGCCGGATTTGATCGTTTACACCGGCGATTCGGTCAATTCGCCCGAAGGTTTGCCGGTGTTTCGAAAATGCCTGACGGAGCTCGCGCGCGTCGCGCCCGTTTACGTCGTGAAAGGAAACTGGGACGTCTGGTTCTGGAAAAATCTCGATCTGTTCGGCGCAACCGGCGCGCGTGAATTAAACGGCGCGGCGGAAAGGCTGGAAATCGGCGGCGTCCCCGTCTGGCTCGCGGGCGCTTTCGTCGGGTCGGAAAATAAATTGACGGAAACGCTTTCGAAAATCCCGAAAAACGAATTTTCGCTGTTTCTTTTTCATTACCCGGATTTGATCGAACAGGCGAGCGCGGCGGAGATGGATTTGTACTGCGCCGGTCACACGCACGGCGGGCAGGTCGCGATGCCGTTTTACGGCGCGCTGGTGACGTTTTCGAAATTCGGCAAAAAATACGAGGGCGGCACTTACGAGGTCGGGAAAACCCGTCTCAACGTCAACCGCGGCATCGGCATGGAAGGCGGCAACGCGCCGCGCGTCCGCTTCTGCGCCCGACCGGAAATCACGGTTATTGATATAATGCCCGAATAATTTTATGAAAAAGTCGATTTTCGGTTTTCTGCTTTCAATCATTTTTGCGTTTACGGTTTCCGCGCAAAAGCCGGAAGCGCGAAAGATTGATGAATTCGGCGATCATCCGTGCAGTTTAGTGTTGAATGCTGTTCCGGCTTACTATGTGGCGATGGGCGAGATTCCCGGTTCAACGCTCTTCATCATTTATTATGAAGGAAAGCATTTCAAGGAAAACGTTTGGAACAAAAAATTAAAAAGCTACGAATCGAAATGGGTGTATCCGCGGCGCGGCGACGCACTCAACCGAGCAAAAGAAGTGGGCTTGGTGGCTAAGGACAATAAATTTTCAGTCGAAAATCTGGTATACGTTAACGGCGGTTACCGGGAAAAATTCACGCTTGAAATTTGGCTCGTTCCGCCCGGCGCGGCGCAGCCGGAACCGGCTTCGACATTGACGGAAACAGATGTTACTTTCGAAAAAGGCAAACCGGTGCGCCCCCGTCTCTGCGCGCGAATTTACGATGGATTATGAAAAAGCAATTTTTAAGTTTTCTCCTTTTAATCTCGTTTGTCGTCGGCATTGCGGCGCAGAAAGCCGACCCGACCGAGCAGAATTTGCGGAGAGATGTCGCTTACTTGGCGTCGGACGCGCTCGACGGGCGGCGCACGGGCGAGCAGGGCGCGACCACGGCTGCCGGCTATATCGCCAATCTGTTCGCGCAATATAAATTAAAGGCGGGCGTTTCGACCGTCGCGAACGGCAAGACGAGTCAGAATTTTTTGCAGAAATTCGCCTTCACGACCGGCATCGAAGCCGCCGAGGGCAACGCGTTCAGGCTCAATCTGAAAAACGTCAACGCCGCGCAGGTTCAGGTCGAGCCGAACAACCCGGTGCGGCCGCTCCCGTTTTCGCCGAACGCGGAAGCGAGCAATGCGCCGGTCGTTTTCGCCGGTTACGGCATCGAGGCCCAGGAGTCGAACTATAACGATTACGACGGGTTGAACGTCGCCGGCAAAGTCGTGCTCGCGTTCGACGGCAATCCCGAAAGCAGTCTGCCGCGTTCCGCTTTTTCGCGCTTCACGGCGCACGCCAAAGCGAAGCTCGCGAAAGACAAAGGCGCGCTCGGATTATTGTTGATCTCGCGCGAGGAAAAGTTCGAAAACGACCGTTACGCGAAAGTGAAATACGACCAGACGGTCGGCGAATCGGCGGTGCCGGTCTTCGTCGTCTCGCGCGCGACCGCCGCCAATATTTTGGCCGTCAAAGAAGCGGAATTGAAAACGATCGAAACCTTGACGGCGATGAAAAGAGACACGACGGCGCGCATCAGAGTCGATTTTCGCGATCTCTCGCCGGCGGTGACTTTTAAAGTCAATTTCGTCAAAAAAGAATCGGACGCCTACAACGTCGTCGGCGTTCTGGAAGGCACCGACGCGGTCTTAAAAAACGAAGCGATCGTCATCGGCGCGCATTACGACCATCTCGGGCGCGGCGGGCAAGGCAGCCTCGCCGCGAATTCGACGGAAATTCACCGCGGCGCGGACGACAACGCTTCCGGCACCGCCGCGCTTTTGGAACTCGCGCGCCGGTTCGCGAAGGAAAAGAAAAACAAGCGCACGATCGTCTTCATCGCGTTCGGCGGCGAGGAAGAAGGGCTTTTGGGCTCGAAACACTACGTCAATAATCCGATTTTCCCGCTCGACAAAACCGTCGCGATGATCAACATGGATATGATCGGACGTCTGGACGAAAACGAACTGACGGTCGGCGGCATCGGCACGGCGAACGAGTGGAAGAAATTAGTTGAAGATATGAATTTTAACGAAGAAGCCAAATTGGCTTTAGTGAAGCTGAACAATCCGCAACCTCAAAATACAACCGCCAATAATTCAGCGATGCCGCTCAATAGGTTTTCACTGCAATTAAATGAAGACGGCTTCGGACCGTCAGATCACTCGTCGTTTTACGGCAAGCAAATTCCCGTTTTGTTCTTTTACACCGGCACGCACGACGATTACCACAAACCGTCGGATTCGGCCGACAAAATCAATTACGCCGGTCTCGCGAAAATCACGAATTACGTCGGCGAGATCGTGCGGTCAATCGACGCGAATCCGGCGCGCCCGACCTACAAAACGCCGCCGTCTTTAAATACCGGCGGGCGGATGAGCTTCAACGTGACGATCGGCGTCGTGCCCGGTTACGGCGATTCGACCGACGGCATGGTTCTCGACGGCGTGCGCGACAATTCGCCGGCGGCGAGCGCGGGCTTGAAAGCGGGCGACAAGATCGTCCGCTTCGCGGGGCGCGAAATCCGCAACGTGCAGGATTACACGCTCGTTTTAGGCGATTTGAAAGCCGACACGGAATACGACATCGAAGTCGTGCGCGGCGGGCAAAGGCTGACCTTGAAAGTCAAACCGGCGGCGCGGCGCTGAACCGGCGAACGATCGTAAAATCATCATGAAATCGATAAATTTTTGTAAATTTCACGGCTTCGGCAACGATTACGTCGTGATCGAAGCGCCGGAGCTCGCCGACATCGCCGATCTCGGCGAATTCACCCGTTTATTCTGCCGGCGCACGACCGGCGTCGGCGCGGACGGCATCGCCGTGCTCGAAAAACTCGACGAACCGGACGCCGATTTTTCGTGCCGCATCATCAATCCCGACGGCTCGGAAGCCGGGTTTTCCGGCAACGGCACGCGCTGCGCCGTCGCTTACGCCTATTATAAAAACTTGTGGTCGGGCGAAAATTTGCGGCTGCGCATGAAAAGCGGCGTCAAAAATTACCGGCTCACGGAGAAAATGGCGGACGGGCATTACTGGTTCGACGCGGAAATCGGCAAGCCGCGCTTTGCGAGCGACCGGATTCCGTTCGCGGCGGGCGCGCGGCTCGAAACGGTCGTCGATCAGCCGGTCACGATCGATCATCAGGAGTTTCTCGTTACGTGCGTCAACGTCGGCAATCCGGTCGCGTGCGTTTTCGTCGAGGATTTTAATTTCGACTGGCGCGAGGTCGGGCGCAAGATGGAGCGGCACGAAGCGTTTCCCGAGCGCGCGAACATCGTTTTCGTCAAAATCCTAAACGGCGAAAGCATCGAACTCAAAATCTGGGAGCGCGGCGCGGGCGAAACCTCGGCTTCCGGCACCTGTTCGAGCGGCGCGGCGGTTTTGAGCGCATTGACCGGCAAGACCGGACGCCGCGTTTCCGTGCGCACGGAAGGCGGCGTGACGGAAATAACCTGGCGCGAGGACGACGAAATGCTTATTTTAGGGCGCGCCGATCTGGTTTTCTGCGGCGAGTATTTCGGTTAGATCGCCACGAACGAACACGCGCATTTCACGAAAAATACTTCAAAGGTATTTCGTGACCGTTCGTATTTGTTCGTGGCTGATAAAAAATAAAAAAAGCGTAACTCATTGTGTCAAGTTACGCTTTAGGGGGTAATTGGCAAGGGGAGCTTGCCGGGGGTTATTTCCCGCTCGTCGATTACTTTTCGAGCGATATTGTCGGGGGATAATAAAACGGTCCGACGGTTTTCAGGGTTTCCGTATCGAAACGCTTCATCGCGCCGCAGTTCAGACAGGCGCGGTACGACGATTTTTGATTGGTGAACGGGCGGCTCAATTGCTTGTGCCAGCAGCCGAAAATTTTGCCCATGATTCCGATTTTGTCGCCGAATACACGGTCCGTGCGGTTTAAGACCGATTGCGCTATCCGATTCTGATCCAATACGATATTCATAAAATTTCCCCTAATCTTCCTTGTCGTTTGTCCTTCCGATTGCATCCGTTGATAAGACGCGCCGAGAGACTTGTTTTGCACTTTATTTGATGAAAAAAATTTAAAAATATTTGCTTCGGCCGCCCGCAAATTCATAAAAATTAAAACTTGCTTTTACCGCCTTTTGTTAATGCCCTATCTTCGCTAAAATCTTCCACATAGATTCTGGAGACCGTTAAATGAAAAACCCGCTATCGAAATTTCTCCTTGTCGGCATTTTATTACTCGCCGTCGCCGCGCCGGCGCTCGCCTGGGACGATTCCGGGCACCGCCTCGTCGCTTATATCGCGTGGCAGCAGATGTCGCCGGCGGCACGCGAAAAAGCCGTCCAGCTGCTGCTCAGCGCGCCCGAAGAATCGCAGCTCAACGCGCTCTACCCGGCGCCGCCCGATCACGACTACACGACTTATCCGGTCGGCGCCCGCTCGAAAGCCGCCAAGCAGCGCGATTACTTCATGGTCGCGGCGTACTGGGCGGACATCGTGCGCGACCGGAAATACGAAAAGCGCGCGAAATACCATCACGGCACGTGGCATTACCTCGACACGTTCTGGCGCGAGGCGAACGGCAGAGTCGAGATCATCAACGACATGGAAAACGACAAGGAAAACGCCGTCACGCAGCTCTTCGAATTCGATAAGGTTCTGCGCTCGGACGAAAAGGACGCCGAAAAAGCGATCGCGCTCGCGTGGATTCTGCACGTCGCCGGCGACATTCACCAGCCGCTGCACGCGTCGGGCAGAGTCACGCCGGAAGACCCGAAAGGCGGCGATCAGGGCGGCAACACCTTTTCGCTCTCGCCGCCCGACGCCCAGCGCAAAGAAAACCTGCACTGGTACTGGGACTCGATCGTCGTGCGCACCGTCCCGCGCCGCAACGACGCGGCGGACGCCGATTACCTTTTGCCGATCGGAAACCAGATCATGAAAAAATATCCGGCGGCGCGGTTCGCGAACCGGCTCGATCTCGGCAAATTCGACGCCTGGCAGCAGCAGAGCTTTAAGATCGCGTCCGAGCGGCTTTACCCGAAAACCTTGCTGCGCAATCAGATGCCGTCCGCCGCCTACCATAAAATGGCGTTCGCGATCGCCGAAGAACAGATCGCGCTCGCCGGTTACCGCCTCGGCGCGTGGCTCGATCAGGTTCTCGGCAATCAAACCGCCGTGCAGAATCAAACCGCCGAACGCGAAGAAATAGAGCAGAGCGGCAGCCGTCTCGGGCAGGGCAAGGACGACGTTGGAATTTGGCACGCCGTTCGCGCCGCGTTAGTAAAGAATGCCGAATTAAGGGATTCCACGATCGGTTTCGATGTCCTCGACGGCGTGATCACGCTGCGCGGAACCGTTTCGGGTAAAAAGCAAAAAAACATGGCGGAACTGAGCGTCAAAAATATCGAAGGCGTCAAGGCGGTCAAAAATCAGCTGAAAGTCATCAATTAATGGATAAAATTCTCGAGTTTTTTCAAAACACGCAGGAGAGGATCGTGCGGCGCATCCAGCAGCTCGTCGAGATCGAATCGCCGTCGCGCGACGAAGCCGGCAGCCGGATGGTCGCCGTCTGGCTCGAAAACGAAACGCGGAAAATCTCGGAAAACTTCCGGATCGAGCGCGTCGCGGCGGAAAGCTACGGCGAGCACCTCATCATTCGCGCGTTCGAATCGGCTGCCGAAAAACCGATCCTGCTGCTCGGACACACCGACACGGTGCATCCGCGCGGCTCGAAGGACAAAAACCCGACGCGCGTCGAGGACGGGCGGCTTTACGGCTGCGGCTCGTTCGACATGAAGGCGAACATCGTCCTGATGCTCGAGGTTTTGCGCGCCTTCGCCGAGCTCGACCTCAAACCGAAAAAACCTTTGACGATTCTTTTGAGCTGCGACGAGGAGATCGGCAGCCGCTCGGGGCGCGAGCTCGTCGAACGCGAAGCCGCCGGCGCGGAATTCTGCCTGGTCTGCGAGCCGTCCGCCGGCGGGAAGGTCAAGACCGGCCGCAAAGGAACGGGCATGTTTCGCGTGAAAACGCACGGCATTCCGGCGCACGCCGGGCTGGAGCCGGAAAGAGGCGCGTCGGCGATCCTCGAAATCGCGCAGCAGATTCAAAAGCTTCACGAACTCAATAATCTGGAAAAAGGCACGACCGTCAACGTCTGCACGATCGCCGGCGGCACGACGTCGAACGTCATTCCGGCGGAAGCCGTCTGCGAGGTCGACGTGCGTTTCACTTCCGCCGGCGAGGCTGAAAGGATCAAAACCGCTGTTCAAAACCTGAAGAGCGTCGACGCCCGCGTCAAAATCGAAATCGAGGGCGAGATCAACCGCCCGCCGATGGAACGCAGTCCGGCGGTCGTCGGGCTTTACGAAAAGGCGCGCGCGCTCGCCGCCGAGTTCGATTACGAACTCGGCGAAACGCAGGTCGGCGGCGCGTCGGACGGAAATTTCGTCGCCGCGCTCGGCGTGCCGGTGCTCGACGGTCTCGGCGTTTCCGGCGACGGCGCGCACACGCTCGACGAGTTCATTTTCATCGAAGACATTCCGCGCCGCGCGACGCTTCTGGCGAAACTGCTGCTCGCCGACTAAAACGCTTTGACGTGGAGATTGCGTATTCGGAATCGAATTTTGTTTGACAACAAACGAATCCGAAATTCGAAATCCCGGATCTGAAATCGACATGAACGCTCAAAACAAACAACGCGCGCCGCGCAACCGCACGCTCGAACTCGGCGCGGAAGAAATCGCGCGCTACCGCGAGCGTTTGGTTTTCGAAGGAAATTTGGGCGAAATACAAAACAAAATCATCTGCGGCGACGCGTTTCGAGTCCTCAAGAAACTGCCCGAAAACACGTTCGATCTGCTCTTCGCCGACCCGCCGTACAACCTGACGAAAAATTTCGGCGAAAATTCGTTCCGGCAAACGTCGCTCGACGAATACGAAGCGTGGCTCGAAGCGTGGCTGGCGGACGCCGCGCGGGTTTTGAAACGAACGGCGTCGGTTTACGTCTGCGGCGACTGGCGTTCGGGGGCGGCGATCCAGCGCGTCGGCATGAAGTTTTTCACTTTGCGCAACCGCATCACGTGGGAGCGCGAAAAAGGGCGCGGCGCGCGCGCGAACTGGAAGAATTCCTCGGAAGACATCTGGTTTTTCACCGTCTCGGAAGAATTCACGTTCAACACCGACGCCGTCAAGATCAAGCGCCGCGTGCTCGCGCCGTACACGGAAAACGGCGCGCCGAAGGACTGGGAGAAAAGCGGCGCGGGAAATTTCCGCCTGACGCACCCGTCGAATCTCTGGACGGATTTGACGGTGCCGTTCTGGTCGATGCCCGAAAACACCGAGCATCCGACGCAAAAGCCCGAAAAGCTGCTCGCGAAGATCATCCTCGCGTCGAGCGTCGAGGAGGCGTTCATTCTCGATCCGTTTTTGGGAAGCGGCACGACCGCCGCGGTCGCCAAAAAACTGAACCGCCGTTTCTGCGGCATCGAGGCAGACGAAAAATACTGCCTGCTCGCCGAAAAACGGCTCGCTTTAGCCGAAACCGACAAATCGATTCAGGGCTTCGCGGACGGCATTTTTTACGAACGCAATTCGCAGATCGAAAGGGGAAGAAAAGAATTGTCCGCAGATGAACACGGATGAACACGGATTTAATTTTATGATTTTATCTGTGCTTATCTGTGTTCATCCGCGGATCGAATAATTTATGAAAATTGCCACCTGGAACGTCAATTCAATCGCCATTCGTCTCGAACACGTTTTCAAATGGCTTTCGGAAACCGGAACGGACGTGCTCTGTTTGCAGGAAACAAAGTGCACGGACGAAAGATTTCCGCTCGCCGCGATTCACGATTTCGGTTATCACGCCGCGTTCGTCGGGCAGAAATCCTACAACGGCGTCGCGATTCTTTCGAAGCACGAAATCGAGGACGTGCAGCGAAATTTCCGCGACGACGAGCTCGAAGCGCCGAAACGCCTGATCGCCGGAACGGTCAAAGGCGTCCGTATCGTCAACACGTACATTCCGAACGGAACCGAATTATGGTCGGACAAATTCACGTTCAAACTCGACTGGCTGCAGCGCCTCAGAAAAATGTTCGACGCGACGTGCGATAAGTCGGGCGACGTGCTTTTATGCGGCGATTTCAACGTCGCGCCCGAGGAATCGGACGTCTGGAACGTGCCGTTCTGGGAAGGAAAACTGCATTTTTCGAAACCCGAACGAGCCGCCATTCACCACGTCAAGCAATGGGGCTTTACGGACGTTTTCCGCCAACAGAACGGCGACGTGAAAGAATTTTCGTGGTGGAACTACCGCGAGGGCGCGTTTCCGAAAAATCAGGGCTTAAGAATCGACCACATCTGGACGTCGAAATCGCTCGCCGAAAAATGCACCGGCTGCTGGATCGACAAGGAGCCGCGCGGATGGGAACGTCCGTCGGATCACACGCCGGTCGTCGCGGAATTTAACATTTAAAGCGGGTTATGAAAAATGTTCCAATCGTAGTTATTCTTTTGTCCTATTTTGTATTTTTTTGCGCGGGATATTATGCCGCCGCCCGAATATCAATATTTTATCTAGAGAAGCTAGGGACACAGTCAGCCAACCGCGAATCGAATCCTTATTTTATGTTGGCGGCTTTTAAAGCTAATAAGGTTGAAGTAATTTTTCTCAAAGATTTGGAGGAATTTAAGCGTCAAAATCCCGATTACTCGTTTCTTGTACCGCAGGGGCAGAGCGATTTCTACAATGAAATACTCGCTGCCAACGAAAAGCCCGCCTTTCATTTTGAGGTCGAGCAAATAACTACGGACAGACAATTAATCCGGTTCTATTCAAGCGGGAGTAAATCTGATGGAACCGACACTTACGAGGCAACGAATAAAGGGGTGTTTCCGAAAACGACTTTGGAATTTAATCTAAATCACGCTTTTATATCCTTTATTTTCGGTTTGGCGGGGGGCGCGGCTGCTTGTTCCGCCTTCTTTTTAATCAACAGAAAATACGCGACGAAATAACCGCTTTGATTGAATAATTCAACTTTGGTTCGTTAAATTTATATGAATTTTCCCGAAACGATTTGGCTGATCCGGCACGGCGAGAGCACGGCGAATATCGCGCGGCAGAAGGCGGAGCGCGAAAATTCCCTGACGATCGATTATTTGGAGCGTGAGATGGACATTCCGCTTTCCGAAACGGGCGTCGCGCATTCGATTACCGCCGGTCGCTGGTTCGGCGGACAATCCGAAAAGCCGACCGTCATTTTCGCTTCGCCCTACCTGAGAACTTTCGAGACGGCGCGGTTCATCAAGGAAGCCGCCGGGCTGGAAAACGTCGAAATTTTCCACGACGAGCGCATCCGGGAACGCGAGTTCGGCATTTTCGACCGTCTGACCTGGCGCGGTTCGGTCGAAAAATACCCGGAAGAATGCGCGAAACGCGAAAGTATCGGCAAGTTTTACTACCGCCCGCCCGGCGGCGAGAGCTGGTGCGACGTCGCGCTTCGGGTGCGCAATTTCTGGCGCGACCTGTGTCTGCACCACGCGGGCGAAAAAATTTTGATCGTCACGCACGAAGTCGTGATCCGCGTTTTCCGCTACGTCGTCGAACGGTTGACCGAAGCCGAAATCCTCGCGATCGATAAATCCTGCGACATCATCAACGGCGCGGTTTCCGAGTACCGGTTCGACGGCGAAAAGAAAAGGTTCGTGCTCGAACTGGACAATTACGTTCCGGAAGGTTATTTTGCCGGCGAATAAACGCGAAACGGCGCGAATCGTTTAATTGCGGCTTTGGCGCTTTTGCTCGAAATAAACTTTTTCCCGCAAAGGCGCCGAGCCGCAAAG
Source organism: Pyrinomonadaceae bacterium (assembly GCA_036563455.1). Classification (GTDB taxonomy): domain Bacteria; phylum Acidobacteriota; class Blastocatellia; order Pyrinomonadales; family Pyrinomonadaceae; genus JAFDVJ01. The sequence continues at coordinate 57,535 of DATCMK010000028.1, read as the reverse complement.
GAAAAGCAGGATTCCCCTCAAACTATCGACCGCTTCGCGGGCAAAGCAAAAGCGAATCTCAAAACCTCATCTTTTCGCGAATTTCGTTCAGCTTCGCTTTTAATTCGGTTTCGTCGACTTTGCACGCCGCGCCGCCGCGGGAAGCTTCTTCGCCGGCGACGATCGTCAGCCGCACGTCGCGCGCGTTCGCGGCGAAAACGAGCGCCGAATAAACGTCGTGCACGGGCATCTGGGCGGCGTTTTCAAGCGAAACGATCATCAAATCCGCTTGTTTACCCGTTTCGAGGCTGCCGATTTCATCTTCCAGACCGAGCGCGCGCGCGCCGCCCAAGGTGGCGGTTTCGATGATCTCGAAGGGCTGCAAAAATCTTTTCCGGTCGGGCAAAGTCCGCGAAACGAGCGTCGCGAAACGGGCTTCTTCCAGAATGTCGCACGTGTTGTTGCTCGCCACCGAATCGCTGCCGAAGCCGGTTTTTATGCCCGCCGCGAGAAATTTTTCGAGCGGCGCGACGCCGTGCCCGAATTTCGCGTTCGATTTCGGGCAGTGCGCGACGCGCGAATCCGAGTTTACGATCAGCTCGATGTCGCGTTCGGAAACTTTGACGCAGTGCGCGAGCAGCGGTCGGGCGACGAGCGCGCCGAGCCGTTCGAGATATTCGAGAGGCGTGCACTGCGGCGTCCGCCAACGGTTTCCGAATTTTTCGTACATGCCGGCGAAAAATCCGGTGCCGCATTCGAGCAGTTCGCTTTCTTCGTCCGATTCGGCGGCGTGAATCGTAACCTTGACGTTATTTTTTACGGCGTATTCGGCGATCAATTGGAAAAGCTTCGGCCCGACCGTGTACGGCGAATGCGGCGAAAGTCCGGCTTTGACGAGATCGGTTTCGGTCTCGCGCAGCGCGAGGTATTTTTCGATTAATTTTTCGAAATCGGCGGCGGCGGTTTCGTCGGCGGGCGAAAACTCGGTTTCCTGAAACGAAACGCCGCGCAAGCCGACGCGCTTCAAGGCTTCGAAACCGTGCTCGGCGAAACGCCCGATGTCGGCGAAACACGTCACGCCGGCGTGCGCGCCCTCGACGACGCCGAGCGTCGCCGCGCTTTGCACGTCGTCGTCCGTCAAAATCTCGCCGCGCACTTTCGTCAGGGTCAAAAGCCACCGGGTAAAATCGTCGTCGAAGCGGTCGAGAAAGCCGCGCATCGCGGTCAGTTCGAGATGCGCGTGCGCGTTGACGAAACCGGGCAGGACCGCCGCTTCGCCGAAATCTTCCGTTTCGGCGTTCGGGTATTTGGCGATGACGTCCGTCTTTTTGCCGACGGCAACGAGTTTGTCGTTTTCAAAGGCGACGGCGCCGTCTTCGATCGGCGCGGACGAAACCGGCACGACGTGGCGAGCTGTTAAAATTTTCATCCTTAAAATTTTAAAGTAAAAAGTAAAAAGTAAAAAGGCGAAAATTTAAAGGCGTTTGAGTTCGAACGACTTATAAGAACTCAAACGCCTTTGTTTATTACTTTTTAATTTTCACCTCTTTATAGCGCTCTAAAATCGAGGTGACGTAAGATTTCGTCGAGGGAATGTTGATTTTTTCGAGAAACGACTGCTCGCTCATCTGCGGGGTATTGGCGGAAACGCGCGTCCATTCTTCGACGCGGCTCGCGCCGGCGTTGTAGGCGGCGAGCGTCATCGCGTTTTCCGCCGCGTAGCCGCGGTATCGCTCGCGCACTTTTTCGAGGTACCAGCAGCCGACCTGAATATTTCTTTCCGGATCGGAGAGAAATTCGTTGACGTTGCCGGCGGCTTGTTTTTCGAATTCCTGAAAGCCGGTCTCTTTCGCCCACATTCGCGCGACGGTCGGCGTGACCTGCATCAGGCCGACTTCCTCGGCGCCGCCGATCATCCACGCCCGGAAGTAAGTCTCTTCGTAAATCACGCTCCAGACCAGTTTTTCGTCGAGATTGTAAACGCGCGCCTGCCGCGCGATCAGCTCGTCGTAACGGTGAATCCAGTATTGATTGAAATAATAAAGCCCGGCGGCGGACGCGACCGCGAACACAATCAGGGCACTAATCAGGGGAAAGAAACGACGCATTTCGATTTTGGATTGCGGATTTCGGATTTCGGATTTTAGGCCTGTTTGCCCGGAGCCCATGATTGAATAAAATCGCTTTTAAAGATAGAGACAAATCAATCCAAAATTTGAAATCCGCGATCAACTAGTTTGGTTTTCTTAAACTCTTCCAGAAATCGGCCGGGCTCGCCGATACGTCGACGCCTTCGTAGCCGTTCGTTTTGCCGGCTTCGCTCAAAATATGTCCCTGCAGCCAGACGTCCGCTTCGAGAAACGCGCCGACCGACGGCGTTTTGCCGCGCAGCGCGCGGCGATTGACGAGCACTTCGAGCCGCGCCGCGCCGGTTTCGACGTAAATCCAGTAGAGTTCGCTGCCCGACTGCGGATTTTTGAGCGCGTCGAAAGCGATCACGCGCCCGGCGACTTTCCAGTAATTTTCCTCTTCGATCACGCTCAGCGCCGATTCGTCGTAAGAAAGCCAGCCGGTCTTCTTCTTTTTCGCGGAGATTCCGGCGCGGTACGCGAGCCCGCAGAGACCGACCCGCAGCGTCGCCTGTTCGAGGAACCGCGTGCCGACTTCCGTCAGGTTCTGCAGCTGAAACAAAACCTCGGCGTTCGTGTCCTCGATAAAGCCGTGAATGACGGAAGTGCCTTCGCGATCCGATTCGGTCAAAGCCCAGGGCGAAATCTTCTGCGCGTGGCGGGCGCGAAACGCCGGACGGCAGTCCGCGTAGACGAGTTCGCCCTTGCCCGATTCGTAGAAGTGCGTCCAGACTTCGAGCCCGGCGCCGAACTTCAGGCAGCGCCCGTGAAGAACGCCGTTCTTGCGCGCGAGGCGCGACGCGACGCCGCGCCTGCCGACGGCTTCCGCCAAATCCTGAAAGGCGTTTTCGTTCGGAATTTCGAAACCGATTGCGTCAAAAGCTATTTCCATCGATTAAAGTTATTTTTCAGATTCGTGATTCGCGTTTTTTTTCGAACGCGCGTCGAGATTATTTTCGATTTTCGGATCGGTCAAACTGAAAAGCCTTACCGCGCCCGAAAATCTTCCGCCGCGCACCATCTCGGCGAACAAATCGACGTCGTAATCGGCTTCGCGCGCCATTTCCTGCCGGATTTCCAATAGAACTTCTAAAAATTTCGGGCGACGGTACATTATAAATTAATTGTCAATCCTGAATTAACAATAGTCAATTCGATTCGGGATTGTATAGACTGATTCATTGTTTCATTGAAACATCTATTCATTCTTATTCCGTCAATGAATAAACGACCAATCGTTTCGATGTTTCAATCAATAACGATCCGCAATCGTCAAATGCTGTGCACCAGAAATTCGGGCGTCACGATGACCGGCGAAAAAAAACCGGCGGCGGTGTTGAAAAGTCTGATGCGCGCCTGTTTGCGGACGTTCGCCAGATGTCCGAAATTCCACGTCACGAGGTAATCGATTTTGTAAAACGAGGCGAAGGCGACGTGCAGCGCGTCGGCGATGAATTTGCGGTGAAAAATGCCGCGCGAGATATAGCCTTCGGCCAGGATCGCGACTTCTTCGACGAGTTCGAGCGTCGCGAGCGGTTTGATTAAATTGAGATAGCCCGTCCGGTGCGGTTCGGCGACGCATTCGAGCTCGCGCTCGACGAGGATCGAGCTGTACGCCTGATATTCCGAAAGTTCGTGCTCCCACCAGCGGATCGTCAAATCGCGGCGGAACGGCTCGCCGTTGTCGAGATAGGCGCCGACGACCGACGTTTCAAGATACAAAGTCTGTTTCATACAAGTCGAGAGTAGAGAGTGGAATGTAGAGAGTCAAGCCCGAAGTCTTCACTCTCGACTCGCTGCCGCGACTTATTTCCTGACCGGCGTGAAAATGACTTTCGAATTTTTGAAATCGAACGTCAGACTGTAATTTTTCAAAAAATTGCCGCCGAGGATGCCCGCCTGCCGGAAACCGGTCGACTCGTTGATGATGTCGAGATCGAGCGCGATCGCCGTGATTTTTTCGCGCGTGTTGTTGCCGAACGTGATGCGCGGCAGCAGGAACGAAGGCACGTCTTCGGTGACGCCGGCCGCGCCGACGACGCGCATTTTTTCGTTGCGGACGAAGCGGCGAATCTCCTGCGTGTTGGCGACCTCCTCGGAAATGACGGAAATGCTCGCGCCGGTGTCGACGATGAAATTCAGCGACGCGTCGACGCCTTCGAGCTGAACTTCGCCGCTTAAAAATCCGCTCGAAGTGAGCCGCAGCGGCAGAAAGAGGCTTTTGTTTTCGACCACGTTCTGCTGGTCGGCGACGTCTTTGCGGATGAGCGAGAAGGTCAAACTGCCGTAATCGATCGTCGTCAAAAATTTCGAGATCAGCGACAAGCCGATGTAGCCGTCGATTCGCTCGTCGTTCGAGTGAAATTCGCGGATGTAGACCGGCACGCTTTCGATCTGCACGTTGCCGATGTCGACCGATTTCAGAAAGCCGTAAACGATTTCGAATTTGCCGTCGCCGCCGATCGCGCGCGCGAGCCCGCCGCGCGTGATCGGTTTGATTTTCAGTTTCTCCGCCGTTTCGCGCGAGATCACGGAGATTCCCGATCCCGTGTCGAGCACGAATTTGAGCGGCTCTTTTCTGCCGTTGACTTTGAGCCGGATAACGGGCCGATCGCGCACCAGTTGGAACGGCACTTCGGTGCGGTCGCCGCCGTCGAGATTGTAAAGCGAGCGCTTCATGCCGAGAAAGCGCAGAAAGTTGATGAGTCCCTTGATGCGGTCGCGCCGTTCGGTGTCGGCCGACGGCGAGACGCGCAGAAACTCGTTGTACGCGTCCGCCGCTTCCTTGTAGCGCTCGGCGCGCGCCGTCACCTGCGCGAGCGCGTAGATGTAATCCGGTTCGTCGCCGTCGAAATAAACCGCCGCGCGCAGGTTGTCGATCGAATCGAAGATCCGGTTTTCGTAGAAATTCAGCATGCCGAGCCCCGCCCAGCCGAGCGCTTCGCGGCGGTCGAGCGAGACCGCCGTGACGAGAACCCGGGCGGCTTCCTTAAAATTGCCGGCGTTGAGCAGCGTCGTGCCGAGAACGGCGAAGGCGTAGGAGTTTTTCGGCTCCTTCTGGGCGATGTCGAGCGACAGCTCGTAGGCGTCGACGAGATTTTTCTGTTTGAGCAGAACGTAGGCGAGCTTCAGTCGGGCGCTCGAATGCTGCGGATTGCGCTCGACGACGCGGCGCAGGATTTTTTCCGCTTCCGTCAAATTTCCCTTGCGGGACCATTTATCGGCTTGTTTGATTTGCTGACGGGTATCCTCTTCCGTTTGCTGCACGTCGTCGTTTGAAAGCCCCGAAACGGGCAGACCGAGCGCGAACAAAACGGTTAAAGCGAAAACGGCTAAACGCTTTGTTTGGAAAGGAAACCGGGGGACAGTGCCATCAAGAATTCTAAATTTCATAATTTACAACTCCTTTCCTCGAATTTTGGTTTTTACTTTAGAATTTCGCCGGTTTTCATTGACCACAAGACCAAATCAAGCTCGTCGAAATCGATTTCGGACAGCAACGCTAAGTTTTTCAACTTATCTTCGACCGTTAGATACCGCGAACGCGTGTTTGGTGGCTTCGGGTCGTCGATTATTTTCAGCTCGGCGAGCGAGCGCAGGATATGCTTGTCCAGAATCGCGTAGCCCTTTAAACCGATGTTGCGCAGGAAATGACTCGCTTCCTTGTAGCCCAGTCCCTTGACGCGTTTTTCCTTGACCAGCCAATCGCGGCGTTCCAACGGATTTTCAAAACTCTCCAGCTTTCTGCGCAGTTCGAGATTGCAGTGTTCCTGCAAAAACGAGCGCGAAGCGACGATGTATCCGGCGCGCGCGCGCGGGTAGCGGTGTCTGCCGAGAAGGGCGTTCATCAGTTCCTCGTGCGTGCCCGTCAAGAGCAGCGGGCGCACGGCTTCGACCGACCGCAAGCCCATTTTCGCCGAACAGCCGCCCGTAAAAAAGCAGAAGACCATCTCTTCCCAGAGCCGCGCGTCGCTGCCCTTCTCCCAAATTTCCTCGAATTCCCGGAGGCGCGCCCGGATTTCGTCGCGGCGTTCGGCATGCGCCTGTTTTATTTTTTCAATCGTTATGGGTGCCTGTTCTTTTTTCACAAATTGTCCGGACCGACTGCCTAATTTTATGCCTTTAAGGCCGGAAAAGCAATTTTTTTTGCGCCGCCGAAAAGCGCGCCCGCGCCCTTTCCGCTCGGGCCGGAATCGACGGCTTCGCGAAGCCGTCGAAATCGCGGTTAAAGCCCCGCGGCAAACCGCTCTTCCCGCGCCGCGCCGCAAAAGCGGCCGCATCGCCGAAGCTTTTTTAATCACGGCTTGCGACATTAAGAAAACCTCAAGGGTCGAAGCTTTAAGATGGAGTCTCGCGGAAAATATTTTTTTAAATTATGAATGATTAAATACCGTGACGACCGTTTATCCGGCGAATAATAGTCATTGCCAACCGGCAAAGCGAAGACTTATACTTTTAAGTCTAAGCAGGAAAAAGTTATGAGAACTGTATTAATCTTACTTTGTTTATTGCTTTTCAGTTTTTTCGTACAGGGGCAGTCGGACAGAACATTCGTCAGCGTGCCGGTCAGCGTCAGCGACCGTGAGGGGCGTTACATTTCGGGTTTGGAGAAGGACGATTTTCGGATTTACAAGGACGGTCAGGAGCAGAAAGTCACTTTTTTCGCGACCGAGGACGAACCGGTCAGCGTCGCCATCCTGATCGACACGAGCGCGAGCACGAAAGCGGTTTTGACCGACATTCGCGAAGCCGCGCGGGAATTCGTCAAACTGCTTAACCGCAACGACAAATGCATGATCGCGACCTTCGATTCCGAAGTCAAAGTGCTTGAGCCGTTCAGTCAAAACCGCGAAATGCTGGAAAAGGCGGTCGAGAACATCCAGACCGGCGAACAGGAAGGCACGGTCGTTTTCAACGCCGTCGATAAGCTCGCGCGCGAGCATTTCGTCCGCACGCAGGGACGCAAGGTGATCGTGCTGCTCTCGGACGGCAAGGACTTCGGAAGCTCGGTTTCGAAAAGGGACCTGTTCAGCCAGCTCGAAGAGTCGGACGTCATGATCTACTCGATTTTTTACCAGACCGGCAGAGTGTCGGTCGACGAGACCGGCGCGGTCAAGCCGCCGTCGGAAATCATCCCGGCGGCGGTCAAACCGGCGGAAGAAGTCAGGCCCAAAAAGAAAAAGAAGAAAAGATACTCGATCCGCATCGACATTCCGCGCGACACCAACACGCCGGAAGAAATAAGACTGATCGACAAAGTCACGAGCGCCGAAGCGGTCAACGTTTTGCAGGAGATGTCGGATACCACCGCCGGCCGGTTTTATATGAGCGACGCGCCGAAACTGAGCCAGATCTTCAAACGCATCGCGGCGGAAGTCCGGCAGCAGTACCGGCTCGGATTTTACACTCGCAGCGCCGGCGCGGACAATTCCGCCAACGACATCATCGTCAAGGTCAACCGCGCCGACGCGGTCGTGCGCGCCCGCGGCAAATTCCGCAAACAGCTGTAACGGCGGTCTTTTATTGTAATCATTGTTCAAGGGGATTTTTTTATAATGCGTAATTTATGGTCATCGCTGTTTATCATTTTGATTTTAAGCAGCGGTGTTTTGGCACAGGAATGGGCCTGGAGAAACTTTAATCCGGCGGGCAAATCGTGGAGCATCCTCGCCCCCGGCGAGATGAGGCCCGACGAGGAGGCGCGCGACCCGAACGGCAAGATGGGCAGTTATGCCTACAGCGATTTTTACGGTTATTTCGGCGTCGTCTGGCGCGACGCGCCGAAGACTTTTTTGATTCCCATCAAACCGAATCAATCGGCGCACTTTAAAAAAGTGCGCGCCGATTTCGTCAAGGCGACGCGCGGAGAAATCCAGAAGGAAGAGGATTTCGTCAACGGGCGCGCCAAGGGGCGCGAGCTGCGCATCAAGGTGCCGACCGGCACGATGACCGGCATCGAAGGGCAGACGCTGACGAAATACCGCATCCAGCGCCTGCGCATGTTTTTTATCGGCAACCGCTTTTACATGTTGCTCGCGGTTTTGCCGGAAGACATCGTCGACACGCCGCAGGTCGACAAATTTTTCAATTCGTTCACCTTCAACACCGCGCCCGAAGCGCTCGCCGACGCCTACGCGACCGACGAGGACACGGTGCTGCGGATCGACGGCGGACGCGGCGTGCTCGCCAACGACCGGGACGAGGAAAACGACCGTTTGACGGTCGCGGCGTCGAACTCGGAAACGCTGCCCGCGCACGGCACGCTGGCGCTGAACGCCGACGGCTCGTTCGCCTACACGCCCGCGGCGAACTTTAACGGCACCGACAGCTTCACTTACCGCGCCAACGACGGGCAAGCCGATTCGGTGCCGGTGACGGTCATTATCAAGGTGAACGCCGTCAACGACGCGCCCGCGATTTCCCTGCCGCCGACGGCTCCGTCGATGGACGAGCTGACCGCGATGACGTTCGCGGCGTCGGCGACCGACATCGACCATCCGGTGAGCGCGCTGCGGTACAGTCTGAGCGGCGCGCCCGCCGGCGCGACGATCGACGCCGCGACCGGCGCGTTCCGCTGGGTTCCGTCCGAAGCGCAGGGCCCGGCCGATTACACGTTCCGGGTCAACGTTTCCGACGGTTTGGCGACCGCGGCCGGCACCGTCACGGTCAAGGTCAACGAGGTCAACGTCGCGCCGACGATGACCGGCGTTCCGGCGGCGGGGAACGCCGACGAATTGACGGCTTACACATTCTCGGCGAACGGCACGGACGCCGATATTCCGGCGCAGCCCTTAACTTACACGCTGATCGACGCGCCGGCGGGAGCGTCGATCAGCCCGACGACCGGCGTTTTCAGCTGGTCGCCTTCGGAAGCGCAGGGCAACAATTCCGTTTACGCCTTTACCGTCCGCGTTTCCGACGGCGCGGCGACGACGGAAACGCCCGTGCGGTTGACGGCGCGCGAAGTCAACAGCGCGCCGGCTCTCGGAGCGCTCGCCAATCAAACGGTCGACGAGCTGACCGCGTTTTCGCTGACGGCGACGAGCCGCGACACGGACGATCCGGTCAACGCGGTCGTTTACTCGCTCGGCCCGGGCGCGCCGGCGGGCATGACGATCGACGCGCAAACCGGCGCGCTTTCATGGACGCCTTCGGAGGCGCAGGGCGCGGGCGATTACCCGGTGACGGTGCGCGTCACCGACAACGGCACGCCGAGTCTTTCCGACTCGCGCACGTTCACGGTGCGCGTCAACGAAGTCAATCTCGCGCCGAAATTCACCGCCGCGATCGGCAACAAAGCGGTCGATGAAGAAACGCCGCTGACCTTTACGGTCGGCGCGAGCGATCCGGATTTGCCGGCGAACGCGTTGACGTACAGTCTGGTTAATGCGCCGACCGGCGCGAGCATCGACGCTTCGACCGGCGCTTTTTCGTGGACGCCTTCGGAAGCGCAGGGCGCCGGCACTTACAACGTGACGTTCCGCGTGACGGACAACGGCGCGCCGGCGCTTTCGGCGGAAGAGACGGTGACGATCACGGTGCGCGAAGTCAACAAAGCGCCGAAATTCACCGCCGCGATCGGCGGCAGAACCGTCGACGAGGAAACGCCGCTCGTTTTCGCGGCGGGCGCGACCGACCCGGATCTGCCCGCCAACGATTTGACTTACAGTCTCGAAAACGCGCCGGCCGGCGTCGTCATCGATCCGTCGACCGGCGCGCTTTCATGGACGCCGACCGAAGCGCAGGGCGCCGGCACCTTCAATTTCTCGATCCGCGTCGCCGACCGCGGCACGCCGTCATTGTCGGACGTGCAGGCGGTTTCGGTGACGGTCAGAGAAGTCAACAAAACGCCGAGCGCCGCCGGCGCGCAGTTCGCCGGCAACGAGGATTCGGCCATTTCGATTGTCTTAAAGGGCGGCGACGCCGATCTGCCGGCGAATACGCTTTCGTATTCGATCGTCAAGGCGCCGTCGAACGGAACTTTGAGCGGCGCGGCGCCGAATCTTGTCTACACGCCGAAACCGAATTATAACGGCGCCGACGGTTTCGCGTTCAAGGTCAACGACGGCACGCTCGATTCCCCGGTCGCGACCGTTTCATTTAACATCGCCCCGGTCAACGACCTGCCGAACGCCGTTTCCGACAGGGCCGCCACCGCCGAAGGCGTTCCGGTCGTCATCGATGTCGTCGCCAACGATTCGGATGTCGACGGCGACGCGCTCGTCATCTCCGAGGTTTTCGAAGCGGCGGGCGGCACGGTCGAAATCACGGCGGGCGGCGTGCGGTTTACGCCGAATCAGGGCTTTCGCGGCGCCGGCGGTTTCAAATACAGGATCGGCGACGGCAAGGGCGGCAGCGCCGTCGGCACCGTCACGGTCGCCGTCAATCCGCCGAACAGCGGCCAGTAATCGCAGGAGGGATCTATGAAAAAGTTTCTTATATTTACCGCTTTCACGTTGTTGTTCGCCTTTTCGATTTTCGCGCAGCAGCAGGCTGAAGTGACGGTCACTTCGACCTTTCTGCGCAGCGCTCCCGATTTCAACGCGGAAAAACTGCGGACGCTGCAAAAAGGCGACCGGGTCAATCTCGAAAGGGGGCGCGAGGCCTCGGGCTGGTCGTACGTATCGACCGCCGACGGCGGCGTCAAGGGTTGGATTTTGACGAATACGATTCAAACCGCGAAAAAAGCGGCGGTTTCGACGGCGACGCCGCAGCCGACCGCGCCGACGGTTCAGCCGACGCCGCCGGCGACCGACCCGAACGTTTCTCCGACGCCCGCGCCGACCGCGACGCCGGAAGTCATCGAAAACGACAACGAAGCGATTCAGATCGACACCGAGGAAGTCAGCCTGAACGTCCGCGTCGTCAACAGCAGCAACCGCCCGGTCGGCAATCTGCAGGAATCCGCATTCAGAGTCTACGAGGACGGCGTTCCGCAGCCCGTCACTTCCGTTTCGAAGACGCAGGTCCCGATCTTCAACGCGCTCGTCATCGACAATTCGCGGTCGCTGCGCGCGCAGCTCGCGCAGGTCGTCGAGGCGGGGAAAATCATCGTCGCGACCAATCAACCGCAGGACGAGGCTTCGGTCGTGCGCTTCGTCAGCGCCGACAAGATCGAGGTCGTGCAGGATTTTACGCCGAACAAGAACATGATCAACAACGCGCTCGACAACCTGTACGTCGAGGGCGGGCAGACGGCGATCATCGACGCCGTCTACAAAACCGCGCAGATGGTTCAGGCGTATCAGAATTCGCAGAAAAAAGAGGACGTCAAGCTGCGCACGCTGATCCTGGTTTCCGACGGCGAAGACCGCGGCAGCATCTACGACGAGCGCCTGCTTTTCGATCTTTTAAGAAAATCCTTCGTGCAGATTTACGCGATCGGGTTCACGAACGACCTGTCGGACGTGCCGGACCCGGAAACCGGCGTCAGCCGCCGCCAGAAGGCGCGCGCCTTTCTGACGCGGCTCGCGACCGAAACCGGCGGCAAGGTTTATTTTCCCGATTCGCTCGATCAGCTGGGCAAAATCGCGCACGAAATAACGGACGAGCTGCGCACGCAGTACGTCGTTTCCTACGCGCCGACGAACGATAAACGCGACGGATCGTTCCGTAAAATCAAAGTCGAAGTCGTCAGCCCCGCGAACGAAAAACGAACCGCCATCACGCGCACCGGCAGAAACGCGCCGACCAATTAACCGGCGCGCCGGCGAATAATCGAAGCGCCGGCATCCGTGCCGGCAACGGCGCGAAAGCGGCGAAAAGGCTTCTGTTTCCCTTCTTTTCTAGGGAAACAGAAGCCTTTTCGCTTGTTTTCAAAAGCCTTATCGGCGGGTTATGCCGGCGCTCCGCGTTCACCGTTTCCGGAACGACGCCATCCGGTCGGCGAGCCGCGTCGTTTCGGGCAGGCGGTATTTCGGCGTGCACCGCAGAACGTAGTCGATCGCCGTCGCGAGGCTGATTTTATGCCCGACCGAGACATACAGCGGCTGGACTTTGTCCTTGGTGCGCAGGACGACGCCGACCTGCTCGCGGCGGTAAATCAAAGGCGCCGTGCTGCCGCGCGTCTCGCCCAAACTTTCGTATTTTCCGACGAGCAGAGATTTCGCGACGCCGACCGAGGGAACGCCGGTCAGCAGACCGATGTGACAGGCGATGCCGAAACGGCGCGGGTGCGCGATGCCCTGCCCGTCGCAGAGGATCAAATCGGGCGCGTTCGCGAGCTTTTCGAGCGCTTTGACGGCGACCGGCGTCTCGCGAAACGATAAAAGCCCCGGCACGTACGGAAACTGAATCGGCAGAACCGCTTCCGACGATTCGATAAGTTCGAGTTCGGGGTATTTCAGAACCACCACGACGGCGCGGCTCGTGTCGGTTTTCAGATCGTAGCCGAGATCGATGCCGGCGACCGTTTTGATCGGCGCGGCGAAGCGGTCCTCTTCGATCACTTCGTAAGCGAATTGCTTCTGCAGTTCGATCGCCTCTTTCGGCGACAGGTTCCATTCGTGAAGCGGCGTGATTTTCATGGCTCGATTATATTAATTTTCTTTTTCGCCGTCGTCTTCCTCGCCGCGGTAAACTTCGTAACCGTGCGCGTCGTCGTAATAATAGCGGCGCCTGCGCTGGTCGTCGCTCCGCGCGCCGTTTTCTTCCGGCGCTTCGCCGCACGCCGCGTCGTTTTTTTCCGCCGCGTCGTCGAAATCCTGCCTTTCGTGCGGATTTTCGGGCATACATCATTTATAATCAATTCGAATTCTTTTACCAAACCTTAAACACGTATGAAATCAAAAAAATATCTTCTGACCTGCGGGCTGGTTTTGTCCTCGGTCGTGTCGACTTATTTCGTCACCGTGTCGACCGCGCAGCAGAGCGCGCCCGTTCAGAGCGTCGATAACGACTACCAGATCGGCGCGGTGCTTTTCATGCAGAAGGCGGCGGAATACCGCGCGCTCTGCTTCCAGGCGTTTAACTGGGCGCGCCGGACGCTCGAAGACGACGAGAAGACGCGGAAAAAACTGCCGAAAGCGCAGCTCAAAATGCCGCGCGCGGTCGTCGTCGACATCGACGAAACGATGCTCGACAATTCGCCCGCGCAAGCCTCCGCGATCAAAAACCGTTCGCCGTTCAACCTGAAAGACTGGTACGCGTGGGGCGAGCTGCGGAAGGCGAAGGCGATTCCCGGCGCGGTCGAATTCGCGAACTACGCGAAATCGAAAGACGTCAGGATTTTCTACGTTTCGAACCGCGACGAGGTGCAGAAACAGGCGACGATCGACAATCTCAAAGCCGTCGGGTTCCCCGACGTTTCCGACGAAAACGTCGTGCTGCGGCAGAAGGATTCGACCAAGGAGCCGCGCCGCGCGGCGATCGCCGAAAAATACCGCATCGTCATCCTGATGGGCGACAATCTCAACGATCTATCGACCGCCTACGAGCGCAAATCCGTCGCCGAGCGCTTCGCCGCGGTCGAGCAGGATAAAACGCTCTACGGCGACCGGTTCATCGTGCTGCCGAACGCGATGTACGGCGAATGGGAAAGCGCGATTTACCGCGACGACAAGACGAAAGCGACGGACGAAGCGAAACGCGTCAACGCGCTCGAACTGCCGTAAACGGAATTTTTATTCAACGCGAAGCCGCCGAACCGGGCGGGCGCGAAGCTTCGGCCGGAGTTTTTTCGCCCGGCTGATCGATCGCCTGAAAATCGTCAAAACCTTGCGGCTTGGCGTTAAATGATTCTTTGCCGGTTTAAGCTTTGAGCTGCCGCGCGGCGGAAAAGCCGCGGAAGATCATAAAGAGCGCGAAGGCGTGAAACGCCGCCGGCAGCAGGATGCCGGGAAGATAAACGCCGATGACGAGCAGCAGCAGACCGTCGAGCAGGTACAAAATCATGCCGACGAGGAACGCCCAGGACTGCAGCCGGTTCGCCCATAAACCGCAGAGCAGAAATATTCCGGCGACGATCAGATCGAAGGCGAAGCCGATGATTTTGAGGATTCCCAATCCTTCGTCCGGGCTGAGCTGAAAAACCATCGCGTCGGCGAGCTGCGTGACGCCGAGCCCGGCGAAGAAACTCATGTTGCCGCCGAAGTGAAAGATCAGCGAGTTGACGACCGAAAGGGCGGCGATCCAGTAAAACCAGTTCGCGCCGCCTTTTGCCCGGCTCAGTAATTCATGATCGTCGGCGACGATTTCGGCCCGTTCGGGTTCGGGCGTCAAATTTAATGTGCTCATATTTTCTGTTGTGTCCGAAATTTGTGGAACTTTTGGTACTATAAGGTTTTTGCTGAAGAAACTATAAACCATTTTGCTTCGTTGTCAAACGAGGAATCCGCTCCAAAATATGTTTTCGAAAACTTTTAGAATCTGTCTTTTAACAGTCTTTTTATGTTTCGTCGCGGTCGGTCAGGCGCAAATTTTAACCGTCAGGGACATGATGCGCGAGCCGTCGATCGCGGGCATGCGTCCCGATTCGGAAAAGCTCTCGCCCGACGGCAAATGGGTCGTCTACGCGTGGAACGCCGAAGGCAAAGAGCCGCGCGATCTTTATATCGCCGATTCGGGCACCGGGAAATCGCGCCTGCTCGTCAACGCCGAACGCAATTTCGAGCCGCGCGCCGCAGCGCCGGAAAGCAAACTGAATTACGGCTTGACGGTGCGCGACGAGTTCGTCAGAGCGCGCGAAAAAAACCTGGGCGGCGTCGAGTTTTCGCCCGATTCGAAACGGATTCTGTTTTTGCAGAACACGGATATTTACGTTTTGGATTTGGAAGAAAAGTCGGCCGACTTGACCGATTCGCCGAAAGCCGCTGGTATAAAAAGAACTTGGGAAGATTACGAAAAGGCGATGATGCGCCGCGCGGATTTGATTCCCGTTCTCGTCGAAGCCGCGAAAACGGCGGGCGTTCGGGAACCGGAGATCGTCGGCGCGCTGGCGGAAGCCCGCGCCGAGCTCGTGAATGCGCTTAACGAAAAGCCCGCCGGCGCCGGCGGCCATAAATCGGCGGCGCAGAAACAGCGGGTATTACAGGCGAACGACGATTTCGACGCGAGAATCAAAAGACTCTCGGCGCTGCCGGAAACTCACCCGAAGCTGCGCTCGAACGACAATTTCGGGAAAACGATGAACGAGCTTGTCGGAGTCGAAAACCGAATGAACGCCGCGCGCGCCGACTATAATGCGGCGACCGGCGATAACGAGCTTTCGAAACCGCGCCGCGTCACGCGCACGCAGGGCACGGAAGCCGGCGCGCGGTGGCTCGGCGACGACGCGATCCTGTACGCTTCGGGCGGCAATTATTACGTTTTGAATCTCAGGGAAACCTCGCTCGTGCAGGTCACGAAAGAAGCGAATCCGGCGGCGTTTCAGACGATCTTCAACGTCAATCCGACCAAAGACGGGCGGCTTCTCGCGTACGTCCTCAGCGACGGCTCGAAACAGCGCGCGCTGTTCGTGCCGAATTACCTGGACGAATTCGTGCAGACGCCGTCCGTCCGGCGCGGCTTTACCGACCAGAAAGTGCTCGTCACCTTAACGGACGGCAGCCGCGAAAAGCCGTTCGAAGTCAATCTCCCGAAACCGGAAGGCGTCGGCTACATCCGCGGCTTGCGCTGGGCGGCCGACAATTCTTCGCTGATCGTCGACCGCATCGACAAGGACCTGAAACGCCGCCAGCTTTTTTACGTCCACAACGTCGGCAGCAAAGCCGAGCAAGTTATTTTAGTGACGGAAGAACAGGACGCGAAATGGATCGCGCCGCTTTCCTCGCTCGTCGAACCGCACCCGAAAAACGACGCGCGGATCGTTTTCGGCAGCGAACGCGACGGCTTCAATCATCTATATTTAGCGACGCTCGAACGCGCGCCGAAACAAGCGACCCCCGCGAACGAGGCGCGGCAGGAAAATCCGTCGGACGCGGGCTTCACGACGAAGGTCGACGTTCAACAACTGACGCGCGGCGAATGGCAGGTCGAATGGGCGAAATGGTTCTTAGACGATACGCTGATTTACACTTCGACGCAGCACGATACGGCGACGCGCGACTTTTTTACCGTCACGACGCGCGGAACGGGCGGACCGTTGTTTGAACGCCCCGAAAAAGAGTTAAAAGGCAATCCGCAGTTTTCCGAGACGAATCATGTTCTGCTGTTCGAAACTTCGCGGTGGAATCGGCCGACCGAGCTCGTGACATACGGGATTTGCGTCGAGTGCCGCCAATTTCCCGAATACCGGCGCATTACAAACACGACGCCCGAAGCTTTTCTGAAAATGAAATGGAACGAGCCGAAATTCGTCTCGATCCCGACGCGCGACGGCAAAGCCGTCAAATCGAAGGTTTACCTGCCGTCCGGTTTCGACGCGAAGCAGAAATACCCGCTGATCGTTTTCGTGCACGGCGCGGGCTACCTGCAGAACACGATTAACGGCTGGAACAATTACTACCGCGAGTTCATGTTCAACGAGATGCTGACGCAGAAGGGTTACGTCGTCCTCGACATCGATTACCGCGGCTCCGCCGGCTACGGGCGCGACTGGCGCACGGACGTGCACGATTTTCTCGGCGGCAAGGATTACGACGATCACCTGGACGCGATCGATTACGCGGTCAAAAACTACGCGGTCGACGGAAAAAGAGTCGGCGTTTACGGCGGCAGCTACGGCGGTTTCATGGCGGGCATGCTCGCGCTGCGCGCGCCCGACAAGATCGCCGCCGCCGCGGCATTGCGGCCGGTGTTCGACTGGAAGAATTATTACGCGTCGTCGCCGGTTTACACGACCGAAAGACTCGGTTTTCCCGAGAAAAACCCGGAAGCTTACCGGCGTTCGTCGCCGATCGCGTACGCCGAAAATCTGGAGAAACCGCTCTTGATCCTGCACGGTCTGGTCGACGACAACGTGCCGGCGCAGGATTCGATCCAACTGATCGAAAAATTGATGCGGCTTGAAAAAACCCGTTATTTCGAAGCGATGCTGTACCCGTCGGAAAGCCACGCTTTTCAGCGCGCGTCGAGCTGGACGGACGAATACGAACGAATTCTGACTTTTTTCGAGCGGCACTTAAAATAATTCTTCGCCGCCGGGCAGCCAGCCGAACGCCGGAAATTTTAATTAAAACCTTTGTGTTCTGGCTGTCTTTGTGGTGAAATACTTAAGACTTATGCGAATCTTAATCACCGGCGGAGCCGGTTTCATCGGCTCCCACCTGAGCGAAAGGCTGTTAAATGAAGGACACGAAGTGATCGTTTTGGACAATTACTTCACGGGCAGAAAGGAAAACATTTTTCACCTGATGGACAATCACCGGTTCGAGCTGATCCGGCACGACGTGACCGAACCGATCTTCCTCGAAGTCGACCAGATTTATAATCTCGCGTGCCCGGCTTCGCCCGTCCACTACCAGTACAACCCGGTCAAAACCGTCAAAACGTCCGTGATGGGCGCGATCAACATGCTCGGCCTGGCGAAGCGCGTCAAAGCGCGCATCCTGCAGGCGTCGACCTCGGAGGTTTACGGCGACCCGGAAATCCATCCGCAGACCGAAAATTACTGGGGCAACGTCAATCCGATCGGGCTGCGCTCGTGCTACGACGAGGGAAAGCGCATCTCCGAAACGCTGTTTATGGATTATCACCGCCAAAACAAGGTCGATACGCGCATCGTGCGGATTTTCAACACGTACGGGCCGAAGATGCTGGAAAACGACGGGCGCGTCGTCTCGAATTTTATCGTGCAGGCGCTGCGCGGCGACGATCTGACGATTTACGGCACCGGCGAGCAGACGCGTTCGTTCTGCTACGTCGACGATCTGGTCGAAGGATTTATCCGTTTGATGAACACCGAAGCCGAGGACATTCACCTGCCGGTCAACATCGGCAATCCGGGCGAGTTCACGATGAACGAGCTCGCGCAGGAAGTCGCGAAAGCGATCGGCCGGGACATCAAAATCACGCATCTGCCGCTGCCGCAGGACGACCCGAAACAGCGCCAGCCGAATATCACGCGGGCGAAAGAACTGCTCGGCTGGTCGCCGACGATCCCGCTCGCCGAAGGCTTGAAAAAGACGGTCGCTTATTTCGCGGAACGCATCGAACAAAAGGACAATAAAACCGCATCAGTTTAATTTTAATTATAAAACGGCAACAGGATAATTTTATTTAAAGAAAAACCATGAAGATTTTAATTACCGGCGGCGCGGGCTTTGTCGGCTCACATCTGGCCGACAAGCTGCACGGCGAAGGACACGACATCACGATTATCGACAATCTCTCGACGGGACGTTATTCGAACGTCGAGCATCTCGAAGGACAGGAACGCTTTCGCCTGATCATCGACACGATTCTAAACGCGAAGCTGATGGAGGAGCTGATCCGCGAATCGGACCGCGTTTTTCATATGGCGAGCGCCGTCGGCGTGCGCCTGATTATGGAACAGCCCGTCAAAACCATCGAAACGATCTTTCACGGCACCGACATCGTGCTCGGGCTCTGCGCGCGTTACCGCAAACGCGTGCTGATTCCGTCGACCTCGGAAGTCTACGGCAAAGGCACGAGCGTGCCCTTCCGCGAGGACGACGATATTTTAAAGGGCTCGACGTCGAAACATCGCTGGGCGTACGCGTGCGCGAAAGAACTCGACGAATTCCTGGCGCTCGCGCACTGGAAAGAATCGCGTCTGCCGGTCGTCGTCGTGCGGCTCTTCAACACGGTCGGACCGCGCCAGACCGGGCAATACGGCATGGTCGTGCCGCGTTTCGTCAAAGCCGCGCTCAAGAACGAGCCGATTCCCGTCCACGGCGACGGCAATCAGTCGCGCTGCTTCGGTCACGTGCTCGACGTCGTCGAGGGACTGCCGAAGCTGCTCGAAACGCCGAGCTGTTTCGGGCAGGTCATCAACATCGGCAACCCCGAAGAAATAAGCATTAAAAATCTCGCCGAAAAAGCGATCGAGATGACCGGCAGCAGCAGCGAAATTCAGTATATTCCGTACGAAGAAGCATACGGCGAAGGCTTCGAGGACATGCAGCGCCGCGTGCCGTCGATCGACAAGGCGAAACGCCTGATCGGCTTCCAGCCAACCCGCACGCTTGAAAATATCATCAATGATGTGGCAAACGAATTTCACAGAGAATTCAAATCCGAAATTGCCAGTGCCTAGAAATTTATGAGGATTTTCAAACAAATCGCGGCGTGCGCTTTTCTCCTGGCTTTCGCCGCGCTCGCCGCATTCGCGCAGAGCGCGACCGGCGGCGTCAAGGGAAAGGTGCGCAACGCGAAGGGCAGCGGGCTCGAAGGCGTCACGATCACCGCGCGGCGCGACGGGCAGGATCTTAAATCGGTCAAATCGGACGCGAAAGGAAATTTTCAGCTGACCGGGCTCGCGCCCGGCGTTTATAACTTCGTGTTCGAAAAATCCGGTTACGGCGCGGGACTCAAGGCGAACGTCGAAATCAAAAGCAACAGCGTCATCAGTCTCGGCGACAATCTCGCGCTGATGGTCGATCAGGGTTCGCTCGTGCTCTTAAACGCCAGCGTCTTTAATCAGGACGGGCGCAGCGTGACGGGCGCGAAAGTCGAGGTCGAACGCGTCGGCGGCGACGGCTCGGCGAAAAAGATCGCGACCGGCTACACCAACGTCAGCGGCGAATTCGCGCTGCGCCAACCGGAAGGCGCCGCGAAATACCGCGTGACGGCGACGCTGAAAGGCGTCAGCGGTTCGAAGGAAATCGCCGTCGACAGCGCGGGCAGATACAGCCTCGCGATCACTCTGAACCTGCCGAAAGAAGAAAAATAGAACGTCGATTTAATCGATTAGGGCGGAATTTTACGGATTTAATTTTATACAACGTCCGTAAAATTCCGCCCTTTCCGTTTAATCGGCGTTCTATTTTTAGTTTATCGTTTCCGATATTTCTTCCGTGCTTTGCATCGCCTCGACGTTGTTGACGTCCGTCACGATCAGCGGAAATTCTTCGAGCAGGCGCGCGTCGGCGAGCGTTTGCACCCAGTAAGTTCCGGCGGACGGAAAAACGACGTTCACGAAAAACGAAACGTTGTCGGTAAAGCCGCCCGGCGCGAGCTCGATCTGCGTCGGCTGCGAGGTCACGACGAGATTTGATTTGTTCGGCGAGAGGATGCGCACTTCCGTCTGATGATTGCCGGCGCCGCGCCAGTGATTGACGACCGCGAATTTGATGAGCGAGATCGGCAGTTTTTCGACCATGATGTTTTGAAAAACGCCCATCAGCGAGATTTTATTGCCCATCTCGATGCGCACGTCGTCGCACAGGAGAGTGTAAACCAATTGTAAGTTTTCGCTTGTCATAACTGTTGTTTTTCAACGCCAAGTCGCGGACGGGGCAAAGATTCTTTAAGTTCACTTTTTTGCCGGAAATTTAAGCCTGCCGCTTTCGGCAACCAGATTGAATAAACTTCGCGGCGCGGCGCCTTGGCGTTAAAATCGATCGAAATTCGTATTCTTTAGAAAGTCTCATTTCGATCTATTTTTCATTTTTAAATCGCGTCGTTTTTCTTAAACCAGTCGCGCAGCTTCCGCCACGCGTCTTCGGACGCCTGCTGGTTGTAACTCGGACGATAATCGGCGTGAAAACCGTGGTCGGCGTTCGGGTAAACGATGATTTCGGATTTCGATTTGCCCTTTTTCAGCTCGTCCTGCATCCTTTGCACCGAATCGAGCGGAATGCCTTTGTCGAGCCCGCCGTAAAAACCGATCACCGGAACTTTCAAATCCTTCGCGACGTCGATCGGCATCGCCGGCTGCACGGGGTTTTTCGTCTCGCCGGGAACGAGCCGCCCGTACCACGCCGCGCCGGCGTCGACTTGCGGGTTGTGCGCCGCGTAGAGCCACGTGATGCGCCCGCCCCAGCAAAAGCCGGTGATCGAAAGTTTCTTCGCATCGCCGCTATTGTTTTTCGCCCACGCGACGGTCGAATCGAGGTCGCTCATCGCCTGCGCGTCGGGGATTTTCGAGAAAATATCGCGCTGCAGCTCGCGGATTTCCCTGATCGTCTTCACGTCGCCCTGGCGCGCGTAGAGCGCCGGCGCGATCGCCATGTAGCCGAGTTTGGCGAATCGTCTGGACACGTCCTGAATCCATTCGTGGACGCCGAAGATTTCGTGCACGACGAGCACGACCGGAAACTTTTTGTTTTTCGTGTCGGGCATCGCGCGGTACGCCGGAATTTCGCCGTCGGCGACCGGGATTTTCACCTCGCCCTCGATTAAGCCTTTGTTGTCGGTCGTAATGCGCGTCTGCGCCTCGATCGGCGAAACGGCGGCGGCGAACATTCCCGCCGCAAAAATCGAAGTCGCGAAAAATTCGCGCCTGCCGAGCGCCGGCGGGTTCGAATCGCTGATATCTTGATACATTTTTTTCTCCCTTCGGTAGTTTTATTAGATTTTTACTTTTCCTTCCGCCGAGGTCAAGAGTATAATCGATTTTAGATTTTAGATTTTAGATTTTGGATTTGCTTTCGCGTTGACCGGCGCGATTCATTAAAGCGAGGCTTTCGCTCGAAAACGGCTGCAAGGCGTTACGCAAAAGTTCACAGACGCGAACCGATCCGAAATCCAAAATCTAAAATCCAAAATCAATCGGGATGTTGTTGTACGGGTTAATTTGTCTTTCTCTCAGTTTGGCGGGCATTGCCGGTCTGCAGTTTTTCTACATGGCGTATCTCGAACGCCTCGACCGCTCGCGCAAACGCCGGATTCACGAACTCGAACAGCATTGCCGGTATCTTACCAATCGCCTCAAAGACGCCGAATCGCAAATCAACGAACAAAACGATCTGATCGAAGCCATCTACGACGAGCTCGAAACCGAAGACGAGGAAGAGGTCTGGGCGGACGTCATCGAAGAACGGTAAAAATCCTTTAAGTATTCAGGTTTCAGAGTTTTACGCCAAACAGCGGCATAATAATTGCGTTTCAATAGCGGCATAAAAGCCAAATTGTATATTTCTGATACGATTTCTTCCGGTTTTTTACGACCGAAGATTGTTTTTGGGAAATCCTGTATATAAAAAATGCAGTGAATTTCTGTGCGAACGTATTAAAGAAGATTCGCGCGCAAGCCGTTCGAGAACGCTTTCGAGCGCGGTTCTTCTTTGATGCGGGTTTGCCGTCCCGATTTCGACGCTTTAAATTCCTGTTACGCGGCGGCTTCGAATGTTTGCTTCAGCGGGCGTTTTTTGGTCTCCTTGAATCGGCGGCGTTTTTTTGTCAGCCGGCGCGCTTGATTTTAGTTAAATTCAGATTTTATTTAGCGATTCGATCGCATTTTAATATTGTCGCGGGGAAAGTTTTCAATGGAAATTTCTTATCAGTTGGGTTTACTGGCGTTGGTGTTTTTGCTGCTCGTTGCGATGTCCTACATCAAAGGATTTTTCTCTCAGGGAAAATAACGGCGCGCCGTTCTGCCGCGAGCGCGGTTATTCACCGGTTTCAGGCATGAAAGCGTCCTTAGTTTCGACGGCGTCATTTTTAAAAGGCCGGCTCGTATCCGTTTAAGAACGAGCCGGCCTTTTTTATTGAAAATTGATAACGAAATTGCCCGCACGGAATGTAAATTGCAGTACGCAGGACGTAAATGTCTGTAACCAATACATTAAGAGCAAATTCGCCGCTTTATCGACGCGAATGGGAGGGATTAAATGATATTAAATAAAAGTTTTATAAAATTTACTGCGATCTCCCTGGCGGTCGCGGTGTTCGCGGTTTCGGGTTTCTCGCAGAATGCGGACCCCGCCGGCGCGACGAACGACGTTAAACGAATCATGTGGGAATCCGTCAACGTCAGCGAACGCGACCTTTATCTCGGTCCGGGCGGCGCCCAAATGCAGCCCGACATGAAAAAATCGGTGTTTCTCGGTCGGCAGGACGGCGGCACGCAACTGAAGTACCGTTTAAAGGACGCGGCGGGACGCGAATGGGTCGTCAAAGTCGGCCGCGAAACGCAGCCGGAAACCGCCGCGACCAGGCTTTTGTGGGCGATCGGCTACCGCACGGAAATCAATTACCTGCTGCCGCGGCTCGAGATCCGAACGATCGGAAACTACAAGAACGTCCGCCTCGAAGCGCGTCCCGATAATATCAAGCGGCTCGAAAAATGGAGCTGGACCGATAATCCGTTCGCCGGAACGAACGAATTCGAAGGGCTGAAAATCATGATGGCGATGTTCAACAACTGGGATATTAAGGACGAAAACACCGCCGTTTTGAAGGACGGCGACGCGCATTATTACATCATCAGCGATCTCGGCGCGACTTTCGGCAAGCTTCCGGAGGAAAGCGGCGGAAAATCCGGACGCACCGTCAATAAACCGGAACATTACGCCGAGGCGAAATTCATCCGGCAGGTGCGCGACGGCATGATCGAATTGGATTACCGCGGCAAAGCCGACAACATCATCAAAGGCGTCAAGGTCGAACACGGCCGTTGGCTCGCCGATCTTCTGCTGCAGCTCAGCGACCGACAGATCGAAGACGCCTTCCGCGCGGCGAACTACGAGCCGGAGGACGTCAAGCTGCTCGCGCAAGCCTTCAAGGCGCGCATCAAAGAGCTCGACGAAGCGGCCAGACCGGAAGCCGCGACCGCCGCGTCGAACAACTAAATGGAACGGCGGCTCGCATGCCGCCCGCGATTCTCCCTGCTTGTTCGCTCCGCCGCGTTAAAATGTAGCCGGCGAAGCAACTTTAGACAATCGGGTTAATTGTGGACTGAAAATCAAGGAGGTTCAAGATGTCGAGATTCAAGTCGATAATATCGTTATTTATCGTGTTATTGCTGTTGACGACCGCCGCCGCCGCGCAAGGCAAAAGATCGAAGGACAAAAAACCCGCCGGCAAGGCGGTGATCTGGAAGCCGGTCAAGATCGGCGGGCGCGATCTTTACTGGGGCGCGGGCGGACGCGCGATGTATCCGAATCTGAAAAGAATTACGTTCATTCGCAAGGAAACCGGCGGCAATAACTTAAAATACCGGATCAAAGACGGCTCCGGCAGAATCTGGGTCGCGAAGATCGCCGACGAATCGCAGCCGGAAACCGCCGCCGTGCGGCTTTTGTGGGCGGTCGGCTATCCGACGGAAATCAATTATCTCGTGCCGACGCTGACGATTCCGGGGAAGGGCACGTTCAAAAACGTGCGGCTCGAAGCGCGCCCCGAAAACATCGACCGGCAGGACCGCTGGAGTTGGACAAACAACCCGTTTAACGGCACGCGCGAGCTGCAGGGCTTGAAAATCATGATGGCGCTCATCAACAACTGGGATTTGAAGGACGGCAACAACGTCATTCTGCAGAGCGGCGGCGAACGGCAGTACGTGATCAGCGATCTCGGTTCGTCGTTCGGAAAATTCGCGCCGCTCAGCCTGCCGATCTTCAATCGTTTCGGGCGCAGCGTCAATAACCCCGAGCATTACGTGAAATCGGAATTCGTCAAGGGAGTCGAAGAGGACGGCGACCTCGATTTCGCCTACAAAGGCAATTTCCGCAGCTTATTCGACGACATCTCGCCGGCGCACGGTCGCTGGGTCGCCGGGCTGCTCGGGCAGCTGAGCGACCGGCAGATCCGCGACGCGTTTCGCGCCGCCAACTATTCGCCGTCGGAAATAACGATGCTTTCGCGCGCGGTGCGCGGCAAAATCCGCCAATTGGAGCTGATGACGCGACCGCAGCGCTCGTATCAGGTGCGAAATTAGAAGCCGTCTCGAAAATAACTTAACCGGTCGAAATTATTTGCGCTTTACTTTGCGGCTTTGCGCCTTTGCGGTAGACGAAAAAATTTCCCGCAAAGCCGCAAAGCCGCAAAGTAAAAAGAGAAGAATGGTTTAAGTAGCTTTCAGGAAGACCACCGATAAAAAGTCAGAAAATATCAAGCGTTCGATCAAGCATCCTCAGTCATGAAACTTGACGATCGTGGCGCCCCAGCTGCCGGAAAGCTCGTCGGCGGTTTTGAAGGATTTGACGAACGGGGTTTTCTCCAAAACCTTGCGGACGGTTTCGCGCTGCACGCCGACGCCTTTGCCGTGAATGATGCGCACGAGGCGAAACCCCTTTTGATAGGCTTCTTCGAGATAAGCTTCGGTGACGGCCTTCACGTCGCGCGGCGCGAAGGCGTGCAGATCGATCGAATCGGTGATTTCCAGCTCGACCGGTTCGGGAAACGGATTTTCGGGATCGAGGTTTTCGCTTTCGCTCATATTCGTAAACTAAAACTTTTCAAAGAAAAAGGCAAAGCACGAAAATTTTCGTGCTTTGCCTTTTTTATTCAATCTTTTGGAATTATCTGCCTTCGCTCGTCTGGTAGTTCGCCATGTCTTCGGGCAGTTTCAAACGGTAGCGGTTTTTATCCGAGGTGACGAGGAAGCGTTTTTCCTCGATCTGCCCGGTGTTTTTGTTGCGCAGCCGCAAAGTAAAAGCGCGCGAATCGCCGGTGCCTTCCATCTTCAGCGGCAGTTTGCCCCAAACTTCGCCGATCAGCGGATAGATGCGGTAATGCGACTGGTCGTACTTGTCGTAGCCGAGCAGCAGCACGCCGTCGAAATCCGGCTCGTCGCCGTCGACGGCTTTCACGATGTTCGTGCGCGAAAGGATGACCCAGCTGCTCGGCTTGGTCGTTTTCGAATCGTCTTTGAGCGACGTGTCGACGCCGTCGATCCGCTGCCAGGTCACGAATTTTTTATTGTTTTGCTGGTAAAAAACGATGTCGGTCGGCACCTGCAGCTCGACCTGGCGACCGAAAATCCAGCCCGCCGGCGCGGGCGACACCGACGGATCGAGCCGGACTTTATACCAAATGTCGTATTTTTCGTCCATCTTCTCGCCCTCGTCGCCGGTTTTAGCGGCTTCGATTTCGGCGTTTCGGGTTCGGCGCGGGACGTTAGAATTTTCGCGGCTCGCGTCGTCGGTCGTCGCGTCTTCGGCTTTCGGCACAAATTTCCAGGCCATGATCTCGAACATCGAACCGGTGTCGAGCTTGACGAGGATATTATCGTTGTTTTGTTCGGGCGCGAGGCGCAGATTCGTCTTGTTGCGCAGCAGTCCGTTCGCCTGCGGCTGCGCGTCCTTATCTTCTTCGGCGAGCTTTTTGGATTTTTCGAGCACGTCGCCGAGAATCACGTTCTGCGCTTCGATCCAGCCTTCGGTCTGGTCTTCGTCGCGCGCGCGGACGCGATACCAGAGCGTTTTTTCGAAATCGACCTGATCGACGATATCGAGCACGTCGCCGCGTTTCACTTCGAGAAGGTCCTGGGCGACGACCGCGTAAGACGTACGAATATTGGCTTTTTTGGCGATGACCGTGCAGGTGCTGTTCAAGCCCGCGACCGACGCGATGCTGTTGTAAGCGCTGCTTAAAACGCCGCAGCCGCTGAGGACGGCGCCCGCCAGTAAAACCGCTGATAAAACAAAAACTTTTCTAAATTTCATTTTGATGATTCCGAGTTTTTTCGCCAGTTATTATAACCCAACTCGTCCAATAAATCCTTTTGACGACCGCTCAAACCGGTTTTGACCTTTAATTTCGTCATGAAATTTTCCGTCGCCGATTCGATGCCGATTGCCGCCAAATCGGTTTGCCACGCGATATCCTGCGCGCCCTCGACGTATTTTTCGACGACCGGACGCAGTTCGGCGCGGCTGCGCAGGACGCTCAAAATCGCGGCGTTGCCGTCGGCGCGCGGAGCCGCCGGTCCGTGCTTTTGATAGCTCTCGCGCAGAGCGTCGCGCAAAGAGGTTTTCCCTTTCGATTTATGGAGAAGCGCGATATCGACGAGAAACGCGACGAGCATGCCGCGCGCGTAAACCTGCGTGTTCGCGCCGTTCCAACGGTTTTTCGAAGCGTCGATGAGCGATGCCCGCCGGCTTTGCAGAGTGTCGACGGAATGCGCGCGCGCGAGCGTGTCGAGGAAATCTTCGAAACGGATGCGGTTCGTCGCGACCGCCAATTTCAGCGAAGCGTAAAGCGCGAAGCCTTCGTAAAACCAATCGTAATTGCCCGCCAGATTGACGCCGTTCGGCAGCCAGAAATGAAAAATTTCATGGCGCAGCTGTTCGTGCAGGCGCTGCAGGCTCTGCGTCTTGAAATTCATTTCCGAAGAAAAAATCGTCGCCGAAAAGCCGCGCGTTTCCGCTTCCCAGCGACCGGGTTTCACGTCCGGCGGGAACTTGCCGAGAAAAACCAGCGGACGGGCAAACGATTTGCCGCCGAAAGCCGTTTCGTAAAACGCGAAAATCTCGCGCGCGGACGCGGCGGCTTCGTCGTCCGACACCTGCCAATCGCCGGATACGATGAGGTTTAATTTCGCCGAACCCGCCGCGATTTCCCTCGCGCGCCAATTCCTGCCGACGTAAAAGACGGCCTTTTCGAGGTCGGCGACGTCGAACGCGTTTCCGACGGCGCGCTTTTCGACGCTCGCGATCTGCCAGGATGCGGGCAATTCGAATTCGATTTTTCCCGAAGTTTTTTCAGGAAATTCGGGCAGCAGATCGCCGAGCATCAGAATTCCCAGTTCGTTCGACAGCCACGAGACATGCGCCATCGCCGACGGATTCGGCGGCGCGCTCAAATTCGTCTTGTAATTCCACGACTGAAAAGCGCCGCCCGCCAGAAATTCGCCTTCATCCAGTTTTTTGTAATCGACCCTTTGCCCGTTTACGTCGAATAACTTTACTTCCGAAACGCGCGCCGCGAGGTTTTCGACGTTCGCGTACGATTTGAGAAACGAGAAATTCGCCGCGTTCGGGCGCTCGCCCGCGTCGAGGTATTTGCCTTCGACGAGCGCGTCGAAACCCGAGATTTTGATCTTTGCCTCTACGGTCTGCGCCGGCGCGGAATCGAGCGACAGCAAAACGAGCGCCAAGCCAAACGCGAAAGAACAAATCGTTTTGAGCCGTTTTGACATCGGATAAAAAGCGGAACTAAAATAGCAGTTTGGTCGTAAGCGTTTTAGATTCTCCGGCTTTATAGAATAAAAAATTTTATGAGTGTTATCAAAGTAGTCATTTATACTTTAGCATTTTTGCTGAGCCTGCTGTTTCTCGGACGCTTCTTTTTCTAGCGCGAATGACACGACTCAGAGTATCTTCAGCGGCGGTTTTTATCGGAGAACACGGCTTGTTCTCGAATTACACCTGCCGGCGAGCATAAAAAGCGGTCTCAAAAAAGACCGCTTTTTAACTTTTAAAACGAACTTTGCGTCTTCGCGATTTTGCGGGAAAAAGGCAATCTCCCGCGGAGCCGCAAAGACGCAAAGCTTTTTATCAAAAATATGACTGAATTAAGAAAAATCAAACGCGCTTTGATCAGCGTTTCGGATAAAACCGGCATCCTTGAATTCGCGAAAGCACTAAACGATTTCGGCGTGCAGATAATCTCGACCGGCGGCACCGCCAGAACTTTGCGCGAGCACGGCATCGCGGTCACGGAGGTCGCGGAAGTAACCGAGTTTCCCGAAATGATGGACGGGCGCGTCAAAACGCTGCACCCGAAAATACACGGCGCGTTTTTGGCGCTGCGCGACGACGCGCAGCACGTCGCCTCGATGCGCGAGCACGGCATCGAGGCGATCGATCTCGTCGTCGTCAATCTTTACCCGTTCGAGCAAACGGTCGCCCAAGAAGACGTTTCTTTGGCGGAAGCGGTCGAGAACATCGACATCGGCGGACCGGCGATGATCCGTTCCGCGTCGAAAAACTGGCGCGACGTCGCCGTTCTGACCGACGCCCGGCTTTACGAGAGCGTGCTGCGCGAAATGCGTGAAACCGGCGGAAGCCTGAGCCTCGAAACCCGTCAGCGCCTCGCGACGCTCGCTTACACGCGCACGGCGAGTTACGATCTGGCGATTTCCTCTTATCTTTCGAAGCAGCTCACGACGGAAGATCTGCAATTTCTCGAACCGTTCAACCCTTTAGAAAATCTCCTCATCATCGAATCGAGCGAGATTTTTGAAGACTCGGAAACGAGCGACGAGCTGCCCGAATTCGAATCGCTCGAGCTCGCCAAAGTCGCCGACCTGCGCTACGGCGAAAATCCGCATCAGAAAGCGGCGCTTTACGAATCGGACGAGCAGGGCGGGATCGCGAAGGCCGAGCAGCTGCACGGCAAGGAGATGTCGTTTAACAATTACGTCGACGCCGAAGCCGCGTGGAATCTCGTGCAGGATTTCGACGAATTGGCGGTGACGATCATCAAACACACCAATCCGTCGGGCGTCGGCACCGGCGCGACGAACTTCGAAGCCTACCGGCGCGCGCTTTCGACCGACCCGGTGTCGGCGTTCGGCGGCATCGTCGCGCTGAATCAAACGGTCGACGCGGAAACCGCTCGCGCGATCAACGAGGTTTTCACGGAAGTCGTCGTCGCGCCGGATTTCGACGCGGAAGCTCTGGAGATTTTCAAAACGAAGAAAAACCTGCGCGTTTTGCGCGTGCAGAAGACGGAAAACGAAAATCCGTTCGAATACAAACAGATTTCCGGCGGCTTTCTCGTCCAGTCGAAAGACGTTTACAAAGTCTCGGAAAGCGATTTGAAATTCGTGACGGAAAGAAAGCCGACCGAAGAAGAGCTGCGCGCGCTGCTCCTCGCGTGGAAAGTCTGCAAACACGTAAAATCGAACGCGATCGTTTTCGCCGACGAAAATCAGACGATCGGCGTCGGCGCCGGACAAATGAATCGGGTCGATTCCGTAAGAATCGCGGCGATGCGCGCCGAAAGATTCGATCTGCCGCTGAAAAACTCGGTCGTCGCGTCCGACGCGTTTTTTCCGTTTCGCGACAACGTCGACGAAGCCGCCGGTTTCGGCGTTTCGGCGATCATTCAGCCCGGCGGTTCGATCAAGGACGCCGAATCGATTACGGCGGCGAACGAACACGGCATCGCGATGGTCTTTACCGGTTATCGTCATTTCAAACATTAAATTAAAAAATGTTGAAAAAAAGCTTGACTTTTTAAATACCTAAAGTAATACTTAAACTATTACAGGTTGACTTAAGGAACGCTCGGGGGTTTTAATCGACAAATCCCCCGGCGTTTTTTCGTTTTTAGGGCCTAAATCTTTCGACCAGTAAATCCCTGCCGTCGGTCGAAACGGAAATCGCTCCGCGCTCGCCGGTCGTCAGAACGCGCGCCCCCGACTTCTCCCACCTTTCCACGACTTCGCGATGCGGGTGCCCGAACGGCGATTTTTTTCCGACGGAAATCAACGCGTACTGAGCTTTCGCCGCATCGACAAACGATTGAATCGACGAAGTGCGGCTGCCGTGATGCGCGACTTTGACGACGTTCGCCTCAAGAAGTCGCGGATTCTGCGCCAGAAAGTTTTCCGTCTCCTTTTCGATGTCGCCGGTCAGCAAAAACTTCTTCGCGCCGAACGCGAGCCGCAGCACGAGCGAATGATTGTTGTCCGAAACCGCCGCCGTTGAGTCGTCCGCTTCCGGGTACAAAACTTCGACGCTCGCTTTATCGAAGTTCAAAATGTCGCCGCGCTTCAGTTTGACGATTTCGACTTCCTTTTTCCGCAAAACATGCAGCAGTTTCGCGAGACCTTCGTCAGTTTCCGGCAATCGCCCGAAAAAAGCGGCGCGCACGCGAAAGTTTTTGGCGACGTCCGTTAAGCCCTGCAGATGATCGGCGTCGGCGTGCGTCGCCAGGATGTAGTCGATTTGCGAATATCCCTTTTCCCAGAGAAACTGCGAGACGACCGATTCTCCGATCGTCGCCGCGTCGGGCTCGAAAATTTCCGGTTCCTCCCCGTCGCGCCTGACGTATAAATTATTAAAACTCGGCTTTCCGCCGCCGTCGACGAGCAGCGTTTCGCCGTTCGGGAAAGTGACGAGCAGCGAATCGCCCTGACCGACCTCGAGAAAATCCACGCGCAGCCTGCCGTCGGCGCGCGGCGCGCTGAACGGGTGGAAAACGAGAATGCCCGAGAAAAAGAAAAGAAGAGATAAAGAGAACGCGAGAAAATATTTTGAAATCGAACCCGCGTTATTATTTGAAATTTCAGATTTCAAATTTGAAAAATGGAAGGGATTCCAGCGAAACAATAAGATCGTTAAAATAAGAATCGGCGTGAAATAAAGCCAGTAGACGACCTTCAATTTTCCGGAATAGACGGGAACGCGAAAACTCGCCCAGTCGGATTCGATAAATAATTCGGGAAGCAGCAGCAGCATCCGGTTCAAAAACTCGGTAAGCTTAACGAGCGGAAAGGCTAAAACGTCGCTGACCTGCGCGAAGGCGAGCGCGGTCACCGCCGCGAAGCTTTCGAGCGCGATGAAAAATCCGACCCACAGATTGAGAAGAATCGAAGCGGCCGAAACGCGGTGAAAATAATAAATCGTCAGCGGCAGAAGCCATGCCTGAACGGTCAGCGAAACCAGAACGCCTTCGAAAAGATAGCGAAAAATCGATTGAAAGCCTTTCGCTTCGAGAATTTTCAAATACGGCGACTTGAAGATTTTCGCCGACCAGATTTGTCGTTTCGATTCGATCGCCCAGGCCCGTTCGGACCAGTAAAGCATTTCGCAAAATCTTTTGAGCGGCTCGGAAACATTCGGCGGAAAAGGCGTCTCGGCGGTCGGCCGCCATTCGCCGATCGCGCGCAGGTTTTCGATCAGCGGGAAAGCAAAAACGACGATCGCCAACACGCTCACGAAAGTCAGTTGAAACGACTGCGTAAAAAGGTCTTCCGGCCGCCAGGCGAGCAAAATCAGCGCGCACAGTCCGAGCGAATTCAAGAGGCTGCCGGCGCGAAATATCACCTGCCCGAAGAGCAGCGCCGTAAACATTATCGTCGCCCTGACGACCGGCACGTCCGCGCCGACGGCGATCGAAAAAGCCCATAAAAGCGCGGCGGAGATCAAAAACTGCCAGAGCCTCCGGCGCGTAAAAAACTTTACGAACAGAAGCGTCAGCGCGCCGATGAAAGTGATGTGCAAGCCCGAGATGACGAGCACGTGAAAGGCGCCGCCTTCGCGAAAAATTTCGGCGCTTCGCCGATCGAGAAAATATTTGTTGCCCAAGAGCGAGGCGATCATGATTCCGGCGGTCGAAACGCTGAAATTTTCGCGAAAATCTTCGATCAGGCGCTGGCGAATTTCAAAAATCGGCGCCAAAACCGGGAAACCGCTTTCGGCGCCGATTTTTTCGATCAAAAGCGGACTCTTGATCGTGCAGGCGGCGTCGATGTCCCGCGCGTCGAGAATTTCTTTGCGCGAGATGGCGCCGGGGTTTTGAAAACCGTCTTCGCGCGATAGGGGACAAGCGACGCGCAGCCGCGCGCCGTATCCCAGATTCAAGCGTTCGAATTCGCGCGCCGCCGTTTCATCGGAAAGCGGAACGAAAAGCCGGACGGCGCCGCTGACCTCGCGCGGCTCATTTTTATAAATCAGACGCGCGGTTTGCAGCTCGATAAAAAATCCGCCGACCGTTTCTTCCGGCTTTCCGCGGACGGCGCCTTCGAGCTCGACCGGCGCGTCCGATGCGAGACGTTTTTCGTCGTAGATTACTTTGAGCCGATTCGCCGGCATCGTTTGCTGCCTGAACTGAAAACAAAACGCTCCGGCGGCGAAAAACGCGAGCAAAACAAAACCCGCGGCGAATCGGCTCCGGTATGAGCACGCCGCCGCGGCCGCGCCGCCGATCGCGAGCGCGAGCGGGATTTTCCAGTCGAAGGCGAAGTATTTTCCGCCCGCAATGCCGGTCGCGAAACAGGCCGCGAGCCAGAATAAAGGATAAAGCGCGAATTTTTTAGAAGATTTTTCTCCGTTCATGGTGGACACCTCGTTTCAAGTGCGCGCTCATGAGCGGGCGCGCGCTGAAAGGCTGACGGAGACAGCCGTTTTCCGCCCTTTCGGCGGAGTTTCATGCAGTTATTCGGTTTTTATTAAATTACGCAGCTGCCGGAACCGGCTCTCGCTGACGCCCGGCACCAAAAGCAAATGTTCGGGTTTGCGAAAATCGCCGTATCGTTCGCGATGTTCAACGATTTTACGCGCCAGAACCGCGCCGACGTTCGGGAGTTTTTCGAGCTCTGCAGCCGGAGCCGTATTGATATTAACGGCGTTTTCCGCGATCTCCGACCGGTTTTCGGCCGTGAGCGCCGCCGCTTCCTTTTTATTACAGGCGAGCGCCGCAAAACACAGAATCAGTAAAGCTAATGGTTTAATTAAGAAATGGTAATTATTGAAATAACGTAATTTAATGGAAGCCATTTTCTTTTGCCTGTCTTGTGTGCAAAATGCTAAAAGTTCATTAACTTGCAACAATTAGCTTTGTGAAAAAGGTGTTTTCCACAGAGTTTTCAACAGAAAGTTGTGGAAAACTGTGGAAAACCTTCCGGCCGCTAATTGTTCATTTCCTCCATGTCCTGCAGGTCTTCGTAAGCCTTCTGCAGAATCGGACGAGCGCGGGTCGAGCCGTCCATTTCGCCGATGTAGCCTTCGCGCACCATCGCGTCGAGAATCGCCGCCGCGCGTCCGTAGCCGATGCGCAAGTGCCGCTGCAAAAGCGAAGTCGAAGCGCGCTTCGCCGAGACGACGCTTTTGACCGCGTCCCAGAAAAGCGGATCTTTTTTGCCGGGCAGATCGCCCGAATCGTCGAGCTCTTCGTCGGTTTTCGTGATCGTCGTGTCGTACTCGGGACTTCCCTGCGCTTTGATGTGCTCGACGATTTTATTGATTTCCTTTTCGTCGACGAACGCGCCGTGCACGCGCACGAGATTCGAAGTTCCGGGCGGCAGAAAAAGCATATCGCCCCTTCCTAAAAGACTTTCCGCGCCGTTCGCGTCGACGATCGTGCGCGAGTCGACTTTCGACGAAACTCTGAAAGAGATGCGCGACGGGAAATTCGCTTTGATCAAGCCGGTGATGACGTCGACCGACGGGCGCTGCGTCGCGAGCACGAGGTGTATGCCGACGGCGCGCGCCATCTGCGCGAGGCGCGTGATCGATTCCTCGACTTCCTTGCCGGCGACCATCATCAGATCCGCCAATTCATCGATAATGATCACGATGTAGGGCAGCGTCTTCGGCGGCTCGCCGTCGTCGTTCAGAATGCCTTCGGCGCGGCGGCGCTTGACTTCCGCATTAAAACCGTCGATGTTGCGCACGCCCCAGCCGGCCAGATCCTTATAGCGGCGTTCCATCTGCCCGACCGCCCATTTGAGCGAGATCGCGGCGCGCTTCGGGTCGGTGATGATCGGCGTCGCGAGATGCGGGATGTCGGCGTAAATGCCGAGCTCGACCTGTTTCGGATCGACCATGATGAGTTTCACTTCGTCCGGCTTCGCCTTGTAAAGGATCGAAACGATCAGCGTGTTGACGCCGACGGATTTTCCCGCGCCGGTCGCGCCGGCGATCAAGAGGTGCGGCATTTTGGCGAGATCGGCGACGTAATTCAAACCGTCGATCGATTTGCCGAGCGCGATCGAAAGCAGTGAGTTCGACTCGCGGAATTTTTTCGATTCGATGACTTCGCGCAGCTGAATCGTTTCGCGCTCGCGGTTCGGCACTTCGATGCCGACGAACGCTTTGCCGGGGATGCGGTCGATGCGGATCGATTCCGCCTTCAGAGCGAGGCACAAATCGTCCGCCAAACCGGTCACGCGCGAATATTTGACGCCCGGATCGGGTTTGAATTCGTACGTCGTGACGACCGGCCCCTGACAGATGTGCATGACGCGCCCGGTCACGTTGAACTCCTTCGTTTTGTCGGTCAGCTCCTGCGCGATGGCGAGCAATTCTTCATCCTTCTGCTCGATGCGCGGCGCGGCGGGCGTTAAAAATTCCGGCGGCGGCAGAACGTAGTTTTCGAATGTCTGCGGCTTTTTCGGCGCCGCGATCGATGGTTCCTCCTGTTCCGGAACTTCGAGGTATTCGTCGTCGAGCTCGCCCGTGTGCTGAACGGGCGTGATCGGAATTTTTTCGCCTTCCGCGACGAGGTCGACGAATTTGTTTTCCGTCTCGAACGGCGCTTTTTCACTTTCGATTCGCTTGATTTCGAACGGCGGCCGATCGTCTTCCTCCAAACGATCTTCGGAAGCCAAAATCGTCGGCACGAACTTTTCTTCTTCCTCCGGTTCGGGGCGCGCGATTTCCTCCCAGTCGATTTCGCTTTCCGGCGCCGGCGCGGCGTTCGGCTTTTCGGCGATCTTTTCCGGCGCTTTCGCTTCCGTTTTAGGCGGAGATTTCGTTAAATCTTCAAACAGGGCGGCGACCGTGTCGCGAATTTTGACGTTTTTCGTTTCGGCCGCCGCCGGAACGGCGTCGCCGGCCGAAATCGACGGTTTGCCTTTGCCGGTTTTGACGGCGGGCGCTGTTTCCGGGTCGAATTGTTCGACGGTTTGCGCTTTTCGTTCGGCGCTGCGGGCGCGTCTTTTGGTCAGCCACTCGTTGAAATGAATTCCGAAGTTTTCGATCGCCAACCCGAAGCTGCCGAAAACCGAGGATAATGAAAGGCTCGTGATGAGCAGCCCCGAAACGGCGGTCAAAGCCAGCAAAAGAACGGCCGCGCCGATATTTCCCAAAAGGCCGTAGAAAATTTTATAAAAAAACGCGCCCAAAATTCCGCCCTGAAATCCAAAGAGCGCCGCGAGGCTCGACACGGACGCGACGAACATAAAATAGCCGACCGCCTGCATCAAAGACAATTGCAGATCCTTCGCGCGGAAAACGCGCCACCCCATCAGCACGACGAGCGCCGGCAAAAGATACGCCGTGAGCCCGACGACCGAAATCAAGAATTCGGCGAAATTCGCGCCGGCGACGCCGATCCAGTTCTGCACCTTCTGCGACGAAGCCGTGTTGAAAGTCGGGTCCATCGGACTGTAGGAAACGAGGCAGAGAAAAATCAGCACCGCCGCCGCCAACAAAATCACCGCAATGATTTCGTTGCCGCGCGTGCTCGTTTTTCCTGCCGCGGTCGCCTGTTTTTTTCTCGCTGTCGTTGTCGCCATTTTTTTGGTAAAACCTTATGCCGCCGTTTGCGCGCCTTTTTTGTAAAGGAGAAATTCTTTTATAAAATCGTCGATGTCGCCGTCCAAAACGGCTTCGACGTCCGAAACCTCGTATTTCGTCCGCGTGTCTTTGACCAGCCGGTACGGGTGAAGAACGTAGTTGCGAATCTGCGAGCCGAACGAAATGTCCTGTTTATTGGCTTCGAGTTCGGCGGTTTCCGCGCGGCGTTTTTCGAGTTCCAATTCATATAATTTGGAACGCAAAACCTGCATCGCGACCGCGCGGTTCTGAATCTGCGAGCGCTGGTTTTGGCACGTCACGACGATGCCGGTCGGCAGATGCGTGATGCGCACGGCGGAATCGGTCGTGTTGACGTGCTGCCCGCCCGCGCCGGTCGAACGATACGTGTCGACGCGCAGATCCTTTTCCTGGATGTCGACCTCGATGTTTTCGTCGATCTCGGGCGAAACGAACAGCGACGCGAAGGACGTTTCGCGGCTGCCGCCCGAATTGAACGGCGAAATCCGCACGAGGCGATGCACGCCCGCTTCGTTCGCGAGCAGTCCGTAAGCGTAATCGCCTTCGACGCGAAACGTCGCGCTTTTGATGCCCGCTTCGCTGCCCGGCTGTTCGTCGAGAATCTCGACCTTAAAGCCCTTGCGTTCCGCCCAGCGCAGATACATCCGCAGCAGCATCTGCGCCCAGTCCTGCGCGTCGGTGCCGCCGGCGCCCGACTGGATCGAGCAAATCGCGTTGTTCGCGTCCGTTTCGCCCGACAAAAGGCTCTGCGTTTCGGCTTCCGCGACCTGCGTTTCGAGGCGGTTCATCAATGAACCAAGTTCGTTGAAAGAACTTTCGTCCGATTCGGCGAATTCGATCAAAACTTCGGCGTCGGAAACGCCGCTCTCGAAATTCTCATGCTGCGCGAGCGCCTTTTCGAGGCGGCTGCGCTGCTGGACGATTTTCTGTGCCTTTTCCGAATCGTTCCAAAAATCCGGCGCGGTGATCTGCCGTTCTAAGTTTTCAAGCTCTGCCCGTTTGCGAGGCGCGTCAAAGAAACCTCCCAAGTTGTTCAACTTTAACCTTTAAATCTTCGTATTTTGATTGTAATTCCGATAATTCCATGATTTTTACCTGTGCCGCCCGACATGAAAACCGATCCCGGTCATTTTATTGTCAAGGTAGCTGACCGGGCGAAAAAGAAGATATAAAATCTTGTTTTCGGGGAAAATCACATAAACTTTCCCGCCTTTTTCCCAAACTTCAGAACGACTTTGCCGAAGCCAAATATAACTTAAAAAGTATAACGATAAAAGAAGAATTGCTCCAATCAGAACTTTTCGTTTCATGCTTTGTCTGCTCTTCTTTTCAAATAGCTCAAACCGACTGAAATCAAACTGACGATCGAGCACGCCCACGCGAACCAGTCGCCGTACCTGACGTAGATCGTCTGCGCGCCGTCGGATTTCGAAATCGTCCAGACGCGCGCCGCTTCGGCGTAAACGTCCGCCGCGTCCGAAACCCTGCCGCGCTCGTCGATGTAAGCCGTGATGCCGACGTTCGTCACGCGCACGAGCGGGCGATTCGTTTCGACGGCGCGAAAGACGCTGTTTGCGAGATGCTGCCGCAAAACCGGGGTATCGCCGAGGTATCCGTCGTTCGTCATTTCGACGAGAACGTCCGCGCCGCGCCGCGCGTATTCGCGCGACAATTCCCCGAAATGCGATTCGAAACAGATCATCACGCCGCCCGTCGCCGCGCCGAACGGCAATAGATCGTACTCGTCGCCGAACTCGAAGCTCCCGACGAACGCCGGCATCTGACTCGCCAAGGGTTCGGGAAACGGAATGTATTCGCCGAACGGAACGAGGTGGATTTTGTCGTACTGCGCGATTTTTTTGCCGCGCGCGTCGATCATCACGGCGGAATTGAGCACGCGTTTCTGCGCGTTGACTTCCGCCGAATTGAACAAGACCGAAACGTTGTTCCGAACCGCGAAATCGCGCAGGTAATCCTGCAGTTCCGGGTCGCGCCCGTATTGAAAGATCATCGGCGATTCGGGGAAAACGACGGTGGTCGGTGGTCGGTTTTCAGCGGGCAGTTTTTTCAGTTCATTCTCGGCGAGCTCGATGTGGCGTCCGAGCAATTTCTGGTATTTTTCGATCGTCAAGCCGCTCATCGGCACGTTCGGCTGCACGGCGACGACGGCGGCGGATCTCGCGTCATCCTTACGCATCGAAACGGGTTTCTGCAACAGAAACGCGGTCAGCAAAACGCCCAGCGGAATAATCACGAACCAACCGCTGTTTTTGGTTTTCCAAATCGCGGGAACCGTATAGTAGGCGTTAACGGCGGCGCAAATGAATCCGACCAGCAAAACTCCGCCGTAACTGCCGAAAGACAGTATCAGCGGATTGAATGCCTGCGAATAGCCGAGCGCGTTCCAGTTGTTGCCGGTCAGCCACATGCGGAGAAATTCGACGAACGTCCATAAAAAAGGCGCGGACAAAATCCCGTAATCGCCGAATCTTTTGAGAACGACCGAAAGGAGCGCCGCGAAAATGCCGGGGAAGACGCCGACGATTCCCGCCGCGCAGAACATAAAAAAGTAAACGAGCGGCGCCGGCAGCGCGGCGTAGGTGATCGGCGCGAAGGTCAGCCACCAACAAGCGCCGAAAAAGAAAACGAGCCCGAAAAGCCAGCCCGTCAGAAACGATTTAAGAGCCGAATCCTTTTCCTTTTCGACGGCATAAAAAAGCGGGACGAGCGCGATGTACGCCAAAAACCAAACTTCGAAATCCGGAAACGCGAGAACCAGGAGCAGGGCTGAAACGACGGCGAAAACGGCGCTGAGCGGCGACAGAAGATTTTTTTTGAGGCGCGCGAATTTTTTCATCGTGCCAACAGTTTAACAAAAAAGCGGTTCGGTTGTGAGCGCGATGCGTCAATTTCAATCAATTTGAAATGCCTTCAATCAGATTGAACGGTCAGACCAAACAAGCGCACAAATTTTGTCAATCAAAGCTGACGAATTTTGTCATTCGCCGACAACTTGCTGAAAACATTCAGTCAAATTGAAATCACGCCCCAACAGCAGCCGAAAAAGGTCTGACCAAAGACGGCAAAACCCTCATCTTTAATTATTTTTCAATAAATATAAGGGTTTCATGACAATTCGGCAAATAAAGGCTTTAAATGCAGGAGAGCCCGGTCGTTTAAGACCGGGCTCACAATCGGAAGGACAACTGAAGGAACGCTCGGAAGGTGGTCAAGCGCAGTGGCAAACCGCGCTCGGAGAAGTGTTGGCGGCGGGGTCTTGATTAACCTCATCAAGCTAGCCGCTTTCACTATTGCACGTAGCGTGCCAAAGAGGTTTTGGAATTTGAATTTTGGATTTCGGATTGGCTCATTTATCTTCTAGAGCAATAAACACGGGGGTTTGCGTAATTCTTTCTATTCGTAAACGGTAAAAATCCAAAACCCAAAATCTAAATTCCAAAATAGAAAGTTACACTATTTGGTAGAACATTTCTCGACGAGCCGCTGCAAGCCCTCGAGTTCCGACTTTTTCTCTTCGACCTGCCCGCTCGCCGACGAATCGCGCTCGAGCTGATTGACGACCTCGGTCGCGGAAGTCAGATAATTTTTCGCCTGCAGGCAGTCGCCTTTTTCCAGATAGATTTTAACCAGCCCGATATACGCGCTGACGAGCCGGTTGTCCCAGAACAGCGCGGTTTTCAGACTGCTGACGGCCTGCTCCTTGTCGCCGCGGCGCAGATGAATCATGCCGAGCAGATAATAACTCTCCGCGCTCATCGGTTCGCCCGTCAAAACGCGGCGCAGCACCGCCATCGCTTCGTCGTCGCGCCCGTCCTTATAAAACTGCCGCGCCTGCCCGAGCATCGCTTCGGTTTCGTTGACCGGCGCCTGCACGGTGCGGATTTGATTTTTGAGCAGAATCACGCCGACGAAATCCTTGCGCGGCGGCTGCGCGACGCGCAAACCGACCGCGTCGACCGTTTTCGCGCGCGTCCATTCGGTCTGCAGCTTTGCGTACCGGTCGGCTTCGGTCAGAAACCGGCGCGCCTGATTGTCGGTGTCGGCGGCGGTCCCGTCTTTCAAGGTTTCCAGCGATTTCGCGAGCAGAAAATAACTTTCGCCGTCTTTCGGATTGTTCGCCACGACGGGGCGCAGTTCCTGCACGGCTTCCGCGTACTGCTGATTGAGAAAAAGCGCCAAGCCGTAGTTGAAACGAACCGTCGAGTCTTCCGGCGCGGAATCGAACGCCTTTTTCAGCAGTTCGATGCCCTCGGTCAAAAGCTTCGCCGAATTGCCTTTGTTCTTCTTTTCGGCGCGCGACGCCTGCACGGCGATCGCGCCGATCGTGTTGTAGACGCTCGTCAGCTTCAGATCCTCGGCGAGCGGACGCAAAACGGCGAGCGCCTGCTCGTAATTCTGCTGCTGCCAGTGAATCAGACCGGTGTAAAACGCGGCTTCCGGATAAAGCGGCGATTCCTGCGCGATGCGCGAGAAATAATCGACCGCCTCGGTAAATTTGCGCTGATTCAGAAAAAGATGCCCGAGTTCGAGCGCGGCGTCCGCGTAAGTTGCGCCCGACTTTTCCTCGGCGTAAATGCGAATCGCGTTTTTCAAATAATTTTCGCGCGTCTGCAGATCGGTCTCGGAAGAAAGCAAGCCTTTAATATAAGCTTCGAAGGCGCGCGCCGGAACTTTATTGGCGGCTTCGACGAACTGATTCTGCGTGAACGGCAGCGCCTTGTCGCGCTGATACAGAATTTGATACGCGACCTGCCCCTGCACGGTCTGCAGGTTCTGCAGCGCGTCGTTCAGGTAAATGTCGCGCGTGATGCGTCTGCCGTCGGCGAATTCCTCGCTCAAAAACCGTCCTTCGTTGACGTGGATGATCTTCGCCGTCACGCTGACGATCGCCGCCGTTTCGCCCTGCGCCGGCACGATGTTGTACTTTCCGGCGATCAGCAATGTCGCCTTTCCTTCGCGCGCCAGCTTTAAGGAGCTCGCCAAAGAAGGCAAACTCGTCAAAGGCACGCGCAGCCGCTGCTGAATGATTTTCCGCTCGTCGTTCGAGACGACGTTGAGCCGCGTCGCTTTCGCTTCTTTCGAATTGAGCAGGTCCGTCAAAGAATCGGCGAAGCTTTCGCCGACCCAGTTAAATTCCCCGCGGCTCGAAGTGTTTTCAAACGGCAAGACCAATACCGTATCGGTGTTCGGCGTCGGGCTTTGCGCGTGCGCGAAAGCGACCGCAACCAGCGCGAAAACGATCGTATATAAAAACTTTTTCAGCATTTCTTCCCTATAAAATAAAAAATTCGCTTCTGATGAAAGCGAATCGGTTTATTGATAGATGCAGTTTTTCCGAAAAAAGATGGTAGTCGGTACGGGATTTGAACCCGTGTCGCCGCCGTGAAAGGGCGGTGTCCTAGACCCCTAGACGAACCGACCATATTTTGGAACGCGCGTCGGAAAAACTTTTACAAGAAAATGTTTTAAGCGACGCCTTCAAATATCTCACTTCGTTTCTCAAAACGAATAGTAAGAATAGCGCAACCGCTTTTTTCTTGTCAAACGGCGTACGGGAAATTATTCACAAAATTTCCCGGGTATTTTTGCGCGCCGGTGAAAATATCCAGTCTTCATCACGGTTTTTGCCGGCAAATCGCTTTGTTTTTGCCCTGAAAAATGTTACTTTCCAAGTTACATTCGCCGGTAAAATTTAATAAAATCAACGACGAAATTTCAATTATTTTCACGTAACGCCTTAAAATTTCGGTAAAATCAGCGATTTTATTTTACGTCTGCCATCGTAATGTCCTTAAATTTTGTGCAAGTAGTTTTTGCGAGTATGAAGCGAAAAGCGATTTTTTGTCTATTCAGAGCCTGCTGCCTGATTTTTTTGAGCGGCGCTTTTTTCGGCACGAATGCCCAGGAACCCGATCATTTACCTTTAAACTCGCCGGTCGCCCGCGAACTTAAGGGCGGGGAGATTCAAACCTACTTCGTCGCGGCGCGCGAGAACGAACTCATCGAAATCGTCTGCGAGCGGCGCGGCGTCGACGTCGGCTTGGCGGCGTTCGCGCCGGACGGCAAAAAAATCTCGATTTCGAACGCGCCGGGCGGTTTCGCGGGCGTCGATCGTTTAACTTTCGTCGCCGAAAAAACGGGCGATCACCGCGTCGAAATCGGCGCGCGCCGCCCGACGAGCGCGAGCGGAAGTTACACGCTGCTTTTGAAAACCGCGCGCGCCGCCGACGGAACCGACGCGCGCCGCGCCGCCGCCATGCGCCTGCTCGGCGAGGCGCGCGAACTTTTAACCGGCACGGAAAACCGGCGCGAAAAGGCGGAAGAAGCGCTCGAACGCCTCGAAAAAGCGCGCGCGCTTTTTGAAAACACGGCCGATCTGCCCGGACAGGCGCACGCGCTTTTTCAGCTGGCGAACATCAGAGGCTACGAACTCGGCGAGAAAGCGGAATCGATCGGGCTTTACGAAAGGGCGCTTTCGATCTGGTCGAGAATCGACGACGAAGCCGGCAGGGCGATCTGTCTGATTTACCTCGCCGACGAAATCCGCGACTACGACAGCGCGGAAAACTCGCGCGAATATTATGTCGGCAGGGCGCAAAAATACTTTGACGAAGCGATCGCGACCAGCCGGAAATTAAACAGCCGGCTCGATGAAGCGACCGCGCTCGCCTATCTCTGCCGGCTTTATAACGACAATCAGAATTTTCAGAAAGGCTTTGAAGCCTGCCGCGAAGCGCGGCGGCTGAACGCGAACAGCGAACCGTTCATCGGTTATCGAATCTACGGCAATCTCGCCTCGCTTTACAGCAATTCGGGCGACGCGGAAACGGCGCTCAAATACAACCAGACGGCGCTCGAACGCCTCGAACTGGTCAAAGATTACGTAAATCCCTATCGCCGCGCTTTTCTCAAAGGCAACGTCGGCGCGATTCTCTCGAGCCAGAAAAAGTACGCGGAAGCCGAACAAAACCTGCGCGAAGCTCTGGCGATCACCGAACGGGTCGGGCAGAAATTCTATTCGGGCTATATTCTCGTC
Source organism: Pyrinomonadaceae bacterium (assembly GCA_036563455.1). Lineage (GTDB taxonomy): Bacteria > Acidobacteriota > Blastocatellia > Pyrinomonadales > Pyrinomonadaceae > JAFDVJ01. The sequence continues at coordinate 14,354 of DATCMK010000028.1, read as the reverse complement.
CGGCTCGGCGCGATTCTGTACGAACAAAACCGGCTGCCCGAAGCTTTGGAAGCCGCGCAAAAGGGCTTCGAATATTACCGCGCGATCGACCCGATCAAAAGTCAGGCGGCGCTCAACGGGCTCGGGAAAATCCAGTCCGCGCTCGGTCGGATCGACGACGCCCGCGCGCTTTTCACCGAAGCGGTCGAGCTCAACCGCCGGACGAAAGACCGCTACGCCGAAGCCGAAACGCTCTACAATCTCGCCAAACTGGAATGCGAGGCGGGAAATTTCGAGACCGCGCGGCAGAACATCGAACTCGCCGTCAGCAATTCGGAAGTCACGCGCGCGCAGCTGCTCGGTAAAAATCAGCGCACGAGCTATCTTTCGATTCTCAAAAAATATTACGAGCTCGAAATCGATCTGCTCATCAAGATGCATGATAAAACGGCGGATTCGCGGCTTTTGGAACAGGCCTGGCGAACGCACGAAAAAATCCGCGCGCGCAGTTTGATGGAAAATCTGATCGAGAGCGGCCTTAACCTGAGCGAATTCGCGCCGCCGAACTTTTTCGCCCGCGAACAGGTGCTGCTCGAAGCGATCGCCGCCGCCGAACTGAAACGCACCGAGGCGCTGCGGGCGAAAAATCCGGCTCTGCAGAAAACGGCGGAAACCGAGCTGCAGAAAAAACTGGACGAATTTCAGGTGCTGCAGGAAAATTTCCGGCAGAAAAATCCGCAGTTTTCCGCGATCAACCAGCCGCAAACGCCGTCGCTCGCCGAAACGCAGAAGCTGCTCGACGACGAAACGGCGATCCTCGAATACGCGCTCGGCGAGCAGCAAAGCTATGTTTGGGTGATTCGCAAAAGCTCTTTCAGGCTCGCCAAACTGCCGCCGAAAAACGCGGTCAATCGAGCGGTGCGGGAATTTTATCGGGCGCTCAACGACCGCGAATCGAAAACGGAAGCGGCGGCGATCGAAAAATCGAACGAGCTGAGCCGCGAGATTTTATCGCCGGTCGCCGATGATTTGAAAACGGTCGCGCGCCTCGTCGTGATCGCCGACGGCGGGCTGCAGCTGATTCCCTTTTCCGCACTGACTTTAGCGCCCGGCGCCGGCGGTTACCTGCCGCTCGCCGAAAACGTCGAGATCGTCAACGCGCCGTCGTATTCGAGCCTGGTCTTCCAGCAGGAAAACAAACTCAAACGCGCGGCGGCGGGCGATAAACTGCTCGCGGTTTTCGCCGACCCGATCTTTCAGAACGACGACGAGCGTTTCGCGATCCGGAAATCGAAAACGCCCAAAAACGATTCGCCCGCCCCGGACATATCGCAAAATTTAACGCAGGCGCTGCGCGATTTCGGGCTCGACCGTTTGGGAAGGCTTCCGTTCAGCGGCATGGAAGCGCAGGCGATCGGTAAATTCGCGCCCGAGAAAACGGTTCTGGCGCTCGGCGCGGACGCGTCGCGGCAGAATTTCATGAGCGGCAATTTTAATTCGTACCGCATTCTGCATTTCGCGACGCACGGTTTTTTGAACCAGCAAAACCCGGAGCTGTCCGGTCTCGTGCTGTCGCTTTACGATCATGAAGGCAGGGCGCAAAACGGATTCCTGCGCGTCATCGATCTGTATTCGCTCGATATAAATTCCGAATTGGTCGTGCTCTCGGCGTGCCAGACGGCGCTCGGCAAAGAGATCGACGGCGAGGGCATCGTCGGTTTGACGCGCGGCTTCATGTACGCCGGCGCGGCGGGCGTCGTTTCGACGCTCTGGAAAGTCGAGGACGCGGCGACCGCCGAATTGATGAAAAGATTCTACCGCGCGATGCTCAAGGACCATAAAACGCCCGCCGCCGCGCTGCAGACCGCCCAGAAAGAGTTGCGCGGGATTCCGCGTTTTCGCCATCCGCGTTACTGGTCGGGTTTTACGCTCAACGGCGAAGGACGATAAAATCAGGCGGATTAAACGCAAAGAGGCGTCGAGCCGCCAAGGATTGTTCATTGATTCCTTGGCGGCTCGACGCCTCTTTGCGACTCGGCGTTCGTATTCCGCCGATTACGGTCAACGCCGCGCGCGGAACGTGTAATCGGCGATCGATTCGAATTCGTTTTGCGAATTTTTTCCCTCGAGCGAGATGATGTAAGTGCCGTTTTCCAGTTTCGCCGCCGGCATGGTAAAACTCAGCGACGCGAGCGGCGCCGAGGCGTAAACCGTCCCGCCCTCGGGATTTTTGACGATCGCGCGGTAGATTTTATAATTGTTCGGCTCGCCGGCCGGGCTCAGCAGCAGCGTCAGATTTTTCGTTTCCGGCGCGATTTTAATCGACTGTTCCTGCTCGTCGCCGCGGACGCTTCCAGGCAGTAATTTGAAAACCATCGCGAGCGCCGTCTTGCGCGACTCGCCCGCAGGCGGCGCCGGGATGGTTTTCGGCGGGGGATTTTTCGGGGGCGAGATCGTTTCCCTTTCAGGAGAAAGGCGGTTCTTGCGGGAATCGTTCGAAGCGGACTTCGAATCGTCGAGCGCCGGCGCCGAACGGTCGTTTTTTGGCGACTTTTCGACGGTCGGGTCAGCCGAAGGCGCCGCCGGCGGTTCTATTTTCGGCGACGCGACCGGATCGTTGACCGCCGCGACGTCCGTTCGGCTGACTTTCGCGCTCAATAAATAAAAAGCGACGCCGCCGACCGCGAGCAGTAGAAAAAGGCTGCCGAAAGCGAGTCGGAACGCGCGCCGGCGGCTGAAGAGCGACTTCCAAAAGGGGGTTTGTGAGGCGACCGGATGCGAACGCGGCGGTGTGGACTCGCTGACGATTTTCCAAAGCTGCGCGGCGAGCTGAAATTTGCGGCGGCGCGCTTCGGTAATCAGATAATTCGTTTCATACAGCCGACGTTCGGCGGCGGACAAACTTCCGCGCAGATATTCGTCGGTCAATTCCCGCTCGACGGCCTGTGCCCGTTCCGTCAATTCCGTGTCTGAGGCGCATTCGATCGCAAGCGTTTCGGCTTCCGGCTCGGGCAGTTCGCCGAGAAAGTAAGCCCTTAACTGTTCGTCGCTGATACTGTTCATAAAAGCCTCTATCTATAAATGTCGTTTTCGCCGTCAAAATCACGGCGGCGGCGTTTTTTTTTATTTTTCCCGGTCGGCGCAGTCCTCAAGACGCCGCCGCAGGCGCGATATTCGGTTGCGGAGCGCGTTGAGGTCGATGCCTTCCCGCGCCGCCAGTTTTTGGCGGTGCGCGAAAAGCTCCGGCGCTTCGAGATCGGCGAAATAACGGACGAGCAGCTCGCGCTCGCGCTCGTACAGCGCCTGAAAACAATCGCGCAAAGATTCGTACCCGTCGTTTTCGTCGAGCGTTTGGCCGTCGCCGTTTTTTTCGTAAAACCGCTCGTCGGCGCGCGCGCGTTTTTGTTCCTTGCGGATTTTTTCGAGGAAGACGTAGCGCGCGACGCTGAAGGCGATGTACCGGATGTCTTCTTTCTTCGTGTCTTCGTTGATTCTTTCGGGAATGCGGTCGATCGTTTCGTCCGCCGCGTCGTCCGGCGCGGCGATGCCTTTCAGCGCGAAGTAATTGGCGAGCGATTTATGCAGTTTTGTGTAAAGGCGCGCCGATTCCGCCTCATCGGGCGATAAAGCTTGCAGGAGTTTTGCAAACGATTCGGAGGTTAAAGCTTTCGGCATAAACTTCAAAAAACACGCCCGTAAAAAATACACGACCGCATAATTATATCGCTTATTTGCCGCGAGGCAACTTTTTCGCCCGCCGACTTGTTTCCCAATCCGTCATTTTTTATTATCAAGCCTGATGGCAAAAGAAAACGAATCGAAACCGAAACGCGTATTTTTGATCGATACGATGTCGCATATTTTCCGCGCTTTTTTCGCGCCGATGGGCGCGCGTCAGGAGCCTCTGCGCAACTCGAAAGGACAGGTCACGCAAGCCGTCTTCGTCTTTACGAACATGCTCCGCAAGCTTCTCGGCGACGAGCAGCCCGACTACATCGCCGCCGTTTTCGATTCGGCGACGCCGACCTTTCGCCACGATTCGTTCGCCGACTACAAGGCGAACCGCGCCGACATGCCGACCGATCTCTCGTCGCAGATGCCGTACATCATCAAGGTCTGCGAGGCGTTCAACATTCCGATCTTGAAGATGGACGGTTTCGAAGCCGACGACATCATCGGCACGCTCGCGCAAAAGGTCGCCGAAAACGGCATGCAGGCGGTGATCGTCTCGAACGACAAGGATCTGTGCCAGCTCGTGCGCGATCCGCTGATCGTCTGCATGCGGCAGAATTCGCAGAACGTGAAGCGCAAAGTCGCGGTGCCGCCGGTCGAATGGTGCGACGAAGCGTGGGTCGAGCAGAAATTCGGCGTTCCGCCCGCGAAGATCATCGACCTTTTGGGCTTGATGGGCGACGCGATCGACAATATTCCCGGCGCGCCCGGCATCGGCGAAAAGGGCGCGACGAAGATCATCCAGCAGTTCGGTTCCGCCGAAGAGGCGATGCGCCGCGCCTCGGAGGTCACGCACAAAACCTACCGCGAATCTTTGCAGAACAATCAGGACATCATCCGCCAGTCGGTCGAGCTCGCGACCGTGCACTGCGCCGTGCCGATCGAGCTCGATTTAGACGCGCTGAAGATGCGCGAGCCGGACCGCAAGCTCGCCTACAAGCTTTTCCGCGAGCTCGAATTCACGTCGCTGACGCGCGAGTTCGCCGATTCGACGCCGCTTTTCGACGGTTTGAGCGATGACGACAACGCGCCGCTCGTGCGGCAGCCGCGCCGTTACCAGGTCATTAAAAGCGGCGCCGAGCTCGACAAACTGATCCGCCGCTTATGGGAAACCGAGCACTGGAGCTTTCAGGTCGACGATTCGAGCTCGCCGCCGAAAGCCGATTCCTACGCGAAACGTCCGCCGCTCGGGCTCGCGATCGCGATCGGCGCGGGCGCGAGTTATTACGTCGATCTCGAAAATTTCGAAGAAGGCGCCGAAGCGGCGATCGAACCGCTCCGCGATATTTTATCGAACGGCTTTTTATCGAAAGTCACGCACGATTACAAGTGCAATCTCGCCGTTTTGAAAAAAATCGGCATCGAACCGGAAGCGGTCGAAGACGACACGATGATCGCGGCGTATCTGATCGATTCGAGCCGGACGGACTACAACGTCTCGAACCTCGCGTTTCGCTTCCTCGGCGAAGACCCGCGCACCGAAACGCCCGAGGGCTGGACGGAAAACGTTTACGCGACGACCGAGCGCGCCGATTTCGTTTATCAACTCGCGCCGATCCTGCGCAAAAAGATTCAGGAGGACGAACTCGAAAAAATCTACACCGAGATCGAACTGCCGCTCATTCCGCTGCTTTACCGCATCGAGGTCGCCGGCATGAAGGTCAACGTCGAGGCGCTGAACGGCTTTTCCGATTACGTTTCGACCGAGCTCGACACGCTGCGCGAAAAAATCTACGCGATTTCCGGGCGCGAGTTCAACATCGGCTCGCCGAAACAGGTCGGCGAAATTTTGTCGGAACTGAACATCGCCGGCACGAAAAAGACCGCGACCGGGCAGATCTCGACGAGCAAGGACATTTTATTGGAGCTCGCCGAAACCTACGAGATCGCGCGGCTCATCATCGATTACCGCGAGCTCGATAAATTAAAGGCGACCTACGCCGACGCGCTGCCGAAAATGATCGATTCGGACGGGCGCATTCACGGCAATCTCAATCAAACCGTCGCGGTGACCGGCAGATTGTCGTCGACCGAGCCGAATCTGCAGAACATCCCGATCCGCACCGAATTGGGGCAGCAGATCCGCCGCGCGTTCATCGCCGAACCGGGCAACAAGCTCATTTCCGCCGATTATTCGCAGCTCGAACTCAGGCTCCTCGCTTACGTGACGCGCGACGAACGCATGCTCGACGCGTTTCAAAAGGGCGAGGACATTCACTCGCAGACCGCCGAGCTCGTCTTCGGCGCGAAAACCGACGCCGAAATGCGCGTCGCGCGCCGCAACGCGAAGATCGTCAACTTCGCGATCGCTTACGCGGTCGAAGCCTACGGGCTCGCGCAGCGCGTCGGCATCTCGCGCATGGAGGCGAAAAAAGTCATCGAGGATTATTACGAAACCTACAAGGGCGTCAAGAAATTCATGGACGAAATGCCCGACCGCGCGCGCGAAAAAGGCTACGCGACCTCGATCTTCGGTCGCCGCCGCTATTTCCCGTCGATCAACGACCGCAATTTCTCGGTGCGCACGCGCGCCGAACGCGAGGCGATCAACATGCCGCTCCAGGGCACCGCTTCGGACATCGTCAAGATCGCGATGCTCAAAACCGACGAAGCATTGCGGCGCGAAGGGTTAAAGACGCAGATGATCATGCAGGTGCACGACGAACTGCTTTTCGAAGCGCCGGAAGCGGAAGCCGCGCGGGCGATGGAAATCATCAAAAAATCGATGGAAACGGCGGTCGAATTAGACGTGCCGCTGACGGTCGAAATCGGCGCCGGCGACAACTGGATGAACGTCAAGTGATTTCGGATTTCAGATTTTGGACTTTAAATTTGATCGACCTTCGATTTGCGGTCTTTGACCTTTGAACAAAATCAGAGATCAAAATCCAAATCGTTTTGCTTTTTGCTTCCGAATTGCATTAAGATTTCTCCGTCAACTTCTATCACCCGGCGGTCGAATCAAATGCGCTTTTTATTAAACCGGTCGAAAGCCGGCCTGAACTTCGTTTTTCTGGCGGGCGCGTGCCTTTTGCTGCTCGCGCACGCCGTCTTCGCCGAACTCTTGCCGATCAAGACGTATCTTTCCTCGGACGGGCTCGTTTACGACAAACTCTTCAAGGCTTATCAGGACTCGCGCGGCTTCGTCTGGTTTTTTACGACCGCCGGCGTGAGCCGCTTCGACGGTTACCGCTTCGTCAATTACGGCTTCGAAAACGGAATGGAAGAAAATTCGTTCATCTGCGACGGCGTCGAAGATGAACACGGCGTATACTGGTTCGCCGCGAACCCGAGCGGCGTCTACCGTTTCGACCCGCGCCCGGCGGCCGCGCGCGCCGACGAACCGGAACCGAAAAACTTCCGGCTCTTTTCCGTTTCCGACGCGCCGGGCGCGAACGCGATCCGGCGCGTCTTTAAAACCAGCAAAAACGAAATTCTCTTCGGCGGCAACGGCGGCGTCTACCGCCTCGTCCCGGGCGAGAACGCTTTCGAAAAAATCGATCTGCGCTTGCCGGTCGCCGCGGACGCGCCGCTGTACGCCTGGTCGATCGAGGAAGACGCCGAGGGTTCGCTCTGGATCGGCCACCAATACGGCTTGACGCGCCGCCTGCCGTCCGGCGCGATCGTGAATTACGAAGTGCTGCCGCAGGCGAACGGCGCCGACCGCGTTTATTCGCTCGCCGTCGACACGGGCGAGCGAATCTGGATTTTAACGGACGCCGGACGCAAGGCGTTAGTTTTTAACCCCGAACCGGCGGGCTCGGTCGAGGCGGACGCGTCCGCGAAACGCCCGCTGCGCTTTCTCGCCGGAGCCGCCGCCGACCCGCCCTCCGGCTTCGCGCGACTTTTTACCGGCGCGGAAACGCTCGCCGAGGACAAGGCCATCACGCTCAGCGCGACGAGCGACGGCTCGGTCTGGCTGGCGGCGTACGGCAAGGGCCTGATCGAATACGCGAAGGGCGAATTTCGGCTCTACACGAAGGCGAACGGCTTGAGCGACACGACCGTGCGCAGCGTCACGGAAGACAGTTTCGGCAATTTCTGGATCGCGTCGGACTGGGGCGTGATGCGCTGGAACCGCACGAATTTCGTCGCCTATCACACGGAGGACGGGCTCGGCGACGAGCGCGTGTGCGGCATTTTCGAGGACCGCGACGGCGCGCTTTACGTGACGACGCCGTTCTGGACGATCAACCGCCTCGACGGAAACCGGTTTTCTTCCGTCCGGCTCGATCTTCCGCCGCTCGCGGGCATGAACTCGTACATCGCCGACCGCATCCTCAACGACCGCGCCGGCGAATGGTGGTTCGGCACGAACGCCGGGCTTTACCGCTACAACGCGGTCGAAGCCTTCGACCGCCTGCGCGATGCGCGGCCCGCCAAAATCTACACGGCCGCCGACGGGCTCGCGGGCGAAAAAATCCGCGCCGTCGTGCAGGATTCGAAAAGCGACGTCTGGTTCAGCTACGAGGACAAGCCGGGCTTTTTGACGCGCTGGAGCCGGCAGAGCGGCGAAATCCGGACGTTTTCGCCCGCCGACGGCATCCCCGACGGATGCGTCGCGCAGACCTTACGCGAGGACGCCGCCGGCAATTTATATTTTCCGTGCTACAGCGAAAACATCGTCGTCTTTCGAAACGGGCGCTTTCTGTCGTTCACGCACGAAGCCTTCGACAAAAATTTCTGGATCAGCGATATCCTCGTCGACCGTAAAGGCGTTCTCTGGGCGGCGACGCCGTCGCGCGGGCTGCTGAAAATCGAAAACCTGCTTTCCGGCAGCCCGCAGGTCAGAGTCTACACGCACCGCGACGGCTTGAGTTCGATGAGCGGTCAGTTTTTGGCCGAGGACGATAACGGGCGCATTTATTACCTCAACGCCAGCGCGCTCGACGTCTTCGAGCCGGAAACGGAACGCATCCGGAAATACACGCTCGCCGACGGACTGAACGGCATGGGCAACGGCGTCGCCCTGCGCGACCGCCGCGGCGATTTGTGGTTCGGAACGCACCGCGGCGTCTCGAAGCTGACGCCGCAGCCCGCGCGCGTGCCGCCGCCGCCGCCGGTTTTTATCGGCGCGCTGCGCGCCGGCGGCAAGCCTGTTCCGGTCAGCGCGGTCGGCGAAACGAACCTTTCCGGCGTGACGCTCGAATCGGACGCGCGGCAGCTGCAGATCGAATTTTTCGGGCTCTCGCTCTCCACCGGCGAATCGTTGCGCTACCAGTATAAACTCGAAGGCGCGGACGCGGATTGGAGCGAGCCGACCGGCGAGCGTTCGGCTAATTACCCGAACGTCGCGCCGGGCGCTTACCGTTTTCTGGTGCGGGCCGTCAATTCAGCCGGACTCGCGAGCGAAAATCCGGCGGTCGTCTCCTTTTCGGTGCTGCGCCCGGTCTGGCAGCGCTGGTGGTTTCTGGCGCTCGCCGCCGTCTTCGTCAGCGCCGTCGTCTACGCTCTTTACCGGTACCGCGTCGATCAAATCATCAAGCTCGAACGCGTGCGCACGCGCATCGCGACGGATCTGCACGACGACATCGGTTCCAGTTTGTCGAAAATCGCGATTTTGTCGGAAGTGGTGCGGCAGAAAAACGGCTCGCCGGGCGGCCGCGGCGGCTTCGAGCCGCTCGAAATCATCGCCGACACGTCGCGCCAGATGGTCGATTCGATGTCGGACATCGTCTGGGCGATCAACCCCGAGCGCGACCATCTTTCGGATCTGGTGCAGAGGATGCGGCATTTCGCCGAGGAAATGCTCGACGCGGCGGGCGTCGAATACGAGTTCGCGGACGCCGAAAACCTGAAAGACATCTCGCTGGGCGCCGATCTGCGGCGCGAGGTTTACCTGATTTTCAAGGAATGCGTCAACAATCTCGCGAAACATTCGCGCGCGACGCGCGCCGAAATCGAGATCAAACTCGAAAGGGACTTTCTGATCGTCGAAATCAGCGACGACGGGCGCGGCTTCGTCGTCGAAACGCTGCGGGCGGAAACGTCGAGCGCGTACGCCGCCGACATCGGCGAAGCGGACGCGGCGCGCTCGTTCGGCGGCAACGGCCTGCGCAACATGCGTCGCCGCGCCGAAAACCTGGGCGGCGCATTCGAGATCGATTCCGAACCGGGCAACGGAACGCGGATCGTATTGAAAGTTCCGGTCGCGTAAAACGTGTAAAAGACATACCGGACGCGGATTTTACGCGACCTTAGCGGATTGACTACGCGAACGCATAGTGAAAAAAACTATTGAAAGATTTATGTTGTTGACGTAAGAATTTATGTGGCAGCAAATCGAAAGAACGACCATGACCGAAGAAAAAACCGGCGAAACGATCAAAGTGGCGATTATCGAAGACGAGCGCGACATCCGCGACGGACTCGGCATGCTCATCAATTACACGGACGGCTTCGCGTGCGTCGGCAAGTACGGCTCGATGGAGGAGGCGCTCGCCGGCATCCGGCACCGCACGCCGGACGTCGTGCTTTCGGACATCGGGCTGCCGGGCATGAACGGCATCGACGGCATCGGCCGGATCAAAGAAAACTTTCCCGAAATGACGATCCTGATGCTTTCGGTTTACCAGGACGACGACCGGATTTTTCACGCGCTCTGCGCGGGCGCGGTCGGTTACCTGCTGAAAAAAACGCCGCCGGCGAAGATTCTGGACGCATTGCGCGAAGCCGTCGCGGGCGGCGCGCCGATGTCGCCGGAAGTGGCGCGCAAGGTCATTACGATTTTCAAGGAATTTCGTCCGCCCGGCGAGGTCGAATACGATCTGACGCCGCACGAAATCAGGATTTTGAAGCTGCTCGTCGAAGGTCACAGCTATAAAACCGCCGCCGCGCGGCTCAACGTGACGCCGAGCACGATTTCCTTTCACCTGAAAAACATTTACGAAAAGCTGCAGGTGCATTCGAAATCGGAAGCGGTCGCGAAAGCGCTGCAGTACCGTCTGGTTAAATAAGTACCGATTCGCGGGTCGGTTATTTACGACCCGAAACCCGAGACTTGAAACTTGGATTTCAGCGCGATTTATGGAATATCACATCGGCGCCGGCGCCTGTTTACTGATCGGAAGCGCAACGCTGCTCTACGCCGCGAAAAGAATCATCGAAACCGTCGTTTTTCTGCGCGCCGCGACCGCCGCCGCCGGCACGGTCGTCGAGCTCGCCGCGGCGCGCGACGGCGACGGTCATCCGACGTATCTGCCGATTTTTGAATACGAAACTCGCGACGGCAGAAGATTCCGGCACGTCTTGACCGTCGCTTCCACGCCGCCCGCCTACCGAATCGGCGAAACCGCGACCATTCTTTACTTGCGGAAAAACCCGCAAAACGCGCGCCTCAAGTTGTTCTCGGAGCTGTGGCTGGCGACGCTCGTGATCGCCGTCATCGGCGTCGCCTTTTGCGGCGCCGGGCTGGTGATCGTCATCGCGCGCCAGTAAATGAACGCCGAAACGTTTTCGATCTTCGGCTTCCGATCTCAATCCGAAATTTAAAGTTCGAATTCGAATTGCCTGTGCGAATACACGGTGACGCGGCTTTTCGATTTTTTTATTCTCCATTTGTCTTAACGAAACGAGATTTATTTTACGGGGAGAATAAAATGCACAACATCAAATTATTCATATCGGTTTCGGCGATCATCGTCCTGCTTTCGACCGTCGGCGCCTTCGCGCAGGGTTCGGCTTTCGTTTATCAAGGAAAATTGTCGGACGGCGCGGCGGCCGCCAACGGCACGTACCAGTTTCAGTTCAGGCTTTTCGACGCCGCTTCCGGCGGCAATCAAATCGGTCAAACGATCGGGGACCTGCCGGCGACCGTCACGAACGGCATCTTCGCCGTCACGCTCGATTTCGGCGCGTCGAGCTACGACGGTTCGGCGCGCTACCTCGAAATTTCGGTGCGGCCGAATAACGGCGGGCAAGCCTACACGCTTTTGAATCCGCGCCAGGCGGTCGCTTCGACGCCCTACGCGGTGCGCTCTTTGAACGCGAACCAGGCGATTACCGCCGACAACTCGGCGAATTTGGGCGGCCTACCGGCGCAGCAATACACGCAAACGACCGATCCGCGCCTCTCGGACGACCGCAATCCTTTGCCGAACTCGCCGAATTATGTACAGAACACGACGAACGCGCAGGCGAACGCGAATTTCAACGTTTCCGGCACCGGCAAAGCGAACGTGCTCGAAGCCAAGACGCAGTTCAACCTTAACGGCGCGCGCGTGCTTCACGCGACCGGCACGGACAATCTGTTCGCCGGCGCGGAAGCCGGCGCCGTCACGACCGGCGGATTCAACGCCTTTTTCGGCGCGCAGTCGGGAAAATCCAACACGACCGGCTTCAACAACACGTTCGCCGGCGCCTACGCCGGACGCGCCAACGCTTCGGGCGCGAACAACGCCTTTTTCGGCGCGAACGCCGGTTTGACTAACAACGGCGGCAGCTTCAATTCTTTTTTCGGCAGCAACGCCGGCTTTTCGAACACTTCCGGCGCGAGCAATTCTTTTTTCGGCAACGGCGCGGGGCTCAATAATTCGATCGGCTTGAACAATTCGTTCTTCGGGCGTTCGAGCGGCGCGGACGTGACGAACGCCGGCAACAACGCCTTTTTCGGTGCTTTTTCGGGGGAAAACACGACGACCGGCGGAAATTCCTACTTCGGCGCGTTTTCGGGACAGAAAAACACGACCGGCTTTAACAATTCGTTTTTCGGGCTGAATTCCGGCGTCGAAAACATTAACGGTTCGAACAACACGTATTTCGGCGCGAACACCGGGCAGACGGTCGGCGCGACCGGCTCGGGCAACACGTTCGTCGGCTCCGGCGCCGGACAAACGAACAGTTTCGGACAAATAAACGGCAGCAACAACACCGCCGTCGGCTTCAACGCGCGCGTCGCCGGCGGCGTCAGCAACGCCGTCGCGATCGGCGTGAATGCCTTCGCCGCGCAGAACAATTCGATCGTTCTCGGCGCTTCGACCGCGAAGGTTTCTGTTCCGGGCGCGCTCGAAGTGACCGGCGACGCGTCGGTCGCCGGCTTCAAGGCGGAATCGCTGAACGTGCTGAGCAACAATCTCTTCACCGACCGCGATCCGGTGGATTTGAAGTTTCAGCTCAACGTGCCGAACGGCAGAATCAAGGCGGATGAAGTGGTATCCGGAAGCGTCAGCAGCGGCTTCATCAGTTCGGACACGCAGGGCATTTTCGGCAGTTACGTCGAGGCGAGCGGCTTTGTCTGGAGAAACGGTTTGCCGCCGGTTTCGAACCAAAACACGCATGTCTGTGCTTATTCGAACGCGAACGGCGTCGTCGGCCTGACGGTCTGTTCGTCGAGCATCCGCTACAAAAAGGACGTCGAAACTTACACCGGCGGTCTGGACGTCCTCAAACGCCTGCGCCCGGTGACGTTTCGCTGGAAGGGCGACGACGTGCAAGACCTCGGCTTTATCGCCGAAGAAGTCAACGCGATCGAGCCGCTGCTTTCGACGTTCAATCGAAACGGCGAAGTTCAGGGCGTCAAATACGAAACCGTCTCGACCGTGCTCGTCAATTCCGTCAAGGAGCAGCAGGCGCAGATCGAAGCGCAACGAGAGGAAAATCAGAAGCTGTCGGATCGGGTCGAAAAACTGCAAACCGAGATCGAAGCGCTCAGGGCGATCGTCTGCGCGGCGAACGGCGCGGCGGTCTGCCGGCCGAAGCAGTGAGAAACGAGGGGAAAATTAATATGAACCGCTATTTTACGATTTTTGTTATGTTTTGCCTTTCGACCGCCGCGGCGTGCGGCATCCTCGGCGGCGAACGAAACGCGAAGCGGCTCGTCTCGCGCGCCGACGCCGAACAGATCATGGGCGCGCCGATGAAGTTCGACCAGGAGAAATTCGCCGAACGGCAATCGAGCTGTTTTTACGTCGACGCCGACGGCGAATCGCAACTGCTCGTGCAAGTGACGCTGCAGGAATACCCGTCGGAAGAAGAAACCAAAAAGGCGCACGAATTGATGCGCGACGTGAACCGTCATTACGCCCGCACCGAGCCGGTCGAAGGCGTCGGCGACGCGGCGTGGCTCGAAGACGGCGAATATTCTCAGTCGATCCATGTCCGGCGCAAAAACGTCGCCTTTTTGATCAGCGTGCAGGGCGGAGAAAACAATCGGCAGCGGCTCGCCGCACTTCGCGGCGTCGCCGAACGGGTCGCCGCGCGGCTTTGAGGAGGAAGAATTTATGAAGTTTAAGAAAATCAAAAAAGCTTATTCATTTCTGGTCGTAGCCGGCGCGCTCGTTTCGATGCTCGATTCGCCGGCGCCCGCCCAGCGTAAAATCGAGCCGTCGGCGGAAATCGTCGCCTCGGGCGGCGCGTACGTTTTGGAAAAAACCGTCGCGGCGGGCGGCGGGAACGTCAAGCAAGCCGGCGCCGTCAGCGAAGCCGGCACGACCGGGCAAACGATCGCCGGCGCGAAATCGACCGGCGGGCAGTTCGCGCTGCACTCCGGCTTCTGGACGCCGGATGATTTCGCGCCGACGGCGGCGCACGTCGTCCTCGGCGGCAGGATTTTAACGGCGGCGGGTTTGGGCATCCGCAACGCGCAGATCACGATCACTTTTCCGACCGGCGAGACGCGCGCCGCGAAATCGACCGCTTTCGGCTAT
>DATCMK010000017.1:0-207119 GCA_036563455.1 Pyrinomonadaceae bacterium | reverse complement strand
CACCCAGCACGAGCTCGACGCGTCGGTCTGCCCGTCGCGGTCCCAGTGAAACTGCACTTTCACGCGCCCGTATTTGTCGGTGAAGATCTCCTCGCCGGCCGGCCCGACGACGATCGCCGTCTGGCTGCCGTGGATGATCGGTTTGGGGGTCGTCCGCAGCGGGCGGAAGGGAACCGCGCCCGATCCGTAGGCGATGCAATTAAAACTGTTCGTGTACGGTTCGGTGACGCCTTCGTTCGAAACGTACGACGGGTTCTGTTCGGCTTCGTGCGTCGCCGAAGTGATGACGTACTGCCCGTTCAGGCTCGAATTCGGATGGTTCGCGAGCGCGAAGCGATAGCCGGGCGTGACGGCGCAGCAGTCGGAATTCGCCGCCGCCGACGTGACGCGCGAATCGAGCGCCTGCATGCGGTGATTGACGGTTCTTTCGCGGTCCTGGAACACCTTGTTGAGTTCGCCCGCCTGCTCGCCGCCGCCCTTGTCGATGCCGTCGTATTTGCGCGCGTACCCGGCGGGGTATTCGTAGACTTCGAGCCGCTGGTTGTCGCCGAACTGGTGAACGCTCGTTTTTTCGGTGTCGAGATGCGTCGTCGGCAGCTGAAAGTTGTAATCCCAGAGCGCGACCTTTCCGGTCTGTACGCGGTAATCGTTGGAAAATCGGCTGATCGTTCCGTAAAAGCCCTCTTCTTCGCCGATCGTGTGATACTTGATCTGACTTTTGCTCAGGCATTCGGGATGCGACTGCGGCGTGTTGGCGACGATCATTTTGTCCTTGCCGTCTTTGTGCTCGAAATAATAATAAATGCCTTCTTCTTCCATCAAACGCGACACGAAAGCCCAGTCCGTTTCGCGATACTGCACGCAGTAATCGCGCGGATCGAAGGTGCCCTGCACTTCAAACTTGACGTCGAACTCGCTGAGCACCTTTTTGAGGATGTCGGGCACGCTCTGCTGCTGAAAGATGCGGCTCTGGCTGCGCTGCGTCAAAAGCCAGACGTGCGGCACGATCGTGATGTAGTAAGCCGTGAAACGCACGTCGCGCATGCCCTGGCTGAACCGGCTGACCATGCCCGCGAACTGGCGCACCGCGCCGTCGCCCGAGGTCACCTCGATCGTCACTCCCTTTCCGAGCAGCGCCTTCGGGTCGACGATCGTCGGCTCGTAGC
This sequence comes from Pyrinomonadaceae bacterium, assembly GCA_036563455.1. GTDB lineage: Bacteria > Acidobacteriota > Blastocatellia > Pyrinomonadales > Pyrinomonadaceae > JAFDVJ01. The sequence goes on along the minus strand of DATCMK010000017.1, from coordinate 205,953 downwards.
CGGGGTCGGTTTCCTCGTGCAGCAGCTCCGCCTCGATCGTGAATAGCTCGGAGACCGCCTCCGTCGCGGTGAACCTGTTAATCAGCAGGTAATCCTTCCCGAGCGGCGTGTAAATCGCCATCAATCTGTTGTCTTGTGTCGTCGCCATGTTTTCCTTTCCTAACTTGACTAAAAGTGTCGACTAACTTCGATTACTGCATTTGCGTGAAAGCGTCGGCCAGCGGCAAATAAGCGACGCCGATCTCCTGGCTGTTGGCGAAAAAGCTTAAACTCCGGCGCACGTACGTTCCCGTCCGCTGACCGTCCCTGCCCGGAAAGGGATGATACGGTTCCATGCATTCGACGGTCTCGTCCTGCCGGTCGAAGATCACGTTCATGTGCGTTCCGCCGATTTTCGGGTAGTTGAAAACGATGATCGTCGGCGAGTCGATCGTGTAGTCGCTTTTCAGCGCCGCGGGGCTGATGTATTTCAGTTCGGCGCGCACTTCCGCCGATTCGCAGACTTTGCGAAATCCCGCTAAGGGCATCGTTCCGTCCTCCATCGTCAGGTGATCGAACTTGCTGATCAGCTCGCTTTGCCACATCGTTCTTCGTTTATAGAGCTGCGACATGGCCGCCGTCCACCAGCTGATCGAAGCCGCCCAGCAGGCGTTGCGGTCGAATTGCCCCTCGGGCTTTAAAATCCTCGCGTAGTCGAATCCCATTTATTCACGCTCTCCTTTTCCAAAAAATAAAATCAAACGAGCCAGCGCAGAAAAAATGATTTAATCCGCACTGACTCGTTAAAGGTTTCTTCAAACAAAAATTCTAACTAATGTCATAAACAAACTTTTCGCCGTCGCCGACCGCCACGTGCACCCGCTTGATGCCGTCGCCGGATGCCATGCGCGATAAAACCTCGCCCGACATTTCCGGCAAAAGCGATCCGGTCAGGATGTTATAAACGTTGCGGGCGCCCGAATCTACGTCGGTGCAGCGCATCGCCACCGTTTCTATGACGGAGTCGTCGTACGAAAATTGCGCACCGTGATTGTCCGAAATGCGTTGACGGATTTTTCCGAGCTGAAGTTTGATGATGAGCCGCAGGATATCGTCCGAGATCGGGTAAAACGGAACCGTCACCATACGACCGAGAAGGGCCGGTTTAAAGGCCTTATTGAGCTCCGGTTTAATGGCTTCGATTATTCCGTCCGGTTCCGGTTTCGTATCCGGATCGGCGCAGAGCTTCATGATCGTATCGGTGCCGACGTTCGACGTCAGCAGGATGATGCAGTTTTTGAAATCGATCTCGCGACCTTCGCCGTCTTCCAAAACGCCTTTATCGAACACCTGGAAAAAGAGTTCCATCACGTCCGGATGCGCTTTTTCGACTTCGTCGAGCAGCACGACCGAATACGGTTTTCTTCTGACGGCTTCGGTCAAAACGCCGCCTTCGCCGTAGCCGACGTATCCCGGCGGCGAGCCCTTCAGCGAGGAAACCGTATGCGCTTCCTGATACTCGCTCATGTTGATCGAAATCAGGTTGCGCTCTCCGCCGTACAGCGAATCGGCGAGCGCGAGCGCGGTTTCGGTTTTGCCGACGCCGGAAGTGCCGACGAGCATGAAGACGCCGATCGGGCGTTTCGGATCGGTCAATCCGGCGCGCGCCGTGCGGATGCGCTGCGAAATCGCTTCGAGCGCGTGGTCTTGTCCGAGCACTCTTTCGCGCAGCGTCGAAGAAAGATTGAGCACCGCGTTGATCTCGTCGGCGACCATCTTGCCGATCGGGATGCCGGTCCAGCCGGAAATGACTTCGGCGACCGTCTGCCCGTTCACGACCGGCTGCATCAGCGGGTTTTCGCCCTGCACCTGTTTTAATTCGGCATTGAGGCGTTTGAGCTCGGCTTTTAAGAATTCCGTATCGACCGCCTGCGCGGCTTCCGGCGCGGCAGCGGTCGCCGTGTCGCCCGCTGCCGCCGGCGCTTCGGCGGTTGCCGCCGCCGCCGCTTCCGGCGCGTCGGCCGTTTCGCTCGAAACGGCATCGCCGCCGTCGCTTCCGTTCGTCGCCGGTTTCGGATCGAGCCGCGACATTTCCAGTTTTAGGCGGATGTTGCGGATCTGGTTCGTCAGATCTTTTTCTTTTTCCCACTGCTCGTTGAGGCGCGCGAGCTTTTCTTCCGTCTCGGCGCGCTTCGCTTTGAGTTCTTCGAGCCGTTCGTCATGCCCGGCGCCGGTGACCTGTTCGCGTTCGAGCGAATCGATTTCCGACGTCAGGTTTTGAATGCGGCGCACCGCGTCTTCGACCGCGCCCGGCGTCGCGCCCTGCCCGATCGCGACCTTCGCGCACGCCGTATCCAAAACGGAGACGGATTTGTCGGGCAGCTGCCGACCGGTGATGTAGCGGTGCGAAAGCTTCACGCACTCGACGATCGCTTCGTCGAGGATGCGGACGTTGTGGTGCGATTCCATTTTTTCGAGCAGTCCGCGCATCATCGCGACCGCCTTTTCCTCGTCCGGTTCTTCGACCTTGACGACCTGGAAACGACGGGCGAGCGCCGCGTCCTTTTCGAAATATTTTTTGTATTCGGCCCACGTCGTCGCCGCGATCGTGCGCAGCTCGCCGCGCGCGAGCGCCGGCTTCAAAAGGTTCGCGGCGTCGTTCTGTCCGGCTTGGCCGCCCGCGCCGATCATCGTGTGCGCTTCGTCGATGAACAGAATGATCGGCTGCGGCGACGATTTCACTTCGTTGATGACGTCTTTCAGGCGATTTTCGAATTCGCCCTTGACGCTCGCGCCCGCCTGCAGCAAGCCCAGATCGAGCGTGCGGACCGCGACGTTCCTGAGCGGTTCCGGCACGTCGCCCTGCGCGATGCGCAGCGCGAAGCCTTCGACGACCGCCGTTTTGCCGACGCCCGCTTCGCCGGTGAGAATCGGGTTGTTCTGCCGGCGGCGCGTTAAAATGTCGATGACCTGACGAATTTCGAAATCGCGCCCGAGAATCGGGTCGATTTTTCCCGCCGCCGCCTTCGCCGTCAAATCTTCCGTGTATTGATCGAGCGCCTTGGTTTTGCCGGGAACGCCCGACGCGACCGGCGCGCCGTTCGAACTCGAAGCGGTTTCGCCGAGCGCGACCGCGTCGCGCGCCTCCGCCGAATCGGCGGTGATTTCCGGCAGTTTCGTCGTTAAAGATTCGACCGAAATATGCGAGAACTCGCGCGAAATGTCGCGCGCGATGCGCGCCGTCTCGTCGTTCGAGAGCAGCGCGAGCAGCAGGTGTCCGGAGCGGACGCGCGCCGCGCCGAAATCGACCGACGCCAACAGCCACGCGTTTTGAAACCAGCGCGGCAGGCGGTCGGAAAGACCGGGCGTGCGCGTGTTGCCGGTTTTCAGACGGTCGAGCGCGGTCGATACGTCCTTCGTCAAGCGATCGACGTTGACTTCGTAATGGCGCGCGATTTTGTGCAGATCCGTGTCGTCCTGTTCGAGTATTTTGGCTAAAATATGCTCGATTTCGACATCGTAGTTGGTGCGTGAAAGGCAGAGCCCCGCCGCGCTTTCGAGCGCGCCGCGACAAGTGTCGTTTAATCTTCCGACTAGTGATTTTAAATTTACATTCATCTTTCTTTCTCCTTTTGAAATCTCCGAACAATGCTAATTATCTGTTTTCAAAATAACCTGATCGTCGTCCTGCGAAAACGGTTTCGTTTTCAGAAATGAAGTCCAGCCGAGCATCGGACGGCGTTTGGCGCGCGTCGTCAGAATCGTGCTGGGAACTTGTCTTGCCTGTAAAATTAACTGAACATCAAAATCGAACTCCGCGCCGTGCATGAATCTGACGATCGACTGAAGCGGTTTGTACGCCGTGCCGCTCGGCAGAAAGGCTTGAAACTCGTTAAAATTGAGCGCGCCCAAAACGATCCGAAACTTCGACTGCTGTTCCCAGACGCGCGTGCCGATGATCGTGGTCGTTCCGAGGCCGCTGTTCGCCCGTCCGAGTCTGGTGATGCTGGCGCTGTCTAAATCCAACCATTGACCGAAAAACTGCAGAATTTTTGCCCGGACGCGAAAGTAATCGCTCAGGATGTTGCCGAGCGCCGTCGCCGAGTGCGGCTTTTGGGCGATCAGGCCGCCGTAGGTCAGCAGCGATTCGTCTTCGAGATTCATTCGCCCGCGCAAACCGCGCGTGCCGAGGCCCGCGACGTCGAACAGAAACGCCGTGAAATCGTCCTGCCCGCGCTCGTAAGCGACCGGGAAGCGGTATTTTTCCCAGGCCCGGAAAAACATCGACACCGCGCGGTGCGTGAAGATGTCCATAAACATCCACATCGCCGTGTCGCGGTAGCGCACGCGCTCCATGATGAGCTCGGTGTAGTGAATCGGCATGACGCCCGAAACGCCGACCATGCCCATGAAGTTGATGAACATTTCGAGCTTTTCGCGTTCGGCGAATTCGTCGAATCCGTCCTTGATTTCGTGGATTTGGCTCGCCGGAAAACCGAGCCCCATCCGGGAGCGAAAACGCGCCACTTCTTCGTGCGGCAGAGCGTCGCGCCCGACCGGACGGCGTTCGGGAAAAATCTTTTCGAGCAGCCGCACGGCCTGAAAAAATTCGAACCGGTACGGCTCGTCCAAGAGTTCCTGATTTAGAGGCTTGTTATTGTTCACAATTTTTTCGCCTAACGCTTTTTCTGACAATACTCCAGTCGCGCCCGCATGACGGCGCGGCAGGGCAGAGATTCCTTCATGCCGAATTTCTCGCATTCCGCGTCTTTCGCCCGGTCTTTGTTCCAGATGTCGCGCTGCTCGCTCGGCATGCCGTCACAAAAATTTTCGGTCGGACGACTCGCGAACAGACAGCCTTCGTTAAAATACTGGACTTTGACGGTTGCATCGATATCGGTCCAGTCGATCGATTTCGCTTTTTCGAGCGATTTCGCCTGGCATCCGACGTTGTCGGTCATTCTGCCGAATTCCGCGCCCTCTGTTCGAGCGTTATCCATGCCTTCTTTATCCACGAAAAAGTAGGCGAAAAGCGCAAAACCGCCGCCGCAGAGAATCGCCAACGCCGCCAGTATACCGACGACAATCAAAATAGTTTTCACGCCCTTCGACATTCAAACGATCCCTCTTTAAAGCAGAATCTGCTCGCCCGTGCGCGGCGGAAAAACGCGCACGTCTTCCTCGCGCTGTTTGGTGCGCAAAACCATCTGGTTAAACGCATTCATCGAAGAATAAAGCCCGAAAAATCTTTCGAGCACGCAGGCGAAAAGAAACATGCCGCTGCCGACGAACTCCTCTTCGTCCATCGTCAGGGTCGTCTGCAGGCCGCGCACGAAGCCGGCGCCGATATGTTCGCCGATGCGGCGAACGACTTTGCGGCTTTCGATGCCCGTGATTCCCAGAATCTGTTTGCGCGTCGCCGAAGAATCGTCGAAATTGTAAAGATGCAGAATCTCCTGCAGCGCTTCGGGCGTGCCCGCCTGACTTTCGATGATCGACAGGTAATTCAGGTTCAGATGCGAAATCAATCGCCACTGCAGCGCGCGCCGCCGGGCCGGACGCAGCGTTTCGGTCGGCTTCGTCAGGCAGCGCGCTTTTGAGAGCAGCCCGCTGCCTTCGACCTCGAAATCGCCTTCGCGCCCGCCGAACGGCAGCCGCGCCGGCAAATCGCGGTTCGTGCAGGTCGTTCTGACGTTTAAGACTTCGACGGCCGGCACGCGCGGGTTGAAATTCATGTCGACCAGCGAGACGAACATTTCCGTGCCTTCGTCCTCCTCGCGCTGCGAATCGCGCCGCATCGCGTACCAGAAGGATTTTTCCATCTGCTCGCCGTAGGCGTGACGCAGCGAGTAAAACGGCGAAAACTCGCGCGTCGTGTTCGTCTTCGGGTCGGTCGTGATGACTTCGTCGACCGAGTAAACCTCGGTCGTCGTTTGCCGGTGCACGTCCGGCACGACGTGGTACTCGTATTTTTGCTGCGAAAGGTAAATCGGGTCCGCCATCCGCGAAAAAAGATTGATGATCGGCGTGCAGCCGAGGCGGAAAGTTTCCGCCGTGACGGGCGCCTTCGGCGGCGTGACGTCCTTCAAATGAATCAAAATATCGAAATGACTGCCGAATTTTCCGGCGATCGCCTGATCGATGCCGTAAACGTCGAAAAACAGGAATTTGTACGGAAAAGCGAAATATTCGGTCAGCAGCCGGTAGCCCTGAAACGAGCGTTTCGTGTAGGGCAGCAGCGATTCTTCCTCGGCGAAACCGACCTGTTTGATGACTTCTTCCGCCGGTAAGATAACCGGGTCGGGAAGTTTGAGCTGGATGTTGGTCAACGTTTTGAGCGTTTTATTGCCGATCGGCGCTTCTTTGGCGCGAAATTCGACGCGCGTCGCCTGATTGAAAATCATCTCGTACAGCGGAAAAATCAGCTGCGGGTCGCCGTTGATGTAAAACCTCAGGAATCTCAGCGGTTCGCCCGTCGAGCCGACCTTGAATTCATGCAGGTTCGAATCGCCGAAACAGCGCATCGAAAGCCGAATGTAACTTTCGGCGTATTTTCCGCGCCCGTCTTTCGGCGCGTTCGATTCGAGCGCCGCCGACTCGATTTCCATCGGCACGAGCTGCACGTCGAAACCGGTGCGAAACTGGCACGGCGTGCCGTCGACCGGGCGCGAGTTGAGCTTCGCGCCGCGCTCGAGCATTTGCACGGCGGTCAATTTATCGTTCGGCGAACCGAAGGAAAACTGCGTGATCGCCATCGACGGAATCGGCGCTAAATAGTGCGGATAAAGAACATTGAGAAAAGACTCGGTGATTTCGGGCAGTTCGTCTTCTAATTTAAGCGAGATTCTGCCGGTCAAAAAAGCAAAGGCTTCGATGATTCGCTCGACGTGCGGGTCTTCGATTTTTTCTTCTTCGAGCAGGAGCCTGCCCGCGATTTTCGGGTATTTGCGGGCGAATTCCGCGCCCATCCGGCGCAGAAATATGAGTTCGCGTTCGTAGTAGCCAAGCAATTCGTCGCGCATTGTGTTAATTGAAAAGATTCGAAAAAACTTAAATAAACTCTTATTTTTCTTTGACCTCGAACTCGCCGCTGCCGAGCTGCAGCACCGTGTCGAAGGCGATCGGTTCGGGCGTCGGCTCCACGTTCAGGCGCGCTTCGATCCGAAATTTTAACATGCGGTCGATGTTGTTGACCGGCTCCAAAGTGACCTTCAGGTTCAGGAATCGCGGCTCGAAAATCTTGATCGCGGTCTCCAGCGACTCGGTCAGACGCTTCTGTTCGATATGGCTTTTCGCGCTGATGCCCGTAATGTCGGGCAAGCCGAAAACGACGACCGATTTTTTGACTTCTTCGAGGCGCTCGTCGATCGGTTCGGGCAGCGCGCGCGAATTCAGCAGCCACTCCAGATCGCGCCGCACCGAAAGCTTCAGGTCGCGAAGCGATTTCGAACGCGACTTCGGCGCTTCGCGCGAAACGTCCGGCTCGAAATCGAGCAGGCGGTCCAAAACCGAAGGCGTGATGCGTATTTCGTTATCGAGTCGGGACATTTATTTATTTAAAAAAAAGGAAAATATACCGCCCCTCGTAAAAAAGGACGGTATGTGAAAATTTTGATTTCTTTGGAAACCGTTCGCCGCCAAGGGGGCAGGCGGCGAACGATCTGGTTGACATCTTCGGAAAATTAGGCGCCGGTGCCTTCGACTTTCTTGATGTCGTAGCTGGTGGTGTTGGTCAAAGCAACCGAACCATCCGGCTTCTGTTGGAAGTATTCGAACGTGATGTTCGTAAAGTTGAACGAAATCTGTTCCATCGGAAGAACGCTGCTTCCGTTCGAACCGCCCGTCTGGAACGACGAGATGACGATGTCGCCGAACGTCACTTTCGTATAGGTGAACGGGTTGCCGTCGCCGCCCGTTTTGCGGCAGCTCAGGATCGCTTGCGGGATGTGGTTGCCTTTCGCGCAGGCTAAGAAGAGCTGCGGCGACGCCTTACCGTTCTGAACGACGAAGTGAAAGTCCTGAAGGCTCACTTTTCCGACGCCGAGACCGGTACCCTGAACGGCTGAACCGCTGTTGCTCGCGCCGAACGACCACGATTCGATCTGCATCTGTTTTTCAAAACCCGTTGCATCGGATTCACCTTCGATAGTATCAATTTTCAAGTAGTAATCAGCTGTTGCCATAATTTTTATTTTGCTCCTTCAAAAATAACTGGTTTTTTTATTTATCAGGTCGTTTGAGCGCGATGCCCAAACAACCTGTTCCTCATTTTTTTTCGATCTCTTCGAGTCTTCACTGCTCGCTTCCTAACTAAGACGACTCGCAGAAACCCTTTTGCGATTTTTTCAAGAATTTTGCGATTTTTTTTGCAAAACCCGTGAATTACTTCGCCGGCGGCGGCAGATCGGCAACCAATCGCAGCGAGACGGAAAGCTCGTCCAATTGGAAATGCGGTCTCAGGAAGGCGACCGCCCGGTAGGCGCCCGGTTTGCCCGGAACTTCGGTCACGTCGACGCGGGCTTCGCGAAGCGGGTACTTCGCTTTTTGCGATGCCGGCGCGACGTCGTTTTCGAGCACGTATTTGCTGATCCAGCGGTTAAGGAAGATCTGCGCTTCCTGTTTCGACATGAAGCTGCCGATTTTGTCGCGCATCATCGATTTCAGGTAATGAGCGAAACGGGAAACGGCGAAAATGTACTGCAGCTGCGAAGACAGGCGCGCGTTGGCGTTCGCCGCGTCGGTGTCGTATTTTTTCGCTTTGTTGCACGACTGCGTCGCGAAGAACGCCGCATAGTCCGTGCCTTTGCAGTGAACGAGCGGAATGAATCCGTTGTCGGAAAATTCCTTTTCGCGGCGGTCGGTGATCGCCACTTCGGTCGGGCATTTCATCGCCACTTCGCCCTCGTCGGTTTCGAACGTGTGCGTCGGCAGACCGTCGACCAGACCGCCGCCTTCGACGCCCCTGATCGCGACGCACCAGCCGTGCATCGAAAAGGCTTCCGTCAAACGGGTGCCCATCGCGTAAGCCGCGTTCGACCACAGGTATTTTTTGTGATCGGTGCCGTCGACGTCCTCTTCGAAGTTGAAGGTTTCGGTCGGTTTCGTCGCCGCGCCGTAGGGCACGCGTCCGAGCACGTGCGGCAGCGTCAGACCGACGTAGCGCGAATCTTCCGATTCACGGAAACTGCGCCATTTCGCGTATTCCGTGCGGTCGAAGATTTTCGAAATGTCGCGCACTTCCGTCATTTCGTGGAATTCGTCCCAGCCGAACATTTCCGACGAAGCGGCGCTGATGAACGGCGCGTGCGCGGCGGAAGCGACCTGCGAGAGGCTTTCGAGCAGCGCCAAATCCTGCGGGTGGTTGCCGAATTCGTAGTCGCCGATCAGCGCGCCGTACGGCGCACCGCCGAACGTGCCGTATTCTTCTTCGTAGATTTTTTTGAAAAGCGCCGACTGATCGAATTCGAGCGCGCGTTCAAAGTCTTTGAGAAGTTCTTTTTTCGTGACGCTCATGACGCGGATTTTCAGCGTCGTGCCGGTCAGCGAATTTTTGACGAGGTGATGCAGACCGCGCCATGAGCCTTCGAGTTTTTGAAAGTCCTCGTGGTGCATGATTTGGTTGAGCTGCGCCGAAAGCAGGCGGTCGATTTCGGCGATGCGGGCGTTGATCGCCACGTCCATATTTTTCGACATGGTCAGCTCGCCCGACATGACCTGATTGACGAATTCGCCGATCATGTCCTTGGCTTGCTCGCGCTGGTAATCGTCGCGCGCCATTCTGCCCTCGGTCAAAATCTGGTCAAGAAGGCTGACTTCCTGAACCTGTTCTTGAGTTTGAGCTTCTGCTGTTTGATTTGCTTTTTCAGCCATTGTTTATTCCTCCTTCTTTTCGATACCGAGAGCATCGCTTAGTTGTTTCTGTTTGTCGGCGTCGGCGATAATTCCGTTCAACATTTCTTCCAATTTTTCGTTGCCGTCCATCTTCGAACGCAAATCGGAAAGCTTTTGGCGCGCTTCGACGAGCTTGCGGAGCGGCTCGACCTGCTGCACGACATTGTCCGGTTCAAAATCTTCGATATTGGTGAATTTGAGGTCGACGCCGATTTTGCTGCCGTCGTTCTGCATTTTATTTTCGACCGAAAAAGCGACGCGCGGCTTCATTCCGGCCATCACCTGATTGAAATTATCCGGATCGATTTCGACGAATTTGCGGTTTTTGATCGCCGGCAGCGGTTCTTCCGGCTTTCCGACGAAATCGCCCATGACGCCGACGACGAACGGGAGTTCTTTCATTTCGATCGCTCCGCCGACTTCCACATCGTAAGTGATTTGGACACGCGGAGGACGAACACGGTCAATTTTATGCTGTATACTTTCTTTGCTTGCCATTCTTCATTTGCTCCTTTGTTTTAATTTTACGGTTAAGAATAAATTCTTCTGTTTCGATTGTCCTTAATTTACTCGGACGATTCCGGTAAATTCGTGTTAAAGCCGAGCGTCTGCCGAATATTGTAAATTACGGTTTCGTCTTTAATAACGTCCTGCAGCCACAACTCGAGCGGCATATTTCCCCATTTCACGGCTCTTTGCAGAATATATGAAATCGGGCTGTGCGGTTCGGTTTTCTTGAAAAAATCCGCGATGTCGCCGAGCCGCTTAAGCGCGTCCTGACGGTTCTGAATCGCGCCGGACGCGGTCGCGACGCCCGCGACGCGCACGACCGCGCCGCCTTCGCCGTCGGCGCCCTCCTCGATGATTTCTTCCGTGATTTCGTCCGGTTCTTCGGCGCGCTTCTCTTCGAGGAACTTTTTAACGAGCGTGTGAACATCGTCGAGGGCTTTTCTCAGATTGTTCATGCCCGGCGCCTGATTGCGGTCGAATCTTTCCTCGATCACGCGGTTCACGTCGTTGTACGCCGCCCAGCACTCGTCGAACAAAAAGCTCAGCTCCTCGACGAACTGGCGGCGCGTCTGCGCCATTTCGGCGCGCCATTTGTTCGCCGTCACGCGGTTTTCTTTTTCCGCCTCGTCGCGCAGCGCATTGTAGCGCGCCTGTTCGGTCGAATCGAGCGAGGCGAGATTTTCGGGGATGTCGTATTTTTTCGAATCTTCGAAATCGATAAAGCTGTAGCCCTGATAGCCCGTTATTTTCGCTTGCTTCAGCGCATAGGAAGTCTGCAGTTCCATCCACGCGATCGCGTTGGCGCGTCCTTCCATGTCGCCCTCGTCGATTTCCGGATGCAGCGTTTCCCAAAAAGTTTCCTGCAGACCGGTAACCAGTCTCAGGCAATCGCGCAGCCCGACGAAGCCGTGTTCTTTGACGAGCGCTTCGGAAAGCCACGCCGCGATCTGCAAATCTTTGGTATCTTTTTCGAGCGCCGGCACGGCCAGGCTGATCACTTTGCGGTAGTCGGCGTATTTCAGCTCGGTCTGCCATTCGCCCTGCGGAACGTCCTTGTCCGAGCGGCGCGCTTCCGAGATTTCGTCGTAGATTCCCGAATAGCGCAGGTATTCGCCCGACGGATTGTCTTCGGAAATCGGCGCGAGAAGCGTTTCGAAATTTATGACCGATGGTTTGGGTTCAATTTCTGCCATTGAAATTTACTTTTATCTATTCCTTGACGAATTCAATCGTTTCTAAATCAAAAATCGTTTTATGTTCGGCGCCGACGGCGAAAAGCTTGGCGCCCTCGCCGACGTAGATGTCCTCGTCGAGTTCGCGCCAGTCGGTCGCTTTGCCGAGGCGAATCCGGTCGTCGCCGTTGCGCCATGAATCGTTATAAAGCGTCGGGACGAAAACCTCGCCGTTCGTTCCGTTACCGGTTTCGAGCGTCGCCTGCCGCCAAAAATAATCGCGGAGCGATTTCGGCTCCGAAAAAGTGATTCGTTCGATTTGCTCGAAAGGCACCAAAACGTAGTCGTCCTTGATGATGACTTCCAGAACGACCGACGTCGGATCGTTGTAATCGCGGAAATCGGCGATCTCTTCGCCGTTGATCCGGCAGGCGAACGCCGGGCGCTGTTCGTCGACTTTGCCCAAAATTTCCTGCGCTTCCGTCAAATTTCCTTCGATCATCCGGTTGTTCGCCGTCAAAAGCCCGTAAATATAATCGGGCGGCGAATCGAGAAACGTCGGTTTCGTGCCCTTCGCGAAAAATTCGGCGCGCTTATTTTCGGCTAAAACGCATTGTTCGAGAATTTTCGAGCCGATCATCGCGACCGTGTCCTGGTGACCGATGACGTCGAGCTGCCGCTTCGCGCGGTCCCAATCGCCGGCAAAAATCGAAAGTTCGAAAAGAAAGATGCGTGCCGCGACGTCCGTCGGATTTTTTTTGACGAGTCCGAGCGCGGCTTCGATCGCGCCGCTCAAATTTCCCGCTTCGAGTAATGTTTTCGCTTCGTTCATTTTTTGTTTGGGTTTTGGGTTTTCGGTTTTCGGCGTTGAGATCGGTCGTCGGATCGGACCAAAACTCAAAACCCAAAACCTAAAACCCAAAGATCATTTCAAAATAGTTTTCGGCGCCCGCAACTTGTAAATCTCCTTGTTGAACGGGTCGACGCCGGAAGGCGTGATTTTCGCCGTCAAAGTTTTACCGCTTGTCAGTTTGTAGGACAATAAATACGAATTGTCAGATTGTTTCTGGGCGCCCGCCGCGTCGAAAAACTTGAACAAGCCCCACGGTCCCAAAAATTGTTTTTCGTCCGTCCCGCCCGAATTGCTGCTGCTGTTCGACGCGGGCTTCGGCGTCGCCTGCGGTACTGCCGTATTTCCGGAAACATTAGAATTGACGGGCGTCGCCGTAGTATTTGCCGAAGTCGGCGTCGCCGTCGTGGTCGACAGCACTTTGATCAGCACGCCGTTGCCGCCGCCGGTCGCCGCCGGGAAGCTGACTGGCGATGACGGTTTGTCGGCGGACGAGAGCGTGACGCCGTCGATCGTCATTTCGACGAGCGCGTCCTTCGGGTTCGTGAGCTCGAAGTTATAGTCGAACTTCAAGTCGTCGCCCTTGCCGAACAGCGCCTGGCGCAGCATGAACGCCTTGTTCAAATAATCGACGAATTCCTGCGTGAACGGCGCGTTGTTCGCGTCTTTCAATTTCAATTGTCCGGGCGTGCCGTCGAAATATTTCTTCAGATTGTTGTTGTCGTAAAACTGCGACAGCTTTCCGCTCGTCGGCGCGAGGTACGCTTTCAGGTTGGCGAAATCGGCGTTGTTGTCGCCTTCCGCGAACGGATAACCCTGTTCGGCGGTCGCCGCCGCCGGCAGCACTTCGTTCGTCCATTTCTCGCCGAGATTCTTGATCGAATCCGCGCCGAGCAGCGTTTTCAAGTTGCCGACCGGCTGGCGCAAAAGGTCCGCGAAAAACGGCCCGACCGCCGAGTCCTTAGCGTCTTTGAAGGATTTCGTCGCGGCGTCGATCTTGGTGATCGAATCGTTGAGCTGCGGGAATTTTCTGTTTTTCTCGTCGTCCTGAATCGCCGCCAGTTCGTTGATCTCGGTGTCGCTGAAACCGTTGTATTTGATAAAGACGTTGCTGATCAACGTCTGGTACTCGTCGACCGGCACTTTCGCGTTTTTATCGCCCTTGTCTTCAACGAAGGAGAACAGCGGGCGAAATTCCTTTTCGACCTGCGAGCCGCCGCCCGTGTCGGGCAGCGTTTCCGATTTGAACCAGCCCTTGATGGTTTCCCATAAACCGGTCGGCTTCGGTTTCGCCGAAAGATTCGTATTTTTATCGATTTCCTTCAATAAAGCCTTCATCGGCGAATTGGCCGACGAGAACGAGGCGAGCGCGTCTTTCGCCGACACGCGCGAAGCGTCCTTGTCGTTTTCTTTCCGGTACGGTTTGACGCGCACGTTTTTCACGAATTCGCGCCAGCGGTCGGAATAATCGCGGAAATACTGATCGCGGATTTTATTCGATTCCTTCGAAATGTCGGCGATGTTTTCCGCCATGTTTTTGTCGTCGCTCATCACCCAGTCGGTTTCGCTCAGCTCTTTGGCGGACAGGAGAATCGCGCGGTCCATCGATTTAAAGCCTTCGACCGTGTAGGCGCCCGGCACCGCGGCGGTGCCTTCCATAAAGCCGCTGTCGCCGCCGTTGCGCTGCAGGATCGCCTCGACCGTCATTTCGCCGTATTTCGCTTCGACCTCTTTGGAGATCTCGGTCACTTTGCGTTTGTAGTAACGCTTGTAGGGCGGAAAAGCCTGCAGTTTTTTACGCACTTCCGCGACCAGATTCATGTCGTTCTGAATGCGCGGGAATTTGTCCGGCCCTTCGAGGCGGTCGGCTTGCTTGGCGTAAAATTTCAGCTGATTTTCCGCGTCGTCCTTTAAGGTTTCGGGCAGTTTCGATTCCGCGAACCAGAATTCCTTGAGCGTGTTGACGATGTCGGTGTCGTTCGATTTGTCGCGGTATTTGTCCGACAGCATCAGGTACACTTTGAGTCGGTCGTAGTTGAGACTCAAAACGTCTTCCTCGGCTTGCGTGAGCGCGTTTTGATTGACGACGTTCGACGCGGTCGCGAATTTTCGCAGCTCGTCCTCGAGCTTTTTAACGGTCGGGTCCATGTAGCGGCGACCGACGGCGTTGTAATAAATATTGAGCAGGCCCTTCGATTTTTCGTTGCCCTTGTAAATCGTGTTGCCCGAGTAAAGCCCCATGCCGAGATAGATCGGCGCGCCTTCGCGGTCGTATTCGTCGAGCTCCGCCATCAGCACGCGCAAATCTTCGATCGCGTTGACTTCGCGCGTCGCCGCGTCCGGCGTTTTGCTCAAGGGGTTGATGTTGCCGTCGGATTTCGCGATGTTTAAAACCGCGACGCCTTTGCTTTCCGAGGCTTCGAGCAGTTTTTTATTGTTGACGAGCGAAACGGTCGCGAGGATCAGCAAAATCGAGACGACGGTCGCGCCGAACAAGATCAAAAGCCAGCCCAGGATCGGCGGTTTTTGGCGCTGCTGCTGGAAGGTCTTAACCAAATCCTTGTCGCGCAGCACGACGTCGCGGAAAAACTTTTCGGTAAAGTAAGTGTAACCAACCGTTTGCGGCGCCGGCGCGCCGCCCATCGTTTTATCGCCCTGCACCTGTTGCGGCTGGCGGTTCGCCGGCACGCTCGTGAAATAATAACCGCGCAGGAAAGGGTTTTCGCTGAACGGATTCGGACGGAAAAGCGCCGCGACGAACGCGCCGAGCTTGCGGCGCGCCGAACCGAAATGCAGCGGGAAATTGAAAATCCTCAGCTGGCGCACCGGCGGAAACGGAGCCGAAAGCCTCATCAGGCGGCGTTTCATCACCGAAGTTTGCAGCAGCCCGTATTCTTCGTCGAAAAGCGAGTGCGCCGTGTCGCTTTTTTCAAGGGGTATCGTCGTGCCCCAGACGAGCGTTTCGCCCTCTTTTTTCGAGGTCGAGAAAGAATCGCGGAAGCCTTCGATCGCGTCGGCGTGCGTGAAGACGAGGTAAACCGGAAAGCGCACTTTGAGGCGCTGCATCGCTTCGTCGAGCCGCGTGCGCATGACCTTGGCCATTTCTTCGATCTGGCGCTCGTCGGCGTTTAAAATCTTTTCCGTGTTCGCGACGAGCAGCATGCCGTCGATCGGGCGCGTGCCGCGGTATTTTTTGATCGTTTCGAGCAGCGAATTCCACTCGTCCTCGTCGGCGCCTTCGGTTTGGTAGCGACCGGCCGTGTCGACGAAAACCGCGTCGGACGTGACGCGCCAGTCGATGTTTCTGGTCGGGCGGATCATTTTCTGCTCGGACTGGCGCTGCGAGGGCAGCGTCTGAAAATTCAGGTTCGACCCCAGAACGAGCGACGATTTGCCGGATTTCGGCGTGCCGGCGACGATGTACCACGGCAGCGCGTAGACGGCGTCTTTGCCGTTGCCGCCCGCGAGGTTCGAAGTCTGCAGAAACTTGACGACTTCTTCGGCGCCCGCCGGCAAATCCTGATAATTGCCGGTCGGCGCGGCGAGCTTCGGCTGGTCGCCGTTCGCGCCGGTTTTTTCCTCCGCTTTCGCGTCGCCTTCCTTTTTCGCTTCTTCCTCTTTTTTCGCCGACCGGCGTGTCGCGACGTAGCCGATCAGCATCGTGAAGGGAAGCGTCAGCAGCAGCACGACAATCACCATGATGCGGGTGTTGACGGGCAGGCCCAATTTTTCGCCGCCAAACCATGTCAGCAAGCCGACGACGCCGTAAAACGACATAAAACCGCCGATGCCGAAAGCAAATTTAAGTTGTTGAGCGTGCCAGGAACTCATAATCTAAAAATCAATCAAACCCTTTTGTCTTAAAGCTGAAGTTTTTCGAGCGCGTTCTTCAAAAAATTCGAAACGACCAGAAACATCACCAGGTAAACGATGAACGCGAAACCGAGACCGCCGAGCGCGCCGATTTTCGCCCACGCCGGCATTTTTCGCGGTTTCGGCGGTTCGGGCTGGTCGTTCGCGAGCCAGTTCGGCGAGAGCTCGACCGGGCGAATCTTGCCGGCCTTGACG
The DNA here is from genome assembly GCA_036563455.1 of Pyrinomonadaceae bacterium. Lineage (GTDB taxonomy): Bacteria > Acidobacteriota > Blastocatellia > Pyrinomonadales > Pyrinomonadaceae > JAFDVJ01. The sequence goes on along the minus strand of DATCMK010000017.1, from coordinate 189,483 downwards.
AGCGCGTTCGCCGTCTCCTGCATGATCTGCAGCAGTTTGTCCTTTTCGTAAACGGCGTATCTGCCCTTAAATCCGAGCAGCATGCAGACGTAGTAGATTTCGACGGCGTCCGCCGTCACGTCGACCTGCTTGAGCATCGCCGCGAGCTTGTCGAAAAACTTGTTGCCCGCCAGATGCTCGCCGAAATATTCGAGCTGCAGCGGGTTTTTTTCCCATTCTTCCTTCAGGTTGAAATTGTTCGAAAGGACGGTTTCGTCGACGAACGCGGCGAGCGCGAATTTTGAAACCTGCGTGATTTTGCTGCTGAAACGATAGCGCTCGGCGCGGTTTTCGAAATCCGTGAGCATCGAGGCGATTTTCGGGCGCAATTCGTTCGAGGGAGCGATGATTCCGGCTTTGAGGCGTAGAATCAGATCGAAAATCGGTCCGGCAAAAGCAATTAAATCGTTGGGGTTTGCTCTTTCGCTCATAAAAATTTTATGTTTTCGGGTTTAGCAGTAACATTAAGCCTACGCTTTGTTTCGTTGTCAAGCCGAATCAAGGGCAAAATTGACTGCTAAATAACAACGCGGTATTTTCGCGCAATTCGTATCACCGCCGCGAAAAAATTTTTACGGCTTGACGGCGTACATTTCCAGTTTTTCGTCCGGAATCTCGTCCGGCACGTAAACGGCGATCACTTTCGAGCCCTTGATGCCTTCCCAGTACGGTCCGATCGTGTCGAGCATAAAGTACCGGAAGCCGACGCGGGCCGGGATCGGCGCGGGCGGCGGCGAAGCGTGCGTCAGCACGACGCCCGGCAGAGCCGAGTTGATGATCGTGTCGATGACGTCGCGCGAACCGATCTTGACGACGCGCGGAATGCCTTCGATCAGGCGCGATTCGGGCATCTGCGCGCGCACCGCCAGGTAAAATCCGGCCTCCTTGAGAAGGCGTTCGTCCTCGACGCGTCCGACATACAGCGTATCGCGCGTTTTTTCGAGCGGGATCGGCACGCAGCGGCTCGGAATGACCGTTTCGAGGAGTTCCTTAAGCTGCGTCGACAGGTTGTAAAACGTGAAATAAAGGTCGTCGTGATCGTATTTAACGATGTCGCGCGGGTAAAGCTCGGTCGAAAACGTCATCAGCTTGCCGACGAGCTCCGCCATTTCGAGATACACGCGTTCCGGGTGCAGCAGCGGCGAGCGGAAAAAATGCGCCATCGTCGGAATCGCCGAATTGATCGTATGCAGCAGCCAGAAAACCGCGACTTCCGAGGTCGTGAAATCCGCCAGAGAAGCGTTGCGCTGCCGGCGCTGTTCGCCGAGGCTGCCCGATTTCGTGTTCAGGATTTCGACGAGCTGCCGCAACATGTTGACGAGCCAGATCGACGCCGACGATTTCAAGGTCGGCGGAATGTAATCGTCGTTGATCATCAATTGTCCGGTCGGCGTGCGGACGAGCTCGGCGATTTTCATCGACGTGAAGCCGTCGCGCACTTCGTCGTCGAAGATGATCCGCAGATTGCTTTTCGCGAGCGCGAGCGGCTGCTCGTTCGAGCCGCTCGTTTCGTCTTTGACGAGCACGCCTTCCTGCAGAAACCGTAAATTGCCGCCGGTTTTGACGCCGTTCCCCTGAAAATTCGCCTCGCCCATCTTCTTCGCCGGAATCGCCAAATGCACGCCGAGTCGTTCGGCTTCCGGATGGAAATGGTTGCCGACCTGCCGCAGATCGGGCACGGCTTCGGCGTCGGGGATGTTGATCATCAACCCGTCGGGCAGTACCGCGTGGCAGTTGATGATTTGAAAATTGCCGTTGGCGATCGCTTCGCGGCTGATTTGTAAATCCAAAATGCCGTATTCGAACGGCATGAGCGAGCGGACGCGCGAGTTGAGAAGTTCTTCGTGATAATTATCCCACTGCTGAAAGTGATGCGGAGTCAAAAGCATCCCTTCATTCCAGACAATTTTCCGGTATTTGCTCATAAGACAGCTGTTTAAGTTTGGCGAAAATCAGGTTTTGTTTATTGAAAACGGTTATTAAAGATTTTGTTCCTTATCTCAATTTTTGTCAATGAATTATGGAGACCGAAACTTTTTAATTTCGCACCCTTTCCCGCCCTGCAAACTAGTTAAAAAATAACGGCTTCCGAATTGACGCCGAAATCCTTCGGGTTTTGCGTTATCGTGCCGATCGCTAAAAAGCGGAGCGCAAACTCGTATTCGGCGTCCGAAATTTTGCCTTGTTTTTTGAGAAACCAGATCGTTCGGATTTCGCGCGGCGAAACGCTCGGATTTTTCTTCGCCAATGCTTCGAGCGTGTTGCGCAAGTCCTTGAATTTTCCCGCTTTGCCCTGATTGTAAGCGGCGATCATCAAAAGATTGTCGTCCGCCAGATTGTTCGCGAGCGAAATTCGAAGCTCGCTGAAAACCGGCAGCATGCGCTGCGCGACCTCGAGCGGGTTGCCCGTCGCGCCGCCGATTTCCGCCAGCGCGGCGACCGCCAGAAACTGCGGTTTCAAGCCCTTCGACTGCGCGAGCGACTGAAACTGCGCGGTGTTCGCTTTGACCGCCTTAAAATTCTGGGCGAGCGCGCTCGAATTTTTGAACGGCGCGATTTTCGCGCCGACGATGTCGATTTCGGTCGATTTCAGAAAAGCGTTCGGATCGCTGAGCGCGATGCGCTGCAGAAAAGCGGCGGAATTGATCTCGATTTTTTTCTTTTCGTCGGAAACTTCCGGCGTCGGCGGAACGCTCGCCCCGGGCGACGGCGAAGCCGCCGCGTTCGAAGCACTCGAAGACGGGCGCGGCGTCGGCGATTCGTCGGGCGGATCGTCTGGGGTTTCTTCGGGCGTCGGCGAGTAATAGCCGACGCGGTTGCTGTCGCGTCCCGGGTTGCCGCCGCCGCCGAAAAGAATGAGAAATCCGCCGCCGCAGACCAGCAACAGGATGACGAGCGCCGGCGCGGCGATAAAAACGGCGGTCGGAATCGACGATCCGCCCCCGTCAGAGGTTGAAGACGCGCCGGCCGAAAGGGAAGTTTTGCCCGCGGCGGCACCGGTTCCGGTTGGGATTTCGCCGGCGTTCGACGGAACGGATTTCGGGCGCTCGGAAACCAATTCGGCTTCGATGTCGAGCCCGCCGCCGAGATTCAGCACGTCGCCGTTCTGCAGCGTTACCGGTTCGCCGAGCGTCGCGCCGTTGAGCGTCGTGCCGTTGCTCGATCCGCAGTCGGAAACGACAAAAAACTCGCCGAACGCCTCGATCTTGACGTGTTCGCGCGACAGTCTGGAGTTTGCGATGCTCAAATCGCAACTCGAATGTCTGCCGACGACGAATTTTGAGCCGGCGACCAATACTCGCCGTTCGTCGCCGTATTCGTTTCGGTATTTAAGCCAAAGTTCAGTCATAATTCAGTGGTCGGCGGTGGGCGGTCAGAAATGGACTTAAACCGACCGCCCACCGCCGACCGCCGACCACTATTGCGCGTACGTCGAAAGCGGCTGCAGCGTGACGCCGAAGTCCTGCGGGTTTTCGCCGATGATCGCGGTCGCGAAAAACTTCGGCACGTACTTGATGTTTTCGGCATTGAACTGCTTGCCGGCGCCGCCCTGCAGAATGTTTTTGTTCGCCGCGAGCGCCCAGAAACTGCGGTTCTGCCCGCCGGTGGCGAAGACCGTGTCGAGATTTTTGCTCAGATTGCCCTGCCCGCTGTTAAAACTCGCGATCGCGAGCGGCACGCTGTCCGGCGCGGTGCCGAACCGGGCGATCAACGATTTAAGGTATTTGGCGCCCGCCTTCGAAGATTTTTCCGGATCGCACCGCTCGTTCGGGTCGAGTCCGTAGTCGGGCGCCGACGAAGCGAGAAATTGAAACATGCCCTGCGCCTTGGTCGGACTGGTCAGACACGGGCAGTGCTCGCCTTCAATCATCGCGACGTAAATTCCGATCTGCGGCTCAATGCCTTCGGCGCGAAAAGCGCGCACGATCATCGGGCTCGTTTTCGTCGCGCGCGTTAAAACGCTCGTGAAATCGCTCGAAACCCAGCTGCCCTGCTCGCACGAATCTTTTTTCGCTTTATTCAGACGGCTCACGTAGCCGTTCAGGTAGGTTTTGATTTCGCGCACCGCTTCCGGCGGAATCGGGTCGCTCTTCTGGTTGCCGATGATGCGCGCGATTTTTTCGGATCTGACGGCGATGTAACGGTTTTTGTCCTCGTCCGTCATGTCCTGATACTTGCCTTTCGGCAGCACGACGGTCGTGCCGTCGTTTTTCACCTCGACGGTCGTGTTGGCGATCGTTTCCGTCGCGCCGGTGCCGTTCGGCGTCGCTTCGGTCGAAGCGGCGGGACGCGGCGTTTTGGCCGAATTTTTATTGTCGTTTTTGTTTCCGGGTTCTTCGTCGTCGGGCGTTGCGGTCTCGTACGGCGTCGGGTCGTCGACGATGTCGGTGCCGGTGTTGCCGAAAGCCCTGTAGCCGATAAAGACCGCCGAGACGCTGATGACGAGAATCGCCAGGCCCGCGAGCGCGAGCGGAACCAAAATCGGGATGCCCGGCGAATCGCCGCCGGAAGCCGCGAGGGTTTTTGATTTCTCAGCCGGGTTTTGCGCCTCGGCGGTTTGCGCGGCGCCGATTCGGACGCTCAGCGTCGTGTAATGACCGATCTTGATTTTGTCGCCGTTGTAAAGAATCGTGCCGTTCGGCTTGACCGGCTCGCCGTTGACGAAACTGCCGTTCGTCGAATTTTCGTCCGTGACCCAGACGTTGTCGCCTTCGCGGTAGACGGTCGCGTGCAGGCGCGAAAGCCCGTCGTCCGCGAAACGATGATCGGCTTCGCTGCCGCGCCCGAAGGAAATCTTTCCTTCCGGGAGCGCGATTTCTCCCGAACTTTCGTCCGTTCGATATGTCAGAACTACTTCGAGCATTTTCTTTACAGGTTTCGGGTCTTCGGTAAAAAAAGTCCAACCTAAAACTTACGCCATCAAGCCTTTATCTGGCAACCACCGGATAAAGCTCCGAGATCGGGCGTTCCTTTTTGAGCCCGAACCTTTGCGGATTTTCGGCGACGATCGCGGCGGCGAAAAATCTGGCGACCTGCTCGCGCTGCGCCGGGTCCGTGACGGCTTTCCAGAAATCCGAACGCTCCGCCGGCAGACTTTGTTTCCAGTTATTGGCTTCCTGCGCGTTTTTGCCGAACGCCGCGACCGCCAGCACGATGTCGCCGTCGAACGTTTTGACGACCAGATCTTCCATATAGAGCGCCGCCGCTTTCGCCGCGCAGTCCTGCGTCGCGTCGGACAAAACGGCGGTCGCGCAGACGACGTTGTACGCGTTGGCGGTCGCGAAATCGTTCGACATCTGCCACAAGCCTTCGCCGCCGTTCTGGCTCGCGACGTTGAACTTGCTGCGGCTCATCGCGAGAATGTAGGGCAGCGAAGCGTCGAGCGCCTTGTCGCGCACGAACGATTGATTGATCACGTCGCGGTACTGCGAAGCGCGCGCGAAATAGCCTTCCGACGAAGCGTATTCGGCGCTTCTTTTGCGCACTTCGGTCAAAAACTCGGGGTTCGAAAGATTGTATTTGAAGCTTCCGCCCGTGAATTTGCCGACGACGCCGGCGGTCATCTTCTGCACGTCGATCAGGCTCGGTTGTTTGCCGCTCTGAATGGTCGGCGTCGGCGAATCGGTTGCGACGACCGGCGTCGGCGTCGGCGTTTTCGTTTCCCTGGTCTCGAACTGCAGCGCGACCTCGCGCGTTTGCGGCAGCACGTTGCCCTGCGCGTCTTCGAGCACGACCTGCAGCGCGTAAAGCCCGCCGTCGGCGAGTTCCGGAAAGTTTTTCGGATCGATCTGCGCCGTGTACGGCGCGACGTTCATCTCGGCGATCGTCTGATTGTTGAGCACGACGCGCACCGTGCCGACGCACGCCGAATTCGTCACGTCGACCTTGATTTCGGTTTCCTGCGAGATGACTTCGCCCTGCACCGGACTGACGATGCGCGCGACGGCGTCGCAGCCCGACGCGGTGCTGTCGGAAATAAATACGAAAGCGGCGGCGACCGCGAAAACGACCGCTAAACCGCAAACCGCGCCGGTGACGCCCAAAATTACGGGGAATTTCGATTTCGAACCGGCGCCGGCGGGCGTCGCTTCGGGAATCGAACCGGCGGCGGCCATTTCCGCTTCTTCCGGGTCGTCGGGCGTTTCGTCCTCGACGGCGAATTCGACGATCACGGAATTGCCGAGCGTGATGAAATCGCCGTCGCCGAGCGCGATTTCGCCGTCGACGCGCTGCCCGTTGACGGTCGTGCCGTTCGACGAATTCAAATCCGTCAGCACGAACGCGCCGTTTCTGAAGCCGATTTCGGCGTGATGGCGCGAAATGTTCGAATTGTCGGGAAAGGAAACGGTGTTGTCCGTCGTCCGCCCGAACGAGGTCGCGTCCTCGCCGATCGTCATTTCCTTTTCGTCAAATTTTAAGATTGCTCGCGCCATATTCCCCGGATGTTTTTGCCCGCGAAAGGATGCGAAACACGCTACTTAAAAATCTTTTTCGCGTCTTTTGGCGCCTTTTCGCGGGCAAAAATTATTTATTCATTTTACTTAAAACGAACGTTTCAATAATCTCCTCGTTGTCTTTCGGGTTGATGTTGACGATGCGCATCGCGAACGGCGTGTCGCCCTGCTGCGAAACGAGATCCTGACCGGAATCTTCGATCAGATCGATCATCGTCTTCGCGCCGATTTTGCCGGCGCTCATCAGATTCGCCAGGCTGACGCGCGTGTTTTTCACGTCGTTCGGCAGATCGACCAGCGAGTCGCGCGTGAAGATCAGCGTGAAAAACTCCTGCGGCGCGCTCTCGTAGGGGAAAAGCTGCAGCGCGCAGTCGCGCGGCGCCGGCACGTATTCCGCCGGGCAGTTGCGCGGCAGCACGTACTCGACGTTCGCTTTGACTAAATTGCTGCCGTTATTGACGAGCGTCGTCGGGAAAATGATCTCGCCGTCGGCTTCGGGCGACGCCTGCCGGATCACGTACAGATAGCCGGTCTGGTTCGCCTTGATCGACATGCGCAGCCGGTCGTTCGTCGTAAACGCGGCGATCGGATTGACTTCCGTTTCCGCGCCGTCCTTGTCGACGTTCAAGAGCCGCAGCTGCGCCGCGAGCAGCGGCACCTGGACGGTTTTGACGATCTTTTTGACCGGCTTATTGACGTTTTTTCGGAAATTCGAGCGGCTTTTTTTCTCGACGCGGACGATCGTCACGCGGCGCGTTACGTTGATTTTCCGCGCGACCGGTTTGGCTTTCGGGCGGATCGTGACTTTGGCTTTCTGCCGGACGACCATCACGTCGTCGACCTGGGCATGCGCGCCGCTCGCGCCGGTGAGCAGAATCCAGACGCCGAGCGCGATGATCGTTAATTTGAGTTTCAGATTATTTTCTTGTTTCACAATTTTAAGGTTCATTCTATCTTTTGCGTCCCTCGCCACGTTGCTTGACGCGCGCGTGGCGAATTATTTGCTTTGCTATTTCCCGAGAGCTTCCTGCAGGCGCGCGTCGTCGGCCGAAACCGCGCAGCGAAAACCGATCGCCGCGGCGAAAAGTTTTTCCTCGTCCTCGCCCGAAGCGACGCCGGGCGGAACGTAGATGCGCTTGGTCGTCTTTAAAAGATCGTTCGTCTTCGAGCCGAAATGCCCGCCGCGCACGACGCGATTGATTTCGCCGAAATTCGAGTTTTCGGTCGTGTTGCCCGGATACGGCTGAAAAAAGGCGTCGACCCATTCGGCGACGTTGCCCGCCATGTCGAGCGCGCCCGAAGGGCTCGCGCCCGAAGGATATGAGCCGACGTCCTTCGGAGTGTCGAGCCCGAACGCCGCTTTGCCCGATTCGAACGACGCGCCCCACGGAAAATCGCGTTTGGCCTGCGCGGCGGCGTCCCACGAAGCGGCTTTTTCCCATTCGATTTCGGTCGGCAGGCGTTTGCCCGCCCACGCCGCGAACGCTTTCGCGTCGTCGAACGAAACGCCTAAAACGGGCGCGTCCGGTCGATTTTCGAAATAACCTTTTTCCCAAAACGGATCGGGGGGCGGCGTTTTGCCGGTCGCGTTGCAGAATTCTTTGTACTGCGCGTTCGTGACTTCCGTTTTGTCGATATAAAAAGCCGGCACCGTCGCTTTATGCGCCGGTTTCGATTCGTCGCCGCCCGCGTCCGCGCCCATCGTGAATTCGCCCGCCGCGACGAGCACCATATCGCCTTTGTAGTTGACGGTCGCCGGCAGCGAAGTCGCGACCGGAGCGGCGGTCGGCGCGGGCGTCGGCGCGGTTTCGACCGGTTTGTTGGCCGTGCTTTTGACCGTGTTCGAAGTGTCGAAATAAAGAAAATAAACGCCGACGAGCCCGGCGGTGACGAGCATAAAGAAAGCGAACAGTCCGCCGAGCAGCAAAACCCATTTCATGTTGCCGCTTTTCGGCGCGGGCGCCGCCGGCGGCGCGCTTTCGGCCGCCTCTTCGACGATCGGCGCGGCCGCCGCCGGCGCGTTCGATTCGGCTTGATTTTCGGGCAGCCGGTAATACGGCGTCGTTTTATCGCCGATTTCTTCGCTGCCGTAAGGCGCGTCCCCGAAATCGTTGTTGAGGTCTTTCAAATTAAAGTTGGGCGTCGTTTTATCGAAGTTCGGTTTGGCGCCTTCCGAGACGCGGAACTTCGGCGCCGGCATCTGCCAGTCGTCTTTTTTGCTTTCCTTCGGAATATTGATATTCGCATCGGTCACGCCCCAATCATCGCCGGCGGACGCGGGCGGCGCGGGCGGTTTCGGCTGATCCGTGTACTGCGGCGGAATATTGAGGTTCGGCGCGGTCTGGTCGAAATCCGAAAACGGCTGGCTCGAAGCCTGATTCGTCGGCGGAAGCGCGTTTTGGGGAATATTGACGTTCGGCGTCGTCATTCCCCAATCGTCGGGCGGCAGGCTCGGCGCCTGCTCGGACTTCGGCGGAAAGCTCGGCGGCAAGTCTTTTTTGATTTCCTCGTCGAGCCGCGCGTTCGGCATCGTCATTCCCCAATCGTCGTCTTTCGGATTATTGCTCATTTCTTTGTTCTCCACGTCACGGGATTTTAGATTTCGGATTTTGGATTTTGGATTTGCCGCCGCCTCAACTGCAGCGATTCTTCACCGAAGCATTTTAGCCGGAGCATGAGTTCAACGTTCAGCGCATAAGTTCATCAACGAACCCAATCCAAAATCTAAAATCCAAAATCAATCTGTTATCGGCTTTCGGGTGAAAATGCAAAAACAAACCAGGAAGCGCGATTTGCCTTTGAAATTTCAATTTATTTTACCTGTATTTTTTTTCGTTTCAACTTTATTGCGGCCCGGCGCGCCGCTTTTCCGTGATTATTTTTCTCTGCCTGATAAAAACGCGAAAAAGCACGCCGAAAAAGACCAAATCCGGAAAGAAATTTTCGCCTCTTTTCGCGTTTTTCGCGGTCGTCGGAATTTGAGCTTCGCCGCCGTTTTCGATTATTTCAGCAAATCCAGCACGTCCGAACGCGTAATGATGCCGGTGATGCGTTTGAAGTCCTCGATCAAAACGGCGGGCGCCTTTTGCAGCTTGGCGCGGATTTCGTCCGAACCGGTGTCCATGTCGACGATCGGAAAGCTCTTGTCCATCACGTCGGCGACTTTGCCGTTGAGCAGTTCGCGGTCTTTTAAGAGCCGGGCCAGCACTTGGCTTTCGCGCAAAGATCCGACCGATTGATTGTCCTCCAGCACCGGAATCTGCGTGACGCCCGCCTCGCTCATGATCGCGAGCGCGTTGCTGACGATCTCGTCGGGCGAAACGAAAATCAATTCCGCCGGCGCGCCGTTCGATTTCGTTTCGGCGATCAATCCAGCGGTGATTTTCTGCGGTTCGAGCAACAGCTTTTCCTTCATCCATTCGTCCGAATGATGTTTCGTTAAGTAATGCTCGCCCGTGTCGCAGACGATGAAGACGACGACCGCGTTTTCGTCCAGCCCGCGTGCGACTTTGAGCGCGCCGGCGAAGATCGTGCCGGTCGAACCGCCGCAGAAAATGCCTTCTTTTTTGCTTAACTGGCGCGACATCTCGAACGATTCGCGGTCGGTGATGTTAATGATCTCGTCTACGATTTTCACGTCCGCGTTGCCGACCGGGATATTCTGCCCGATGCCTTCGACGAGGTACGGCGTCGCTTCCGGCACCTGCCCGGTTTCCTTGTACTGCTTGAAGATCGAGCCGTACGGATCGGCGCCGATGACGCGGATGTTCGGATTTTTTTCTTTCAAATATCTGGACGTGCCGGTGATCGTGCCGCCCGTTCCGATGGACGCCACGAAATGCGTGATTTTGCCTTCCGTGTCGTTCCAGATTTCCGGTCCGGTCGTGCGGTAATGCGCGAGCGGGTTCGCCGGGTGATTGTACTGGTCGGGATAAAAGGAATTCGGCGTTTCGCGCGCGATGCGTTTCGCGGTTTCGACGTAATGCTCGGGCGAGCCGTATTTCGCCGCCGCCGGGCGAATCACGACGTCCGCGCCGAGCGCTTTCAGGTAGCGGCGTTTTTCGACCGAAACCTTGTCGGTCATCACGAAAATGCACTTGTATCCCCTGACGGCGGCGACGAGCGCCATGCCGATGCCGGTGTTGCCCGAAGTCGCTTCGATAAGGGTTCCGCCGGGCTTTAAAATGCCTTTTTCCTCGGCGTCGTCGATCATCGAGACGCCGATGCGGTCTTTGACGGAAAAACCCGGATTGAGATTTTCGAGCTTTGCGTAAACCTGCGCTTTAATGCCGTACTGGCGTGTCAGATTATTGATCTTGACGAGCGGCGTGTTGCCGATCAGTCCCAAAACATTGTCGTAAGTTTTCATTTTACAAAAGATTCCCTAAAAAATTTCGGTTATAACGCTATAATTTTAGCCCCACTTTCGCGGCGCGGCAAAATTGAAAGCGAGAAAAAGAGATCGACCGCGAGCGAACACGAAAAAACAAGAAAAGGATTTCTAATAATTTATTTCGTGAAATTTCGTGTTCGTTCGCGGCTGATTTTTTAATTTCCTCTCAAAATCTCGGCGCGTTTTGCCAGTAGCCGCGCCGGATCGTTCGTGATAACGGCGAACAGCCCCAAATCCAGGGCGCGGCTGATCCAACGCGGATTGTTCGCCGTCCAGATCGTGACCGGCAGGTTTCTTTTTTCGGCTTTGTCCATCAAATTGCGCGTCGCCAGCGAAAAGTGCACGGAAATCATCTCGGCGCCGAATTCCTCGGCGACTTCGATGAGCCGTTTTTCCTTTCGCAGAATCGTCATGATCTTCGGCGCGAACAGCGCGGCGGTACGAACTTGCGGGCAAACCCGCCGAATTTGCGGAATACTTTCGAGCGCAAAGCTTTTGACGATGATCTGCGGCAGCAGCGGAGAATCGAAAATCAGCTCGCCGACCGCTTTCGAGAGCCTTTCGGTTTCCGCCGGACGGCACTTTAATTCGATGTAAATCAGCCCCGAAAAATCCCTTAAAAAATCCATCAGCGCGGCGAGCGTCGGAATTTTTTCGCCGGAAAAATCCTCGCCCGCCGAACCCGGACGTCGGCGCGTAAACCACGAGCCGACGTCGGTTTTTTCCAATTCTTCCGCCGTCAGGCTCGCGACCGGAATTTTGCGGTTCGCGAGCCGCCCGAGCGTCGCGTCATGATAAACCATCACTTCGCCGTCTTTCGAGAGGCGGACGTCGAATTCGACGCCTTCCGCGCCGTCGGCGATCGCCCGCCGGAACGCGGCGAACGTGTTTTCCGGCGCCAGCGCCGACGCGCCGCGGTGCGCGATGATCAAAGGTTTTTTCATAAAATTCAACGCAGGAGCGCAAAGGATCTTAGGCCGGCTTCCGAAAAAAGTTTTGAAATTAAAAGCTATCTCGAAAATCCTGTCTTCCTTTACTTTGCGGCTTTGCGGCTTTGCGGGAAGTTTTCTCGTCCCTCGCGAAGCCGGAAAGGAAACGGCAAAGAATTTCGACCGGCCAGGTTATTTTTGGGATGGCTGCTAAAAAAGTAGCGTCCCTGTGCCTCTCTGCCTCAATTCACTTTTTCTCAAGCAGAAAGATCATTTTCGACCAGCCGATCGGCTCGGTGATCGGGAATTCGTATCTGCCGACGATATTAAAATACTGCTGTGAAATCTTTCTGACGTTTTTCAGCGGATGCGCTTTGAATTTATATAAAAATTCCAGAACCGAACCGATCAAAGACGGTTTGACGGGAATGAAAACGAGCCGCGCGCCGGTTTTCATGACGCGCGCCATTTCGCGCAAGCCCTCGTCGAGCGGCACGTATTCGAGCACGCCGCAGCTCAGGACGAGATCGAAAGTTTCGTCCGCGAACGGCATCTGCAGCACGTTGCCCTGCACCGCCGCGACGTTGCCCGCGTCCGTCTGCTTGTCTTTGCGGAATTCGTCGCGCGCGATTTTCAATGAATTGAGCGACAAATCGAGCGCGACGGTTTTGCGCGGGCGAAAACCGGCGCTCTGAAAGCCGAGCGTGACGATGCCGGTGCCGCTGCCGGCGTCGAGCACGTACGAGTTCTCGTCGATTTCGAGGTCGAGCGATTTGAGGTACTTTTCGACCGATTGGCGGTAGCCGTTGATCTTTAACGCCAGATTGTGGACGTCGGCGATGCGGTCGTAGAAGCTTTGCGTTGTCGTCTGTTCGAGTTCCTGAGCCATTTTTCAAGATTCAAGATTTAAGATTCAAGATTCGGATTATAATTTTTTAATCTTGAATCTTGAATCTTGCCATTACTTCTCCGCTAAAAGTTTTTCGATTATTTTTTGAATAAGCGGTTCTTTGCCCACGCCCGCTTCGGCGTACCTCACGATGCCTCTGCGGTCGATGATCACGGTCGTCGGCAGAGTGTCGACGCCGTATGCGATTTGATCGGAACGGTCTTTGCCGACGACGAAATCGTACGGCAGATTCTGTTCCTTCTTGAAATTGCGTAAAAATTCGATTTCCGATGCGTCGTCCTTGACGCCGACGCCCGCCGACGCGCCGTAATAGCGCGTCATGCCCAAAATAACGAGCCCGTCGTTTTCAAAACGCCGATTCCAGTCGACGAGCGACGGGAAAGCGGCGAAGCACGGTCCGCACCACGTCGCCCAGAAATCGAGCAGCACGACTTTGCCGCGCAAATCGGCGAGCTTTTTCGGCGCGCCCGCCAGCCACCGGGCGTCGGCGGCGAGTTCGGGCGCGGGCGCGCCGAGAATTTCGTACTGCCTTTCGCGGTTTCGCAGGCGCTGCAAAATTTCCTTCTGCGCTTTCGCGTCTTTAAAGTCGTTCGCCGCCCGCGCCAGCACGTCTTTATAAAACTGCGTCGCGAGCGGTTTGCGACCGGTTTCGACCAGGTGCTTGACGCGTTCGTTGACGGCGAGGTAATAAATGCTCGTCGAATCGACCGCCGCGCCGGTCTGCTGCAGATCGTCGAGCGTTCTGTCGGCTTTTTCGGGCTTTTGGTCGTCGCGGTAGATTTCGAAGACCGTCATCGCGTTCTCGATCACGTCGCTGACGGCGGCGTCGCGCGAAGCGGCGTTTTGAAAATTAGCTTTTGCGATGCGGTACGCTTCTTCGGCGTGCGCGGCGGCTTTCGCGAGCTCGTTTTTTCCGCGGTAAGCGGCGGCGAGCTCGCTTTCCATGCGCGCGCGTTCGCGCGGTCGGGGCGGGGCGACGATTTGATAATCGGCGAGAATCTTTTCGGCTTCCTCGAAATTCCCGCGCCGCGCCGCGATCATGACGACGACCGCGCGCGCCGCCTGCAGTTTTTCGACGTTCGGGTTTTCGGCGGCGATAAATTTTTTTAAGGCTTCGTCGGCGCCGTCACTGTTTTCGGCGATCCAGTGCAGCATGCCGAGAAAATAAAAATCCGCGCCCGCCAGATCGTTCCGCGCAAGCAGTATCGCTGCATTCTTCGCGGCGAGCTGTTTTTGCTCCTGCACGGTCTGCAAACGCAGTTTTTCGTTGTACGGAACTTTTTTCGTTTGAAACTCGGCGAATTTCTTTCTGGCGTAAGCGTTCGCCTCGTCGAAGAGCTGCTCGGCGGAAACCGTCGCATACTTTTCGGGGGGCGCGGCATCCGCGTCCGGCGCGGCGGTGCGGCCCGATTGCGCGGAAATCGCCAGCGCCGCGCCGAACAGCCATATGAAAACAATAAAACTACGCATACCGAAAAATTTCGTAACTAAAATTTAAACCGTCGACTTCACGCTGCGCAAACCGTTCGGCGCAAATCTCTCCGGACCGAAAATTTCGAGGTACTCCGAAGTTTTATTTTCAGATATTTTTTCCGCCAGGATTCGCGCGGTCAAAGGCGCGAGCAGAATGCCGTTGCGGTAGTGCGCGGTCGCCAGATAAAAGTTTTCCACATGTGGAAAACTTCCCAGGACGGGCAATCCGTCCGCCGCCAGCGGACGCAGACCCGCCCATTTTTCGGCGATTTCCAGATTGACGAGGCTCGGCGCGATTTCGAGCGCGCTGTCGTGCAGAAACTCGATGCCGGCGGCGGTCAGGCTTTTATCGAAACCGGCGTCTTCGACCGTCGCGCCGGCTAATATTCTGCCGTCGGCGCGCGGCACGAGATAACCGCGCGGACTGTAGATCACTTTTTGAAAAAGCCGCTTCGCCGTGTAAAAAGCGATCATCTGCCCGCGCACCGGCACGATGCGCGGCATAACGAGCTGATCCGCTTTAAGCAGCGACGTCCACGCGCCGGTCGCGGCGATGGTGTGCGCGGCGAGAAACTTTTCGGTTTCGGTTTGTGCGCCGACGATTCTGCCGTTTTCGGTTAAGAGCCCGGTAACGGCGGTCTGTTCGCGGATTTCGATGCCGTTGATGCGCGCGGATTTTTCGAGCGCGGCGAGCAGACGGCGGTTTTCGACCTGCCGGTCTTCGGGAAAGAACAGACTTTCGCGCGCGTCCGGCGAGAGAAACGGCTCCGCCGCCCGCGTTTCCCGCGCGGTCAGATGTTCGACCGCCAGACCCGCCCGCCGCTGCCATTCGAAACGTCGCCCGATTTCCTCCGAATCTTCTTCGGTCAAAGCGACGTAGAGCGTTCCTTGCCTGTCCAGTTCAATATCGATGTTTGTTTCGTCCAGTAATTCTGCGGCAAATTCCGGGTAGAGTTTGTTCGATTCATTACATAATCGAAAAAAATCGTCGGGTTTTTCGGCTTCCGCGTTCGGCGCGAGCATTCCGGCGGCGGCGTATGAAGCTTCGGCTCCGACTCGCCCGCGTTCCAGAATCCGGATACCGCGAACGCCTTTTTTATAGAGCGCGCGCGCCGTCGCCAATCCGATGACGCCGCCGCCGATAATCAAAACGTCCGAAACCTTATCGCGTGTAAAACTCATTGACTTATAATGGTTGAATGTTTTGGCAAATTCAATCAATACTTAATTATTGCTTAACAGCGCAGTGCGCGACAAGGGAGTTCGAAAAATGAGATATTCAGAGTTTATCGCGCCGCCGAAAAAGCCGTTTTCGCTCGCAAAAACCGACCCGGATTTCACGGGCGAATTCGCCTCGGAGAAGGATGCGCAGGAAAGCATCGCGCGCGACACGGCGGACCTCGCGAAACATCACGGCATGTTGATGGCGCATGAAAAATACGGCCTGCTCGTGATTTTTCAAGGCATGGACGCCGCCGGTAAAGACCCGATCATCCGCAGCATTTTGGCGAGCGTCGACCCGCAGGGCGTCGAATCGAAGATGTTCAAAAAGCCGACCGAAAAAGAGCTGAGGCACGATTACCTGTGGCGTTCGATGCGGTCGATCCCGGCGCGCGGGCAGCTCGGAATTTTCAATCGCTCCTATTACGAACAGGTCACGACCGAGCGCGTGCATCCCGAATATCTCGACGAATGGACGCTGCCCGACGAACTCAAAGGCAGGGACTTGTGGGAACGCCGCTTTCGGGAAATTCAAAATTTCGAAGAGTATCTCGTCAACAACGGCATTCACGTCCTCAAATTTTTTCTGCATCAATCGAAAGAAAAGCAGCGCGAGCGCCTTCTGGAGCGCATCGAGCGCACCGACAAGCGCTGGGGATTTTCGGCGACCGACGTCGAAGACCGCCAAAACTGGGATGAATACATGCGCGTTTACGGAGAAACGTTTGAGAGGACGAGCACCGAAAACGCGCCGTGGTACGTCGTTCCGGACCAGCATCGCTGGTTCGCGAAAGCGGTCGTCGCCGCCGTCATCGTCGATAAGCTAAAGAGCTTTCACCAGCAGTACCCGCGGCTCGACGCGGAAAAGAAAAAAGAGCTCGAACGGGCGCGACGCCGGCTGGAGAAGACGGAGAAATAAGCTTTGAGCGCGTTTGTCGAAAATCGTTCGAATCAGGTCGGCGCGGCGGTTCGCCCGGGCGTCGACCTGATTTTCTTCGGGAGCGATTCGGTTGGGGCATTACTTCGGGCGGACGACGAGCGTGAAGGGCATCACGTATTGCCCGGCGCTCGTGACGGATTTGCCGCTGGTTTTTTCCAAGCCCGCGACGACGCGTTTCGCATCCGTTTCGGCGCAGGTGAAGTTATTGGCGCGCGTCGCGCAGTTCGGCAGCGGCGTGATCGTGAAAACGTCCTTGCCGAGCGCGTCCCGCTGGTAGTTGACGTTGACGAACGACGTCGCTTCGGGCGAATTGACCGGACGCGGATTTTCGGTTTCCGGATTCCATAAAAGCGAGTATCGGACTCGGTCGCCGCTCGCGTACAAATATCCGGCATTCATCCGGGTCACGAAATTGCAGTTATAGACGCCGCTGACGGGCTGGCAGTTTTCCTTCGCGAAATAGGCTCCGAGAACGTTCATCTGCGGTTTGAACGACTGCACCGGGCTGCTTGAAATCCAGTCCGGCATATTAATGCCCGATGAAACCTCGGTAAAATCGAAAATCGCCGTTCGGGTGGAACCGTCCAGTCGGATGACGAGGTCGCGCGACGCGCTGGCGCCGATAAAAAATTGCGCGGCGACGCCGTTCAGGCCGTTCGAATACGGCACCCCCGGCTGATCCATTCTAACTTTATTTACGGTTGCGCCGTTGTCGCCGAGAGTCAGAAATTCGGCGGTCACAAAACTGTTCGGCGTCGGCGACGGGCTCGGTTTTGGTTTCTGGGCGGAAACGTCGGCGGTAAATGCGAGAGAAATCGCCATTGCGGCAAAAATAAAAATTCTTTTCATTATTTTGTCTCCTCTAAAATCCTTTTTTTTGGAACCCCTTGTAAGCGTTTTTGATTGTAAGTGGCAGATTTCGTCAGGGCATTTCGCAAAAATCTCGCGGCTGGAAAAAAATTAGGAGTGTTTTTATATCCGAGACGGCGGTGAGCGCTTTGAAGTAAAACGAGCCGTTTAATTTTTGAGGGAATTTAAACGTTCAAATCAAAAATTTATTGCGCTGGTTGCTGACGGTCTTTAGAATTTAGCGATTTTCGAAAGTTTTGTCAATAGTTTTTTGCGCCGGGCGATTCCGAACGGCGGAAAGGTTTCCGAGCGCTTTGATCGGGTCAGAAACTTTTCCTTTAAGACCGGTCAAATCAAATGGTCGCCGATTTCGGCCGCTTGTTATGAAGTAGCTGATTCGTCATGCTAATATATTGCGTATTAAGCAGTAAAACTAAAGGGTGAAATAGAAAACAGATGGCAAAACATACAATTACACTTATTCCGGGCGACGGCATCGGGCCGGAAATCATCGCGGCGACCGTGCGGATCATCGAGGCTTCGGGCGTCGACATCGAATGGGAAACGCAGATCATCGGCGCGTACGCGCTGGAAAAATTCGGCACGACGATTCCCGAAGCGACGATCGATTCGATCAAGAAAAACAAGGTCGCGCTCAAAGGCCCGCTTACGACGCCGGTCGGCAAAGGATTTACGTCGGTCAACGTCGGACTGCGAAAAGCGCTCGATCTGTACGCCAACGTGCGCCCGATCAAGGCTTTGCCGAACGTGCCGAGCCGCTATCCGGAACTCGATCTCGTGATCGTCCGCGAAAACACGGAAAGCCTTTACGCCGGCGTCGAACACGTCGTCGTGCCGGGGGTCGTCGAGAGCATCAAGATCATCACCGAAAAGGCTTCGACGCGCATCGCGCAGTACGCCTTCGAATTCGCCCAGTCGCACAACCGCCAAAAAGTCACGGCCATGCACAAGGCGAACATCATGAAGCTTTCCGACGGGCTTTTCCTCGAATGTTTCTACAACGTTTCGAAAAAATTCCCGGAAATTCCGGCGGACGACAAGATCATCGACAACGCCTGCATGCAGCTCGTCATGCGTCCCGAACAGTTCGACGTGATGGTGCTCGAAAACCTTTACGGCGACATCGTTTCCGATCTGTGCGCCGGTTTGATCGGCGGTTTGGGCTTGGCGCCGGGCGCGAACATCGGCGAACAGGGCGCGGTTTTCGAAGCCGTTCACGGCTCGGCGCCGGACATTGCCGGGCAGGGCGTCGCGAACCCGACCGCGATCCTGATGTCGGGCATCCTGATGCTGCGGCACATCGGCGAAATGGACGCGGCCGATCGCGTCGAACGCGCGATGATGGACATTTACGCCGAAGGCAATGTGCGCACCAGAGATTTGGGCGGCACGGCGAAAACCGACGAATTCGCGACCGCGATCGTCGAGAAACTGAAAAAGTCCTGAAAGTCCTGAAAGCCCGGGAAGTTCGGAAAGCTCGGGGAAGGATAAACCGGCTTTCCGAACTTCCCGAACTTTCCGAACTTCCTAAACTTTTATGAAAATTTGGGACAAGCCGATTTCTCACGGCGAAATTTTAAAGAGAATCTGGAAGCATCTTGACCTGGGCACGCTCGAGCGCGAGCACCCGTTTCACACGCCCGTTTTCGGAACGGTTGCCGGCGACGCGCCGGATATGCGGATGGTCGTGCTGCGCCGCTTCTGGCGCCGACCGCCGCGGCTCGCGTTTCACTCGCACGCCGGCGCGCCGAAAATCGAACAGCTGCAGGCGAACCCTAACGTTTACTGGCTTTTTTATCACCCGCAGGAAAAATTTCAACTGCGCATCAGAGGCACCGCCGAGCTTCACACCGACGGCGAGCTGCACGAGGAGCAATGGCTGGCGACCGAGCTTTTTTCCCGCCGCTGCTACATCGGCGCGAATCCGTCGGAGTTCAGCGATCATCCGACTTCCGGTTTGCCGGATGCTCTGAGCGACCGCAAGCCGACCGCCGAAGAATCCGAAGCCGGCAAGGCGAACTTCGTCGTCGTCACCTCGACGATCGATGAAATCGACTGTTATGAGCTCAACGTCAAAGGGCACCGCCGCTCGCTCTTTTCGTGGCGCGAAGACGGCGAGCTGAGCACGAAATGGCTGACCCCGTAGAACTCAAAGCCGAAATAAATATTTTCCGGCAACCCGCGCCCGCCGCGCCGCTCTCCAAGCACTGCAAGCGGACGCGGTCGCGCGCGTTCTATTCGAGGAGGAAGATTATGAAAAACTTATTTTTCGGCTTAATTTTAACTTTTATTTTCGGCGGCGCGGCGACGCTCGCCGTCAACGCGCAAAACGCGCAGCAAGTTTCCGTGCGCATCAACAATCAAAAGAGCGTCATGCGCGACCGGTTGCGGATCAAGTTCGTCGCGGTCGAGGATTCGCGCTGCCCGGCGGACGCGAACTGCGTCTGGGCGGGCAACGCGAAAGTGACGATCAAAGTCACGAACCGCCGCGGGCAGTCGCAAACCCTCGATCTCAACACCAATCTGCAGGCGAAATCCGCTCGTTTCGACGGCTACGAAATCGCGCTCGGCGAAGTGAGCCCGTATCCGCGCTCGAACATCCGCATCAACCGCAACGGCTACACGGCGAGTTTCACGGTCAAGAAAATATAGGGCGGGTTTAGTCAGCAGCGAAACATCGGTGTAATGGGTTTCGGGTTTTCGGTTTTCGGTTTTCGGTTTGATTTCCGTACGGAACCGTCCTGATTTACACAAAAACCAAAGACCAAAAACCCGAAACCCAAATCTTATTTTGTTCGTCGTTCCGTTTTTATACCACGAAAGCGTTATTAAAAAATACAAAATCCGAGTGTATCGGCGCGGCCTCGCAGTTTGTTATTCTTTCCAACTATCACTTTGGAAAATCATCGATAAAAAGGAGACAAACTAATGAACGAATCATTCTTTGAAGGCGTCGGAGGACTCAAAATTTTTACGCGCGCGTGGCAGCCCGACGGCGCGCCGCGCGGCGTCGTCGTTATCGTCCACGGGTTTAACTCGCACAGCGGTCAATATTTATGGGTCGGCGAGCAGCTGGCGGCGAACGGTTTGGCGGTTTACGCGCTCGATCTGCGCGGGCGCGGGCGCTCCGAAGGCGAGCGATACTACGTCGAAAAAATGACGGATTACACCGACGACGTCGACAAACTCGTGCAAACGGCGAAATCCGAAAACCCGGGGCTGCCGATCTTTCTGCTCGGTCACAGCGCGGGCGGCGTCATTTCCTGCAATTACCTGCTCGATCATCCCGGGCAATTCGACGGCTTCGTCTGCGAGAGCTTCGCGTACGAGCTGCCGGTTCCCGATATTCTGCTCTCATTCATCAAGGGCATCAGCTACATCACGCACCACACGCACGTCTTCAGCCTGAACAACAAAGATTTTTCGCGCGATCCGGCGGTCGTCGAGTCGATGAACGCCGACATTCTCATCAAGGGAGAATCGCAGCCCGCGCAAACCGGGCGCGTGCTGATCGACGGCGCGCGGCGTTTGACGGACGAATTTCGGAACATCGCTTTGCCGGTGTTGATCATGCACGGCACCGAAGACAAGGCGACGAGCCCGGAAGGCAGTAAGGAGTTTTACGAGAAGGCGGGCTCAGCCGACAAAACCTTGAAGCTTTACGAGGAGCATTTCCACGACCTTTTGAACGACGTCGATAAGGAAATCGTTTTGGCGGATATCCAAAATTGGATCGACGAGCGAATTCCCGCCCGGCAGGAAGCGTCCGCCGCGTAAGAAAAATCAAACACGAAAGAGCACGAAAGAGCACGAATAAGATTTTTAGGTTTTATTCGTGTCTTTTCGTGTTCTCCCGTGGACAAATTAAATATCAGCGGCGGAACAGATTGTAGATGTTCAGGGCCATGCCGATGAAGGCGTTCAGATTCTGCGGGCTGTAGGTTTGGTCGTGAACGTATACGAACAGATAATTTCCGCCGCCGTCGACGCGGACCCTCGGAATGGCTTCGAAAAAACTGAGCGCCTGCGCGTGAAAAACCTGGCGGATGTGCGTTTCGTTCTGTCCGGTCAGTTTGAAGCTTTTCGAGAAAACCGGATGCGTCGCAAAATCGATGTCGTTGTAGCCGAACATCTCGCCGATGAATGTGAAAAACGTTTCGGGATAGAGCGCGAAAAAGGGAAGCCGCAGGCGCGGCGTGTGAAAAGCGACGACCGTCTGCGTGTAGGTCGTGCGGTTTTTGCCGTGCCCGACCGTATAGGCGTAATCGAAAAACATCGCCGTGCCGTCGTCGTGCGGTCTTTGAAAAAGCGCGATCAGATCGCGCGCCGGCTGATTGAAAATCGAGTAGGCGGCCGAGTGTTGAAAAACGTCGACGCCCGCGTTCGGCACGAACGTCCAGCCGTTCTGTCTGCCGAACATATGCAAAACGGTGATGCGCTCTTCGCGAAAGTGGCGGGTGATGAGCAATCCCAAACCGCCGACCACGAAAAGGATGCCGAAGAAAAAAGCTATCAACAGCAGGCTGCCGAAAAGGCTGAACAAGCCGAGCGTTACGCAATGCAGAAACGGAGTAAAAACTGTAAAAAGCGCCGGAAGATTCATATTCGTATGTGAACCGATTCAAAAAACGCGTCTTCGCCGAAAGAATCTTTCTCAGCGGGCTGTCGCGCGGCCCGGTCAAGCGCGCGCGACGCCTTCGCCGAATCGATCGGTTCCTCAATTGCTTACGCGTTTTTTTTTGGATTTTGGGGTCAGAGCGGGGTTTTATGCCGGGTTAACGAAAACAAGTCTTCTAAAAAATACCGCCGATTATTAACCGGACGATATTATAAATCATAAAAAGCCCGGCCAGGCAGATGAGTATGAGGAAAAGGAAAAACAGGCGGGAAACCGCCTTTTTATACCACGGAAGCGTTTTAAACCTTTTGCTTACTTCAGCTTTATGATTTTTGCAAACCGGAAGAAACGACCAGACATTCGACCGGCGCGACTTCTTATGATAACAGCCGCAGAAATACTCTTTCCGATCGTCGCGTTCGGACATGAGTTCCAGATCGCTGAATCCAAAGTGCAAATCGTCCCACATTCCGGATACGTACAATAGGTCGAAAGGCGGGCAAAACCCTTTTCGCGGATTTTTGCGCCGCCTTTTTGATTTTTTATGTCGAGGCGCCGAATCAGCTGGTCGCGGTCCGCGCGTTCGCCGCGTTCATTATTTCCTCGATCGCTTCCGCTTCTTTCGGCACTTTCGAAGTCAGATTGACGTTGCCCGTCTCGGTCACCAAAACGTCGTCTTCGATGCGGATGCCGATGCCGCGGTATTTGGCGGGCGCACTCTTGTCGTCGGGCGGGATGTAAAGACCCGGTTCGACCGTCAAAACCATGCCGGGCGTGAACGGGCGCGAGTTTTTCGCCTGCTGCTCGGTGAAATAGCGACCCGCGTCGTGGACGTCCAAGCCTAAGTAGTGACCGACGCCGTGCATGTAGTATTTCAGATACTCTTTTTTCTTAATAAGCTCTTTTGTGTCGCCTTTGAGCAGCCCGAGTTTTTTCATGCCCTCGGTCAAAAGCTCGATCGATAAATCCTGCCGCTGCTGGATCGTCGTGCCTTTGCGCGTCGCGTCGACGCAGCGGATCTGCACGTCGAGCACGACGTCGTAAACTTCGCGCTGCGCCTTCGTGAATCTGCCGTTGACGGGAAACGTGCGCGTGATGTCCGAGGCGTAGCCTTTATATTCGCAGCCGGCGTCGATCAATAAAAGATCGCCGTCTTTAAGCTCGGCGTTGTTTTCGACGTAATGCAGGATCGTCGCGTTCGCGCCCGCGCCGACGATCGAGTTGTAAGCGACGCCGGAGGCGCCCGACATGCGGAAGTGATGCTCGATCAGCGCTTCGATCTGCGATTCGTTCATGCCCGGTTTCGCCGCCTGCATCGCGAGCACGTGCGCTTCCGCCGCGATGTCCCCCGCGCGCTGCATCAGTTCGACTTCTTCCGCCGTTTTATGCAGCCGCATTTCGCCGAGGATAATCGTCGGGTCGACGATCGTGTGCGGCGGATAAGCGGTTTTGAGCCGCCGAAAACGCTGCCCTGAAAGATATTGAATGATCGTCTGGTCGAGCTTCGCGTCGACGCCGAAACGATAATAAAGTTTTTCGTTGCCGTTTAATAATTTCGGCAGCTCCGTCTCGAACTTTTCGATCGGCAGCGCGCGGCTCGCGCCGTAATTCTTGAGCGCGCCTTCGGTGCCTTCGCGGCGCCCGTACCAGGTTTCCATGAGCGGGTCGCGCGGGCGGACGAAAAGCGTGAACGGCGCTTTTTTGTTGGCGGGCGCGATGACGGCGATCGCGTCCGGTTCGGGAAAGCCGGTCAGGTAGTAAAAATCCGGGTCCTGATGAAACTTGAATTCCGTGTCGTAAGAGCGCGTCTGTTCATGCGACGCCGGAATGACGGCGACCGCGTCCGTGCCGATCTGTTCGATAAAATCTTTCAGTTGTTTTCGCATAAAATCTCCTGGCTAAAAGTTTATCCGAAGAAAAAATTAACGCAAAGCCGCAGCGGCGCAAAGCCGCCCGGAAAATTATTAAAAAGCCGCGGCGGCGGGGCGGCTTCGTCTCAAATCAAACCCTGCAAAATCATTTGATTTATTCGTTCCAAAATTGATTGAAACTGTTATAATGCCCTGAATTTGACCCGAAACGGAGAGTGGAAAATGAAAAGAATTTTTGGTTCGTGCCTGCTGCTGGCGGCGTTTTCGGCGGCGGCGTTCGCCGACATCCGGCTGCCGGACGCGCCGACTCCGACGCCCGCGCCGACGCCGGAAACATCGTTTGAGACGAGAATTTACATCACGATCGATAAGGACGCGAAAGACGCGCGCCTGCTGATTCCGAAAAATCAGCTCAAAGAGCTGCGCGCGCAGCTCGACGCGCTCGACGGCGGCGCGAACGCTGCCCCTTTGACGGGCTTCGCGCGCGCGCAGACCATCGTCGGCGGTTTATTTCTGAGCCTCGCCTTTATCGGCGGCGGCATTTGGCTGACGCGCGCGGGCCGCAAATCTTTCGGGCCGAACAAAGTCGCCGCCGCCGCCGCGGTCTTGTTTTTCACGGGCGCAATCGCCGTCGTTTCATACGCCAATATCGGTCCGCCGCTCGACGCGCGCCGCATCACCGGAAAAATTTTTTCCGATGCGGTTCACCGCTATAAACGAGCGTCGGGCGAGATCAGGGTCGAATTGACCGACGCCGACGGCGGCATCCGGCTCATCGTGCCGGACGCGCCGCGCGATGAAAAAGCGGAAGAGTAAACCCGAACAATAAACCGTTCGATTTTTCGCTCGAAAATTCATGCAGGAAATCCGGCAGGCAAAATTCGAAACAACCTCGGCGCAGCTTTTCGCGTGCCTGTTCGTCGCGTGCGCGGCCGTCCTGGCGGGCGTCATCGGCGCGTTTCCGCTGCAGCTTTCGATCGTCACGATTTTTCTTTTCGCCGGCGTGCATAATTGGTTCGAGTTTCGTTACTTCGCGGCGCGGATGCCGCTGCGGTGGGGGAAATCGAAAGTTTATTACACAGTCGGCATCGGCGGCGTGATCGTTTTAACGTTCGTTTATTTGATGATTTACGCGGGCAGCGGCAACTGGCTGTGGAGCGCGGCGAGCTGGCGTTTCGCGGTTTTCGTCTGGAACACGGCGCTCGTTTTGTGGCTCGGAGTTTTGTTCTACCTGCGCGGGCGGCAGAAACCGCAGACCGATTGGAGTCTGGCTTTTCCGGCGGCGTTTCTGGTCGCCGCTTTCGTCTGGCTCGCGCCTCACCTTTTCAGCCTCGCGCTCGTTTACCTGCACCCGTTCGTCGCGCTTTGGTTTCTCGAAAGACAAATCCGCCGGACACGCCGGACATGGCTCAAGGCGTATCGTTTCTGTCTTTTAACGATTCCCGTGTTCGTCGCCGCCCTCTATTTTCTTTTCGCGGCCGCGCCGGATCTATCGCAGGAAACCAATCTTTTCTGGCGCATCGCCGAGCACGCCGGCAGCGGCATTCTGACGTCGCTCTCGAGCCATTTTCTGGTCGCGACGCACGTTTTTCTCGAAACGATTCACTACGCTGTCTGGATCGTGCTGATCCCGCTCGCCGACCGGCGCGCGATTCCGTGGCGCTTGCACGAAATTCCGCTCGCGGCGAAGGACAAAGGCTATCCGAAGGCGGTCGCCGGCGTTTTAATAATCAGCCTGCTGCTCGTGCTCGCGCTCTGGCTCGGCTTCGCGCTCGATTACGAAACGACGCGCGACGTTTATTTCGCCTTCGCGATCGCTCACGTTTTAGCCGAGTTTCCGTTCCTCGTGAAGATGCTTTAGGAAATGAGCCGCGAACGAACGCGAAAGAACACGAAAATTGATAAAAAAACTTTTCGTGAATTTTCGCGTTCGTTCGCGGCTGAAATAATTTGCAAGACCTCGAACCTTCATTCGTTCCCCAGATGTCATTGATGAAAAAATTCCCGAAAAAGCAAACGCCTGCGGGTTTCAGACCACGAAGCGGACGAAGACGATGCCGGGAATAAATTCTTTCAATCGGCGCAAAAATCTAACTGAGGTGAAGTTATGCGAAAAGCTATTTTTTCAGGTTTTTTCTGTCTGCTTCTGGCGTTTGCCGCGCAGGCGCAGAACAAGCCGACGCAGGGCGGGCTCGAAGCCGTCGGCGCGGGCGGCAAAGCGTTGGGCGCGTGCCCGCTCAAACAGACGAGCGTGAAGGCGGAAATTTCCGGATTTCTGTCGCGCGTGAAGGTCGTGCAGGAGTTCGAAAACAATTTCGCGGAGAAGATCGAAGCGGTTTATGTTTTTCCGCTGCCGAATAACGCCGCCGTCGACGATATGACGATGAAGATCGGCGAGCGCACGATTCGCGGATTGATCAAAAAACGCGAGGAAGCGAAGGAAATCTACGAAGCCGCGAAATCGAACGGGCAAATCGCGAGCCTGCTCGATCAGGAACGCACGAACATTTTCACGCAGGCGGTCGCCAACATTCTGCCGGGCGAAAAAGTGACGATCGAAATCTCTTACGTCGAAACCTTGAAATACGAAAACGGAAGTTACGAATTCGTCTTTCCGATGGTCGTCGGACCGCGCTATATTCCGGGCAACCCGACCGGACGGCAATCGGGCGGTTTCGCGCCTGACACGGACAAAGTTCCCGACGGCTCGCGCATTACGCCGCGGGTCGCTGAGACGCGCGCCGGTCACGACATCTCGATCGAAGTAAGTTTAGACGCGGGCGTGCCGCTCGACGCGGTCGAATCGAAAACGCACCAGATCGATTCCGCGATGCTCTCGGCAAACAGCTACCGCGTGAAACTGAAAAGCGAAAAGACGATTCCGAACAAGGACTTTATTTTGCGCTACGACGTCGCGGGCAAAAGAATAGAGGACGCCGTGTTGATGCACCGCAACGGCGGCGGCGGCTATTTCTCTCTGATTTTGCAGCCGCCCGACGATCCGCGCCCGCAGGACGTGACGCCGAAAGAAATCGTCTTCGTGCTCGACACGTCCGGCTCGATGTCCGGTTTTCCGATCGAAAAAGCCAAGGAGTCGATGAAAATGGCGCTCGACGGACTCAATCCGCAGGACACTTTCAACCTCATCACGTTCGCCGGCGACACGTCGGTTTTGTTTGAAAAGCCCGTGCCGGCGAGCGCCGACAATCTGAAAAAAGCGCGGGCCTTTCTCGAATCGAGACAGGGCGGGGGCGGCACGGAAATGATGAAAGCCATCAAGACGGCGCTCGATCCGTCCGATTCGCAGCAGCACGTGCGCATCGTCTGCTTTATGACCGACGGCTACATCGGCAACGAAGCCGAAATCCTCGCCGAAATCCAGCGCCACCCGAA
The DNA here is from genome assembly GCA_036563455.1 of Pyrinomonadaceae bacterium. Lineage (GTDB taxonomy): Bacteria > Acidobacteriota > Blastocatellia > Pyrinomonadales > Pyrinomonadaceae > JAFDVJ01. The sequence continues at coordinate 162,371 of DATCMK010000017.1, read as the reverse complement.
CGCGCGCGTTTTCAGTTTCGGCATCGGCTCGTCGGTGAACCGGATGCTGCTCGACAAGATGGCGGCGGAAGGTCGCGGCGAAGTCGAATACGTCGCCTTAAACGACGACGGCAGCGCCGCCGCGCGTCGTTTTCACGAACGCGTCAGAAGTCCGCTTCTGACCGATATTTCGATCGATTTCGGCGGGTTGGAAGTCGCCGACGTCTACCCGAAACGCGTGAACGATCTTTTCAGCGCGAAGCCGGTCCTCATTCACGGGCGCTTCACCAAGCCCGGAAACGGCACGATCAAGCTCAAGGGCAAATCTTTCGGGCGCGAAACCGTGCGCGAAATTCCGGTGAATTTTCCCGAAAGCGAGGCGCGCCACGACGTGCTCGCCGTGCTCTGGGCGCGGCAGCGCATCGACGATCTGACGGCGCAGGATTACGAAAACAAAAAGCCGGAAATCAGGGAACAGATCACGAATCTCGGGCTCGAATTCCGTTTGATGACGCAGTACACGTCGTTCGTCGCGGTCGAAGAACGCGTCGTCACGGACGGCGGAAGCCCGCGCCGCATCGAAGTGCCGGTCGAAATGCCGGAAGGCGTCAGCCGTGAGGGCGTGTTCGGAGCCGAGAACGAGTCGACGGATTATAATATGTCGCTGAAAATGCCGAGCGCGCCTTATTCGATACAAAATTCTCCGGCCAAGAGGAAAATCAGGGTCGGGAACTCTTATCCGCGACCCGTGGCGACTCCGCGCCGCGATGCAGCGATCGACAAGACGACGCTTTCGAAAGATGAAGACGCCAAAACGTTTGACAATCCGGTCGACGCGGCGCAAATAAAAGCGAAGGCTTTGCCGAAACCGGTGTTTCCGGCGGGAAGCCGCGCGACGGGCGCGGTGAATGTCGAAGTCGCGCTCGACGCCGGCGGCAACGTCACGGCGGCGAAAGCCGTCGCGGGCGAAAAGTCGCTTTCCGAAGCGGCGGTCGCAGCGGCGCGCGGCGCGCGGTTCGAAATCCCGCAATCCGGGTTCGAGATCAAACAGATAACGGGCGTGCTGGTTTATACTTTCGGCAAAGACAAAAGCGTCGCGGTTTCGCAATTGCAGAACGTGCGGGCGGAGATCAAGCCGAACAAATATCATTCGGCTATTAAGGCTCTGGTCGAGCGCCTCAAAACCGGCGGCGCGGCTTCCGTCGACGAGGCGAAATTCGTCCGCGACGGCAAAGCCGACGTCGTCGTGCGTTTGAAAGCGCTGACGCCGGCGGCGGTCGATGAACTGAAAAAAATCGGGTTCGAAGTGCTGACCGAAATGCCGTCGGCGAACGCCGTCGTCGGTCGCGTCGAAATCGAAAAGCTCGCGGCGCTCGCCGAACTCGACCGCGTGACGTTCGTCTCGCCGCAGAATCGCTGATTTAACGCGAAAAAGCGGAAGAAATTAACAGGGACGGACAGGATTTGCAGGGATTTGGTTTAACGCTTTAATCATCCCCGTACTTTTTGTCCATCCCTGTTAATTTAAAAACCTCTGCGTCTTCGCGCCTTTACGTAAAAAAAACTTTCGCGAAAATGTGGTAAGCTGTCGGCGAAGTTTTATGATGCAAAGCCTGCTTTTTTTATTCGACGAACCGGTCATCGAGACGATGCGCAATGCGCCGCTCGATCGTTTGTGGCGGTTTCTGCCGATCGGCTACGCGACGACCGTTTTGATCGAAACGCCGATTCTCGTTTTCGGGCTTTCGCCGAAATTGTCTTTAAAGCAAAAGCTGCTCTGCGGCGTCTGGCTGACGGCCTGCACTTATCCGGTCGTCGTGCTCGTGCTGCCGGCGCTTTTTTTCGATCACCCGCGCAACTTATATTTGGCAGTCGCCGAAACCTTCGCGCCGCTCGGCGAATGCTGCTTTTTCTGGCTCGCCTTTAGCGGGCGCGCCGCGCTCGAAAAAGCCGATTGGATTCGGTCTTTGATCGCCATCGTCCTCGCGAACCTCGTTTCTTTTGGCATCGGCGAGATTATCAATTATCATCAATGGTTCGGGTTGTTTGATCGGTAAAAATGCAGTCCGTAGAAATCAAAAATCCAGGATCGAAGGTCAAGGATCGAACGCTACGCATCACGGAAATGTTCCTCTCGATCCAGGGCGAATCGTCGCACGCGGGGCGGCCGTGCTCGTTCGTGCGGTTGACCGGCTGCCCGATGCGCTGCGCGTGGTGCGATTCGGAATACACTTTCACCGGCGGCGCGCGGCTCGGGTTTGACGACATCTTCGCGCGATTGGAAGAATACGGCTGCCCGCTCGTCGAGGTGACGGGCGGCGAACCGCTCGCGCAGAAAAGCGCCTTTCCGTTTATCGCCGAGCTTCTTGATCGCGGCTACGAAGTTCTGATCGAAACCGGCGGCTTCGTTTCGACCGAAAAAGTTGACGAACGCGCGAAAATAATTCTGGACGTCAAATGCCCGGCGTCCGGCGAAAGCGAGCGCAACACCTGGGCGAATCTCGAAAGACTGAATCCGGCGAAAGACGAGGTGAAATTCGTCGTCGCGGATTTGGAAGACTGGCGTTTCGCGCGCGGCGTCATCGAAAAATATGATTTGGAAAACCGCGCGAAAGAGATTTTGATCTCGCCCGTCTTCGGCGCCGCCGATCTCAAGGAAATCGCCGAAGCGGTCGCGCAGAGCGGCTCGCGCGTGCGCCTCAATCTGCAGCTTCACAAATACATCTGGGGCGCGGACGTTCACGGAGTTTGATCGGCAAGCCATTAAAAAAATAAGAATCAATGAATCCGGAAAATCAATCGGCAATCGGCAATCGGCAATCGGCAATCGTTTTGGTGTCCGGCGGCATGGATTCGTGCGTCACGGCGGCGATCGCCAAAAACGAAAACGCGGAAATCGCTTTTCTCCATATTTCCTACGGGCAGAGAACGGAAAAACGCGAGCGACGGGCGTTTAACGACATCGCCGATTTTTACGAGGTCGAAAGGCGGCTCGACGTGTCGATCGAATATCTGGCGCGCATCGGCGGATCGAGCCTGACGGACAAAACGATCGAAGTCACCGAAGCCGATCTCGAAGCCCAAGAAATTCCAACTTCGTACGTGCCGTTTCGCAACGCCAACATGCTCGCGATCGCGACTTCCTGGGCGGAAGTGCTGGGCGCGGAAAGGATTTACATCGGCGCGGTCGCCGAAGATTCTTCCGGCTACCCCGACTGCCGGCCGGAATTTTACCGGGCATTCGAAAAAACGATCGAAAAGGGCACGAAACCCGAGACGAATATAAAAATCAAAACGCCGATCATCGATCTTTCGAAAGCCGAAATCGTCAGGCAAGGAATCGCGCTCGGCGCGCCGCTGGAGCTTTCGTGGTCGTGCTATCGAAGCGAAAAATTGGCGTGCGGGACCTGCGATTCGTGCGCGCTGCGCCTTCGCGGATTCGCGCGCGCCGGCGCGACCGACCCGATCGCGTACCGAACCTGAAGAAGGGCGCCGCACGAAAACCCGGTTAATGAAATGGGTTCTCGAATTTGCCCGCGAATCGACGCGAACGCACGCTAATTACTGATATTTTATACGCGTCGATTCGCGTAAATTAGCGGGCAAATTTAGTTTTTGTACAAGGCAAAGAAAAGCAAAAATATAAAAAACGCACGTTCTCCGAATGATTTAAGAATTTCTTATTTTTCTGATTATTTGAGGAGCGAGCTAAAAATGAAACATTCGGCGATCATCTTGGTCTTCGTCCTGTTGTTGGCGGTCGGTCGGGCTGACGCGCAAAAAGCGCCGTCCGGAATCGCGTTTACGTCGCGTTACACGAATCTCGACACGGACTGCCGGACGCTTGCCGGCAGAGGCGGCACGGACGACGCTTACCAATGCAGAGGCGTCGGCGGCTATCGAATGTACGTCGGATACTCTGCCTTGTCGACGATCATCAAAATCTACGCGCGCAACGACGAAAGCGTCGGCGACATTCCGATGCAGAGTTTGGATTTCGATCAGACGAAAATTAAGGTCGAGTGGCGGCTGGCGAACGGGAAGCCCTTTGCCGTCATCATCCGGCTTTATAAATACGGCGAAGATTCTGTCGACGAATTTAACCGGTTCGGCAAGAAAGTCGGTGAGGAATTGAAAATCGTCGGTTTGAAAGGCTTCGAAGACATCGATTTTACGGTCGACGCGAACGCGCCGGACGCCAACGCCAAAGCGCGCGAGCTGGCGGACGACGCGTTCCGGGAAAAGCAGACAGATTAAAGGGTGAGATTTCGATTCCGAAAATCCGCTCTGATGAACGAAAACATCGCCGCGTCGTGAACTCTGCCGCCGATCGCGAGGCGGTTCCGCAGGACGCCCTCGCGCAAAGCTCCGGCTTTTTCCGCCGTTTTCAGGCTCGCCGCGTTTTCGACGGCGACGAGGATTTCGATCCGGTTCAATTCCGCCAAATCTTCAAATGCGGCGTTCGCCAAAAGGCGCGCCGCGCGGCTGCCCGCACCGCGTTTTTGCGCCGACGGGCGAATCCAGTAACCGAGATTGAAAATTTTATGGATGTCGTTCGGCTGGTTGAGCCCGACGCCGCCGAGGAACTTTTCGTTTTCGGCGTCGAAAATCGCGTAGCCGAACTGCATTCCGCCGCGCCAGACGTCGTTCGAATCGCGCCAGTTCGCGACCGTTCTTTTGACGAAATCGCGGCTTTCCTCGATTGTGTAATTTTCATGACACCACGGCATCCAGCGGCGAAATTCGGCGTCGGCGCGCGCTTCCGCCGCCGCCTCGAAAAGCATCGGCGCGAAGGCTTCTTCGTAGGCTTTAAGCATGATTCGGTCGTCGCGGATTTCAGTTCGCATCGTTGATCGTTTCGCCGCGCAGCTTTTCGAGTTCGGCGAGCCGCGCCCTGAGCCGCGCGATTTCGGCGTCGATTTCTTCCGTGCCGGGCGCATCGCGGCTGAGCCAGTGGAAAATCGGGATCGTGATCGTCAGCGCGGCGATGACGATCGATAAAACGCCGATGATTCTCGAAACGAAATCCGTCGCGTTTTCGAAATCGCCCCAAATCAATACGAGCAGAATCGCGGTCAGCGTCGAGACCGCCGCCTGCAGCGCGTAATTCGCCCAGCGAAATCGGCGGTCGAGCGTCGCGAGCGAAAGCAGGCAGACGTGCGAGCACGCCGCCGCCAGCAGCGTCAGCGACAGCAGCAGTTTGGCGAAGAACTTTTCGTAAACCGTGCCGTTCCAGACGAGAAAAATCCACAAAACGCACGAGACGAGCGCGAGCGCGATTCCGGCGAGCGGCAGTATTTTTCCGCGCCCGGTTTCGAGATACGCGCCGCACGCCAAACCGAGGATGCTGGTGACGGTCACCGTCAGCGTCGTCAGCAAAATCTTGATTTCGAAATCGCCGGCGAAAGTGCCGAACGCGAACACTGCGGCGCCGATCAGCGCGCTCGCCGCGACCGACGCGATCAGCAAATAAAGAAAGAATCGTTGCGGGCTTTGCATTCAGCCACTAAAATACACGAAGTCCGGGCAAAAATAAATATCAAACTCGCCCGTTTTCGCGGCTTAAATTTCCAGCCGCGCGCGGTCGACCTTCAAGCCGTTGAGATTGCCGAGCGCGCCGAACGCGACTTTTTCGGTTCGGAAAAATTCTTCGGCGATCGCGCGGACTTCGCCGATCGTCACGGCTTCGATCCTGGCGATCGTTTCTTCGAGCGGAATCTGCCTGCCGTGCACCATTTCGAGCCGGGCTAAGGTCGCCGCGCGACTCGCCGAATCTTCGAGGCTGAGCAGGATCGCGGCGGCCGACTGCGCTTTCATCAGTTCGAGCTCCGTTTCGGTGATGCCCTCGCGCACGACGCGCCGCAGCTCGCGGAGCGAAATGTCCAAAACCTCGCCGGTTTTATTCGGCGAGGTGCCGGCGTAAATCGTAAATACGCCGCAATCCTGGTACATCGCCGCGCTCGCGCCGACCGAATACGCCAGGCCCTTTTCCTCGCGCACCTTCTGCCAGAGCCTGGACGACGTGCCGCCGCCGAGCGCGTTCGCCAAAATGTCCGCCGCGTAGCGCTTTTCGTCCGGCGCGGCGACGAACGGCGTCGCGATGATCAGATGCGCCTGCTCCAGACCGTTATTTTTCTTAATCAGGATCGGCGAAGCGAGCACCGGATTTTCGATCTTTGGTTTTTGATCTTTGCTCGTCGATTCGCTTCCGAAAAATTTCTCCGCCAAATCGACGATCTGTCGGTGTTCGAGATTGCCGGCGGCGGCGATGACGAGATTTTCGGGCGCGAAGGCTTCGGCGTGAAACCGCCGCGTCGCTTCGTGGTTGAACGTCCGCACGGTGCGCGGCGTGCCGGCGATCGGCAGCCCGAGCGAATTGTTCGGAAAAAGCTTTTCGTTGAAAAGCTCGCCCAAGTATTCCTCGGGCGAATCGTCGGTCATCTTGATTTCCTCGATGATGACTTTCTGCTCGCGTTTCAGCTCCCTTTCGTCGAAGCGCGGGTTCGTCAGCAAATCGGCCAGCAGATCGAAGGCGTTCGCGAGCTCGCGGTCGACGACTTTGATGGCGAAACCGATTTCTTCGTGCATCGTGAAAGCGTCGAGGTTGCCGCCGAGCCGATCGGTTTCGATCGCGATTTCGAGCGCCGAGCGTTTTTCCGTGCCCTTAAAAACCGTGTGTTCGATAAAGTGCGAGATGCCGTTCAGCTCGACCGGTTCGTGCCGCGCGCCTTTTTTGTAGAAAAATCCGAGCGTTACGGACCGCACGCCCGCCATCCGGTCGGTGAGGATCGTTAAGCCGTTTTCGAATCTCGTCGTCTGTATGTTTTCTTTCATCATGCTCAAGCAAACTTCCAATCTAACACGCCGGGCGGGCGAGTTTAAAGCGCGGTTTTCGCCCGCCGCGTTTCGGTCAAACGCGGCGAGCGGCGCATCGACTTTTCGAGGAAGCGGCCAAAACGTCGACAAAAAGAACTTTACAAAGAATAAAAAAGTTGCTTAATATAAAAAGTCGGCAAATTCATTGACGCCGTTTGAAGATTCCGAAAAGCTCGTCATCAAAAAAAATCCGGTTTAATCAACACAATTTTTCGCCGCGGTAACCGAGGCTCATTCTCAAGAACGCTTTTTCAGGATTCATTTTGTATTTTTCCCTTTATGAATACCCCATTTTTCCCTTTCGGCGCCGATCGGCCGCCCGTCTCTCAACCATCGAACCCCGTCACGAAACCCGACAGCCCGGATGAGCTTTCCGATTCAACGCCGGTCAAAAGCTTCAAATCGGAAACCGCTTCGCCGAAATCCGGGCACGCGACCGGCGAAACGCTGCTCGGTCTCATCAACGATTCGGCGGTCATCTTCGATCCGCACAGCGATTTGATCCTCAGCGCGAACGATAAAACCTGGCTGAGCTACCAAATCCTGGACGCCGATCTCGTCGACAAACCGTATAAATCGGTTTGGGTAAACGTCGAGGAAGAAAGGAATTTCGTCGAAACGGTGCTGCGCGCCGGCGCGGTGAAAGGTTTTAAGACGTCGCACTGGCGGGCGGACAAAACCTTGATCGACGTCAGCATCAACGCGGCGCTCATCGAATACAAACAAAAGCCGGCGATCATCGCCATCAATCACAACGTCAGCGAACGGCTCGAAATCGAGCAGGGAATTCTGCGCGCCAAGCAGGAATGGAGCGATACGGTCGACGCGGTTTCGGATTTAATCATCCTCGAAGACGAAGAAGGCAAGCTGCGGCGCTGCAATAAGGCGACCGCCGATTTTTTCGGGCAGTCGTTTCTCGATCTGATCGGCAAGCCGGTCGAGGCGGTGCTTTGGAAGACCGACGACCTCGCGCGCTTTCTGATGCCGAAAAAGATCGCCGGCGGATCCGCCGAGCACCTGCGCGCCGCGTCGTGGGAAGGGCAGCTCGCGGGCGGCGAGCGATGGTACGAAATCACCAATCACGCGCTCGACCACGATTCGGAGGGCACGCGTTCGTGGGTGCACATCGTCAAGGACATCACCGCGCGCAAATCCTCGGAAGCTGAGCTGCAGCGGCTTTACACGGCGATCGAGCAGGCGGCGGATTCGATTCTGATCACCGACCTCAACGGCGTCATTCAGTACGTCAACGCTTCGTTCGAAAAGACGAGCGGCTGGACGCGCACCGAATCGGTCGGGCGCAAGGTTTCGGACGTGAAAGCCGGGCTCGAGGAAAACGACAACACGGACGAGATATTTTCCGCGCTTTTAAACGGCGAGGTCTGGCAGAAAACTTATAAGGCCGTGCGGCGCAGCGGCGAAATTTTCGACGAGCAGGCGACCATCTCGCTCGTGCGCGACGCCGAGTCGAACCCGCTCAATTACGTGTTCGTCTGCCGCGACGTGACCGAAACCAGGCGGCTGCAGTCGATCGCCGAAGCCGTCAACATGATGGACAATGTCGGGTACATTTTTTCCGGCATCCGACACGAGCTCGGCAATCCGATCAATTCCGTCAAAACCGCGCTCACCGTGCTCAAACAAAATTTGGGCAAATGGCAGGACGAACAAATCGAGATTTACATCGAGCGCTGTCTGACCGAAACGGCGCGCGTCGAATATCTCCTTCGCACCCTGAAAACTTTCAGCATGCACGAAAATCCGCAGATGCAGCGCGTTCCGCTGATGGATTACATGAAGAAGTTCGTCTCGCTGATCGGCGAGGATTTCGAGCAGCGGAACATCAAGATCACGGTTTTCGGCGGCGGCGAGATCGGCGACGCGCTCTGCGACCCGCGCGCGCTGCACCAGGTGATGCTCAATCTGCTGACGAACTCGGCGGATTCGTTCGAGGAAGACGGCGCGGCGGAAATCACGATCTCGCTCGCCCGCGATAAAAAGCGCATTTACGTCAACGTCACCGACAACGGCGCGGGCATGAGCGAATCGCAGATGAGCAATCTGTTCAAGCCTTTTTACACCTCGAAACCGGACGGCAACGGGCTCGGATTAGTGATCGTCCGCAGCATGCTCGGCAAAATGAACGGCACGATTTCGATTCAAAGCGCGCAGAATATGGGCACGAGCGTCATTTTCACGCTCGAAGCGGCGAATTCGGAGGTTTAACTTTATGGGAACTTTCCGGAATTACGCAGCGACGCGAAAGGTTTTGATCGTGGACGACGACCGCCTTTTCGGCGACGTTTTAAGAGACGACCTGGCAAGCCGGAATCTGCAGACGACCGTTCTGCGGTCGGTCAAAGACGCCCGCGAGCTCTGCGCGCGAACGGCTTTCGACGTCGTTTTGCTCGACAATCACCTGCCCGACGGCAGCGGGCTCGACCTGCTGCCCGACGTTCTCAACCTCAACGACCGCGCGAAGGTCATTATGGTGACGGCTTTCCCGAATTTTCACAACGCCGTCAAAGCGATTAAAATCGGCGCTTACGATTACATTTCGAAACCGATCGACCTCGAAGAGCTGCACCTGACGATCGAGCGCGCGCTGCGCACTTCCGGACTCGAAGCCGTCGAACAGGTCGCGCGGTACCGCGACGCGCAGGAACGCAAAGAAACGGTTTTGGTCGGAATCAAAGACTCATTTCGCGAGCTCCACGCGCTCATCGAACGCTCGTCGGCGACGGACGCGCCCGTTTTGATCACGGGCGAAACCGGCACCGGAAAAAACGTCGTCGCGAAGAAAATTCATTACCAGAGCCGGCGCCGCGCCGGCGCCTTTATCAGCCTGAACTGCGCGGCGATCCCCGAAACGCTGATCGAATCGGAGCTCTTCGGCGTCGAAAAAGGCGCGTTTACCGGCGCCCTGCAAACGCGCAAAGGCGTTTTCGAGCTCGCCGACGGCGGCACGCTTTTTCTCGACGAGATCGGCGAAATGCCGCCCGCGCTGCAAGCCAAGCTTTTGAGCGTGCTCGAAGATCGGCAGGTGAAACGCGTCGGCGCGGAAAAATACCGCGCGGTCGACGTGCGCATCATCGCCGCCACGAACGCGCTCGACGAGCGGAGCTTCGCCGAAAACCGTTTTCGCAAAGACCTTTTTTACCGCCTCAGCGTGCTGCGCATTCACCTGCCGCCGCTGCGCGAGCGCCCCGCCGACATCCCCGAACTGTGCCGGCACTTCGCCGGGCAGTTCGCGCCGAACCGGCGCGTCGAAATTCCCGCAGCGGAAATCGAGCAGCTGCAGCGATATTCGTTTCCCGGAAACGTGCGCGAGCTGCGCAACGTGCTCGAACGCTGCCTGCTGCTGCAGGAAGGCGCGGCGATTTACCCGTCGAGAATCATCGATTTCGTCGCCGCCGCGGGCGCTTCTCCGCCGGCGGCGGAAAGCGAAAATTGTTCGGCGGCGAACCTTGCGGCGGAAAATCTTTCGCTCGCCGAAGTCGAACGCCGCTTTATCCTCGCCGCTTTCGACCGCCACAAAAACAACCTCGCCCGCACCGCGCTCGCGCTCGACATCTCGCTCTCGACGCTCAAACGCAAATTGCGCGAGTTTGGGGCAAGATAAAACGATTTCTGATTCCGGATTTCGGATTGTTCAATTGTTAAAGCTTTATCATTTCAATCCGAATTGATTCCCAAACTGAAAACATTCCCGCATAAAGCGCTCACGACTCGACGCACGGGCAAATCCGGAATCCGAAATCGTTCGGCCGGTCCAAAATGAACCGCCCGTCCGAATTTACCCGTCCAAAATGAACCGTTTGTTTCCGGCGCAAAATAAGTCGGAACGGTAAACGCTTGAAAATCAACCAATTAGTTTTTCTACGGTTATGGCACGGGCGTTGCGATTATCTAAGGCGGAAACGAAGCCCTGATCCTCAATATGGAAAGAACAGCTGCCCAAAATATCAAAACGGTTTTGATTGTCGATGACGAGAAACTTTTTCTCTCCAGTCTGAAAGAGGGTCTTTTGGCATTCGCCGACGAATTTTCCGTCATCACCGCCGGCAACGGGCGCGAGGCGCTCGAAAAATTAAACGCGCATGACGTCGATCTGGTCGTCACCGATTTGAAGATGCCGGAAATGGACGGCTTTCAGCTGCTCGGGCAGATGGTCAAAGATTACCCGCATATCCCGGTGATCGTCATGACGGCCTTCGGCACGCCCGAGATCGAAAACAGCATTCAGGAGCTCGAAGTTTTCGACTATCTCGAAAAGCCGATCGATCTCGCGCTGCTCGCCGACAAGATTCGCCACGGAATCAACAAACATTCCGACGGTCATCTCAAAGGCATCATGCTCTTCAGTTTCCTGCAGCTGCTGCAGATCGAGAAAAAGACCTGCGTGCTGAAAGTAAAGTCGGGCGAGCGGAAAGGCGTTCTTTATTTTTCCAAAGGCGAGCTGATCGACGCCGCCTACGACCGGCTGGTCGGCGAAACGGCGGCAAGCGAAATCGTCTGCTGGGACGAAGCGGAAATCGAAATCGTCAAAGTTTCCAAAAAACTCAACCGCCGCATCGAGCGCCCGCTGCAGAATATCCTGATGGAAGCCGCGCAGAAAAAGGACGAGGAAGCGCTCGGCGAGGCTTCGTTCGAAACGGCGGCGGACGATGATTTTTCGGCGGAAATGCAAGCCGCTTTCCTTTCCGAAAACGCCCCAGAATTTCACGACCGGCAGGTTTTAGCGATGCCGGACGCCAAAAGTTTTCCGGCCGACACCGCCGGAGATAAACCCGATAAATATAAAAACCCCGAAGAAAAGGAGAAAACAAACAAAATGGCAAACAACGTAAATCAATCACTCGAAGAACTCATGAGCATCGAAGGCGCGACCGCGGTGGCGCTCGTCGATTCGGAAAGCGGCATGGCGCTCGGCGCCGCCGGCGGCGGCGTCAATCTGGACGTCGCGGCGGCGGGCAACTCGGAAGTCGTGCGCTCGAAAAATAAGGTCATGGGAAGCCTGGGCTTAAAGGACAGGATCGAAGACATTCTGATCAGCCTCGGCTCGCAGTATCACCTGATTCGTCCGCTCGCGAATCACAGCAACCTGTTTTTCTATCTCGTTCTGAACCGCGCGCAGAGCAATCTGGCGATGGCGCGCTTCAAACTGTCGGACGTCGAAGGACGGGTCGAAGTTTAATTTTTCGACACGGCTTTTACCGCCGGACCGCGAAAAAAAGACATTTGATTTGTAAAAATCAAATGTCTTTTTTGTTTTGGCGCGCGGAACCGCAACGTTTTTCCCGGTTTAGGCCGCAACGGCGCGCGTGAAGCGAAAATCAAAAGCGCCGCGTTTATTTTGTGAAAGTTAGTTCATGGAGCCCGCAAAAGTTTGACAAAACGCCTCGAAAATGAGATAAAAGTATACAAGTAAGTGCTTACTAACTTAGGTTTGTGAAAGGTAGAAAATGAGCAAGCAGGTTGAAGAAAAAGCGTCGCCGGCGGACGTTTCGGCAAACGGTAACGGAAACAAAAACGGAAAGTCGGAAGTTTCGGAAAAAAAGATAATCGCGGAGAACGCGCCGGCCGCGCCCGAACTTTCGGCCGCGCCGGAAACCAACGAACCGGAAAAAGAAGAAACCGCCGCTAAACAGAAGCGGCGGTTTCCCGTTGTGATCGTCGGCGCGCTCGCGCTCGTCGCGCTCGTCGGCGGTCTGATTTACTGGCTTTACGCGCGGCAATTCGAAACGACCGACGACGCCTTTATCGAGGGCGACGTCGTGCAGATCAGCCCGAAAGTTTCGGCGTACGTCGCGAAAGTATACGTCAAATCCAATCAGCCGGTGCATAAGGGCGATTTATTGGTCGAGCTCAACTCGCAGGATTTCGAAGTTCGGCTCGAACAGGCGAAGGCGCAGCTGCGCACGGCGCAGGCGCAGAAAAATCAATCGCAGGCGAGTGTCGATCTGACCCGCAAGACGACCGCCGCCGGTCAAACGCAGGCGCGCTCGAACGTCGAGACGGCGCAGACCAACGTCGAGCAGACGCGCGCGGCGGCGGACGCGCGCGCCGCGCAGATTCGGCAGGCGCAGACGGCGGTCAAGACCGCGCAGGCGAGTTTAGCGCAGACGAAAACGCTGATTCCGCAGGCGCAGTCGAATCTCGACCTCGCGCGGAAGGAATACGAGCGGCGGCTCGCGCTTTTCAATAACGGCGACATTTCCAGACAATCGCTCGATCAGGCGACGACCGCGCTGCAGACGGCGGAAGCGCAGACGGACGCGGCGCGCCGGCAGGCCGACGCCGCGCAGTCGCGCGTTTCGGAAGCGCAGGGGGCGGTCGCGACGGCGCAGGAAAATTACCGCCAGGCGCTCGCGCAGATCGACGTCACGCGCTCGCAGGTCAACGAATCGGGCGGCAGACTGCAGGACGCCGAAGCCGCGCCGGAACGCCTCGCCGTCACCGAAACGCAGGTCGGCACCGCCGAGGCGAGCATCGGGCAGGCGGAAGCCGCCGTGCATCAGGCGGAGCTCGATTTGTCGTACACGAAAATTTACGCGCCCGAAGACGGTTTCGTGACGCGCAAGGCGGTCGAAGAAGGGCAGCTCGTGCAGGCGGGCGCGCCGCTCATGGCGCTTTCGCTTTCGGACGAATTCTGGGTCGTCGCGAATTTCAAGGAAACGCAGCTCGAAATGATGCGCGTCGGGCAGGCGGTCGATATCGAGGTCGACGCGTATCCGTCGGAAACTTTTCACGGGCATATCGACAGTTTTCAGGTCGGCACGGGCTCGCGCTTTTCGGTTTTGCCGGCCGAGAACGCGACCGGCAATTACGTGAAGGTCGTGCAGCGCATTCCGGTCAAAATCTCGTTCGACGAAAAACCCGACAAAGTTCACCTGCTCGCACCGGGCATGTCGGTCGAGCCGAGCGTGAAGGTCAGATGATTTATGAAGTTTTGCTCTGCGCGGGCGCGCGGAAAAATGCGGAAAGCTTTTTTCTTTTCGTTTTCCCGGTTTTCCGCGTTCGAACGCGTCGCTTGCGCGGGGCAAATAAACCGACGAGCAAGGGAAGTTTTTAATGAGTAACCGAGCAACGACCGAAGATTCCTCGCCAACCTCAAACACGGAAACCGGCGCGCCGGCGGCTTGGAAACCGAGTTTCAATCCGTGGCTGATCGCTTCGGCGGTGATGCTGGCGACGTTCATGGAAGTTCTCGACACTTCCGTCGCGAACGTCGCGCTGCCGCATATTTCGGGCAATCTTTCGGCTTCGACCGAGGAAGCGACGTGGGTTTTGACGAGTTACCTGATCGCGAACGCGATCATCCTGCCCGCGACCGGCTGGCTGACGACCGTTTTCGGGCGCAAGAAGTTTTTAATCGCCTGCATCATCATTTTTACGGTCGCGTCCGCTTTGTGCGGCGCGGCGACCGACATCAACCTTCTGATCGTCGCGCGCATCCTGCAGGGCGCGGGCGGCGGCGCTCTGCAGCCGATCGCGCAGTCGGTGCTGCTCGAAAGCTTCCCGCCCGAAAAACGCGGTTCGGCGATGGCTCTGTACGGTTTGGGCGTCGTCGTCGCGCCGATCATCGGTCCGACCTTAGGCGGCTGGATCACGGACAATTATTCGTGGCGCTGGATTTTTTACATCAATCTGCCGGTCGGAATTTTAGCGGCGTTCATGGCGCTGCGGTACGTCGAAGACCCGCCGTACATCAAAAATCAGAAGCCGGGACGCATCGATTATATCGGTTTCGGACTGATGGCCCTGGGCCTGGCGGCGCTCGAACTGACGCTCGATCTCGGACAGCAAAAAGACTGGTTTTCGTCCTCGACGATCGTTTTCACGACCGTCGCCGCCGTCGCCTGTCTCGTGAGTTTCGTTCTCTGGGAACTTTACACGCCCGAGCCGATCGTTAACCTGCGCGTTTTTCTCAACCGGAATTTCGCGGTCGGCACGATTCTGATCGCGTCGGTCGGCGTCGTTTTATACGGTTCGACCGCGCTTCTGCCGCTTTTTCTGCAAACTCTGTTGGGTTATCCGGCGGTCGAGAGCGGTTTGGCGGTCAGCCCGCGGGGCCTGGGCTCGATCGTTTCGATGCTCGTCGTCGGGCGGCTGATCGGCAAAATCGACGGGCGTTATCTGATCGCGTTCGGTTTTCTCGTGCTCGCCTTTTCGACCGATATTTTTACCGGCATCACTTTGGAGATCGCGCAGAGCAACATCGTCTACCCGATGATTTTGAGCGGTTTCGCGATGGGATTCGTGTTCGTGCCGCTGACGACGCTCGCGATGGGCACGCTGCCGAACGAGCAGATCAGCAACGCTTCCGGGATTTACAATCTGATGCGCAACACCGGCGGCAGCATCGGCATCGCGGCGATGACGACCTTTCTCGCGCGCGGCGCGCAGACGCACCAGGCGGCGCTCGCGCCGAATTTGTCGCCGTACAATCCGGCGTTTCAGGAAATGGTGCTGCGCGTGCAGAATTCCTTGGGCGGCGCGAGCGTCGAACAGGCGTACGGAGTCATTTACGGCATGCTCGTCAAGCAGGCGGCGGTTTTATCCTACATCGACAATTTTCGCCTGCTCGCCGTGCTGTGTCTGCTCTGCGCGCCGGCGGCGTTTTTGTTCAAAAAGGTCAGAAACGCCAAGCCGCCCGCGGGCGCGCATTAGAAAGTTAGCCGCGAACAAACACGCGCATTTCACGAAAAATTACTTGAAGATTATTTCGTGAAATGCGCGTGTTTGTTCGCGGCTAACTTCCGTTTTTGAGTTTTACTCCTCGATCACCGGCGCGACGTCCTTGATCGGCGAGCCGTTTTGTTTCGGTTTTTCAGGCGGCTCGATCAGTTTTTCGTCCTGTTTGATGCCGAGCTGTTCCATCACTTCCGGCACGCTCAAACCCATCGCCTGCAGCTGCTGCAACAACCCGAAGATCATCGTCGGCGCGGTCTGCGCGAAACGGTTGATGCCGCTCGAATGCCCGTTCCCGTTGCCGTTGCCCTGGTCGATCATCACGACCTTGTCGATTTTGCCCAAAGGCTCGGCGACCGCCGCGAATATCGGCGCGCTCGATTCGATGATCGACGGCAGTTTTTCGAGGATCGTCTGCAGACGCGCCGCGTCGTTGAACTCGCGCCACGCGGCGGCTTTTTCCTTGATCGCGGCGGCTTCCGCCAAGCCCTGCGCCTCGATCGCTTTCGCTTCCGCCAAACCTTTCGCCTGCAGTTTTTCTGCTTCCGCCAGACCGAGCGCGCGGATTTTTTCCGCTTCGGCGCGACCTTCGGCTTCGATCGCCGCGGCGCGTCCCGTACCTTCTTTCTGCAATTTCTGCGCTTCGGCTTCCGCCTGCGCGATTTGCGCCTGTTTGCGGCCTTCGGCTTCTAAAATCGCCGATTCCTGCAACCCCTGCGCTCTTAAAACGGCGGCGCGGCGGTCGGCTTCCGCCTGTTTGACGACCGTCGCTTCGAGTTCCTTCTCCTTGCGCAGAACTTCCTGTTCCTGCACGGAAATTTGTTCCTGCGTGCGGATGCGTTCGATGCGCACTTCTTCGGCGACGACTTCCTGCTGCGCTTTCGCTTCGGCGAGCGGTCCGGCTTGGTTGGCTTTCGCGCGTTCTTTCTGGATTTCGGCGGCGACCTGCGCCTTTTGAATTTCGGTCTGGCGGTTCGACTGCGCGATCAGCGCTTCGGTTTCGAGCCGCACTTTTTCGCCTTCCTGCAGCGCGAGCGAGGCTTTGATTTTCGAGTCGCGGTTCGCTTCCGCCTGACCGATCTCGGCGTCGCGTTTGACTTCCGCCGTGCGGCGTTTGCCCAAAGCATCGAGATAGCCTTCTTCGTCGGAGATTTCCTGAATCGTCAGCGCGTCCAGGCCGATGCCCATTTTTTCGAGATCGCCGGCGGCTTCGGTCGTCAGTTTTAAGGCGAAGCTCTGGCGGTCGTTGTTGATCTCTTCGACCGTCAGCGTGCCGAGAATGGCGCGCAGGTGTCCTTCGAGCGTCTGGAAAACGAGCCGGTGAAACTGTTCCTGCGGCATGCCGAGAAAGCGTTCCGCCGCCGCCCGCAAGGATTGGTCGTCGCCCTTGATCTTGACGTTCGCGACCGCTTTGACCGAAACCGGCACGCCCTGCACGGTATAAGCGCGCGAGGTGGCGAGCGGCACGGTGATGACGTTCAGGTCGAGGTATTCGACCTTTTCGAGAAAGGGAATGACGAGCGTCGCGCCGCCGCGCACCTGGCGGTAACCGACCGTCGTGCCGTCGCCCAAGCGGCGCGTCCGACCGGAAATGACCGCCGCCTGGTTCGGCGAAACCTTGATATAGTTTTTGCTCAACAGCATCAGCACGATGAGCAGCGCGACGACGATCACGGCGACGACGCCGACGATTAAAATAATGGGTGATTCTAGCATTTCATTTAACTCCTTATTTCGATTTTGGATTTTAGATTTTGGATTTTGGATCGGTTTGCCGACGATTTTGCGCGTCCGGCTTCAAGCTGATTCCTGAGCGAAGACACTTTCGGAAATAATCGCGCCGCTTAACGCGAAAGCGAATCCAAGATCCAAAATCTAAAATCCAAAATCTGATTGTTTATTGTTCTTTACCGGAAAAAAGCGAAATTTTATTGCCGTCGTCGACGCTGACGATGACCGAATCGCCGGTGATTTCTTCGATGTAAACGAGCTGCCCGGCTTTGATTTCCGCGCCGCCGCGCGCGCGGGCGATTTTTTCGATGCGTTCTTCGCCGATGCGGCAGGCGATCTGCCCGATCTGACCGGCGTGGATCGGCACGACGACCTGCGCCGTACGACCGATCAAATCCTCTTCCGCGACCGAACTCGAAGCCTGCTGGCGATACAAAAATCTGCCGAAGTAGAAAACCAGCGCGCCGAACGCGACGCCGCCGAGAACGCCGAACAGCGTGCTCGCCGCGGCGGCGAAACCCAAACTGACGCCGATCGCGCCGAAACCGCCGAACGCGGTCAGAAAAATCGCGATCACGCGGCTGTCGAACACGCCGAAATCGTGGCTCGCGTCCAGATCGGTCGCGAAATCGAACCCGATCGCGTCGAAAAGGTCGCCGATAATCAGGGAGGCCAGCAGAAACAAAAAACCCAGTCCGCCGATCGCCAAAAAAATCGTCATCAAGCTGAAATCGGTCATGCGCGTTTTTCTCCGTCCGTATTTTATAACGATTTTTTATTTTTGCCAGTTTTAAAATCGAATTAGTAATAAATCAGCCACGAACAAACACGAAACAACACGAAAAATAATTTCAAAATAAAATAACTTTTATAAAATCAGACGTTCATGTTCCAGTCGGTCTTTACCGAAATTTAACAGGATGGCAAGCCTTAAATTTGTGGCCCGCAAATAGTTCAAAGTTTGCGCCTTATGGGCATTAATGATTTTATCCTGGGCTTTTAATTCCAAAATTATCTGATTCTCGACCAAAATGTCGGCGATGTAATCACCGGTAATTCTTCCGTGGAAAGTTACTTTTACCGGAAACTGCCGCCTGGCTTCGATTCCGTTTTCCTGCAGCGAAACCATCAAAGCGTTTTCATAAACCTTTTCAAGAAAACCAAATCCTAATTCTTTCCTGACCTGAATCGCCAAGCCGACAATTTTATACGACAGTTCTCGATAAATGATTTTTTCTTCCATAAACTTAAACTTTTATTTTTGTTTACGGAGAAAAACAAAACCGGTAATTTTACTAAAAACATTTCGTGTCTTTTCGTGTTTGTTCGTGGCTAATTTCCGATCGCATTAAATAAAAGCGGGAAGGTCGCCAAACTCTGCCCGCGATATTGCGGGCGGAAACCGAATAAAATTATTTTGCCCCTGCCGAGCGTGAATTCGATTAGCGCCGCTTTGCCGGCGAGGCGTTCCGCGCCGAGCGCCCAGCCGGACGATAAAATATCGCCGGCGTTTTTCGGGTAGCGCGCGACGATGCGGAAGTTGTTGGCGAGCGCGAGCGGGTCGGTCTGAATCTCGAACGCGGGCGAGTTTTCGAACCACGCGATCGACTGCGCCGGCATGTTCTTAGCGATCGGGTGCGACGTGTCGAGCTCGGTGCGCAGGATCGAGCCGGGAATGTAAAAATCCTTGCGCGCCAAACCCTTCGTGACGTCTTTGACCGGCAGTTTGAATTGTTCGATGGCGAAATCCGACGAGCGATTCAGGAAAACCAAAGTTCCGCCGTCCTCGACGAATTTCTTTAAGTTCGCGACGCCTTCCGCGCCGACGCCGCCCGTATATTCATCCGGCATCGCGCCCTTCGCGTAGCCGTTCAGGATTTGATTCGGCGCTTGGTCGGGGAAGATGATGGTCCGCGTGTCCGGTTTGATTTTGCCGCGTATTTCTTCGTTTTGAACCGAGTCGAATATTGAGCAGGGCGGCTTATAAATCGATTGCTCGCTGACCAGCCATCGCGTCCAGCCTTCGTCCATATTGGGAACGTGCGATTTATAGACGACGTTTCGGGGTTCCGGACCGCAACCGAAAGTGCTGCCTATGCCGTCGCCGCTTTTCAGTTTCGGTAAACGATAGATAAAAGGTTTATTAACGGTCGTAAATTCGACATTCATTAAAAGCGAGAGCGTGTGCGCCGTCACATCGTAGGGCGGAATCGGGTTTCCCTTTTCGTCTTTCGAATCGGGGTAGACCTGTTTTTCGAGCAACGATTTCGCAAACGCTCCGTACGGTTGTGCAAGCTTAACGACGCGTGTTCCTTGCGGGTATTTCACGCCGTTCGCCGTAAAGGGAAGCGGTTCGTCGACTTCGACGCCTGCTTGTTCCAGAATCGCTATGAGTTTGTTTTGCCGAGCATTTTCATCGAGTCTGCCAGAATACTTTTCTTTATTTTTCTGCGTGAAAATATACGCGAAATCTTCGCCGTCGCGGCGCGCACGGACGGCTTCCTTGCCGACTTCGTAAAATCGCGTCAGCCAAATTTCGCGGTTGTCCGAGGCGTGTTTGAGCAGCGCGAACGCGCCGGTCGTCATGTAGTTTGTAATGTCGCGCAAGCGCCATTCGCCGCCTTTCCAGACGGGCGAAAAGTTCGGCGTTTCTTTTTTCGAATCGTAACCCAAACCCGGTCGCAAGTCTTCGAATTTGACGGTGACCGGCGTCGCCAGTTTCGCCGACGCGGTTTCCGATAAAATGCGCACGCCGCCGTGGTAATGCGAATAGGCGCGCGCCGGCGTCCAGGCGTCGTAAGTCGAATCGGTCGTGATGCCCTGAAAACCCTGTTTGCGCAAGGAGTCAGCCATGTAATTGCCGAGCTCGGTGTAACCTTCGACGAGCTGTCGGGGAACGTTCGGCTCGACCGGCGGCATGTACGGCGGCAGGAACATGCGCGCGCCTAAGCTGCCCTGCTGGTGAATGTCGTGGACGATCTGCGGGTGCCATTCGTTGTGGATCTTATCGACCGTCAGTTGCGTTTCGACTTGCGTGAACGCGTACCAGTCGCGGTTGTCGTCGTGCCCGACGTATTTGTGATACAGTTCGGGCGGTTCGGTGCCTTCGAACGGCGTGCCCAAAGTTTTGTCGTACCAGTTTTTGACGATGTCGACGCCGTCCGGATTGAGACTCGGCACGAGCAGGATGATCGTTTCGTCGAGGATCTTCTGCGTCTCGGCGTCCGCCGCGTTCGCCAATTTTTCGGCGATCAGCATCGAAGATAAATAACTGCCGACTTCGGTCGAATGAATGCCGCAGGTGACGAGCACGATCGTTTTGCCGTCTTTGATCAGACGGCGCGCCGCGAAATCCGCGCTTTTGAATTTGCGCGGGTCGGCGAGCCGGTCGTTGATCCATTTGTAATCCTTTAATTTTTTGATGTTTCGCTCGGAAGAAATCGTCGCGTAAACGAACGGCGCGCCCATCGTCGTTTTGCCGATTTCCTCGAAAACGACGCGATCCGAGGCGGCGTCGAGCTTTTTAAAGTACTCGATCGTCTGATTCCAGCTCGCCAGTTTCCGGTCGTCGCCGGGCGTGAAGCCGAGCACGTCGCGCGGCGCGGGGATTTTCGTCTGGGCGACGATCGATACGGCGAGAAATAAAAACATCCCGCAAAGGCGCAAAGGCGCAAAGGTATTAAAAAAAAAGTTTTTAGACATTAAAGGCATCCTCGAAAAGAAAAGTTGAAACAAATTTAGCACAGGACGGCGCGCAGCCCGAAAAAACTCGACGATTCGCCGTGTTTCGGTGGCAAGCAAAGACTTGCTTGTTTACGCTTTGAGATGTAAATTTAACGCAAGATTTCATTTCGCAAACTCTTCCTTTTGAGCGTATAAAAATTTGGAGGTTTCTCGTTTCGGTTATGCAAAAAAATCCTTTTTTGGAGAATTTTCGCCCGTACATCGCGGCAAGCGTCACGCACCTGCGCGAGCTGAACGCGCTGCCGCTGATCATCGGCACTTTGCTCGGCATCATTTTCGGCGCGTCGTCGCTGTATCTCGTCTTAAAGACAGGCTTGACCGTGTCGGCGTCGATTCCGGTCGCCGTCATCGCGATCACGTTGTTTCGTCTGCTTTCGAAGATCGGCTTGCGCGACGCGACGATCCTCGAAGGCAACATCATGCAGACCGCCGGCAGCGCCGGCGAATCGATCGCGTTCGGCGTCGGCGTGACGATGCCGGCGATCCTGATTTTGGGCTTCGACCTTGAAATCGGGCGCGTGATGCTCGTCGCGGTGCTCGGCGGGCTTCTCGGAATTTTGATGATGATCCCGCTGCGGCGCGCGCTGATCAAAGACCAACACGGCATTTTGAAGTATCCGGAAGGCACGGCGTGCGCGCAGGTTCTGATCGCCGGCGCGTCGAAGGAATCGCGCGAGGCTTCGCACGAAGGCGACAAAGTCGCCGAAGGCGGGGCGGACGCGGCGCTGCAGGGCGGCAAGATCATCTCGGTCGGCTTCGCGATCGGGTTCGTCTTCATGGCGCTGATGCGCGTGTTCAGCTTCTGGAAGGGCACGCCGGAAAAGGAATTGAGCGAAAACGTGCTCAAGGGCGGCAAGCTCGAACTCGACAACGACCCGACGCTGCTCGGCGTCGGCTACATCATCGGGCCGTACGTCGCCGGTTTGATGGTCGGCGGCGGCGTTTTGTCGTACCTCGTGCTGATTCCTTTAATCAAGTTTTTCGGCGACGCGGCGACCGCGCCGATCGCGCCGGAACTCAGTAAAACGATCGCCGAAATGTCGACCGGCGACGTGCGCGGAACTTACATTTTATACATCGGCGCCGGCGCGGTCGCGATGGCGGGCATCATCTCGCTCGCGCGCAGTTTGCCGACGATCTGGCACGGCTTGAAAGCCGGTCTCGCGGATCTGCGCGGCGGCTCGCAGATCGAAGGCGAAGCGCTCCCGCGCACCGATCAGGACATTTCGATCAAATGGGTGATCGTCGGCATCATCGGTCTGGTCGCGGCGATCATGCTTTTCCCGCAGCTCGGCTTGAGCGTTTTCAAGAATCCGATCGTTTCGTTTTTGGGCGCGATCATGATCGTCGTGCTCGGCTTTTTGTTCGTCACGGTGTCGTCGCGTCTGACGGGCGAGATCGGTTCCTCTTCGAACCCGATTTCCGGCATGACGGTCGCGACGCTGCTGATTACCTGTCTCGTTTTTCTCGCCCTCGGCTGGACGGCGGCTGACCCGTACTTCGTGACCGCGCTCTCGATCGGCGGCATCGTCTGCATCGCGGCGTCGAACGGCGGCACGACCTCGCAGGATTTGAAAACCGGTTTCTGGGTCGGCGGCACGCCGTGGCGCCAGCAGATCGCGATCCTCGTCGGCGCGCTCGCGTCGGCGCTCGTGCTCGGCTCGTTGCTGATCTTTTTGAACGATTCGCGCACTTATTACCAGAAAGTCGCGTCCGATACGCCGGCGGCGGCGGTGACCGTGCAGGAAGAACAATTGTTCCGCGAGCACGGCGAGCTGAAAGCCGAAAAAGCGCACGGCAAATACGCGGACGATCCGACGACCTACCGCGTCTGGCAAAACACCGATCCGAAAGTCGCGCAGACCGGCAAATATCTTGTCGATATGCAGGGCAAGCCGGTTTATTTCGTCGATCCGGGCATCAACGGCGTGCTCAAAAAAGACGACGAAGGAAAAGATTTGGAACGCTACGACGCGCCGAAAGCGACTTTGATGAGCTATATCATCAAAGGCGTTTTGGGACAGGATCTGCCGTGGGGCTTGGTCGTCATCGGCGCGATGATCGCGATCATGCTCGAACTGGCCGGCGTGCCGTCGCTCGCGTTTGCGGTCGGGCTTTATCTGCCGCTTTCGACGAGCGCGCCGATTTTCGTCGGCGGCCTGGTGCGCTGGGCGGTCGATCTGTATCTCAAGCGCAAGCTCGCGCGGCAGAATCTGACCGAAGACGAGATCGTCGCCGAAACCGATAAATCGAACGGCGTTTTGCTCGCCTCGGGCTATATCGCGGGCGGCGCGATCGCCGGTATCCTGATCGCGATTTTCGCTGTCGTGCCGGCGCTCAAATCGATTCAGGAAGCCTCCGGCAAATGGGCGGAAGCGAGCAACCCGTTTTTCGCGGGCGAGAGCGCCGATCTTCTGGCGCTCGTGCCGTTCGCCGCGATCGCGCTGATTCTTTATTTCGTCGGTCGCGAAATGCTGCTTTCCGGTAAA
The DNA here is from genome assembly GCA_036563455.1 of Pyrinomonadaceae bacterium. Taxonomy (GTDB): domain Bacteria; phylum Acidobacteriota; class Blastocatellia; order Pyrinomonadales; family Pyrinomonadaceae; genus JAFDVJ01. The sequence continues at coordinate 138,858 of DATCMK010000017.1, read as the reverse complement.
GACAACAACGATCTTTAACCGGTGCCGAATTTTTATTCGCCGCGAGCCGTCGTCGTGTTAAAATCACGGGACGGCTCGCTTTTTTTACGACAGGAGTGAATTCGCAATGCAGAATCCGGGATTAAATGATCGTCGACGGCTGATGATTCTAACGCTCACGTGTCTGATCCTCTCGCTCGGCGGGTCAGCCGGCGCGCAGTCGGGAAGAAAAAATCAGACGAAAAATCAACCTCCTCCGCCGATCGAAACGCCGACGCCCGAACCGACGCCGAAACCGAAGAGCGCGGAGCCGATCGTACCGGGCATTCCCGTAAAAGTCGTCAGCAGCAGCCCGCAGACCGCTTTTATGGTCTTCCCGTTTCCCGAAAATATGCCGCGCTGGGTCGCCGAACGTTTGAGCAGTTCCTCGCCGCTGGCGGTGCAGGCGGGCGGATCGGCGAACCTCCCGCAGGCTGAAAAATTGGCGAAAGCCGCGACCGATACGTTTATCGTGCACGTCGAACTCGAAGAAAATCCGTTCGCCGGCCCGACGCCGGGCGGCACGCGGGCGAGCAACGGACAGTATTGGATAAACTTTCACGTACTAACGCCCGTCACGGGAAAAATAAAAAAGCGCGGCAGGATACGTCTGAGTCCCGAAATACTGCGGGGCGTCGGCGGCGTTTTGAACCGCAAGCGTTCGTGCGCGGCGAATATGTCGAACGACGATTACCTGCTCCGGGAAGCGAGTTTCGAAACCGCCGAACGCGTCATCGCGAGTTTCGACCTGCCGGTTCCGCCCCGGCAATGCAAACCGAAAATCTGAAAATTACCCGGAGCATACTTAACCCGGCAGTAATTGAAATATGTTAAAATCGCCGGACGGCGCATTTTTTTTGAAAGCGGAGATTCTTCTCGGATTTTTACTTTAACGAAGAAAAATTTGAACGTTTTTTGTGAGATAATCATCAAAGAAATTTCAAGAATATGTTAACCAGGGAATTAGAAGAGACATTAAGCTACGCGGTTGATGAAGCCGTCAAATATAAACACGAATACGTTACTTTGGAGCATCTGCTCTTCGCTTTGCTCGAAGACAACGCGGCGCGCGACATTTTATTCAACTGCGGCGCGCGGATCGAGGAGATCGCGAGCTCGCTCGAAGAATACTTTCGCGACACTCTGGAGAAAATGCCCGCCGGCACGCAGACGATGCCGGAGCTGACCGCGACTTTTCAATCGACGATTCAGTACGCGCTGCTGCAGGCGGAAGGCAGCGGGCAAAAAACCGTCGACGGCGGAAACATCCTCGCGGCGCTTTACCAGGCCGACCAGTCGTACGCCGTTTATTTGTTGAAGCAACAGGGCATAACGAGGCTCGACATCTTGAATTACATCGCGCACGGCATTTCGAAGGTCGATCAGAATTTCGAATTCGACGGCATGGGCGAGGGCGACGACGAGGAACAGTTCGCCGAGGAACGCGCGGCGGGCGGCAAGCGCAAAAAGCCGCTCGAATCGTTCACGGAGGAACTCGTCAAGCTCGCGCGCGAAGGCAAAATCGATCCGATCATCGGGCGCGCCGAGGAAATCGAGCGCACGATTCAGGTTTTGTGCCGCCGCAAGAAAAACAACCCGCTTTACGTCGGCGAACCGGGCGTCGGCAAGACCGCGCTCGCCGAAGGTCTGGCGCTGAAGATCGCGGAAGGCGACGTGCCGGACGTTTTGAAGGACGCGAAAGTTTACGCGCTCGATATGGGCGCGGTGCTCGCGGGCACGCGTTATCGCGGCGATTTCGAGCAAAGATTCAAAGCGATCATCACCGAGCTCAAAAAACACGACAATTCGATTTTGTTCATCGACGAAATTCACACGATCGTCGGCGCGGGAGCGGTTTCGGGCGGCGCGATGGACGCGTCGAATATCCTGAAGCCGGCTTTGGCGAACGGCGATCTGCGCTGCATCGGTTCGACGACCTACGCGGAATACAAGGCGGCGTTCGAGCGCGACCGCGCGCTGGCGCGCCGCTTTCAGAAAATCGAGATTTACGAGCCGTCGATCGGCGAAACTTACGAAATCCTGAAAGGCCTGAAAAAGTTTTACGAAGAGCACCACGGCGTCAAATATTCGGACGATTCGCTCAAAGTCGCGTCGGAGCTCGCCGGCAAATACATCAACGACCGCTTTTTGCCCGACAAAGCGATCGACGTGATCGACGAAGTCGGCGCGGCGACGAAACTTTTAACCGAAGACCAGAGACCGAAGCAAATCTCGGTGCAGATGGTCGAAAACACGATCGCGCGGATGGCGAAGATTCCGCCGAAAACGGTCGTCGCGGACGAGAAAGATCGTTTGAAAACATTGAAGGAAGATTTGAAAGCCGTCATTTTCGGGCAGGACGAAGCGATCGACCGGATCGTCGACGCGATCCAGATTTCGCGCGCCGGACTCGGGCACGAATCGAAGCCGGTCGGCTCGTTTCTTTTTTCCGGTCCGACCGGCGTCGGCAAGACCGAGGTCTCGAAACAGCTCGCCGAAATCTTGGGCGTCGAATTCCTGCGCTACGACATGAGCGAATACGCCGAACCGCACACGGTTTCGCGGCTGATCGGCGCGCCGCCGGGATACGTCGGCTTCGATCAGGGCGGGCTTTTAACGGACGCGATCATGCGGCATCCCCATTCGGTTTTGGTTTTGGACGAAATCGAGAAAGCGCATCCGAACCTTTTCAATCTGCTCCTGCAGGTCATGGACAACGCGACTTTGACCGATAATAACGGCAAGAAGGCGGATTTCCGCAACGTGATTTTGATCATGACGACCAACGCCGGCGCGCGCGAGCTCTCGTCGGGCGGCGTCGGCTTCCGCAACGCGGCGGATACGAAAGGAAGCGCGAAAGGCGCGATCGAACGCACCTTCACGCCCGAATTTCGCAATCGGCTCGACGCTTGGGTCGCGTTCAAGGCGCTCGACATCGAGATCATCAAATCGATCGTCGATAAGTTCATCAAAGAGCTCAACGGTCAGCTCGCGGAAAAACGCGTGCTCGTCGTGCTCGACGAATCGGCGCGCGAATGGCTCGCGAAAAACGGCTTCGACGCCCGCTACGGCGCGCGCCCGATGTCGCGGCTGATTCACGAAAAGATCAAGCAGCCGTTGGCGCAGGAGATTCTGTTCGGCAAACTCGCGGACGGCGGCAGCGTCGCGGTCACGGAAAAAGACGGCGAACTGGCGTTGAATTTTTAACTAAACTGTCACTCGAAAACGAAAAGACGCGGCTCATTCAGGTCGCGTCTTTTCGTTTTCGAGCGTTGATTATTGAAAAAGGGCGTGATAATTGTTCATCGAATCGCCGCGGTTTCGCCGCTGGCTCATCGACACGAATCCGACGCTAAAACTTACAAATAAAAGACAATCCTGAAACGACGATGATTCATAACGCGTCTATCAAACTTCGGACAATTCAGCGGCGATCAAACGGGTAATCGCCGCGTCGAGTTCGAAATCAACTTCAATTTTCAGGGCGCTGCCCGGTCAGTTAGGGAGAACAGTATTTAATGCTCAAATGGATCACGGCGGTCATTTCGTCGGCGGGCTACGCGGGAATCGTCGCGCTGATGTTTATCGAAAACGTTTTTCCGCCGATTCCCTCGGAGTTTATCATTCCGCTCGCCGGATTTATGGTCAGCCAGGGGCAGCTCGCTTTCGCCGGCGTCGTTCTTGCCGGCACGCTCGGGTCGGCGCTCGGCGCGCTGCCGCTTTATTATATCGGCAGAAAAATCAAGGAGGAGCGCATCCGCCGCTGGACCGCGCGGCACGGTCGCTGGATGGGCATGTCGACGGAAGACCTCGACCGCGCGCAAAACTGGTTTGAAAAATACGGCGGCTGGACGGTTTTTTTCGGTCGCCTCGTGCCGGGCGTCCGCTCGCTGATCTCGATTCCGGCGGGCGTGAGCAAGATGAATTTGCTTCCGTTCCTGCTCTGGAGCACGGCGGGCATGGCGCTCTGGACGACCGTTTTGACGGCCGCCGGTTTCCTGCTGAAAAGCAGTTTCGGGGAAGTCGAAAATTATCTCGAACCGGTCGTTTACGTGGTTTTCGGCGTGCTGGTCGCGGGGTACGTTTACCGCGTTTTCAAAAAAAGAGCCGCTCCGGAAGAGCTTTAGAACGTTTTGCATCTGACAGAAGTTACAGAAATCGTTTTCGCTGCCGTACGTTCCCGGTTTGAGAACGTCCTTGATGCAGTTGTTTTGTTTGTGCTTGAACTTCTTTCGTCTGCGATTAAGAATTTATACGATCGTTTTGTCCGTCGATGTCGTCGTCCGGCGTTTGTTGAAGATTTGTCTTGGAAGCTTCGTGTTTTTGAATTCATTTTCTTTTCCTCGGCTCCTTTATTCCATCTAACTGGAAGAACTAAACGGTTTAGCCGATTAGTGAGAATTTTTAAGTACAACACTGTAAATTGGCAGCAATTAAAATCTCGATTTTAACCATGTTAATCCCTGTTTTTGATTGAATTCGGCAACGCCGATTTGTTAAACTCAAAAAGTCCGGCAATCACTCCCGCGCTTTCCGACGTAATTTATCCCCGAAAAAAAACTGCTTGTTAGTCACTTGAAACTCAAGCGATAAACCTACGAAAAATCAGAGGTATTTCACGATGTTTAAACAAAGATTCGTTTTTGCCGCGTTTTGTCTGGCAATGATTGTTTTATGCGGCGCGCTCGACTCGCGCGCGCAGCAGGAAGAAACGGCGAAAACCATTTCGCCCGATTTGAGCGTCGTCGGCGTCCGGCTCGGCGACCGCGCCGGGGCGCAGGCTTTCTTGAAAGGTTTCCAGCCGCGCATCGGCGCGAACGGTCGCCCGGAATATTGTTTCTACAACAAAGCCGCGACGCAGGTCTTGAAACTGACCGGCGCGTCGTTCGACGACCCGTTCTTTATCACCGAAATCGAGGTCTACAAAGTCGGCAGAGATTACCGGAACGGTCATTTTCAAGCCGATAAGATCAGTTATTTCAAGACGGAAAAGGAAATCTTCGTCGGCTACCGGCAGTCGACCGCGTCGGCGATCACCGGCATTCCGAACGTCGACGGTAAAGACAACACGGGACCGAAAGCCGTCGTTAAGAAAATCGGCGAGCCGACGTCGCGCACGAGCGCGGGCGAGAACGAAGTTCTCAATTACGAGCTTCCGGAAATCGTTCTGCCGGTCGAAAACGGCGCGACCGCCAAATTCGGCTACGCGGCGCAGTACGAATTCAAAGACGGCAAGCTGAAGAAATTCGTCCTCAAAATCGCCCCGCGCCTCTAAACGGCCGATCGTCGGATTTTCGCGAAAAAAATCCGGAAAAACTGCGCCGCGCCGCAAAACGTGAAAAGCGCGCCGTTCTTTAATATTTTCGGAGATGTTAAATGGACGGCGCGCTTATGAATCGAAAAACAATCATCGGCCTGGTGCTTATATCGGGACTCGTTTCCGCCCTGACGGCTTCGCTGGTCGTTTTCGCCCTCGTGCGCGACGATGCGGCGCGCGCCGTCGAATCGCCGTCGACCATCGAAAAACCGGCGCCGACGCCGACCGAACGCGTGCCGCTGCCGCCCGACGAGGAAATAAAAGCGCCGGACGTCGAATCTTTAACCATCGAAACGGTTTATAAAAACTTCTTCGCCGAAGATTCGAAATGCCGTCGAAATTATCAGGAATACTTTAAAGATTCGGACGGCGTCGCCAGTTCGAGCTCGCCCTGCAATGCGAAACTGACGTTCGGCCGGGACGGAAGCGCCGTGAAAACGATCGAAGTCCGTCGCTACGACCGCGCCGCGAAAGAATGGCGCGTCATCGAAAAAGAATCGTGGCAGGGCAGAATCGCGGACGCGCAGTTTAACGATCTGGCGAATACGATCGTTGACAATGAGGCTTTCAAAAATTGGAACGACCGCGTTCTGATCAACGTCAGCAACTGCAAAATCACGGTCGAACACAAAAAAGGGAAGAAATCGCCGATGAGCAACGTCGACGCATCGGCGACCGCTTATCTGCCGATGGTGAGCGCCTTTAAGGATTTAGACGCGAAGGTAGGTTGGCAGAGAATCGAGTAAAAATCACTCTTCGTCTTCGATCGTCATTTCGGTTATCCGGCCTTCGCCGTTGACGGCGAAGCGCCAGAGAAAAAGGCGCTTTGCCGTTTCCGCTTTGTAACGGTAAATTTTCGAATCATCGGCCGTTTCGCCGCCGACGAACGTGAAGTTTTTGATCGTTCCGAACGACGCGAGGCGCAGATTGTTGGCTTTCGCGCGCGTCGTAGAGAGCGATTTGATTAAATTGTCCGTTAGAACTCGGGCGTCGAATTTGTTTTCCATCCGTTCGCGCAGTGCATTTGCGAGCGTTTCGGAAAGCGCTTTGTCCGCCTCCGCCTGCGCTTTCATCGCGCGGAGCGATATTTCGGGAATGTAAATCTTGGCGACGCCGCGCGCGATCGCGCCGGCGAAAGTGCCGGTGCCCTGATTGATCAGCACGATCACGCTCAGATCGTCGTCGGTAAAACGCATGATCTGCGAGGAAAATCCGGCGGTCGAGCCGCTATGGCTGATTAATTTATGTCCGCGAAAATCCGCGACGCTCCAGCCGAAACCGTACGGGTAAGGCTTGCCGTCGTTCAGGACGAACGGCGTCCACGCCTGCTGCTTGCTTTCCTTTTTAAGAAGCGTGTCGTTGCGCCAGGCGGCGTCCCATTTCGCGAGGTCGCCGACCGTCGAAACGATCGCGCCCGCCGAGAAAATATCGGTCAGATCGTAATCGCGCCCGACGAGCTGATTGTTTTCCAGCTCGTAACCGGTCGCGCGGTTTTTGATGATGTATTTCGGATCGCGGTCGAACGTCTCCGTCATACCGAGCGGCGCGAAAATTCGCTCGCGCATAAAATCCCAATAGGGTTTTCCGGACGCGGCTTCGATGATTAAACCTAGCAGATTATAACCGGAATTGCTGTACGAATAACGCGCGCCCGGCTCGAAATCGAGCGGGTAAGCGGCGAGCGCCTTGATGAAATCGTCGCGTTTCAGGCGCTTCGTGAGCTCGAAGCCCGCGCCGATCGCCGTGTAGCTTTTGATGCCGGAAGTGTGCGTCAAAAGATTACGAACGGTCACGTTTTTCCACGCTTCCGGCGTGCCGGGCAGATAAACGGAGATTTTATCGTCGAGCCGAACTTTTCCGTCTTCGACGAGCAGCATGACGGCGGCGGCGGTCATCTGTTTGGTGACCGAACCGATCTCGAAAACCGTGTCGGGCGTCACCGGCACGCCGAATTCGACGCTCGCCACGCCGTAGCCTTGTTTTTTGACGATCTTTCCGTTCTTGACGACCGCGATCGCCGCGCCCGGAATCTGCCGTTCCTGCATCACGGCGCGGACGAATTTATCGACCTCGTCCGCCTTTACAGAGGACGAGAAAACAAGCGCGAAAAACAGAGCGATAAAAAGACGGGCAAGTTTGGAATTCATAGCGTTTCGGTTAGTCAACAATTGGAAATATAGCAGAATAAACGGCGCAAAGCATTTTTGCACGGAAAATCAGTCATACGTATTTCGCGATTCGCGCCCGCGAAAATCCGAATAAACGAAGATTTCTTGTCGCGCCGAATTTCTAAGTGTTAAAATCTGGCATTATGAACGCGAAAATCTTTTCTGCTTTATTGCTGGCGGCGCTTTTGTTTTTTAACGCGCAGACGATTCGCGCGGCGTTTTTCGACTGGCTCGTGGTCGGCAAAAACCGGCAGACGAACATCAGCGGCATGGCTTTGGTCGAGCAGGCCGCCGGGCGGACTTCGTTCATCATCGTGCACGACAATAAAAAGAAGAAACAGTCGCGCGCCGCGATCGTGACGCTGAACGGCGGCAAGCAGCCGCAGTTTACGGCGCTCGAATGGCGCGGCGGCGAATTTCCGGTCGATCTCGAAGCGGTCACGAAAATTCCGGGCGCGGCGAACGGCTTTATGGCGATCACCTCCGCCGGCAGGGTTTACCGGTTGGAACTCGAAACGGCGAGCCGTTCGCTCAAAGTGGTTAAATCTTTCGACGTGCCGTCGATTCCGCCGGACGGCAATTTCGAGGGCTTTTCGCTGCAGCGCGTCGGCGGCGGTTATCTCGCCGTCTGGGCGGAGCGCGGCGAGGACGCGAAACCGGCGACGCTTTTCTGGGGCAATTTCGATTTAAGCGCGAACGCTTTCCGCAACGTCGGCTCGATTCAGATCAAGGTTCCGTACCCGGAAACCAACGTGCGCCACATCAGCGACGTGAAGGTCGACGCCGCGGGCAAAGTCTTTATTTCGTCGGCCGCCGATCCTGGCAACGACGGACCGTTCACCTCGGCCGTTTATCTCGCCGGCGCGTTCGATCTAACGAAACTGCCGGCAATCTCGTTCAAGCCGGAATCCACCGTAAGTCAATTGTTCGCGGTCGAAAACCGCAAGATCGAAGCCTTCGAGCTTTTGCCGGAAGCCGTCGGCGGCATGGTTTACGGCACGGACGACGAGAATCTCGGCTCCGCGATTTATTTCAGCAAAGCGAAAAAATAATAAGTCTGCTGAAATATGGGCGAATCTTTTTCGGAAGAGGAAATGGAACGCGGATTTTACGGATTTTCGCGGATTTATTTAGATTGGTTTTATAAAGATCAGCGAGAACACGTTTTGATCCTCGCTCATCCGCGTTCCATTTTTTTCCGGAACATAATCTTCGCCGCTTTATTTCCAATTTCGGTACTCGCTTCGACAATTAAGGCTGCCGGTATACTTTTTCGTATTCGTTTTCGTCAATCCGCACTGAAAAATCATCGAATATCCTTATTTTTTCGCTTTGGCACGCTCATTGCTTAACTAACTGCAGAGAGAACGTAAGTCGTTCTAATACAGACATTTACAAAACTTGACGCTTCTTGACAATCGAGCGTCGAGCGGCAATTATAAGGAGAAATACAATGAAATTAAATAACATCAAAAAAACGATCACCGTCGCGGCTTTCGCTTTCGCCGCCATCCTCGGAACCGGCGAAGTCACGAGCGCGCAGACCAGAAAAATCGAAAGGCAGCAGGAAAAAGTGATCAAACAGCAGCAGAAAGTGATCAAGCAGCAGCAAAAGCTCGATAAACAGCAGCAGAAACTGCAGGCGGAACGGTTCCGCGTCTACCGCAACGGCAGCTGGTATCAAACCGATCGCCGCGGCGCCGACCTGCTCCGTCAGGCGGTTAACGCCGGTTACCAGCAGGGCTTCCAAGCCGGACAAAACGACCGCCGCAGCCGCCGCGCGCTGAATTTCAGAAACTCTTCCGTCTACCGCAGCGGCAACTACGGCTACCAGAGCTTCGTCGATTCGCGGCAGTATCAATACTACTTCCAGCAGGGCTTCGAACGCGGTTATCAGGACGGCTTCAACAGCCGCTTCCAGTACGGCAGCCGCAGCAGCAACGGCTCGCTCAACATCCTCGGCTCGATTTTGCAGGGCATTCTGAATATCCAGCAGTTCTAAACCCGGGAAATAAAACGGTAAGCCAAGAAAAGCGTTCGGAATATAAATCCGAACGCTTTTCCTTCATGAAAGCGAAAGACCGAAATTCCCGCTGCAAATTTATCGGCTGCAAAAGATTTTTATCTGGATTGGTTTCCCGGACATTCTTTAACCAAGACTTCTTCCGTCCTCGTCGTGCCGCAAACGCCGCAGCCGTTGTCGACGCCCGCCGTAATATAGTATTTTCCGGGTTTAACGCCCGACAAATCCCATGTCACGTTCGTTCCGCTGCCGACGATTTTGCCGCCCGTAACCGAGTAATTATAAGTCAGAACGTCGGTCGGGTCGGTGCTTTCGCCTCTCGTCGCGATCGCGATCTTAAAATAGTCGTCCGAATCGTTGAGGTTTTCTTCCGCGTCGCTCGGCGAGCATTCGGCGACGATTTCGTTTTTACTGATCGTCAGTTCGGCGATATTGGCGAACGGACGACCGCCGACTTCTGCGTAAGGTCGGCGCTTTATCTTGTCGAGAAGCCATTCATTGTTTGAAGTAAACTCCCGCAGCGTCTCGTTGGCGCATAAAGCCGGAAAGTTTTTTTCCGACGGCGTAAATTTTACATTTCGAATTTCGCCGTCCGACAACCCGTAACTAACGTCGTTTCCTCTGTCGAAATAAACAAATTCGTCGGGGTCTTCTTCCTCTTCTTCATCGCCGGGCTCATTTTTTCTTATTCGTTCGAGCTTTGACAAGTCGATCCGCAAGTCTTCAGGTTTTACGGATTCTTTGAGAATCACGTTTATTTCGGTGACCTTTCCGTTCGGCACGTTCCATTCTTCCTCGTCGTCCGAGCAGTTTCCGAGCGAATAGCGGAAACCGATGCGGACGTTATCCGTGGAAAAGTGATCGCTTTCGACTTCCTCGATGTTTTCGTCCTCAGAATCCTCATCTTCGGAGCTCTCTTGGTCGGCGGCGAAAATTTTTCTCACGTCCTCGCGCGTCGATTCGAGAAGCTTTATCTGTTTGATTTTTTCAAGGTCGGAAAGCGTCGTTTGAGCGTCTGCACGACCGCAAATCGCCAGACATAAAATGACGACAATTAAAAACTTGTTCATAACAGTTTTTGCACGGAATCGGGAATCTGCAAATGATCGATCGGAAAAGCAAAAATGCCCGGCAGATAAAGAAATTAAATCTGCCGGGCATTGCCGCTGAAGAGATTATTTGCTTTTTGATTTTGCGCTTTTCGAGCCGGTTTTCGAAGAACCGCCCGCGCTCTTTTTCGATGAGGAGGCGGCGCTTTTCGATTTCGCGGACGAAGATGACTTCGCGCTTTTGCCCGCGCCGGTCGATTTCGACGCCGAACCGCCGCCGGTTTTCGCCGTCGATTTCTTCAGGTTCTTCTGATCGACTTCGACCAGATCGTCGACGGCTTCCGCCGCGACGCTGACCGCCGTCAAAGCCGCGCCGGTCGCCGCGCCGATCAGGATTTCGCCCGCGACTTCCTTGACTTTATCGAGCACCGGCGATTCTTCTTTTTTGGTCGATTTTTTCGCGCCGGAACTTGATTTCGCCGACGAAGAAGTCGAAGATTTCGATTTCGCCGCGCCGGACGAACTTTTGGCGCTCGATTTTGCCGGCGTCGAGCTTTTCGCCGTCGATTTCGACTTCGCCGCCGGCGCGTTTTTCGTCGAATCCGACTCTTTGGCGGAAGATTTCGCTTTGGTCGAAGCCTCGTCTTTCGCCGCCGCTTTCGATTTCGCGGGAGCCGAACTTTTTGCCGTCGTTGTTTGATTATCTTTTTTCGCTGCCATATTTAACCTTCCCATAAATTGATTTCAACTGCTTTGTGTAATCAATTTAGCACTCATCGTTGAAAAAAGATACAGTTTTTTTTTACTAAAGCGTTCTTTCGTAAGGGCATGTGCCGCTCGCAGAGAACGTCATCGCCGGCGCGTCGGGAAAAACGGGACGCGGATTTTACCGATTTTGACGGATTACCGCTGATTTGATTTAAGTTATATTAAAAAATCCGCGCCGGTCCGTTTTCATCCGTAAAATCCGAGTTCGGTTTTTGTTCCCGCGCTCATCCGGTTGCGCGTTACTTTAAATGCGGGAGCACGAACTGAACCTCTGCGATTTCGGCTAACCGGGCGATGTTTTCAACTGAAATTTTACCGAACACGGTTTTCGTTTTGTCCTCCGCGCCGATTTCGAAGCCCGCGGCCTTGAGTTTTTCGAGCGTTTCGGGCGTTTTCGCCGTCAGCCGGATTTCAAGAAAGGCTTTGCCGTCGCGCACGAATTTCGTTTCAGTTTCGCTCGTCGCGGAACGATTTTTCTGCGCGCGCTCGTTGGCGGCGAAAACCCAGAAGTGAAGTTTCTCCGCCAGCATTTGCCGGTATTTCGCCTCCGCGGCGCGGCGCGCTTCTTCGGCGAGCCGTTCGCGTTCGAGCCGTTCACGCTCGGCGAGCTGTTCGGGCGTGAGCGCCGGTTCGGGCGTCATTTCGCTCATCGCCGGCTCGGCGAAAGATTCGGCGTCGACGAAATTGTAAACGATCGCGCCCGAAACTTTAACCGGCTGACCGGACATCAGCGTCGGCGCGAATTTCGATTGAAGCGCTGATTGAACCGCCGCCGCCCGAAGCAGCGGATGACCGCCGACGGCGACGGCGGAGACGACGTTGCCGGTTTCGTCGATCACGACCCGCACGCTGACCGCGCCGCTTGCCCGCACGGCCTTCGCCGCCGCCGGATAAGGCGGTTTAACGAGCGTGACGGCTCTGCCGTTGATGACGCCGCCGGAAACGACGCGCGCCGGCGTCGCAACGACCGCCGAACTGCCGTAACCGCCGCCCGTTCCGCTGCCGTAGCCGTAACCGACGCCGCTTCCTTGCCCTCTGCCTCTCGTTGACGATTTGATCGGCAATTGCGGCGGACGCTGAAGATTCGCTATCACTTCGAGCCGACTGAAAGGCGTGTCCGGTTCGGGCATGCCTTCGGGCAGGTTTACCGGAACATTGACTTTTCTGGTTTTGCCGCCGGTCGTGCGGATTTGTTCTTCGACCGCGACGAACGACGTAAACGGCGTCAAAAGATTGTATTGCAAACCGAGCGCGGCGACGTCGAGCTTTGTTTTCGCCTTTAAATCGAGATATTCTTCCGACCCGTTCGCGTCGTATTTACGGCTTTTTCCGAGCAGATCGTCGATCTTGGTGCGCGCCCAGAGCGTTGCGAGCACGCCGTTTTGCGGTTCCGATTCGGGCAGCGCGACGTCGATTTCGCGCACGTAATCCTGACCGCCGACCTTGCCCGTCAGCCGAATTTTGCCGCTCGCGCCCTTTAAATAACGCCCGCTTAAAACGACGGGCTTCGCCGAAAACAGATCGCCGATTCTGCCCGGGTAAACGTCGGCGACCGGCAAGTTATTCCAATCGACCGAAATGTCCGTCAAAAGCGGCGCGCGGACGCGCTCGTAAAATTTGCGGGCGGCTTTCGAACCGTCGTCTTTTAATGAAACGTACTCGGCTTCGCCGCGCCCGGCTTCGGCGATTTTGTCGAGCAGATAGCGGTTGACCGAATTTCCGATGCCGAAGCTGAAAACGCGGGCGCGCGGGTGCTTTTCGACCTCGGCGATGATCTCGTCCTCGTTGCCGACGAGCCCGTCGGTCATAAAACAGACGATGCGCACGTGCTCCTGCGAATCGGACGGCTCTAAAGCGGCGCGAATCGCCTTCATCATTTCAGTTTCGCCGCCCGCGCCCTCGCGCGAGAGAAACTCGCGCGCCTTTTCGATGTTCGCCTGCGTCGCCGGAACCGGCTGATCGAATAAAATCGAAGTGTTGCCGGCGAACGTGATGAGATTGAAAGTGTCGTGCGGGTAAAGATTGTCGAGCGAGAGATTGATCGCTTCCTTTGCCTTTTCGATCGGGAAGCCCGACATCGACCCCGAAGAATCGAGCACGAAGACGATCTCTTTCGCGGTCACGTCCGCGGCGCCGAAATTTTCGGGCGGCGATAAAATCAGCGTGAAAAACCCGTCATTGCCCGCGCGGTGCGTCAAGACGGCGTCTTCGATCCGCTTGCCGGACACGTCGTAGCGCAGCACGAAATCTTTATTGGGAATCGTTTCCGCGTCTTTTAAGGAAATCTTCGCGCTGTTCGCGCTCAGATTCAGCGTTTCGATCGCGTGCGAGCCGGAACGGATTTCTTCGACCGGCACGCCGGCGTTCAGATTCACTTCGATCGATATGTCGTGCCTGGCGCGCGTCGGCGCGATCGGCGGCGCGATTTTATTCGCTTCGTCCGGTTTCATCGAATCTGGCGAATAACGCGGCGCGATCGTCATCGGGAAAACGAACTCGTAGCTGCCGTCGTCGTATTTCAAGGTTTCGACGTAAGAGATTTCGATCGTGATTTTTTCGCCGGGCAGAATGTTGGCGATCGCCTGCGTGAAGATGTTCGGGCGTTGCTGGTCGAGCAGCGCGGCGGTTTTGCCTTCGGTCTTCGCCTGCTCGTAAACCCTGCGCGCGTCGGCGCGCTTCGTGATCCGCCCGCGAATCGTGCGCTCGCCGATGCGCATCGTCATCTCGTCGACCGCCGAATTTTGCGACAGCGGAAACGTATAAACGGCTTCGATCGGTTCGTTAAACGTGTTTTCAAATTCCTGCCGCACGTTGACGCGCGCCAGAAAACCGCTGATGGCGGCTTTAACGCTCGTGGTTTTGAGCGGGCACGCGCCGAGGAGCGCGCCTTTTTTGCCGGCGGCGAGCAGCGCGCCTTCGGCAGAGTTTTGTGCGTAAATCGGCAGACCGGAAAATAGACAGACGATTGCCAAAAAGAAAGCTCTTCGCATCACTTTTCTCCCAAGTTTTAGTGTTTTTCAGTTCTCACGAAATCTGCAGATTTCCTACTTAGACACAGCGCGCGGGAAAAAAGTTCCCTCAGGCGAAAAAATATTTTGAGATTATTTTTTCGTTGGCGGCGAGTGGAGGGAATTTTCGAAAGCCGGTTTTCGATGTTCTTACTTTTTGTAGCTCGCCGCGATCAGGTCGTCGCGGCGCGGGAAATGCAGGACGATGCCGACGATGCCGAGCGCCGCCCAGACGAAGAAATACTGGTAGGAAAAGGCGAACGCGAGCACGATGCCGAGCAGCGAAACGGCTTCGCAGAACGCGTAGGCGAGAATCTGCCCGGTCTGCACGAGCCCGATCTGCTGTTTTTCGATCGCCTGCTGAAGCGAACGCTTTTTCATGACGAACGACACCGCGAGATTGACGACGGCGATCGCGGCGAAGGCGACGATCAAACCGGCGTTATCGCCGAGAACCGGTTTGGAAAAATCGAACCGGTAAACTTCCGGCTTCGCGAAATAAACGACGATTAGCAGCATGAGCTGCGAAAAGATCATCGCCGCCCAGATGATCGTCATCGTTTTGTAACTTTCTTCGACATTTGGATTTTGCATTTTTATATATCCTCCGGTTTTATCGTCGCTGCTCCGGGATTAATTCGTCCGAATCAAGAGAACAACGATCATCAATCGAACATCGTCGATTACCTATCGATTCAAAATGTTAAAACGATTCGCCGACCGATTTTAATCGAAAATTGATATTCAGTCATCGATAAATCTCGCTTCTTTTTAATCGGTCGCTTCGAGTTCTTCCTCCAAAAGCTGGCGTTCATACAAATCGGCGTATTCGCCGCCCATCGCGATCAGCTCCCCGTGCGTGCCGCGTTCGATGATGCGGCCGTCGTGCAGCACGCAGATCAGATCGGCGTCGCGGATCGTCGAAATGCGGTGCGAAACGATGATCGTCGTGCGGTCTTCGCGAACGTCGCGCAAGCCCGCAAGGATTTTCTCTTCCGTGTAGGTGTCGACCGCCGAAAGCGAGTCGTCGAGGATCAGAATGCGCGGGTTGCGCATCACGGCGCGGGCGATCGCGGTGCGCTGTTTCTGCCCGCCCGAAAGCGTGATGCCGCGCTCGCCGACGCGCTGCTCGTATTTGTACTCGAACTCCTCGATGTCGTCCGCCAAACCGGCGATCGCGGCCGCCCGCTCGATTTCGGATTTCGGATTTCGGATTTCGGATTCGTTTTCATTTTCCGTTTTCCGCTTTCCGTTTTCCACTCCGAATGCGATATTCTCCGCGATCGTGTCCGAAAACAGAAACGTTTCCTGCGGAACGAAACCGATCGATTGGCGCAGTTGTTCGAGCCGGTAATGACGGATCGGGACGCCGTCGATTAAAACCGTCCCTTCGGGCGCGTCCAGAAGGCGCGGAACCAGCGTCGCGAGCGTAGATTTGCCGCTGCCGGTTTTGCCGACGAGCGCGACGGTTTCGCCCCGTTCGATCGTTAAATTGATGTCTTCGAGCACCGGTTTGCCGTTGTAGGCGAAAGTTAAATCCTTAAATTCGATTCTGCCCTGAATCGGCGGCTGCTCGCGCGCCGTTTCCTCGTCGCGGATCGTCGGGACGGTTTCGAGAATCGCGTTGAAGCGCTTGAGGCTCGCCGTTCCGCGCTGGTAGAGATTGACGACGTAGCCGAGCGCGATCAGATACCAGATCATCCGCTGCAGATAAAGAATGTACGCCGTAAAATCGCCCGCCGTGATCTCGCCGCGCACCGCCATCGGCACGCCGACCGCGACGATGATGACGAAGCCGAGACCGATGAAAAAGAACAGCATCGGGCGCATCGCGGCGGCGTATTTGACGAGCTTCAAGTTGCGGTCGGCGTACTCGCGGTTCAGTTCCTGAAACTTCTCGATCTCGGCTTCTTCCTGCGCGTAGGCGCGCACGACGCGCACGCCCGACAGATTTTCCTGCGCGCGCGCCGTGATGCCGGAAAAATATTCCTGGATTTTTTCGAAACGGACGTGAATCTGTTCGCCGAGGTATTTGACGGTCAGCGAGACGAACGGCATCGGAATCAGCATCAGAAGCGTCAGTTTGACGCTCACGCCGAGCAGAATCGGGAGCACGATGAGCAGCGCGAAAATCGCCTGGCACGAGTAAAGAATCATCGGACCGACGATCTGCCGCACCGCGCCGAGGTCGTTCGTCGCGCGCGCCATCAGATCGCCGACGCGGTTGTTATGAAAAAAATCGAGCGGCTGGTGAACGAGCGCCGCGTAAAAATCGCGGCGCATGTCGTATTCGATATGCCGCGAAGCGTTGATCAGGAGCCGCCGCTGCCAGAACAGAAAAAAAGCGCTGATCAAACTGACGAGCAAAATCAAACCGACGTGCGAGCTGATGATCGAAATTGTGAGCGTGCTTTCCGCCACGCGGTTTTTTAGATCGTCGATCGCGGCGCCGATCAGATACGGCACATAAAGCCCGAACAGCATGCCGCAAAAGATAAACGCGACGCCGGCGATCACGTTCCATTTATAAGGCTTGAAATAGCGGGCGAATTTTTTAATTTCTTCCATAAAACTCCAAAGTTGACGGAAGTTGACCGGAGGTTAGTAAGTTGTTGGGATATTTTAAACTCAGCCAACTTCCGATCAACTCCCAATCAACTTGCCGTCAACTTCATATACGACGACAGCGCGGTCGCGATCAGCTTTTCGTCTTTGTTGACGACTTCCGCCGAGACGGTCAAGATTCGTTTCCCGTCGCGAACGACCTTCGCCGTGCAGAACACCTCGCCTTCCGTGTGCGGGCGCAGGTAATGAACCGTCAGATCGATCGTCGTCGACTGTTCGCCTTCCGCGAGGCAGGTGATCGAGGCGAACGCCATCGCCGTGTCGATCAAGGATGCGGTCGCGCCGCCGTGCAGAATGCCGTAGGGCTGGCGCAGCTCGTCGCGCATGTTTAATTTCAAAACCGCTTCGCCGAATTTCAGATCGACGAGCTCGAAGCCGAGCAGCGCCGGGTACGGAATCTTTTTGATCGTTTCCGCCGCCGTTCGTTTTTGTTCTTCGGTAATCACTTTTTCGCTCATTATTTATTTTTGCGGCTGCCGAACGCGCTCGGCGAATTCTTCCGGCGAAACGCGTTTGAAGTCCGCCGGCAGGATGAATAAACTTTCGTCCGCGTCGAGCCTTAAATTTTTGAGCTCGACCGTGTAAAGCGGCGCTTTCGGCGCGGCGGTCGAATAAAATTCCTGTTTGACGGGCAAGCCGTTTTTTTCGTCGACGTAAAGGTAAACTTCCGACGCCGCGCTCTCGGCGGGGCGGACGCGGTATTTCGTCAAATTTTCGACCGTTTCGAGTTTTTCGAAATTCGCCGGCAGTTTTTCGTTGAGCCATTCGTTCGTCAGAAAGTTCGTCCAATCGTCCGCCGGAACCGGCAGCCCGCCCGCCTCTTCCGCATAAATCCGAAGCGCGGGCGAAATCCGGTAGATTTTATCGGTTTGCAGTAACGTGACCTGATTTTTCGCGCCGAAATCGAAATCGTAGCGGCGGCGCGCGCCGCCGCGCGCGACGAACGTCCGGCGTTCGGCTTCATTCGCCGTCATGACGATCTCCGCCTGGAATCGTTCGGGCTCTTTGGTCGAAAAGGGAATCTCGCTTTTCAGCTCGTCGGCGACTGGCGGCGCGGACGAATCGGCGTCGCTTTTGTTCGAGACGAAGCGGCAGCCCGAAAAAAGTAAAAAAGTGAAGGCGAAAACCGCGAAAAATCTGGTAAGATTACACGTAAACATCGGCGAAAATGTAATTTTAACACAACGCGCCGAAAACCGTAGAAACCCCGGATTTTTCACGATGAACCTGATTCTCTGGCAAACGATTTATGTTTTGGGCGGCTTGATGATTCTGCCGTTCGCGCCGTTCCTTTACCTGCAGGGACAATACGTGCGCCGCAAGGTCGGGCGGCTGCCGGACGCGGCCGGCGCGACGCGCGGGAAATACGCGCAGGCAGGGGCTCCGGAAACCGTCAAACTGCTCGTGCTCGGCGAATCGACCGCTTCGGGCGTCGGCGCCCGCACGCACGAAACCGGTTTAGCCGGGCAATTCTCCCGGTTTCTGGGCGAAAAAATCGGCAAATCCGTCGAATGGCGCGTCGTCGGCAAAAGCGGCATCACGATCCGCCGCACGATCCGCGAGCTCGTGCCGCAGATTCCTGACGAGAAGTTCGATTTCGTGCTGCTCGCGCTCTGCGGCAACGAGGTTTTGTCGCTGCGCAGCCCGCGCGCCTTCCGGCGCGACATGCGCGAGCTCGTCGCGATTCTGCAGCGTAAAAACGCGGACGCGACGTTTTTTATCACCAACGCGCCCGCCGTGCGACTCTCGCCGGTGCTGCCGTTCACGATCAAGTTCATTCTCGGTCATCTTTCGGCGCTGCACGACGCGAACGCCCGCGAGATGACGGCCGAAATGCGGCGCGTTTTTTATTTCCACCAGCCCGTTTCGGTTCCGGAAGATTTCTGGGCGGACGGCATTCACCCGTCGGAGAAGGGCTACGCGGCGTGGTCGAAACGGATGATCGAATTTTTTGAGGAAAAGTACGAATGGCGCGGCGGAATCAAAAGTTAAAGATTCGAAATTCAAAATAAACTCCCCAAATGGAAAATCTCGAACCCCTGCGAAACGAACTCCGCCGCCTGCTCGACGCGCATCACGAATGGCTTTTGATTCGGGCTTCCGGGAGAAGTTTCGCGCTGCGGAAAAACGAGATCGAAGCGACCTGCGAGCGCGGCAGGCTTCTGCTCGGTTTTCTCGATGAGCAAGGCTTTCAGACGTGGCGCGTGATTGATTTTAAGACGAAAGGCGACGCGATTTCTTTGAATTTGACGCGCAATTTCGAACGCGAACGGTCGAAATTCCGGCTCGTGCCGCGCGTCGCGGCGAACCATTTGAGCGCCGCGGTCGAACTCGCGCGGCTCGAAAAAGTTCATCGCCTTGCCGCTTTGCTCGCCGAACAAAATTCTCGAATAAAACTCGTGCGCGTCGCGCTCAATCAGGAAAACGGACGTTTCGCGCAGATCGTTTTCGAAGACGCGCGACGCCGGCAAACGGCCGTATTCAGCGACGTCAGCGAAAGTTTGACGCCGGAAGTTATCATGACGGCGGCGATTTTATGGCTCGCGAAACTGGCGCGCCGCAAGAAAAATCCGGTCGAATCGATCTGGATCGCGGCCGAAAAACGGGCGGCGCGGAAACTACAAAAGCTTCACGCCTTATTAACCGAATCGTGGAAAGCCAAAATACTGATCAAAGAAATCTCTCGTGAAGCCGCACAAGCGCAAAGCGAAGAGGTCATCGCGGATTTACCGGCTTTGCGCGTCGCCGATTTGTGGCGCGCGGCGCGGCGCGAAATCAAGCCGGCGGAGCCCGCGTCAAGCAGTCGGGCGGCGCGCGAAATCATCGCGTTTGCGCCCGGCGCGATCGACGCGGTTCGTTCGGCGCGCGGCGAAACTTTACGGTTTAACGGTCTGCCGTTCGCGCGCGTGCGGACGGTTTTCGGGCGCGAGCGCGTCTGGTTCGGCATCGAACGCGCGCGCCGGCTGCTTACGGAAGACAATTCGGACGAATTAACGGAGTTGCTCGCGAACCTGCGCAAATTCCGCCGCGCCGACTCGCCGAACAAACGCCACGCGTTTTACCGAACCGCGCCCGAAGCGTGGCTCGAAGCGGCTTTGCGGCGCAATATCAAACTGCTCGACGCCAATCTGATTTTGTCGCCGCTCTACCAGCAATTTCGCGCCGGGCAGGCGCGCGTCGATCTGCTCGCTCTGAGGCGCGACGGGCGGCTCGTGATCGTCGAACTGAAAACCTCCGCCGACCGCGCCGCCGTTTTTCAAGCCGCCGAATACTGGCGCCGAATCGAGCTGCAAAGACGCCGCGGCGCACTGCGCGAAGCGCGGCTTTTCGGCGAACTGGAAATCGCCGACGCGCCGGCGATTTGCTATCTCGTCGCGCCGCGGCTCGCGTTTCACCGCGATTTCGAATTTCTGGCGGGCACGCTCGCGCCGGAAATCGAGATTCACCGCTTCAATCTCGCGGAAAATTGGCGCGAGAATCTGAAGGTTTTCGACCGCTCGACGACGTTCAGAAAAAGCTGACCGGATTTACGTCGTCAGCCCGGCTCGAAAGGAAATCGGCGCGCGCGTCCCGGTTTTTGAGAAAGAGAAAAGGAACTGCGGTAAACGCGGATTTCGGGCGACTTGGCGCGGGCGTTTTCGACGATATTAAAATAAATCCGCGCCGCGCCGTTTCGTTTCGACGTTGATCCGCTTCCGGTTTTTCCGCCGCGAACTTCCGGTCCTTAAGTTAAATTAATTTTTTTAGAATTCGAATTCGGGCCCAAGCCTTTTGTTTGATTGAGATTTGCCGTTTCGCGGCAGCGGCCCCGCGATGATTTTCGAATGGCCGGTGAAATTTTTTATTGGTCTCGGCGGCAAATGGGCGTAAGATGAACAATCATGGAAAACGAGGACCTGATTACCGGAAACGTAAAGATCACGATCGGCGGCGAACCGCTCGCGATCGAGCTGACCGTTCCGTCGAAACCCGTCAAGCCGGGGCGGATGCTGCCCGTTTTTCAGGGCATGTCGAATTTGTTTACCGAACTGGGCGAAAAGGCCGCCGCCGCCGCCGGCGCGAAAATCTCGTGCAAAAAAGGGTGCGGCGCCTGCTGCCGGCAGCCGGTGCCGTTAGCCGAGATCGAAACGCATCAAATCGCCGCGCTGGTCGAGGCGATGCCGGAGCCGCGGCGCGGCGAAATCAAAAAACGATTCGAGCGCGCGTGGCATCATTTCACGGAAATCGGCTGGTTCGACCGGCTCGACGCCGCCGCGCACGCCGCGCACCAGGAACGTCAAAGGATCGCCGCCGAATATTTCCGCGAAAACGTGCCGTGCCCGTTTCTCGAAGACGAAAGCTGTTCGATTCACGAAAATCGACCGCTCGTGTGCCGCGAGTACCTCGTCACTTCGCCGGTCGAACATTGTTTGGCGCTCGACGGCAAGCAGATCAAAATGGTGCCGTTGCCGGCGAAGCCTTCCGAAACCGTCCGGCGAATTACCAACAGTCAGAATTTGAACCGCGTCGTCAATTTCGTGCCGCTCGTGTTGGCGCTCGAATGGGCGCGCAGATTTCCCGATCAGTCGCCGGAAAAAACGGGCGAACAATGGATGGCGATGTTTTTTACGAGCCTGACGAAAAGCGAGATTCCGGAAGCCTGAGGAAACGAGGATCGCTCAAAGCTTTTCGCGCGCCGCGTCGATGATGCGGGTGATTTTGACGAGGTTCAGCGTCTCCGCGAAAGCGATGACCGCG
Source organism: Pyrinomonadaceae bacterium (assembly GCA_036563455.1). Lineage (GTDB taxonomy): Bacteria > Acidobacteriota > Blastocatellia > Pyrinomonadales > Pyrinomonadaceae > JAFDVJ01. The sequence goes on along the minus strand of DATCMK010000017.1, from coordinate 117,145 downwards.
CCGTCCGTTTTCGCGACCGCGCGGATTACCCTAACTTTCGTGCCCGGAAACGCCCTCGAGTAGGACGGAACGAGCCTGAATTTAATGTCCTTTATTTCATCCCAGCGGCAGGCGAGCGCGCGCGCTTCGTTTTCGTAGACGAAGCCGGATTCGTAAATCGTCAGCCGGTCTTTTCTCGTCGCGAACCACTTGCGGAAATCGCTGATCAACACGAGCCCGAGAACCGCCAGAGGCAGTCCCGCGCAGATCAGGCAGGCGAAGGCATTGGAGATCGTTTCAGAAATCGGCCGGCGGCTCTTCTGCGCGTCGAGCGCGACAACGACGCCGAGCAAGAAAAACAGAAGCGGAGCGATCGCGAACGCCGACCACATCCAGAGGTGGAGCGTTTGCGGGCGATGCACGCTGCGGCGCGCCCCGAGATTGTGTGCCTCGTTTGTCACATGCTTTAGGATAAAGGTGCCGCCCGGTCAATTTAAAGTCCGCCGGCTCTCCTTGTAAATCGGCCGCAAAAGGCTTTTTTAGCCCTCGTTCGGCGGAATCATCAACACCGTCAAGAATAAGTGGAAGGCGACGAGAAACGCAACGACGAACCAGTAGGCGACCGGCTCGCGCCATAAACAGACGCGCTTGCCGCGGCGGCCGCGAAACTCTTCGTTTTTGATTCCGAAAAACAAAAAGAAATAGAAAATCGAGCAGATCAGCAGAAATCCGGCGGCGGGCGCGAGGCTTCCGGCTTGATGATAAATAACCGCGCACAATGCGAGGTCGAGCAGTCCGCGCAAAGCGAGGAAGACATAAGCGTAAAATCTGAAACGTTCATGCATCGCGTTGTGAACGGCGCGTCGATAAGCGACCGCACCGGGACGGCCGAAATTTCGCGGCGGCTTAAGAAAGCATGATATTTATTCTTCTTTGACGAAACGATACCCGACGCCGCGCACGGTCTGCAGAATCTGCGGTTTTTCGGGCGTCGTTTCGAGGTATTTTCTCAGCCGGACGATAAAATTGTCGATCGCGCGCGTGTCGGTGTCTTCGTGCAGATCCCAGACTTCTTCGAGAATCGTTTTGCGCGAGACGGGCTTGCCCTCGTTCTCGATCAGGTAACGAAGCAGTTTGGCTTCCATTAAAGTCAGGCGAATCGTCTCATCATCGCTTTTGAGTTCGAGATTGTCGAAATCGATCGTTTTCCCGTTGACGAGGACGACGTCGCTTTCGACGGCGGGCTTTTCCGCGTTTTGCTCGCGCGCGAACCACTGGCGGCGGCGCAGCAGACCGTTGAGCCGCGCCAGAAAAATAGCGAGTTCGAACGGCTTCGGCAGGTAATCGTCGGCGCCGGATTCGAAACCGTTCAAAACGTCTTCGGGCGAACCGAGCGCGGTGAGCATCAGGATCGGCGTGAAGTTTTCGGCTTCGCGCAGCGCGCGCGCGACTTCGAAGCCGTTCTTTTTCGGCATCATCACGTCGAGCACGATCGCGTCGAACGATTTGTTTTCGACGAAGAATTTATCGAGCGCGAGCGCGCCGTTATACGCCGTTTCGACCTCGAAGCCGTCGGCTTCGAGGTTAAAACGCATTCCGTCCGCGAGGTGTTCTTCGTCTTCGACAATCAAAACTCTGTTCATAAAAACAATTGGAGCACATCGCAAGACGGGCGCGCAAGTCGGTTTTGGGCGCGGTGCGGAGAAAATATGCGGGCTTTATAACAAGTTTTATACTAAAAGGTAAAGGCTTGCACTCTTTCGTATAATCGCCGCGAATCGCTCCGGTTTTTTTAGCCCCGCGCGCGGCCCGGCAAAATTTATAAATATTTACTTGAAATACAGAAAAAAGCGCCGCTCAGCCGCTTACAACATTCGCTGATATTTATCGCGGAAAAATACAATTTTACCTGATGGCATGTAAATTGCGCCCGTGCCGCTTCGGTATTCGGCGGTATATTCCCGAATCAAACGACAGCGTTTGAATACGAAGCCGAGTACGTAATTTAAATTTATCTAAAACTGAGGAGCTCTTATGAGTAAAACAACGACAAATTTTCTGTCCTTGGCGATAATTTTCCTGTTTCTGACCATCGCCGTCGTAACGGCCGGAACGGCGGCGGCGCAGCAGTCCGACACGCGCCCGCGCGTTTACATCGAGGAGACCGATTCGTGGGAAGTCGAAAGCGAACCGGTTTGGGGAACGACCGACAAAAAAGGTCGCACCACGATCAGCGGCGGCGGGACGCGCGGCGGCGCCAAACCGCGCACCGCCGAAACGATCAAGCGGTTCAACGAGCAATGCCGCGAGGTGATCGTGACGATGTATAAGGACAAAGCCGATTTCATCGTGCTGCTCGAACATGAAGGCGGTAAGGACCTGTTCAACAAAGACAATAAGCTCGCCGTTTTCAATCGCGACGGCGATCTGATTTCGAGCGGTTCGTTCAGCCGCCCGAAAAAGGCGGTCGAAACGGCGTGCGGCGCGATCCAGGCGGAATTCAGCCGGCAAAGCGGCGCTTCGCAAAACGAACGGTAGAAGCGGCGTTCATCGAACGGCGGACAGAAGAAGGATCGGGAGAAAAGATCCCGGTCCTTTTTCATTATTCGCCGCTTCGGCGCTTTAATCGTTTGTGATTTTCGTGAACAGCACCGCGTCGGCGAGGGTCCGGCTGCGGACGATGAGGATTTGTTTGCCGTCCGGCGAGAGCGCGAGGTTCGTCACGCGGTCGGGTTTGACCGAAAGGAACTGCTTCGGTTCGCCGCCCGCGAGCGGCTGGCTCCAGACGATCGAGAACATTTCCGGCTTCGTGTCGAGGCTGCGGTAGAGCAGGTTTTTCGAGTCCGGCGTCCATTCGAGAATGAAACTCGCGGGAATGTTGAAAATCTTCGCCGGTTCTTCCGCGTCGACCGGGCGCACGCGCACCTTGAACTGATTGCTCGATCGATCGAAAAACGAGCTCGCGACGAGTTTGCCGTCGGGCGAAACCGCCCAGAGATTGTCGCCGAACGCGGGCTGCTGCTCGGCGATCTCGCCGCCCGTGAGCGGGATTTTGGCTAAAATCTGTTGATTGTCCCGAATCCATTGAAACCAGACCGTCCGCGAATCGGGCGAGATGACGGGCGAGAACGCCGGTCCCCTGACGTCGGTCAAAAGCTGGGGGCTGCTGCCGTCCGTGTTCATTCGCCAGATCTTGTTTTCGCCCGTGCGATCGGACGAGAAAACGATGAAGCGCCCGTCCGGCGAAACCTGCGGCTCGGCGTTGAACGAGTCGTTCGTCGTCAGCTGCTGCGGTTCGCTGCCGTCCGCGTTCACGATCCAGATGTGCGGGCGATTGTTGTCGAGCGCGTCGTAAACGATCCGCCCGTCGGGCGTGAAAGCGGCGTTCGAAAAAACGTTCGATTCGGTCGTCAGGCGGCGCATGTTTTCCGCGCTCCTGCCGAGCCAGATGTCCTTCATCGTTTGATTCTGCGTCGCCGCGATCGTTTTTCCGTCCGCGCTGACGCTGACGCCCTGGTACGAATTCAGGTCGTTGGTCAGACGCTGCTCCGCTCCGTCGGGCAGGGCGACGAAATAAAGCTGCTGGAGTTTGGAAACGTCGTCGGTTTTATTGATCAGCAAGCCGCGACCGTCTTTTAGAACGGCGAGTTCGCCGATGCGCTGCCCGTTCGCTTCGAGCACCGCGCGCGCGTCGCCGCCCGCGAGCGGAATTTCGAGCAGCGTCCAGAAAGTCTTGCCGTCCGTCACGCGCCGGCGGCTGACGAAGACGCTTTGCCCGTCGGCGGAAAACTGCGGGTCGCGAAAAAGCTCCTTTTCATTGCCGGAATAAACGACGCGCTCGTCGCCGCCGTCCGCCGCGTTCGCCGACAAAATCTGCATTTTGTCGAGATAGCGGACGAAAAGGATCCGCTGCCCGTCGGGCGAAACCGCGCCGACGTCGTTCGCGTTTTCGATCAGTTTGCGCGGCGCGCCGCCGAGGCTCGAAATCCGGTAAAGCGTTCCGAAACGCGCGTTTTCGTCGGCCTGAATATAAAAAATCTGGCTGCCGTCCGGCGCGACGCCGATGCCGCCCCAAAACTGCCGCAGCGATTTCGCGACGAGCGGCAGCGCGCTGCGGTCGCCGATGCGGCGAATCCAGAGCGTGCGTCCCTCGCTTTCGTCGAGCGTGATGTAGACGATCGATTTTCCGTCGGGCGTAATCTGCGCGTAGCCGATGTCGCCGCTTTGCGAAAGCTTGCGCAGCGTCATGTTCGCGAAATTGATCGGCGCGGCGGCGGGCGGCGTTTGCCGGAGATAAAAAAAGGCGGACGCGGCGAGCGCGATCGTCAGAATCGCCGACGCCGCCAGCCATTTTCGCGGCGCCGAAAATTTCAGGCGCGGCCGGGCGGTTTCCGTCTCGCCGGCGAACGAGATGCCGGCGTCGATCGCCGCTTTCGTTTCCTCGAGAATCGCGCGCACCTCGCTCATCGACTGAAAACGCTCGCGGCGCGATTTGCATAAACAGCGGCTGACGAGGCGCGAGAGCAGGTACGGCGTTTCCGTCTTGGTTTGCGAAACCGGCGGCGGTTCGGTCTTGAGCAGGTTGCTGATCACCGCCGCGTAGTTATCGCCCCGGAACGGGCGCGTGCCGGTGAGCGCTTCGTACATCACGACGCCGAAACTGAAAATATCCGAGCGATGGTCGACCGGTTTGCCCTCGGCTTGTTCGGGCGACATGTAAGACGGCGTGCCGAAAACCTGTCCGGGCTGCGTGATCCGGACGGGCCGCGTGATTTTCAGGGTCGATTCCGTTTCGTCCGCCCGCGCGTCGCGGTCGATCTGCGCGAGTCCGAAATCGAGGATTTTCGGCGCGCCTTCGGGCGTGATGACGATGTTGCCCGGTTTGATGTCGCGGTGAATGACGCTGTGCCGGTGCGCGTGCGCGAGCGCGTCGGCGAGCGGGATAAAGAGTTCGAGAAAGGTTTTGACGTCGAAACCGTTCGCCGGAATCGTCGCGTCGAGCGTTTTGCCGGCGACGTATTCCATCGTGATGAACGAGACTCCGTCGGCTTTTTCGACCGAATAAACGGTCGCCACATGCGGGTGATTGAGCGTCGCGGCGGCTTCCGCTTCGATTTGAAAACGACGCAGGTAATTCGGGTCTTTCGAAAAAGACGCGGGCAGGATTTTAATCGCGACCTGGCGGTTGAGCCGCGAATCTCTGCCGAGATAAACTTCGCCCATGCCGCCCGCGCCGAGCCGGGAAATTATCTTGTAATGCCCGAGCAGTTGCCCGGGCGCGAACGGCGCGTCCGGTTCGGCTTCGAGCAGCGACGCGGCTTCGTGAAACGCCGGACGCGCGATGAAATCGCCGGCCCGATCGTCGGCTTCGAGCAGCGATTCGACCTCGCGGAGCAGCGCCTCGTCGCCCGCGCAGGCGGTTTCCAGAAAACCCCGGCGTTCCGCCGGATCGCGCTCCAGCGCGGCGTGGTAAATCTCGGTAACTTGTTCCCAACGTTCGGGCGTCATAATCAAAAATCAGAACCGCCTGCGGCCGCGGGCGGGTCGTTTACCGCTCAATCGAAATCAGGTAATTCATCGCCTTGTCCGTTCATCACATAATCAATCGCCGATCCGACACTCTGTTCGTTCCACCCCGCCCGCTGCCGCAGGCGGTTCCGACTTTTTTGATAACCCGTCCGCGACCTCAAACAGTTTCCGCCTATTCTGCCTTCAATCTTCGAAACAGCCACGCGCGCGCGATGCTCCAGTCGCGGCGGACGGTGCGCACCGAGATTTTCAGGTGCTCGGCGATTTCCTCCTCGCTCAGCCCGCCGAAATAACGCAGCTCGACGACTTCGCTCTGGCGCGGATTCATCTCGGCCAGTTTTTTTAAGGCCTCGTCGAGCGCGACCAGGTCGGTTTTCTGTTCCGAAGCGACGACGAGCGCTTCGTCGAGTTCGACTTTCTGCGCTTCGCCGCCGCGTTTCTGGCTGTTGCGGGCGCGCGCGAAATCGACCAGAATCCGCCGCATCAATTGCGCCGAAATCGCGAAAAAATGCGTCCGGTTCTGCCAGTTGACGCGGCTCGAATCGATCAGGCGGAGGTAGGCTTCGTTGACGAGCGCCGTCGTCTGCAGCGTATGATCGGCGGGCTGGTGGCGCATGTAATTGCGCGCCAGCTTGCGCAGCTCCGCGTAGACGAGCGGCATCAATTGGTCGAGCGCCGCTTCATCGCCCGCGCCCCACGCCAACAGCAGCCGCGTAATGTCCTGCGATGCCGGTTGATTCATTGCCGGAAAGCCTCCTCGCTAAATCCTGGATTGTTAATTGCCTAAAATCAGGTGGTAATAATTTATCACAACCGCTAATTGCATAAAACGAAGAATCGGGCGCGAAGGTTTTGCGATTCGCCGGCAATCGATCTTCGGTCTTTGATCTTTGTTCTTTGTTTTCAGCTTTTTCAAAGGCCAAAAATCAAAGATTAAAGACCGATCGCCGGCGAATCCGCAATCCAAAATCTAAAATCCCAAATCGAAATGTCCTGTTTCGCGCGGCGAATCCGTTTTAATTGTCGGGCGTCGATAACACGCCCGCAAATTTATATTTTGAGGATTAATTATATGGCAAGAATAGAATACTTTTACCGCGATCGTAACGTCATCAATCTGACGGCTTCGGTCGGTAAAAACGGCGTGAATCTGAAAGGCGACGTGATGGTCGTGCAGGCGATGCTGAAATACGCGCTGGCGGAAAATTCGTATTTCCGCGACTGCAAATTCCCGGAGCCGACCGGCGCGATGAACGACGAAACGCTGCGGCTGATCGAGAAATACCAAAAATTCCTGCGCCGCAAGGACAAAACGGACGTCGCGGTCGACGGCTTGATCGACCGCGCGGTCGGCGAAAAACCGAACGGCAGGCGCGGGCAGTGGACGATTTTGTGTCTGAACTCGCATGTGCTGGTCGCGCGGCTGTTGGGCGGCGGCGAGGGCAACGAGATTCAGGATTTATGCCGCCGCTATCCGCAGCTCAAAGCCGTGCTCGGCGATTTGCCGGTCGGCTCGCTCGGTTTGATGCTCGAGCCTTCCGGCGTCGGTTCGCTCGGTCTCGCGCTCGAATAGAAACCGGCAGAAAAGTTTTTATTCGAGGGCTTGTCCCGCTTCTTCTCCCGGTTTCGTCTTTTCGACGGCGAGCGGCAAAACCGCCGCTCGCGAAAAATTTATAAAAAAAGGAGTCATGATAATGAAAAAAATCGGTTTGATAACAAAATTCACAACGGTTTTGCTGCTTTTGGCAGCGAGCGTCGCGGCGGGCGATCTGCGCAACGAGGACGGCCGACGCTACGAGGTCAAAGTGCACGAAAGCTCGACGACGCGCAACACGTCGATCGAGCCGAACACGACGATGACGAGCGTCTGCGGCAATTGCGAAATCGAAGTCGTCGGCGTCGGCAGGATCAGGATTGCGGGAGCGGAACGCGCCGTGATCAAAGACGGCAAATTGTTCAAGCAGTAAGCGAAGGGAGGTCGAAGAAAATGTTGGTCGAATCTTTAACCAATAAACTCGCGGTGCGCGGCGGCGCGGCGGGAATCGTGAAATGCGCCGGCACGTCCGGCAAAAGGCAGATCGTCGACGTGCTGACGCTCGCGTTCGCGACCGACCCGATGGCGCGCTGGGCGTATCCGAACTCGCAGCAGTATCTCGAATATTTTCCGAATTTCATACGGCTTTTCGGCGGAAGGGCGTTCGAAACCGAAACCGCTTATTACGTCAACGGCTTCGCGGCGGCGGCGCTGTGGCTCGCGCCCGGCTTCGGTCCGGACGAAGCGGCGCTCGTCGCGCTCGTCGAGAACACGGTTTCGAAAAACGTGCGCGACGACCTTTTCGCGGTTTTCGAGCGGATGAGCGAATTTCATCCCGCCGAGCCGCACTGGTATCTGCCGCTGATCGGCGTCGACCCGGCGCAGCAGAATCGGGGTTACGGCGCGATGCTCATGCAGCACGCGCTCGCGGCTTGCGACCGCGAAGGTCTGCCCGCGTACCTCGAATCTTCGAATCCGCGCAACGTCACGCTTTACCTGCGGCACGGATTCGAGCTCGTCGGCACGATTCAAGCCGGTTCGTCGCCCGCGATGTTCGCGATGCGGCGCGCGGCGCGAAAAAGACTTGCGGTCGATTAAAAAACTCGTGCCGATTCGCCGGCCATCAAACGGCCGTTCGGCTCAGGCGCTTTCGATACGATCGATCGCCCGATGCCGGTTGCGGCGCGTCTCGCCCGGTAGATCGACACCCCGATTTTCGCCGGCTTTCGGTCTACAAAAGCCGAAAGCCGGCGAACGAAAAAGCTTATGAACGACGAAGAACAAACGAATCCGCCCGTCCAAACCGTCGAGGTCGACGGCGCGCGTCTCGCATACGCCGAGCGCGGGAACGGCGAACCGCTGGTTTTCATCCACGGCGCGGTCAGCGATTACCGCAGTTGGAGCGAGCAGCTTGAAGAATTCGCGGACGATTACCGCGTTATCGCCTACAGCCGCCGCGCGCATTACCCGAACGCGCGCAAAGCCGATTCGAATTACACGCGCGGCGTGCACGTGCGCGATCTGATCGCTTTACTAAAAACTTTGCATCTCGGCAAAGCGCATCTCGTCGGACATTCCTACGGCGCGGCGATCGCGCTGCTGGCGGCGCTCGAAGCGCCCGAACTCGTCAGCAGCCTGGTTCTCGGCGAGCCGAGCCCGTTCCCGCAAATTTTGGACGCGGACGCGCAGCCGCTGCTCGACGAACAGAAAAGGCGTTTCGACAAAGTCGCGCGGTTCGCGCGAAACGGCGACGAGACGGCGGCGGTCAGGGAATTCCTGCACGTCGTCATCGGCATCGACGCGTTTTGCCTGCTGCCCGCCGAGCGCCGCGCCGTCGTGTTGGCGAATGCCGGAACTTTGCTGCCGATGCTGCGCACGTTTTACGATTCGGCGCTGACCGGTGAAAAGCTCAAAAAACTCACCGCGCCGGCGATGCTCGTGACCGGCGAAATCAGTCCGGTCCTCGCCCGGCTCGGCTGCAAAGCGCTCGACCGCCTTCTGCCGAATTCGAAAATCGCGGTTCTCAAATGCGCCTCGCACGGTCTGCACATGGAGAATCCGAAAGATTACAACCGGCTGCTCGCCGATTTTCTTTCGGTAAATAAAATTACGGCGCGGCTCGATAAAGACTCGCTGCTTTACAGTCCGATTTTTAATCAGAAACTGGATTGAAAGAGAACCAGCGGCTGATTTTAAGCAAGCGGCAGCTGCACGATGAAAGTGCTGCCTTTGCCTTCGCCCTTGCTGTCGGCGCTCACGCGCCCGCCGTGTTTTTCGATGATCGATTTGACGATGAAGAGTCCGAGCCCGGTGCCTTTTTTTTCCTGCGTCGAAAGGTTCGGGACGCGGTAAAAGCGTTTGAAGACGCGTTTCAGCTCGTTCTGTTCGAGCCCGATGCCGTTGTCCTTGAAAAAGATCTGCACTTTTTTCTCGCTCGATTTCTTGACGCGCACCGAAATTTTCGGATCGTCGAGCGAATACTTGACGGCGTTGTCGAGCAGGTTCGTAAACGCGGTTTGCAGCTCCGCCGCGTCGCCCGACAGTTTTATTTCTTCCGCCGGTTCGGTCAGTTTGATCGCCGATTCGTCGAGTTTATACCTGGTCAGCGTGATTTTGATCGTTTCGTCGAGCAGCCTTCCCAGATTTATCTCGGAGATGTTCAAACGGCGGTGTTTTTCCTTCGTCCGCGATGCCTGCAGAACCTGCTCGACGGTCGAGAGCAGACGGTTGCTGTCGGCGAGCATCACGTCGTAAAACTCGCGGCGTTTTTCTTCGGCGACGTTGCGCGTTTTTAAGGTTTCGAGGTAGAGCTTGATCGACGCGATCGGCGTTTTCAGCTCGTGCGTGACGGCGTTCAGAAACGCGTCGTGCTGTTCGTTGCGGCGGATCTCGCGCAGCAGAAAAGTCGTGTTCAAAACGAGTCCGGTGATGATCACGGCGAAGAAAATGATGCCGAAAACCAGCAGCGCCACTTCGCGCAGGTTGAGCAGGATCCAGCCGACGTTGAGCGCGATCGCGAGCACGATCAGGCAGATTCCGAGAACCAGAAAAAAGATGGCGGTTTTGCGGCGGCGCATGATTTCTAATGAAAAATGTAAAACGGAAAGCGGAGATTTAACAAATTCCGCTTTCCGTTTTTCTATTTTGGGTGTTTGGATTTTTTCGGCCTAAGCCGCCTTCTGCAAGGACTCAGCGCTTGACTCGCCGCCGGCTTGCGACTCGCGTTCGTATTCTTTTAAGTCAAACGCGTAAACGTCTTTGGCCAAACCGAGTTTTTCGAGCGTCCAGATCTGCATCCAGTTAAGATCGATTTCTCTCCACGTCAAGCCGTGTTTCGCCGAGCGCGGATAGGTGTGATGATTGTTGTGCCAGCCTTCGCCGAACGTCAGCGCGGCGATCCAGCCGTTGTTGGTCGAAGTATCGCGCGATTCGAAACGGCGCGTGCCCCAGCTGTGCGTCGCCGAGTTGACGAGCCACGTCGTGTGCCAGCCGAAGACGATGCGCAGACCGATCGCCCAGAAGATCATCGAAAAACCGCCGAAAGCGTATAACGGGATCGCGAGCAGCACCGAGCTGACCCAGTAATACTCGTTCATGAAACGCTGCACCGGATCGCGCATCATGTCGGGCGTGTAGCGCAGCATCGTCGCTTCGGACTGCACCTGTCCCTGACCGCGGAAAATCCAGCCGATATGCGCCCAGTATAAGCCTTTCGTCGGCGAGTGCGGGTCTTTGTCGGTTTCGGTAAAGGCGTGATGCAGGCGGTGCGTCGTGACCCAGCTGATCGCGCCCGACTGCAGGGCGAGCGTGCCGCAGAAGGTCAGAATGTATTCCAGCCATTTCGGCGCTTTAAAGCCGCGGTGCGTCAAAAGCCGGTGATAACCGATGCCGATGCCGACGCTGTTGGCGATCCACCAGAAAACGACCGCGACGGCGAGGTTCTGCCAGCTGAAAGTGAAAAGCGCGGCGACCGCCATCGCGTGAAAAACCGTCACGCCGATGATCGTCGACCATTGTGTTTTTAATGATTTTGCCTGATTGATTTCTACTACGTTTTGCATTATTCCTCGAAATTTCCCCCTTGTTATTTACCGAAAATGAAGGCTTCGGTCGCGTTATAATTAAATCCTAACAGTTTTCTTTCGTAACAATTGTAAGAGTTTTGTAAAAGCTCGATCACGCCGCTTTTTTCAGTTTGTTCGGCGGCTTTTCCGCGTTCGAAAGACGGATTTGCCGGGCGAGTCCGAGCCTTTCGAAAATCCTGATCGTCAGCCAGTTTTGATCGAATTCGTACCACTTCAAGCCGTGCCGCGCGCGCGCCGGTTGGGCGTGATGATTGTTGTGCCAACCTTCGCCGAACGTCAAAACCGCGATCAGCGCGTTGTTGGTCGAATCGTCTTTCGTTTCAAACCGGCGCGTGCCCCACGCGTGCGTCGCCGAATTGACGAGCCACGTCGAATGCCAGCCGAAGACGACGCGCGCGAAAACGCCCCACAAAACCATCGACCAGCCGCCGATCAAGAACAAAACCACGCCCGAAACCAAGAGCGGCAGATAATAAAACCGCGCCAGCGCGACGTGGAATTTATCGCGCATCAGATCGGGAACGTATTTTTTTAAGGTCGCCGCGTCGTGATCCTGCGCCGCGCCGCGCACGATCCAGCCGACGTGCGCCCACCAAAAGCCCGGACGCGTCGAATGCGGATCGCGGTCGGTTTCGGTGAATTGATGATGAATGCGGTGCGTCGCGACCCATTTCGGCGCGCTGTCCTGAATCGCCAGCGCGCCGAAAATCGTCAGCAGGTATTCGAGCCATTTCGGAGTTTCGAAACTGCGGTGCGTTAAAAGCCGGTGATAGCCCAAACCGACGCCGAGGCTGCCGACGATCCAGTTGCCGACGAGCATCGCCGCCAGATTTTGCCAGCTGAACGCGAAAAGCGCCGCGATCGCTAAAAAATGAAAGCTCGTGATGATGAACAGATTTTTCCAGTTGATGTTCCGCGCTGTCGGCTTAAATTCGATAACATTTTGCATTTGAGTAATTTAAAACTTATAAAATGAGACATTTTCAGCGTAACAGATCGACGCAAGACAAAACGTAAGAGTTTTGTAATAGCTGTCTGAGGATTCGACGGCGGCGCTCGCCGCCGCGCGAGGAAACTCATTTTTAGCGCGGTTCCGGCTCGTTTCGCCGGACGAGCGTCTGCTCGGCGTCGATACCAAAACCGATGAATTTACGCGTATGTAAATGGCGGGCGAGATTTTGTCGGCCGTAAAGCGTCCGATTGCATTGACACGAAAATGATACCGATTATTAAAAAACTGTTTTTTTCGGGAAACCGTTCGTCTTCGAATCTGTTTCTGGCACTGCCGGTCCTGATTCTCGTTTCGGTCGGCTGTTTATGTTCCGGCAAAGACGAACCGCGCACGTGCGTCACCGCCGACGGCGCGAATCTGATCTGGGCGGGTTCCGAACTGCGGAACGTCGGGCTCGCCGACGGCCGCGTGACGAGCTTGGAGCCGGCACGCTACGCCGACGTGATTTGCGCGGGCAATAATGAGGTGATCGTCCTGAAAGAGGATTACGTCCGGAAAAACAACGAATCGCGCACCGCCCGCACCGCCGTCTGGCGGAACTCGCCGAAGACTTACCGGTTGGCGGACATCGAATCGTTTCAGAAATATTACGGCTTCATCCAAAACCGCTATTTCGTGAGCGGCTCGCGCGGCTTCGTCGAGCGGTCGCGCTCGTCCGGAAAGAGCACGATTCGCTACCGCGTTTACGATCAGCCGCAAATCTTTACGCTCGAAGATTCTCAAAGCGGAGAACTGAAAAGCCATTACCTGTACCGCGAAAAACTCGGTCTGCCGGAAACGCGTCAATACGACGAGCTCTGGTTTTATGTGCTGAGCGTCGACGAAAACGGCTCTTTACTGTTCGGGATGCATAACAAAGTCGATCAAACCGTCAGCCTTTTCAAATTGAATATGTTCGACGGAAGTCTCGCGCGAACCGGCGGTTCGGTCGCGCAGCCGAAAAACATGCGTCTTTTGGAAAAAGTCGTATCTTCGAGGGACGGCAAATTCGCCGCGTTCGTTTACGAAGGAGAGGACGGCACGGGAAGCCAGACGCTGATCGACGTTCGGAACACGGAAACCAATCAAACGGTCGCGACGAAAACCGTCCGCGGCGTCTCGTACATCAAGGACGGGCCCGATCTGTTTTTCGACGATCAGGGCACGCGGCTCGCGATATTGGTCGAAGGCGTCAAATTGAAAGAGACCGGCGGCGTGCGCGACGTCACGGTTTTCGATCTCGCAACGGGCGGGGAAATTTCGCGCCTCGACCTGATCGAATTCTTTAAAAAACCCGATAAAATCGCCGTAATCCGGCTCGTCGGCGACGATGTGCTGCTGACCTACTCCGCGCAGCAAAAGCCCTTTCGAAGTAAAGAAAACCGACTCTGCAAAGTAAACGTCGTGAATAAACAAATCGTCTGGGACGTGGAAATGCCGTAATACCGGCGCGAAGGCCAGAAGGCGAAATCGGAAACGAGTCCGGCCCCGCCCTCCGGCCTTCGCGCTTTAAACTTGAATTTAATCCGCAAACGCGACGCTCAATTGCCGCAGCGGCATCGATTTTCGCTCGTCTAAGCCCAAGCTTTCGTCGCGGTTAACGTATTCGTACAAAATATCGCGCTGCTGCGGGCGGAAACCGGCTTCCGAGATTTGGTAGCGCAGCTCCTTTTCGCCGGCTTCGTTGTGCGCGCCGGCTGCCGAGACGACGTTTTCTTCGATCATGATCGAGCCCATGTCGTCGGCGCCGAATCGGAGAGCGGTTTGCCCGAGGCGCAGGCCCTGCGTGAGCCACGACGACTGAATGTGCTGCACGTTGTCGAGAAAAAGCCGCGAGACCGAAAGCATCTTTAAATAATCGATGCCGGTCGGCTCTTCCGTGATTTTTCTTCCGAGCGCCGTGTTTTCGCGCTGGAAAGTCCACGGGATGAACGCCGTGAAGCCGCCGGTTTCGTCCTGCAGATCGCGGATCCTCTGCAGGTGACGGACGCGGTGCTCGATTTTATCGCCGATGCCGAACATCATCGTCGCCGTCGAGCGCAAACCCACTTTATGTACCGCGCGCATCACGTCGAGCCATTCCTGAGTCGAGCATTTCGTGGAGACGCGTTTTCTGACCTCGTCGTCCAGAATTTCGCCGCCGCCGCCGGGCATCGAATAAAGCCCCGCCGCTTTCAGCCGCCGCAGGATCGTTTCGTAATCCAGGCCCGAAATCAGGTGAATGTTGTGAATTTCCGGCGGCGAAAAGCAGTGCAGCTGAAAATCCGGGTAAACGGCGTGCAGGCGCGACAGCAGATCTTCGTACCATTCGATATTGAAATCCGGGTGCAGCCCGCCCTGCATCAAAACGCCGGTGCCGCCGAGCGCGATCGTCTCGTCGATGCGGCGGCATATTTCTTCGAACGAATGCACGTAGGTTTCCGGTTTTCCCGGTCGGCGGTAAAACGCGCAGAACGTGCAGACGACGTTGCAGACGTTCGTGTAATTGATGTTGCGGTCGATGATGTAGGTGACCACGCCGGGATCGTTTTTCCGCATCCGGACCTCGTGCGCCGCCGCGCCGACGCGCGCGATGTCGTAAGACTCCAAAAGCGCGGTGCATTCTTCGGCGCTGATTCGCCCGCCGTCCAAAACTTTATCTAAAATCGGTTGAATATCGCTCATAACTTCTCAGGTAAATTGTAAATCGTTAATCGTCAATCGAAAAACGCTCGCGGTCTCATTTTGCGAACGCGCGCCGCATTTTGCGAAAATTTTCACGTTGTCCCCCGCATCCGAAACCGCTTTTTCAGCGAATTTCATGGCGAACACGAAATTTTTTTACAAATTTTGTGCCAAAAAACTGATCTTTTTCGTCTCAATTTCGCGCCATTATAAACGGGAAGCAATTTTTATATATAAATTTTATACAGAGGTACTAATAGATATGAACAATCGGGAAAACTGCTTTGAAAGTCGTGATATCGGATTAATATTATTCGTCGTCGTCGCCGGCTGGCTGCTTCTTTTTCAGTCGGGTTTGTTTCGTTAATCGATAAAAGATAAAACGTTGTTCGATTCGCCCGCGAAAGGTCAAAGCTTTGACCTTTCGCGGGCGAATCGCCTTCGGCGCTCAATCGCATTTTCGCAGATTTTCGCGCACCTGATTTTTGAAATCCGCGACGAACGCGGCGTACCGCGCCGGCGCCGTTTCGGCGAGCGCGAGCGCCTTTTCGTAAAATCGCCGGGCGGCCGCTTTTTCGCCCTTTTCCAATAAAGCGTGACCGAAATACTGCTCGCCGCGCAGCCGCGCGATCCAGAAGTCGAAATTTTCCGGGTCCTTTTTCAGTAATTCCTCGTTCAGTTCGACCGCCTTTTGAAAATTGGCGAAAGCCTCGCGCAAATCGCCGCGTTTGATAAAAGCGTACGCCAAATCTTCGAAAGACTCTTTCATGTCGAGCTTTATTTCCTGATTTTCGGCGTCACGAGCGGCGATCGTTTGCTGCACGCGCAGGGCTTCGCCGGCTTTGCCGAGCGCCGTCTCCGTGTCGCCGAGCTCGCGATAAATCTTGCCTTCGTTTAGTTTGCCGCCAGCCACGTTGCGCTGGTAGAGCGGATTTCCCGGCTTCATGGCGAGCACTTTTTCCTGCGCCTCGCGCGAGCGCCGCGCGTATTTTAAGGCTTCTTCGTAAAGCGGCTTCGCGCGCTCGAAATCCCCGCCGCGCCGGGCGTTTTCGCCTTCCAGAAAAGTGTACATCTGCATCCGGTGCGTCGCGGTCGCGAGCATCCGGTTGGCGGTTTCGTCCGTCGGCGCCGCTTCGATCACCTCGTCGGCGAGCCGCATCGCTTTTCGGTAATACTCCATCCGGCGCGCCGGTTCGTTTTCCGGAAAGCTGTCGCCGAAATGCACGAGACTGCGCGCGTGGTAGATTTTCGGCTCGATGTTGCCGGGGTCGAGCGCGACGATTTTTTCGCTCAAGGCGAACGCTTTTTTCATATTCTCCGTCTGCGTCGCGAGCTCGCCGATGCGGTAGAAGGCCCGCGCCGATTCGGTGTAGGCGTCGCGCAGCGCGGCGAGCAGTTTCGTGTCGGTCGAATTTTCGGACAGCGGTTCGAGCAAATGAATCGCTTTTTCGTAACTATCCGCCGCGCCGCGCGAATCGCCGAGGTTCGCCTGATACGCGCCGCCCTGCACGCTGCCGACGCGCATGTAGGCTTGCGCGAGCTCGCGCGTGAGTTCCGCGTCGCCCGCCGATTCCGCCTGCAGATTGTCGAGATACTTGAGCGCGTCCGCGACGATCATTTCGCGCACGCGCGTCGCGCCCTGCAAATCCTTGATTTCGTCGTGGTATTTGAAGACGACGTTGTTCGCGAGTTCGCGCACCTGATCGAATCTTTTGGCCGCCAATTTTCGCTCCCGTTCGGCGCGCACCGCCTGCCAGCCGGTCGCCGCGATGCCGCCGATTAAACTCAGAAAAAACAGAAGCCCCGCGACGACCGGCACGCGGTTGCGCGAGACGAACTTTTCGAAACGGTAGGAAAGCGTGTCGGGACGCGCGATCACCGGCAAGCCTTCGAGATGCCGGGCGACGTCGCCGGCGAACTGCTCGACCGACGCGTACCGCCGCGCCGGCTCTTTCCTCAGCGCTTTGAGGATGATGTTGTCCAGATCGCCCCTTAACGATTTTGGATTTTGGATTTTGGATTTTGGATTGGTTTGTCTGACGTTTGTCGTGCGCGGTTTCCTGTTACCTGTTTTTTTACCGACCACCGACCACTGACCACCGACCACTGAAGACGGTCGCGGCGGCTCGGCTTCGCAGATGATTTTAGCGATTTCGTCCGGGCGATTGCTGGAGAATCGGTAAGCCGGAGCGCCGGTTAAAAGCTCGTAGAGCACGAGCCCGAGACTGTAAATGTCGGACGACGTCGAGACGATTTCGCCCCGGATTTGCTCGGGCGAAGCGTAGGCGGGCGTCATCATGCCGAGCGCGGTGACGGTTTGATGCTGCGGATCGCCGTCGGGCGAAAGGATTTTCGCGATGCCGAAATCGAGCAGTTTAACCGTGCCGTCCGCAGTGACGAAAATGTTCGACGGCTTTAAATCGCGATGGACGATGAGCCGCGAATGCGCGAACGAAACGGCGGCGCACGCCTGCAGAAAGAGCCGCAGCCGTTCCTGAATGTTCAGATTTTGGGCGTCGCAGAACTCGTCGAGCGGTTTGCCTTCGACAAACTCCATCGCGAAATACGGCAGATTGTCGTCGGTTCGGCCGCCGTCGAGCAGCCGCGCGATGTTCGGATGTTCGAGCGCCGCGAGGATTTGCCGCTCGTGCCGAAAGCGGCGCAGCATCTGGTCGGAGTCCATGCCGCGCTTCAGGATTTTGAGCGCGACGCGCTGCGAAAAATCCGCCTTTTCGCGCACCGCTTCGAAGACGACGCCCATGCCGCCGCGCCCGATCTCCCTGAGAATTTTGTAATCGCCGATTCTCGTCCCGACCAATTCTTCCGCTTCTTCCGCCTGCCAGAGATGCGCGACGCCGGCGATCGGATCCGCGAAATCATTTTTCCTTTCGGCGGCGAGCAAATTTCGGACTTCGGCTAAAATTTCCGCGTCGGCGCTCGTTTGCGAATCGAGGAAAGACGCCTGCGCGGCGGGCGCGAGCTCGACCGCTTCGTTGAAAATCGCCTTGATTCGCTGCCATTTTTCGGAATCCATAGTTCGGCTTTAAATTTTTGGATTTTGGATTGATTTTTTTAAAAGCTTCTGCTTCGCCTTTCGAGTTGATTCCTTATCGAAGCGCGTCCGGAAAAGAATCGCCCTCAACGCGTCAGCCAATCCGAAATCCAAAATCTAAAATCCAAAATTGAGACGGCGGAAATCCCGCGCGCGACCGAGAAAGCTTTGATAGAATCCGAACCCATCCGCTCGCCCCGCGCCGCCCGCGAGATTTTCCGCCTCATTTATACTCGCAGGAAAAATAAACGAATCAGGTCAATTTTGCGGTCAGCCACGCGCGCGCCGCGCGCCATTCGCGCTTGACGGTCGATTCCGACACGCCCAGAACTTCCGCCGCCTCTTCGTTCGTCAGCCCGCCGAAAAATTTCAGCTCGACGATGCGCGCCGCCGCCGGATCGAATGCGGCGAGCTCGCCGAGCGCGCGGTCGAGGAAAATCAGATCGACTTCCGTTTCGGCCTCCAGATTTTCCACGTCGTCGAGCGAAATCAGCGTTTTTCCTTGATTGCGCTTTTGGGCGCTGTGGCTTTCGGCGTAATTGACGAGGATGCGCCGCATCATTTCCGAGGCGATCGCGAAAAAATGCGCGCGGTTCTGCCAGTTGACCGAATGCTGATCGATCAGCCGCAGATAAGCTTCGTGGACGAGCGCCGTCGCCTGCAAAGTGTGATTCGCGCGTTCGAGCGAGAGTTTGTAAGCGGCGATTTTTTTCAGCTCGTCGTAAACCTGCGGTAAAAAATCGTCCAGGCTTTCGCGTTTTCCCGCCTGCGCCGCCTTGAGTATCACCGTGAGGTTTTCTGCCTTTTTTTCGGTCATTTAATTTATAAAAAAGGAGATTTATTTTCGCTTAAATCAGGAATTTAGACAAGCGGTTCCGAAAATTCTGACCCTGTTTTCTGCAAATTCCTGCGAATCTGAACCGGAAAGAATTTTACCTGGCATGAAAGAAGAAAAATTTGTGCTCAAAAAAGATATATTTGGAGAATTTATCATGACGCATCGATTTTTTTCGCCGATTTTGGCAATCCTTCTGATTTTTGCTCATCAATCTTACGCGGCGCCTTTCACGGGCGAGCTCGACCGCGCGTTTAACCCGACCGTCGGGCGCATCGACACGGTGCGCGTGCGCGCGATCGCCGCGCAGCCGGACGGGAAATTCATCGCCGCCGGGGCTTTTTTGAAAGTCAACGGCACGGCGGTCAACTCGGTCGCGCGTTTTAACGCCGACGGCGCGCTCGATCCGACGTTCGACGCCGCCGGCACGGTTTTCGGCAGCGTTTCGGTTCTGGCGCTGCAGCCGGACGGAAAAGTCATCGTCGGCGGCAATTTCGATACGGTCGGCAGACAAATCCGCCGACGGCTCGCCCGCCTGAATGCCGACGGCTCGTTCGATCCGACTTTCGTTCCGCCGGTGCAGGCCGCTGCCGGCGGCGTCGTCGCGATCGCCGTGCAGCCGGACGGGAAAATCCTCGTTTACGGCGCGTCGCTCTTCGCCGGGCGCGATTTCGCGCGGCTCAACGCGGACGGTTCGCTCGACACGAGTTTCGCGACCAATTCGACGCCGATCAATACGATCGCCGTGCAGCCGGACGGGAAAATTCTGATCGGCTTTGCCGGCGCGACCACGATCGGCGGGCAAACGCGCAAAGGCGCGGCGCGGCTCAACGCGGACGGCTCGCTCGACGCTTCGTTCCCGGATTTAAACGCTTCGAGCACGGTCTTCAAAATCGTCGCGCTGCCGAACGGAAAAATAATGCTCGGCGGACTTTTCAGCACGCTCTCCGGGCAGCAGTATCAGCGTCTGGCACGCCTTAATAGTAACGGCACGATCGACGCGTCGTTCGCGAACAATCCGAACCGCTTCGTTTCGGTGCGCGAGATCGCCGTGCAGTCGGACGGCAAGGTCGTTTACTCCGGCGTGGATTCGCCGGTCTACCGCGATAACGCCGACGGCACGCCCGACGCGAATTTCGCCACGCGCAGCCGCATCGTCGACGACGCGCTCGTCGTCGCCGCTTTGTCCGACGACCGCATCGTCGTCGGCGGTCGGATGGTGGTTTATAATTCGACGCCGCCGACTCTCAACGACACGCGCGACCAACCGCTGGCGCTGCTCGCCGCGGACGGCACGCTCGACGAGGCGGTCAATCACGACATCGCGTATTCCGAGGGGGTGACGACGGTCGACATCCTCGCGCTGCCGGACGGGAAGATTTTGTTCGCGGAAGACTTCGAACAGACCATGCGCCCGCCGTTCCGGCACATCACGCGCTTTAACGCGAACGGTTCGATCGATCCGTCCTTTACGTTTCCGGCGATCTCGTCCGACATTCTCGGCACCGGCGCGCAGGTCGCGCAGATCGCGCGTCAATCGGACGGAAAAATCATTTTCGGGACGATTTCGAATTCGAGTAACCGGGACGTTTTTCGGCTCAACGCCGACGGCTCGTTCGACTCGTCTTTCGTCGTCACGAACGGCGGCGCGAGCGGCGATATTTATCGGATCGAAGTGCTGCCGGACGACGACGTTTTGATCACCGGCGCGTTCACGCAGATCAACGGGCAGCCGCGCCCGAATTTCGCGCGGCTCAACGCCGACGGCGCGCTCGATTCGTTCGCCCCGAACTGGACGGACGAGCAGGGAAATCCGGCGCTCGCTTACGGCTTTGCGGTTCAGCCGGGCGGAAAGTTTTACGTGTGGGGCAATTTCACGACCGTCAACGGTCACGCGACGCGGCACATCGCGCGTTTCAATACGGACGGCTCGGTCGATCCGAGTTTTACAAGCACGTTGACGCTTTTCTCGAATCAATTTTCGCTGCTCGCCGCGCAGCCCGACGGAAAGCTTCTGCTCGGTTCGATCGGCAGCCTTCTACGGCTCAACCAGAACGGCTCGATCGACGAAGGCTTCACGCGCGTTTCTTTCCGCGCGGGGCAAGCGACGTCGACGCCGATTCAGGCGGCGGTGCTGCCGAACGGGAAAATCCTCGTCGGCGGCTCGTTCACTTCGACCAGCGATTTCACGCCGCGTTCCGGTTTCGCGCGCCTCAACGCCGACGGCACGCTCGACACGACCTACGGCGCCAGCGGCGGCGCGACCGGCAGCAATAACACGGTTTACAAGATCGAACTGCAGCCGGACGGTAAGGCTTTAATCGGCGGCCGATTCGCTTACGTCAACAACATTTCGCAGTTTACTTTCGCCCGGCTCAACGTCTCGGCGGCGAGCGGCTCGATCGCGAGCGATTTCGACGGCGACGGGCGCACCGACGCGGCGGTTTTTCGCGCGGGAACCTGGCTCGTCAAGCCTTCCGGCGCGCCGAACGGCTTTTACGGCATCGAGTTCGGGCAGACCGGCGACGCGCTCGCGCCGGCCGATTACGACGGCGACGGCAAAACCGATTTCGCCGTCTGGCGCGAATCCGAGCAGAAATTCTATATTTTGAACAGTGCGGACAATTCCGTGCGCGTCGAAGCGTTCGGTCTCGCGGGCGACGTCGTCACGGTCGGCGATTGGGACGGCGACGGCAAAGCGGATTTATCCGTCTACCGCGACGGCCCGCAGAGTTATTTCTTCTATCGCGGCACGCTCAACAATCCGAACGGGAACATCACGTATTTGCCGTGGGGCACGACCGGCGACAAGCCCCTAATCGGCGATTTCGACGGCGATCGAAAAACGGACGCCGCCGTTTACCGCGGTTCCGATTACACGTGGTATATTCTGCAGTCGTCGAACGGTCAGCCGCTTTACCGTTATTTCGGACTGCCGACCGATAAACGCGTTTCGGGGGATTTCGACGGCGACGGGCGCACGGACGTCTGCGTGGTGCGCGACGGTTTGTGGTATATCCTTCAGTCGTCAAATAATCAGGTGCGCTACGAGTATTGGGGGTACAGCACCGATGCGATCGCAGCGGGCGATTACGACGGCGACGGAAAAACGGACGTCGCCGTTTGGCGCGACGGCATTTACTATATTCTGAACAGCGCCAACGGCGCCGTCAGCTACCGGTATTTCGGGGCGAACGGCGACGCGCCGGTCGCTGAGGCGTTCGTTCGATGATTTGATCAGCCACGAAAAAACACGAACGGGCACGAAAAATATCTTTAAATTTCGTGCCCGTCCCTGTTCGTTCGTGGCTGATTCAGATGAAATTCAGGCTTTTGCGCTTTTCGATGAGCCCGCATTTATGCGCCAGATCGTAGTAAAGCGCGAGACCCTTCTGCATCGAGTCGTCGATCTCGTACGAAATGTTCTCGGAAAGGTACTTCCTAAAATCCGCGCGCGCCAGTGTGATTTCCGTTTCGTAGTTGGAAATGATTTCGTCGAGGTGCGCCAAGCCTTCGTCGCGCGCGGCGGCGAAATCGATGCGGCGCGCCGCTTCCGCTTTATCTGCGTGCGCCATCCACATCGCGAACACGAAGCCGAAACCGGTGAAGCTCTTCCACGTTTCTGCCAGGTCGAATTTTCTGAAGCGGTGGTCGGCGACCGGTGGTCGGCGATCGTTTTTCTGCAAATCCGAAAACCCGAATCCGAAATCCGGAATCATCAGCGCCGGGTCGCCGATCAGCAGCGCGCAGTCGGCGTCGGCGAGCATTTCCGCCGCGTTCGGGCGCGCGGTTTTGTAAACGGGATCGACGCCTAAAAATTCGCGGAAGATGATTTTCGTGAGCGCGACCGAGGTTTTCGAGGAAACGTCGAGCGCGATCGTTTTGACGTCTTTTAAATCTTCGCCTTTCGTGACGAGACACACGCTGCGCACTCGTTCGCGCGCGCCGACGCAGACTTCAGGGACGAGCGACACGTTTTCGATGCGCTGGTATTCGATGACGGGCACGAGCGCGGCGTCGATACGGTTTTCGCGCAGCAGCTCGGCGCTGCGTGCGGGCGCGTTATCTAAAATCAACTCGAATCTGCCGCGGTTGGTGCCGTAGAGGAACGACCAGATGAGCGGCGCGGTGTTTGAATAACTTGAGGCGGAAATTCGCGGAGCCGACTGCATCTATCTCGTTAAGACGTCTTCGTATTCTTCCGACGATTCGAGCACCTTTTTCGCGAACGAGCATTCGGGCTTGATTAAAAGATTTTTGCCGCGCGCGAATTTGACCGCCGCGTTGACGAGCGCCTTGCCGATGCCTTTGCCTTTCAGGTCTTTTGAAACCGCCGTATGATTGATCACGATCTTGCGCGCGCCTTCGCGGACATACGTCATTTCGGCGACCCATTCGCCGTTTTCTTCGATAAAAAACGCTCCGTTTTTTCCGTGTTC
Organism: Pyrinomonadaceae bacterium; assembly: GCA_036563455.1. Lineage (GTDB taxonomy): Bacteria > Acidobacteriota > Blastocatellia > Pyrinomonadales > Pyrinomonadaceae > JAFDVJ01. The sequence goes on along the minus strand of DATCMK010000017.1, from coordinate 94,037 downwards.
CTGTCTTTTAATTTTCATTCTGCTTTTAGCCTACAAAGAAACTTTCGTGAAATGCAAATCTTGTTTGAATAAACATTTTAGATTATTCTCTAAAATTATGAAACGCAAATGGTTGATCGGTTTTAAGCGCCCGAATTTCATCAGCCGGCGGCAAACCGCGGCGATAAATAACGGCTGATCGTTACCGGATTTATGCGAATCAATGTCAGAGAAAGCGGAGGGGATGTTTCATCGTGTCAAACGACGCCGCTCGGTCGTTATCAAATATCCAATAAATTAAAGGTTTGAAAGCGATTTCAACGACCGAAATCAGTTGAAAATAGACGACTGTTAATTGATTTATTTCGCTTCTTTGGCGCGACTCTTGTGCGCCATGATTGGTAAAATGAAAATCTACGACATCACGTTTCCGATCTCCGAGAAAACGCCGGTTTACGCGGGCGATCCCGACGTTCGAATCGACGTCGCCGCGTCGTTCGCGAAAGGCGATCACGCCAACGTGACCGGTCTCTGCATAGGCGCGCACACCGCGACGCACGTCGACGCGCCGAACCACTTTATCGACGGCACGCGCCGCGTTCACGAGCTCGATCTGGAAAGGCTGATCGGTCCCGCCCGCGTCGTTGCGATCGACGAATCGTTGACGGAAATCGCGCCCGCGCAGCTCGGCGATCTCGAAGGCGTCGAAAGAATCTTGTTCAAAACCAAAAATTCAAACTTCTGGAACGCGCCCGAAACCGGTTTTCGAAAGGATTTTACGTATATTTCGCCCGAAGCGGCGCGCGTTTTGGCGGATGCGAAAGTAAAACTCGTCGGGATCGATTACCTGTCGGTCGAAAAATTCGGCTCCGAAGATTTCGCGACGCACATCACGCTGCTCGAACGGGAAATCGTCATTCTCGAAGGGCTCGATCTGCGCGAAGTTCCGCCGGGCGATTACGAACTGATCTGTCTGCCGCTCAAAATCATTTCGGAAACCGGCGACGGCGCGCCGGCGCGCGCGATTTTAAGGGAGCTGTGATGGACGAAAAACGAAGAACGAAGATCAGCAAATTTTTAAGCCTCGTTTTGCGGCATAAGCCCGAGGAAATCGGTTTGACGCTCGAAGAAAACGGCTGGGTCCCGGTCGAAAAGCTCATCGAAGCCTGCGCCGATCGCGGCAGAAAATTTTCTTTGGCGGAACTGCGCGAAGTGGTCGAAACGAACGAGAAAAAAAGATTTTCGTTCGATGAGACCGGGGAAAAAATCCGCGCCAATCAGGGGCATTCGGTCGAAGTCGAAATCGAGTTCGAAGAAAAAGCGCCGCCCGCCGCGCTCTATCACGGAACGGCGGAGAAAAATCTCGGAATAATTTTCGCCGAGGGCCTGCAGAAAATGGCGCGCCACCACGTGCATCTTTCCGCCGACACCGAAACGGCGCGTGCCGTCGGCGCGCGTTACGGCGTGCCGGTGATTTTGGAAATCGACGCGGCGCGAATGCTCGACGAAGGCTTTAAGTTTTACGTGTCGGCGAACGGCGTCTGGCTGACCGACGCGGTGCCGTCCGAGTTTTTGAAGGTTTTATGAGTGATCCTAGCGGAAAATTCAGAGTCGGTAAAAAAGTAAGAATCTGCGGAAATCAGGGATTCGAAATCGGAACGACCGGAACCATTGCCCACCCGCCCTGAATTTCCACTTTTTTTGACGAAGCCGGCGAAAAATTTTACAGAAAGGCGCTGACCGAAAAGGGCGAGAAAATCTATCTTTGGGTGATATTCGACGAACCGCAGCTCGATCACGACGAAGACGGTCCTTACGTCAGCGCGGAAATAAACATTGAAAATCTTGAGCCGGTTGAGGGGTAAAGGATTAAGGAGTGAAGATGGATCGCAGAGAATACGCCGCGCGGCGACGCAAAATGGCTGAAAATTCGATCGATGAATTGATCGAACTGCTTTCGAGCGAGGATTTGGAAACGCGCTTTTTCGCCGAAATGTGTCTGCGCGACGCGACTTCCACCTGACTGAATTTTCAACCGGCGAGTTCGCCCGAGGAGAGAGAAAAGGCGATCAGAGAATGGCGCGAGTGGTTTCGCGAGCGACAGGGAAGCTTTAAGAAAAAATGGAAGATGAAGAATTAATCGAGCGCGAAATCGTCCGTACGACCGAAAAGTTTATCGAAGCCGTCAGGGATTCGAACGCGCAGGTCGTCAGCCAATTAGCTGCCGATTTGAAGTACAAATTCAAAACTCCGTGGAACGTTACGGTCGAAGATTTCGGCGCAGACCGGACGCGAAAACCGAATATTCTCGTCAGGTCTCTGGAGACTGCGCCGTATGTTTACGTCAAGCCGAACAAGGCGCGAGTCGTTTACGAAAGAAAATCGCATTTCCATCTGCTGAATTCGGATTTTCAGAACGGCTTTATGCGGGATACGTATTCGTACGAAAAAGTTGACAACAACTGGAAACTGGTCCACCTGAAAACCGAAGTCCGGCGATTTTCGGGTTATGAATTAAAGAATTCTTTGCTCGGTTTGCTTGAATGCCTGTTTCATAAGGCGATGAAAAGAAAATGGAAAATCAGAACATAAACGACACTAAATACCGCGAAAAAGTTTATAAAATCGTCCGCGAAATTCCGCGCGGCAAAGTGATGACTTACGGGCAGATCGCCGACATCTTAGGCGAAGGCTACACGGCGCGCACGGTCGGGTATGTGATGCACGCGGCGGAAACCGAAAACGTGCCGTGGCAGAGAGTCATCAATTCGCAGGGCGCGTGCTCGACCTCGAAACTTTTTCTGCCGTACAACGTCCAGCAGAAAATGCTCGAAGGCGAAGGCGTCGTGTTCAGCGAAAAAGGCAAATGCGACCTCGAAAAATACCGCTGGTTCCCCGAAGGTTACGAACCGGCAGAAGAGGGCGAACAGCCGACTCTTTTCGAATGATGTTTTTTAACGCAAAGGCGCAAAGAGTCAGGGCAAAAATAACAGGGATGGACAGGATGGGCAGGGATTAGCCGAAGAATATTGAACTTACCCCTGTAAATCCTGTCCATCCCTGTTAATTTAGACATTTTCGCCCCTTTTAGCTGAAACTAAAAAATCGCTTCCCACAGTGTCCAGAAGCCGGAGATCAGAAAGACGGCGGCGCCGACGTATTTAATTAGAATGTCGGGCAGGCTTTTGCCCATCAGCTTGCCGACGACGATCGCCAAGGCGTCCGCGAGCACCATGCCGATCGTGCTGCCGATCCAGACGCCGTAAAAATCCTGCTGCTCGCTCGCGACGGTGATCGTCGCGAGCATCGTCTTATCGCCGAGCTCGGCGAGGAAAAACGCGACCGCGACCGTCAAAAGCGGACCGAACCGGCTCTTCGCGCCCTCGACCTCGTCTTCGTCGAGCGAATCGCCGCGCAAGGTCCACAAACCGAAAAAGATAAAACTCAAGCCGGCGATGATTTTGATCCAGTAAACGGGCAGGGCGTGACTGACCGCGCCGCCGATGACGACCGAAATCAAATGCACGACGAACGTCGCCAGAAAGACGCCGGCGAGCACGGTCCATGTTTTGTACTTCGTCGCGAAGGCGAGCGCGACGAGCTGCGTTTTATCGCCCATCTCGGCGACGAAAACGTAAATCAAGGAAATCCAAAAGGGTGACATGATTACTCGAAATAAAAATAAAATAAAAGAGCCAGACCCGTGATGACAGAGACAATTCACGCGTGAATTGCTCTTCATCACAGGTCTGGCTCACAGAAGCTATAAATTATTCTGCTCGCAGCGCGGATGCTTTATTTTATGGCATCAGTATGTCGTCATCTGCGATACCGCTTGTTATTGGCGCGGCGAGTTACTCCCCTGCGGAAGCATTTTTAACTTAACAAATCGAATGAGAGAATGTCAAAAGCAATACGCTTTGCAAATTTAACTTCTGCTCAGTATCGGCTTAAAATAAAAAGGTTTATTCATGAACACCCTTTCCTTTAAATCCTTCGACCAGAACGGCGGCAGTTTTGAATTGCTCATCGACGAAGTTTCACTCGCCGAGCAAGTGGATTATCAAGATTCTCTGATTCCATATTGGATAATTGATAAAGGCATTCCGATCTTTCCGCCGATCGAACCGGCAGAAAAAACAAGCGAAAGAATCGTTGCCGTTTGCGGTTGCGGCGAGTACGGTTGCGACTGCCTAACTTGTCAGGTGAAAATTGAAAATGATTGTGTGGAATTCAGCGACTTCAAGAGATTTGGATATTCGCCCGTTACTGATAAAACCTTTAAATTTACGAAGGAGAATTTTCAGGAAATTGAGCGTCGGCTTGCCGCTGATGCGGAAAAAATAAAAAAGAGTTTCGAGAACAAAATTTAATTACTATGTACCAATCAATCCATTTCAACGCCAAACCGCGCGCCACGACGAACGCTTCGAAACCGGAAGTGATCGAGAAATTACGAGAAATCGTCGGCGCGGAAAACGTTCTCGTCGAACCCGAAAAGGTCGAACCCTACGGCGCGGACGCCGTCAAGGAAAAATTTCCGCCCGAAGCCGTCGTTTTTCCCGCGACGACGGAAGAGATGAGCGAGATCTTAAAGCTCGCGAACGAGTACGTTTTTCCCGTCACGGCGCGCGGCGGCGGCGTCGGCTACACGGGCGGCGCGGTGCCGGTCGACGGCGGCATCGTCGTCGGAACGGATCGCATGAAAAAGATCATCGAAATCAACCCGGACGATCTTTACGTCGTCTGCCAGCCCGGACTGACGACGTTCGAATTGCAGCAGGCGGTCGAAAAACACGGGCTGCTGTTTCCGCCCGACCCGGCGAGCTATAAGGATTCGTACATCGGCGGCAACATCGCCGAAAACGCGGGCGGCATGCGGACGCCGAAATACGGCGTGACGAAGCATTCCGTTTTGGGGCTGGAAGTCGTCACCGCGACCGGCGAAGTGATCCGCACCGGCGGGCGGACGGTCAAAAACGTCGTCGGTTTCGATCTGACCGGCTTGCTGTGCGGCTCGGAAGGCATGCTCGGCATCATCACCGAAGCGACTCTGAAACTGCTGCCGATGCCGGAAGCGACCGCGACCGTGCGCGCGTCGTTCAAAACGATGGAAGAAGCGTGCAAAGTCCTGACGCGCTTTACGCCCGAAGGCTTATTGCCGATGGCGATGGAAGTCGTCGACCGCAACTGCATCGGCGCGATCGAGGAGAATTTCGCGTTCGGTCTGTCGACGGAAGCCGGCGCGATTCTGATCGTCGCGGTCGACGGTTTTCGCGACGAGGTCGAAAAGAACGCCGCCACGATCGAGCGAATTTTAGCGGAAAACGGCGGCTTCGACATTCTGCGCTCGCGCACGAAAGAAGAAGAAGACAAACTCTGGGACGTGCGGCGCGCGATTTCGCCGAGCTTGATGAAATACGGCACTCTGAAAATCAACGAAGACGTCGTCGTGCCGCGCTCGAAAGTGCCGGAACTCGTCGCGAAAGTCGAAGAAATCGGACGCCGGCACGACATTTTCGTCGCCAATTTCGGACACGCCGGCGACGGCAACATCCACGTCAATTTTTTGTGCGACCGCGACGACGCCGATTCGATCGCGCGGGCGCGCGAATGCGTGCGCGAAACCTTCGCGCTCTCGGTGAATTTAGGCGGCTCGATCTCGGGCGAACACGGCATCGGTTACGTCAAAGCCGCGTATCTTGAAATGGCGATCGACCAGCCGACGCTTTCGATCATGAAGGGCATCAAAAAAGTCTTCGACCCGAACGGCATCCTCAATCCGGGCAAGATGTTCGTCCAAGAAAAAGAATAAATCTTCGCGGCTTTGCGGCTTTGCGGCGATGAAATTACGTTTCCCGCAGAGGCGCAAAGGCGTTAAGAAATCGGTAAGCGGCCATGAAAAAAGTTTCCGTTTTGTTGACGATCGTCGTTCTGTTATTTAATGCCGCGGCGGGGCGCGCGCGGGAAAAACAGCCTCCGAAACGAAGCGTTACCTGGAAAATCGACAATCTCGAAAAAATCGGCGGCAACAAAATCGAAGTTTTGGGCGCTCCGCAAATTATCAAAACCGGGCGCGGCAAAGCTTTATGGTTCGACGGCGTCGACGACGGCGTTTTTATTAATCGGAATCCGCTCGAAGGATTTCACGAATTTACCGTCGAAGCCGTCTTTCGTCCCGACGCGGGCGGCGCCCGGGAGCAGCGCTGGCTGCACATCGAAGACACGCAGAACGCGGAAAGCCGCACGCTGCTCGAAACGCGGCTCGTCGGCGACGAATGGTTTTTGGACACGTTTCTCAAATCCGGCGACAACCGTTCGGCGCTGTATGCCGAAAATTTTAAACATCCGCTGGGAAAATGGTACGCGGTCGCGCTCGTTTTCGACGGCAACGAAATGCGGCATTACGTCGACGGCAAACTCGAACTTTCCGGCAAAATCACGAGAAAAGCGTTCGGCGGCGGCGTCACCTCGATCGGCGTGCGGCAAAATAAAATTTACTGGTTCAAAGGCGCGGTTTTGAAGGCGCGTTTTACGAACCGCGCGCTGAAACCGGGTGATTTTATAAAGTAGAGTGTCGGGCGGCGATATTTTATGACCGAGCGCTTCGCCCCCTCTAAATCTTGCGAAGCATCACTTCGAGAAAATCGACGACCTCTTTTTGAATTTCGTCCGGGTTTTTATTTTCCTGTCTTGTGCCCGTCAGCAGGTACGGTTCGTAGAGATACCAACCGAGAACCGTCGCGGTCAGCACGGCGGTAATTAACTCGGGCGCGAAATCGGTCGTGCGGTTCGGTTCGCGGCAGCGTTTTTTGACTAATTCCAGCAGCTGCTTGACCGCCGGGATTGAAGTCGGAATAGTGCGCGGATCGACGCCGTCGATCATCGCCTGTGAGATCGCGAGAAGACGAAATTTCGCTTTTTTGACGACTGTGAAAATTTCGCCGATGCTGCCTTCCAGATTTTCGAGTTCGGCGATTTTTCTTTCGATCCTCGCAATGCCGCGGGCGTGGGTCGCGGCGATGACTTTTTCTTTGGTGCCGAAATGACGATGAACGAGCGGGTGTTTGATGTTGGCGGCTTCGGCGATTTCGCGCACCGTGATTTTACTGGGACGTTTGGTCAGGAGCAGCTTCTCGGTCGCGTCCAAAATCGCTTTTTTGACCGCGTCGCGTCCGTAGGGGACCTTGCCGTTTCCGTTTGTTCGAGGCGGTTCCGAAGAACCGTTTGAGAATTTACTGGGACCGTCGTTTTTCATATTTAGACCCAATCTTACCACAAGAATTTCGACGCCGAGAAAATGAACTGTTACCTATGGTAACAGTTGCTTGACATTTTGTTACCACTGGTAGCATAATAATTTCAAGTTAGACTGTTTCTCTACTTAACAGGACAGGCTTGCGAAACTGGCGTTCCGATTTTAATGACGACGATTTACGGGGGTGATCGGCTGATTTACCGGAACGCCAAACTTTAACTTCTGTTTGATTTTGATTGACCGACAGAAAAAAGAGAAGCGATTAAACGATCGCTTCTCTTTTTCACTTTAAATATTAGCGGTTTTTACTTGAAAACGAACCCGATGCCGAAGCGGACGTTGTTCTGCCGCAAACCGTAAATCCGGTTGTAATCGACCTGAATCGCACGAAAATCGACGCGATCGTTGATTTTGATGTCGAGACCGCCGCCGACCGCGAGCGCGAAATGCGTATCCCGGAAGGTTCCCGGCGCGGAATTGTCGACGAACGCCGGGCAATCTCCTGACGTGCACGTCAGCGTTCCGAGCTTGCTCCGCGTGACGGCGACGCCGGCGAGCGCGTGCGCGAACGGTTTGAAACGCGCATCGGAGGCGTTATTTTTGACCTGCACGCCGCCGAGAAAATTGTAAACCTCCGTACGGCTACTGCCGCGGTAGGAATAAGCGCCGTTGTTGTCGCTGCCGGTCAGCGAAAATTGTTCGCGTCCGCGAAAAGCGCCGGAAACGCTGCCCTTCAGGCCGAGATAACGGTGAACGTTGCGCACGTACGCCGCTTCGAAGCCGTGCGCCGGGCGGTAATTGTCGCCGCTGTCGATCTGTTGATTCGAGTAACCGACGTAGTACTCGTTTTTTTTGTAATCGTCCGTGTTGGTTTGCGCCGTTGCCGCGACGCTCAGGACACACGTCAGCCATAGGATTTTTATAAATTTGATCATGTTGTTTATTACTCCTTTCGAGATTGAAATCTCTGAATTTCAGACACAAAAATAGCCTTGCAGATGTTTTGTAACTGCTTTATCTGACAAGGCTTTAGGCGCCATTTCGGCGCTCGGACAAATAGATGCGGCGAGTTTTCCGATTAGTTGCTTTCGGGCGGAAAAAATTTCCCGCCCGCGCGAAACCTCGAATGGAATATTGCGTAAAACTGCGGTAATCTCAATTTAACTTGACGTAAATCGAATCTATGAAACTTATTTTTTCTCTTTTTCTCGGCGCTTTTTTATTCGCTTTCGCCGCCGTCGCCGACGCTTCGGCGCAGCATCGAAACTTGACGATCGTTCTGCTGCGTCACGCCGAAAAGGACGCGTCGCCGAACGCCGACAAGGTCAATCCGGAGCTTTCGGCGGAAGGGAAGCTGCGCGCGCAGAAGCTCGTCAAGATCGTCGATAAATATAAGCCCGACGCCATTTACTCGTCGGATTTCATCCGCACGCGCGCGACGGTCGCGCCGCTCGCCGAAAAGCGCAAGCTCAAGGTCGAGGTGTACAATCACCGCGACTTAAAGACGCTCGCCGATTTGATCAGGAGCGGAAAAATCAAACGCCTCGTCGTCGTCGGGCACAACACGACGACGCCGGCGCTCGCCAATCTGCTGATCGGGACGGAAAAATACAAGCCGCTGGCGGAAACCGAATACGATAAAATCTGGGTCGTGAAGATCAAAAAGGAAACCGGCAAACCGGACAAGGTCGAGGAAAAAGTCATCACGTATTAAATGTTCCCGGTGCTTGTTGAATTCATATGAAGTTTTTGAGCGTTCTTTTGACGGGTTTGTTTTTGATCGGCTTTGCCGGCGGCGATTGTTTCGGGCAAAAGCGCGAAATCACCGTGTTGATTTTCCGTCACGCCGATAAAGAACCGGAAACCGAAGGCGACGAAAGCGAGCCGGACGTTTCCTTGGACGGGCAAATGCGCGCCGTTCGATTGGTGAAAGCGCTCGAAAAATACAAACCGGCGCGCATTTTTTCGACCGGTCATGCGCGCACCGTGCAGACCGTCACGCCGCTCTCGCGGATCAAAAATCTACCGATCGAATCCTACGACGGCGATCTAAAAACGCTCGCCGAACGGATTCTCGCTTCGGACGACCGGCGCACGATCGCGGTCGTCGGCATTAACGCGACCAATTTCGAACTCGTCAATCTGTTTTTGAAGGAAAAAAAATACACGATGCCGGACGAATCCGATTACGGCAAAATCTGGATCCTGCGCATCAAGGACGGGAAGGTCAAGGATAAAGTGATCGATTATTAAATTTTAGCCGCGAACGCCCGCGAAATTTCACGAATTATTTAACTTTATTTCGTTTTCTTTCGTGATTGTTCGCGGCGGAGATTTCTTGCCAACATGCGCAAACGCTTTGTCATTCACGAACATCACGCCTCGCGGCTGCACTTCGATTTGCGGCTCGAAATCGACGGCGTTTTAAAGTCATGGGCGGTGCCGAAAGGCGTTTCGATGAACCCTGCGGATAAACGCCTGGCGGTCGCGGTGCCGGACCATTCGCTCTCCTATATCGATTTTGAAGGAACTTTAGCCGAGGGAACCTACGGCGCCGGGCGCGTCGCGATCTGGGACGAAGGCGCGTTCGAAGCCGAAAGCCCGGCGCGGCAATTACGGGAAGGGAAATTGGTCTTTACGTTTCACGGCGCGAAACTGAAAGGCGAATTTACGCTCGTCAAATTTCACGGTCACGAAAAAAACTGGCTCATCATCAAATCAAAGGACGAACTGGCCGACAAAAATTTCAAGCTCGAAACCGTCTTGGAACCTCAGAAATAAGATCGGCCGCGAGCAGACACTAAAATTCACGAAAGTCTTTAAAAGATTTTTCGTGTTCTTTCGTGTCTGTTCGCGGCCGATCTTTAAATCTCGCTGTGCAGCGGGCGCGAGAAAAATGAAATCATCGCCGCGACGATCATGATCGCGGACGCCGTCCAGAAAGTGCGCTGAATCGTAAGATTGTCGACGTGATTCAAGGAATTGTTGAGCAGCACGCCGCCCAAAGCCGGACCGATCGCGCGCGCCAGGCTCGCGCCCGACTGCATCACGCCGAGCGCTTTGCCCTGTCCCGCTTCGTCGGAAATTTTGGAAACGAGGCTCGTCGCCGCCGGCGACGCCATCGAGTTGCCGATCGCGAGAAAAGCCGTCGCGACGAGCAGCGCGAGCAGCCCGCCGGCCGCCGGGCCGATATACGGAATCGCGAAAAGGCTCGCCGCCATCACCAGACAGCCGACGATCATCAGCGCGTTTTCGCCGAAACGGTGCACGAGGCGCGCGAAAAGCCCGCCCTGAAAGATGATCGCCAGCACGCCGATGAACATGAAAAGATAGCCGTTTTGTTCCGCCGTGTAGCCGAACCGCTCGATCGTGTAGAGCACGAAGGCGTAGGTCATGATCGAAAACGACGTGACGAGAAAAAAATAAATCGCGTTGAGCGTTCCGAACCGCGCGTCGCGAAGCGATTCGAACAGCTCGACGAGCCGGTTTCGGCGCGCGTTCGAGGGCTTGTATGAATTTTTATCGACCGATTCGGGCAGAAAGAAATAAACCAGCACGGCGTTGACGAACGAGAGCACGGCGGCGAAAAGAAACGGAATGTGAATGCCGTAACGGGTCAAAATGCCGCCGATCGCCGGACCGAAAACGAAGCCGAGCCCGAACATCGCGCCGAAAAGCCCCATGCCTTTAGCGCGGTTTTCCTTCGTCGTAACGTCGGCGATGTAGGCTTGCGCGGTCGAGATGTTGCCGCCCGTAACGCCGGCGACGATGCGTCCGACGAAAACCATCCAAAGCGCGCCCGCGAAACCGATGAAAAGATACCCGACCGCCGAACCCAGAATCGAGAAAAACAAAATCGGTCGCCGCCCGTATTTGTCCGACAATCCGCCGAGAATCGGGGAGAAAATAAACTGCATCAAACTGTAGGACGCGAAAAGGATGCCGATCTCGAACGGCGTCGCCCTGAACGCTTCGCTCTCGACGTAATAGGGCAGCGCCGGAATGACGATGCCGAAGCCGACGAGGTCGATGAAAACCGTGAGAAATATGATCAGTAAGGGCTTGGTGAAAAACTTTTCCGGCGCGTTCGGCGTCGTTTCGTCGGCGGTTCTTTCTTGGCTCATTTCGCTTTCGGACAAAATGGTGCTTACTCTGCTCAAAAGCACATTTTGTAGTAAGATAACAAAGATTTACCATAACATTTTGGGGGAATTTGCAAAAGGGATGCAAAAGTCGGCACACACACGAATATTCTTAATTTTAATCACGGCACTACTTTTTTCTATGTATCAGGAAATACCGGCACAGCGTAAAAAAACGAACACTAAAACCACAACGACCGAAACGGTAGCGGCGGCGGCGGCACCGGAAATCAGCTACACAATCGGGATGAGTAAACCGTGGACGCATCTGCTCGAAGTCGAAATGCGGCTCCGCTGGACGGCGGGCGCGCCGGCGCAAGCCGAAATCTCGATGCCGGTCTGGACGCCGGGCAGCTACCTCGTGCGCGAATACGCCAGACACGTCGAGAGCTTCGCGGCGGCAGACGCCGGCGGTAACTCGTTATCGTGGCGCAAAATCGATAAAAATTCGTGGCAGATCGACACGAAAAGCGCGCCGGAAATCGTCGTCAAATACAACGTCTACGCGAACGAGCTGACGGTGCGCACGAACGAACTCAACGCCGACCACGCGTTTTTCACGCCCGCCGCGCTTTTGATGTTTCCGAAAGACAACCTGAAAACCGCATCGACCGTGCGCGTCGTGCCGTACGGAAACTGGAAAGTCGCGACCGGCTTGCCGAAAGCGCCGGGCGGCGAAAACACCTTCCGCGCGGAAAACTTCGACGTGCTTTACGATTCGCCGTTCGAGGTGGGCGATTTCAAGGAAATCTCGTTTACCGTGCAGGGCAAACCGCACCGCTTCGTCGTCGAGGGCGAAGGCAATTACGATCTGCCGCGCATCGCGAAGGACACGGCGAAGATCGTCGAAGAATCCTACAAGATTTTCGGCGAGCTGCCGTACAACGATTATCTTTTCATCCTCAACTTACGCGGCGGCGGCGGGCTCGAACACCTTAATTCGACCGCTTTGCAGTGGAACCGCTTCGGGTTTTCCGGCAACGGGCACGGCAATTTCATGACGCTCGTCGCGCACGAATATTTTCACCTCTGGAACGTTAAGCGCATTCGCCCCGACGCGCTCGGACCGTTCGATTACGAAAACGAAAACTACACGAAACTGCTCTGGGTCGCCGAAGGCGCGACCGCGTATTACGAATCGGCGCTCGTGCAGCGCGCCGGCATCATTTCCGCGAAAGAATTTTTCGACGGCAAAACCGCGCAGATTCAGGCTTTGCAGGAACGTCCCGGGCGTTTCGAAACGAGCCTCGAAGAAGCGAGCTTCGACGCGTGGATCAAATATTACCGGCAGGACGAAAACGCGCTCAACAACCAAATTTCGTATTATGATAAGGGCGAGCTCGTCAATTTCCTGCTCGATCTCGAAATCCGCGGCGCTTCGAAGGGCGCGAAATCGCTCGACGACGTGATGCGGTATCTCTACAACGAGTTTTACAAGAAAAACAAAAACTACACGCCCGAAGATTACCAGAAGATTTCCGAAACGATGGCCGGCAGATCGCTCGAAGATTTCTTCGCGAAATACGTGCGCGGGCGCGCCGAGATCGATTACAATCCGATTTTCGCCGGCGTCGGGCTGCAGCTCAAGGACAACCGGGGACGCGAAACGACTTACCTCGGCGCGAACCTTCGCCAGGACGGTGACCGTTTGACCGTGACCAGCCTGCCGAAAGGCACGCCCGCGTATGAACAGGGCTTGAACGCCAGCGATCAGATCGTCGCCGTCGACGGCATCCGCGCCAACCAGACTTTTCTGGGCAATTATATCGGCGAGAAAAAGGTCGGCGATAAGATCAAACTCACGGTTTTCCGTTTCGACGAGCTGCGCGACATCGAAATCACGCTCGGCGGACGCGCCCGCGCGGCGTACCAGATCGCGGCGCTCGAAAATCCGACCGACGAACAGCGGACGATTTATAAAAACTTCGTCGGCGTCGATTTAAGGTAGAAAGCCGAATCAAAAAAGCGGGATTTATCAATCATTGTCTTTCGATTTTCGATTAAATCGTGACGGCGGATCGTTGAAACTCATTAATTTAATCGGCTTTGCAGAGTAAATAATTTTGCCCGCGAATATACGCGAATCGACGCGAATAAAATAAGAATAATTAGCGAAAATTCGCGTATGTTCGCGGGCAAAATTAAAAAAAATCGTTCATCGCCTGAGTTTTTGTACGAAGCCGATTTAATGGATAATTGATATTTGGCGATTGATGATCGTTTTATTTGAAGGAGTGTTTCTTCGGATTTTTTACTCTCGATTCCTATAAAATTATTTTTCGTTTTCACATTTATGCGAATTACAAAACGAATAGTTGTTCTTACCTTACTCGTGGCGACCGCCGCGTGCCAGCGGAGTATTTTCGAGCCGTCGACCGTCGCGCCGTCGACGCTGCGCGACGTTCCCGCGCTGCGTTTGAATTTCCGCTACGAGGCGGACGTGCCCGCGCCGTCCGAACAGACCGCGCCCCAAACGGAAGAAAAAAACGCGGCCGTGCAGGCGGATTTCGACGCCAACCGCCCGCAGGAAATTCTCGTGAAAACGATTCCTTCGCCGAACAAACAGCGATTTCTGACGGTTTACCAGCGGCTCGGCGATCCGGACGCCTCGTTCCGGCTCGATATGTACGCGGCGGACGGCAAATTCATGCGCCGCGTTTCGCCGGAAACGATGACGGTCGATTTTCCCGACATCATCGTCTGGTCGCCCGATTCGGGAACGGTCGCGTTCGTGGCGATCGCGCGCGAGGGCGGTCTGAACAGTTTGACGCCGCCGCCGATCGCGAACGCCAACGCCAACGCCAACAGCAACGCCGTTCCGAGCGCGCCGAACGCGACGAACGCGAATACGAATTCGAACGCCGACGCGAACGCCAACACGGACGCCAACACGAACGCGCCCGCCGCGGCCGCCGCGCCGCTCGGCGAAGCCGCGCCGAACGTCATCACGTTTCGCACCGAGCAGATTTACATCTGCAATTCCGAAGGGCTCGATTTAAAGCCGGTCACGCAGAACGAGGGCTTGATTTATTATTATTTCGTCTGGTCGCCGGACAATTCGGCGCTCGCCGCGCTCGCCGCGACTTACCAGGAATGGCGCGTTATGCAGGATCGTGCGGAAAGGTCGGGCGAGGTTTTCGTGCCGCTCGGCCGACCGCGCATCGTCGAGAAAAACGGGCGCGAACGCCGCCTCGACGATAACTTGACGGCGGCGCGTCCGGTCTGGTCGCCCGATTCCGCCAAAGTCGCGGTCGGCTACAATTCGAACGACAGCAAACCGACGCAGATTCGCATTTACGACGCGATCGGCGATCAGCCGACGCAGGCCGCGATTCCGATCCGCAATCAGCTGCTGATTTCGTCGCAGGCTTACGACCAAAAGGTCAACAGCGAGCAGGACCCGGCGCAGGCCGCGCCGGACGGAAACGCGAACGCGAATACGAACGCGAACCCGGCGCAGCCGCCTTCGATGACGCTGCCGGACGAAAGAACGCTCGTTTCGTTCCAGCCGATCGTCGCGCTCGAATGGTCGGCGGACAATCTGCTGTATTTTCAGACCGGCTTCGTCAAGCAGTATAAAACCGGCGACGGCGCGCGCAGCAGTTTGCGCTGGCACCGACTCGTTTTAAGCCCGCAGGCGGCGGCGATCAAATAGATTCGGCGCCGGAAATTTCGATGAAATGGAAAACCGAAAACGGCACGTTTCTGATTCAAAAAAATCTGGAGCCGATTCCGCACGTTTACGGCGGCATCGGGCTCGAAGGCGGCGAGCGGTTCGACGATGCCGCCGAATACGTCGAAACGACGGCAACCGGACAAATCGTTAAGGAGTATCAGAAACCGTATCCGTTCAGCATCGAGGACGAAATGACAATCTCGCATATTCATAGGGTAATCGGCGATTGTCTTTACGAGTTTTATTACAGCCATCGTTTTCGGTCGAACCCCGAAATCAAAGCCGAGCTTTTATTGTCCGGGCTCGAACCGTACGAGGCCGCATTGCCGTTCGAAAGCGAGCGGTGAGCCGACCGGTGGCCGGAAAATTAAAAAACCGCGTTTCCGATCGCGGTTTAATCTGCGAATATGAACTACAAAACCATAAATTCATTCGGTCGGATAGTTTGAAAGGCGTTATTTTACAGATATTTACAGACATTTTTCGGTGTTCCTATAAACTGGTGTATCGAAAAATGTAGCTGTCGAGCCGCATTTTTAGACTGCTTTTGCTTTTTCCATCTGCTTTATCGCTTCCGCTTTGAAATTTTCCGACGGGTGCGAATAGCGCATCACCATCTTCAAACTCGCGTGTCCGAGGATGGACGCCAGGACGACCAAATCCATGCCGCCTTTTACCGCCCGCGTCGCGAACGTGTGCCGGCAATCGTAAAGCCGGAATTTATAGCCGAGATTCGCGACCGCCGCGAGATGCAGCTTTACCAGGCTCGCGGTCGGTTTCTCGCCGTCCGTTTCGTTTTGCGGGAAAAGGTTCTCGCCGGCGAAGCGATTGAGGCGCGTTTCCAAAATGCCTTTCGCCCTTTCCGATAAATAGACGCGGCGGATCGAGCTCGCGGTTTTGCCCTTCACGACTTTAAGAAAGCCCTGCGTGAGAAAAACGTCCTGACGCCTGATGCGGTAAACTTCGCCGCAGCGCATGCCGGTTTCGAGCATCAGGGCGGCGACGTCTCGGAGCGGCTGCGGGCAAGCCATCAAATACTTCTTTTCTTCCGCTTCCGACAGGACGTAAAACTCTCTTTCGTTGGCGGGCAGTCTTTTGATGGGTCGCGCCGGACTGTGACGCAGGACGCGCGCGTCGATCAGGCGCGAGAAGATCATTTTTAGAACCAACAGGTCGGCGTTTACTGTGTCGCGTTTTATAAATTCGCCCGTCTTTTTCGATTTTTGACCGCTGCGCCAGGCGATGAATTTTTCGATGTCTTTCGTTTCGACTTTATCCGCCTTCATTTTACCGAAATACTTCTTCAGCGGCTGACAGGAAAATTCATAACGGACAACGGTCGGCGACGCTTCGCCGCGCTCGACTTTTATCTTGGCTAAAAAGTCGTCGATCGCCTGCTCCATCGTCGGCGCTTTCGGTTTCGGCTTGATGCCGATTTTGCCCAAAGCGAGCTGCGTCCGGTAAGCACCTTCAACCGTCTCCGCGTCGCGCTTGTTTTTGCATTTCGTGGACTGCTGAACCAACTCGCCGTCGAAGGTGAATTTCATCCACCAGTATTTTGAATTTGGGCGTTTATAAAGTGCCGGTTTCGGGCTCATGTTCGTCTGCACCAAAACCGCAGCCGACACCCAAACAGGCGATACGGAATCCAGCCAAAGCTTATAATATTTTATCCGTCCTAAACTATCCCGAATACTGGACCGACCGCCAGATTACGATTACAGGAAGCATTAAACTGGCATCTCTTCCGATTCGCGACGGTTCCGGTCGCCGCGTAAGTCAGGCTTTTCGTTTACTGGACGACTCCGGCTCGATTATTGTTTACGCGCCCGAATCTGACGGCACCGCTAATCTTCGAGACGCTATTATACGAAACGACGGCGATCCCTTAGAGGGTAAATTCACGTTCTTTGTCCCTAAAGAATTAGATCAATCAATTGGTGAAACGAATGAAACGATCGGCAAATTAGTTAAATACATGCTTTTTTAGTAAACAACAAAGCCTCATAAATTAATCTCGAAGTTTTCATTATGAAAAAAATAATTCACCTATTTATTTCACTTTTAGCTGTTTGCCCTGTTGCCTATTCGCAGGTCACTTCCGTAACCGCCGACGGCCGGAACAACGCCAAACCCGCGCAGGCCGTCGAAGCCGAAGCGCGCCTTCAGCAGATCACGTCCGACGCCGGGAAATTTTTCAAACAAGGTTTATTGAATCTGCAAAACAACAAGCGCCCGCAGGCGCGCGAAGATTTCGACAAATCGCTCGAAGTCTTTCTGATTTCGGGCATCAATCTGACTTCGAACAACAACGCGAAGGCGCGCGACTGCTACAATCAGCTGATCGAAACGGTCTACCGCATGGAACACCCAAAACAGGAGCAAGTTCCGCAGATCCGTGCGCTGTCGGCGACCTGCGGCTGGAACGTCGAAAACGATCTGGCGGATAAAGTCGCGAAGTTCGTTTTGACCCCGCCGGTGCCCCAACCTCCCGCGAGCAACAACTCGTTGCTCGCGGCGGTCGTTCCGAACACGAACCAGCCGGGCGACGCGAGGTCGGTTTTACCGAACAGAAGTTCGAGCCGTCGCCGCTCGACGAATTGGCGAAGTTAGAACTGACAACAGCAGAGGAAAAGTACAGTAAAATAAAAGCGCCTGTTTTATCTCGCCCAAACAATAAAAAAACACCTAATTCAACAATTGAAGGAATTAGAATCGTCAAAGCGATCTCTGGGGACACTGTGGCGAAAATAGCGCAGCGCAACGGCGTGAATCCGGTCGATGTGGCGAACCTCAACGGATTTACATCCATTAACGCCGCTCTCTCTGCCGGGCGGGAGATTAAAATTCCGACTGGAATGCAATACCGGATTTCCGCAATTACAAAAGAATCAAAAACAAGTCCGACTTCGACAGGCGTTTGTAATTTACCCCTCGCGGAATCGCCAGCGTTACGAGGAGTAAAGTTTGGGATGAGTATTGCGGTGGTTTCTAAAATTCTAGGGGTTCGCTTGGAAACTGGTAGAACTGAATCGCTCGCGTCTATTTCCAACTTGAAAAATCGAGATGGAAAGCCTTGGGATACTACAGATCCAACCTTTGTCAGATTAGTAAATGAAAAAGGGGTTGAAAGTTACTCAACTAAGAAAAAAGAGTATATAACCGTTAAAGTGCCTGGATATATTCTTTTTTCAATGACGGGAACAGGTAAAAAAGCATTAGATGGTGTGGTTGTAATATCGCTATATTTTTTTGAGAATCGTCTTTATTTGACTAATTACATTTACGACACAGATGCCTTTAAAAATATGAGTGATAAAGAATTTATAACGTCGATTGCCTCAACCCTGAATTTGCCCGAAAAATACTGGGATAAATACGGTAGTGCTTCCTGCAAAAACTTCGATGTGCGAGCCTTTCGTTATGAATCTAAATTAAGTATCGAGGTTAAATCTAAGATTGTCGAAGGATTAATCGAGAAACAGAAAGAAATAGAGGTCATAAAAATGTACGATGAATTGAAGAAAAAAGTAGCAGTTGAGCTTAAGAAAAGGTTGGAAGAAAAGGGGTTCAGACCTTAATGTTTAATCACCGCAAATAGAAATTAATTATTTCTGCGCCCTTTCCTTGACTGGCATGTGAAGGGCATCAGGGAGAAGCGGAAAAGCGGTCCTTTCTCTTCGGGGGTGGAGAAGGAACGCTTCCCGCTTTGTGTTGGTATTACGCGATCTTATTAGATTGGTTCATTTTTTTCTCTGATCCTGCGTCCGCTGCAGCTCATCGAGCAGCTCGCTCCGTAAAACCGCTATCAGATAATCGATCTTCTTTCTGGTATTCCGCAAGAGTTTTTTATAGATTCTCTGGACTCCGAATCGCGTTTTTCTTTTCTGGAAGCGAACGCTCGTTAAGCATTTATACACGCATCAACCCCCTAGGTTGATTAAACGGAAAGAGGCGCCTGCTTCACCAAGACAAAAAGGCTTTGAGTAACGTCGAAGCCCTTTTTGTCTTTGGAATTGCGCCGCTCTTGTCAGTTTATATGAACGAGCGTTTTAAGAATATGAGAAGAAGAGAGATCACAAACACATACTACTGCACCGGCAGCGACGGCGGAGATTATTTAGTCGATGAATATACAGATTTCATAGCGTTGAGCGGATTGACACATGAGCCGCTGGAACTTGAAGGCCGGAAGAATTTAAAGCTGGAGGACGGCTCGGCTGTAAGATATGTCAGCGCCAAAGAATTTCAAATCGTATCGAGCGGAATTAAGTTGAGAGTGAAGGAGTGAATATTGCTAAAAGGAATCAGACAAGGCGGTATGAGGAATATTAATTTGACTGTTCAAAGGCTCAAATAACCCAATTTAGTTAAACACGAAAAGGGCTTCGATTTATTACGAAGCCCTTTTGTCGTTGACAACCGGCCGGCTTTAAATTTACCATTGCGGCACAAATCACAATTCGAGCACCGGGTTTAGTAATCACATTTCTCTATTAACGCACTTTAGATTGCCCAGGCATCCTTCTATTACAAGCGATGCCTACAATTAATCTTTTGCTTTGGAGCTAACACAAAATATGAGAACAATTCTAATCGCCGCAATATTATCTTTAGTTATGTCCGCGACCTCGCTTGCTCAGACAAAACCAAAAGTGTTTATAGCTCCGACTCAAGACGGATTCGCGAACTTTATCACTTCGGCTCTGATTGAGAATAAAGTCCCGATCGAAATAACTGTCGATGAATCGAACGCAGCCTACGTTATTGTCAGCAGCGGCATCGTTAAAGGGCAAAATCGATGGTACGACACGGTTTTCGGCGCCGAAAAGGATAGAAATCAGGGCTCGATGAAAATAATTCGCGTAAGCGATAGAGTCGTGGTATGGGGTAGTTCGACCGGCGACAATTCATTTTGGTTTCACGGTCTTAAAAATATGGGGCAAGCAAAAGTAGCCAATCGGTTGGCAAGGAAATTAAAACGTGACCTTCCAAATATTATGAGTCCTGATGAAAATAAAACGGCTGAATCTGATAACAAAAATAATGTCTCGGAAATATTGGAGAAGGAAACCGGCGTCCTTAGCAGCAAACCTATTCAGGAAACAAAAAAGCCTGTTGTTAATGCCAAAAACTATAATGAAGGCGGTTATTACGCGTTTAATCGCAAAGAATACAGCAACGCTGAGGCGTCTTATCGAACTGCTATAGAAGCTGAGCCCAACAATGCCGTATATCACTCAAACCTAGCAGCCGCCTTAAATGCGCAGGGCAAGTTTGAAGAAGCAGAAAAAGCAATTGAACTGGCTGTCAGCCTTGCGCCCAATAACCCAATTTACAAGAAAAATTTAGAAACTGTCCGTTCAAATAAAAATGCTGGCACATTTTATATATTAAAACCTACATTTTGAATTTGTATGTGAAGTACCCGAGGTCTGCTCAATGAAAAATCTTTGCCCGAACTGCCTGCATGAGAATTTCAGCGGTAATAAATACTGTATAACCTGCCACGCGATTTTAAAAACGCCGTCTTTAGAGACTGTAAAAGCGGCTCTGAAAACTAAACGCAATATTCCGTATATTCCGATACTTGCCCTTACTTTGATCGTTTTGGTTCTCGGCACGATCATCACAGCGTCCGTCGTGCGATTCGCCCTAAAAAATGAATCCGCTCAAAAGAAATTGGAAGAAGTCAAAAGAGTCCCGGTTTTTGCCGGCGAAACGGAAGTCGAAGGGCAAATGTTTATCGTCACAAAAGGCGCCGGCAATTATAAACTCGGGTTAGTAACGATTTTCTTTTTCAGAGGCTCCGAGCCGGTAGCTTCCGTGAAGACGGACGCTGACGGTAAGTTCTCAATTAAAATCCCGCGCGGCGAATATATTATTCAAGCGGCTTCCAGTCGAAAAATCTTCGACGATACCGAGTTTTACAAATGGAATCTGCCGGTAAAATTAACGGAGGCTAAGCACCAGATTTTCTTGAGCAACGACAATTTAACTTCGGAGTAAAAATTCCTGCGCCTTTTCCTTGACTGGCATGTGAGGGGCGTTCAGGAGAGGCGGGAAAACCGTTTTTCTCTTCGGGGGTGGAGAAAGCGGCTTCCCGCTTATATATTAGTGAAAGGGTTAATAAATTTAGTTGCATGGAAGCCAAGTCGAAAACCATAGGAGCCTGAATATGCGCGACATTGATATTATTAAGGATATTGAAGCGAGAGAACTGCAAGTCACCAAGCTGCAGGAAGAAATTTCGGCTTTAAGGAAAGTGGCGGAAATTTACGGATTGGGCGAGCGTTCGACCGTTCTGATAAATCCGGCTGCGAAAAAGCCGTTCGGCGGGACGAAATTCCCGATCGCCGTCGGAGACGCATGCGCGAAATTGCTCGCGAACGAAAAGAAAGGACTGCATCTCGATACCATTTTGGCGAAGATCGCGGAGCAGGGCGTAACGCCCACCCGATCGAGTTTGGATTCGGCTCTGCGAAACGACGGGAAGCGTCGTTTCCTGCTGCTCGGAAACAGGGTTTGGAAATTAAAGGGAAACTAAAATTTTAACAATCTTTCGGGCGCTTCAAATGAGGAAGCGCTGCCTAAACAGCCCCTTTAGCGTTTCACATTCCTTTGAAGAGATTTGGAGGAATTCAATCTTAGCGCGATTCAGACCGTCTTGTTGTCCGGCTCGTTACAATCGGCCTTACATTTCGCGAAAACTTTAGGAAAATCGCGCCTTCATTTTATTAAGCCAAACGGGAAGGGCTTTAATGTTACTCAAAGCCCTTCCCGTTCCTGAAAAATCATTTGAACCATTCCCGGCTCCAGCTGTGGGGCTACTTACGGCAGAAAGAGCAATGGATACGAGAATACGGCTTGTAGCGGCGCGCGAGTACTATGGCGGAATGCAAATCGACCCCATGTCCCGACCATCGATTTCTCATTGTGAGGATGTCGTAATCATCATAAGTAGGAAGCCTCGGATTATCTTGGGCTGCTACTTGAGGAATCTGGTTCCAGTTGTTAGTAATTCCTTGCGCATTTTGGAGCCCTCCGTATGTCTCTTCTGTTCCTTGCGTAAGGTCTTTGTGCCTTCCTTGGAATTTGGTAAGAAGGTAGTTATAAGATTGCGACCCCGAATGAACCGTTTCCCTTACCGCATCGTTAGTGCCTCCGATACTTGCAGAAGCGGAAGCAAACGCCGTTCCGGGCGCTATTATACCGTGGTCGGAGTAGAAAAGTAATTCGCATGGCGTGTTAAACATATCACCGTTTTTAAATTCCCCGTGCGATGTAATGATGAGATTTTGAGAGTTGCTGCCCGGGTATAACCACAACCACATGCTGTGACCCAGTTCCTGCCGCCTTTCGGGAGCCGTCGGTCTAAGCTCTGGAAACCAATGTATGCCCATTTATCACCTCGTGTTTCGATTGATGAATACTGACTTTTTTACAATTCCGATTGTTGTATGAAACCACTATAACACGGTCACATTGCTTCGTGTCCGTGCGGCAGCGCACAAACGCGAACGAATCTAGGCTTCGAGTAATATCGAAGCCTTTTGTTGACAACATATCTAGTTTAATTTTACTATTCCAAATCGAGCCATCCGCCTTAATCTTCCAGATGGTGATTAAGCCGCACAAAAAAAAACAAATTTCACGAACGAAGGGTAGAAAAAAAACAATTTAAGGAAAAACAAATATGAAACAATTTTTGACTGCCCTTTTGGCAATTGTATTTATGCTGGCATCCTCGCATGCCGTTTTAGCCACCGACTATGACGTCGAATTGGTCGTGCCGGACGGCAAAGAATCGAAAGAAACCGACGCCGTTCTGAGAGTGAATCAGAATGATTTTCAGATCATAATTGAAAAACAGAAATTCAAAAACAACGAAAAATCGATGGCTTTTAGCGATATTAAAGTCGCCGATTACTCGTATTCGAAAAAACCGATGCTCTCGGCGGGCGGCGCGGTCGCGACGGCTTTACTGGTCGGCGTCATCTTCGCCCTTCCGTTCCTTTTCATAAAAAAGAAAAACCATTGGCTGACCGTTCAAAACGAAAAAGACTTCGCCGTTATCAAAATGGATTCCAGCAACTACCGGGCGATCATAGCCGATATGGAAGTTCACGGCTTAAAGATCAAACAGGTAAAGGAAGAAGAAAAAAAATAACTTTTCCCCGCCAAATCAATTTTAAGTTCGTATTCATGAAAAGACTTTGATGTTACTCAAAGTCTTTTCTGTTTATTAGCCCTTATTTGCAGATTTAACTACCTTTCTCTGCTCCTGCGTCCGCTGCAATTCGTCGTGCAACGCGCGCCGTAATACCGAAATAAGATAGTCGATCTTTTCTTTGCTTTCCGGCAGCAGCTTTTTATAGCTTTTCTCGATCCCGATAAACTGTGATCTTTTCTTCATGCTTCGCCTCCCGTTTTGCCGTAATAAACGCCGAATATTTCGACTTCCGACGGCATGTAATAATCAAAACAATCCTTGTACGGCGAAACCGCGATTCGCTTGCCTGAAGGTTTTACATACTGAATCGAATATTTATCTTTCACGCGAACCGCGCACAGCGTCGGCGTCGTAATATCCTCCAATTTGAAGTCCGTTCTAAAATAAAGCCGATCGCCGGCGTCGATTCCGTCCATCGTGCTTTTCTCGATAGTCAAAACCTTAGTGCTTTTCGGCATCGGAAACGGCACGACCAAACCTTTTTTCGGCGCGATGTCGGGGAATTTTCTTTTTTTTGTCCTCATTGAATCACCCCCGAATCCAAAACATCGACGTTCGTTTCCGGCTGCTTTTCTTCGCGCCCGAACTGCATTTCGGTCAACTCCCAACTTTCCGTCAATCCCGCCAGCAGCTTGCCGAGCAGGTCGAGCAGCGGACCGACTTTCTCACCTTCGGCGTTGTCCATCGTCAAGTCGAAGCCGAAATCTTCGACCTGCTCGGCGATCGTGCGCATTTCGTTGCGGACGCTTTCGAGCACGAAATCGCGCTTTTCGTCCCGCGTCATTCCGGTATTGCCGGTTACGTAGCTCAGATTTACCCTGACGGTAAACCGCGTTTTGTCTTTGAATTCGAGAATTTCGACTGCTGTGCTATTATTGTTCATGATGTTTCTCCTGATATTTATTAGGGGATAAGAGAGGCTTAGAGAGCTGCAACTTTCTAAGCCTTTCCGTTTTAGATTCTGATGCCCGCGATGATCGTCGGTTTCGCGCCTCTCGACGGCTTCAGATACGGCATATCTTCCATTTTCGGCGATTTCTTTTCTTTGACACCGAAATAGTTTTTCAGTAGTCTCGCGAGCGCGCGGTGTTTGCACGGCACGCCGGATTTATACGCTTCGCACTGGCAGACGCCGTTCGCTTCGTAAATGCGGTTGCTCTCCAAACTCCAGACCAACACCGCCATTTCTTCTTCTTGCCAGGTGATGAATTCCGACTGCGTTTCGACCAAGTCAGCCGCCTTTTCGATGGCGCTGACCCAACGCCGGGCCAATCTTTCGTTATCGACCGTCAAAGCGACCTTTTCTATCGAATCGCTGACGATTGCATTGAATTTCTGTTTGTCGTTGATTGCTAACATGATGTTTCTCCTGTATTGAATTTGTCATTTCTGACTTACAAGAGTTATTTTATAGTAAAATTTACTATATTACAAGTAAAGATTACTAGAAAATAACTATATTTTGCAAAAATATTAGTAATATGTCATACTTGGCGTAGTTATGACTAAAGCGGAATTTAAGGAGCGCCGCGAGCGACTCGGAATGACACAAGCAAAGTTTGCAGACACTTTAAAGGTGTCATTGAGCATCATTTCAAAATATGAAACCGGCGCCAGCGACATTCCGCATTATTTTGAGTTGATTTTTGAGGCTCTAGAAGCTCGGCAAATCAAAAAACTGCAAAGCCCAATTGAAAAGTAGAACGGGAAGTATAATGGTTATAGGACTTAGTAAAATACCAGAGCTTGAGCGCGAAGCATTAGTGCAAAGGTTTAAGACGGCTTCGCAGGAAGATAAAGAGGCAATGTATCAACAGCTTGAAGGTTTTAAGACTCAAAAATTGTCCGATGATGAAAAATTATTTCTTTCCGAGCTCGAAGCCGATTTTAGGGCGGTCGATTTTACGTCGTGGGAAGAAGAATCCGATTAAATAAGTTTCTAAAATTGAAAAAGCCCTCGGTCCTTTAAACCGAAGGCTCTGATATTTGAAAACTGAATAAGTTACTAAGCAAAAGCAGTCTATTTTTGATGTATCTGAAAATGTATCTGCTACACGCTATTTTTGAGTGCTATGGAGTGATGAAAATAACAAAAAAATAATTCCATATCACTTGGTAACTGTCAGTGAAATAAGTCACTTATGAACTACAAAACAATTTCCGATATTTACGAAGCGAACGATAAGATTCGCGCGAAACTGAAAGCGACGGTCGCGGATTTGAGCGACGAACAGGCGAATGCTTTGCCGGACGGCGAAAAATGGACGATCAAGGAATTCGTCGAACATATCTCGATCGTCGACGAAGGCATCATGCGGATTTCCGCGAAACTGCTCGGCGCGGCGAAAGAAAACGGCGGAAAATCGGACGGCTCGGCGAAGTTTACCGAAGAATTCGTTCAAAAGATGTCCGGCGGGCGCGACGCGAAATTCGAAGCGCCGGAGCGCGTTCGTCCGACCGGCACGAAATCGGTCGCCGAATCGCTCGCGAAACTCGACGAAACGCGCGCTAAACTGGAAGAGCTGCGCCCGCTTTTCGAGTCGGTCGAATGTTCGGGGCCGAAATTCCCGCACCCCGCGTTCGGCGATCTGACCGCGCACGAATGGCTCGCCCTGCTCGGCGGACACGAGGCGCGTCACATCCGCCAAATTTTGGGCGTGCTCGAGAAAATCAATTAGATTTCGGATTTGGGAATTCGGATTTCCGATTGGTCGATCGTTTTAATCGATCGATGCAATTCGAATTGATTTGACGAGAGACGTTCAAAACAGGCGAAAGTTCTTAAGTGCGTCAGCGAATCCAAAATCTAAAACCCAAAATAAAAAAGCCCCGGCTGCGAGGAGGGCAAGCAGCCGGGGTTAATTGTCCAAACGGGTGCTTCCTTGGTTATTTTTTACGTATAATTGCCGGAAGCGATTACTTGGACGATCAATTGGCGATTCGTGTTGCCTGAAAAATTTCGCGCGGTTTCGAGCCCCGATCTCCGGCGGTTTCGTTTGCAGGCAGCGCCGCCGGAGACCGGGACTCAAAACTTTTTCTAACGTGTAGTCGGAATATCCTCGCTCAAACCGAAATGGCGGTAAGCGTAAGTATTATCGACGCTTCGCCAGATGTACCAGATGCCGTCCGAGGGTCGGAAAACCGCGATGTCCGTTTTGTTGTCGCCGTCGTAATCGCCGACGACCGGAATGTCTTCCGCAATGCCCCAGAGCCGTATATCATAACCGTAATCGCTCGACCGCCAGATATACCAGACGCCGGTCGAGGGACGATAAACCGCGACGTCGTCGCGTCCGTCGCCGTCGAAATCGCCTTTCACGGGTTTGTCGCCCGCCATGCCGAATCGAACGATGCCGACGCTGCCCGACGCGCTGTTGATCCAGTACCAGACGCCGGTCGACGGGCGAAAGACCGTGATGTCGGATTTGCCGTCGCCGTCCATGTCCGACGAGAGCGGAATGTCCTCGCCGATGCCGAACTGCACGATCTGGTAGCCGGTATTATCGCTGTTCTGCACATACCAGACGCCGGTCGAGGCGCGGTAAACCGCGACGTCGTTGCGCCCGTCGCCGTCGAAGTCGCCGCGCACCGGCGTATCCGAAGCGTAGCCGAACCAGGCGTTCGTGATGCCGCCGTCCGAGCTGCGGTTGATTTCCCAGAGCGCGTTGCCGCCGACGTTTTTAAAGACCGCCGCGTCGGTTTTGCCGTCGCCGTCGTAGTCGGCGGAAACCGGGGTGTCCGCCGCGCCGCCGAAATTGAAGGCTCTGAAACCGGCGCTGTTTTGCGCGTACCACGTGCCGGTCGACGGGCGAAAGACCGCGAAATCGCTGCTGCCGTCGCCGTCGAAATCGCCGCCGTTCGAGTGCTGGATGAGCGCGCCGCCGATTTCGCCGTTCGGATGATTGACGCTCGACACGGTCGCGAACCACAAACCGGCGCGCAGCTGCTGAACCTGCACGGCGCTGACGTTGATCGTCGCGTTCGGGAAATTGCCGTTTTTGCCGCCGATCGCGCCGAAATCGTGAACGAGCGTGCCGGCGCCGATCGTCGTCTGAATGCGCGCGCCGGTCTGCGGACTCGAAAGGTTATGAAACTCGCCGCTTAAAGTCGCCTGCGTTTCATCCGCATTGAGAAAAACCTTGAATTCGCCGGTCGCGGCGGTGCTGACCGGCGGATCGAGCCGCGCGCCGGTCGGATGCACTTCAAAATACCTGCCGAGATTCGGCGTCGCGCTCGGCGACGGATTCGGCGAGCCGGACGGCGACGCGGTCGGACTCGGGCTCGCGTTCGGCGAACCGGACGGGCTCGGACTGGCGGTCGCTGCCGCAAAAATTCCCGAAAGAACAATCGCGCCGGCGTTTTGTACGGTGAGCGCCGCGCCCGCGGTCACGACCGGAACGTTTTGCCCGCGGTCCGAGCGCAAGCGCAGCCGGCCCTGACCGCCGCTTTCGAGAATGATTTGCCCGACCGCCGCGCCGTTGACGCTCACGGCGAGCGGCGTGCCGATCGGCAGATTCACCTGATTGACCCGCACTTCGAGCTCGGTGCGGCTGCTGTGCAGTTCGTACTGCGCAAAGCCGCTCGGCAGAACGCCGTTGACCGTGCCGCCGGAAAGACCGGCGACTAGATCGCTGCCGGCAGGCGACGGGCTCGGATTCGGGCTGCCGGTCGGCGTTCCGCTCGGAGCCGCGGACGGGCTCGCGGACGGGCTGGGGCTCGGCGAGCCGGACGGCGACGCGGTCGGACTCGGGCTCGCGTTCGGCGAACCGGACGGCGAAGGCGTCGCCGTGACGGTGCCGAACCTGCCCGAAAGAACGACGCCCGCGCCGTTGCGAACCTCGACCGGATCGCCGAAATTAATGACCGGAACGGTTTGACCGTTGTTGGAATCGATACTGAAAAAAGCGCCGCCGAGATTGTTGACGCTCGTCTGCCCGATCGCCGCGTTGTTGACGACGATGCTCAAAACCGTTCCGGCGGGCAGATTCACCGAAGACGCCTGCACATCGAGCCGGCGTCTTCCGCCGTCGTCGAGACGCCATTCGCTGAAGCCCGCCGGCGTCACGGCGTTGATGGCGACGCCGGTGAGCGTCGCCTGAATGCGCGTGTCGCTCAGTTCGTCGGCGCTGACCGGCGCATCGCTCAGGATAAAGGGAATCGACACCCAAAAGGCGGCGAACAGCACAATTGCGAAAACTCTCTTAAAATGTTTATTGGTCGCTGTTTGTTTCATTTTTCTACCTTCCGATTTCTGCTTTTTGACCGTTTCCTTGAATGCTTGGCGGAAACATCGCCTGAAACATGCGTTTCAGACGGACAGTGCGGGGCCGGAAATAAAAAAGACAAATCGGCGGCGGAATATTATTCGAAAAGGAAAAAGCCGACCACAGCGGACCGGCTTTTAATTCGGCTTTGAATCGAAACTTGAAGTTATTTAGATCCGAAATTTTCGACCGCGCCCGCGCTGTTAACCGGGCAGTTGAAATTACTCGTGACGGCGCATAGGGCGTCGATCCGGTGCAGCCTGACTTCGCCCCACGGCGGCATATTTTCCCAGCGTTTATCGACGGAGGTTTCCTGGAGATGGTCGAGCAGTTCGTGCGGCGTCGCGAAACGAGTCGGAAAACGCGCTTTGACGAGCGCCGCGACGCCGGCGACGATCGGCGCCGCCATCGACGTGCCCGACCACATTCCGTAACGCCCGCCCGGAATCGCGCTGACGATGTCCTCGCCGGGCGCGGTGATGTCGACCCAGCGCCGTTCATAAGAAGTGAACGACGCCAGCAGATCGTAACGCGTGCTCGCGCCGACCGAAAGCATTCCGTCGGCGACTTCCGCCGCCGGGTAGATTTTCCGGGTCGGGTCGATCTGCCCGCCGTTGCCCGACGCGACCGCGACCGCCAGACGGTTCGTTCCGATTTCGGGAAAGGTCGTGCCGGTCGGCGTCGCGCCGCCGTCGACGCAGTCGAGCAAATCCTTTAAGAGCCTGACCGGTTGGGGATAGCCGATGCTGAGATTGGCGACGTCCGCCCCGTGATTCGCCGCCCAGATCAAAGCCGCCGTGACGCGCCAGAGTTCGCCTTCGCCGTCTTTGTTCAAAATCCGAAGCGGCATGATCTTCGCGTCCGGCGCGGTCAGCGCGACGATGCCCGCGACGTGCGTGCCGTGCCCGTAGGACGGCTCCTGATAGAGAACGCCTTCCTCGCTCGGGTCGTTATCGTCGCCGACAAAATCCCACATGTCTTTCGGCGCGACCAATCTGCCCGCAAACGCCGGGTGATTGAGGTCGATTCCCGTATCGAGCACGGCGACGACGACCGGTTGGTTATTGTCCACGCGGCGCCCGCGCGTGCCGGCGGCGGCAAACGCTTCCGGCAGCCGGACGCGAGCGGGAAACCACTGTTTGGCGTAGCCTTTTCCGCTGCCGCCGACCGACCACGAACGCCCGACCGACCACGAACGCCCCTGCGCCCAGGCGGCGCCGACTCTTTCGCTTTGAGAGAGCTTGCGGTTGACTTCGCCGTAGATGATGCGCGAATCGCCGGTCATCGCGGCGACGACGTTCGGCGGCGTCTGTCCGCCGTTGATCTGCAGCAGGTAAGTCGCCGGATTGGCGACCTGCGCGAGCGGCGTCCGATTCAGGCCGTACTGGTCGGCAATTGCCGGCAGATCCGCCGAGTTCGCGAGCTGCACGATGACCTGGTTCGGAACGTAATCGGTGTTCTGCCCGAAGATGCTGCCGAAAAGCAGAAAGACCGAAACGAGCGCGAAACACGCTTTCAGCCGGGCGTTTTTGCTAAGTCCTTTCATTGTTTCCAAGTAAAATCCGAGTATTTGCTTTGCCGCCGGTCACACAGTGTTTCCGATTTCAGCAAAAAGACGCTCAGCGCCGAAAATTATTTTCCGAAAAGCGCAAACGGCGACCAGAAATAAGGATGCGCCTCTCTTTTGACGAAGTTCAGCTGCGCCGCTCTTAAGGATGCCGAGACGTTTCCGCCGCGTTGCAAATTCGTGTAGAAATCGCGCATCAGCTCGCTCGTCGCCGCGTCGTTGACCGTCCAGAGACTTAAAACCAGCGATTTCGCGCCCGCCGCGAAAAAACCGCGCGCGAGCCCCAAAATTTCGTCGCCCGCGTAAATTTCGTTCAAGCCCGTTTCGCAGGCGCTCAGCGTGACGATTTCGGCGCGTAATTTCTGCGCGCAGACGTCGCGCACGGTGACGAAACCGTCGGCCAAGCGCAGATTCGAAAAAAGCGGATTATCGGGGCGGAACTGCCCGTGACAGGCGAGATGCAGAATGTCGAATCGCGGAGCATTGAGCGTGTAGTTCGAAAAGCTCGCGTCCTCGCCCGTGAGAATTTTCGCTGCGGGGAAAATTTCCCGCAGCGCCGCGATTTCGCCGTTCACGAGCGGTACTTTTTCGTCCGCGAAGCCGACGAGCAGCGCTTTTTCGCGTTTCCTGCTCGCGCCTTTGCGGTGCAGAAACTGCCAGACGGTCGCGCTCGGGGCGTAGACGACCTCGCGCGTTTCGATCAGGTAGCGCTCGTTTTTCAGAGCGTGAAACGGCACGTAATGCAGCGCGCCCGCCGGCACGATCGTCAAATCGCGCGCTTCGAGCGCGTCGGCGAGCGGGCGCACGAGCTTTTCGTAAAGCTTCGTCAGGTAAAAGTCGGCGCGGGCTTTGAGTTCGCCGAGCGCGGCGCCCAGGCTTTCGGCGCCGTACCGCAGCGCGCCGAACTGAAACCGCAAGCCTTCCAACAGCGCGAGAATTTCGCTCTCTTTCGCCAGTTCGGCGAAATATTCGATTTTTTCACCGGTGACGACGAACGCCGAGAACGAGCCGTCGAATTTGACGAATTCGACGAGCGCGCGCCCGGCGCCGAGCCGCTTTCGCAGCGCTTCGACATCCTCCGCCGTCTCCAAAAAACGCGCCGCCGCGGCGCCGGCGTTCCCGCCGGTTTCACGCCGCGTGCTTTCGAGCTGCCGCATGAGCGCGGCGATTTGTTTTTCGAGCTTTTTTATTTCCCTCAAAAGCTTCGCCGGTTCGCCCGCTTCGGCGCGATTCAGGCGATTGTAAAACCAGTTCAATTCTTCGCGCAAAGATTCGAGCCGCTTTGAGGGCTTCGCGGGCCCGTCGATTTTGACGGCGGAGTCGCCGCCGCTCAAAATTTCCGAAAGCGTCCGCGCGCGCGCTCTTTCGATCGCGATGAAAGCCTTTTCGCATTCGTTTTCGCCGACGTAAATTTTCGCCAGGTTTCGATACGGCGCGAGCTTGTCGGCGAAAAACGACATCCGGAACTCTTCGGCCGGCAGCGGCGCGCGCAGCTTTTCGATGAGCCGCACCGCCTTTTTAAAATAGCTTTCGGAGCGGCGCCGATCTTTTCCGAGCGCGAGCTTGCCGAGCGAATTGAGACACATCTGCGCGAGGTTCGATTGTTCGTCCGCGAGACTTTGCGCGCAAGTTTCGGCGAGGATGCGTTCGGCGGTCTTGTTTTTCCCCAGAAGCCGCAAAGCCTCGCCGTGCAGCCAGCGGGCGAAGAGTTTCGGCCGGCGGTTTTCGCTTCTGGTTAAGAGTTTTTCGGCTTCGCGGACGTGTCGCAGCGCGATTTGGTAATTCCGTCGCGCGACGGCGAGCGCCGCTTCGGTTAATTTGACCTGCGCCGCGCCGTTCGGATTTTTTTCGCGCGCGAAAAGCCGGGCCGCCTTTTCGAGCTCCGTCCGGGCTTTTTGAAAATCGTTTCCGAGCAAGGCGGTTTTGCCGAGATTGGCGCGCGCG
Source organism: Pyrinomonadaceae bacterium (assembly GCA_036563455.1). Classification (GTDB taxonomy): domain Bacteria; phylum Acidobacteriota; class Blastocatellia; order Pyrinomonadales; family Pyrinomonadaceae; genus JAFDVJ01. The sequence goes on along the minus strand of DATCMK010000017.1, from coordinate 61,974 downwards.
CGCGCTTCCTCGCCCTGCAGTTTGAGCCGCTTGAGCGCGTTCGCCGCCCGCGCGTAAATCGCCGCCGCTTCGTTCGTTAAATTCAATTCGAGGTAAATGTCGGCGATCTCGAGCTCGGCGATCGCCGTCTGGTGCGGCATTTTCAATTCCTCGTATTTTCGCCGCGAGAGTTCGAGACGGCGCAGCGCCTCGTCGAGCCGCCCGCGAAAAAAAGCCAGATTCCCGAGGCTCGCTTCGATTTCGGCGACCGTCACGAGCATTTTTTCGCGCCGCGCGTTTTCGAGCGCCAGCGCGAAGAACTTCTCCGCGCGGTGAAAATCGTTGAGTTCGGCGTAGGTGTTCGCGAGGCTGTTGTCGCTCATCGCGAGTTCGGTGAGGTTGCCGATTTTGACAAATCTCCGCCGCGCCGCCAGATAGTATTTTTCCGCCGCCGTTTCCTTGCCCTGTCGGGCGACGATGTTGCCGAGGTTTTTTTCGATCTTGCCCGCCGCCAGCTCGTCGCCGTATTCTTCGAAAACCGCGAGCGCCGCCTCGCCGCATTTGATCGCTTCGCGGTATTTTCCGAGCAGCGCGAGCGCGATCAGCTTGGCGACCGCCGTCTGCGCCGCTTCGTGCCGCTGCCCGACCCGGCGGAAGATGGCGGCGGCGGCGGCGAGGCTTTTTTCCGCCTCGACGAGCCGGCCGCGCGTCAGTTCCGCGATGCCGGCCCCCCATAAAAAATAAGCTTCGATTTCGTCGATCGGGTTGAATCGGCGGAGGCTTTTTAGCGCCAGCGCCGCTTTTTGCGTCCGGTTCGGCGACGCGCTCCACGCCGTCTGGCAGACGTCTTTCAGGCGGCGCGCGAGCCGCGCGTCGGCGATTTTCCGGTGCGCGCGCAGCCAGGCACGGCGGTCGTTTTCGGTGCGGGCGTCGATGAGCGCGTTGAGGTTTTTCGGCGGCATACGAAAGTATTTTAACTTAAACCGCGCGCCGGAACATCGCGAAAACCCGCGCAAATCCGAAGGGCGACAGAAACTCGCATTTCCGCCGCCCTTCTTAATGTTCCTCTCACCCCCGAAAGAGAAACATTAGTCGATTTCGATGTTTTCGGTAATGATTTCTTTGCCTTTAAAGATTAGGGATAGAGTATAGGTAGCTTTTGAAATTTTTTCAAATTTAAATTCGCCGAGTTCGTTCGATTTCACCGAAAAAGATTTTTCCGCGTTAAAAAGCCTGACTTCTTCGGCGGCGAAATCCGCTCCGAGAACCTGCCCGTTGATCTTAAATCCTCTGCCGACCCGGGCGATTCGCAAATCGATTTTCAACGCGCCCGCGTCGAAGAGCATCTGGCGCGCGGCGCCGCTCGCCGAGCGCTCGCCGAAAATTGTTTTCTGCGGCGTCAGGTCGATTCGCAGCACCGCGCGAATTTGTTCGGCGATCGATCGCGGCGGTTCCGCCGCGGCGGCCCGCGCGCGGAAAAGATTTTTCGACCACTTGACGGCATCGGCCGGCGCGGCCGCCGAATCGTCGGTCCGCATCAGTCGGGTGATTTCATCAATTAAATCTTCGTTATCCATTATTTCGGTGAAATTCATGCTTTTTATTCAGCTCCCCGAGCGAACAGTGCAAATTACCGTTTCAAAAAGACAGGCGACAAACTTCCTGCCAACTGCCGGTCAACTTTTCCTCGTCAAAACCTTCGCCAGTTTTTGCAGGCAGCGCGCGCGCATCGGGCTGATGCTGGTTTCGCCCACGCCGATCGCCGCCGCGACTTCCGCGTAGCTCGCCGCGCCGCGGTCGCGCAGGTAAAGCATCGACAGGATTTTGCGGCAGCGTTCCTCGATTTCGGCGAGCGCGGCGCGAATTTGATGCTGCTGTTCGAGTTCGATCAGACGTTCGTCGGCGAGCGGCGCGGCGTCGGCGAGCCCCGCCATTTCGAGCTCCATTTCCTCTTCGGTTTCGGGCGTGCGGAAACCTTTCTCGCCGCGCACGACGCCCCAGGTTTTGAATTTGGCGGTCGTCACCATCCACGAGCGGATTTTGTCGGGCTGTTCGATTTCGTCGAGTTTTTCGAAAAGCGTCAGAAAAACTTCCTGAAAGACGTCCGCCGCCTGTTCTTCCGAAAGTCCGGCGCGGCGCGGAATCGTGATGATCAGCCGCTGGTAACGGTCGACCAGTTCGTTCCAGGCCGATTGGTCGCCGCGCCGGCACGCGCCGATCAGCTCGGCGTCGGATTTTTCGAGACCGCGCGCGGAAAAAAGGATTTGTTGAGGTGCGATGTCTTTCACGTTCAAGGGCTTTGAGTAACCTGAGTTTCGCCTTCCGGCGGAAAATTCGCGCCGTCTTCGCGGGCGTGAGCCGATTAAAGCCGAAACTCAAAACGGGTTTTTATTTTCCGTCGGCAGCGATTTTCAATTCCGCCACCAGATCGTTCGCCGTCCATTCGTTGCCGGCGAAGATTTTCGTCACTTTGCCTTCGGGCGAAATGACGGCGGTGCGCAAAGAATGATTGATCTGCGTTTTGTCGGCGGGGTCGGTTTCGTAGCGCAGCCCGAAGAAATCGGCGATCGCGCGCACTTCTTTGTCCGAGCCGACCGCGAGCTGCCAGACGGAAAAATCCGGTTTCGCGTCCTTGCCCAGGTAACCCTGACCGTATTGGCGGAGCTTTTCGGGCGTGTCGTTCTCCGGATCGAACGAAATGCTCAGGAGCCGGATTTTATCTTTGTAATCGGAATTCATGACCTGCAGCGCCGCGTCGGAAAAGTTCGTCGACATCTTAATGCAGTATTCCGGCAGCGGGCAGCGCGAGTAAATGAACGTGAGCGCCCAGGTTTTGCCCTTGTAGTCTTTCGTCGAAAAGCGTTTGCCGTCCTGATTCGTGAGGGCGAACTCGGGAATTTCCCGGCCGATCTGCGCGAAGCGCTCGTCGACCGCCGGCGCGGGCAGATTCGGGTCGGGCGCGAGCACGAGCGCGAGATTTTCGAGCCAGTAAGACGGCGTCGCGGTTTCGTCGACGACGAGATCGGCGCTGCTGATTTCCGCGCCGGGTTTGAGGTCTTCCCAAATCCAGTCGGCTTTGACGGGAAAGTCCATCGTCATCGCCGGCATGTAGCCTTTGATTTCGGCGTGTTCGATCGTCGCTTTTTTCTTCGCCTTATCGACGGCGACGACTTTGCCTTTTAATGGATAACGCTTCGCGTCCGCCGAGGCCCGCGGCGCCGTTTCGGTTTTCTGACAGGCGGTAAACAGCAGAATGACGGATAAAAATAAAATCGTGTAACGCATAAATTTCAATTTTGCCCGTAAAAATTATTTAACGCAAAGACGCGAAGGCGCAGAGACGCTAATGAATTTTATTAAATTTACTGTAAAACTTCGCGTCTCTGCGCCTTCGCGTCCCGGCGTTGAAAGTCTATCGCGCCTTTAGATTTTCGTCGTACAAAATCTGATAAACGCGGTAATTCGCCATCACTTTATAAGCGTAATCCTTCGATTGCGAAAAGACGATTTCAGGCACATAGCGGTCGGGCGCGTCGGATTTCGAACGCGCGAGCCAGCGCCGCATATTGTCCTCGCCGCCGTTGTAGCTCGCCGCGACCGCCGGGTGGCTTCCGGGGAAAAGCTTATAGATGTTCGCTAGATACTGCGCGCCGAAAAGCACGGCGGTCGGCGGGTGATAAAGCTCGTCCTGCCGGAAGCTTTCGCGTCCGAGCTCGCGCGCGATCTGATTCGAAGTCGTCGAGATGAACTGCAGCAGTCCGCGCGCGGCGGCGACCGATTTGACGTCGGCGCGGAAACGCGATTCCTGCCGCATGATCGACAATTCGAAACGCGGGTCGACGCCGCGCGGCGAAGCGTATCGCGTCAGCGCATCGGCGTACGGCGACGGGTATAAAAGCTCGGCTTGTTCGCGCGGCATCAGCTCGATTTGATACTCCGCCGGCACGTTGCGCCACAAGGGCTCGATGAATCCGACGGCGCGGTGCGCGATGTCGCCGCGTTTGTAAAAGACCGCGAGCGTAAAATCGATCTCGGATTTCGGATTCTTCTCCGCTTCGCCCTTTCGCCGCTTTTCTTCCAAAGCTCTCTCCAGCTCCGGCGTGCCTTCGTCGTAGAGACCGAGAAAAAGCAGCTCGTCGGCGAGATTCTGATGATAATTGGCGGACGGTTCGCGCTTTTCGCGCAGCACCTCGGCGCGTCCGAATTCGAGCAGTTTAAAGTCCGGAACCTTTTGATACGCGGGCAGATTCGCGTAAGCTTTTTTGACGATTTCGAGCATTTGCGCCTGCCGTTCGGCATCGACGGTCAGCCGCATAACGTCCTGCGCGGCTTTGCGTTGCGCTTCCGCGTTGCGCACTTCAATATTTCTCGTCAGTTCTTCTATTTTACGTTCGGCAAACGGCGCGGCGCGCGGATCGGCGGCGAGCAGTTTAAGCCGCTCGGTCGCGCGCCAGCCGTAGTATTCGCCGCGCCCGTCGGGAATCGAAAGATAAACGTCGAGCGCTTCCTGAAATCTCTCGAGATTTTCGAGCGCGAAGCCTTTCAGGAAAATGATCTCCGCTTTGTTCGTGCCGCCGGGCACGCGCGTTCCGCCGAGATCGGCGAAAGTCAGAAGACTTTCCGCGTCGGCGAGCGCGCTCTGCCAATCCGTCTGCGCGAGGCGGACGCGCAACTGCGCGAACAGCGCGATCGCTTCGGGCAGCTTGCCGCGAAAAACTTCCCGCGTCTTTTGAGTCCATTTGAGCGCGTCGCCGTCCTCGCCGGCATCGCGCAAAACGTCGACGATATTGAGATAAGCGCGTTCGATGTTGTCGGCGTCCGGGTATTTTTCGATGAATTTCTGGTAGCGCGTGACGGCTTCGCGCGGCTTGCCGACGCGCGAATACGCGGAAGCGGCCTGCGTGAGCGCGTCCTGCGCGACCGGATGGTCGGGAAATTGTTCGAGCACGCGCTCGAACCAGTTGATCGCTTCGACGTAATTTCCTTCCTGCGCGTAGCCGCGCCCGATTTGATAAAGCGCGTCGGGCGCGATGCCGCTCGCCGGATGATTTTTGACGATCGCCTGATAATGCAGGCGCGCGTCGGCGAAATCGCGGTTGAATTGGTAAATCATCGCGCGCTGCAGATGATTGAGATCGGTCAGGGCGGCGACCGCTTTCCCGAAATCCGCGCCGGTTTCGAGCCGGTCGAGCCCGCGCGCGCCGGCGAGCGCGAAATCGTCGGGCTGCGCCGGGTTCGACAGATTGCTGATCAATTTTGTAAAAACCTCGCGCGCCTCGTTCGTTTTGCCGGTCTGCAGATAGGCTTCGCCGAGCAGGACGAGGTTTTCCCGCGCGAACGGATCGTCCGCCGCGCGGCGCGGTTCGGCTGGCGGCGCGGCGGACGATCCAAAGGTCTGCCGAATCACGTAGTCGTAATTTTTGCTTTCGAAATTACTGCGCGTGAGACGCGCCCGCGCCGCGTTCTGCAGCAGGCTGAGCGGCGCGAATGACGTAATTTCATGCAGAAAAGAGCGTTCGAGCATCAAATTTCCGCTCGCGCGGGCGATCTGCGCGAGATGCCAAAGCGCATATTCCCGAAGCGCCGAACGGCGATTGACGATTGTCTGGTAGTTGGCGGCGGCGACGGCGAAATCACCGTTTTTCTCGGCGAGGCGCGCGTGCAGATAATCGTAATTGTTCAGCTCGAACAAATTTCGGTCGGCTTTTTTCAGCGCTTCGAGCTCGCCGGCGGCGGTCTGGTAATCGCGTTCCGCGACCGCCCGCAGAATTTTTTGATGCGTTTCCGCCGGCGTTTGCGCGAGCGTGGGAACGGAAAAAACGGCGAGTAAAATCAAAAAAAATGCGTTTGAAATTTTCATCAAACGCATTCTATCCTGATTTACGCCAAGAAAAAAGGGGGATTTCTAAGCCAATCAAGGAATTCCGACGATGCTCGGCTTCACTTTATGCGCGCCGACCGGAACGTCGCCCGCCGTGCCGTAATGCAGAACCGACGTGTTGCCCGTCAAGGTTTCCTGAATCCACCATTCGCCGTCGCGGAAGATTCCGAGATCGGTCAAGCCGTCGCCGTTGTAATCGGCGGGCACGGGAATGTCGGTCGGCAGTCCGAAATGAAACTTGTAAACCTCGCCGGTCGCGCTGTCCTGTATATACCACATGCCCTGACGGTAAACCGCAAAATCCGCGGCTTCGTCGCCGGTGTAATCCGCCGGCACGAGCATGTCGTAACCGGCTTGACCGAACTGGGAAGTTTTCCACGCGTTGTTCGACGTCTGGTAAACGTACCAGCGATTTTCGGTCGAGCGAAAAACCGCGAAATCGGTTTTGCCGTCCGCGTCATAATCCGCCGGCACGGGAATGTCGCCGAGCTTGCCCCACGCAAAGTACTGCGCCTTGTTCGGATTATAGTCGGTGGTCGATTTCAATACGTACCACGTGCCGTTCGACGGACGCCAGACGGCGAAATCGGCTTTGCCGTCGCCGTCGTAATCCGCCGGCACGGGTTCATCGGAGATCGAACCGTACGGCACTTCGGTTCTCATTCCCCAAGCGAGAATATGGTACCGCAAATCGCGCGAGCCGAGCACGAACCAGGTGCCGGTTTCCGGACGCCAGACGCCGTGGTCGGTCAAGCCGTCGCCGTCGTAGTCCGCCGGCGCAAGCACGTCGCTGGCGAGCCCCCAACGCGTCGTCGCCGAGCTCAGCGACTCGGACGAGAAGGAATACCACGCGCCGTCGGACGGGCGAAAAACGCCTAAATCGGCTTTCTGGTCATAGTCGAAATAAGCCTGCGCATGAGATTGTGTGAAGCCGAACGTGATAAAAAAGCTCACCAGTAAAAAGGTTTTCGTCAGTAACGGGGCAAGTGTTTTCATAAATACTCTGACAAAATAAAAAAGTTATTTTGATCGGACAAAATTGATTTTCAAGCGTGGGGCTGGCTTTTGTCGGAAGCCGCGCACGACAATAGGCAAGTTCCGCGCCAAAGCAGAAATGTTGCTATTAACTGGCTTAATACAGCTTCGTCGATGATACCGGTCAATTTGACCGCAATTATACATCATCTTCCCTCGTTGGTTTCTGACAATTTGACCGAATCCTCAAATTATTCCGTGATAAAGGCGAATCGTCGGTTCTCAAACAACTTCGGTCTGACGCCGCCGGACCAAAGAATACTTGCGTTAAACAGCTTTCTCTGGAGACCGTCTAAAAGCTCGCCTTTTGCGCTAAAATTTTGTTTCTGTCCTTTGAAACTGACAATCAATGCGAAATTCCGTAAAATCGAAAATTTATGACAGCAAGAATTTTGAGCGGTAAGGAAATCGCCGCGGAAATAAAAAGCGAAGTGGCGGAAGAAGTGAAATCTCTGGCGGAAACGCACGGTTTTCGTCCGTGTCTCGCCGTCGTGCGCGTCGGCGAAGACGGGGCCTCCGCCGTTTACGTCGGCAGCAAGGTCAAAACGAGCGAAGAACTCGGCATGATCTCCGAGCATCATCATCTTTCCGAAAACATTTCGCACGCGGAGCTGCTCGCTCTGGTGCGGGATTTAAACGACCGCGCCGAGGTCGACGGAATTTTAGTCCAGCTGCCGCTGCCGGCGCAGATCGACGAGCGCGAAATTCTCGAAACGATCGATCCGGAAAAGGACGTCGACGGTTTTCACCCGGTCAATGTCGGCAAACTTTCGCAGGGGCACAGGGCGCTCGTGCCGTGCACGCCCGCCGGCGTCATCGAAATCCTGAAGCGTTCCGGAATCGAAATCGCGGGCGCGCACGCCGTCATCATCGGCCGCAGCAACATCGTCGGCAAACCGATGGCGCAGCTGCTTCTGCAGGAGAACGCGACCGTCACGATCTGTCATTCGCGCACGCGCAATCTGGCGGAAATCGCGTCGCAGGCCGATATTCTCGTCGCCGCGATCGGTCGCGCCGGATTCGTGCGCGGCGAGCACATCAAGGCGGGCGCGACGATCGTCGACGTCGGCATCAACAACGTTTCGAACGTCGAAGCGGCGGAAGAGTTGTTCGGCGCGGACGAACTCGAAAAACGCCTGAATACGATTCTCAAGCGCGGCTTTACGCTCGTCGGCGACGTGAACCCGAAAGAAGCAAAAGAAAAAGCGGCGAATTTCACGCCCGTGCCCGGCGGCGTCGGGCTTTTAACGGTCGCGATGCTCATGAAAAACACGGTCGAAGCGGCGAAGATGAGAAGGAATGTAAAATGGAAAACGGAAAGCGGAAAATAAAGAAAAAATGTTTTCCATTTTCCGCTCTCCGTTTTCCATTGAAAAACTATGAACTTTGAAGACTACCAGCGCGAAGCGAAACAGACGGCTTTGTATCCGCGGCGTTTGCGGAATCTCGAATATCCGACTTTGGGCCTGGCGGGCGAAGCGGGCGAAGTGGCGAACATCGTCAAAAAAATCCAGCGCGATTTCGGCGGCGAAGTGACGGACGAGACCCGCGCGAAATTAAAGGACGAACTCGGCGACGTGCTCTGGTACATTTCCGCCTGCGCCGACGAGCTCGGTTTAACGCTCGCCGAAATCGCCCGGTTTAACGTCGAAAAGTTAGCAAAGCGTCATAATCGGAAGTAATTAAGCCGCGAAGAACAAGAATTGTTTTTTTAAATTATTATTCGTGTTCTTCGTGTGCATTCCAAACTAAAAATAAATCGAATGCTCAAAGTCGGTCTGACCGGTTCGATCGCGGTCGGCAAAAGTTACGTTCTCGAAATTTTGCGCGAGCTCGGCGCGTACGTTTTGGACGCCGATCTGACGGCGCGCGAAGTCGTCGCCGCGGGGTCGAAAGGCCTTGCCATCATCGCCGATAAATTCGGCGCGGATGTTCTGACCGCGGCGGGCGAACTCGACCGCGTGAAAATGGCGGCGCTGGTTTTCGCCGACGAGGAAAAACGCCTGCTTCTTAATTCGATCGTGCATCCGCTCGTTTTCGAGGCGCAGAACGAATGGCTCGCGGAAAAAGAAAAGGAAAATTTTCACGGCATCGCTGTCATTGACGCCGCTTTAATGATAGAATCGGGAGGTTATAAACGATTTACAAAATTAATCGTTGTCTGGTGCGAACCTCAGATACAATTACAACGCTTGATGCTGCGCAATAATCTAAGCGAGGCGGAAGCTCTCAAAAGAATCGGCGCGCAGATGCCGCAGGAAGAGAAGAAACGGTACGCCGATTTTCTGATCGATACTTCCGGCGGATTTGAAAATACGCGGCGGCAGGCGATTGAAGTTTTCGAGCAATTGAGACTTTTAACTTAAATAACTTAAATATGGCTTTAGGAAGAGGAGGAGAAGCAGGGAAAAGGAGAAGCGGCGCGCAATGTCGCCCGAAATCTGCTTTTTCCCTTTTCTCGCCTTCTTCTTTTCTCTTCCTGGCGCTGTTCGCGGTTTTCATGTCGGCGTGCAGCGAGCTCGAAAAACCGAAGACCGAACCGTTTTACGCGCAAACCGCGCCGCCCGAAAAAAAGGAATTTCGCTGGAGCAACGGACGAATGCCGAAATCCTTCGATCCGGCGCTCGCCGGCGCGCCGCCCGAAACCGACGTCGTCCGCGCGATTTTCGAAGGGCTGACCGATACCGATCCGAAAACGCTCGAAGCGACGGCGTCCGCCGCGGAAAAATGGAACGCTTCGGAAGACTTTAAAACCTGGACTTTTCATCTGCGGAAAGACGCGAAATGGTCGAACGGCGAGCGCCTGACCGCCGCCGATTTCGTGCGCTCGTGGAAACGGCTCGCGGAAATGGGCGACCGCGCTTCGCATCCGAAACTGCTCGAAAATATCGTCGGCGTGCGGGAATTGCGACCGAAACCGATCGTCGAGGCCGAAACCGCGGACGCGAATATCCTGCCCAAACCGATCGCCGAACAAAATCTGCCGATTTTAGGTTCGAACACAAACCCGGCACCGTCGCCGCAGCCGAAACCGTCGGCGACTCCGGCGAACGACAAAACAGTTTCGGCAGTCGAGAAAGAGGCGAAAGATAAGACCAAACCGCCGCCCGAAATAAAATTCGGCGTCGAAGCGGTCGGCGATTTAACGCTCAGGGTGTCGCTGCTCGAACCGGACCGGGATTTTCCCGCGCTCGTCGCGCATCCGATGTTCCGCCCGATTTTCGGCGACGGCAAAGATTTCGAAGACGGCAAATTAAACGCCGCGATCGTGACGAACGGCGCGTTTCGCGTCACGTCCGTCGGGCAGGACGGCGTCACGCTCGACCGCTCGGAAAACTTCTGGGGCAAGGACAAGGTCGAACTCGAAAGGGTTCGTTTCGTGCCGAAGGAAACGGCGGAAAAAGCGCTCGAAGCCTACCGCGCCGGCGAGATCGACGCCGTCACGAACGCCGATTTCGAACCGCTCGCGCTGAAGCTTTTAACGCCGTATTCGGATTTTAAGCGCAAAACGCACAGCGCGCTGAATTTTTATGAATTCAACCGCGCGAAAAAGCCGTTCGACGACCGCCGCGTGCGCGAGGCGCTGGCGATCGCGATCGACCGCGAGCGTCTGACGGAAATCGAGATGGACGGCTCGACCCGCCCGGCGCTGAGTTTTCTGCCGTTCGACGAGCAGGGCGATAAAAAACTCGTGCAGGACAAAGAGCGCGCGAAAGAGCTCCTAGAAGAAGCCGGATACGAGGACGGCGAAGATTTTCCGACCATCCGGCTCGTCGTCAATCGCAACGACGTGCAGCAGCGCATCGCGCGCGCGATCGTCAAGATGTGGAAGCAGACGCTGAACGTCGACACGATCATCGTCGTCAAGGAAGCGGCGGAACTCGAAGCCGTGCGGCAAAAAGGCGAGTTCGACGTGCTGCGGCGCGGCGTGGTTTTGCCGACCGCCGACGAAACCGCCGGATTGATGGCGATCTTCGAGCCCGCGATGCCGCCGCCCGCCGCCGCTTCGCCGACGCCGACGGCGAGCCCGCTGCCCGCGCCCGACGGCAGTCCGAACAATTTCGGTACGACGCCGGGCAATTCCGATCAAGCGCCCGGCAACGAACCGCCGAACGCGCCGGCGGAAATCATCGAAATAAAGCCGATTTTGACCGAAGATGAGGCGCTCGCGGAAATCCCCGCCATTCCGCTTTATTTTCCGACTTCCTATTCGCTCGTCAAGCCGTATATTCTGGGCTTCGAAATCAACACCCTCGATGCGCCCTCGCTCAAGGACGTGAAAATCGATAATCACTGGCAACCGAAAAAGGGAAATGGCGAATCGTAACTTCGCGATTTTCGATTTTCGATTTTTGACCTTTGAGGTTTGAAAATAAATCAAAGCTCGATATCAAGGATCAAAGGTCAAAACAAAACGGACATTCTTGCGTATAAAACTTATAACGTGATAACTTTTAGGCAGTTGCAGTAGTTTTGTCCTGTTCTCTCCAAGCTGGTTTAGCGCATTTCAACAATCGAAAGTTTCGTCAATAGGAGTATCGAATTATGACTCGTGTCAGTTTTGTTCAATTTCGTTCGATTCTTGCAATCGTCGTTTTGTCTTCATTCTTAATCAGTTGTTCGACGCGGGCAAGCAGCCGCTACTTCGGGCAGACGCAGGTTCCGTCCGACAATATCATGCGCTACACGACCGGTTCCGAGCCGGAATCGCTCGATCCGCAGTTCGTCACCGGGCAGCCGGAAGCGCGCATCATGATGGCGATTTACGACGGGCTCGTCGAATATCATCCGAAAACGATGGAGCCGATCCCGGCGATCGCCGAAAGCTGGGAACTCAACAAAGACGGGACGGAATACATTTTCCATTTGCGCAAAAACGCCAAATTCTCGAACGGCGACCCGATCAGCGCCGAAACCTTCGCGTATTCTTTTCGCCGCGGGCTGTCGCCCGAACTCGCTTCGCGCAACGCCAACTTGGCGTACTACATAAAATACGCCGAAGCCTACAACGCCGATAAATCGTTCGTCAAAAATCCGGACGGCACGTTTCTGCACAAAGCCGAGCTCGAGGATAAAAAGGACGCGCCCGCCGCGCCCGAGACCGCCGCGCACGAAACGGTCGGCATCGACACGGAATTTCATAAATACCTGGACGAGCCGGAACGCCTGACCGTACCGAGCGACGAGAAGGAACGCAACAAGATTTTAGACAAAGACGCGAAACTCAAAACCGCGCTTGCCGGCAAGGAGCTCGTGCCCGTCAAAGCGACCGACATCGGCGTCGAAGCGATCGACGAGGACAACGATCCCAAGACTCCGAGCTATACGTTCCGCATCAAGCTCTACCAGCCCGCGCCGTTTTTCCTCGGTCTGCTCGCGCACCAGTTTTTCCGCGTCGTGCATCAGCCGTCGATCGAAAAATTCGGCAAGGACTGGACGAAACCGGCGAACATCGTGACGAGCGGCGCGTTCAAAGTCAAAACGCATCGCCCGTACGACGAACTGACCGTCACGAAAGATCCGAATTACTGGGACGCGGCGAACGTGCGTCTCGACGGCATCGAATTTTACCCGCTCGACGAGCAGACGACGATGCTCAACCTTTACAAGGCCGGACGCATCGACGCGACCTACAATCACACGATTCCCGCGCCGTGGAACGAAACCGTTCGCCAGTACAAGGACGAATATTCGCTGCATCCGGAAGTGGCGGTCGAGTATTACAGTCTGAGCGTCAAAAAGCCGCCGATGGACAAGATCAACGTCCGCAAGGCGCTGGCGCTCGCGATCGACCGCGACGCGCTCGCCAAATTCCGCAAAACGATCAAGCCGCTCGTCGATTTCACGCCCGAAGGAATTTTCCCGAAATACGAAGAAGCGCGCCGCAAGGTCTACGCGGAAGAACTCGCGAAAATCGGCAGCAATCTGGACGAATGGAAAGCGCGCAAATTCGACGCCGAAAAAGCGCGTAAATTAATGACCGAAGCCGGTTTCCCGGTTCAGCAGACCGGCAGCGGCTATTCGTGCCCGACGTTTCCGGTCGACGCCGTGACGATCACGTACAACACGGCGGAATCGAATCAGAAAGTGGCCGAATTCGTGCAGGCGCAGTGGAAGCAGAATTTGGGAATCACCGTGCCGCTGAAAAACATGGAGTTCAAGACGTTTCTGCCGTTCCGTTCGGCGGTCGAATATTCCGGCGCGGTGCGCAACGGCTGGGTCGGCGATTACATGGACCCGTTCACGTTCCTGAACCTTTTCTACTCGCCGCAGAACGACGGCGCGACCGGCTGGTGGGACCCGAAATACGACCAGATGCTCGACGACGCGAACAAGGAAACCGACGAGATGAAGCGCTACGAAATTCTGGCGCGCGCCGAGTATTACGTGATCAGCCAGCAGATCGTCATCCCGCTCGGCGTGCCGGGCACGAGCTGGGTGAAGAAGCCGTACATCAAGGGCATGTACCCGAATCCGGGAACCTTGCACCCGTGGAAATTCGTCTATATCGAGCGCGACCAGAATAAGTGGAACGTTTCGATGGACGACATCATGACGACCGAAGACCCGGCGGTCGAAGCGCAGCTCAAAACGCTGACGGCGACGCAGACCGAAGCCGCCGAAAAAGCGAAAATGGCGGAGCAGACCGCCGCCGCGCCGCGGGAAGCGGCAAAAACCGCGAAGGCTGAATAGGACACAAGAAAAAAATGCTAAGTTTCATCATTCGTCGATTACTGATAATCATCCCGATGGCGCTGCTCGTCATCACCGTCACGTGGGGCTTGATCCGCCTCGCGCCCGGCACCTTCTATTCGACCGAAAAGAAACTGCCGCCGGCGGTCGAGGCGAACATCAAGAAAAAATACGGTCTCGACCAGCCCGTCTGGAAACAGTATCTATTGATGCTCGGCAACATTACCTGCCGCACGAAATCGGCGGACGAAACGACGACGAGCGGAGTGCAGTTCGCGATCGGCAGCGTCAACGTGAAATGCTTCGATTTCGGCGATTCGCTGAAATATCCCGACCGCTCGGTCAACCAGATCATCCGCGACCATCTGCCGTATTCGGCGACGATCGGAATCTTGGCTTATATTCTCGCGCTCGTCGTCGGGCTCGGAGCGGGCATCATCGCGGCGCTCAAGCAGAATTCGGCGTTCGATTACGGCTCGATGACGTTCGCGATGCTCGGGCTTTCTGTGCCGAACTTCGTTTTGGGGCCGATTCTCGTGTCGATTTTCTCGCTGACTTTATATCTTTTCCCGCCGGCGCGTTTCGGCGGCGTTTCGAGCCTCGTGCTGCCGGTCATCACGCTCGCGGCGATTTATATGGCTTACATCGCGCGTTTAACGAGAGCGGGAATGCTCGAAGTGATGCGCTCGGATTATATCCGCACGGCGCGCGCGAAAGGCCTGAACGAAAAAACCGTGCTGCTCAAACACGGGCTGCGCGGCGGCATCATTCCGGTCGTTTCTTATACCGGTCCGGCGCTCGCGGCGCTGCTCGCCGGCACGGTCGTCGTCGAACGCGTTTTTGCGATTCCGGGCTTGGGCACGATGTTTATTCAGTCGATTCTCAATCGCGACGAGCCTTTAACTTTGGGCATCGTCGCTTTTCTCTCGATCATGATCATGGTCTTCAACCTGATCGTCGATATTTCTTACGGATTTTTAGACCCGCGCATTCGGTACGAGTAATTTTTATATGGCAAACACAGCAACAGTAAAAGGAACATCGCTTTGGGCAGACGCCTGGAAACGGCTTCTGAAAAATAAATTAGCCGTATTTGGAATGATCGTGCTCGGGCTGATGGTGCTCGCCGTCGCCTTCGGTCCGGCGATCATCCGCTGGACGACCGGTTTTACGGCCGATTCCATTCCGTCCGACGGCGATTTGATCAAATCTTTTCCGCCGTCGTGGCAGCACCCGATGGGCACCGACGAAGCCGGACGCGACATGCTCGCGCGCGTCCTGCAGGGCGGTCGCATCAGTTTGATGGTCGGCATCATCTCGACGCTCGTCTCTTTGGTGATCGGCGTTTCCTACGGCGCGATCGCGGGTTATATGGGCGGTCGCATCGATAATCTGATGATGCGCATCGTCGATATTATTTACTCGATCCCGTACATCCTGCTCGTCGTCGTTTTATTGTCGGTGTTCGGCGGGCAGAACACGCCCGAATGGATTCAATGGCTTTCGGCGCGCTTCGGCGGCGCCGGAAATCAGGGCTTGAACCAGATTTTTCTGTTGTTTTTCGCGCTCGGCCTGATCTCGTGGCTGACGATGGCGCGCGTCGTGCGCGGACAGATTTTGAGCCTGAAGAATCAGGAATTCGTGCAGGCGGCGCGCGCGACCGGCGTTTCGACGTTCGGCATCATCTTCCGGCACTTGGTTCCGAACGCGCTCGGTCCGGTGATCGTCTACGCGACTCTGACGATCCCGTCGGTCATGCTGTCGGAAGCTTTTCTGTCGTTTTTGGGTTTGGGCGTGCAGGCGCCGTACGCGTCGTGGGGCTCGCTCGCGTCGGACGGCATCAAAAACATCGGCATTTTTCCGTGGCAGATGATTTTTCCGGGCGTGACGATGGCGCTGACGCTCTTTTCGCTGAACTTCGTCGGCGACGGGCTGCGCGACGCACTCGATCCGCAGACGCGTAAATTCTAGTATCGAGCGGCGAAGTTTTGAAAAATCAGTGGAGAAACGAATGAGAAAAAGCTATCGGGCAGTAGCTTTGGCGATTTTGGTCGGTTGTCTCGCGGCGGTTTCGACCGCCGACGCGCAGGGCGGCAAGCAGAAAGTCAGTAAACTGGAAAAAGGTCAAACGAGCAAACCGAAGATGGTCCGCGAAGGCGTCGGTTTTGACGGCATCGCGGTCGGCAAATCGACCGAGGCGGACGTCGTCAAAAAATTCGGTAAAAATTATAAGTTGAAAACTCACAAAAAATATTCCCGCCAGCTGATCTACCCGAACGGAATGTCTTTTTACGTTTGCCAATCGGACAAGCGCCGGCAGATTTTCGACATCGAGCTGCGCGCGCCGTTCGAAGCGCAAACGACGAAGGGCATCGCGATCGGAAAATCGACGCTCGAGGATATCCATAAAATTTACGGCAAAAACCGCGACGGCGGTCTGCAATACCGCGGCGTCAGTTTTTACTATAAAAAAACGGGCGGCAAAAACGTCGTGACGGTGATCGACATCGTCGAAAATTCGGGTATCCGGCAGTGTGATTCGGTCAGTTCACCAAAAAGCAAAAATAAATGAGCGAAACAAACGGCACAATTTTATCGGTCAACAATCTGAAAACTTATTTTCAGACCGAGGACGGCGTGGTCAAAGCGGTCGACGGCATCACGTTCGAACTGAAAAAAGGCGAAACTCTCGGAATCGTCGGCGAATCGGGCAGCGGCAAATCGGTGACGAACCTTTCCGTGATGCGGCTGATTCCCGAACCGCCGGGCAAGATCGTCGACGGCGACATCATCTTCAGCGGCATCGACGTCCGCAAACTTTCGATCGACGAAGTGCGCAAAATCCGCGGCAAACGCATCGCGATGATCTTTCAGGACCCGATGACTTCCTTAAATCCGTTTCTGCGCATTTCGACGCAGCTCATGGAAGTCACCGAGCTGCATCTCGGGCACACGAAAGATCAAGCCCGCGCGCACGCGATCAAGATGCTGAAGACGGTCGGCATTCCGGACGCGGAAAATCGCATCGACAATTACCCGCATGAATTTTCGGGCGGCATGCGCCAGAGAGTGATGATCGCGATGGCTTTATCGTGCGATCCGGAACTTTTGATCGCCGACGAACCGACGACCGCGCTCGACGTGACGATTCAGGCGCAGATCCTCGAACTCATCAAGGATTTAAAGGCGCGCATGGGCACGAGCGTGATTCTCATCACGCACGATCTCGGCGTCGTCGCCGGCATGACCGACAAGATCATCGTCATGTACGCCGGTAAGGTCTTCGAGCAGGCGCCGACCAAAGAATTGTTTTCGACGCCGGCGAATCCTTACACGAAAGGCTTGTTAAAGTCCGTTCCCGACCCGGCGCACGAAGAGGGCACCGAGCTTTACCAGATTCCGGGCTTGCCGCCCGACGTCGCGCATCTGCCGCCGGGCTGCCCGTTCGCCGAGCGCTGCGAGCGCGCCGAAAACATCTGCCGCGCCGAATATCCGCCGTTCGTGCAGATCAACGAAAATCACTGGTCGCTGTGTCATTTCGCGAAAGAGGTTTACGCCGAATCGCAGGCGCATCACGTTAAATAAGCAAAGAGCAAGGAGGGAAATTATGAAAAGGATTTTGATTTTAGCGGTTTCGGCGGTATTCGCGTTCGGCTGTTCGCGGTCGGAAGAAGTTAAAAACACGGCGACCGTCAACGCGCCGCCCGCCAATACGGCGACGAACGCCGCGCCGCCGCCGGTCAAGGAAGAGGTTTACACGGCGGGCGCGAACCCGCGCGCCGATCTGATCAGCGCGACGCAGAAGCTTCAAAAAGTACCGTTTTGGTCGGCGGTCGTGACGAGCGCTTCCGATCTCGAATTGAAAATCGAAATGGAATACGCCGCGCCGGATCGCTACCGCATCAAAAAAGCGGAAGGCGAGGTGATCGTGATCGGCGGCGACACGTATTCGAACGAAGGCGGCAAATGGGAGAAAATCGACAGCGACATCGGCGCGCTCATCAAAGAACAGATCAGCACCGGCATCGCCGAGGGCGTTCAAAGCATGAAAGACGTCCAGATCGCGGGCAAGGAGAAATTCGCCGGCAAGGACGCGACCGTTTACGCGCATAAGATCGGCGACGCGCAAATAAAAGTTTGGATCGCGACCGACACGGGGCTGCAGCTCAAAAACGAAGTCGAGCTGAGCGCGGCCGGCGAAGTGCAGAAACAAACGACCGTTTACGATTACGAAAAACCGGTCAAAATCGAAGCGCCGAAGATAACTCAATAGGTTTCGGGTTTTAGGTGCCAGCAAAAACCGAAAACCAAAAACCAAAACCAAATATATGACAGAAAACAAAGATTTTGCGAACGAAACGCCCGATGAAGCCGTCACCGAAAACGTCACGGTCGAATCGCGCGAAAGAGAGCTTTCGGCGACCGAAAAGCCGACCGCGGAATACGACGCGACGACCGCCGCGCGCGTGCGGGAAATCGCCGGTAAAAGCCGTTTCGACGAGAGCAGCGAAGTTTTGATTTCCTTACGCAATCTGCAGGTTTATTACAAGGTCGGCGGCGGACTCTTCAAGGAAGCGAAATACGTGAAAGCGGTCGACGGCGTTTCGCTCGATATCCGGCGCGGCGAAACTTTGGGCTTGGTCGGCGAATCCGGCTGCGGCAAATCGACGCTCGGCAAAGCGATTCTGCGCCTGACGGAGCCGACCGGCGGCGAAGTGCTTTACAAAGGAAAGAATCTCGCGGCGTTGCCGGCGAGCGCGATGCGCAGCCAGCGCAAAAATTTACAGATGATTTTCCAGGACCCGTACGCGTCGCTTAATCCGCGCATGAACGTCGGGCAGATCATCGGCGAGCCGATCCGCACGTTCGGGCTTTCGAACGGCGGCTCGGTCGACGCGAAAGTGCAGGAATTGATGGAAACCGTCGGCATGTCGCGGCGCTTCGTAAAACGCTATCCGCACGAGTTTTCGGGCGGTCAGCGCCAGCGCATCGGCATCGCGCGCGCGCTCGCGGTCGATCCGGAATTCATCGTCGCCGACGAGCCGATTTCGGCGCTCGACGTGTCGATTCAGGCGCAGATCATGAATCTGATGGGACGCCTGCAGGCGGAAAAGAACCTGACGTATCTTTTCATCTCGCACGATCTGCGCGCCGTGCGGCATTTGTCCGACCGCGTCGCCGTCATGTATCTCGGCAGAATCGTCGAGTTAGCCGGCGGCAGGGAAATTTACCGCGATCCTTTGATGCCGTACACGAAAGCCTTGATTTCCGCCGTGCCGGTGCCGGACCCGGAGATCGAAGCGAAGCGCGAGCGCATCATCTTAAAGGGCGATGTGCCGAGCCCGATCAACCCGCCGAAAGGCTGTCCGTTCCACACGCGCTGCCCGTACGCGATCGAAGAGTGCAAACGCATCGTGCCGGCGCTCGCCGAGATCAAACCGAAACACTACGCCGCCTGCATCCGCATTTCGCCGGAAAAACCGCACATCGAAGAAAACGAGGCCCAGGGCTTAGAGGTCGTCGGAGAGGGCACGCCGGTTAAGTGAAAAGTGAACAGTGAATATTGGAAAGTGAATAGTGATTTTTTGTTATTCGCTATTCGCCTTTAAACGCCATTCATTTTTCGTGATCGTGTGGCGCACGGTCGGTCGATTTTCGCCGTAGCTCCAGCCGCGGATTTGATTAAAGAGTTTAAGATTTTCCCGCGCCGTCATGCCGATTTTCTGCATGACGCGGATCGAGGCGTAATTATCGACGAAACAGTCGGCGTAAATTTCCGCCACGCCGCCGATCTCGAACCCGATATGTAAAAGCACGCGGGCGGCTTCCGTCGCGTACCCTTTGTTCCAATATCGCTTCCCGTAATGCCAGCCGAGCGAGGTCTCGATCGAGCCGTGCCGCACGTTCGCGATCGAGCAGCTTCCGATCAAGGCCGCATCGCTCTTTCTCACGACCGCCAGTGTGTAATTCAAGCGCCGCGGATTTCGCGCTTCGGCGATCGCCGCCAGCAAACTCACGCGGTTATAATTTTCGTCCGCCTGGTAAGCCAGAATTCCGCGCCGCGCTTCCGGTTCGCGCGCCTGCGCCAGCAGCGCCGGCAGATCCGCCCGCCGCACGTCGCGCAGTAGAAGGCGTTCGGTTTCGATCTGGAAAGTCATTCGCGAATTACAATTTATGATTTTAGTCTTCGCAACGCAAAGAAAAAGACTCGCCGTGAAGTCGCGAGCCTTTTTCCGCTTTAAGGAGCTAAATGAAAAGTAAGTTTCCCGTGCCGATTAGTATCGGTTCGTCGCCGTCGATGACGTCGCGTCGTCCGATTCCGAACTGTCGAACGAGTTGCGCAGCGCTTTGACCTGATCGTGCGCGGCTTGCACCGCCGCGTACTGCGTCTGCACGACCGAAGCGACGTTCGCCGGAAGATTCATTTCGGCGGCTTCTTTATAAGCGTTTTTGGCGACGTCTTCGCCGCGCTCGCATTCGTTCAGAATCGCCGCGTCGTCCTGACCGGTGACCGCCGATTTGATGTTGATCCAGCCGCGATGCAGCATGCCCGCCGTGCTCGAAGTGGTTTCCGGGTCGCCGCCGAGCTCGCGCACGAGCGACTGCAATTCGCCCGCGAATTGCGCTCTCTGCTGCCCGAATTCATAAAAAAGCGTTTTGAGCTGCGAGTTTTGCACGCCTCCCGCCGCCTGCTGAAAACCTTCCTGCCCGTCTTTGCAGGTTTCAATCAAATTATTCAATGTCGAAATAACGTCGTCGCTCGCTGTCGTTTCGGCGTTTTCCGTTCCGTATTCGTTTTCCATCACTTAAAAACCTCCCTTGACCTGTAAAAAAATTACGTTCCCTGACGTCCGTATGCTATATAACAATCCGTGTGCCAGATAATTTCCGCCCCTTTTGGGCGGCGTTTCGAATTCGCGCCGCCCGCCGCGGCGCAACGTATCGAAACACGTTTGTATCAAATTATTGCGTCGCCGATCGCTGCCGCCGGTGAATGCCCTCGGCGAATTCCTCGATGATTTTTTCGTTGAACGCCGGAATGTCGTCCGGCTTGCGGCTCGTCACGAGACCGTTGTCGGTCACGACCGGCTCGTCGACCCATTTCGCCCCGGCGTTTTCGAGATCGGTCTTGAGCGACGCCCACGACGTCACGGTCCTGCCGCCGACGACGCCGGCTTCGATCAACGTCCACGGCGCGTGGCAGATCGCGCCGACCGGTTTGCCCGCGTCGAAAAACGCCTTGATAAAGTTCACCGCTCGTTCATTCATCCTGAGCTTGTCCGGGTTCATCACGCCGCCCGGCAGCTGCAGCGCGTCGAAATCCTCCGCGTTCGCCTCGTCGACCGTCAGATCGACGTCGATCGTTTCTCCCCAATTCGTATGATTCCAGCCCTTGATTTCGCCCGCTTCGAGCGACACGACCGAAACGGCCGCGCCGGCTTCTTCGAGCGCTTTTTTCGGCTCGAAAAGTTCGCTTTGTTCAAATCCGTCGGCGGCCAAAATCGCCACCCGGACGCCGTCCAACTTTGTATTATTGCTCATAAATCCTCCGTTTGATGAACCGGGCGAAACGCCGCCCGGTGTTCGGACGCGATTCGTTTCCCCGTTCGAATGGAATAGAAAACAATTTGTATGCCATAATAAAGAATCGCACAAAATTTTAAGCTCAGTTTATTGAAATCTGGTGGGGATTAAATC
The DNA here is from genome assembly GCA_036563455.1 of Pyrinomonadaceae bacterium. Taxonomy (GTDB): domain Bacteria; phylum Acidobacteriota; class Blastocatellia; order Pyrinomonadales; family Pyrinomonadaceae; genus JAFDVJ01. The sequence goes on along the minus strand of DATCMK010000017.1, from coordinate 40,688 downwards.
TATTTAGCATTAAGCTTAAATCTTGCAAAGCTCGCTGCAATCTTGTGCATTGCCGGAATAGTGCTCTATTAAAGAATGAAACGTATCGAACCGATCAACGATTCTCCCGAAAACCAGCTGGAAATAATCGCCGACGAAAGCGGATTAGCGGTTATCGTCGTCGACGAAAAATCTTCGGTTTTAAAAGCCAACAACAACTCGATCTGTGAGCTTTTATATGCTTCAGAGGGCTTCGCGCCGCGTTGCGCCGGCGATTGCGGGCGCGCTTTCCGGATGGCGGTCGAGGCGGGCAAGGCGGTTTCTTACGAATGTTACGCGGGGCTCGATTGTCTGGCGGTGCCGCTCAAAACCGAAAAACCGCTCGTCGCGATCGTCGGGCGGGCGTTTACGAAAGCCGAAAATTACCGCAAAGCCACCGAACGCGCGATCGCCGGCGACTGGAACAAGTTTCCGCCGACCCGGTTTTTCGAAAACGTCCTCATCAACGGCTCCGTGAACAATCTCGAAGCGGCGGCGAAACGCATCGCAGCGCTCGGCGAAGACGTCGCAAAAATCATCGGCGGCGCGAATCCTTCCGACGCCGGCGGCGTTCGCGAGCCGCAAGTCGGCAGCGCCCCGAAAGCACAAGACCGCGCGCCGGAAACGGCGAAGGCGGCGGAACAGCAGGAGAAAGCCGGCAGCGAAATAACGCGGCGCATCGCGGAATTTCATCGCCAATCCGCCGGCGCGGCGCGCAAACCGCTCGAAGACAGCGAGGACATCACCGCGTGGCGCTCGCTTTTCGGCTCTTTATTTAATTTAAGCTACGCGGAAGCGTGTCGTTCGATCGTCGGTTTTCTTTCGCGCCGTTACGAAATCGCTTCGCTGGCGTGGCTCGAACGGCGAGACGATCGATTCGTCAGCATTCTTGCGACCGGCGCGCTGGAAGGGCAGGCGTTTCGGGTCAATCTGCCGGCGAACGATAAACTATTGTTCGAGGCGCTCGAAAACGAGCGCTCGCTCGAGCTGCGCGAACGGGGGCGCGGCGGCGAGCGAGCGAATCCGAAGACGGTCGCGCTTTTTCCGGTCGCGGTCGGCGGCGAAGTGCAGAGCGCGCTCGTCGTCGGCGACGAATTGAAAGAAGAACTGAAACGCCGGATCGCGAAATTTTGCAAAACGGTCGCCGCGCAGCTCGAAATTCTGCGGCTGCGCGAGGAAGTGCGCCGCCGCAACTGGCTCGCCGAAGCGCTCGAAAAGTTCAACGAGAGCCTGAAAAACCTCGACGCCGAAGATTTCTGGTCGCACCTGACGCGCGTTTCCGCCGAGCTGATGCGCGCCGAACGCAGCTCATTGCTGGTTTTTGACGAAAAAAGCGATTCGCTGACCGTTAAAGCGGCGATCGGCGCGACGGCCGACCGCATCACGAACAAAACCGAAAAGATCGGCGACCGCGTGGCGCGCGTCGTTTTGAACAACGGCCGGCCGGTCGTCGTCCGCGACATCGGCAAGGTCGGTTTGTCGCCCGCGCCGAAAGACTGGAAATACAAAACCAATTCTTTTATCAGTTACCCCTTTAAAATCGGCAGCCGCCGCGTCGGCGTGCTCAACGTCGCCGACAAGGCGGACGGCGGGCCGTACGGCGAATCCGACCTCGAACTATTGAACGCCATCGCGCCGCAGGTCGCCGTTCTGATCGACCGCGCGACGCTCAAAAGCCGCGCCGGCGAGTACGAACAGCTTTCGGTGACCGACGGCTTGACGGGGCTTTTGAACCGCCGGTATCTCGAAGAACGCCTCGCCGAAGAAATCAAGCGCTCGAATCGTTACGGTTATCCGATGTGTTTTATGATGATCGACGTCGACCAATTCAAATCTTACAACGACGCGTTCGGTCACACGGAGGGCGACAAAGCCTTAAAACTCGTCGCGCAGTGTTTTCGCGAAACCTTGCGCGGCGCGGACGTGGCGGCGCGCTACGGCGGCGAAGAATTTTCGATCCTGCTGCCGCAGACGACGACCGCCGAAGCCGAAACGATCGCCGAACGCCTGCGCGCGCACGTCGAGGCGATGACGTTTCCGAATCGCGCGATCACGGTCAGCATCGGCATCGCGAGCTGCTCGCTGGAATTGAATTCGGCGCAGGATTTGATCGTCGCCGCCGACAGCGCGCTTTACTCAGCCAAGCGCAAGGGCAGGAACACCGTCCACGTTTACGATGATTTGAAAAAAAGCTCGGGTTCGAAAAATTTACCGGAAGGCAGGCGAGAGTAAATAAACCGCCGCGCGCACGGCGAAAAATATGAGCGAGACAGAGCGCGAAAAATTTTTATCGAATCTCAGGGCGGAAGATTTTACCGGAAGGAGCCGGGAACTCGACGCGCTTGTGCGGCACGCGGAGGCGGGCGGCACGAGCGCGCTGTTGGTTTCGGGCGCGCCCGGAGCGGGCGTTTCCGAACTGCTCAGACAAGCTTACGACCGGCTTTTCGAAAGGGCGGGCGAGATCGTCCCGTTTTATTTCGCGCTCCGCAAATCCGATAAGACCGCGCGCGGGGCGGCGATCAGGTTTTTGCAGAGCTTTCTGCAGCAATTCATCGCTTTCCGCCGCGCCGACCGCCATATCCTCGACGTCGCCTACGGCGTCGGCGAGCTCGCCGAAATCGCCCCGGCGAGCGACGGTCAATGGATCGACCGTCTGATCGAAAACTGCCGGCACGAGAGCCGGCTGAACGACGATTCGGCGGTCGTTCGAAATTGCCTGAGCGCGCCGCTGCGGGCGCTGGCGGGCGGCACGCGCGTTTTCGCGATGCTCGACGATCTGCATCACGCCGATTATTTGACGGGCGAACCGGATTTTATCGAAGAACTGAGCGAAATTTTCGCGCGGCTGCGGACGCCGTTCGTCTTCGCCGGCCGGCGGCGCTTTTTGTTCGGCAAAGACGCCTCGCCGGATTCGGATACGCTGCGAATAAAGCCGCTTTCTTTTACGGACGCGGGCGCGCTCGCCGAAAATCTGGCGGCGCGTTACGGCGTCGCCGTCAACGACCAGACGCGCGATCTGCTCGCCGTGCAGCTCGGCGGAAATCCTTTGTTTCTTACGCTTTTGATGCAGGCGGCGCGCGATAAACGGTTCGCGCTCGACAGTTTTCAAAGAGTCGAACGGCTTTACGCGGACGAAATTTTCGGCGGCAGGATCGCCCGGTTCTACGACGCGTGCTTCCGCGAGGCCGCGCCGCAGAACGAAACGCAGAAGCATCTTTTGAGTTTATTGTTCGACGCGCAGACCGCAACCGGCGAAGAAACGCATAGCGAAACCTGGCAGGCGCGCATGAATTTGCCGGAGGCGGAATTTCGGCGCGCGGCGCGGCTTTTAAATACGAGCGAAATCGTCCGCCTGACGTCGAATCTGATCGAAACGATGAACGAAAATATCGTTTTGAACGATTACGTCGCCGCGCGTTTCCGGCTCGAAATCGTTCTTCAGAACCGCGCGCTGACGGTCGGCGAAACGCTCGCCGGATTCATTCGGCGCGCGCCGCGCTTGATGGCGGAATTTTACCGGAAAAGTTCGGCGCTCGGGTTGCGCGAAGTGATGGACGCTTTCGATTGCCAGGAAATTCCCGCGTCGCTCCTCGATTACTCGCGCTTTCGGGACGAACTGAAGGGCGCGCCGCGCGACGAAATTTTGAAAATTCTGAAAAACGAGACCGAAAAAACGCGGCTGCCGCAGATCATCTACACGGCGCACACCGCGACGTTTTACCCGCAGTTCGCGCAGTTCTCCGAGCGCGAGCGCTCGGCGGTCGCGCTCGGTTTCAGCGAATCGAGTTACGCGGACGGGGACGAAGTCGTCTGGATCGCCGCCGAAATCGACGCGAAGCTCGAAGCGAAAAAGGAGCTCGCGGAGTTTTGGTGCGACCGGCTCGAAGTCGTCGCGCTGATGTGCAATTTCCAGAATTATAAAATCTGGCTCGTCGCGCCCGAAGGCTTCGCGCCGGACGCCGCCGCCTTTTTCGAAAGCCGCGGCGCGCTCGGGTCGAGCAGAAAACAAATCGAACTGCTCGTCGAATACCTCGGCGCGCGCCGCGCGCTCGACGAAAAAATAAAGGCCAACGAATACGAAATGGTCGTGCCGATGGGCGACGACACGGAGCTGATCGCCGCCCAGACGCTCGAAGAAATCGCCAAGCGGCATCATTTCGCGCCGAAAGCCATCAATCAAATCAAGACCGCGCTCGTCGAAGCCTGCATCAACGCGGCGGAGCATTCCTTAAGCCCGGACCGCAAGATTTACCAGAAATTTACGGTCGAGGACGATAAGATCGTGATCACGATTTCCAATCGCGGACTGCGCCTGCAGGATAAACAGGCGCGGGAATTTATGCCGGACGAAGGGCGCCGGGGCTGGGGACTGAAACTAATCAAAAATTTGATGGACGAAGTGCGATTCGAGCAGACGGACGACGGCACGCGGATTTCGATGGTCAAATACTTAAAATAAAAACGGCCGTCCTCGTCGAAGCGCGACCGTCAGCGTGAATTTTCGCGGCGACGTGAAAACGCGCCCCGGCGGCGTTCGGGAAGATTTTTAGCAGCCGGATCGCGGCATCGTGCAAAAAAGACGAATCGACGCAAAATTTTCTTGATTTCCGGATTCTTTCTGTGTTAAAACAAACTTCAAGTAATTTCTTCGCTTTCAAGTTCTAAATTCTACAAAGGAAAATAATAAGTGATAACAGAAACCGAACTCCGACCCGAGTCGGAAAGTGAAAAGGCGATCGTCTACGCGGGCGATTACATCAACAAGCTGAGCGGCGAAAAAATCGAACGCGAATGCCGGCAAAAGCTCGCCGCCGGGGTGAAAACGCTGGTCGTTAATTTCGCCGAAACCGAAATCGTCAACAGCATCGGCGTTTCGATTCTGCTGGGCGTCATCGATTCGGCTTCGGACGCCGGGGCGCGCGTCATTTTCTCGGACGTCAAAGAAGAAACGATCGAGCTTTTCGAATTGCTCGGCTTGACGAATCACGTGACCTTAAATTGACTCAGCTAATCGATTGAATCATTTATTCATCGGTTCATTGATCGATTTTAACTGCAAATGATTCGATGACTGAACGAATAAATAGACTCGATGAACCGACAACAAAGTGAAAAACCAACAAAAGCTTATTCATACTTTCGGCGCGCTCGCCGAGCTCGGTTACGAAATCGCGCACAAGCAGAACTTTCAGGAAATGATCCGCACTTCCTTGCACCTTTTGCTCGGAAGCCTCGCGATCATGCGCGGCGGCGTGGCGCGTTATTCGCGTTTCGGGCACGAGCTCAATATGCTCGTGATGCGCGGTTTCGGCGAAGATTTTCCTTTGAGCCTGTCGCTTTGCGGCGAGGACGAACGCCAGTTTTTGACGAACGGCTTGGCGCCGATCGAAATTAGTCAGGCCAAGGTTCTGCCGTTTTTCCAGATTTACGACGCGAGTTTCGAGAAAAAGCGGATCGATTTGTTAGTGCCGCTCGTCATTCGCGACGAGATCGTCGGCGTGATTCTGCTCGGCGAAAAGGCGAACGGCGAAAGCTATACGAGTTACGACAAGGACATCATCTGCGCGATGGCGCGCCACATCGGCGTCGGCATCGCGCAGCGCAATCTGACGGCGGAGCTTGAGCGCCGCGCCGAGGAAAACCGCAAGCTTTACGACGATCTGCGCGCGACTTACAAAGACACCGTGAAAGCCTTCGCGACGGCGATCGACTGCAAGGACAAATACACCGAAGGTCATTCCGTCAGGGTCGGCAAATACTCGGAAATCATCGCCGCGGAACTCGATTACGGCGAAAACGAAATCGAAGGCGTCGCGGTCGCCGGATACTTGCACGACGTCGGCAAACTGACCGTCGAGCGCAACATCATCAACGCGCCGTACCGCATCAACGCCAAAGAATCCGCCGAATTGAATAAACATCCGGCGGTCGGCTACGAAATCCTGCTACCGATTCATCACCCGTACACGGACGTGCCGCTCGCCGCGAAATATCACCACGAACGCCTCGACGGGCGCGGTTACCCGGACGGCTTGTACGACCGGGAGATTCCGTACATCGCGAAAATAGTCAACTTAGCCGATTCGTTCGACGCGATGACGACCGATCGACCCTATAAACGGCGGCGTCCGGCGAACGAAGTCATCGAGGATCTGCAGCGCAATTCGGGCAAGCAGTTCGCGCCGGAACTCGTGACGGCGTTTTTTCGCGGAATGCTCAAAGAGCTGACCGGCGAGACGAAGGAAAAGCGCTTTCGACGCCTTTTGGGACGCGAATACATGGAAGCCGAAGGCATCGTGCCGATGCTCAAAGACGCGCTGAACGGCATGAGCCCGACTTCGAGCCTGACGCTGATCGGTTTGGATTAATGAATCAATAATCCGCGATTGTTTGACCGTGATTTAAGGTTTTGCCGCGGCGAGCTTCCGCTTTTTTCGGAAAAAATCATCAAGCCCGGTTCTCGCGCAGCCAGGCGAGCATCTCATCGAGCAAAAACAGCGAATCGAGCGGTTCGGGCGCGTTTAAATCGGAAACATTGCCGCAAACGAATTCGACGTTCGAAACGATCGTTTCCGCTTCGAGAAACATCGCGCGGCCGGGCGAAACATTCCGCATCGCTTCGAAATAACGGCGCATCGGCGCGATCATCTTTAAATGCGTTTCAAAACCGCGCCTTTGCCGCGCCGCGTCGCCCGCGCGGCGTTTTCTGAGTTCGGCTTCGCCCGCGCTGAAAACGAAATACCGGCGCGGAAAATCGATGAGATTATTTTGCATCGCCGGGCGGTAAAAACGCTCCATGAAATCCAGATTCTGCCTGCCGGCGAAACCATACGCCCAGTTGTACTAGAGCGGCTGAAACGGGTCGCCGTCGAGAACGACGAGCGCGCCGCGCCGGCTGCGTTCGCGGGCGATCCGCCAGCGCTCGACCTGACGTTCGAAATACCACTCGGCGGGCTCGTTTTCCGGGCGCGCGAACAATTGATTGACTTCCGGCACGACGCGCGCGCCGCGCTCATCCCGCAGCGCGTTCGATGTCGTCGTTTTTCCGACGGCGCTCGCGCCTTCGAAACAGATGATCGGCATTATTTTCCTTATGAATTTCGGGCGACCGCTAGTTTCGGCAAAACCGCGTGCCGGCTCGAAAACGCTTCGCTGCCGGGCTTTAATTCTTCGGCGAACTGTTTTCGAGCAGCTGCACGAACTTTTTCGCCGCGAGCGACAAATTCCGGTCGCTGCGGTAAATTACGCCGACCGGGCGCACCCATTCCTTTTCGGCTAACTGGACGACGGCGAGCTGCGCGTTTTTTTCTTCGTCCTCGACCGACGGGTACGGCACGATCGCCAGTCCGAAGCCGACCTCGACCGCGCGCTTGATCGTTTCGATGTTGTCGAACTCGGCGACTTTGTGAACTTCGACGCCGTTCGCTTTGAGGATTTTGTCGATCGCCTTGCGGGTCGGGATGTCGCGCTCGAAAAGGACGAAATCGCGCCCCTTCAAATCTTTCGCTTTAACTTCTTTGCGCTTGGCGAATTCGTGATCGAGCGGGCAGATCAAAACCAGCCGGTCGCTCTGCATCGGCACGATCGTCAAGCCGCGTCGCGGTTCGGGAAAAGCGACGACGCCGAGCTCGACCAATCCGTTCAAAACGTCGCGCACCACGCGCGTCGTCCGCGAATATTCGAGGTCGATTTTAACGGACGGGAATTTCGACATAAATTCGCGCACTTTCGGCGGAAACTCGTGCAGCCCGATCGAGTAAATCGTCGCGACTTTAACCGTGCCGCCGATTTTCCCGACCAAGCCCCGCATGCTTTCGTTCAGCCCGTCATAACAGTCGAGCACGTTTTTCGACTCGCGGTAAAAAACTTCGCCCGCCGGCGTGAGGCGAACTTCGCGCCGCCCGCGCACGCGTTCGAGAAGGCGGCGTTTGAATTTATCTTCGAGCGTGCGGATCTGCTGGCTGACCGCCGACTGCGTGATGAAATTCCGTTCGGCGGCGAGCGAAAAACTCTGCAGGTCAACGAGGTCGCAAAATACTTTTAGAGTCTCTATATGCATGTTTCAGTTGTCAGCGGTCGGCGGTCGGCGGTCGGTGAAATCAGATTTTATCCTGATCACCGAGCACGACCACCGACCGCTAAAATAAGATTATCTGAATAATTCGGTTAAAAGAATTCATTTTATCTTATCAGATTCAAAATCTATAATGAAATATGCTTGAGTTTTGGTCAGTTTTGTTATGCTTAAAGATTATAAAGGGTTTGATTTAAGCATCTCCGGCAAATATAATTGCTCGAAAGGCAGTAACTTACCAAAATAAGGAAAACACGAAATGAAAATCAGCAATACTTTTCTGTTAAGAAAATTGCATCAGATCACGGGCGTCGTGCCGCTCGGAGTTTATTATTTCGCGCATATTTATACGAATACGACGGTGATGAGCGGCGAGAAGGTTTTCGAAGACCACGTGACGGACATTCATCACATACCGTACCTGTTATTCATCGAAATTTTCGGTATTTTCCTGCCGCTGCTTTTTCATTCGATATACGGCATCGTGATTTCGGCGGAAGCGCGGCCGAACAACTTTCTTTACGGCTACGGGCGCAACTGGTTTTACGCCTTCCAGCGCATCACCGGGATTTTCCTGTTCTTTTTCCTGTTTTTCCACGTTCTGAACTTGCGTTTCGGATTGATTCCCGGCCTGAACCTGACGCCGGTCGCCGGCAACGCCAATCTCGCCTACGACATCGTGTCGCAGGAGTTTCAAATTCCGTGGGTGCTGGCTTTTTATATCCTCGGCGTGCTGGCGACCGCCTGGCACTTGGCTTACGGATTCTGGCTGTTCGCGGTCGACTGGGGCATCGTGATCGGCGAAAAGGCGCAGAAATACGCGCTTTACCTGTGCATCGGGCTGGCGCTTTTCCTCGGCGCGGTCGGCGTCAACGCGGCGGTCGCGTTCGTCCGCCCGTGCGGGCTTTTCCCGAAAGCGTTCTGCGGCGAATTGGAAAAGAAGGGCGTCGTCGAACCGAATAAATCGGGCAGGTTTTAAGTTTTGAAATCTTTAAAAAATCTATGGCAGCAAACGGATTAAAAATAGCGATCGTCGGCGGCGGCCTGGCGGGACTGGCGGCGGCGATGAAAATTGCCGAACAGGGCTACGAAGTCGACTTGATCTCGGTCGTGCCGGTCAAACGCTCGCACTCGGTCTGCGCGCAGGGCGGCATCAACGGCGCGGTCAACACGAAAGGCGAGGGCGATTCGCCCTTAAAGCACCTCGACGATACGGTTTACGGCGGCGACTTTCTCGCCAATCAGCCGCCCGTCAAACGGATGTGCGATATGGCGCCGTCGATCATTTACCTTTTCGACCGCATGGGCGTGCCGTTTTCGCGCACGCAGGAAGGCTTGATCGACTTCCGGCGCTTCGGCGGAACGCTGCACCACCGCACGGCGTTCGCCGGCGCTTCGACCGGTCAGCAATTGCTTTACGCGCTCGACGAACAGGTGCGCAAATACGAGCTCGCCGGCAAGGTCAATAAATACGAAGGCTGGGAAATGCTCTCGCTCGTCCTCGACGATTACCAGGTCTGCCGCGGGCTCGTCGCGATGAACCTGCAGACGCTCGAATTAAAGTCGTTTTACGCCGACGCCGTGATCATGGCGACCGGCGGTCCCGGGCTTATTTTCGGAAAATCGACCAACTCGATGACCTGCACCGGCTCAGCCGTTTCGGCGGCTTACCAGCAGGGCGCGAAATACGCGAACGGGGAATTCATACAGGTTCATCCGACCTCGATTCCGGGCGAAGACAAGCTGCGCTTGATGAGCGAATCGGCGCGCGGCGAGGGCGGCAGAGTCTGGGTGCCGAAAAATCAGGGCGACGCGCGCAATCCGAAAGACATCCCGACGAACGAGCGCTGGTATTTCCTCGAAGAAAAATACCCGGCGTACGGAAACCTCGTGCCGCGCGACATCGCGACGCGCGAGATTTTCCAGGTTTGTCTGGAAGGTTACGGCGTCGGCGGCGAAAATCAGGTTTATTTGGATTTGACGCACATCGACGCGGACACTTTGACGCGAAAATTGGGCGCGATTCTTGAAATTTACGAGATGTTCGTCGGCGATGACCCTCGATATGTTCCGATGCGAATTTTTCCGGGGGTGCATTATTCGATGGGCGGACTGTGGGTCGATTTCGAACAGCGCACGAACATTCCGGGTCTTTTCGCCGCCGGCGAGTGCGACTACTCGATTCACGGCGCGAACCGTTTGGGCGCGAACTCGCTCGTTTCCTGCGTTTACGGCGGTTTTACGGCGGCGCCGTCGGCGATCGAGTACGCGAAAAACGTGGAGCGCGGCAGCACCGAAACGAACGGCATCCACGCGGCGGAATTAAAACGCCAGCAGGAAATCAACGATTCGATCGTCAAGAACGAAGGCTCGGAAAACCAGTACAAGCTGCACGACGAGCTCGGCAAATGGATGACCGACAACGTGACGGTCGTCCGCTACAACGACCGTTTGAAGGCGACCGACGACAAGATTCTCGAATTGATCGACCGCTACCAGAAAATCTCGATCAACGATTCGAATCTCTGGGCGACGCAAGCCGTTCCGCACGCGCGGCAACTGTGGAATATGCTGCAGCTCGCGCGCGTCATCACTTTGGGCGCGCTCAACCGCGACGAATCGCGCGGCGCGCATTACAAACCGGATTTCCCCGACCGCGACGACGAGAATTTCCTGAAGACGACGATCGCCGAGTATTCCGACGAAGCGCCGATTTTCAGTTACGAAGCCGTCGACATCGGTTTGATCGAACCCAGAAAACGCGACTACACGAAAGGCAAAGCGAAAGCCGCCGGCACGGACAAACTGCCCGCCAAAGATGGCGCCGCGCAGGTTCCGCAGCCGGGCAGCGAATTAAAACCGGAAGGGCGCGAGGAGATTTGGGTCAAGCAGGGCGAGCAGATCACGAAAGGCGAGTCGTTTAAGGAAATCGACTCGGAAAGGGAAATTAAAGAAGACAAAAAGTAAGGATTGGCGCTGACGGAATAAGAAACTTTATGAACGAAGCAAACGTGCATCAGGAAAAGAAACGGCTCGAAAACCCGCCGCAGACGATCGATTTTAAGATTCAGCGGCGCGACAAGCTCGGCGGCGACGCTTACTGGGAAACTTTTACGGTTCCGTATCGCCGCAATCTCAACGTCATTTCGGCGCTCATGGAAATCCGCAAAGATCCCGTCACGAAAGAAGGCAAGCAGACGACGCCGCCGGTTTGGGACATGTCGTGTCTCGAACAGGTCTGCGGCATCTGCACGATGGTCATCGACGGGCGCGTGCGTCAATCGTGCTCGGCGCTGATCGACGATTTGCTGGTCGCTTCTGGCGGCAATACCGTCACCCTGGAGCCGATGTCGAAGTTTCCGAACGTGCGCGATTTGAAAGTCGACCGCTCGCGCATGTTCGAGCATCTGAAACAGGTTCACGCGTGGATCGAGCTCGACGGCTCGCACGATCTCGGACCGGGACCGCACATGTCGAACGAGATGGCGCAGGAACGCTACGCCTACTCGCGTTGCATGACGTGCGGCTGCTGTCTCGAAGCCTGCCCGCAGTATCACGAGGACAACTACATCGGACCGCAGGCGATCGCGCAGGCGCGTTACCAGAACATGCATCCGACCGGCAAGATCACGCTCGAAGCGAGGCTCGACGGTTTGATGGGCGACGACGGCATCACCAACTGCGGCAACGCGCAAAACTGCGTGCAGGTCTGCCCGATGTCGATCCCGCTGACGCGCGCGATCTACGAAACGAACCGCGACATCACGGTCAACGCGCTGTTCGGTTGGCTTAGGAAGTAGTGGTCAGTGATCGGCGGTCGGCGATCGGCGATCAGAAAATTTACAGACAAGCCTCGTAGTTATAAGTTCAAGGAAAAAGCGGAAGAGAGCATTTTAATTTCGCCAAAATGCTCTCTTCCGCTTTTTCTGTACCGACCACTGTCCACCGATCACTGGATCGTCGCCACGACCGAGACGTCTTCGAAGCCGCTTTCGGGGATGTTGGCAATGCCGTTTTCGTTGAGAAAATACTGGACTTTCTCGAAGGACATCGGCGCGGCGAAAAGATAGCCCTGGGCTCCCTCGCAATTGAGTTTTTTGAGTTCCTCGAGCTGCGCCTGCGTCTCGACGCCCTCGGCGATGACCTTCATGCCGAGGTTGCGGGCGAGCATCACGATCGTGCGGACGATTTCCGAGTTGTCGCCGTTCGATTCGATCGGGCTGATGAACGATCGGTCGATCTTTAAGGTCGAAATCGGCAGCTTCATTAGGTAATTCAGATTCGAATAACCGGTGCCGAAATCGTCGATGTTGATTTCGATCCCGATTTCGCCGAGCTGGCGCAGCATCTCGACGGCGTTTTCCTGATGCTCGAAAAAGACCGATTCGGTGATTTCGAGTTTCAGCTTGCTGCCGGGAAAATTCGTGTCTTCGAGGATGCGTTTGATTTTCGTGACGAGATTCGGGTTCGCGAATTGTTTGCACGAAAGATTGACGCTCAGGACGAGCGCGTCGGACTCCGCCATCAGCGCTTTGAGCGACTGCATCTGCGAGCAGGCTTTGCGCAGGATGTATTCGCCGAGCGCGTCGATCAATCCGATTTCTTCCGCCAGCGGAATGAATTTCGACGGCTGAATGTCGCCGAACGTCGGATGATTCCAGCGCGCCAACGCTTCGAAACCATCGATTTTTTCGGTTTCGAGCGAGTAGATCGGCTGGTAGTTGATATAAAATTCGTCCTTTTCGACGGCGCGCCGCAGATCGGTTTCGAGCTTTAAAATTTCTTTCACGGCTTCGTGCATGTCCTGGTCGAAAACCTCGTGACGCGCTTTGCCGGCGCGTTTCGCCTGGTACATGGCCGTGTCGGCGTCGCGCATCAAGTCTTCGGGGAAACGATGGTTTTCCGTCGCGTTCAGAATGCCGATGCTCGCCGAGCTGTAAACTTCGTGACCGCTTAAATCGAACGGGATCAGAAACTTTTCCTGAATTCGCTCGGCGATGCGGATGACTTCTTTGCCGTCGTATTTGCCCTCGACGAGAATCGTAAACTCGTCGCCGCCGAGCCGCGCGACCATGTCGGACGGGCGCATGCATTCGCGCAGGCGCTCGGCGATGCCGATCAGCAATTGGTCGCCGATGAGGTGCCCGAGACTGTCGTTGATGACCTTGAAGCGGTCGAGATCGATAAAGAGCACGCTGACTTTATAATCGCGATTTTCGTGCGATTTTTTGAGCGCCTGTTCGAGCCTCGTCATAAAACGCGCGCGGTTCGGCAAACCGGTCAGGGCGTCGTGCGTCGCTTCGTACTGCAGTTTTTCTTCGGCGAGTTTTTTGTCGGTGATGTCCTGAATCTGAAAAATTAGGTTCGGGCGCTCGCTTTTGGAATGGCTCGTCTTCGAAACGCTCCACGCCGCCCAGACGGTTTTTCCGTCCTTGCGCTGGTAGCGCTGCTCCATTTGGCAGTTCGGAACCTTGCCCGAGAGCAGCTCGTTAATTTTGATCAGCGTGTTGCCCAAATCCTCCGTGAAAAGCATCGACTGAAAATCGCGCGTCAAAAATTCGTCTTCCGTGTAGCCGAGAATCTGACAGAGCGCGTGATTGACTTTCAGCCAGACGCCGGTCGTCGAGACGAGCGCGATGCCGATCGGGGCGTAATTAAAAGCGCAGCGGAAGCGCTCTTCGGATTCGGCGAGCGCGATCGATTGTTTTTCGAGAATGTCGGCGTGCTCCTTCGCCTGCTCGGCTTGCGTGAGCGACATTTCGACGTTCTTGAGATACATCCGGTAGGTGAGGTAGACGAAAAGAATGATCGGAATCGTCGCGATCAGCGCGCTGAAACCGACGTAGTCGACGATCTTGACGAGCGTGGCGGCGCCGAGCGCGCCGATCGAATAGGTGACGAAAACCCATAGATAATGGGTTTTCCACGTTTCCCACCACGGTTTTTCGCTTTTCAGCGCGCCGTAGACGGACGAAAGCCCGGTGTTCGCGAAAAACTGCACGAACGCGAGCACCGAGACCGTGATGATAAAGTCGTTGATCGTCCGCCCGTGACGCTCGGCTTCGGTATCGATGCCGAAAAGATAAAGCGCCGCCACGACGAGCGAGGTCGAAAGCGCCATCGCGCCGGCGTTGAAAAAGACGGTGATTTTCTTATTGCAAAATCGCCAGGCGGAGCAGAAAGCCTCGAGCGCCGCCAGCACGACGGCGGCTTCTCCGCCGAAAAACAGCAGCGCGAAAAAGATGAAAGTATCGGAAACCGAGATGTGCGACTTGAATTTGGGAATCTGAACCGTGATGCGCGAGCCCAGGCAAACGGTGAAGGCGGCTAGAAAGAGGAAGCGCAGGTCGATCTTTTCGAACGGCAGCTTAAGGATCGCGGCAGCCAGACAAAGCGCGCCGATAGCGGTCACTATCAACATATAATTTTTTGTCTTACGCTGCGATTTCATAAAATTTCGGATGGGACGCGAGCCGCTCTACCAGTCAGTACCGGAAGGGGTTACGGTTGATTGAAGAGTTTGGTTTTCCGACCGATAAAAGACTAAATTCGCTCGGATTTTTAACTTCGAAGCCATTTGCCCCCTGGTTCTTGAATGCTTTTGCGAAATGTTCGTGGACGGCCTGGACTTAATAAAAGGGAGGGACGAATTTCCGGGAAGCCAGACGGTATTATGAACAAAATTCAGGTGTTTGTCCATCCCTTTTTTCTTAAGTGTTTCAAACAAACATCGTTACGCAGCAATCTTTGGATTTGAATCCGGCTTTCAGATAAGCCTTGTGCGCCTGCTCGAAATCGACATTACTGAGCAGGCAGACGTATTTTACTTTTTCAAGCAGCGTTCTGCTCAGCTGCGACAGGCAGTCGGCGCCGAATCCGCGCCCGCGGTTCTCCGGATGAACGTAAATGCCTTCGAGATAGATGACCTCGCTCGTTTCGGCGATCACGTCGGCTTTGAAAACCAGTTTGTCTTCATCGAAAACGACCCAGACCCTGCCCTGTTCGATGCGGTGCAGAACGCGTTTCAGAAAGCCGGCGCGGTCTTTTGCGAGCGGGTCGACGCCCGATTCCGATCGCGCAACTTCGGCGTGCGCGGCGGCGACGGGCAGTAGTTCGGCGGCGGTCGCACGGCGCAGCCCCGGAACCGTTTCGCGCACCATGACGGGGTGCTTAATTTCAAAGAGCCGTTCTTCGCAGACGAGGCGCGGCGGTTGCCGATCGCCCGAGTAATACTGCCAGAAACTTTCGATCGAATTGCCGTCCGACATCATGATGTGAATCGGCGTCCGCGACTCTCTGGCGATCAACGCCAGAGCGATCAGCGCGTCTTCCGAGCGCGCTTCAACGAGCGTCGTATGTCCGATCAAAGCCACGCCGTCGAGCGCGCCAGTCCGATTTCGATAGCCGTAGAATGTCCCGCGATTGCCGTCGCCGCCGAGCCCGTTGTCCTGTATAAAACTCGACATAACGACGGTGTGCACCGGGCGCATTTTTAGAAAATCGAGCACTTCCGGCGTTTCGCTTTCGGACAGAACGCGAACGCGACTCAAATTGGCAACTGCATTCGAGATGACGTATCCAATGGAATCTGTTTTTTCGGTCTCGGCCTGATTGTGAACAAGTTGCAATTTCATGGAGCTGATCCCTTTATTTTGTCCCCAAAATTAATTCTCGTCGCCGTAAATTATGTTGTCCGCTTCGACCGTCGAATCGCTGACGAGCACTCCGTCGCTGACCAAAACGCCGTCGCTCACGAGGACCCCGTCACTGACCAAAACGCCGTCCCCGACGAGCACTCCGTCGCTGACGAGCACGCCGTCGCTGACCAAAACGCCGTCGCTCACGAGCACGCCGTCGCTGACCAAAACGCCGTCGCTGACCAACACGCCGAACGCCTTCCAGACCGTTCCGCCGCCGACCGCCGTGCCGTTGCTCGTCATGATCTTCGGCGTGATCGTAATGCTGGCCGGATTATAAAAGTAGTTGTTCAATACGTATTGATACGTCGTGCCGTGATTCGTCACGCCTTTCTGGAACCATAAACCGTTGCGGTAAACGTCGTGGAACGTGTTGGCGATCGTCTGACCTTTCAGATAAGCGTGATTCGTGAGAATCGTTTGCGCCCACGGAAACGTCGTGCCGGCAACGGTCGAAGAACCGGTCGGAAAAGCCTGCCCGGTTCCGAGCAATGACGTGCCCGCCGCCGCCGAGTTGAAACCGAGATCCGTGCGGTAGGCTTTCGCGAGCCGCACCGCGCCTTCGATATTCAATTGTCCGGCGCCCTGTTCGAACATGTTGTACCCGCTTAAGGGCTGCGCGGTGTATTCCAGAATCATTTTCGCCATGCCCGGCGTCAGGTTCGGATTGACCTGAAAGAGCAGCGCCGCCGCGCCCGAAACCACCGGGGTCGACATCGAAGTGCCGCTCAGGCTGATCAAAGCATCATTGACAGTCGTCGACAAACCGGTCGAGAGCGTCGGGAAGTTCGTCGCTAAAAATGAGGTCGCGGAGGCTTTCGACGAAACGATCTTGTTGCCGGGCGCGACCAGATCGGGCTTGATCGCGTTGTCGTAGATTTTTCTGCCCGTCGAATTCGTATAAAAGCTGCGCGTCGGACCACGCGAACTGAAAGTCGTGACGACGTCGTCGCTGCGCGCGTCCGTGGCGCGCGTGTTGACCGCGCCGACCGTCAACGCCGACGGATCGTTGCCGGGCGAATGAATGTGGCCGTAAAGTTTTTGTCCGGCCGTGTTTTTGCCGTTATTGCCCGCCGCCGCCACGACGAGCACGCCGAGCGCGTTCAACTGCTGGACTTTGCGGCACAGCGGATCGTTCGTGTACGAATCGATCGCCAAACCGCCGAGGCTTAAGTTGACGACGCGAATGTTGTAGGTCGTGCGGTTGACGATCAGCCAATCGAGCGCCGCCAAAAGCCACGAGGTCTGACCTTTGCCCTGCCCGTCCAAAACCTTCAGATTGATGATGTTCGCGTTCGGCGCGATGCCGCGGTAAATCGCGTCGTTGCCGGCGGCGATGCCCGCGACGTGCGTGCCGTGACCGTACTGGTCATCGGTCGACGTCGTGGTCGTGACGAAATTCTTGCTGTAGACGACGCGGCTCGCGCCGGCGGCGTTTTTGAAGTCGACGTGCGCGGCGAGCACGCCCGAATCGAGGATCGCGATGCCGACGCCCGTGCCGTCGAGCGTGTAGGCGGTGCGCGTCGCGGTCGCCGCCTGCTGGCGGATCGCGGCGGCGCCGGTCGTATTTTCGATGTGCCCGAGAAAGCTGACTTCGCGGTCGGGCGACATATAATTTACCAGGCCGCTTTGCGCCAGCGCCTCGACGGCGGAAAGCGGCAGGTTGACGACCATCGTTTCGGTCGCGCCGATGCGGTCCGCGAGGCGGACATCGTTTTGCGACATGATGCGGCGCAGCGCCGGATGGTCGGCGTCTTTCGCCTGCAGAATCACGTCGAGACGTTTTTTGCCGCCCGTTTTATCGTTCAGCTGCATTTCACGCAGATCCGAGGCGACGTTGTCGCCGCGGTAATCCGTCGATTCGCCATTTTGCTTTTGGAGTTCTTTTTCGGCTTCGGCGAGGAGATTCGGGGTTCCGATTTCGATCGTTTCGAAGATCGCGGCGGCTTCCGCCTGCGTTTCGATCTTTTCCGCGTAGGCGGCTTTCGAGCTGCCGCCGATGATTCGGATTTTGCCCTGCAGGAGCGATTCGATGAACCGGTCGTCGATTTGCGCTTTGCCGACAAAATTCGTCAGTTCGTTAACGAAAAGAATGATGCCGCCGTCCGCCTTCTGGAGGTCGCCGACAAGCGCGGCGACGCGTCTTGAAGCTTCCGCCCGGTCTTTAACGTCGGCGAAAAACGCGTCGAGCTCGAGCTTGAAAATGCGTTTTCCGGCGAGGGCGGGCGCTTCGCCGCGCGCGATCCGCGACGCCGCGATTTTGACGACCGCTTCCTGACCGGCGCCGATTTCGTCTAAAATGACCGCCTGGCGCAAATCTCTGTTCGACAAAGATTCGATCAGCAAATCGGCTTCGCGCTCAAAATTCGAATCGACCGAAATTTTGCCTTCGCGGGCCAACGCCGTCAAATCCGTCGCGTATTTCGACAGCGTCGAAAATTCGGCGGCGAATTTCTTCGACGCGTCAAATTGTTTATTTAATAACGTCTGCGCCGCGAACGAATTGGTTAATATAAATGAAAACAAAATCAGGAGGGCAATTGTTTTCGATACTTTAGAAATTTGTTGTCTCAGCGACATTTTTGAACTCCTATCCGAAAGTCTTCTAAGTTTAAAGCCGATTCGATAGACGAATCTCCGGAAATCCGTTATCAACCGTTATGCCAAAAAGCTAATTGCAGTAATAATTAGGTTTAATTGTTCTTGAAAGTTTTTGCGGAGGATTCAATCGGTCAAAATGAACCGACTGTCTATTCAATTTGACCGATTCGCCGCTAAAAATCAACTTTCGGAAGAAATAATTCTGGATTTTATTTAAAAACTTTGGTATAAACTGTTTCTACTCCGTAACAGAACAAATCATTTTTGAGGAGCAAAAAATGCTTTTCCTGACTCAATCTGCGGCTGTTTACGGAATAGATGCGCTGATCGTTGATATCGAGATAAATTTGCAGCCGGTCAAGGGCGAAGCCGACACTGCTTCGCCCGTTTTGATCGTCGGTTTGCCCGACACCGCGATCCGCGAATCGCGCGAGCGCATCCGCGCGGCGATTACCAACAGTTCGTATTTTTTCCCGTTTCACAAAACGACCATCAATCTGGCACCGGCGGACGTCCGCAAGGAGGGCGCTAGCTTCGATCTGCCGATCGCGCTCGGCATCCTCGGCGCGAACGGCGATCTGGGAAATGCGGACGCGCTCGAAAACACCCTGAGCGTTGGCGAACTGTCGCTTGACGGGCGCGTGCGCGCCGTGCGCGGCGCGCTGTCGATCGCGCTGCGCTGCCGCGCGAACGGCATCGAAAATCTGATCCTGCCCGAAGAAAACGGCACGGAAGCGGCGGTCGTGCAGGAACTCAACGTCTTTCCGGTGCGTGATCTGAGGCAAGCGGCGGAAATCGCCGCGGCTTTGCGGCGCGGCGCGGAAACGCCTTCGCCGCCTTTAAAGCTCGACGCGGGCGCGCTCCGGCGCAGCGAGAACAAATACCGCGTCGATTTCGCGGAAGTGCGCGGGCAGAATTCCGCCAAACGCGCGCTCGAGATCGCCAGCGCCGGCTCGCACAATATCCTGATGTTGTGAACGCATATCCTGTTTTTACAATTAAAATACGTTTATAACTATGAATTAAGACGTAAAATTTTTATTAATCGATTGTCCTCAGTTGTGAATTAACATTTACATTGATTCATAACTGTAATCTAATACCGCCGCTTTTTTGATGTTAGATTCGGTTTTACTTTTATTGCTTTGGTTAAAACATATAAGTACGTTTACGAAGACAATCTTTCGGCGGGAGATTTATTAAAATTGCCTTACATTCAATCCGATGCGAATTAATTTTTAGCAAAAAAAACTATTGATTTTTTTAAAATCAGGAGTATTATACTTTTATTAATCGTTACAACTTCATTTTTAGGGAATCAATCGAGCAAGGGATTTGATTGATACTTTGCGGTTTCATTGCCTGTATGTATGTAGCTTGGCTTTATTTAAGCTTCGTACGTCTGGCTATTTTGCCTATTTACACAGTTCTAATTAAGTAGAAAGTTGATCTAATTTATGATTTGGATTTTTCCAAAACTGTTTCTAGGAGGTGAAAATCATGAAATATTTACCAATGATTTTGTTGTTGTTAATTCCAATAAGTGTATTTCCACAATCCATGTCAAGTGATTGTGGTTGTAATGCGGCACTTGCTAAAGATTTAATTACTATAGTTAGTACAAGTAACGAAAGAGTGCAATATGCATTTCTGAATATTATTGACGAGAAATTATTCTTGGAAGCGAAAAGCAACGCAAGTCTTTTTGCGTCAATACCGATTGCGGATGTTTTGGTGAAGGCTTCTGCAACATATTCAGATTTTGAAACTAAACGCAGGGAATATTTCCAAAAACAGGAAATAAACTACACTTCAACCAAGGAACAGTCATATCAAGAGGTTCAAGTGGTTTCCACCGCGGTTCAATATCAAGAGTGGGGGAAATGTATGAAGAATTGCTTTCAGAGTAAGCCGGATCATATCTTCGCTTGGAAAGAGCAGGAAGATAAAGATTCCGTAACTGTTAAAATTCATTGGGTAAGTCCTTCAAGCGCGACTGGGGCAGCCAAACTCACAAGTAGTCTAATAGGGGGAAGTGTTACGGGTGCCCCGTCCAATAAATTATTTCCTATTAATGAAAAAATAGAAATCAACGGGGATAAAACGGTTATCATTACTCGAGTACCTGGAAAAACAATTAAGGCAGTGGTTTCTGTACCCGGTAGGTCGGATTCGATTTGGTCTGCTTGGGATGATAATACGGGCAGCAATAATGCGACGCTTGTATTAGAAAGACCAACTACTGTGTATACGAAAATAACTCCAGATACATGCAGATTTAGTGCATGGACTGATAATAATAGTGAAGTAGATTGTAATGGAGGACCCTGTTCCCCAGACGGTAAATGGAGAGCAACTTTGAGAGCAGTTAATATTACTGCTCCTACGGGTTTCATACTGAGAAATGCAAGGTTCACCCATTGTTATTCAAAGTGCTATGGATTCGGTTGTTTTATCACGAACAATTTTGATTGTCCGGATGGAAGCGGTGGTAAATGCTATGAAGGAGGTTGGTGTGGTTGGTCGGGAATAGACCAAAACAATATTATAAATGAAGTTTCAGCAACTGGAGTCTTTCGAGCTTGGAGTTACCCGATAATGCAGGAATATTGCGCTGAATTATGGAAGGTTGATAATCAAACTGCCAAAGATGAAAGAGCGTTTGGACTGCCGTCTAAAGGACACAGTTTCATCTTTGAAGTTCCATTTGGTTATTCATCCGCAACCCTCAAATATAAAATAGAGGGACAAGATGGCGTAATAAATCCTGGTAATCAGCAATCGGCTGATGGCTTACTGCAATTAATTTTTAGTACTACTTCCAGCGGAACCAAATACTATCAATATAAAATTGTTAACTAAACAGTTTTAGAAATGAATCGGTAACTATTAGAAGTTACTGATTCATTTCTTATTGAATCAATAAAAACCAGAGGAGAATTATGGTGAATCAGCAAAGCTATAAAGAACAAATCGACAAATTAGCTAAAATAATTGAAGAAACTAATAAGAATTTCGGAAGCGAGAATCAAACTTTTGGCAAATGTGAGTGGGTTGATTTGGACGGTAATGAGAGATGTAATAGTCCTTGGTCGGAATTTCAATGTCAACAGGTTGCAGGAGTTTTTACTCCTGATGAAAGTTGCGATTAAAAATTAAGTAAAAGCGCCCGAAGAGTGGTGATCCGCCTGACGCAACCAGTAAACGTGATAATCGAGCAAAAACCGAAGGCGAGTTGTTCATAGCAATCATTAAAACTGATTTTTGCTAAATTGAATAGGAAAAAGAATGGGATGAATCTTTTTAACTTAAAATTTCCGACTCAATTTTTTCAGGCATTAATAACTATTGCTTTCTTGCTTACATGCTGGCAGGAGTTAAATCTCACAATAAATGCCCAAGTTCGAATTTTCTCGAAACTTAGTCCAAAAGAATCTTTCGATCAGGCACTAAAAGATGTAAAAGTCTATCGCCCGTGGAAGGTGCGCCCACTAATTCCATTGCGGTTTGATCCTGAAAATCATACTACTGTCGTCGTTACCTTAGCACCAAAAGAGAATGATTTTATAATGGGTGAAAACTTTACCAAAAATCGATTCATTTGGGTAACTGTTGTGCCTGAAGTACAAGAAATTTGTCGAAACTTTCAAAAAAAAGACTTAAAGCTTAATTTAAATCAATTGCTCGGTTTAGCACCAGATACCAATCTCGAAACCTTCGTAATTCTTAGGGTTAAGGAAGGAGATATTTTTAGACCCGCTTTGGACAAAACTACCTCCACGATTTATCCATGCACATATTCTAAAGATCAATGCCGACCAAGCAACTGCGGAGAAGAACTTCAAGTGGGTATCGATTTAAAAAGTCAAGAATGGCTTTCCCATCTTTCATTCTTAAAAAAACAATCCACAGTGCCCTTTCCTTGGACGGGGTTGGGCTACACTTACAACTGGAATCCCGATGCGAGTGATATTTATGGAGCAACGGAGTACGTCATCAAAGATAATGCTTCCATAACAGTTATTGATAAAATATCTTATACGGATTACTGCAATCCACAATCGAAATACTAAGCAGAAAAACGGACGTATTTTAATAGCAGAGTACAAGGCGCTTTCGGATCTAATATTTTTAGGCATAGGGCATCAAAATAAAAACTACTGGTAAATGGAGGTCTCTTTATTTATGGAAAAAATTAAACTTTATTTTTCAAATCGAACATTGGCAGGTCTCTTATTAGTGGTTGTTGCGTCACAAACTGCTTGGAAGTGTCCTTGGGGCAGTCAAACTCCTGATCCGCCGGTCGAACCGACTGTTCGGACGGGTGGCTTTGAATGGTCAAATAAAACTTTAGCAAGCCTGGGTTCCATTCTTGGAACCCCAATAGGTGGAGTTTTAGACGCGACATTCGGTGGTTTATTAGACCGATTTGGCGATAATTTGAAACGCGTCACGGAAAACGCAGTCGCTGGGGGCGATTATTTAACTGAAAAGGGAGCGCGTCAGGCAAACCTTATTGTTCAAAATGCGGCAATCGCTTTTGGCAGTGAATTAGACAAATCAATTAAGAATTTATCAATTGAACAACAAAGCTTTGTCGCTCGATTAGCCGCCATTAGCGACGATTTATCAAATGCTGCAAAAGGATTGATAGAATTAGAGGATTTCGTTGCTCTAGACGCTCAAAACTTCTTAAACGGGCTTCCTTTAACAAATAATATTTATTTAATTCGTACAATTCGTGGCTACGGACAAGTTTATCGTCCTACTGGAAACTATACGTTTTCCGTCATTGGAAATGCTTTCGGACCGAATTATCATAATGTTGCCAAAGTCGGGGATTATAATATACGTCCGACTGAAATTAGACTAGATCGCGTTCATACATTTGAATTTAGTGTTCCCGCCCAAGCTTTAAATCAATACTTTAAAGACGGCGAAGCAGCGAGAGTTCCATTCGAAATTTCATCCTATGATATTCAATCGAACCGATTAGTATTTACTCATAAAGACCAATTTTTATTATTTCCGAAGTATCCTATTAAGTTTGAGGTTGAGCAATTATCTGAAGAACCGAAGTGGTCTGCCGAACTTTATGATAGCCAAATTGGGGATAACCGCCTGCCGCCTACGGAAGAAAGTGGGCGTTGGATAAATGGGATAGTTTCTACAAGCATTCCAAATGATTGTAAGATGGAAAAGGGAACAGAACAGGTTTGGACAGATCGGTCTGGTTGGAATAGCTTTGACGCAAACTATATTTACTCCAACGCGGATCATACCGTTTCTCGTCGGTGGAGCCATCAAATTCACGATCAATCACAAACTGCTTATATAAAAGTAAAGTATCGTCAACCTCGCCCTGGTAATAACACGCTTCCAGTAGTGCTTCGACCAGGAATTGAAGTACAGAATGATCGAATGTCCTTTGGAACAATTTTTTCGCAACCATTAAGGGCCGGCTTTACAGCTTACACATTCAAATTTACAACTTTCAATGGTGAAACTGGCACAACAAGCAATTCTAAAAGCTCAGATGGAATTGTAACAACTAATCTAGAAGGATCTGGAAATGCCCGTCGCCTAAGAATCGATGTAAGAGCGCCCTTTTGATAATCCAACCATGCTGATGTTGTAAACGAATATCCTGTTTTTAGCTTTGGTATAAAACTTTAATTTGCAGAATTATTGGGGCTTTTAACATTATTTACACTGAAAAGGGAAATATAGATTACCTTTCTCAGAAGAGGTAATTTTGATTGAAAATTGCGACAAGAAAGTTAAAACTCCTTGCAAACAAATTCAAAAAACGATATTCGTGCCGGAGAATTTTAGTTAACCACGGGTTTCCGATGAGGTTGCGACTACCAAATGTGAATTTAGACTAGCGTTTTAGAAACACTATTGAAGTTGAAAAAAACACTTAAAATTTCTCAAATAGAGAATTTTTATAAAATGACTGAGATTACGCAGGAGCCGAAAAGCAGAATAGAATGTTGGTGTTATGATCAACACTTTAGCGCCAGCGACTCCTGCGCTTGTAGGATACTTGATTGGCTTGATTTATCGCAACACGCGCACGAGTTGTGTTTGTCTGGCTTCATTGACCGGCATTTCGCATGATCGACTTTACCGGCTGCTTTGCTCTGATTTTCCATTTTCAAGACGATTATGGGAATGGTTTGCCGGAAAGCTCGTTGGCGAGAAAGGTTATTTGGTTTTAGACGACACGACTTGGCAGCTATGGACGAAGCGTGCGGAAGCCGTCTCGTTTGTTTGGGATTCGCGAATCGGGAAAGTGGTCTTTGGAATGAGCGTCGTTTTGCTGATCTGGACAGACGGCAAACGCAAAGTGCCGCTCGGAATCCGAGTTTGGCAAAAGGGCGGCAAATCAAAAGTCGAGCTGTCGGCGGAACTCCTCCGGCAAGCCCATACAAGAGGCATAAGTCCTGAATTTGTCTTATTTGACAGTTGGTACAGTGCGGCGGCGCTGCTTGAATTGATTGATGGTTTCGGTTGGCGATATATCTCGGCGACCAAACGTAATCGACTGTTGGACGGAGTGAAAATCGCGAACTGTTTTCATCATCGGTTCGGTCGCAGCGTCGGCAGTTTAAGAAAAGTTCATCATCAGGTATTGTTGGTCAAAGACGGCTCGAAGTATCTGATCTCGAATGAAGTTTCTTTAACGAGCGGCGCGCTCAGGCGTCATTATCGAACGAGGCAACAGGTCGAAGAAACATTTCGGCTGCTCAAACAGGAGTTCGGTTGGGGCAAATGTCGAGCGCGGTCTGTGAAGGCACAAACCGCACATCTGCATCTCGGACTTTACGCTTTATGTTTGGTTCAGATGAAAGCCGAAAACGAGACTGTTTATCAATTCAAACAAATCTTATTCCGCGCGGCGATACCAACTCAAAACCAATTTATCGAGGCTTTTACCGTCGCTGCGTAATTTTAGTAAAATGAGTTTCATAGCACTTTAAGCTCCATCATTAATTTGCTTTTCTATTTCATCTATTTCCGCCTCAACTTTTTCAAGTTCAGCTTTAAACTCTTCAAGTTTATATTCTAATTTTATCTTTATCGCTAAATCAGACTCAATTATTATTTCATTCCTGTAACGATTTACATTAGTTTCTAACAACTTTCTGGTTTTTTCTAATCCAGCTAACTTATCTTTAAGGCGAAGTAATTTGCTTGAATCAATGAGAGTCGATGTTTGTTCGTTGCCCAAATTTGAATCTAGTAAAGCTTCTATTTCTGGAATTACTTTTTTCTCAAAAAAAATTGGTTCCAAAATGTCGGCACCAGAATACCCTTTTACGATCCACCGGCTTTTTGGCAATA
This sequence comes from Pyrinomonadaceae bacterium, assembly GCA_036563455.1. Classification (GTDB taxonomy): domain Bacteria; phylum Acidobacteriota; class Blastocatellia; order Pyrinomonadales; family Pyrinomonadaceae; genus JAFDVJ01. Next base: position 14,948 of record DATCMK010000017.1, on the reverse strand, counting down.
CTTTGGGAAGTCTGTCGCAAATATCAATGTTGTTAATATCGGTTCTACTGAAAAAGATAAATGGTTGCTTTACATTATATTTTCTAAACTTTATAGCCAAGTCAATGCCGTCTTCTGCCTCATGACTCCCCACAAGAATATGATCGATAATGATGATATCTGGATTGTACTCAATTGTTTTTCCTAAAATTTTATTCCAATACTTGTTTTGTCTGATTGGTGTATATCGCGTATTAAGACATATTCTTACCCCGTCAAGGAACTCTTTAAATGAATTTTCATCAGGAAATATTTCGAAACCTGCTTTATTCAGTAGATAGTGAATTGCCTTAAATTGAAGAAATTGGTTTTCTACTATCAGTACCTTTTTTTTAATTCCTATTGTCATTCTGCTGTAAAGTGATTGTAACCGTGAACTTAACTAATGTATCTACAATAACATCCTGATTAAAATCTATATTTCCTAAATTGAATTCACTTAAAATTGTATTGATAAGTTCAATACCAGAGGAATTGTCGTATCTTTTAATATTTTTCCTCGTTCTTATCTTTTCTAATGTTTCATTTCTTAATTTTGGTCCAGTACTCGAAATTTGAAGATTGAGCATGCTTTGATTTTGCTTTACATCAATCCAAATTTTATTCTTGTTATAAATGTTACCTCTTGCGTCGAGTAGATCTTCATCCGAAAACAACCAGCGATTTTTTTTTGCATTTACAAAAATTTCAAAGCAAATCATATTGAGTAATTCCTTATCAAATCTAAAGGCTAAACCGGGTTCAATATTAAGTACTGGCGTTTCTAATTCCTCCTGATTTTCAATTTCCTCAAACGTAAAGATTTCAATAGCCATTTCTGCTAGTTCTTCGAAGAATAATTCGTCAAGAATATTGCTGTTTACTTGAAAAAATGTTTCAAACATTTTTTTTATTCTTCCTGAAGTGAAATTTAAGGATTCCGACTCTTCCTTTTTATCAATCAATAATCTTTGAATTGTTAGTAGCGTATAAACAATACTTTTGTATTTATCTCCTTTATCTAATGCTACATTGATTAACATCTCTCTTCCGTGACCTGTTAAAAGAGATGTCCTTTGCTTAATTTCAGCAATTTGCCAATCTGTAAACTCATCATTTTCATGGTGGTTTTCAATGAAACGGCTTAGTTCGTATCTTAGCAACAATAAATACCTGAGTATGTTGATATTAACAATTTCTAGATTATTATTATGGTAATAGAATCCAATTATTCCTTGTGCTTTATCGGATAACTTTTCGGGGGAACGCTTGTTTAACCTGATCAGAATCAATCTATTATACTCATCTGGAATTAGGCCCTCATTTAGTCCCTCAACAATAGAAGTCCCGGTTGTTGCAAAAAGGTCAATCCATTCGCCACTTGGATTTCGTTTAAGTTCTATCAAGGTTTTAGAATGTTTGTATATTGGCTCCCTTTTGAAGCTATTGTCTTCGCCTTGAAAAAAGTTCATTAAATACTGGTTGTCATCGCTTACTAAATCATTTTCATCTATTTCACGTTTCCCATTATAATTTCTGTTGAATGCAATAAAAGGTTTTTTTCGACTGTCATTAACAATAAAAAAAGCTCCAACCCCTGTGATTCCAGAATCAATAAATATTTGCATCATTTTTTTTACAACAAACTCAGTTTTAATGTTCAGACTGATTTTCTTATTTTTGTCTGTTGACAGAAAGTATTGTATCCAAAGAAAATCCAAAAAAATCTTGTTGCTTGGAATAATTGGTTGATTGGTAATTATGAAAAACTTATCCAAGGTCTGGAATTTGTGATGATGAGAAATTGCCGGTTCGCTTAAAAAATCAGCTATTTTATCATTTGTATAATCTATTGCGTCATTCGAACTTACTTGATTACTTGTATTTGAAAGTGCGCTATCATCTTGTACATATATTTTCCCCCAAGCAGCTTGGTTGGAAAGATATTCATAAAATACCTTGATTATAAGCGAATTTTCCTCCCGTAAAATTCGGACAAGTTGTTTAACGGATGGATTTGTCTCGGCTTCGATGTATTTTAACATCTTCTCCAATCTCAGACATCTTGATTCATTCCGCAATAATAGTTCCTTAATCTGAGCTGCATAAAAGATATGAAAATCATTAAGCTTGGAGATTATTTTCTTCAATTCTTCTGCTTGATTCGAAAATAAATTGACGGGTTCTTTCGTTATTTCTTCAATTTTCAAACGTAAGCTGTTAACAATTTTAGGTATACCATTTGAACTGTAAAGTTTTGGTATAAATTCAATCATTGTCCTAGAAATTAGTATGTTTGAGTTTAGTAATCCGGCTCTTCTGATGAGAAACTTTAGAGTATCTAACAAGTCATAATCAAAATTGTCCTCTAAAATTGCTTGCTCAGTATCTTTAACGTGTTTTATTAATAATTGGATAACCCACTTAAACACTTTATCCTTTAGTGGTTTGTACTGGGTAAATGGTAATTGTGCTATGACCTTTAAATATGCTTTTGCCTCTTCGCTATTCAAGTCGTTAATAACCTTTGGAGTTGACTTAATTGCTCTTAGAGGTGATGAGGTTTTGCGAAGTAAATCATTTAAGAATTCGTAAAACGTGATTAAATTTGGATCAGATATGATACTAAAATACTGGTATATTCTATGGGTCGCGATTAACATTTCTAAGTGTCTATCCGCTTTTAATCCTATTGAAATATCTTTCGGAGTATTTTCGTTGACTAGAAGTTTGTTGAATTGCTTCTGAAAATGAACCTTCAAACTGTCAATAAAGGTGTTTGACATTAGTTCTTTGTATCTTTGTTGCTCAATTTGCAGTGGTGAAATTTCAGATGGCTTTAAGGAAGTGTATAGATGTAAGTTCGCGAACGCAAAAACTAGTTCGCTATTAATCAATTTTCTTTTTAAATCATTTAAGACATATGCCTGAGATTTGTTGACGAGAAAGAAGCAACCAGTAATTCGTTTGTCTGATTCTTTATGTGACAGAAGGTCAAAAGTATTCTGAATGAATTGATATATTTTATTAAAAGCTGCTCCAGATTTTAGTGAATCATCAACAAAGAATATCCTGTCAGCATCACTCATTTCCTTTCCGTACACAATTTTAAAGTTTTGCACGTAATCATTTATCGGGTCATAGTGAATTATATTAGCTGACGATGCAAAGAGAAAATCGTTTACGAGTGTAACAAACGCAGCATTAGAAAAATGACACGATGAAACAACAATAACTCGATCTGTTTCCTTATATGTGTTTCGAAACTCGGGCGAGTTTTTTATTTCTAATAACCATTTTTGGACTGCTTCCTTGTTCTTCTCCAAAAAAGCCTCCGTGTCAATTGAATACAAAAAGTGTTTATTGTTTCTTGTGTGATGTCCATAGGTAACTGTATTAGTATCTAATGCTATCTTCCGTTTTAAATCTTTATCATCGATTGATCTCCCTTCGGGAAAATCGAATATCATTGCGGGGGTAACTGCTGTTCTGTCCGTTTCGTAAAGGGGAAGTTCATCTTCTAGATTTTCAGTCTCTTCTTTACCTTCTATTTCGTTAATCGTAGGATTACACAATTGGCAATCCTCAACATTGTGCCACTTTGTTGGCAGAGATAGGTAATATTTTTGAGGTCTGATAGTTTCTGACTCTCCGGAATAAATTGCTTCAACTTCTATAGTCTTTTCTTTAATATTTTTTTCCTTCCAACTAAACATTTTCTCGATAGGCTTAGGATTTTGGTTAGTTGGAATGCCGTCAGAAACATGGAGGACATTTAAGTGAGGCCTCATTATATATGGGATTTTTTTCTGTGCCTCCTTCTGATTATTTAATATATGATTTTCAATCTTTATTGATGTACTGAATGTACTAGCGATGGGAACTACTATTACAACATTTCCAAGGATGTTATTCCTTTTACATAACCTCAGGTTGTCAAAATCTTCATAAAGATTGTGGTTTACCCTATTTTCATTAAGTTCCCATTTTTTTCTCAGAAATTTATCTACGATACTAATTAATAATTCCGAGTACATTTCATATCCAACAATTGTTAAGCCTTCACGTTTTACATTACTAACTCTGTTTTCAGTTTCAAACGTAGTGATTATGTCCTTTGCCAGCCAAAAAGCGATGCGACTGGCGAAAAAACCGTTTTGGAAGAAACGCTTAGCGTAATAGAAGTCGGAGATATGAAGTTTAGATCCAATTTTAAAGTGAGAATTGGAAATCTTAAATCCAGGTAACTGTGTTATTAAATTTTCTAGGGGTTCCATAACAATTACGGTTTCAATTCATTACTTAAAAAAACAATAGCGTTTTCTTCAAATAAAGTTGTATTCTCAGAACCCTTTAAAAGCAAATCAAAGGGCAATAGATTATTAGTATTCAAAAAGAACATATCAGTTTTGGGATTTACACTTTCTACTGCATTTGAAATCATTTTATCGATAAGAGCTGGATGGAGAATTGACGTTGAATTAAAAGAAGAGAAACTAACCAAACGATTTAAATGTACAAATTCTTCTTTGGTTTTTCCCCACAATACGTCAGAGTAATTAAAACGAGCATCTAAAATTTTTTGATAGCTGTAAATTAAAGTTGCGATATTCTCATTCCAATAAGCCAAGTTGGGATTCTGAACGTGAAATTCTCCATTGATTTTGATTAACTTTTGATAACACGTATTTTCAATATTAAGGATGATGATTGGAACGCTGGGGAAATCCAATTCGCATTTTCCTAAAAACCTGAAAAGCTGGCTTTCATTTATAACTACATTCAGCAAATTAAAACAAAATGCGTATTTAATCCCGGCATTTATTTTTAACGAACTTAAGGCACTTAAAATTTTATCCCAAAACCTCTCTTCATCTTCGCGGTTATTTAGATGAGTGCCTTTGAAGTTTATTTGAATCAGATACTTTCGCTCGGGATTTATGTGCAAATTGTTTCTTAGCTCACTTAGATTTACCGTTTCATAATTAAAGAGTTCTTCAATTCCTTTAACATCTTTGGCAGACGTTTCGGAGGGAATATCTAATTTGCTGGGTAAGTGAGTGACATATGATTTGTTTGGATTTATGGGAAGAACAATATTGTAATACGTACCGATTTTTATTGGGTGGTAGTAGTTTTGTTTAAACTCAGGAATGCAAATTGGTTCTCGATTGTTATTACTATTATCATTCTGTGAAGAGGCTATTACAAGCCCATTATTATATTCAACGAGTTTTGAAAGTGTAAGCAATCCAAAATGTGCAATAGATCTTTTAGATTGTTGATTTAGTTGTTGAGCCGTTGTATCAAGTAAATTACGAAAACCAATTTTTTTACTTTTTAAGTTAACTATGTCTTCTCTAATCAAGTTTTCTATAACATTGTTTCTTCCTGATATTTTAGAAAACAACGTTTTTGTATCCTTAATTAGAGTGGGAATAACTCCCGATTTACCAATATCAAGGATATTAATATCAATAACAGAACTGTTTCCATCGTATCCGCGACTTAATATGTAATCATTATATTTACTGAAAATACTGTTATCATTTTCACTGAAATTCTTATTTTGAATCCATTTCTTAACTTCGAACAGCCTTACCGAAATTACTCCGAGACGGGGATCGGAGTGTTCGCGAATATTTTTGGCTAGCTCTTTAACTCCTGCTACTAAATCCTTAGTGAATCCCCATAGGTTTCTTATTTTATTGATGAAGGAAGTTTTGGATGCCTCTGTTAAAGCATCTCTACCAAGCGCTTTATCGCTAAGCATTTCAGTAGCTAAAATTGTGCTAAAGAAAAATTGATGGCAAAGAGAACTATTTTTAAGTTCTTCAAAAACAGGTTCAACAGCACTAAAATACTTAAAGGCTTTCTTGTTTTGCAGGTTTCCAGCCTGAATTCTGTTTGTGTGGTTGAAGTCGGATTTCTTGTAGTTATCTTTAAAGAACAGATGTGCGATTTTGGCTTCATCCAATGAATTTACAAAAGCCATTAACGCGAGGTTGAAGAGGGCTTTGAGTCTTTCATTGGGTATTGATTCTTTTCGTAAATAACTATGATAACTCCTTTTGACCTGTTCACTGCTTTTACTCCACTCTGTGGGGATTTTGTTGATATCGAAGTTGTAATTCTCAGCTAATTCCGATAATTTTTTGTTAAAGATAAATTCAAAGAAATCAAAATCTTCAGATATTAATAGTATTGGGAAATAGCTTGCGGAAAATACAAACCACCTTTCTGGAAACGAAGGGTATTTGTTCAAATCAAATTCAACCAATCGTTTTTTCTTACCGATACCAAAAACAATTTGAAAGACTCCAGCGCCTGTCATGAGGTATGCGAATGTTCCAAATTGCATCAGTTGAAACTGTATTGGTTCTATCTCAGTTTCCAGTGGATTATCAGGCAGCGGGTTGTAAGGCAGTTCAATTGTTACTTGAAGGTCAGGAACTTGTTTCTTAAAAAGAATAAAATATGAAATCAGGATCGGATCAATCCCCTCGAGATGTTCCTTAGCAGTTATTACAAGACGCTTTTTGCTGTTCCGCGAAGATTTAATCTTTTCAAATGACTCAATACATTGTTGAATATTATGAAGAGAAACAAATTTGTTATTTATTGGAATGGTTTGCATATTAACCGTTTGAGACGTTGCCACGAAAACCTTTAGCTGATTAGGTTCGTTGCACGGCATACCTGCTTTTGTTTTGGATTAAGCTGGGAAAATCAGACAATAATACTTTAATGAGCTTTTCACAATTTCTTAAAAACTCATAGCATTGCCGTTAACTTTCTACTAGCGAGTAAATATAAGGATTTTTATAAAATTTGTCAAAAAATTGTCAAAAAATGTAGTCTAATTATTTTACTGCCTAAGGTCGATTACTCCAGAAATAAGGAGAATTCAACTTCTACTAATAACACATGTTCCTCACTTTTAAACTCAATAAATACCACAGAGGAAGATGCTTTAAATTGAAAATTCCAAATGCAAATATCCATTATTTCCATAATCCGGATAGTTTGTTTTATATTTATAAGTTTTTTCCCAATCGGCATTTTCCCAAATTTCTGTCTCTTCTGTTCTATAGTTAAAATTAATCGTTGAGTTAATAGTTCCGAATTTTATCAGGCGAGCCATCGCCACTTGTTCTGGATGATTAAAATAATTGCCGTTTGTCGAAACCAGATAGTGGTCGCAATTTATGATACCGAGCAATTCTTTGGATATATTGTATTTACTTCCATGATGAGGCAACTTAAAAGCATCTAATTTAAGGGGATTAGTTTCAGAAGCGCCGAGACTTCTCAAACTCTTAACCAGCAAATCTGAATGAGCATCTCCAGACAGGAGAATCCTGCGATTTTTATACTCAAGGATAAAAGCGATACTGGAACCGTTTGCCTTTGAAGAGTCTTCCTCGAATTTCTCACTAGCTAATCGTTCGATATCAATTGTTCCAAGAATCTCAAGTTCATTGTCTATAACATACTCCTGAACCGACGAACCGGGAGTAATCCCGGCTGTTTTACATTCGACCTTCCAAGTCGGAATTAAGGCTTCAAGTTTGGTTCGGTCGGGAGAAAGCAGAGTCAATTTAAAGTCGTCGAATAGTATTTCATTTTTAATTGGATTATTATCAAGTTCAACGGCGCCTCCGTCAAACTGACTGTTCCAATTCCACTCCTTGGTTATAATTTCCGAACTAAGTTCTTCGCCCATTTTAGCTCCAAATTCCTCCAGAGCAATATCTGTTTGAGGGGGGGCGATTTTCCGACCATGGAGGTGATCCCAAGTATTAAACCAACAATTCTTAACGTTTAAATTAAGATTAGTATCTCGAATAAGCTTGAGCATTCCGTCAATATGATCTCTATCAATGTGAGTGACGACAAGAAGTTCCAAATCATTGAGACCATTGTCTGTCAGATAGGATTTCAGTGCATTTTGATAAGTCCAGACTCGTCCAGCATCGATCAAAATATGCTTTTTATTTGAATCATTACCGTATGAGACTACTAAGCAGTCACCTTCTTTTGCTGGTAACATCGCCACCTTTAAACTATCTGACATTTTGAATTATCTCCGTGGTTAATGTTTTCTTTTACTAACGTTGCGAAAAATTTATGGTCAGAAACGGTTGCGACGGGTCGGTTTTATCAGCAATGGTTTCGAGTTTGTTAAGCCGCGCTTTAGCCTCATTGATTTTTTCATTCGCAAAATACCTGAATCCGTCCATCATTAATTTAAGTCCGAATGTAAAAACCGGCAGACCGCGTTCGTACGCTCGGTTTAATGCTTTAAAACTCTCATTAAATGAAACGTCAAAATCGTTTTTGTCGCTGCGTGAGTAATCTCGGAGCCAAAAATGCTTGGCGGCATTTAAAACCGCTCCGTCCGGTAGCCATGGAAACCATTTATCAAGATTATTAATCCATTCTTTCCAATAGTTATTAGCCAATAGGCTGCGCTCCCGGTTATTCTCGAGAATCAAGAGATATGTGCCGACCACCGCAGCAAATGGATTTTCGATTTTTTGAAAGAGCATCCTTAAAGCATAATCTGTGCTAATTAACTGGGTGGCTTGGTGAAAAGCGCCGACATTTATGTATCCGAGCACCGTATTAATCATCGGTTCATTAATGGTCATGGCAAGTTCCAGCGGATCTCCGATGGAGTTCTTTTTGACTAAAAATTCCATTTCAGCTTCACCGTTATCGAAAGGTTTAATCCAGGGAGTGGGAAGAGAAATTAGCGTCCCGCCCAGAACCGATTTTTGCAGAAGATAGTGACGGGGGAAATTCCGACGTGGATAAAATCTGTGAGAAATCGAAGGCGTCTCATGCTTTGAGAGGACTCCTGAATAGGCAATCTTAAACATTGCAAAGTCGGTGTCCTCGCGGGTTGGTTCCTCAATTTTCAAGGTTGCGCCAAATTTTTCTATCGCATTTTTTACGTCTAAATTGTTCTGAATAAGTCGACTGAGCTTGTCAATCGTGTAATCATCGCCAAATATCTCGCTTCGAAGATTTTTATCAGCCTTTAATAGACTTAACTCATATCCTTCTCTAAAATCTCTGCTTAAAGACTTATATTTTCCTTTAGGATTAAGTGACAACGGATTTTCGAAACCTTTCGTGATTTGAGCTTCCCATCTGAAATTGCCTGCCATAGCATGCAAAGCGGTCCATTCATGGGGACCCTCGTGCGGCAAGTAAATTAATACTTCTTTTTCATTCTCAAACGATTTAATCTCAAAATCATTAGTAACCGTTTGTCCGTCCGGCAACAAAACTTGAATAATGTACTTCCCTTCATCGACCTGCAGTCGTTCACCAGAAACCCAGTATCCACCTTCAATAGGAATAGTAAGGCTTTTAAGAAACTCGATTTTCTTGTTTTCTTTTTCAAGGTACAATTGAGCCATCAGCCCTGAAGTCGCTGATTCATCAATCGCTGCAATGGCTTTTATTTGGACGTTCATTTCACTAAACCTCGATTTTTATTTCCCTGTAAGGAGGCATTATCAATTCCTCTACCTTCTGCTTTCGTTGATTTCCAATTTCCGCAATGAAATCGTATCTTCCGTATGGAACGATTATTTCCCAACTTTTTTCGGCTGGTGATCGTTGGTTGACTTCATTTTGATTTTGCCGGCAATAAAAAGTCGCACGGCTATTGTTATCCTTAGGATCACAATAAACAATCGCCAGAGCGAGCGGATCATTTCTTAGTTCATGAAACTCGAAATATACTAGATGAGAAGTCGGGATCTTAACCTTTTCTCCTTGAGTTGCAAGACCCTGATGGATCGCCACGCTCAGGTCATTTGTGGAAATTCTCCAAACACCGTCGCCATTGCGATTATTACTTCCCATTCCTCTAAGACCATTGATTAATGCTTCCGTATAGAAACTCGGCTTACCCTTACGTCCATAAGCAGCTTCTCCAGCAAGAGTTGAATAAAAAGTCGCAGTTTTCCAATCAGAATCAAAAGAACGGTTTTGATTATCTTGGATTATTGTCTGTCCAGATGTTGTCGTTTCCGTAGCGATAGTTGAGACCATGCGACAAGCATCGATAAAATAGCATTGTTCGGAGGCTCCGCATTGTGCCATGCCGCGGTGCAGGGCTTCAAAATCGATCGCTCCTTCCATAGGCATATCATCCGATTCTCCGTAATCTGATAACAAAAGCGTCATTCCGCTTAAACCTTTAGCTACGCCGTGCCCGCAAAAAAAGAACAAAATTAAGTTTTTTTCGCTTCTGTCTCCGAAATTTTTCCATTGCCGGACTGCATTTTTAACGTTTTCAAAGGTCGCTGGTCGCGTTGTGACAGCTTTACGTAATTTAGGATGGGAATACACATACTCACCGCTTTTCTCTGAAACCAGTAGGGAAACGGTTGCGAGCGGTTTATCTGGATTGTGAAACTCGTCGAGAAGCCAATCGGTAATAGCTTTTGCCGATTCCGGCGGTGAGGAAAGTTGCCTAAGCCCGCCGTGAAATTCTGTTTTTGGCTCGCGGCTACCCCCGGGAAGGTAAAAATATTCCCCTACTCCTATCACGATTGCATGAGTGGCGGGCAGTTGGCTATTTAAACGACTCTGGTCCGTATAAATTACAAAATCACTCATAATTTTTATCGATTTTTGGACATTAAATTAATGGGTTTGGAGCAATTATTTCACCAGAACGGATTGAAACTGAGCAACGTAGTGTTTAAGGATATTCTCTAAACTAACCCAAAATATGCCTTGAATTTAACCAAAGGTTTAAGGAAAAAGGCAAAGTTTTATTATGTTGCAAGCCATAATTCGTTCTCTTAATCCAATTGCTTTCTCATATAAATTTAAGAGTTTTCACCTATTTGATTCTCTAGCTCATCAATTTCAGCCTCAACATTTTTGAGGTCGGCTTCAGTTTCAATATATTTATGTTCTAATTTCATTTTGGCAGCCAAATCAGACTCAATTATAATTTCATTCCTGTAACGATTTGCTTTCGTTACTAACAATTTTCTTGTCGCTTCGAGTCCTGTTAACTTGTCTCTTAAACGAAATAACTTACTTGAAGTGATAGTTGTTGATGTGGAGTCACTGGAAACGCCCGCATTCGGGATATCCTTAACGCCTCCGGCATAATAACAAACAGCAAAATCATCAGACAAATTTGTGGCGTTATTAAGGAAAGGGTGTTGTTTATAATTGGTCCGTATCTTAACCTCCTTAAACACATAGCTCAATATGTCAAAGATTTTCGCATACCCATCTTTATGTCTTGTACCTTTGCCTTCCAGAGCTTCAAGAAAACATTGTGTAAAAACGCTATTAGGTTCTCCATCTAAAATTAAAGACTTTTCGTTTTCTGACGAAGAAGCTATAACGACCTTACCACTGCCTTTATTTAATTTATCCAAGAAATCCTTTGGTGGATTTGATTTAATTAAACCTTTTACCGTTTTTGTTTTCGGAATACCCCCGGCATAACAACAATCCAAAATAACTAACAATTTCTTAGCATTTATCTCGTTTATTTTACCAGTAAATTCCTTACCGCTAATTAAGGTTTCCTTCGGACGGCTAATATCGTATCCAAAGGGAGCAAGGTAATATTCTTTACCGTTTGTCCATCCGTGCCCAGAGTAATAAATAATTGCCGTATCGATACTGATTTTTTGGGATTCTTCAATAAGTTTATCGAAGGCATCTAAAATATCCTTTCGTGTAGAATCATCTTCAGTTAGAAGTTGTACATTTTGTTTCGGGTAAGCGGCACGTTTAGGATTAACCAGAACATTATAAATTGCCGTAGCGTCATCAACTGTTTCAGGCAGGTCATAACCTACCCCGACCAATAAACCGTATCCATTAAATTTAATGGATTTACTTTTGGTTTTGGAACTATCATCTAAATCATTTTTTATTACTTCTTCATCGTTCTTATTATTTTCTATCATTTCGGCATTAATAAAAACAACATTTTTGTGGTTGGACATACCTAGTGTTTTTAGCAAGCTTTTTACGCTATCAAGCTCTTCTTTAGAGTAATGAACAATCACCAAAATATATTCCTGTTCCGTTTTTTGATCTTGATAAGCATCTCTTAATTTTTCGAGAGTTTGTTTTAGTCTATGGTTTGTGGACAGTTTGAGAACAATTTTTAGTTTTGTTTTTGATTTCTTCCAAACTGTAATAATTTCCGCACTATCACTAAAAGTGTCTTTCTGTGGTAAATGTGCCTTCCAAGTCATTCGGAAAAGGATTGATAAATTGTCTTCATCTGTAACAGGTTTTTTATTGAAATGAAATATTTCATAACCATTTTCATTTTCAACAAATTTTTTCAAAACTTTCAGCTTTTTTAGACAGCCATCATAGGTAGAGGTATTAATTTTATAAAAAGTTGTGGTCTCTAATAAGTCTTTTGCTAACTTGCTAAACTGTTTTAGATAGAGTAATTTAGACTGAATTACCTTAAGTGAGCTTGCCGCATCGCCCTCCTCACCGTTTTGTTCCTTGTATTTAAGAAAGTGATCTAGAATTTCCGGATACTGTTCAATAGTTTCACTTGCCGCTTGTCTTTTATATTTGGCGGCAGGTTCTTTAGGAGTTCCGTCTTTTTTCTTCTCTTTAGGAGCTATTTTACTTAATCTTTCGTGAAAATAATCATTGACTCTTCTTTTAAGAATGTCGCTGTCAACACTATTAGCGATTTTTTGGAATTTCGAAAGTAATTCGTCTCTATTTATCCAAGTTTCATCCTTCGTTAATAAATCTGACGGAGTAAGAATAACGTAATTATCTTTGATGCTATTGTCATAATTAGGCAATTCGAAAATCCCATCTTCCCAAACCTGAGTTTTGTAATTGAATTTAACTTTATTCATTCCGTGAACTTGTCTAAATTTGGCGGGAAGATGTTTTCGTGCAAAATTCTGGGTATATTCCAACAAAAATTCTTTTATTAAATTGGTTGTGAAATCACTGATATTGTCCCTTCCAACACCATCATTAATTAATGTTAATTTTTCAAGATGGCTCCCGCTGATTTTTTCTTTACCAAAGCCTTTTAATATCTTAAAATTTTTATCAAGAGCAAGGGCAAACTCCATTCCCAAACCACTTCCTTTGTTGCTTGTTTTGGAATATCCAAGCCAATTTTGTTTGACTTCTGGAAATGTAAATAAGTCTGCTAAAAAGGCAGTTTCAAGATTTCCTGCAAGTGATTTGTCCCTCAGATATATTAGGTATTTTATTATTTCATCGTGCAGTTTTTGATATTCCGGTTTAGCACTATTAAAAATACGAAAAGGGTCTATAAATAAAGGCAAATCTGAAACGAGAGAAACATTAAATGCTCCGTAATCTTCAATTATATCTTCGGAAATTTCAAAAAAATCAGAAAATAGCTGCTTCATAGGGGTTAAAATATTTTGATTAAACTGACTTTATTGGCTTAAGAAGATACTGTTATAATCTTTTATGACAGTGAGTTAAATGCTAACAAGTCAACCGTATTAGTTGGTTATGAGAGTTGAGTTTGATTAGAACAGACCAATGTTCTCATAAACAGCTATTATGATTATTATTTCGTTTGGTTGTTTTGTCAACAGTTTCTCTAGATGTTGTATGCATATTTAACATTACCACCTTTTATTGTGTTTAATTCGCAGGCTATGAAATCCGGAACTATAAATAATCAAATTTGCTTGAAAATTAGAAGTTATAATTTTGATTAGGATCTTTATCATTCTGATGAAATAAACTTCGGCACACAATAGCACACCAAGAACTAACTAAATTAGGCTTGCGAACTTTTTCATCTTACAAATCCTTATCTGTTGGGTTAGGGAGTGGGGCTATAACAGCTAATATTCAAGATCGGTTACAAAAGAGTAATATTACTGAAGTGTTTTTTCGGTAGTCATAGTTGAATTGATGAAAGCCGAGACAGATTATTTTAAGAGGCGAGAGAAATAAGTCTTTAGATGAACCTTGAAATTTAATCCCGGATGGGAACTTTAATAAAGGTTTCAATGAAGAGCAGAATCCGTACTCTCGATCTAATTGCTCGGATTTAAAAAGGGCTTTCCAGCTTTTAACGCGCCTCCTTTAACAGCATTTTCCAGTTGAAAGGCTTGCTTGTCGTTTTCGGTTTCCACGTAACGGTAAAACAGATGAGTATGAATGTAGTCTCTGATCAAGTTATCGAAATTCAACTCCTTTGAGGCAATAGCTTCGATTTGTTCTCTCGTTAGTGTCGGTAAAACCAATCTGTCCGCTATATAAACACAAAACTGATCGCCGCTTCTTCTACCACTAGCGTGGCTTTTCAATCTGTTGAATAAGCCTTTTGTTTTTGTTCCTGTATTTTTATGCTCTTGAATTATTTCGGCATTTAAAGAACGTCCGGACATACCAACGTAAATCAATTGCTCATCTTTCCAAATAGTGTAAACGCCGGCACATATCTTCGGAACGATACAATTCGACCAGTCCCGGAAATAATGAACTTTACCGTATTCCAGAGCTTTCAAAAGCCTTTTATCTAATTTTTCTTTCATTATCAAAATCTTAAAATCAATAACACCCTTTATCGGAATAATGTGCCGCACGCCGCCTCTTGAATTGTCTACGTCTTTACTTCTTCTAGGGATTAAATGAATGTGACAATGGAAAATTGTTTGCCCTGCGCTTTCACCGTTATTCATTCCGATATTAAAGCCCCGTGACGGACATGTTCTTTCCGCAAATCCAACTGTCTTTTGATTAAGATAAAAAAGTGTCTCAAAAGCCATACGTTTTTGATGTAATAAAGACGGTTTCTCCAAGGTGACTTATAATCACTTTTGCATAAACCGATTATTTCGTTCTTTGACAGGAGAAACCGCTATGACATTATACATCGGCGTGGATTTTCATCC
>DATCMK010000008.1:0-76540 GCA_036563455.1 Pyrinomonadaceae bacterium | reverse complement strand
CTGCTGCTGATACACGATCGCGCCGCGCCCCGCCCGCTCGATCAATTCCATCGCGCGATGCAGCTGCGGCCCGCAGTCGCACTTGATCGAGCCGAACACGTCGCCCGTCAAACACTGCGAGTGAATCCGCACCAGCGTCGGCGCGTCGGCGGTCATCTCGCCCTTGTACAAAACGACGAATTCTTCGGTGCTGTTTAAAGAGCGGTAACCGGCGATTTTGAATTCCCCGACCGCGGTCGGCAGATTGGCGACCGCCACTTTTTCAACCGATATTTGATGATTTTTCGGCAGGCAATCGTGATTGTTCTCCAGCAATGCAAATCTCCTGAAACAAAATAATTGACTAGATTATAACTCCTCGGCGCGCCCAGACCGAAATGCGATTTGCCAAATTCTCTTTCAAAACCTGCGCGGTTTAAACAAAAAAAAGCGGCCCGCATACGTTTGCGATGCGGGCCGCTTTTTCGGGGTTATCGAGGTTACTTTTCTTCCGGTTTATCTTCTTTGTCCTCGGTTTTTTCTTCGGTTTCGTGATGCGCGAAAACGGCGCTGTCGTTAGTGCCGAAAATGCGCGCCAAAAGATTGTTCAAAACTTCCGAAATCTTCGAAGGCTGACTTTCCTGAACGGCGGTGTACGCCGGTTCTTCGGCAAATGCCAGATCGAGTCTGACGAGCTCCGCCGTGACGTGCCGGCAAAAAGAGCAATCGACCAGGTGACTGACGATCGGCTGCGATTCCCGAGCACTCAGATTTCCTTCGATAAAAGCGGTTAACGAATCTTCGTCGAGATGATTCTGCGGCGTTGTTAAAGCCGCGACGGATTGCCTCTTCAGATAGCCATCCAAAAGTCCCTGTATTCTAATTTCTTCTAATTTTATATTCCCCGTATTTTCCATTTTACATTCCAGCCTCCGAAGGACAGACGCGACCTATCCCATTTATTTGCGTAAATTTATTCGGTCGGGGCAAAAAACTTTTCCGATGCCTTTCCGGAGGTTTAAGTTGTCGTTAAATTTTGGTACAGATTGCGACCGGCTAAATCCTGCGTCGCCAGCTCCATACAGATTTCGATCTCGTCTTCGCGCAGCTCGTGTTTGGCGCGCAGTTCGGTGCGAAAGAGCTGCAACACTTTGGCGTAGCTTTTTTCCAGCCAACGCATGATCGTCGATTCGTGAATCCGGCTTTCGGGATTTTTTTCGCGCGTCGGCGATTTTCTCTGAAACCAATCGCGCAGCGGCGAGCCCTGGCTTTCGACCATCCGCGCGATTTCCCGCAGCTTCAAATTTTCGACGTGATAATAGAGAAGCAGCAGTTTTTCGTGATTGTCGAGGCTCGCAAAGGCCGTTTCGATCGCCGCGACGGTCGCTTTTTTGTAGCGCTGTTTGGCGATCTGCTCGATCATTTCGTCCTCGCCGCCGAGCGACGCGTCGGCGAAACTCGCGTGCACGAAACCTTCGCCGACGTTTTCCGTCATTTCGTCGAGCGAAACTTCGTCGTGCGACGCGCGGTGCAGATCGACGAGCGAATGCCAGATGACCGTTCTCAGCCAGCCGCGTAAAGATCCGCGTCCGGAATAGGTCGAAAACTTCGAAACTCTTTCGCCGTCGACGACGCGCGTTCCGTAAAGCTCGACGTATACGGTATCGACGACTTCCTGCGCGTCGATGTCGGTGCTCGCGAGATGGCGCGCGACTCTTTCGAGGTAGGAACGATGCTGTTGGTCAAACTCCCACCAGGCGCGTTCGCTGCCGTTGGCGCAGGCCAGGGCGAGAAACAAATCGTCGGCTTGAATCTGCCGCAGAAAATCGTTTAATTCCTCGTTCGATACCGGTGCGGGCGAGTTCAGCAGATACTTGCGGGCGGTTTTGCGCAATGATTCTTTGAAGCAGTCGAGCCGCACGCCGAAATTCGGCGCATTCTCATTGCATCGGCGGAAGATTTCTTCCATCACCGATTCGCTTTCCGGGGGTAGTTCTGATTGCTGGGTTGCTTCCGTAATCATTCAGGGAAACTATTATAAACGAATTTTCGAAATTAGCCTAGCGATTTGCAAAATCGTTTCGCGATGAAGTTTACAGGCGCTCGCCGGCGCCGGTTTCGAGGCCCAGGTTCGGCTTGGCGGCGGGCGGCACCGAACTGTGAATTTTCTCTTCGACGTATTGCAGCTGGTAAAGCCGCCAGTATAGCCCGTGCAGATTCAAAAGCTCTTGATGCGTTCCCGCTTCGCGCAGCTCGCCGTGGTGGAAGACCATGATTTTATCGCATTTCTGGATCGTCGAGAGCCGGTGCGCGATGACGAGCGAAGTGCGCTCCTGCATGACGCGCTCGACCGCCTGCTGGATGAGCTGCTCGGTTTCCGTGTCGATCGAGCTCGTCGCTTCGTCCAAAATCAAAATCGTCGGCTCGAACGCCAGCGCGCGCGCGAAAGAAATCAATTGTTTCTGCCCGACCGAAAGACCGGCGCCGCGTTCTTTGACTTCCGCTTGGTAGCCCGCGTCCGATTTTTCGATAAATTCCGCGGCGTGCACTTCGCCGGCTGCCCAGCGGATTTTTTCGTTCGAGATTTCTTTATTTCCGAGCCGGATATTGTCCGCGATCGAACCGGAAAACAGAAAGACGTCCTGCAGCACGACGGCGAAGTTTTCGCGCAACGCCTGCAGATCCCAGTCCTTAACATCGACGCCGTCGAGCAGAATCCTGCCTTTCTGCACGTCGTAAAAACGCATCAGAAGGTTCGTAACGGTCGTTTTGCCCGAACCGGTGTGCCCGACGAGCGCGACCGATTCGCCCGGGTCGATCGTGAAGGAAACGTCCTTCATGATCCAGTTTTCCTCGCGATAAGCGAACCACACATTCCGGAATTCGATTTTGCCGAGCGCCTTGCCGGTTCTTTTCGGTTTCTCCGGCGATTTGATCTCGACCGGCAGATCGAGCAGCAGAAAAATGCGGTGCGAAGCGACGATCGCCGCCTGCAGGATATTGAATTTGTCCGACAGATCGCGGATCGGCTGAAAAAGATTCTGCGAGTACTGCACGAAAGCGATGACCGTGCCGATCGTCACGAGCGAAGCGGCGGCGGCGTTTTCGACCAGCAGTTGATAACCGCCGAACCAGATCACGAGCGCGACGCCGATCGTGCCGATAAAATCGACCATCGGGTAAAAAATCGAATAATAATAAATCGTTTCGATGTTCGCGTTGCGATAATCGTCGTTGATCTCGTCGAAGCGTTTCTGAACCTTTTTCTCGGCGTTAAAAAGCTGCACGGTCTGCGCGCCGGAAATATGTTCCTGCAGAAAGGCGTTCAGTTTCGCGGTGCGCGTGCGCACTTTGTCGAAGCCCTCGCGCGCGTGTTTGCGAAACCAGTTCGTCGCCGTAAAAAGCAGCGGAACGGTGATCAGAGAGATCAGCGCGAGCTTCCAGTCGAGGAAAAACATCATGCCGAGAATCGTGATGATGCTCACGAGATCGCCGAGCACGTCGATCACGCCCGACGTGAAAAGCTCGTTGAGCGCGTCGACGTCCGACGTGATGCGCGTGATGATGCGCCCGACCGGATTCTTATCGTAATACGCGACTTCCTGCTGCTGCAGCTTCGTGTAAATCTGCGTGCGCAAATCGAACATCACGCGCTGCCCGACCGTGTTGAGCAGAATTTCCTGAACGTAGCTGAAAATGAAGCGAAACAGAAAAAGCCCGAAAAAAGCGAGCGAAAACAGCCAGATGCCCTCGGTTCGCTGCGGCGTGATAAAATCGTCGACCGCGATTTTCGTGAAGTACGGCTGCATGTTCCCGAGAACATTGGTTAAGAGCGTCAAAACGAGCGCGACCGCCGCGAGGTGCCAGTACGGTCGAAGATAGCCCAAAAGCCGTTTCGCCACGCGAAAATCATAGGTTTTTCCGATCGCTTCTTCTTCGTGGCTGTTTTTTGCTTCTTCAGACATTTAAATTTTAGATTTTAGATTTTAGATTTCGGATTGGCAATGATAATTTACATTTTGGAATTCAGATTTTGGATTTTGGATTGGTTTTGTCGATGAGCTTGCGGATTGCCCCGAGCGTTGATTATTTAGCGAAAACTTTTTCTCGAAAACCGCGCTTCAGAACGCGGATGCAAATCCCAAATCCAAAATCTAAAATCCAAAATTGGTATGAGTCGTTTTATCAACGAGCGCAAAAACCACTGGCAGCGCCTTGAAGATTTGCTTTCGATGCTCGACGCGTCTTCGCTCCGGCGTCTCTCGCGCGCCGAGGTGCGCGAATTCGGCGAGCTTTACCGCCGCGCGGCGACCGATCTCGCGATCGCGCGCGCCGAAACGCGCGACCCGAAGCTGATCAATTATCTCAACAGTCTCGTGATCCGCGCGCACGGCAAGATTTATCGCGCCGACACGAACGGCGCGGCGGTGATGTGGCAGTTTTTTACGAAGGATTTGCCGCAAACTTTCCGCAAAAACGTTTCTTACGTCGGGCTCGCGTTCGGCGTTTTCATGTTTTTCAGCGTCGCCTCTTTTCTGCTCTGTTACTATAATCAGAATTTCGGCGAGTATCTCGGTCTGGAAGACGCCCGGTACGCGGCGCAGAACGACATCAGGTGGTGGGAAAGCCTCAACGCCGCCAATCAAATCGGTTCGAGCCGGATTTTGACCAACAACATTATCGTTTCGTTTCGAGCGTTCGCGTTCGGCGTCCTGCTCGGCGTCGGCACGTTTTACGTGCTGGCGATGAACGGCTTGCAAATCGGCGGGATATTGGGCATCTGCTACAAAACGAACGCGGATTTTGCCAACTCACTCGTCTTTTTTATGGTCGGGCACGGCGTCGTCGAACTGTCGTGCATCTTCATCGCCGCCGGCGCGGGCATGATGATCGGCTACGCGCTCGTCAATCCGGGCGACCTGACGCGCGCCCAGGCCTTAAAGAAAAAGGGCATGGAAGCCGCGAAAATCGTCATCGGCTGCGCTTTTTTTCTCGTCATCGCCGGCATCATCGAAGGTTTTCTGTCGCCGTCGAGTCTGCCGGTCGCGGTCAAAATCGGCACCGGCGTTTTAACCGGCACCGCGATGTTTCTCTATCTTTTTCTCGTCGGCAGGGAAGACGCCGCGCCGAAGGACTTGCCGGGTGAATCCCAACCTTAACAGCCGAATAAACCTAGCGCTAACTTCGCGTCAGCAGAAAACCGATCAACAAAACCAGAATTGCCAAGCCCGCCGCGATTGCCGCGATACCGACCGGCGTGATTTTCGATTTGCGGATTTCGACGTTCGTCGTGCCGGAAGCGGTTTCGAACGTGCTGTTGATTTTGTAATCGCCGACGCGTTGATCTAAGAGATTGGCGTTGTTGATGAGGTTGTGCATTTCTTCCTGCGCCGCCGCGTTGCGGTATTCGGCTTTGCGCTTTTCGACCGCGAGGCGCACGATTTCGTCAGCCGCTTTTTCCGTCACGCGGCGCGCCTGCGCTTCGTCGAGATTATGCAGCGCGTTGTCGACGATGTCTTCCGCCGCGAGCGGAAACAGCGATTGCTTTTTCGGGACGAGTTTTTGTTTTTCTTCTTCCATTTTCTACCTTCGTTTAATGCTCAAAGTAATCGTTCCGTACGGGAACTTCAACGTATGCGTGACTTTCGGCTTAAAGCTCTTTTCGCCGAGCAGCTTTTCGATCCGCGCGAATTCCTCGCGCAGCGTCGAAACGACGATGCGCCCTTCTTCCGCCTGCGAACGCCGCAAAATATCCTGCGCGAGCTGCATGTCGCCGTCCCCGAGCCAGCGCAGTTTCCGTTCGACCTCCGGGGCCAGCTGCGCCGTGTACGCCTTGTCGATGATCTGCCCGACGAACGGCGTTAGTTTTTCTTCCCAATCGTCGGTGTGAACTTTCAGTTCGTATTTGTCTTTCGCGGCGAATTCTTCCATAAACGTCCGCAGTATTTCACATTTTAAATCGAAGCTCATCACTTGCGGAAGATGAACGAGAAACCTTTCGAACGTTTGCCGGACGGGGCGCACTTCGCCGGCTTTCCATTTCCGGTGAGTTTTTCGGGCGTAGCGCGCCGCGCCGGCGCCGAACTGCTTTTTGTACAGCGCGAACAGTTCTTCGAGCGCCTCGTCGTCGAGCGTTAAAAGCACGCCGACCAGTTTCGAGTGATGAATTTTCGGCGCGGGCCTGAAGGACTTGCGCAGCGCCTCGAAACCGGGAAAAAGCGCTGCGGCGCGCGGGAAATATTTACCGGTAACGAGCGCCGTCAACCCGACCGCGAGCAGAAAAATCAGTCCGCCGATTAGAGAAGATTCGTTCATTACCGTTCGTCGAGCGCGACGCGTCCGCCGGCTTCGGCGACCGGGCCGGCGCGCGCCGTCTTGAAAGTAAAATGCCCGGTCGTCATAAACCGCATAATCAATTGCGCGCCGCTTCGTCGTTTTCACCGTTCGTTGATCGGCGCTTCACAAAATTTCAATTCGTCTCGAAAACATAAATCGCGAGACCGTTCGCCAGCGTCCGCAATACGGTCTTTAAAACTATCTTCGGGATCCTTATAAGCCCGAGTTCCGACGCGCGCTCGATGATCGAAATTCGATGGCGGCGGCGATACCCGTGAGCGAGAAATATTTCTTCCGGCTCGACGGCGTCGACGCGAAAGACCGTTCCGATGTCGTTTATTTTTTCGTGCAGCGTTCGGCCGTATTTCTCAAAAAAAGCGCGGCTCATGAGGTCGCAGATCAGCTTGTGCCGCGGAAAAAGACGACGCAGTTTGCTCAAAACGTCGATGATCTCGTTTTCATCGAGATAAACGAAAACGCCCTCGATGACGATCACGACCGGATCGGTACCGGCAAACGGCGCGAGCTTTTCTTCGAGCGAATCGGTCGCGAAATCCATCGGAATCCGGTGAAGCGGGTTCGCCGACTCTTCGACCGGAAGCCGTTCGTTTTTATATTCGATGACCTGCGGCTCGTCGAGTTCGATCCACACGCCGCCCGCGAGCCGGTAAGGACGGCTGTCAAAACCCGCGCCGACGGTGACGATGCGTAAATCGGAATTTTCAAGAAGCGCGGCGCGCAAAAAATCGTCGATAATGCGATGACGCACGACGTTCGACGCGTTCGGGCTCGTTTCGTCCTTAAAAGCCTCGAAGACGCGCAGTCCGTCCTCGCTCATGAAATTTTTGGCGTAAACGTCGCCGCAGACGGGATTGGCGCTTTCCGCGTCCTGCATTCGAACGCCGCAGCAGTAAAAGGCGGTCTTGGATATCGGCTTCATAAAACTGATTTTAAGTCAATAATGAAGAATTAAGAATAAAAAATTACTGACAATTTCCGATGTTTTATTTCTAAACGAACAAACGTCTTTTCATAATCCGTTCTTTTTGCTACATATAAATTAAATGCCGTTTACCGCCGATACTTTTACGAACGCTTTGCTCGCGACCGCCGTCGCCGGTTTCGGCGCGACCACCGTCGGCGCGCTGCCGGCGGTTTTCCTGCGCCGTCTGAACGAAAAACTCAACAACAATCTGCTGAGCTTCGCCGCCGGCGTGATGCTCGCGGCGACGGTTTTCTCGCTGCTCCTGCCGTCGATCGAACATTCGAAAAGGCAGGGCGCCACGACGACGAGCGCCGTTCTGCAGTCGGTGATTTTTCTTTTTATCGGCGGGTTCGCGCTCTGGCTGATCAACGAGTTCGTGCCGCACGAACATTTCGAAAAGGGGCACGACGGCATGATCGAAGCCGGGAGACTGCGCAAAATCTGGCTGTTCGTCATCGCCATCGCGATCCATAATTTCCCGGAGGGGCTTTCGGTCGGCGTCGCGAACGGCACGGGCGATTTCGGCACCGGGTTGGGCGCGACTTTAGGGATCGGCCTGCAGAACGTTCCCGAAGGATTGTCGGTCGCGGTCGCGCTGCACGCGCACGGCTACTCGAAAAAATACTCGATCATGGTTTCGGCGTTTACCGGCGTCGTCGAGATCTTCGGCGGTCTGTTCGGCGCGTCGGTCCTGCTTTTGTCGGCGCATATTCTGCCGTGGGCGCTGGCTTTTTCCGCCGGCGCGATGCTCTTCATCGTGAGCGACGAGATCATTCCGGAAACGCACCGGCACGGGTTTGAAAACGGCGCGACCTTTTCGCTCTTCGTCGGCTTCGGCATGATGATGTTTCTCGACGCGGTTTTCGCGCAATAAAAATAATCAGTTCGTCATAATCGAAGCGTGCGACGCGATGATTTGCCAGCGCTTTTTTTTCTTCAAGACGTATGTGACGCGGTAAAACCGCGTGAAGGATCGCCCGTCGGCAACTCCTTTATAAGCGACGCGCGTGCTGAAAACGGCGGTGTCGCCGCTGATTCGGATTTTGTCCTCGTCGTGCGTGTTGGATTCGATTTTGACGCTGCCCGCCGGCGCGCGGTAACTGTCGAGGACGTCGGCTTTGCTCATCATGCTGCCGTCGGCGTTCGTGTGAAAATAACCTTCCGCGTAAATTTCGTCGACCGCCCGCACGTCGCGCTCGATCCCGGCTCGCGCGAGGCGCTCGACGACCGCGACGATTTTCGCGCCGGGCTTCGATCCGCTCGCGTCCGATTGCGCGTGAACGGCCGACCCGAAAGAAACGACGCTCAGAAAAATCAGAAAAATTTTGCTCATATTCGTTAACCGGGACCACGCAGACGATCGTCCGGCAGTGAAAATGATAACGCCCCAAACAATAAAAAGAGAAGAAAAATTCTTCTCTTTTTATTGTTTTACGAATCCGCGCCGGCGCGGTCGCCGAAAAAGCAACGCCGACCGGCGCGTTACTGCTGCTTCGCGTCGTGAAACTGATAGCGAAGATTGGCTCCGAAGTCGGGCGTTTCATTTTTCCGGATGGCGGCTTTCCATTCGGCGGTCGCCGAGAATCGCGGTTTCCAGAACTTGTCGCAGAGATCGAAATATTCCAATACCGTTTCGGTTTCGCCTTTTTCGAGCAGCGCTTTGGCGAGCCGCATGTTCGGACCGAAACTGTCGAGCTGCGGCGAACCGGGCGTTTTGCCGGCGGCGAGCAGAAAGCGTTTGGCTGCCGCCACATCGCCGGAGGCGAGCGCGACGTGTCCGAGAACGAGATTCGCGACGTGCACGGCGTTGCCGTAATTCCAGTCGTCCGGCATCGTGTCCGCCTGTTCGAGAAGCGTTTCGGCGAATTCCTTCGCCCTTGTCAACTCGCCCTTCGAAAACACGAACGTGACCCGCTTCGTCAATTCATAAAAACTATTTTTGTCGGCTTCCGAAACGGCGGCTTTCGGCGTCGCAGATAAATTTTCGGCGTTGTTGGAATTCGTTTGCTGCGCGAAAACAAAAGTTCCGGTCAATAAAATAAAACAAATCGTCAAGGGCGTCGCTTTTAATGCAAAAATCGTCGATCTCATCAATAAATCTCCCGTTGGTTTAATTATTTCAACACTTGCCGCGTGTCTCGACAGATTCTCACGCGCCGCCGCGAAAAAAGTTGCGGGAAATCTTCGGTAAAAAAAGGCGTTGAAATCGATCGAACGAAATCACAGCAAACCGCGTTGTTTGACGCGCAGATAAGTTTCCAGAAGCCGCGGCGCGAGCGTCGAGGTCGTCACGTCGAGCGCGAGGCCGCCCAAAGTTTCGACCGCTCTTAACGCGGCTTCGCGCTGGTGAATGATTTCCTCCGCCGCCGACTGCACGAAGACCTCCTTTAATTCCTTCGGCACTTCGCTGACCGTCGCGTTCAAATCGCGGTCGCCGATCGTCACGACGAGCGGCAGATGGCGCGGGCGCAGAAGTTTTAGCGAGTTGATGAGTTCCCGTGAGGATTCCTTGTCGACCAAATCCGTTAAAATCACGACGAACGCGCGTTTTTTCGAGTTCGAGGCGATGAATTGAAAGGCGCGCGCGTAAGAAGGTTCGATGAGCTCGGGTTCGAGATCGTGCAGCGCTTCGAGCACGGCGTCGATGTGCTCGACGCCTTTTTTCGGCGGCAGGTATTTTTTGACCCGGCGCCCGAAAACGAGGAGCCCGCAGTTGTCGCCGCCGCGCGCCGCCGCGCTTATTAACGCTAAGGAAGCGTGAATGGCCGTGTCGAATTTCGTTTCCGTTTCGAGGCGCCCGGTCATCAGGCGTCCGGCGTCGAGCGCGATGACGATCGTCTGGTCGCGTTCGATTTGGTACTGCCGCGTGATGAGTTTCGAGCGCCGGGCGGTCGCCGTCCACGAAATATGGCGCAGTTCGTCGCCGCGCACGTAATCGCGCATCGATTCGAATTCGCGTCCTTCGCCGCGCCGCACGGATCTGCGCTGTATCGCCAGAAAGCTCTGCGCGCCGAGCGCTCTCAGTTCCATTTCGCGCGCGCGCCGCATGTTCGGGTAAACTTTCACGCTTTCCGGCGCGGCAAGATCCGTCTGGCACCAGATCAAGCCCAATTTCGAAAGATAACGAACGGCGCTGCGCCCGAACTTGTAATTGCCGCGTTTCAAAGGCGTTAGAGTATAAAAGAAATCCGCGGCGGTTTGCGGCGCGACCGTAAACTCCGTTTCGCGCCGGTCGTCGAGCCGCATTTCGGGCGGATATTCGTCCTTTATTTTAAGGCGAAAGGCGTGCCGCGTCGGGTTTTCGATCCTTAATTGAACCTGGTTGGCGTCGCCGATCGCGAATCTCTTGCCGAACGAACGCGCGACGGTGAAATCTTCGGGCAGCTGCCGGCTGATGAAATAATCGACGAGCGCCATCAGAATCAGCATCGCGTCGAAGGCGAATACGAGATAACGCAGCCACGGCAGATTCCACGAAAACGCGAGCGGAACGAGCGCGAGGGCGAGCAGCATGTAAAATCTTCGCGAGAATACGAAATGCATAAATTGCGATTGATTATACTCGATTAAATTGCGGCGGCAAAAATATTTGCCTATCATAAGCGAATGCATAAATTGATTGTTTCCGCCGTCGTTCTCGTTCTGCTGTCGGCGCTCGCCGTCGGATTGTGGAAGCTCAGCAATTCGCGGACGTTTCAGGCGTTCGGAACGATCACGCCGCGCGTCGAAACCGACGAGAAGATCGTCGCGCTGACTTTCGACGACGGACCGACGCCGCAACTGACCGACGAGATTTTAGGCGTTTTGAGCGAGCAGAACACAAAGGCGACCTTTTTTCTGGTCGGCGGCGATCTGGAAAAAAATTTGGAAGAAGGCAGGAAGATCGTCGCGGCGGGGCACGAAGTCGGCAATCATTCTTACTCGCACACGCGAATGGTTTTCGTGACGCCGTCGTTCGTGAAAGCGGAAATCGAGCGCACGGACGCGCTTCTGCGCGCTGCCGGCTACGAGAAACCGCTGCATTTTCGCCCGCCCTACGGCAAAAAGCTTTTCGCGCTGCCGCTTTACCTGTCGCGAAACGACCGCCGGACCGTCACCTGGGACGTCGAGCCGGAAACCTTTTCGGAAAACGCCGATAGTCCGGAGTCGATCGTGCGGCGCGTGCTCGACAATGCCAAAAACGGCTCGATCATCCTGCTGCACGTCATGCACGACCCGCAAAAGAAATCGCTGCGCGCGGTCAAACCGATTATCGAGGGGCTAAAGGGGAAAGGCTTTCGATTCGCGACCGTTTCGGAATTGATCGCAAGCGAACGGTGATTTTTATGGGAACGGTCGGCGAATACGTACAGGAATCGGTGGATTTTATGAACAGCGGCGCGTTTTCCAAAGCCGTCGCGCCGGCTGCCCGCGCGATCGATGCGACCGTTCGAAAATCGCTCGCCAAAGAAAATTTATCCGGGAACGATTACCAAAGATTTTTGAAGGAAAATTGGGCGCTCATCGTCTTTATGGGAATGCCGCGCGCCCTGCCGCTCGCGCTCGACGTTCCGTTCGCTTTCAAAAGAATCGCGCCGTCATTCAGCGTCCACCACGGCGCGGAGGAAATAATTTTACTGGTTTTGCGCGAAACCTTGAAATTCGACCGGCTTCCGGCGCAGTTCGCGTTTAATTCCGCGGGGCGTTTCGAAGTCGTCAACGGTAAACTGCTGCTTCCGCCTGGACTCGTCAACGGACTCCTAGGCAGCGTCATTTTTCATCCCGTCAACAAAGAGGAAACGATCGGCGAAAAATACTGGATGAATATCTCGGATTTCAAAATGTTCATCTCCGAGCTTTGGGGAAGAAAGGATTTAGCCGAGCGAATCATGAGGTTTTATGAACGAGAATGATTGTATGTCAGAAAATCAAAAGGAATGGGAGTATTTAATCGAGTTTTATGAAGATTGGATAAAGGACGGATACGATTTAACTCCGATGTTAAATTTGGTTAAGTGGCTTTCGACGTCAAAATTTAAAGACGAAATTTATCCGAATCAGTCACACACCGCATTAAATATTTCAGCTGTTAAAGGCTATCATGAACAGCTGAAATTTCCTTCAATTAGTATTAATTACAGTGGGCAAATGTTTCATGTAGCTTATTCACCTAACTCAAATCAAACGCACAATTTAGAAAAACTTAAATGTCACCAAACTCAAATTTTTTCATTGTTAGAGAGTTTATTTGTTCGTTTGGAAGCAGAAACCAAAATCAAACAGTAGAGAACTCCGTAGGGTTGTAATCAAAACGGCGAGCGAAATCTTTCGCTCGCCGTTTTGATTGCGTCGACCGCGTAAACTTTATTGAGAATTACTTGCCATATTCTCTTTCTGTTTATCGGTCAGCGCGATGCCCATTTTTTCCAAAGTCGCCTGGTTGAGCGTGCCGGTTCCCTTCAAACCGTTCGCTTCCTGAAACGCTTTCAAGCCGGCGCGCGTCGGCGCGTCGAGCGCGCCGCTCGCTTCGCCGGTGTAAAGCTGCTTTTCGATTAAAAGCTTTTGCGCCGCTGTGATCTGGTCTTTGGTCGCGCGGAAAATCGGCGATCTTTTGCCGCCGGTCGTTTTGTTGTCGTCGGAGCCGGCGAACGAGTTCGGATCGACCGGGATCTCCTTCTGTTTGTCGGTCAGGATGATCCCCATTTTTTCTAAGGTCGCGCGGTTCAAGGTGCCGGTCGCTTTCAAGCCGTTCGCCGACTGGTATTTTTTTATCTCGGCGCGAAAGGCGTCGTCCATCTTGCCGGTTTCCGGCGTTTTTAACATCTTCTGCACCGCCGTGACCTGTTCTTTGGTCGCGCGGAAGACGACTCTTTTGGTCGTTTCCGGCGACGACGACGTCGTCGCGGCGGACGACTGCGCCAGCATCGAAACGCTCAATAAAAGCGTAGCGAACATCAAAAAGATTAACTTTTTCATTGTTTTTTCTCCGTATTGTTTAGATTGTTAAGAACCGAGAATCAGAACTAGACAAGAAGGGAATAGACGGAGTATGCCTGAATTCCTGTGGAAAATGCTTCTCGTTCTTAGTGTTGCAAGGGCAGTATATACCCGTTTTCCGAGAAGTCAAGCCTTTTTTTCGCGGCGCGCGTGATAAAAAAATCCGGTTTGTCTAAAATGAAATCATGTCATTAGAAAAAGTCCTCGAAGAGCAAATTCAGCGCGCGATGGCGGAAGGCAAATTCGACAACCTCAAAGGCGCGGGCAAACCCTTGGATTTAGACGATTACTTCGCGACGCCGGAAGACATCCGCGTCGGCTACACGATGCTCAAAAACAACGATTTCGTGCCGCCCGAAATCGAGCTCATGAAGGAAATCGGCATTCTGCGCGAAAAAATAAAGGCGATCGCCGACGAAGCCGAAAAGAAATCGTTAAATAAAACGCTCAACGAAAAACAGCTCGCGCTGTCGCTGATTCTGGAACGAAATAAACGGAAAAAATAAGTTTTATGGCGCTGCCGTCCGACAGCCTTTGGCGGAACCGGGAATTTTTGAGGTTATGGAGCGCGCAGGGCGTTTCCGTTTTCGGTTCCGAGCTCGCTTCTCTCGCTTATCCTTTAACCGCGATCGTCGTTTTGCAAGCGGGCGTTTTCGAGACGAGCGTCCTGCAGGCGGCGGGCGGCGCCGCCGCTTTCACCGTCGGGCTGTTCGTCGGCGTCATTGCCGACCGCGTCCGCCGCAAACCGCTCCTGATCGTTTCGGATTTGGGGCGGGCGGGTTTGGCGTTCACGATTCCGGTCGCCGCCTTTTTCGGCGTGCTTCGAATCGAACAGCTTTACGTCGTCGCCTTTCTGGCGGGCGCGCTCAACATTTTATGGCTGGTGGCGGCGATGGCGCTGACGCCGTCGCTCGTCGAAAAAGAGCAGCTCGTCGAGAGCAACAGCAAAATGAGCACGACCGAATCCGTCGCGATGATCGCCGGACCGGGAATTTCGGGCGTTTTGCTGCAGGTCGTGACCGCGCCGCTGGCGATTGTGTGCGATGCGGCTTCGTTCCTCGTTTCGGCGGCTTTGATCTGGCGGATCCGCGCGCCGGAGGTTTTGAGCGAGAAGGAACCGCGCAGCGTCTGGACGGAAATCGGCGAGGGCTTGCGATTCGTCTACCGGCATCCGATTCTGCGTCCGCTGGCGGAATCGATCGCTTTATACTTTTTTTTCCGGCAGCTCGTGCTCGCGCTTTTCTTGCTCTACGCGGTGCGCGTGCTCGATCTCGAACCGTTTTTCCTCGGCGTGATTTTTTCGGGGCTCGGTTTCGGATTTCTGTGCGGCGCGCTGACGGTCAGGCGCATCACCGTCCGTTTCGGAATCGGGCGCACGATGATTTTCGCGAATCTTTTGAATATCTTTTCCCTCGCGCTCGTCCCGCTCGCCGCCGGCTCGAAACTGCCGGTCGTTTCGCTGCTCGCGGTCTCGCATTTTCTGCACGCTTTCGGAGTGCAGATCAACGGCATCAATTTGGTCAGCCTGCGGCAGTCGATCACGCCGAACGATCTGCAGGGACGAATGACCGCGAGCTTTCGCTTCGTCAACGTCGGAATGATCGCGCTCGGCGCGCTCATCGCGGGCGGCTTGGGTGAGTGGATCGGCTTGCGCGCGACGCTCGTCATCGGCGTCGCCGGCATGATTCTGCCGTTTCTGCGGCTGGTTTTCTCGCCCGTCAGAAATTTTAGCGGTCTAACCGAATAAAAAATGCCCCGATCGAAGCCGAAAAAAATATAAATCTTATGAAAACCGTCGTCGAGTTTCGCGAATTCATTAACGAAGCCGAAAAAATATTCGGCGCGGAAGAAAGGGAAAAAATCGTTTCGTTCCCGTCTTTAAACCCGAAAGCCGGAAAGAAACAGGAGCATTTCGGCGGAATCAGAAAACCAAATTGGAACGATGATTCGGCGTACGGCATTTATTTTCATCCGGGATCGAACGATCTGCCTTTAGTGATTATTTCTATATTCCGCAAACACGAGAAGATCGTTTTGGAAAAGATAATCGAAATTCTCATTCGCTCGAAAACCCGCCGAGGAACGTAAAATAATATTAAGATTTACTTGCTGAATGAATGCTCATTCATTTATAATCTAGCCAACTTAAATTTCAATCAATAAAGGAAAAAACTTATGCTGAATATCGGAAAAGCCGCCGTTTTGGGCGCGGGGACAATGGGCGCGGGCATCGCCGCGCATCTTGCTAATGCCGGAATACCGACTCTTCTGCTCGACATCGCGCCGCAGGGCGAAGAGACGAAGGACAAAAACAGCGTCGTCAAACAGCTTTTCGAAGCGGCGAAAAAATTAAAGCCCGCGCCGTTCATGCTGGCGGACAACACGAATCTGATCACTTTGGGCAATTTCGAGGACGACATGGCGAAGCTCAAAGACTGCGATTTCGTCATCGAAGCGGTCGTCGAGCGGCTCGACATCAAGCATAAGGTTTTCGGCGAGGTCGAAAAATACCGCAAGCCCGGCTCCGTGATCGCTTCGAACACTTCCGGCATTCCGATCGAATCGATCGCCGAGCCTTTCTCCGAGGATTTCAAGAAGCATTTCGTCGGCATCCATTTTTTCAATCCGCCGCGCTACATGAAGCTCGTCGAAGTGATCCCGACGAAAGACACGAGCGGCGAAATCGCCTGCGCGATCACGGGTTTTCTCGATCAGCGCCTGGGCAAGGGCGTCGTCCCGGCGAAGGATCGTCCGAATTTTATCGCGAACCGGATCGGCGTTTTTTCGATGATGGCGACGATCAAGGAGATGATCGAGATGAATTTAACGCCGACCGAGGTCGACCAGATCACCGGCAAGGCGATCGGGCATGCGTCGAGCGCGACCTTTCGCACCTCCGATCTCGTCGGTCTGGACGTGACGGCGCACGTCGTCAACAATCTTTACCCGGCGATTCCGGACGACGCGGACCGCGACGTGTTTCAGCTGCCCGAACTGATTCAAACGCTGCTCGATAAAAAGATTTTGGGCGACAAGACGAACGGCGGGTTTTTCAAAAAATCGAAGGACGCGGAAGGCAAACGCCAGATTCTCGAACTCGATTTAAATACTTTCGAATACAAACCGCAGCAGAAAACGAAGTTCCCGAGCTTGGACGCCGCCAAACAGATCGAAGACCTGCCGGCGCGCATCAAAACGCTCGTTTGGGGCGAGGATAAAGTCGGCGAGTTTTTGTGGAAAACCTCGTCGCGCATTTCGCGCTACGCCGCCGCGCGCATTCCCGAGATCGCCGACACGATCGTCGAGATCGACAACGCGATCAAATGGGGATTCGGATGGGAAATCGGCGTTTTCGAAGTGTGGGACGCGGTCGGCGTGCGGGAATCGGTCGAACGGATGCGCGCGGAAGGGCAGACGATTCCCGAAAACGTCCGGAAGATGCTCGACGCGGGCGCGGAAACTTTTTACAAATACGAAAACGGCACGCGCAGCTTTTATGATCTGGTAAACGGCGGCTATCGTGAATTGCCCGAGCGTCAGGGCGTGATCGTTTTGAAATCGGTCAAAGATCGCACCGGCGTCATCAAGAAAACGCCGGGCGCAAGTTTAATCGACATCGGCGACGGCGTCGCGTGTCTCGAATTTCATTCGAAGATGAATTCGATCGGCGGCGACACGATGCAGATGATGAAATTCGCGGTCGAGGAGACGGAAAAAAATCACGTCGGGCTCGTGATCGGCAATCAGGGCGGCAATTTTTCGGCGGGCGCGAACATCATGATGCTGCTGCTCGCCGCGCAGGAAGAGGAATGGGACGACATCAATCTGATGATTCACACGTTCCAGCAGGCGAACATGCGGCTCAGGTATTCGTCGAAGCCGGTCGTCGCCGCGCCGTACGGTTTGAGTTTGGGCGGCGGCTGCGAGATTCCGCTGCACGCCGATAAGGTGCGGGCGGCGGGCGAAACGTACATGGGACTGGTCGAAGTCGGCGTCGGTTTGCTGCCCGGCGGCGGCGGCACGAAGGAAATGACTTTGCGCGCGATGGATCTGGCGAAACGCACGCCGGACGCCGACCCGCTGGTTTTCCTGAAAAAAACGTTCGAAGTGATCGGCATGGGCAAGGTCGCAACCAGCGCGCAGGAAGCGCGAAGCTTCGGTTTTTTGCGTGATTCGGACGCGATCTCGATGAACGGCGACCGCCTGATCGCCGACGCCAAACAGGAAGTTTTGAATCTCGCGGCGGCAGGCTACACGCAGCCCGTGCCGCGCGCCGACATTCTCGCGATGGGCGAAGCCGGCATGGCGGCGTTCAAAATCGCGCTTGTGATGATGAAGCGCGGCGGTTTTATCTCCGATCACGACGAGTTGATCGGGCGCAAGATCGCGAAAATTTTGTGCGGCGGCGAGCTCAATCATCAAACGCAGGTTTCCGAGCAGTATTTATTAGACTTGGAACGCGAAGGTTTTTTGTCGCTTTGCGGCGAACGCAAGACGCAGGAACGCATCGCGGCGATGCTCAAAACCGGCAAGCCTTTGCGGAATTAGGAAGATCGGTCGCGAACAGGCACGAAAATTCAAGAAAAATCATTTAAATTTAATTTCGTGCCCTTTCGTGCCTGTTCGCGGCTAAAATAAAATATGGCGGAAAATTACGAACAACTTCTGGTCAGCGACGAGACGTTCGAACCGTTTGTTTTATGTCTCGCGCTCGGAACTTTGGAAGCGATAAAATCAGGCGTTTGGTCGTCGGAAGCGGGAATTTGGACGATCGGACGCCCAAATTTTTTGGATAAGCTCGAAGAATTGAAAGTGTCGCAGGAAACGATCAACATTCTGGTCGAATTCGACGAGTTAAACGCTCTGGAAAAATTCGTCAGCCGCAACGATTTTAACGAAAAGATTTCAAGCATCGAGCGCGCGATTAAACAGCGTCTCGAAGCTTTCCCCGAAAACTTCTGGAACGCTCGCTGGGCGGATGAGGTTGAGAAAACCGATGACGGACAATAATTCAAGATTCCGAATTGCGGTCGTCGGCATCGGCGGCGTCGGCGGTTTCGTCGGCGGGCGTTTGGCGGCGCGGTTCGCAGACTCGGAAGAAGTCGAAATCGTGCTCGCGGCGCGCGGCGCGAACGCGCGAGCGATTCGCGCCGAAGGGTTAAGGCTCGTCACGACGAAAGGCGCGCAGACCGTCGAGCCGCGGCTCGTTTCAGCAAATGAGATCGGCGCGCCGGATTTACTCGTTCTCTGCACGAAAGAGTACGATCTCGAAGAAACGATCGCGACGCTGGAAAATTCGATCGGCGCGCGCACCGCGATTCTGCCGCTTCTGAACGGCGTCGACACGCGCGAGCGCATCGCGCGCGGTTTGCCGGAGGCGGACGTCTGGCGGGGCTGCATCTACATCATTTCGCGTCTCGTTGCGCCCGGCGTCGTCGAGGAAACCGGCGACATTTCCTTGATTTATTTCGGCGACGGAAGCGCCGGAAACGAAAAAACGCGCCGCGTCGAAACGATTTTCCGCGAAGCCGGCGTCGACGCGCATTTCGCCGAAAACATCGAAGCCCGCATCTGGGAAAAATTCCTGTTTCTCTCGCCGCTCGCCGCGTCGACTTCCTATCTCGACGCGCGGACGCGCGAAGTCTTCGGCGATCCCGAAGGCAAAAAATTATTCGACGATCTGCTGGCGGAAATAAAACTGCTCGCGCGGGCGAAAAACATCGCGTTTTCGGAAGACGCCGTCGGGCGGAGCGTCGAAAAATTAAACAACGTGCCGCCGGAAGCGACTTCGTCGATGCACAACGATTTTTCGCGCGGTCGGCAAACCGAATTGGAGACGCTGGTCGGGTACGTCGTTCGCGAGGCGCGCCGCCTCGGCGTTCCCGTGCCGATTTACGAACAAATCTACGGCGCATTGATCGAGAAACTGAAAGCCGCGGCGGGGTGAAAACCATTTGCGAAATGATTTCTGAAAAATCGAGAAGGGACAAATGCCATGGTCAATGAAAATCTATACAACATTACCGACGAATTGACGGAAATCGGACAGAAAACCGAACACACTTTCGGGCAGCTGAATACCGACCAAATCAACTGGAAGCCGTCCGAAGCAGGCTGGAGCATCGGCCAATGCTTCGAACATTTGATCAAGTCGAACGAGCTCTTTTTCGATGAAATAGACAGGATCGCTGCCGGTACGCGTCGCCATTCGCTGCTTGAAAACTGGTCGCCGCTCAGCTCGTTTTTCGGAAAATTGCTGATCAGTTCGCTGGAAAAAGACGAGCGAAAACTTAAAGCGCCGACGAGTAAAATCGTGCCGCCGAGCGCGGTCGACGAAAAAATCATCGATAAATTCCTCGCTCATCAAACGAAATTGATCGAAAAAATCAAAACGACCGGAAACGTCGATTGGCGAAAAACGATCGTCACGTCGCCGTTTATGAAGCTCGTGACTTATAAATTGGAGGACGGCTACAAAATCATCGCCGTTCACGAAAAACGGCATTTCCGGCAAGCCGAACGAGTTTTGCAGGCGGAAAATTTTCCGAAATAAAGATGAGCGTTTACGTGATCGCCCAAATTTCGATTACCGACCGCGCGGCCTACGAGCGCTATCAGGCGCGGTTTTTCGACGTTTTCCGAAAATTCGAAGGCGAGCTGCTGGCGGCGGACGAAGCGCCGGAAATCGTCGAGGGCGAATGGACGGGCGAAAAAGTCGTGCTGATGAAATTTCCGGACAAAGTATCTTTTGAACGATGGGCTTA
The DNA here is from genome assembly GCA_036563455.1 of Pyrinomonadaceae bacterium. Classification (GTDB taxonomy): domain Bacteria; phylum Acidobacteriota; class Blastocatellia; order Pyrinomonadales; family Pyrinomonadaceae; genus JAFDVJ01. The sequence goes on along the minus strand of DATCMK010000008.1, from coordinate 56,500 downwards.
TTCGCCCGCGTACCGGGAAATCGCGAAAGACCGGCAAGCGGGTTCGGAAGCGGTCGTTTTAATGGTCAAATCATTTTCTATTTAGAGCGACTGCGAATTATCAAAGAAAGTTATTATTGCCCGCGAATCTACGCGAATGTTCGCTAATAATGCGCCTTCCTCGCCGAGCGCCGGCAGGTTTTTCTTTAATTCGCGTGCTTTCGCGTTAATTCGCGGGCAAATACTTTAAATTAGCAACTTTGGTTATTTAGAGCCGTCGCCGCCTGAAAGCGGGGCTCAAAACGAATTTATGGAAACGCAGAAAACAGAAGCTAAAATTACAACCGAGCGGCGCGGGCACGTGCTTTTGATCGGCCTGAACCGTCCGGCGAAACGCAACGCGTTCGACACGGAAATGCTCGATCAATTGGCGCTCGCCTACGCCGAGCTCGAAGACGACGCGGAAATCCGCTGCGGCGTGCTCTGGGCGGAAGGCGAGATGTTCACCGCCGGTCTGGATCTGGCGCAGGTTGCTCCGGCGGTCGTCGAAAACGGCGTCTTAAAATACCCGGAAGGCGCGATCGATCCCTTGAATTTATACACCGAAAGGCTGCGCACGAAGCCGCTCGTCGCGGCGGTGCAGGGAAAATGCCTGACCATCGGCATCGAACTGCTGCTCGCCGCGGACATCGCGGTCGCGGCGGAAAACGCGACGTTCGCGCAGATCGAGATCAAACGCGGAATTTTTCCGTTCGGCGGCGCGACGCTCAGGTTTCCCGAACGCGCCGGCTGGGGCAACGCGATGCGCTGGCTGTTGACCGGCGACGAGTTCGACGCGCGCGAAGCTTTGCGGATCGGCTTGATTCAGGAAATTACCGAAAACGGCGGGCACGTCGCAAAGGCGATCGAGATCGCCGAAAGAATCAGTAAACAGGCGCCGCTCGGCGTGCGCGCGACCGTTCAATCCGCGCGCATGGCGCAAACGAACGGCTTCGACAAAGCGAAAGAACACCTGACGCCGCAGATTCTGGAATTGTTTGCCTCGGAAGACGCGAAAGAAGGAGTGCAGTCGTTTTTAGAACGCCGCGACGGTAATTTTAAAGGGAAATAAGGAGCGCCGTCATCTTGACGGCAGTGAGCGCGCGAGCGTTCAAACGGCTTTAGTTTATTATTCAATTCGAATATTAAACGCGACGATTAGATTGCCGAGCGCAATTCGTGCCGTCAGGATGACGGCGTTTAAAACGAGATGCCCGAAAGTTTCGCTTCGAAAATCGACCGCTGGAAATTCAATTTTTTCCCCGCCTATCGCGGCACCGGCGCGCGCGTCACGTACATCGCCGGCGATTACCGCGAAATGCGCGTCAAAATTCCATTGTCGTGGCGGACGCGCAATTACGTCGGGACGATTTACGGCGGAAGCCTCTACGGCGGCATCGACCCGATTTACATGCTGATGCTGATCAAAACGCTCGGCGAAAATTACATCGTCTGGGACAAGGCGGCGCGCATTCGTTTCAAGCGTCCGGGCAAGAACGCGTTGTACGCCGATTTTCTGCTGACCGAAGAAGAATTAAACGAAATCAAAACGCTGCTTGAAACTCACAAATCAGTTGATAGAATTTATAATGTCGAACTGAAAGACGAAAACGGCAAAGTGCATTGTCTCGTCGAAAAGACTCTGTACATTGCGAAAAAGGATTTAAAGACTTAATGAATTTATTTGAAACACGCGCGTTCATTTTCGATATGGACGGCACACTGGTTGACAACATGCGCTTTCACACCGAAGCCTGGGGCAGAATGCTAGCGGAAAACGGCGTCGCGATGAACGCGCACGATTTTCTCGTGAAAACCGCCGGCAAAACGAACCGCGAAATTCTGCCGGGCGTTTTCGGAGAACTGACCGACGAGCGCATCGACGAGCTCGGCGAACGCAAGGAATCGCTCTACCGCGAGCTTTTTCTGCCGGAAAGAAAAACGCTTCCGGGCGCGCTCGAATTTCTCGAAGAAGCGCAGAAATTAGGCGTCAAGATGGCGGTCGCGACCGCCGCGCCGGTCGCCAATATGGAGTTTATTCTCGACGGGCTCGATTTGCGGCGGTTTTTCGGCGCGATCACGACCGCCGCCGACATCGCGAACGGCAAGCCCGATCCGGAAATTTTTCTCGTATCGGCGGAAAAACTCGGCGTCGAGCCCGAAAACTGCATCGTCTTCGAAGACGCGATCGGCGGTTTCGAAGCCGCGCGCCGCGCCCGTATGAAATCGATCGGCATCGCGACCGTCAATTCGATCGAAGAAATCTTAAAGCTCGACTCGGTCGTCGAAGCGCACCGCGATTTTTCGGGGTTGAGTCCGCAAGAACTGATCGAGCGCTACGTCCCTTTTGAAGCGAAAGCAAATTAAATTTAAGAGGAAGACAAATCGATTATGAAAAGCTTTTTGATTTTGACGCTTGTTTTTTTATGTCTCGCGGCGGCGGGCTGCGGCAGCGCGCCGGGCACGCCGGTCGAGTACGCGAAGGCGTGCGCCGCCGAAAACGATAAGAAAAACATCGAAGTCACGGGGTTTTTGAGCCCGCGCCGTTCGGTTTTTTGTTCGAACACCGGCGGCGGTCCGGTCAGATGCGGCGTCAATTTGCTGGAAACGGCTGACGCGCAAAAGGACAATTTCAGCGCCGACATCGAACGCGGCACCGGCGCGAATAATATCGAGGAGATCAAAGGCAGTTTCAAAAGGGAAGACATCAAAATCCACGACAACGACGGCAATCTCGTCAATCTCGCCGAAAAAGTCAAAGTAACGGGCGTTTTGAACAAAATCCCGAACGCCGATCAGTGTTACCTGACGGTTTCGAAAATCGAAAAATAAAAGGTAAAGTTGACCGAGTCGACTGCGCGAAAGATTTAAAGACTCTGCAAGCCCGGTCAACTCTGTCAACTCGGTCAATAAAACTGATGAGATGCGGCTGGGCGAAGAACGATCTCGCGATTCATTACCACGACACCGAGTGGGGCGTGCCGACGCACGACGACCGGAAACTGTTCGAGCTTTTGATCCTCGAAGGCGCGCAAGCCGGTCTGTCGTGGGACACGATTTTGCGTAAACGCGAAAACTACCGCCGGGCGTTCGACTCGTTCGACGCCGCAAAAATCGCGCTTTACGACGAAGCGAAATGCGCCGCGCTTCTCGAAAACGAAGGCCTCGTCCGCAACCGCCTGAAAATCGCGTCGGCGGTTCTAAACGCGCGGCGCTTTCTCAAAGTCAAAGAAGAATTCGGCTCGTTCGATTCCTACGTCTGGAGTTTTACGGACGGCAAGCCGGTCAAAAACGCCTGGGAAAGTCTCGGGCAGGTTCCGGCGCGCACCGAAATTTCCGACCGGATCAGCAAAGACTTAAAGAAACGCGGCTTCAATTTTGTCGGTTCGACCATCATGTACGCCTTTATGCAGGCGTGCGGTTTGGTCAACGACCATCTGGTTTCGTGTTTTCGGTACAATGAAATCTAAATTTTAGGGGTGTAGATCTTACGGGCGAAAAACGAGAACCCGTCTCGATCTTACAATGGTAATTTACAAACGAAATGGCAGAATTTATCTACGTTGACAACTCGAATATCTTTATCGAAGGCAGGCGCATCGCGGCGATTCGTCAGGGCAAGGCGCGCGATCTGGCGGAGGCGAACCGGCACGACATTCAGGATCGGTCGTTTCGCATCGATTTCGGCGAACTTTACGATTTTATTTCGGAGAATAATCCCGACAAGGTTTCGCGCGCCGTGCTTTTCGGTTCGAGCCCGCCGGAATCGGACGCCGTCTGGTCAATCGCCGAACGCGTCGGTTTCGAGGCGGTCGTCGTCAACCGCAACTCGGCGAACAAGGAAAAAAAGATCGACACCGGCATCGTCGCGGCGATGGTGCGCGACGCCTACACGCAAGCCGATAAAGGGAAAGACACGATCACGCTCGTCGCCGGCGACAGCGATTACGTGCCGGCGGTCGAGCTTTTGACCGGCGACGGTTACCGCGTCGAAGTCGTTTTCTGGTCGAGCGCGTCGAACGAACTGAAAGAAGTCTGTTCGCGTTTTATCGAACTCGACCGTTACCTCGAAAAACTCGAATATTAAGCCGGGTTTTCGAACCCGAAAGAGGCGGAAAATCCTATGAAGCTCCGGCACGCGTTTTTAATTTTGTTCGTCTGCGGAGTGATTTCGCCGTACGCATACTTCGTGCCGTGGTTTCTGGAAAACGGGCTCGACGTCAAACTGTTTTTGGGCGAGCTTTTCGCCAACCGCGTCAGCGCCTCGTTCGGCATGGACATCACGGTTTCGACGGTCGTGCTTCTCGTTTTCGCGGCGACCGAAACGTTTCGCCTGAAAATGCCGCGCCCGTGGCTGACGCTGGCGATCGCCTTCGCCGGCACGCTCGGCGCGGGCGTGTCGAGCGGCTTTCCGTTGTTTCTTTACCTGAGGCAAAGATTTTTGGACAAAGATGGATTATCCGGTAACACAGGCGATTCGCGTTCTGCGCGAGCACAAAGCTGATTTTACGCCGCACGTTTTCGAGTACGTCGAAAAGGGCGGCACGCGTCATTCGTCCGAAGTTTTGGGCGTCGACGAGCATGCGGTCGTCAAGACTCTGATCTTCGAGACGAACGAGAAAAAGCCGCTCATCTACTTGCAGCACGGCGATTTGCAGGTTTCGACGAAAACGCTCGCGCGCATTTTGGGCGTCAAGACGGTCGCGCCCGCCGCGCCCGAAAAAGCCAATAAATTAACGGGTTATCTCGTCGGAGGGACGTCGCCGTTCGGCGTGAAGACGCAAATGCCGGTTTACGCCGAACGAACGGTCTTCGATCTGGAGCGCATCTACATCAACGGCGGCAAACGCGGTTTTCTGGTCGAGATCGCGCCGGAAGTGCTGGAACGGGTTTTTGAGAATATTAAAAAGGTTGAAGCCGCCGTCAAAGAAGCGTAAGCTATTTGAATGGCACATGATAGTCATCACGCGGGACATATCAACAGAGTCACCTTCGCGAGTCTTCTGGTGGCGCTCGGCATCGTTTTCGGCGATATCGGCACTTCGCCGCTTTATACGTTCTCGGCGATCGTCGGCGAGCGCACGCTCAACGAAACACTCGTCCTCGGCGGCTTTTCGGCGGTTTTCTGGACGCTCACGATTCAGACGACCGTCAAGTACATCCTGATCGTCCTTTCCGCCGACAACAACGGCGAGGGCGGCGTCTTTTCGCTTTACGCGCTGATTTGTCAAAACGCCGGAAAATGGATTATCTACCCGACGATCATCGGCGGTTCGTTCATTCTCGCCGAGGGCATCATCACGCCGCCGATTTCCGTCTCGTCGGCGGTCGAAGGCTTGAGAATTTATGAGCCGAATTTGCCGACGATTCCGATCGTGATCGGCATTTTGATTCTGATTTTCGTCGCGCAGCAGTTCGGCACGCAGACGATCGGGAAGTTTTTCGGACCGGTCATGCTCGTCTGGTTCACCTTTATCGGCGCGATCGGTCTGTACGCGCTGAGCGCCGACATGACGGTCCTGCGCGCGCTCAATCCGGTTTGGGTTTATCATTTTCTCGTCGATTATCCGGGCGGGTTCTGGCTGTTGGGCGCCGTGTTCCTCTGCACGACCGGCGCCGAAGCGCTGTATTCGGATATGGGACACGTCGGGCGCAGCAATATCCGCTACAGCTGGATTTACGTCAAACTCTGTCTGATTTTGTCCTACGCCGGGCAGAGCGCTTTTCTGATGCACCACCTCGGCGGACCGCTCGAAGGCGCGACGCCGTTTTACTCGATCGTGCCGAAACCGATACTGCCGTTCGGCATCGCGATCGCGACGCTCGCGGCGATCATCGCCAGTCAGGCGCTGATCTCCGGCGCGTTCACGCTCGTCGGCGAAGCGATCCGGCTTCATTTCTGGTACCGCCAGCGCATCGTCTACCCGACCGACTTTAAGGGACAGCTTTACATCCCGCAGGTCAACTGGTTTCTGCTCGCGGGCTGCATCGTCGTCGTGCTGTATTTTCACGAATCGAAATACATGGAAGCCGCTTACGGCTTGTCGGTCACGCTGACGATGATGATGACGACCGTTCTGCTTTCGGTGTTTCTGCGCGAACGCGGCTTCGCGCGCGTTTGGTCGTTTTTGATCCCGGCGGTTTTCTTCGCGGTCGAAACGGCGTTTCTGATCGCGAATCTCATCAAATTCCCGGAAGGCGGCTGGATTACGGTGCTCGGCGGGCTGATTTTGATTTCGATGATGTGGCTCTGGTACCACGGCAGAACGCTGCGCCGCAGCCTGACGATCATGGAGGACACCGGGCAGTTTTTCGTGACGCTGAAAGAAATCAGCAACGACAAAACGCTGCCGCAGTACGCGACGCATCTCGTTTACCTGACGGCTTCGGAATCGCCCGAAAGGATCGAGCAGGAAGTGATCCGCTCGATTCTCGAAAAAACGCCGAAACGCGCCGACGTCTACTGGTTCGTGCACGTGAAGACCGACAACGAACCGTTCACGATGAGGTACAAGGTCGATTGTTTAGCCAAAGAAGACGTTTATTTCATTACGTTTACTCTGGGCTTCCGGATCGAGCCGCGCATCAACTACTTTTTCGAGCTCGCGCTCGCCGACCTCGAACAAAACAGGGAAGTGACGACCGTGAGCCGGCACCCGGCGCTCGAAAAATACAACATTCAGGGCGATATCCGCTTCGTCCTGCACAAATCGTTTTTGTCCTACGAGAACGATCTGCCGTTCAAACAGAATTTCGTGATGCGGTCGTATTATTTCCTGCGCCGCTGGCTGAGCGTCAACGAGGACGAAGCCTACGGTCTGGACGCGAGCAACGTCGTCGTCGAAAACATGCCGATCGTCGTGCGCGAGCCGGAAAACGTGCGGTTAACGCGCGAGGCGTAACCCGCATCTAAGAATCGTGAAGGTATCAAAAAAATGCTGATCGACGAATTTCTGCCGGTTTATAATTTCAGCGAGCGCCACGAAATCAAAATTCGCGCGTCCGCCGCAGACGTCTACGCGGCGGTCGGTTCGACCGACTTTAACGAATCGTGGATTATCTGGTCGCTGCTCGGTCTTCGCGGGCTCGCTTTCGGAAACGCGTCGAAAAAAATGACTTTGCGCGACGCCTTCGATAATTTCTCTGTTTTGGACGAAAAGCCGGACGAGGAAATTCTGCTCGGCTTGGCGGGAAAATTCTGGACGCCGACCGGCTGTCTGCAAAAAATCGATGCGGGTAATTTCAAGGATTTTAACGAGAAAGGTTTCGCGAAAGCGGCCTGGAGTTTTTCGGTTTCCGAAACTGGCGGCGAAACGCTTTTGAAAACCGAAACGCGCGTCCGGTGTCTCGACGAAGCGAGCCGCCAGAGCTTCGCGCTTTACTGGGGCGTCATCAAACCGTTCAGCGGCGTAATTCGCGAAGAAATGCTGCGGCTGATTAAGCGAAAAGCCGAAGATAAACAAAATCACACTTAAAATTTGAAATCTTTAATCTGAATCGTAAAGATGTACACGCACTGGGCATGCTTCGCCTGCCGGAAAAGTTTCGCCAAAGATGAAAGCCCGACGCCGCGCAAATGTCCGCAGTGCGCCAACTCGATGACGGATATGGGCGCGTATTTCGAGCCGCCGCGGATGGCAAACAAAAAGCGTTGGGAAGTGATGAAGATTCTGGCTGACGGCGGTTATAAATTCAATACGAAAGACAGCAAAATTTTTATCCAAAACCGCATCCTGCAGGCGAAAAATCCGCGCGTCGCGGACGTCGTCGAACGGATCGAACAAGAAAGATTGAGAAAACTGAACGCCGAGTGATCGCAGTCGATTAATAATTGCCCGGGCAGGTTATTTCGAGAAAAAATTATTGGCAAAAATCGAGTGATTTGTGTATATTATGAAAATGAATGAACATTCACTCATTTCGAATTTATGATGAGAGCGGAAGCATTAAGGATCGTCGAGCGTTATCTCGAAACGTATCGACGGCTCGATTATTCGGAACTGGTTTTGAAAATAGGTGAACAGGAAACTTTCGACGGCAAAAGCGAAGCGGGCGAAAAATATCAAGTTGAAATCGACTTCTTTTACGATGACGAGCAAACGAAAAATCTCCGCGTTGCGGGATCGGTTTCATTCGGTTTGATAACGGATTTCGCGCCGGTTGCCGATGATTTCATCATTGCCCCGGACGGAAGTTTCATTGGCGAATAGTTTGTAAGGACGAGAAAAAATTATGAAAGATGCAGTTATTGTCTCAGCCGTGCGGACGGCGGTCGGAAAGGCGCCGAAGGGAACTTTGAAAAACACGCGTCCCGACGATTTGGGCGCGGCGGCGATCAAGGGCGCGATCGAACGGGTTGAAGGTTTGGACGCGTCGCAGATCGACGACGTGATTATGGGCTGCGCGTTTCCCGAAGCGCAGCAGGGCATGAACGTCGCGCGCACGGCGATGATCCTCGCCGGGCTGTCGGTCGAAACCTCGGCGATGACGGTCAATCGTTACTGCTCGTCGGGCTTGCAGACGATCGCGCTCGCGGCGGACCGAATCAGAACCGGCGGCGCGGACGTCGTCGTCGCGGGCGGGCTCGAAACGATGTCGATGATCCCGATGGGCGGCAACGGTTTCAGACCGAATCCTTCTTTGGCGGAAACTTATCCTGATTATTACCTGAACATGGGCTTGACCGCCGAAAACCTCGCGAAAAAATACGAAGTGACGCGCGAGCAGGCGGACGAGTTTTCTTTGCAGTCGCACCAGAAAGCGGCGGCGGCGATTCAAGCCGGAAAATTCAAGGACGAGATCGTGCCGTACACCGTATTGGTCGACGAACTCGACGAAAAGGGCCGCGTGCGCCGCAGGGAAGTCGTTTTCGACACCGACGAGGGCGTGCGTTACGACGCGAACATCGAAGGCTTCGCGAAGCTCAAACCCGTCTTTCACGCGCAGGGCACCGTCACCGCCGGCAACGCTTCGCAGATGTCGGACGGCGCGGCGGCGGTCGTCGTGATGAGTCTCGATAAAGCCAACGAATTAGGATTAAAACCCTTGGCGCGTTTCGTGTCGTTCGCGACCGCCGGCTGCCTGCCGGAAGAAATGGGCATCGGGCCGGTCTACGCGATTCCGAAAGCCTTGAAATTAGCCGGTCTGACGCTCGATCAAATCGACGTCATCGAGCTCAACGAAGCGTTCGCCGCGCAGGGCTTATCGGTCATGAAAGTTTTGGAGATGAACCCGGCGCGCGTTAACGTCAACGGCGGCGCGATCGCGCTCGGCCATCCTTTAGGCTGCACGGGCGCGAAGCTGACGGCGACGATTTTGCAGGAACTCAAACGCACCGGCGGTCGTTACGGTATGGTCACGATGTGCGTCGGCGGCGGCATGGGCGCTGCCGGCATTTTCGAAAGATTAGATTAAAAAATTCACCACGCAGACTCGGAGAAAATAGAGATTTTTATTAAAAACTCTGTGTTCTCGGCGTCTCCGTGGTGAAAAAGCTTGCTGAATGAATATTCATTCAGTTATAATAACGGCAACAAAATTCTAATAAAAAATCACTTAAAAGAGGAAAAGATTATGGATGCACAGATGAAAAAAGAGTTTATCAAGGGCGGCGAGTTTTTGATCAGCGAAGGCACGATCGCCGATTGCTTTACGCCGGAAGATTTCACCGAGGAACACCGCATGATCGGCGACACGGCGCGCGATTTTATCGATAACGAAGTGCGTCCCGTCATTCCCGACATGGAAAAACACGATTGGGGAACGGCGCGCCGGCTCGTCAAGGAAGCGGGCGAACTCGGGCTTTTGGGCGCGAACATCCCGGAAGAATACGGCGGCGCGGCGCTCGATCAGGTTTCGGGCGTCGTCATCGCCGAGATGATGGGACGCGCCGGCGGTTTCGGCACGACGTTCGGCGCGCAGACCTCGATCGGCTTGCTGCCGATCCTCTACTTCGGTTCGGAAGAATTAAAAGAAAAATGGATTCCGCCGATCGTCGCCGGCGAAATCGTCACGGCGTATTGTTTATCCGAATCCGGTTCCGGCTCGGACGCGCTCGGCGCGAAATGCAGCGCGCGTCTTTCGGAAGACGGCACGGAATACATTTTGAACGGCGAAAAGATGTGGATTTCGAACGGCGGATTCGCCGACGTTTACATCGTTTTCGCGAAAGTCGACGGCGCGAAAGAAAAGTTTTCGGCCTTTGTCGTCGAACGCTCGGAAAACTGCCGCCCGGGCGCGGAAGAGCACAAAATGGGCATCAAATCTTCCTCGACGACGCCGCTGATTTTGTCTGACGCGCGCGTTCCGGTCACGAACCTGATCGGCAACGTCGGCGACGGCGCGAAGATCGCGTTTAATATCTTGAACGTCGGCCGCTTCAAGCTCGGCGCGTCGGTGACCGGCGGCGCGAAATTAGCTTTATACGAAGCGATCCGCTACGCGAACGAGCGTCACCAGTTCAACCGCCCGATCTCCAGTTTCGGCGCGATGAAACACAAGCTCGCGGAAATGGCGATTAAAGTTTGGGTTTCCGAATCGATCACCTACCGCACGGTCGGCATGATCGACGCGCTGATCGGCGAGGACGGCGGCGACAAGGAAAAGAAACTGCGCTCGATCGAAGAATACGCGGTCGAGTCGTCGATCAATAAGGTTTTCTGCTCCGAAGCGCTGGATTACGTGGTCGACGAAATGGTGCAGATTTACGGCGGCGCGGGCTATTCGGCGGATTATCCGGCGGAAAAAGCGTACCGCGATGCGCGCATCAACCGCATTTTCGAAGGCACGAACGAGATCAACCGGATGCTCATTCCCGGACAACTCATGAAACGCGCGATGAAAGGTCAATTGGCGTTGATTCCGGCGGCGAAAGCCTTACAGGACGAGATCATGAACCCGCAAATGTCGTTCGACGATGACGATTCACTGCTCGCGACGGAAACGAAGCTCGCCGCCAACGCGAAAAAAGTCGCGCTCATGATCCTCGGCACCGCGGCGCAGAAATACATGATGGATTTGCAGAACCAGCAGGAAATCCTCATCAATTGCGCCGACATCATCATGAACGCCTACGCGATGGAAACCGCCGTCCTGCGCGCGAAAAAACTCGCCGAGAAAGGCGATGCCGAAAACCAGATCGCGATGGCGCAGGTTTTCTGCAACGACGCGATCCAGCGCATCGAAATGTCGGCGCGCAACACGATCGCCGGCATGCTCGAAGGCGACGGGGCGAAAATGCTGCTCGTCGCGCTCAAGCGTTACACGAAAAACAATTCGCCGATCAACACGATCGCCGCACGGCAGCGCATCGCCGACACGTTGATCGCGGCGAATAATTACGTCTTTTAATTTCTTTTAATTTCAGATTTCAGATGTTGAATTTTCGCTCGGTCCGAAGCTATAAACGCTTCGGACTTTTTTTGTTCCGGTTGGTTCAATCGTTTCCGAAAATATTGGCTTTTAACGCTTTCGGTAAATTTTCCCGTCGAGTTTCATCTCGCCGTTATTATTCGGCTCCTGATCGATTTTCCAGGTGTGGCTGATGCCGAAAAGCGAGATGGTAATTGTTTTGGCGGATTCGTCGATTTCCGCGCCGCCGCCGGTTACTTTTTTGCTGCCCATCACGAATCCGGCTTTGCCGTCGCCGTGCATGTAAAGCGTCGAGCCGTCTTCGCCGACCCAGTTGCCCTGATATTTCGGCGGTGCCGGCTGCCCGCCGCCGCAGGCGATTACTAGGCTCAGAAAAAGCCCGGCGATCAAAAGCAAGGTCGTTTTGTTTCGCATTTTATCTTTCATTATTCCCTCCTTCGACAGCCGTTTCACTGCCATCTTCTTTACAGGACGCTAGTTACCCGCCAATTTTGTGTAGACCGTGCTGATTCTCGAATCGCACAGCGCGGAGCGGCGAATTTTTTCAAATTTCCGGTGCCGACGGGTTTTTTACGAAAAATTTTCAGAAATGTCTTGACACTTATAAATAATAATCATAATCTTTAAAAGACTAAAACTTATGCTAATGCAAAAAACGGTCAAAATCCCAAACGACAAACACGCGAAACGGCGGCTTTCGCCTTTTGTGATTATTGTCGGCATTAGCTTTAACGTCATTATTCCGGGCGAATGATGGCTTTTGGAAGATTTCGAATCTGCAAAGGTCGTCATCCGAAAAAAGGATGATGGCTTTTTTAGTTTTATGGCTCGCGAAGACAAAAAAATCAATACGACAATCATTGCAAATTCGCCGGCGGTTTCGAAAGAAGCATCCGAAAAAGCTTCGCCGGCGCCGCGCGGCGCGGAAATACTCGTTCGCAGTTTGATCAAAAACGGCGTCGACACTGTTTTCGGACTGCCGGGCGGCGCGGTTTTGCACATCTACGACGAAATCTGGCGCTTCCGCGATTCGATCACGCATTATCTTGTTCGTCACGAACAGGGCGCGGTGCATGCGGCGGAAGGCTACGCGCGGGCGACCGGCAAGACGGGCGTCGCGCTCGTCACGTCCGGTCCGGGCGCGACGAACGCCGTCACCGGCATCGCGACCGCCTACATGGATTCGATTCCGCTCGTCGTCATCACCGGGCAGGTGCCGAGCACGATGATCGGCACCGACGCTTTTCAGGAAGTCGACACGTTCGGCGTGACCCTGCCGATCGTCAAGCACAGCTATCTGGTCAAGGACGTGCGCGACTTGGAAGCGATCGTCGACGAGGCGTTTCAGATCGCCAAATCCGGCAAACCCGGTCCGGTCGTGATCGACGTGCCGAAAGACATTACCGCGCATCTTTGCGAAAATCCGCGCCGGATTCATGCCGAGTATCTGTTTGAAAACGAAGATCTGCCGGTCGACGAATCCGCGCTTTCGCTAATCGTCGAAAAATTAAATAACGCGCGCCAGCCGGTCTTTTATGTCGGCGGCGGCATCGTGACGGCGGACGCGGCGGATGAGCTAATGCGCGTCGTCGAAACGCTGCACGCGCCGGTCACGCCGACCCTGATGGGCTTGGGCGGTTTCCCGACGGCGCACGAACTATCACTCGGCATGCTCGGCATGCACGGCACCTACGCGGCGAACATGGCGGTGGCGGAAAGCGATCTGCTCGTCGCGGTCGGCGTCCGGTTCGACGACCGCGTGACCGGAAAACTCGCGACCTTCGCGCTGCACGCCGAGATCGTTCACATCGACATCGACCCGTCGAACATCGGCAAGATCAAAAATCCGCACGTGTCGCTGATCGCCGACGCGAAAACCGCGCTTCGCAAAATCGCCGAAAAGCTCGAAGCAACCGACCGCGCGGCGCTCGCGGGCGGCAGGGCGCAACGCGAAGCGTGGTGGCTGAAATTGAAGGGCTGGCGGGATTCGGTGCCTTTGAGCCGCGAGTGTTCGGCGACCGAAATCAAGCCGCAGCACCTGATCGAAGAACTTTACCGCGTCACGAACGGCGACGCGATCATCGTCACCGACGTCGGGCAGCACCAAATGTGGGCGGCGCAGTTTTACCCGTTCAAGCGTTCGCGTCAATGGCTGACGAGCGGCGGGCTCGGCACGATGGGCTTCGGACTGCCGGCGGCGATCGGCGCGCAGCTCGCGCGTCCGGAAAAACAGGTCGTCGCGGTCGTCGGCGACGGCGGTTTTCAGATGACGAATCAGGAGATCATCACGGCGATCCAATACAAAATCCCGCTCAAAGTCATCATCATGAACAACGGCTTCTTGGGCATGGTGCGGCAATGGCAGGAAATGTTCTACGACCGTGCTTATTCGGAAGTCGATCTGTCCGTTTCGCCCGATTTCGTGAAACTCGCCGAAGCTTACGGCGCGCTCGGCCTGCGCGCCGAAAATCCGGCGGATTTACGACGCGTGCTCGAAGAAGGCTTGAATCACGAGGGCGTCGCGATCATGGACATCGTCGTCAGCAAAGAGGAAAACGTCTTTCCCATCATCCCGGCGGGGCAGGACACAAGGAATATGATTCTCAAATAGTGGCCGGTGGTCGGAGGTCAGTGGTCAGAAAATAAGTTCTGGCTTCCAACTGACCACCGATCACCGGCCACCGACCACCGACCATGCAGCATACGATTTCAATTTTAGTGGCGAACGAAGCGGGCGAGCTGTCGCGCATCGTCGGACTTTTTTCGGCGCGCGGGTTTAATATCGAAACGATTTGCGTCGGGAAAACGCTGGACCCGGCGTGGTCGCGCTGCACGATCGTGACGCGCGGCGACGACCGCGCGATCGAGCAGATCATTAAACAATGCGCGCGGCTCGCGCGCGTGCGCGAAGCGCGCGCCGTGACGCAGCTTCCGCACATCGAGCGCGAAATGGCGCTGATCGACGTCTCGGTCAAAGCCGGCGGCGAGCGGCAGGAAATCATGAATCTCGTCCAAATTTTTCGCGCCAAGGTCGTCGATATCTCGCACGAAAAGATGATTCTCGAAGCTTCGGGAAACTGGCAGAAAGTCGACACGTTCATCGAAATGCTGAAGCCGTTCAAAATCAACGAAGTGACGCGCACCGGCTGCGTGGCGATCAACCGGCTCTCGCCGTTCGAACAAAAAACGGAAGAAGCCGCCGCCTAAAAGATTTTATAAATAAAAACAGAGGAAATTTAATGAAGGTTTATTACGATCAGGATGCAGACGCGCAATTAATTAAAAATAAACGGGTCGCCGTCATCGGTTTCGGCTCGCAGGGACACGCGCACGCGAACAATTTAAAGGATTCGGGCGCGGACGTGATCGTCGGTTTGCCCGCGGGCAGCAAATCATGGCAAAAGGCGGAAGCCGCCGGACACGAAGTGACGTTCACGTCCGACGCGGTAAAAATGGGGGACGTCGTGATGGTTCTGGTGCCGGACGAACTCGCGCCGCTCGTTTACAAAAACGAGGTCGAGCCGTTTTTGTCCGACGGGAAATACCTCGCCTTCGCCCACGGTTTTTCGGTGCATTTCAAGAAAATCGTGCCGCCCGCGGGCGTCAATGTTTTTCTCGTCGCGCCGAAAGGCCCCGGTCATCTCGTGCGGCATGAATATACTTTAGGGCGCGGCGTGCCGTGTCTTTTGGCGGTTCACCAGGACGTTTCCGGCGACACCAAGCAAGTCGGTCTCTCGTACGCCGCGGCGGTCGGCGGCGGCAAGGCGGGCGTCATCGAGACGACGTTCAAGGAAGAAACCGAAACCGATCTGTTCGGCGAACAGGCGGTTTTGTGCGGCGGCGTTTCGGCGCTCATTCAGGCCGGTTACGAAACTCTGACCGAAGCCGGCTACGCGCCCGAGATGGCGTATTTCGAATGCCTTCACGAGCTGAAATTAATTGTCGATCTGCTCTACGAAGGCGGCATCTCGAACATGCGCTACTCGGTTTCGAACACCGCCGAATACGGCGATCTGACGCGCGGACGGCGCATCGTGACCGACGCGACGAAAGCCGAGATGAAAAAGATCTTGAGCGAAATCCAGAGCGGGCAGTTCGCCGACGAATGGATGAGCGAATGCGACAACGGCAAAGTAAATTTCAAACAGCTCGAAGCCGAGGGCGAAAGCCACGAAATCGAGCAGGTCGGCAAAAATCTGCGCCGGATGATGCCGTGGCTGCAGGAGAAAGCGCTCGTTAATAAACAGGTGAATTAGATTTTGGATTTTGGATTTTGGATTTTGGATTGAAAGAAATCCTGAGCGTTTAGACTAAATTTTAGCGACTCATACGAAGAGGAAATATGCATCAATACGACTGGAACACAAACGAAAATCGCACCCAAACCGACGGTTACAGCCGCGGCGTCGCGGTCGGCGAAAATTTGATGATGGCGCACGTCCGCCTCGAAGAAGGCGCGATCACCGCGCCGCACGCGCACGCGCACGAAGAGATCATTTACGTCGTCGCGGGCAAATGGCAGGTTAAAGTCGGCGAGCGCGAGTTCGTCCTCGAAGCCGATCAGAGCCTGGTCGTCCCGGCGAACGTCGAACATTCGTCGCTCGCGCTGACCGCGACGCTCGCCGTCGTCGCGACGAATTACCGTCCCGAATGGAACGAGAACAGCGATTTCTGGCTTCATTACAACGCCGACAACCATCTCTGGGCGGTCTAGCGATTTTGGGTTTTAGATTTCGGATTTCGGATCGGCGTTCGCGTTCACAAGCGCGAATCCTGTCCAAGGTGTTTTTAGTTGAAGAAAAGATTCGGATAGAAACGAAAAAAGCTTCAACAACAAACTGATCCAAAACCTAAAATCTAAAATCCAAAATTGATGTATGTCTTTTGAAAATATCGAATGGATCTGGAAAAACGGCGCGCTCATTCCGTGGAAGGAGGCGACCGTGCACGTTTCGGCGCACGGACTGCATTACGGGAGCGGCGTTTTCGAAGGTATTCGCTGCTACGAAACGAGCGGCGGACCGGCGCTTTTCCGCGTCGGCGAACATTACGAGCGTTTTCACGAGTCGGCGAAGGTTTACGGTTTCGAGGTTCCGTACTCGGTCGAGGAACTGACCGACGCGACGTGCGAGTTGATCGCGCGCAACGGATTCACGAGCTGTTACGTGCGCCCGATCTGCTTTATTGGCCCGGGGACTTTGGGCGTTTACCCGCGCGATTGCCCGTTGGAAGTGTCGATCATGGCGTGGGCGTGGGGCGCTTATCTCGGCGCCGAAGGCTTGGAAAAGGGCATTCGCGTAACAATTTCGCCGTGGCGCAAATTTCATTCGTCGATGATGCCGACCACCGCCAAAGCGTGCGGGCAGTATTTGAATTCGATCCTTGCCGTGCGCGACGCCTTTCAGCGCGGCTTCGACGAGGCGCTGCTTTTAGACATCGACGGAAAACTGGCGGAAGGCTCCGGCGAAAATCTGTTCCTTATCAAAAACGGCGTGATTTACACGAACAAAGCGGACGACTCGATCTTAATGGGCATCACGCGCTCGGCGGCGCTCGAAATCGCGCGCGCGGAAGGTTTCGAGGTCGTAGGTAAGTCGCTCGAACTGGCGGATTTACTGACGGCGGACGAAGCGTTTTTTACCGGCACGGCGGCGGAAATCACGCCGATCCGCGAAGTCGACGAAACCGTTATCGGCGCGGGGCGACGCGGCGCGATCACGGAAAAAATCCAAACCGTGTTCTTTGACATTGTGGCGGGACGCGACGCACGTTTCGCGAAATGGCTGCATCCGGTTGAACAATTTGTCGCGTCCGTATAGTTTAGAGGATAATGAGTGAGCCGATCATCAATAATCCGCGAGCCGAAATCGACGCGATCGATACCGAGATTTTAAGACTTTTGAATAAACGCGCGGAAATCGCTCTGCGCGTCGGCGCGGCGAAAACGGTCGTCGACACGTCGCTATGCGACCCGAAGCGCGAAAGCGAGGTTCTGGAACGCCTGACGAAGGAAAATCCGGGGCCGTTCGACGCGAAGGCCATCGAAAATATTTTTCAGCGCGTCATCGACGAATCGCTGCATCTTCAGCAGAAAACGTATCGCGCGCCCGTCGGCGCGGGCGAAGAGGAAAAGGCTGAACTTTCAAACGTTTCGAAAAAGGCGCGCGTCGCTTTTCAGGGCGAGCACGGAAGTTTTTCGGAAGCGGCGGCGCTCGGAATCCTCGGCGAGGACTGCGAGACCGTGCCGTGTCAGACGTTCGACGATTTATACAAAGCGATCGACGCGGGCCGGGCGGATTATATTTTATCGCCGCTCGAAAACTCGCTCGTCGGTTCCGTGCATCGCTGTTACGATCTGCTGCTGCACAGCAATTTGAACATCGTCGCGGAAATAATACTGCCGATTTCGCATTTTCTGGTCGGCTTGCGGGACGCGAATTTCGAAGATGTTAAAACCGTCGAATCGCATCCGGTCGCGCTCGCGCAGTGCGAACGATTTTTCGCCGCGCACCCGGATTTGAAGGGCGTCGCGGCGGACGACACGGCGGGCAGCGTGCGCCGCGTCGTCGAAGGCGGCGACCGCTCGCGCGCCGCGATCGGCGGGCGGCGCACGGCGGAAATCTACGGCGGCAAAATTCTGCGCGAACACATCGAAGACCACGCGGAAAATTACACGCGGTTCGTGCTTTTGTCGCCGCAGCCGAACGAATCGGAAAGGGGCTCGAAGATTTCACTGATCGTGAGATTGAAACACCAGCCCGGCGCGCTGCACAACGCTTTGCGCCCGTTCGTGCGGCGCGGCATCGACCTGGTGAAGATCGAAAGCCGCCCGATCAAGGGCGCGCCGTGGCAGTTTAATTTTTATTTCGATTTAAAGACGCCGTCGTCGGAAAGCGAGCTGCGCGGCGCGCTCGACGAAATCCGCGAGCAGGCGGAAGAAGTCCGTTATCTCGGGCGTTACTCTACTATCAGTGGTCAGTGATCGGCGGTCCGTGGTCGGTTGTTTCTTTTCCGAAGCGCTTCTGCTAAAACAAAAGCGCCGGTCATGATTTACCGACCACTGACCACCGACCACTGACCACCGACCACTGACATATGATTTTAATACTTAAACCGAACGTCGACGCTGAGAGCCGTGAGTTTCAGCGCATCGAAAGCCATTTAAAGAATTTCCCGAAGATCGAGATGCGCGTGCACCGCGTGCAGGGCGCGCAGCAGGTTTTGACCGAAGTTTACCTGATCGGCAACACCGAGGCGCTGTCGCTCGACGAGATGAAAAGTTTTCCGGGCGTCGAGCACGCCGTCAGGGTTTCGGAAGAATACCGCGTTCTCGGCCGCCACAAGGACGACAGCCGCCCGAATCATTTCAATTACAACGGCGTCGAGTTCAGTCAGGACAATTTGAACATCTTCGCCGGGCTGTGCGCGGTCGATTCGCCGCAAAGCGTCGAAGCGATGATGAAAGCGCTTCAGGAAAACGGACAGGTCTGCACGCGGATGGGCGCGTACAAACCGCGCACGAGCCCGTATTCTTTTCAGGGGCACGGCAAAAACTGTCTGCCGTACGTTTTCGAGCTCGCCGGCAAATACGGCATCAAGGTCATCGCGATGGAGATCACGCACGAATCGCATATCGACGAGATTCGCGGAGCCCTAAATCAGACCGGCAACCCGACCGGCGTGATGCTGCAGATCGGCACGCGCAACACGCAGAATTTCGAGCTGTTAAAGTCCGCCGGGCGCCAGCAGGAATTTCCCGTGCTGCTGAAACGCGGCTTCGGCATCACCTTAGACGAATCGCTGCACGCCGCCGAATATTTGGCGAGCGAGGGCAACCAGAAGGTGATCTTCGCGCTGCGCGGCATGAAGACCAATATCGGCGACCCGCACCGCAACATGGTCGATTTCGCGCATATTCCGGTCGTCAAACGTTTGACGCGAATGCCGGTCTGTTGCGATCCGTCGCATTCGGTCGGCGGTCGCGGACGGAGCTCCGACAATGTCCTCGACATCATGCACGTCACGGCGCAGGCGGTCATCGCCGGCGCGAACATGATTCTCGTCGATTTTCATCCCGATCCGTCGATCGCGCTCGTCGACGGACCGCAGGCTTTGAGAATGAACGAGCTTTCGAAATTTTTGGAAGATGTGCGGATCGTCCGCGAAGCCTATGAAAAACGCGTTGCGCTTTGGAGCGAAGAATAAAATTATCCGCGGATGAACACAGATAAATATGGAGTAAGAAGAGAGTTTAATTGATTAATAAAATCGAAGGCATCCGTGTTTATCTGTGTTCATCCGCGGACGAATAAAAAATGGGAAATAATTTCAAAAGCAAAGCAATTACCGAGGGCGTCGAGCGGTCGCCGAACCGCGCGATGCTGCGCGCGGTCGGTTTTCGCGACGAGGATTTTTCAAAGCCGATCGTCGGCGTCGCGAACGGTTACAGCACGATCACGCCGTGCAATTTGAGTCTCGGAAAATTAGCCGAAGAATCGGTCGCGGCGGCGCGCGGCGAAAATTTGATGCCGCAGGTTTTCGGCACGATCACCGTTTCGGACGGCATTTCGATGGGCACCGCCGGCATGAAATATTCGTTGATCTCGCGCGAGGTGATCGCCGATTCGATCGAAACCGTCTGTCAGGCGCAGCAGATGGACGGGCTGCTCGCGATCGGCGGCTGCGACAAAAACATGCCCGGCGCGATGATCGCGATCGCGCGGCTCAATATCCCGTCGATTTTCGTCTACGGCGGCACGATCAAAGCCGGGCGTTTGAACGGACGCGATTTAACGATCGTTTCCGCGTTCGAAGCGGTCGGCGAATTCATCGCCGGGAAAATCGACGATCAGGAGCTTAACGAAGTCGAAAAACGCGCCTGCCCCGGCGCCGGTTCGTGCGGCGGGATGTACACGGCGAATACGATGTCGTCGGCGATCGAGGCTCTGGGCATGAGTCTGCCGTTCTCGTCGACGATGGCGGCGGAAGACGACGAAAAACGCGCGAGCGCAAAAGAGTCGGCGCGCGTGCTCGCTCAGGCGATCGAAAACAACCTTTTGCCGGCGCAGATCATGACGCGCGAGGCGTTCGAAAACGCGATCGCGGTCGTCATGGCGACGGGCGGTTCGACCAACGCGGTGCTGCACTTGCTGGCGATCGCGCATTCGATGAAAGTCGATCTCAGGATCGGGGATTTCGAGGAAATTCGCGGCCGCGTGCCGGTTTTATGCGACTTGAAGCCTTCGGGCAAATACGTCGCGACCGATCTGCACAAGGCGGGCGGCGTTCCCCTAATCATGAAAATCCTGCTCGAGAAAGGCGTTCTGCACGGCGATTGTCTGACGATTACGGGCAAAACGGTCGCCGAAAATCTCGAAAACGTTTCGGGCGAGATTACGGAAAATCAGGACGTCGTTCGAAGCTGGGAAGCACCGCTTTACTCGGAGGGGCATCTCGCTATCTTAGCCGGCAATCTCGCGGAAGAAAACGCGGTCGCGAAAATTACGGGCATCAAGAGCCGCAAAATCACGGGCAAGGCGAAAGTTTTCGATTCGGAAGAGGACGCGATGGCGGCGATTCTTGAAAGAAAGATCGAAGCCGGCGACGTCGTCGTGATTCGCTACGAAGGACCGCGCGGCGGTCCCGGCATGCGCGAAATGCTCGCGCCGACTTCGGCGATCATCGGCTTGGGTTTGGGCGATTCGGTCGGACTCATCACCGACGGCAGATTTTCGGGCGGCACTTACGGCATGGTCGTCGGTCACGTCGCGCCCGAAGCGGCGGTCGGCGGCAACATCGCGCTCGTTGAAAACGGCGATTCGATCACGATCGACGCCGACGCGCGGCTGCTCGAAGTGCATCTTTCGGACGAAGAACTCGACGCGCGCCGCCAAAATTGGACGCCGCCCGCGCCGCGCTTTACGAGCGGCGTGATCGCGAAATACGCGAAGCTCGTTTCGTCCGCCAAATACGGCGCGGTGACGGATTGAATTAAATCATGGACGTCGAACGAAGATTTTTAAAACCCGCTGACGGCTTTTCGGGCGAACTCGCCTTTTATCTCGGAAATCTGGAAGCGGCGCGGAATCGGCTTCGTGGGCTGGTCACGGATTTGACCGACGAAGAGTTAGCCGCCCGCGCGTTTCCCGAAGCGCATCAGATCGGCAATCTGATTCTTCATCTCGGCGAATCGGAAGCCGGCTGGATCTGGCAGATCATTGCTGAAAATGAATTATCGGAAGATGATAAAAAAATCGTTCACTGGTGCGACACGACCGAAAGGGATTACGCCGAAAAAAGCTACCGCGCGGCGGAGTGCCTGGAAAGGATCGACAAGATAAGCGCGCGTTCGCGTGAAATTTTGAAGAATTACACCGACGCCGATCTCGACCGGTTTTTCGGCTACGAGCGCGACGGCAAGCGCGTCGAAGTAACGCTGCGTCATGTTTTAACCGATCTCGCCGACCACGAAGCGGTCCA
The DNA here is from genome assembly GCA_036563455.1 of Pyrinomonadaceae bacterium. Lineage (GTDB taxonomy): Bacteria > Acidobacteriota > Blastocatellia > Pyrinomonadales > Pyrinomonadaceae > JAFDVJ01. Next base: position 34,633 of record DATCMK010000008.1, on the reverse strand, counting down.
TCGCGGACAAATCTCGATGCTCAAACGAATTTTGCGCGAGTCCCGGTAAAAGATCAATTTAGCCGCGAACAGACACGCGCATTTCACGAAATAAATTAAAATAATTTTCGTGTTCTTTCGCGTCTGTCCGCGGCTGATTTTCAAGCCGAATTCCGTCCCGCGTTGATGATGCCGAACGAGCACCGAATCACTAACTTTTCGAGCGTGTTTTTTAATTCTTCGTCGTCTGTTTCCCGGATTTTTGTCAATGCGTACTGCTGAATCGTCGTTAAGGGCAGGACGATGCGCTCGCGCGTCTGGACGGACTGCTGTTCGACCGGAAAATCGCCCATCAAATCCCTTTTGCCGGAAATGCGGGAAAGATACTCGCGCGTGAGCCGGTACTCGTCGTGAATTTTTCGCCAGATCGCGCCGTAAACTTCGTGTTCGGACAAAAACGCCGTTAAGTTAAAATCGGATTTCTGCATCGCCATTTCGCAGTTGTCGACGAGCGTTTTAAAGAATAAGTTCGCGTGATAAAGCGCGCGGACTTCGTCCAGGTTTTCTTCCATTTCGCGCAAAGCCGCGCCGACGCCGTAAAAGCCCGGAACGTTTTGTTTGAGCTGGCTCCACGCGCCGACGAACGGGATCGCGCGCAAATCGTCGAGCGTCAGTTTCTTTTCCGCCGAACGCTTCGCCGGGCGCGAGCCGATATTCGTTTCCGCGTAGAATTTCAGGGGCGAAACGTCGGCGAGATAGTCGAGAAAATGCGGGTGGTTTTTCAGTTCTTCGTAAGCGCGGAAGCTCGCGTCCGCCAAATTCTGCAGCAGTTTTTCCTCGGCCGGCGAAAACGTGTTTTCGTGTTTTGTGAAAAGATCGTTGTAAATTCCGGCGTGCAGTAATTGCTCGATGTTGAACTGCGCCGCGTCGACCGTCCCGAAATTCGAGGAAACGGTTTGTCCCTGAATCGTCAGCTCGATCGAATCGCTCGCGATCTCTCGCCCCATCGAAGAATAGAACTTATGCGTTTTGCCGCCGCCGCGCGCCGGCGGGCCGCCGCGACCGTCGAAGAAAATCACGGAAATTCCGTATTCGCGCGCCAGCGCGGTCAATTCTTTTTTCGCCTTGTAAATGCTCCAGTTCGCCATCAGGTAACCGCCGTCTTTCGTGCCGTCGCTAAAGCCGAGCATGATCGTCTGCGCGTCGCCGCGGCGCGCGAGATGCTCGCGGTAAGCCGCGTTTTCGTAAAGTTCGCGCATGACGCGCGCGGCGGCTTTCAGATCGGCGATCGTTTCGAAAAGCGGCACGATGTCGATGTCGAGGGAATCTTTTTCCCAGCCGCCGAGCAGAAAAAGCGCGTAAACTTCGATGACGTTCAAGCCGGTTTCGGCGTGGCTGATGATGTAGCGCCGGCAGCCCTGCTCGCCGTTGCGCGTCTGAACCTCTTTGATCGCGCCGATGTTCGCGAGCGTGTCGCGCGTCAATTCGTCGTCGAAGATTTGCGGATCGATTTCTTGCGAAATTTCGAGCAGCCGCGCGATCTTTTCGGCGTCCGGAAGCGCGTTATAATCGTCGGGCAGGGCGTCGGTTTTGGCGGCGACGTCCGCCAGGACCTTCGCGTGCACGCCGCTGTCCTGACGGATGTCGAGCGTCGCGAAATAAAGCCCGAAAATGTTGACCTTTTCGAGCAGATTGTCGACCAGATGAACGAACAGCCCGTTGTGTTTTTCGACGAGCAGCGCGCGGATTTTGTACAAATACCGCAGAATCTCGTCTTTCGTCAGGGATTTTCTCTCCGCCGAAAAGGCTTCCGCGTAAAGCCTGTTTTCGAGCTCGGCGAGCAGCGCGTCGACCTCCGTAAAGGTCAGCCGCCGCTTGAGCCGCCGAGCGTCGCGGTAGTAACAGCGCAGCGCCGCGAGCCGCAGCGCGTCGGCGGTTTTCAGCGTCGTTTCGACCGTCACGAACGGGTTCCCGTCACGGTCGCCGCCCGACCAGAAGCCCATTTTCACGAGCCGGCTGAGATCCGGGTTTTCGGCGGGAAACGAGTTTTTTAAATCCGAAGCGATGTTGCCGATAGCGTCGTAAAAGACGTTTTCGAGATACCAGACGAGGCTCTGCGCTTCGTCGAACGGCGTCGGTTTCTGTTTTTTGAAAAACGGCGTGCGCCCGAGCTGCTGCAGGTAAGTGTTGATTAAAGATACGTCGTTGCGCTCGATCGCTTCGACGAGATCGTTGATGATTCCCAAGACCGCGCCGGGGTAAAACTGCGTCGGATGCGCGGTCAAAACGATCCGGACGCTGAATTCGCGCAGTTTTTCGGCGAACTCCGCCTGGCGGTTTTCCTGCAGAACGCGCGCTTCGAGCTGCGTCAAAGTGCCGGCGCCGGTCGTGTCGTTGAGTTCGGTGAAAGCCGCGTCTTCGAGCGCGTCGAACAGCACGACCTGCCGTTCGGTGTACTGCACGAAACGAAAAAGAAAATCGAGTTTTTCGGTTTCCGGATTGTTCTCGAAAAAATTCTCGATGATCTCAACCGGGCTTTTGCCCAGCGCGTAACCCTCCTCGCACTCGTTGTTGAAAAGCGACAGCAGAATGCCGGTTTTATCGACGCCGTAAAACGGCAGCGAGAGAAAAAGGCTGTTGTAGAGCTGAAACTTGATGCCGACCGAATTTTGAAATTTTTCGAGCGCGCCGGAAACTGTCTGAATCATAAAAAAATTGTAATATAGACTTATAATTTTAGGAACAAAATAAGCGAAAGAAGATGGAAAATTACAGAGTTGAGCGTTGGTCGCAGCTGTACGCGCCGAATTCGGCGATGCTGCGGCATATTTTGGTTTCGGAAGGTTTTCGCGTCTTTCAGTGGTCGGACATGCCGGAAGCCGTTTACGTCAATCACAAACACGACACCGACCAGTCGCACTGGATAATCTCCGGCGCGCTCGAACTGACGATCGAACGCGTCGGCACGATCGTCCTGCAAGCCGGCGACCGCGATTTCATGCCCGCCGGCACATATCATTCGGCGCGCGTCGTCAGCGAAGAGCCGGTTGTATATCTGGTCGGTGAAAAGTTAAAATAAAGTCACGGCTGAACACAAACTCTCGTTGACTTAAAATCTCGCGTCTTTGCATTTTCGGCTTTAAAAAACTTATGAACAAAGCAGTAACTTTAGGGGAATTAAAAGCAAGCGGGTACGCGGCGCGTTCGGTGAAAGACGAGATGCGCGCGAATTTGATCAAAAAGCTCAGGGCGGGCGAAAAACTTTTTTCCGGTATTTTGGGTTACGAGGAATCGGTCATTCCGCAACTCGTCAACGCGATTTTATCGAAGCATAATCTCATTCTGCTCGGCACGCGCGGGCAGGCGAAAAGCCGCATCATCCGGCAATTGACCGAGCTTCTCGACGACGAAATGCCGATCATCGCCGGTTCGGAAATCAACGACAATCCTTTCCAGCCGCTGTCGGCTTACGGTCGCCAGCAGATCGATCTGCACGGCGACGAAACGCGCATCGACTGGGTGCACCGCGACAACCGCTTCGTCGAAAAGCTCGCCACACCCGACGTGACGATCGCCGACATCATCGGCGACGTCGATCCGATCAAGGCGGCGAAAGGCGGGCATCTTCTGTCGGACGAGCTGACGATCCATTTCGGCTTGCTGCCGCGCGCCAACCGCGGCATTTTCGCGATCAACGAGCTGCCGGATCTGGCGGGCAAGATTCAGGTCGGGCTGTTCAACATCATGCAGGAAGGCGACGTGCAGATCAAAGGTTATCCGGTGCGGCTGCCTTTGGACGTGATGCTCGTTTTCAGCGCGAACCCGGAAGATTACACGGCGCGCGGCAAAATCATCACGCCCTTAAAAGACCGCATCGGCGCGGAAATCATGACGCATTACCCGAAAGACATCGGGCTCGGCGCCTCGATCACGAAGCAGGAAGCCTGGACGACGCGCGCGGATTTCGAAGGCTTCACGGTCGAAGTTCCGGATTTTATCGCCGAAACGATCGAGCAGATCGCGTTCGAGGCGCGCGACGACCAGCGCATCGACAAGCGTTCGGGCGTTTCGCAGCGGTTTCCGATCACGGCTCTGGAATCGGCGATCTCGAACGCCGAACGCCGCGCGTTACTCACGAACGAGCCGGAAATCGTGCCGCGCATTTCGGACATCTACGCCGCGCTGCCGTCGATGACCGGCAAGATGGAACTCGAATACGAAGGCGAGCAGATCGGCGCGACCAGACTCGCGAAGGATTTGATCAAACGCGCGTGCGGCGTCGTCTTCGAAGGCTTTTTCCTCGGAATCGACTTCACGCCGACCGTGCGCTGGTTCGACGAGGGCAACAAGATTTTATTGAGCGAGACGGCTTCGGCGGAAGAATGCGTTTACCTGCTCGAAAGCGTTCCCGAACTGATCGATTCGACGCTCGTGCCCTTAGAATTCGGGCGCGGCGAAAAGGCGAAGCTCGTGTCGGCGTGCGAATTCGTGCTCGAAGGCTTGTACGCGCAGAACAAAATCTCGCGCAACGAGGAAGGCGGCTTCGAAGCCGTCACGAAAGCGAAACGCGACCGCCGCGGCATGATCTACGAGGATTTCACCGACATCGAGGGCTATAATTGATGCGGCGCGAACTTTTTACAGTTGAAGACCGATTCCAAATTCCCGGACGCGGAACCGTTATCACCGGTTTCCAGCCGGTGAATTTACCGGAATTCAAAACTGGAAGCGCAATCGTTTTAGTTTTGCCGGAAGGGCGGGAAATACTGACCGAAATTGGCGGCATTGATCGGTTCCAAACGGTTAGTGGTAACCAAGGAATTGGGGTTTTGGTAAAAAATGTGGGAAAGGAAGATATTCCGATCGGAACGGAAGTTTTTTTAGAAACCTCAAACTGAAAGAAAAACCCGAATTTTCGATGAGCGCAGATTTAAGATCGCAGTGCGAAAAGTTCGTGCACGGGCACATTCCGCAAAAGCCGGGCGAGGAATTCGCGCTCATCGCCGAATACTGCCGGGAAAATAATTTTTCTCAGGACTACTACGGCGCGGGCGAACTGGTAAATTCTTTCGAGCGAAAAATCGCTGATTTATTGGGTTTCGAAGCCGCGTGTTTCATGCCGAGCGGCACGATGGCGCAGCAGATCGCGCTGAAAATTTACGCCGGAAGAACTAACGATCAAACGTTCGCGATCCATCCGACGAGCCATCTCGAACTCCACGAACAGCACGCCTACGCGCATCTTTCGAACTTAAAGTCCGTTATCCTGGGCGAGCGAAACCGGCAGTTAAACGCGCGGGACGTCGAAAACGCGAACCAGCCGTTTTCGACGCTCGTCATCGAAATTCCGGCGCGCGAGCTCGGCGGGCAGTTGCCCGTTTGGAAAGAGCTCGAAGCGATCAAAAAGGCCGTCAAAAAGCGCGGCGCGTTCCTGCATATGGACGGCGCGCGGCTCTGGGAAACGAAACCGTTTTACCGGAAAAATTACGCGGAAATTTGCCGCGGTTTCGATTCGGTTTACGTTTCGTTTTACAAAGGCGTCGGCGCTCTGACCGGCGCGCTGCTCGCGGGCGGCACTGAATTCATCGCGGAAGCGCGCGTCTGGCTGCGGCGTTTCGGCGGCAATCTCTATCAGCTTCACCCGTACGTCGCTTCCGCCGCGCGCCGCTTCGACGACGCTTTGGAGCGAATGCCGAAATACACGAAACGCGCAAAAGAGGCGCATAAGATTTTGAAATCGATTGCGGGCATCTCGTTTTCGCCGGAGCCGCCGCAGGTCAATATGTTTCATCTTTATTTCGATTCGACGGTCGAAAAACTGACGGAAGCCCGCAACAAAATCGCCGCGGAGGATAAAATCTGGACCGCGAACGGCTTTCAGCGCACGGCGCGCGAAAACTCGTCTTTTACGGAAATTTACGCCGGCGAGGGTTTGCTGCAAATAAGCGACGGCGAATTAAAGCGGGCTTTTGAAAAGCTCGTGCGGCGTGCCGAATAAAAAAGCCTCGATGATTCTTCATCGAGGCTTTTCGATTTTGAAGGCTGCGATCCGCGATTAGTAGCGGCGAACGCGGTAGTAGCGTTTCGTTTTCGGGTTCAGCTTGTAGGTGTACAGAGCCGAACCGCCCGCGCCGACCGCCGTTCCGAGCAGCGCGCCTTTTTTACCGCCGATCAGTCCGCCGATGATCGCGCCGGCTGCCGTGCCGATACCGATGTTGATCAGATTGCGGTGTTTCTGATAGACGTTCGGTTTTTTGTAAGAACGTCGCTGCGCGTTAACCGAGGTCGCGCCCAGAGGAATCATAATCGCCATCATTGCCATCATTACGAATGTTGCTATAAATTTTTTCATTGCTTTGTTTCTCCCTTTTATAATTCTGAAGAACCTTTTTCGTTCCTCTCTTGCCCTGTTATATAACAAAGAGCGTGCCAAAAGGGTGAAATGTAGACATTTCAACAATTAGGTATGTAAAGGCGTGATCTTGCCAACGCTTTAAAACACTATTTCGGTTGTCGTTGAGCGATTTCGTATACGCGGAAATCCGCACGAAAAAAGCCCCGGTATTTTTTAAGTACCGGGGCTTTCAAACCAGGAAATCGTCGCGCGTTTTTTAGTAACGGCGTCTTTTCTTGTTCAGTTTGTAGGTGTAAAGCGCGCCGCTGCCCAAACCGATCAACGCGCCGAGTCCGGCGCCGCGCCGTCCGCCGAGCAAGCCGCCGATCACCGCGCCGCCGCCGGTCGCGATCGCCATATTGATGACGTTGCGGTGCCGCCGGTAAAAGCTCGGTCTTTTATACGTGTAGTAGCCGGCAGTCCGGTAACTGCGGTTAGTGTAGTAATTACGCGTCCGGTAACTGCGGGTCCTGTAATTACGCGAATAACTCGCGCGGCGCGGTTTGTAACAACGCTGCGCGTCCGCCATCACGGGCAGAGCGATAACCATCATTGACAATACGATCAATGAGGCGATAAACCTTTTCATTTTAAAGTTTCCCCCTATCTTTTATTTTTTGTCGTTTTTCGAGGAGAGTAAAATTGCTGTTGCGCGTCTTCGGATGTAAAATTTCCGGAACGCGTTGCCGGAAAAGTTTCGTTTTGCGAAAAAATATTCCGCCGTTCGGCAAATTGCCAAAAACGAGCCGCCTGAAACAGTGTGAAACGCCGGTATTTACCGGTTTTTGCGATCGGCACGCGTTTTGCGAAACGTCTTTGCGAAGCCCGTTAAAAGGACTTAAAAGGAGAGAAAAACGATGGAAAAGTCATATTCGCAAAACGTCGCCGGAATTTTCGAGACGCTTTCTTATTTAATGCTGCTGCCCGCCGCGGCCGGATTGTTTTTTGCCTCCGGCTTAATCCTTTGGGGAATAAAAGACCGAAATACGGAAACCGTTCTTTTCGGTCTGGCGCCGTACCTATTCGCCTGCATCGGCGTAACGCTGCTCGTCGGCTACTGCAAACACGCGCGCGGGCGGCTCGCCGAAAAGCGCGTCGCCGTTTTATGGACGGCGACGATGGTTTACAATTTTTTACTGCTTTTGCCGTGCCTCGTCGGGCTCGAGAGCGCAATCATCCGGCTGATAACCGCTCCGTTTGCCTATCACGGCGATTCGGGCGCCGTTATTTTCGCGGCGCCGGCTCTCTTTTACGCCGCCGTCGTTTACTACGCGAACAAAGCGCGCGCGTCACTGAAAGACGGAAGATTATATTAAATCAGGGGGCGTGATGAACGGGAAAACTTACTCGCAAAAAGTCGCCGCGGTTTTTGAGATCATCGGTTACGTGTTGCTGCTGCCGATGTCGTTCGGACTGATGGGCTCGTTTTTCATGCTGGTTATCGGGCTCGCCGGCGGCGCGGCGGAGCCGGTGCTGATTAGTTTTCTATTTATTTTAATGGTCGCCGCCGGTCTTTATTTGCTCGTCGGATACTACCGGCACGGGCGCGGCAGCTTATCTCAGGAAAGCGTCTTCATTTTGTGGAAAGCAACCGCCGCTTATAATTTCGTCCTGCTTTTACCGTGGCTGATTGCGGCGGCGGTTTTTCTGCAATTCCGCGAAGGGTTGGCGGCGAACGGAAATTGGTTCGTTTTTTTTATTTCAATCGCCATCGTCGCGCTCCACGCGACGGTGATTTATTTCTCGCTGAAAGCCCATGCGTTCGAAAACCGCAAAAAGTAGTTTTAATTTCGTAATCCATTAGTATGGTTGAAAAAACTTATTCACAAAAGATCGCCCGCATGTTCGAAATCGTCGATTATATTCTGCTGCCGCCGGCATCGTTCGGCTTGTTTTTGGCAGTTTTCATGGTCGGCGTCAGCCCTTTGATTCCGCTGCTGCTCTATGCGTTCGCGGGCGTCGGCTTTGTTTTACTCGCCGGCTATTTCAAACATTCGCGCGGGCGGCTCGCCGACAAATACGTTTCGGCGCTCTGGCTCGCGACCGCCGTCTATAATTCGGTGCTGTTTCTGCCCTGTCTGTACTGGGCTTCGACGCTGCTGCAAACCGATACTTTCCTGGATTACGAAGGCAAAGTCGACAGCTTCGGCGTGATGCTTTTTACATTCGTTCTCGGAACGGTTTTCGGTTACCTGACGGCGATCGTTTTCGCGCTGCGGGCGTTTTCCTTCGAAAGGCGGAAAAAATTTATCTAGCCCTTAAACACCTTCAAACGAGTGTCCGCCGCGCCCGAAACATATCTAAAACAAATGATTAAACGGCTTTAACGGGGCGCGGCGCGCGGCTCGACAAAGCCGCCCGCCGATAATCAAAACTTTTTTTGTCATAAGATCGGTTGACGCTCTCGTTTAAAAAAAGTTATCTTAAATCCATCCCCTTCAGCAGTCGGAATTCCTAATTATTATTCGTTTTTCTAAATTTAAAACTTTTCAAGGAGATTAACCGACAAATGAATAAATTTCGATTTTTAGCGGCGTTTGCCGTTGTTTTTACAATTGCCGCCGCTTTTCTGGCGATGCGTTATTCGACGACCGATGCGAGTCCCGTCGTCGAAACCGTTGTCGCCGATAAAGAAGTCCTTAAACAGCCGCAAGTTTCAAGAAGCGTCCGAATGTGCGGCACCGACGATAATGCCGAAAGAATAGCGGCATCCGAAAAAGACTTTAATAACCGCCGCAATGCATTGGCGAAAGGCGGCATCGCGCCGGAGAGCATCAGCAGCGGCGTTATCAACGTCTATTACCACGTCATCAACAAAGGCGCGGGAATCGCGAACGGCGATGTGCCGCAATCGCAGATCGACGCGCAAATGCGCGTCTTGAATCAGGCTTACGGCTCAAGCGGCTGGAGCTTTACACTTGTCAAAGTGACGCACACCACCAATTCGCGCTGGTACAGCCTCCGGCAGGGCAGCAAAAACGAAAAAGATATGAAAAACGCTCTGCGCGAAGGAACGGCGGACGATCTGAACATTTATTCGGCTGATTTGCAGGGCGGTCTGCTCGGTTGGGCGACTTTCCCGTCGAGCTATACGGGCAGTCCGAAAATGGACGGGGTCGTCATTCACTACGCGTCCGTTCCGGGCGGAACGTTCGCGCCGTACAACGAAGGCGACACGGCGACGCACGAAGTCGGACACTGGATGGGCTTGTATCACACGTTCCAGGGCGGCTGCACCGGCAGCGGCGACTTCGTTTCCGACACGCCGGCGGAAGCCTCGCCCGCGTACGGCTGTCCGGACGGACGCGACACCTGTTCCACGACCGGTTTCGACCCGATCGAAAACTTTATGGATTACTCGGACGATTACTGCATGTTCGAGTTCACCGCCGGACAGGACGCGCGCATGGACTCGCAGTTCACGACCTATCGCTACAATAAATAAAACGCCGGCAAATGTTTTATTTTCGAGCGGAAAGCCTTTCAGAGGCTTTCCGCTTTTTCTTTGAGCCAACGCTTTATATCGTCGCGCATCGGCTCGGTTATTTCGTGTTTCGCGTGATAAAGCTTCGATTCGAAATTCGGCAGAAAGGCGTCGAGCTTGGCGGCGAACGATTCGTATTTTTCGAGCGGGTAAAATTCGTCGTCGTCGTTGTATAAATAAAACGTGTCGGCGTCGGTCGGTCGGTACAGTTCGTTCGTTTCGAGATCGCCCGGAATGCCGCCGCAGACGCCGACGACGCCGCGCACGCGTTCCGGAAACGTAAAAGCGTAGCGAAAATTCAGCGCGCACGCCTGCGAAAAGCCGTAAAGATAAACTTTTTCAGGATCGACGATCTCTTCGGCGGCGAGCCGGTCGACGACGTCGTCGACGAAATCGTGATGCAGCGCGACCGATTCCGCCGCTTTGTAGTCGGTCAGCCAGCCGAAGCCGATCTTGTAGCCGTCCGCGGTCGGACGGAAATGCTGGTACGGGGCCTGGATCGAAGCGACCGCGAAATTTTCGGGCGCAACTCGCTGCGCCTCGCGCATCATATAGCGTTTGTGCGCGCCGTAGCCGTGCACGGCGACGAGCAGCGGCGCGCGCGGCGCGGCCGTTTCGGGCACGAAAAGATCGTAATAAAGTTTTATTTCGGCGGTTAAATTCAAGTCCTGTTGCAACATACGAGAAGTTTAGCAAAAATAAACTGGCGGCCAACGCCGCGCACGATGAAATACACCGACTTTTTCCGCAAAATCGACGACCTGAACGATCTCGCGACCGAAAACCGCGCCGCGCGGTGGCTCGAACGCGCCGCGTTCATCTTCCTGACGATCATGATTTTGTTCGCGCCGCACTCGATCGCCGTCACGCAGTCGGCGTGGCTTCTCGGCACGCTCGCGTCGGTTTTGCGTGTTATCTTCAAGCCGCGCCCGAAATTCAGATTGAGGGCGCTTCATTACGCGCTCGGGGCTTTTTTCCTGTGGAGCGTCGTGTCGAGCGCCTTTTCCTACGCGCCGGGCGTTTCGCTCGACAAATTGCGCGGCGTGTCGCTGTTTCTGGTTTTTTACTTCGTTTACGCGAATCTGAAAACCCTGCGCGCGGCGCGTTTTCTGGCGTTCGCGCTGATTATTTCGGCGACCGTCGCGGCGGCGTGGATGCCGATCGAGCGAATCGTCGGGCGCGGCGTCGAGGTGCACGGATTGAACGCGGAAAGCCCTTTGCTGAAAGCGCGGCGGATCGACGAGGGGCTGCCGATCAGCGAAGGCAAAACGATCGTGCAGGTCGGGCGCCGGAAGATTTATTCGCCCGAAGGCCTGGTCGCCGAAATCGAAAAACGGGAAACGTCGCGCCTCGTCGTTTACCACGATGACTTTTATTCGACGGTCGAAGTCAATCGCACGGAGCTGCTCGCGGGCGGAACGGCGGCGCAACGGCTCGGCATTGCGGACTGGAAGCGCAATCACAGTTGGCGCGCCGCCGGCTTTTACGGTCATTTTACGACCTTCGCCGAAGTTTTGCAGCTGATTCTCTCGCTCGCTTTCGGAATTTTCGTCTCGGTTTTAACGGCTCGGCTCGGAAAATCGAAATTCGAGCTTTCTGATTTCAAATCTCCGATTTTTATTTGCCTCGCGCTCGCCATCGCGTTGATGGCGTTCGCGCTGCTTTTGACGGTTACGCGCGCTTCGCAGTTCGCGTTTTTCGTTTCGGCCGCGGTTATCGTGTTGCTCGGCGCGCCCCGCAGACTCGCTTTGACGTTCGCCGCGATCGCTTTGCCGCTCGCGATCGTCGGGCTCGTGTATTACCAGCAGACGCGCAATATCGGGTTTAATCTGCAGGACAAATCGACGCAGTACCGGACGATGATGTGGCGCGACGGCGCGCGGCTTTTCGGCGCGAACGCGCGCAACGCGGTTTTCGGCGTCGGCATGGATTCGATCAAGCTTTACTGGCGCGAATGGGATTTGTTCGATCGCGGGCGCGAACCGATGGGGCATTTTCATTCCACGCTCGTGCAGCTCGCCGTCGAACGCGGGCTGCCGGCGCTGCTCATCTGGCTCACGGTTTTGGGGATTTACGCGCGGACGCTCCGGCGTCATTACAAATTACAAATCGCAAATTACAAAGATAAGAAAGAATCCGGAATCCGAAATCCGAAATCCGAAATCGAACGCGGCATCGTTTTGGGCTGTCTCGGCGGGCTCGTCGGTTTTTTCGCGAGCGGCCTGGTGCATTACAATCTCGGCGACGGCGAGGTGGCGACGGTGTTTTATATTTTGATGGGATTGGGATTTTTTATCTGTAATTTCGCAAAAGATGTTTTGCCGAAAACCGAAACAGCCCGCTGATTTTCGCGAATTTTCCGGCAATAAAATGAAAATGATCGGCGTTTATCCGCGCCCGATCGGCGGGCTTATCCGGGAAACTCGCAGGCTTTTGTCGAATGCTTAAAACTCAAGGAAATTTCACGGCAACGAAATAAACCCGCGGATTGATTCTCTGCATCGATTTGTTTCCGGAAGAAAATTCGCCGTCGCCGGCCACGGCATTTAAATCCTTTTCCAACGTTTTATCGGCGTATGCCTGAGGGCTCAGCCGAAGCGTGACCAATCGACTGTCTTTTCCGAAGCGCCGGGAAAGCGCGCCGCCGTTCCAGGAAACGACGGTTCCCGAATAATCCCACTCAAAGCCCAGTAAAACAAAACCTTTGCCGTTAATCTGCTCAAGGCTTTTCAAACTCGTTCCCAAACCGATTCCCGGCGCTATTTCCCATAAGCTTCGATCGCCCGAAAATTGAACGAATTCCGGCGATTTTCTCGTTTTCTCGTTTTTCCAGGCTATTTCGAGCCTTTTCCGCGGATCGTCCGGATAAAGGATCGTTCCCGGAACGGTTTCGCCCTCGCCCAAACCGACCTCGCCGGACCGCACGTTTTTACTGCCGTAGATTTTCCGGAGATCTGCTTCGCCGGTGCGCGCGGTAATCGCGCCGACCCTGACGCCCGGAATTATTTGAAACGAAGTCTCCTGGGCGAAGCAATTCGCGGCGGCGATAAAAAAACAGATGCAAAAACAGACGGGTAATTTTTTGATCGATATTTTATTGATATCCACAACGGTTAAAGACGATCGACGGGAAACGTTTTGCCGTTGCTTTGAAAACGCGTAGACGTTCGGGAAGATTAAAAAATACGCGAAGGCGCCGGAAGAAATTCTTTCAAATAAAGCGATTATCAGTTAAACATTATCAATTGTTCATCGAATCGAAAGGTTTGAAAACGATTTCGATGACTGAAATTATTTGCGAATCGATAATCGTTAACTGATTAATTTCGCTCCTTACGCGGATTTTTCGATGCCGTAGCGCGCGAGTTTGAGATAAAGCCCGCGGCGCGTCAAGCCGAGTTCGCGGGCGACGCGCGAAATGTTCCAGTCGTGGCGGCGAAGCGAGTCGTTGATCATCTGCGTTTCGAGCTCCGAGACGGCGGACTCGAGCGTGGCGCCCTGCATGCCGATCGTGTAGCCGCCGAAAGAGCCGGAATTGGTGATCGGGCGGACGTTGTCGTGCTCTTCGAGCGCGGAAATCGGCGTCGCGTTGCGTTTGAGATCGAGCGAAAGCTGTTCGGGCGTGATGACGTCGCCGTCTTCGGCGCGCGCGACGACGCGCTGAATCTCGTTGCAGAGCTGACGGACGTTGCCTTCCCATTCGCAGACCATCAGAAGATCGATCGTCTGCGGCGTGATCGTGATGTTGCGTTTGCCGAAGCGCGACGAGTAATGATTGATGTAGTAGTTGATGATCGGCGGAATTTCCGAACGCCGCTCGCGCAGCGGCGGAACTCTCAGGCGAATGACGTTCAGACGATAATACAAATCTTCGCGAAACGTGCCGTCGGCGACCTTTTGTTCGAGCGGCATATTGGTCGCCGCGATCACGCGCACGTCGACCTTGATCGGATTTTTTTCGCCGATCGGCTGAATTTCGCCTTCCTGCAAAAATCTTAAAAGTTTCGGCTGCACGTCGATCGGCAAATCGCCGACCTCGTCTAAAAACAGCGTGCCGCCGTGCGCCGCGCGGATCATGCCCGGCGAATCGTTGACCGCGCCGGTGAACGCGCCGCGGCGGTAGCCGAAAAGATGCCCTTCGGCGAGCTCTTTCGGCACCGCCGTGCAGTTAAACGGAATGAAAATGCGGTCTTTGCGGTTCGAAATCGCGTGAATCGCGCGCGAGACGAGTTCTTTTCCCGTTCCCGATTCGCCCGTCACCAGAACGGTCACGTCGGACGAGCGGATTTTGTAAACTTCTTCGACCAGAGAAGTCATCGCCGGGCTCGAATGAATGAAGCCGGGCATCAGACTGTTCGACGTGTAGTGACTGATTTCCTGCTCGACCTGCTGAACCTTGTCCTTGTCGCGCAGGGCGCAAACGTCCATGCCGAGCGAAACGACCCTCAAAAGCGGCTGAATCGAGCCGCCGTCGTTCAGCGCCGCGCCGGAACGCGGGAAAACGACGAGCATCGCCGGGCTCGCGTTCGGCGCGCGCAGCGGGAAAACCCTCAGATTTTTCGCTTTCGCGTAATCGTCGAGGTTGTTTTTGATATGCGCTTCGTCGATTTCGGCGATCAGCTCACGGCTTTCCGTCGGCGTGTAGCCGTCGGCGATGAACGGGAAAAAGCGGCGCTGGTCGTTGATTTCGGCGACGATGATTTTGCGCGCTTTGCTTTCCTGCCGCAGCACGGCGACGAGCTCGCGGAAAAGCAGTTCGCGCGACGCGGTCGCTTCCGCCAAGCGCAGCATCGAAAGCTGCGAGCCGGCGGAAACGTTGGCTTTTTTATTCGGTTCGCTGCCGATTTTCAATTTTCTGATCGCGTATTCGGCTTGCTCGTAAAGATTTACGACGCCGAGCTTGCGGAAGATTTCGCTCGCCGAAATCAGGTGTTTCGTCGCCTTTTCCGGTTCGCTTGCGGCGAGCGCCGTGCCGAGCAGGTAGCGGATCAGCGCGATGTGGTAAATGTCGTCGGCGGCTTCGAAAATCGTCAGACTGCGGTTGAAATGATAAACGGCGGTTTCCTCGTCGGCGCGCGCGCCGGCGAGCAGACCGTAAATCCGCTGAATGTTTCCGAGCACGAAAAAATCGCTCGAAACGTCCGCTTCTTCGATTTTCTGGAGCTTGAACTCGCATTCCTTAAACCGGTCTTCGACCAGGTAGCTTTCCGCAAGGACGAGACCGGCGGTATTGATCATCTGCTTTTCGCCGATCTGCCGGCAAAGCTCGACGGTTTCCTGCGCCTTTTCGATGGCTTTGCCGGTTTTGCCCTGTGCGAGATACGCGCGCGCCAGATTGCGCATCGCCTGAATCGCGTAAAATTCCTTTTTGCGCTCTTCGGCGAATTTGACGGCTTGCTCGAGCAGATTCTGCGATTCCTTGAGTTCGCCGCGCAGCAGTTTGAGCTCGCCGAGCGAATCGAGAATGCCGGCGACGTGCGCGTGATTCATCTCGACGGCGATGTCGAGCGCGCGTTTCATCATTTCTTCGGCGCGCGACCAGTCGCCCAAAAGCATCAGGTTCATGCCGAGATTGTTGTAGGCGATGACGGAATTTAACTTATGCTCGGTCTGTTCGAAAAACCTGATCGATTTTTCGAGGCAGGCGATGCCGTCCTGCGGCCGGCGCAGCATGCAGTACGCGCCCGACATGTCCGAGTAAAGCTTGCCGAGAAGGAACGGCGCGCTGCGGTCGCCGACGATCTTGATCGCGAGCTCGAAATATTCGAGCGATTTTTCGCTGTTGCCTTCCGTGTAAAAGGACGTCGCGATCGCCTGATAGCTTTCCGCCATGCCGCGCCATTTGCCGTTTTCGCGGAAACTATTGAGCGCCTTTTCGGCATGATCGCGCGCGATCGCGTGTTCGTTGAGCTTGCGGTAAACGCGCGAGAGCGCGATGTGGATGCGCCCGAAAAGCGCGGCGAGCTCCGCGTCTTTCGCGCGCTGCAGGTTCTGCTTTAAAAGCGTCACGGCCTTCGGGTATTCCGAAAGATTGTTGTAGCAGATCGCGAGCTGCGTGATGACTTTGATCTGCGTTTCGATTTCCAGATCGCGCAGCTTTTCGTCGGTTTCGTAGACGCGGATGACTTCGATCGCTTCCTTGTAGCGCCCGAGCGTTTCGAGCGTGTAAGCGAGCAGCCGCTTTAAGTTGGCTGAATCGTCGGGCGTGTGCTGCGCGCGATTCATGATCGCGTCGCGCAGGATGCGCTCGGCTTCGGCGGAATAACCTTCGGTCAATTTTTGCCCGGCGGTTTTGATGACCTCGGCGGAATTGCCGCCCGCCTGATTTGAATGCGGTTTTGTCCCGACTCCGAACACGGAGACATTTTTCGGTTTTAAGCCGGCTTTGGTCAGAATCGAATTGCTACTCATTGCGCGATTACGAATGTAAAACGTTTAATCGATGCTCTTTTTCAGCAACAAATCTTAAAATATTTTCGGGGGTTAAGTTATTTTAATTCAGGAAAAATACTTTAGTAATTTGAAATTTAGCAGAAAAACGGGCGTCCGTCTATAAATTTTATTATTTCTCGAATTAAATAGACGTAAAAACCAATAATATGTCATTCTTTTAGAAAAAACATATGTCTGAAAACACTTTAAAGGCGGAAGCGCGGCGGCTCGAGACGGCGAACCGCCGCGAAGTCGATTGGAAGCTCTGGGGTTGTTACGTATCGGAGCGCGCGTGGGGCACAGTGCGCGAGGATTACAGCCCGGACGGCGCGGCGTGGGATTATTTTCCGTTCGAGCAGTCGCATCTGAAAGCTTACCGCTGGAACGAAGACGGCATCGCCGGCATCTCGGACCGCAAGCAGCATCTCTGTTTCGCCGTTTCTTTATGGAACGGAAAAGACCCGATTTTGAAGGAAAGGCTTTACGGCATGGCGGGCAATCAGGGCAACCACGGCGAGGACGTCAAGGAATATTATTTTTATCTCGACAACACGCCGACGCATTCCTACATGAAATACCTCTACAAATACCCGCAAAGCGAATTTCCTTACCAGCAGTTAAAAGAAGAAAACATGCGGCGCGATAAAACCGAGCCCGAATTCGAGCTGATCGACACAGGCGTTTTCGCCGAAGACAGGTATTTCGACGTCTTTATCGAATACGCCAAGGCGGACGCCGAAGACATCTGCATCAAAATCACGGCGATCAACCGCGCCGCCGAATCGGCGCCGCTCCACGTTTTGCCGACCGTCTGGTTTCGCAACAAATGGTCGTGGTTTCCGGACGCCTCGAAACCGAAAATGCGCAAAGCCGAAACGGACGTCGAAAATCTTTCGGTCATCGATCTGCACGAAAAGGATTTAGGTTATTACCAGCTGATCTGCGAAGGCTCGTCGCAGCTCCTGTTCTGCGAAAACGAAACGAACTTCCGGAAGCTTTACGGCGGCGAGAGCAAATCGCCGTACGCGAAGGACGGCATCAACGATTTCGTCACGAACAAAAACTACGCGGCGGTCAATCCGCGCGCGGAAGGCACGAAAGCGGCGGCGCAGTACGTCCTCGTGATTCCGCCGCACGGCAGGGAAGAAATCTACCTCCGGTTAAAGAAGCTCGAAGCGTTCGCCGTCGCCGGCGAACTCAACCCGCGGCTCACGCACGACGAGTTTATCCGCGACTGCCAGGCGGTTTTCAAAAAGCGGATCGCCGAAGCCGACGAGTTTTACGCCGACGTGATTCCGGCCAATTTAACGCGCGACGAAAGAAACGTCATGCGGCAATCGCTGGCGGGCATGCTCTGGTCGAAGCAGTTCTACCAGTACGTCGTCAAAGAATGGCTCGAAGGCGACCCGGAATTCGCCGCGCCGCCGAAACAGCGCTGGGCGGGGCGCAATCACGACTGGCTGCATCTTTACAACGACGACGTCATTTCGATGCCCGACAAATGGGAATACCCGTGGTACGCGGCGTGGGATTTGGCGTTTCACGCGATTCCGCTCGCGCTCGTCGATTCGGAATTCGCCAAGCGGCAGCTCATTCTGCTGCTGCGCGAATGGTACATGCACCCGAACGGGCAGATTCCCGCCTACGAATGGGCGTTCGGCGACGTCAACCCGCCGGTGCACGCGTGGGCGGCGCTTCGTGTTTACCGCATCGAGGCGAAACGCACCGGAAAGCCCGACCGCGCTTTTTTGGAGCGAATTTTTCACAAACTGCTCCTGAATTTCACGTGGTGGGTCAACCGCAAGGACGCCGAGGGCAACAACGTTTTCGAGGGCGGATTTTTGGGGCTCGACAATATCGGCGTGTTCGACCGCAGCGCGAAACTGCCGTCCGGCGTCGTGCTCGAACAATCGGACGGCACGTCGTGGATGGCGATGTTCTGTCTGAACATGCTCGCGATCGCGCTCGAATTAGCCAAAACCGACCAGGTTTACGAAGACGTCGCCTCGAAATTTTTCGAGCATTTCGTTTATATTTCCGACGCGATGAATAACGTCGGCTACGAGAACAGCGAGCTCTGGAACGAGCGCGACGGGTTTTACTACGACGTGCTGCATCTGCCGGACCGGCGCAACATTCCGATTCGGCTGCGCTCGATGGTCGGGCTGATTCCGCTGTTCGCCGTCGAAACGCTCGAAGATGACTGGCTCGACAATCTGCCGGATTTTCGCCGCCGCACCGAATGGTTTTTAAAAAACCGCTCGGACCTGACCGACGAAATTTCGTGCCTGCAGGAACGCGGGCAGAAAAACCGGCATCTGCTCGCGCTCGTCAATAAAACGCGTCTGCAGCGAATCCTGCGCTGCCTGCTTTCCGAGAGCGAATTTTTGTCGCCGTACGGCATCCGCTCGATTTCGCGGCATCACAAAGCCAAGCCCTACACGTTCGACATCAACGGCGAGCATTACGAGGTCGCGTACGAACCCGCCGAATCGCGCACCGGCATGTTCGGCGGAAACTCGAACTGGCGCGGTCCGATCTGGTTTCCGGTCAATTACCTTTTGATCGAATCTTTGCAGAAATTCGATTACTTTTACGGCGATTCGCTGAAAGTCGAATTTCCGACCGGTTCGGGCGTGTTTTTAACGCTCTGGGACGTTTCGCAGGAACTCGAAAAACGTCTCAGCCGGATCTTCACGAAAGACGAAGAAGGCAACCGCGCGGTGTTCGGCAACGTCGAAAAATTTCAGGCGGACGCTAATTTTCGTGATTACATCCCGTTTTACGAGTATTTTCACGGCGACAGCGGACGCGGCCTGGGCGCGAGCCACCAGACCGGCTGGACGGGCTTGATGGGCAAGATTCTGCAGCAGCTCGGCGAGTATGCTTACGCGGATTTCGGCGCGAACACGGAAACGACGATCCGGTTTCGCGTTCCGTCGAAAACGCCCGATTACTCGGATTAAAACCCCGATTGCGTTCAATTGTTGTAAAATGTTTTTAAGTATCAAAATCGGGTCACAGAAATGAAAACGGCAGCCTTATTTATCGCTTTATTTTTGACATCGACGGCGGCGAGCGTCTTCGGACAGGGCAAGTGTTTGTCGAGCGAGGACGCCAAAAAAATCATCGAATCCCTTAAATCTTCAGCCGCCGGCGCGGCGGAAAATAAAAAGCTTCGCAAAGAACTCATCGAAATGAGCGGCGAGCGCGAGAAACTCGACGCGAAGCTCGCCGTCGATTCGGAAAAGAATCAAGACCGGATTCCGGAATTAAATCAGATGGGCGAAAGACATCTGATGCGCGTCTGCCAGCTGCTCCGCGAAAACGGCTGGATCGGCAAAGAATCGGTCAGGGAAGACGGTTTTTCCGCGTTCCTCTTCCTCATCATCAGCAACAAGAATTTCGCGGCGCAAAACGAACTGCTGCCGGTGCTCGTCGAAGCTTCCAAAAAAGGCGACGTCAAAAATCCGTTTCTGGCGGCGATGGTCGACAGCATTCGGGTCGGGTCGCGAATGCCGCAGATTTTCGGGACGCAGGCGGCGATCAGAAATAATGTGGTTTACATTTACCCGATCCTCAACGAAGAAAAAGTCGACGAGTGGCGGAAACAATACGATCTGCCGCCGCTCGCGACCCAGATTCGCGCCTACGAAGGGCGTTACCTGATGCCGGTCGTCCGATCGTACCGTCAGCCGACGAAGGCGAAGCCGCGCGGAAAACAGAACGAACAGGGCGACACCGAGATTCTCGGAATCTCCGACGAAGAGAACGCGCCGATCACGATCGACACGCGGCTCGTCAATCTGAACGTGCGCGTGCAGACGCAGGATCTGAAAAACGTCGTCGGCGAAAAGTTTTCGAAAGAAGATTTCACGGTCGCGGAAGACGGCGTCGAACAGGAAATCTCCTTTTTCTCCAGCACCGAACAGCCGTTCGATCTCGTGCTGCTGCTCGATTTTTCCGGCTCGACGATCGAAAAAAGGGGCTTGATCAAAAAGGCGGCGCTGCGTTTCGTCGAACTCGCGCGCCCGATCGACCGCGTGGCGATCGTCGCGTTCGCGACCGACATCAAAGTCGTCTCCGATCTGACGGGCGACAAAGCGGCGCTCAACCAAAAAATCAAGGACATCGAGCTCGACGGCGCGTCGCCGATCTGGGATTCGCTGCGCTTCGTCTACGACCGGATTCTCAAAGAAAAAACCGCCGGACGCCGCAGCGCGATCCTTTTCATGACCGACGCCGAAGACAATTCGCTGCACGCGACCTTCGCCGACGCGTTGGAATTGGCGCGGCGCGGCGACACGACGATTTTTCCGGTTTACCTCGGCAGACAGCGTTCGAACGACGGTTGGTCGGACCGCTTTCTGCGCAAATCGCAGCAGTCGCTCGCGATGCTGGCGGAGGAAAGCGGCGGGCAGTTTTATAAAGCCGGCGGCGCGGGCGATTTGAAGGGAATTTACGAACAGATCGTGGGCGAGCTCGGGCAGGTTTACAGCATCGGGTACGAACCGAAAAACGAAGCGCGCGACGGCGGCTGGCGCGCGCTGTCGGTCAAACTCAAAGCGCGCCCCGACCTCGTCACGCGCACGCGGCGCGGCTATTACGCGAATTGAAGGAGCATAACTTTTGTTCTCGGCGGTTTAATGTGTTTGCGGGTGAAAATATTTCCGGCAAAGACGCAAAGACGCTAAGAAATCACACTAAATTATATGAAAGCAGTGGCGGTGATACCGAAAAAGGAAAAGAGCGTCCATCTGGTCGAAATGGACAAGCCCGAAGCGGCGGAATTCAAGGACGGGCGCGGCGTGCTGGTCGAGGTTCTGCGCGTCGGCGCGTGCGGCACCGACCGCGAAATCAACAACGCCGAATACGGCGTCGCGCCGCGCGGGTTCGATTTTCTCGTGCTCGGGCACGAAAATTTCGGGCGCGTCGTCGACGTCGGCGAAAACGTTCGTGAATTAAAGCCCGGCGATTTCGTGGTCGCGACCGTGCGCCGCCCGCGCGGAAGCAGCATTTACGACCAGATCGGCGAGCAGGATTTTACGACCGACGATGAATATTACGAGCGCGGCATTTCGCGACTGCACGGCTACATGGCGCATTTTTACGCCGAAAGCGCCGATTTTCTGGTCAAAGTTCCCGAAAGCCTCGCCGAGATCGCCGTGCTGCTCGAACCGCTTTCGATCATCGAAAAAGGTTTGAAACAGGCGTCCGACATTCAGGAGCGCCTGAAAATCTGGCGACCGAAAAAGGCGGCGGTTTTGGGCACGGGCAACGTCGGCCTGCTGACGGTGATGGCGCTCCGGATGCGCGGCTACGAAGTGCACGGCTTCGG
Organism: Pyrinomonadaceae bacterium; assembly: GCA_036563455.1. GTDB lineage: Bacteria > Acidobacteriota > Blastocatellia > Pyrinomonadales > Pyrinomonadaceae > JAFDVJ01. The sequence continues at coordinate 13,006 of DATCMK010000008.1, read as the reverse complement.
CAGAAATGAGCGTGAAGGTTACTTAAATGCCGAACTGTGCGAGGCGATCGGCGCGACGTACGATTCGACCGCCGAAATTTCCGTCGCCGATTCGACGCGCAAGTACGGCGAATACGATCTGGTTTTCGAATGCACCGGATTTTCGCCGATCATTTTCGACGCGATGCAGTCTTTAAGCGAAAACGGCATTTTGATTTTATCGAGCGTGACGGGCGGCGACCGCACGACCGACGCGGTGCCGTCGGATAAAATCAATCAGATGTTCGTGCTCGGCAACCGCGCGATGGTCGGCACCGTCAACGCCAACCGCGAGCATTTCGAAATGGGCGTCAAGGATTTCGCGCTCTCGGAAGCGATGTACCCGGGCTGGCTCGCGCGCATGTTGACGCACAAGGTCGAAGGCCTGGAAAATTACGCGCAAGTTTTCGACATTCTCGAAAATTCCTCGAAATACAACGCGATCAAAGTCTATTTCGAAGTAAATAAGATATAATCACAGTGGTCGGTGGTCGGTGGTCGGAATAAATCTGATTTCAACTGATCACCGATCACTGACAACTGACCACCGACTATGCCTGAAATCGAACACGACGGCGAGGTTCTGACCGAGAGCGAAACGAAGCTCGAAAAGCCGAAACTCTTTAAAGTGCTTCTTCATAACGACGATTTTACGACGATGGATTTCGTCGTCTTCATTCTCATTCAGGTCTTCAAACGTTCCGAGATCGAGGCTTTCGCGATCATGTTCAAGGTTCATAACGAAGGCGTCGGCGTCGCCGGCGTTTACCCGTACGAAGTCGCGCAGATGAAAGCCGAAAAAGCGATGAATCTTTCGCGCGCGCACGAATATCCGCTCCTCTGCACGGTCGAAGAGGAAGAATGATTTCAAAAATTGAATGATTTGTTCATCGCTTCATTTCAATAATTAAAGCCAATCAATGATCAGAGCGGATTTCGGTTAAAAGCGAAACCCTCAGGTAAACGGTTTTGGGGTTTTGGGTTTTGTGATCAAAACCGTTTGGCATCAAAATTAAACCAAAACCCAAAACCCAATCTTATTTTGTTCCTCCGTTAACTGAAATTCGCTCAAAATGTATCAATGAACGAATGATTAAATGATTAAATGATTCAACGATTCGTTTTTGTAAAATTTTGTTTTACCTTTTTAATTCCGCTGCGCTATAATGTTCGCAGCGTGTCATGATTCTTTCCCTGCACGCTTCCGCATAACAATCAATTTCTTTAGTTCAAACCATCTTCTAATTTCAGGAGAAAAGTATTAATGTCCAAGTTGTTTTCCAAGCTGAAACGAAATTCGAATCTTTGCCTTTTAACCATTACTTTTTCGGCTCTGATGACGGGCGGCTGCGCGGTCGAAGCCGCGAAAGTGAGCGAGAGCGATAAGCTCGTGCCCGCGAAAAACGCCGATCTGCAGGCGGCTGCCGTGACGACCGCGGCGAAACGGACGCGCGGCGCGACGATCGAAATCACGCGCGATTCGGCTGCCGACACGGTCAGAGTTTTCTACAAAAACTTACGCGAAAACCGTTTCCGCGAAGCGCTGTTTTTAACGAACCTGCGCCCGGCGATCGAAGGCTTGACCGACGCGGAGCTCGGCGATCTGCAGCTCGATCTGGCGCGCATCGCGCAGCAGATTCCGGCGGAGATCGAAATCAACGGCGAGATCGTTTCGGGCGAATACGCGACCGTCACGGCGAAATTGCCCGACAATGAAACCAAGCAGATCACGCTGCAGGAAATTCGCCTGCGCAAAGCCGGAAACTACTGGGTGATTTTAACGATCGACGAGGAGGCGGAAGAAATCGTCAAAAAGGAAGGCAATAAATATTTCTTTAACCTGCGCCTTCAGACGCATGAATCGGAAGCCAAAGCGATGATGGAGCGCATTTCGAAGGCGCAGATGGTCTACGCGCTGCAGAACGGCGGCGTTTACGGAGAAATGAAAACGCTCGTCGAAAACGGCTTCCTGCCCGAAGACGTGCTGACGTCGGAATCGACCGGCTACAATTACAAAATCGTCGTCTCGTCCGACAAAAGAAAATACTTCGCGACGGCCGATCCGGCGGTTTTCGGAAAAACCGGCAAGCTTTCCTTTCTGATCGACCTCGACGACAAGAAAAACGCGCGGCTGACGGCGAAAGAGAATCAAGGACAGCCGCTCAAAAAATGAATTTTTTGTGAAATTTGTAAATAATTGTTGAAATTTTGCGAAAAAAGCGTTATAAGTTGTTTAATTACAAGGTTTTTGGCGAACCGACGACGAAGCCGACAAACAAATGATACGAAAGCTGGTTTCAAAATTAAATAAATCGATCACGGAGCGCGTCGTTTCGCCCCGCAAGAAATACGAAGTTCCGATTAAAATTTGGTTTGAACCCGACAGAAACACCGGCCGATTGAAAACCACGGTCGAAAATCTGGTGATCACCGGCGAAACCAAAGACATGAGCCGCACGGGCATCGGCTTTATCGTCGGCGCGATCCGAATTCAGGAGAATTATCTCGTCGGCGGCGAACGCGTGCTCAACGCCGAATTGGATTTGCCGAGCGGCAAAGTCCGGCTGCAGCTCGTCGGGATGCGCTATGAAGAAGTCGGGCAGCATATCTCGACGGCGCGTTTTCTGGTCGGCGCGAAGATCACGCAGATGTCGGACGAAGACCGCGAGGCTTACGAATATTTTCTGCGGCACGGCAACAAACGCAAAAAGGGAAGTTTCGCATTGGGAATCGACAAAGGCTGAGACCGATTTTGGATTTTGGATTTTAGATTTCGGATTTATTAAAACCTAAGAAAAGCGCGGGAAATAAAATTTCCCGCGCTTTTTGTCTTGCGCCGCGTTTTCGTGATTTAATTTTCGTCATGAAGGAAAAAGTCGGCATCGGAATCATCGGCACCGGATTTGCGCGGCGCGTGCAGATTCCGGCGTTTCTGGCGTGCGAAAACGCGCGCGTCGCATCGGTCGCGAGCGGTCGCGCGGAAAACGCCGAAAAAGCGGCGCGCGAATTCGGCGTCGCGCATTTCACCGGCGATTGGCGCGAAACGATCGAGAACGAAGCGGTCGATTTGGTCTGCATCACGACGCCGCCCGCGACGCATTATGAAATAACCCTGGCGGCGCTCCACGCCGGCAAGCACGTCCTTTGCGAAAAGCCGATGGCGATGACCGCGCGGGAAGCGCGCGCGATGACCGAAAAGGCTAAAGAAAAAGGCGTTCTGGCGCTGATCGACCACGAGCTCCGGTTTCTCGACGGCAGGCGCAAAGCTTTCGAACTGCTGCGGAGCGGCGCGATCGGCAAAGTGCGCCACGCGAAAGCGAATTTTCGCGCGCCGCATCGGGGCGACGCGGCGACGCCGTGGAATTGGTGGTCGGACAAACGGGCGGGCGGCGGCGCGCTCGGCGCGCTCGGCTCGCACATCATCGATTCGTTCAACTGGTTTTTGGGTACGGAAATCTCCCGCGTTTTCTGCCAGCTGCAAACGCACGTCAAAGAGCGCGAGGACGCGGAAACCGGCGCGCGGCGCCAGGTGACGACGGACGACGAAGCCAGTTTGATCGTGCGTTTCGCGGACGGCGATCTGACCAAAGACGCGACCGGGCAAATTTCGGTGTCGATGACCGAATACCCGAAATACCGGCACCGGATGGAATTTTTCGGCACGGACGGCGCGCTCCGCGTCGAGGCGCGCGGCGAGGTCTTTCTCGCGCGCGCCGGCGAAAGCGACTGGACGGCGGCGGAAGCCGATCTCGGCAGGAACGTCGAAGGCGTCGCCGACACCGGCTTCGCGCGCGGCTTTATGAATTTCGCGCCCGCGATCGTCGATGCGATCAGCGCCGGCGAAACTTTTATCGAACACGCGGCGACCTTTGAAGACGGCGTTAAAGTGCAGAAAGTTCTCGACGCGGCGCACGAATCGAACGAGTCGGGCTGTTTCGTCGAAATCTAAAACGAGCGAATGCACAAAACGGCGCGGGACGAAATAAAAAACATCGTCGATTCGACGCTCAGGCCGATTCTCAAACGGCTCGGCTATCGAAAAAAGGGAAACACCTGGAATCTGCGCGACGGCGAATTGATTAAAGTCGTCAATGTTCAATTCAGTTCGGGAAACACCTCGCGGCAGGCAAAATTCACCGTTAATCTCGGCGTTTATAATCCGGATTTCCGCCGGGAAAGCTTGGTCGCCGGAAAAATAAACGAAGAAAACGTCAAAGAACACGAATGCGAGATTCGAGAGCGGCTCGGCGCGATAAGTTACGGAAGCGATTTTTGGTGGACGGTCTACGCCAACGAGGATAATGAGAAGGCGTCCGAAGATTTAAGAACGAGATTTACCGATCGCGGCTTGCCGTGGCTGAATTCTTTCAAAAATCTGGAAGACGAGTATAATTATTTCGCCGAACGCGGCATTCATCGATCGGCTTTCGTGGCGGCTTACGTTTTGCAAAAGGAGTCGCTGTTCGACCATTTACGCGAAAATCTGAAAGGCGCGAATCCCTTCTACGCGAAAACTCTCGAAAAATGGATGGCGAAGCGCGGTCTGACGATCTAAAAATGAAAAAAGTCTTAAAAATCGCGGCGGTCGTTTTGGCGGTTCTGCTTATCGGATTTCTCGTCTTTTTTTTCGGCTTCGCTTCGTCGGTCGTCGAAAAATCCCTGAATCCGGTTCTTAACAAACCGCCGTATCAAGTTTCGGAAAAGGCCCGAATTCTGCACGAAAGATTACTGATCGCCGATCTTCACGCCGATTCGCTCTTGTGGAATCGCGATTTGCTGGAAAAATCCGAAAACGGTCAGGTCGACGTGCCGAAACTGCTCGCCGGCAACGTCGCTTTGCAGGCGTTTACGGTCGTCACGAAATCGCCGCGCGGGCTCAACATCGAGCGCAACGACGACCGCACGGACAATATTTTCTGGCTCGCGCTCGCGCAGCGCCAGCCGCTCGAAAATCTTTCGAGCCTCACGAACCGGGCGACTTGGCAAGCCGCGCGTCTCCGCGAATACGCCGCAAGGTCGAACGGTAAACTCGTCGTGATCCGGACGAAACGGGAGCTGACGGATTTTCTCGAAAAAAGAAAGACCGAAAAAGCGGTCGGCGGCTTTTTGGGCATCGAAGGCGCGCACGCGCTCGACGGCAAACTTGAAAACATCGACGTTCTGTTCGACGCCGGTTTTCGCATGATGTCGCCCGCGCATTTTTTCGATTCGGAAATGGGCGGATCGATGCACGGCGTCGAAAAATACGGGCTGACCGAAAAGGGCAGGGAAATGATTCGCCGCATGGAAGCGAAAAGAATGATCGTCGATCTCGCGCACGCGTCTTCGAGAACGATCGACGACGTGCTCGCGATCGCGACGCGCCCGGTTTTGGTATCGCACACCGGCGTGCGCGGAACCTGCGATAATCAGCGCAATCTGTCGGACGAGCAATTAAAAAGAATCGCGGCGACCGGCGGCCTCATCGGCATCGGCTTTTGGGACACGGCGGTCTGCGGCGAAGACGTCGCGTCGATCGCCCGCGCGATTCGCCACGCCGCAAACGCGATCGGCGTCGAATCGGTCGCGCTCGGCTCGGATTTCGACGGCTCAGTCAAAGTTCCGTTCGATACGAGCGGGGAAGCTCTCGTCACCGAAGCGCTTTTGAACGAAAACTTTTCGGAAGACGAAATCGCGCGCATCATGGGCGGCAACGTCGTCAGGTTTCTGAGCGAAAATCTGCCGGATTAATCGAAGTCGGTCCAATCGCTTCGCTCGTGAGGCGCCCGCGCGGCGCGCGCGGTTGATTCAAAAAGTCGGACGAAATTTCGAAGCGGCCCGCGAATCGACGCGCGGGCGCGTTGATAAATTTTATTTTATTCGCGCGAATTCGTGAAAATTAACAAGCAAATATATTGAAACAAATCGCAAACCGGTGCAAAATAGCGACTGACCTCAGTTAAACGAAATGCCCGGTCAGTTCAAGAATAAAACCCTCCGGTCTTGCGGCAATTTGGCATGCGCCGTCTTATGCCTGATGTTGTGCGCGCTCGCGGCGCGCGCCGAGTTGCTGCCGATTAAAAATTACTCTTCCGCCGACGGTTTGATTTACGAGGAAGTCATTCGGGTTTATCAGGATTCGCGCGGCTTTATCTGGTTCACGACGCCGGTCGGAGTCAGCCGTTTCGACGGTTATCAATTCAAGAATTACGGCATGCCGGAAGGTTTGTACGACACTTTGATGACCGACATGGTCGAGGACGACAACGGCATTTACTGGTTCGGCACGATGCGCGGCGTGATTTATCGTTTCGATCCGCGCGCCGCGGCGGACGCCGAAAATCGAAGCGTCCCGAACCCGCGCAGATTCGAGGAGTTCAAAATTCCCGGCGCGCCGTTCGTCAATAAAATCTACAAAACCGCGCGCGGCGCGATTTACGTCGGCACGCAGAAGGGGCTGTATCTGCTCGACGACGCGCGCGCCGGCGACGACAAACTGGTTCCCGTCAAAATCGGTGAGACCGAAGAGCCGCCAAACGTCGTCTGGCTCGCTGAGGACGCGGCGGGCAGCCTCTGGATCAGCGGTCAGAGCGGTTTGACGCGCCGGCTCGCCGACGGCGCGATGATTCGTTACGAAGTGCCGACCGCCGGCGATAAAACTCTGGTGCGCTCGTTTGCAGTCGACGCCAAAAATCAAGTCTGGTTCGTCACGGAGGCGCGGCATTTGATCGTTTTCAATCCCGAGCCGGTCGGTTCGATCGACAAGACCGACAAGTCGGCGCGAAAGCTGCGTTTCAGTCCCGAGAACAAGCTCGGCGCGGGCTTGGCGCAGGGCTTCGCTTACCAATTCACGCCGGAAGAAGCGCCGGCGGACGGCAGTTTTTCGGCGCCGACCGTCACGCGCGACGGGAAAATCTGGCTCGTCGCGCACCGCAAGGGATTGGTCTGTTTCGACGGGCGCGAATTCCGCCTCTACACGAAAGCGAACGGCCTGAGCAACAACGCGCCGTCCGCTCTGCTGGAAGACAGTTTCGGCAATCTCTGGATCGGCTCGAACTGGGGCGCGATGCGGCTGAGCCGGAAAGGCTTCGTCAGCTACAACGCCGACGACGGGCTCGGGCTCGAACCGATCAACAACATTTTCACGGACCGTCGCACCGGCACGATTTACGCTTCGAACGCCGATTGGATCATCAACCGCTTCGACGGCAGAAAGTTCACCGCCGTCAAACTGAACATTCCCGAACTGCCCGACCTCTGGCTCTCGCGCAAAACGCTGCTCGACGGCGCGGGCGATTGGTGGTTCGCCACGAAAAACGGACTTTACCGGTACGCCGGCATCGAAAATCTGGAGCAGATCAACGAACGCGCGCCGACCAGTATTTACAAAACCGAACAGGGCTTGCCGGACAACAACATTTTCGGGGTTTTCGAGGATTCGAACGGGAACGTCTGGATCAGCACCGGCGATCACCTGACGCGCTGGGCGAGACGAACCGGCGAATTTCAAAATTTCTCGAAAGCGGACGGCGTGCCCGAAGGCTGTTTCGCGAGGCACTTCCGCGAGGACGCCGCCGGAAATTTGTATTTCGCGTGCAGCGCCGAAAGCATTTTGATTTTTCAGCAGGGCAAATTCAAATCGTACGTTTCCGAGAATCTTCCCGCCGGTTGGTGGATCGGCGATTTGCACGTCGATCAAAAGGGCCGACTCTGGGTCGCTTCGCCGACGCGCGGGCTTTTGAAAATCGAAAATCTCGCTTCGGGCAGCCCGACCGAAAGGCTTTACGGCAGCGCCGACGGGCTGAGCAGCATCCACGTCCAATTCATCGCCGAAGACGCGGCGGGCAAAATCTATTTCGTGACGAGCCGCGGCATGGACGTGCTCGAACCGGACACCGGAAAGGTCAAACAGTACACGCTCGCCGACGGTCTCGCGGCTGCCGGAACCGGCGTCGCGCTGCGCGACGCGCGCGGCGACATCTGGCTCGGCGTCAATCGCGGCCTCTCGCGCTTTACCCCGGAAGCCGATCCGCCGCCGGTGCCGCCGCCGGTTTTTATCGGCGGCCTGCGCGTCGCCGGCAGGGAATATCCGATTTCCGCGCTCGGCGAAACCGAGATCTCCGGGCTGACGCTCGAGCCCGAGCAGTCGAACGTGCAGATCGATTTTTACGGCTTGAATCTCGCGAGCGGCGATGCGCTCAGGTATCAATACAAGCTCGACGACGCGGGCGAAGAATGGAGCGCGCCGACCGCCGAACGCTCGATAAACCTTATTCGCTCAGCCGGAAATTACAAGTTCCTCGTGCGCGCCGTGACGCTCGAAGGCACGACGAGCGCCGTGCCCGCGTCCGTCTCGTTCACGATTTTGCGCCCGGTTTGGCAGCGCTGGTGGTTTCTGCTGCTCGCGGCGCTCGCGATCGTCGGCGCGATTTACGCGATTTACCGTTACCGCCTGCGGAAACTGCTCGAACTCGAAAAAGTGCGCACGCGCATCGCAACCGACCTGCACGACGACATCGGCGCGAGCCTTTCGAAAATCGCGATCCTCTCGGAAGTCGTTCACCAGCGCGTCGCGCCCGTCGCCGCCGGCGCGGAAATCAACGAGCCTCTGGAGGAAATCGCCGGCACGTCGCGCGAGCTGGTCGATTCGATGTCGGACATCGTCTGGGCGATCAATCCCGAACGCGATCATCTTTCCGACTTGATTCAGCGCATGCGCAATCTGGCGGGCGAGCTGACGGAATACGCCGACATCGGCTTGCGCGTCAAATTGTCCGGCGTCGAAGACGATGCGCGTTTACCGCTGGGCGCGGACCTGCGGCGCGAGGTTTACCTGATTTTCAAGGAAACGATCAACAATCTCGTCAAGCATTCGGCCGCCGATACGGCGGAAATCTCGTTCGCCGTCGAGCGTGACCAGTTGGTGATCACGGTCACGGACGACGGTAAAGGATTCGTAACGCCGGCGAACGGCGGCGCGAACGGCGGGGCGCGCGGCGGCAACGGCCTGCCGAATATGCGGCGGCGCGCCGCCCATCTGGGCGGAAGCTACGAAATCCGGACTGCGCCGGGCAAGGGCACGAGCGCGGTTCTGCGCGTGCCCTTACAGTCCGGACTGCGCGCGTTCGGTTTGAAAAGTCTCTACCGAAAAAACTAGCTACCCAAAGGTGTAGTGACCGGGAACGCTTCGAAACGTAAACTATTAGCAGTTGGGGGTTCGGAGAAGGCAGATGTTTCAGGAAAAGCAGGCGAAAAATCTTATGGAAGCAGTCAAACCGGCGATCATTAAGGTCGCCATCATCGAAGATTTGCGGGACATTCGCGAGGGCTTAGCGGCTTTGCTGAACGGCACGGAAGGATACCGCTGCGTCGGCAAATTCGGGTCGGTGGAAGAAGCGCTCCGCAATCTGCAGCGCGACTTGCCGGACGTGATTCTTTCCGACATCGGTCTGCCGGGCATGGACGGCATCGAAGGAGTGCGCATCATCAAGGAAAAACACCCGGAAATGACGATTTTGATGCTCTCGGTTTATAACGACAACGAGCGGATCTTCGACGCCTTGTGCGCGGGCGCGTGCGGCTATCTTCTGAAAAAAACGCCGCCCGCGCGCATCGTCGAATCGCTGAACGAGGCGCTCGGCGGCGGCGCGCCGATGTCGCCGGAAATCGCGCGCAAAGTAATCACGCTGTTTCGCGACGTGCGCCCGCCGGAACGCGTCGATTACGACCTGACGCCGCACGAAACACGCCTGCTGAAGCTTTTGATCGACGGACACACCAAGAAAACCGCCGCCGCCGAGATCGGCGTTTCGGTCAACACGGTTTCGTTTCACCTCAAACGCGTCTACGAAAAACTGCAGGTCCATTCAAAGAGCGAAGCGGTCGCCAAAGCGCTCAAAAACAGAATCGTTAGGTGATTTTGGATTTTATATTTTCGATTTTGGATTTGCTCGCGCGTCAAAAACGGCGCGGTTTGCCCGATTCGCGTTTAATGAAAAAGGTTTTGATTTTTAACGAATAAGCTTTTATATAACGCCCAACCAAAATACAAAATATAAAATCCAAAATTGTCTACACAAAGGTGTGGTGATCGAAAAAAAACGTTCGGTTATTCTCCGGTTTGTCCAAAAATAAGCGCCGTTTCGAGGCGCTCTTAAAAACTGGAGAAATTTTGTGAAACGAAAATCAATCTTTAATCTTATCGCACTCGGTTTAATACTTATCTTTTTTCATGCGGTGGAGGCGCAAACGACCGCATTTAATTATCAGGGCAAACTCGTCGACAACGGCATCGCGGCGAACGGTGCTTACCAATTCGAGTTCAGGCTTTTCGACGCCGCTTCCGGCGGCAATCAAATCGGTCAAACGATCGCGGACGTGCCGGCGACCGTCACGAACGGAATTTTCTCGGTCACGCTCGATTTCGGCGCGAACGGCTTTACGGGCGCGGCGCGCTACCTTGAAATCGGCGTGCGGCAGCTGAACGGCGGGCAAGCCTACACGATCCTGAACCCGCGCCAGCCGATCACCGCGACGCCGTACGCCGTGCGAAGCCTGAACGCCGAAAAAGCGCTGACGGCCGACGTTTCGTCGGACGCGCTCCGGCTCGGCAGCGTTCCGGCGAGCGAATATATCCAAACGAGCGACGCGCGGCTTACGGATGATCGCAACCCGCTTCCCGCTTCGCCGAATTATATTCAGAACGGAAGCGTGCCCCAAAGCGCCGCCAATTTCAATATCGCGGGCGAGGGCAGGGCGAACGTTTTGACCGCCGCGACGCAGTTCAACCTCGGCGCGAACCGCATCCTGAGCAATGCGGGAACCGGCAACCTGTTCGCCGGCGTCGACGCGGGAATCGCTTTGACGAACGGGCAGAGCAACGCTTTTTTCGGCGCTTTCGCCGGGAAATCCAACACGAGCGGCACTTTCAACTCGTTTTTCGGGCGCAACGCCGGCGCGGCGAACACGACCGGCAATTTCAACACGTTTCTCGGTCTCAACGCCGGTCTCAACAACACCGTCGGTCTGCGGAACGTCTTCGTCGGCGCGGAAGCCGGGCAGAACAATTTCGACGGCGCGGACAATTCGTTTTTCGGGACGAGCGCCGGCAAAGCGAACGTCGCCGGCGCGGCGAATTCGTTTTTCGGGCGCAACTCGGGCACGGCGAATAATTCGGGCAGTTTCAACGCTTTTTACGGCGCGAATTCCGGCGCGGCGAATCTTACCGGAAACGACAACGCGTTTTTCGGTCAGGCCGCCGGCTTCAAAAACACCGACGGCGCGTTCAACGCCGCGTTCGGTTCGGGCGCCGGCATAAATAATCTGACCGGCGCGCGCAACACGTTTTTCGGCTACCTGAGCGGCGCTTCGAACACCGTCGAAAACGACAATACTTTTATCGGCTACAAGGCGAACGGCGCGGCCGGCATCACGAACGCGACCGCCCTCGGCGCGAACGCGCTGGTTACGGAAAGCAACACGATGGTCCTCGGCACCAACGCCGTGACGGTCAAAGTGCCGGGCTCGTTCACGGTCGCGGGCACGTTTTCGGCGAACGTCCTCAACGCCGAAACCTTTTACAAAATCAACAATAACCGCGTGCTGCACGTTACGGGCGCGGAAAACACGTTCGTCGGGCTCGAAAGCGGAAATTCGATCGGTTCGGGCAGTTTCAACGCGTTTTTCGGCGCGCTCGCCGGCAAAAGCAATACGACCGGACTCAACAACACGTTCGTCGGCGCGTACGCCGGGCGCGGCAACGCCGCCGGCACGAACAACGCGTTTTTCGGCGCGAACGCCGGGCTGATGAACAACGCGAGTTTCAATGCGTTTTTCGGCGCGAACGCCGGGCTCGGCAACATCAACGGCGCCGGCAACTCGTTTTTCGGCAACGCGAGCGGCATGAACAACGCCGGCGGGCAAAACAACTCGTTTTTCGGCTATAAATCCGGCGAGCTCACCTCCGGCGGAAACAACAACACCTTTATCGGCGCGCTCGCCGGAGCGCTCGCCGGCGCGGAAAACGCCGGCGGCAACACGGGCGTCGGCTACAACGTCAAATTCGGTCCGAACGCCTCGAATTCGGTCGCGATCGGCGCGAACATCACGCTGAACGCCGCCAACACCGTGAAAATCGGCAACGCGTCCGACACGGTCGAGCTGGGAAACGTCAACGCGAACAATCTGCAGGTCGGCAAGGTGACGGCGACTTTCGGCACTTCCGTCTTTCCGAAAATTCTGGCGGACGAAGTGGCGACCGAAAAGCTGACCGTGACCGACGAAATTTACACGAACGAACTGACCTTCCAATTTAACGGGCTCGCCGGCGGCGGAACCGCGCTGCCGTTGTGCTACGTGCAGATCGGATTCTCCTATAAATTGTCGCCGTGCGCGTCGAATCTGCAAAACGCCGCGCCGCGCGAGCCGGCGAACGTTTCGCCGACCGACCCGACGAGCGAACAAAAAGCGCGAATCGAGCGGCTCGAAGAACAGATCAAACGGCAGAACGAGCAGCTCGAACTGCTCAAGTCGGTCGTTTGCGCGCAGAATCCTTTGGCCGGCGTCTGCGCGGAAAAAACGCCGGCCGAACCGAAAAAACAATAAAGGAGGTCAAAAAATGAAAAGCGTCTTTTGTTTATTCACGATTCTGTCGTTTTTCGCCGCCGCAACCGCGCAAGAGAACCGGCCGCCGGCGGAAATCGTCGCCTCGGGCGGCGCGTACGTTTTGGAAAAAACCGTCGCGGCGGGCGGCGGGAACGTCAAGCAAGCCGCGTCGCGCAATGAAACGGGCACGACCGGGCAAACGATCGCCGGCGCGAAATCGTCCGGCGGGCAGTTCGCGCTGTACTCCGGCTTCTGGACGCCGGACGATTTCGCGCCGACGGCGGCGCACGTCGTCCTCGGCGGCAGGATTTTAACGGCGGCGGGTTTGGGCATCCGCAACGCGCAGATCACGATCACTTTTCCGACCGGCGAGACGCGCGCCGCGAAATCGACCGCTTTCGGCTAT
>DATCMK010000003.1:0-56791 GCA_036563455.1 Pyrinomonadaceae bacterium | reverse complement strand
CTGCTGCTGATACACGATCGCGCCGCGCCCCGCCCGCTCGATCAATTCCATCGCGCGATGCAGCTGCGGCCCGCAGTCGCACTTGATCGAGCCGAACACGTCGCCCGTCAAACACTGCGAGTGAATCCGCACCAGCGTCGGTTCGTTCTCGTCGAGCTCGCCCTTGTACAAAACGACGAATTCTTCGTCGCTGATTAAAGAGCGGTAGCCGGCGATGCGGAATTCTCCGATTTTTGTCGGCAAATTCGCTTCTGTAACTTTTTGAACGCTTGCCGCGTCTTTAAAGAACGGCGCTTCGGTGGCGCCGCGATTTTTGAAATTTTCGACAAACATATTTATTGGATAAAAACCGCTTTATAGAATAAATTATTCCAAATGAGCGGTTTATGCGATTTATTTAATCATATTTACCGAGCAAGGTCAAGCTTTTCTAAAAGTGTCGCCCGAAGTCATTATTTTGCGTTTTTCTGCAAAAACCCGATCGAGCGCTTTGAGCGGTTTTGGTAAACTTGACTTTTTTGTAAATATCGTTTAGATTAAACGCGCAATTAATTCAAAGACATTTGTATTAAGGGCGACAAATAGGGAAAACGAAAAAGGGGGAATTAGACTATGTCATATTTGGATCATAATACATCAACAAATCGATCGCCTTTCAATCAACGGATTATGGCGAATTTGTCGGTGCAGGCAAGTTGGGTGGATAAGGTTAGCGGAGAAACGGTCGAGGTCAGCGGAGTCACGGAAAATGTCGGCGAAACCAGCACATTGGTCAATCTGGACATTCTTCCGCCGGTCGGCAGCGAAGTTCAATTGCGGATTTTTGAAGAGGACGAACAGATCATCGAAGTCCCGACGCAAGTCATTCGCGTTGAACGCGATCCGAGTCAGCCGTTAGCCGCGCTTTCGATTTCGGATAATTTGAAGAAATGGAAGCAAATCGTCATGACGGCCGCCCAGAATTGGGTGACCCGGCATTGGCAGTTAAACTACGAAGAAGAATGGGTTAATTAAGACATTCGGCTTTATTTTACTTAAGACTAGCGGAGAAATTTTCTATCGGGAAGTTTCTCCGCTTTTGATTTCACCGCCGGGGCGAACTCGAATTGCCGCAAACGCATCTTTATTAGGGCAAATGAAAAAAATTATTTCCGTTATTTTACTTTTAATATTATCGGGCTTCGCCTTCGCGCAGCCGGAAAAACCGCTGACGCAAACCGAATACGTGCAGATGCTTTACAATCTGCAGAAAAATCCGGGCAAAACTGACGAGCTGATTCAATCGCTCCGCACGCGCGGCATCGGCTTCGTCCTGACCGACGGACTGCGCGGCTTGACGCGCTCGAAAAGCGCCAATAACGAAGAACTGAAACGCACGCTCGAAGAAGCCGAGCGCCGCCGCGCCAACCCGGAAGCGACGAAACTGCCGACCGAAAAGGAAGTCGCGGAAATTCTCGCGAAGGCGCGCGAAGCGAATCAGGCGGCGGTCGAACAAATGCCGGATTTCGTCGTCAAACAATTGATTCAGCGCGCCGAAGCTTTTGCCGGCACGAATAACTTCCGCAACCGCGACCGCCTCGTCGTCGCCGTCAGCTACCGCGCCGAAGGCAAAGAGGAATACAAGGTTTTGTCGGTCAACGGCGTCGTGCAGAACAATCCGCAAAGCAAAGGCTCATACGAGGAAACCGGCGGCACAAGTTCGACCGGCGAATTCGTGACGGTTTTGGCGAAAATTTTCAAACCGGAAAGCGAAACGAAATTCGAGGTCGCCGACACGGATTTGATTCGCGGTCGCCGCGCGGTCGCTTTTTATTATGCGATCGAGCGCGACAAGGCCAAACAGGTCATCATCGCCGCCGGTTCGTTCACCGATTCGACCATTACCGGCATGAAGGGCAAAATCTGGATCGACCGCGAGAATTACCGCGTTTTGAAGATCGAAACCGAAGCGACCGAGATTCCCGAAAGCTTTCCGATCCGCTCGGCGCGTCGCGTGATCGATTACGACTGGGTGACGATCTCGGATGAGAAATATCTTTTGCCGTCGCTTTCGGACGTGCGTCTGACGATCCGCGAAGGCAAACAGCTCTTCGAAACGAAAAACGTCATTCGCTTTAAGGAATATCAGAAATACGGTTCGGAAGTTAAGATTCTGGACGGCGACGAAGAGGAAGTCAAAGACGAGGAAGTTAAGCCGAAGCGGTAATCAATTGACGAAATCGTAGCCGAAATAAGCGGCGCCGATGAATAAAGCCAGCCAGATCAAGCCTTTGATCAGAAAAAAGAGAAAGCCGGCGACGCCGATGCGCTTCAACCAGCGCGCGGCGTTTTTTTCTTTTGGCGCTTCATCGTTCATACTCATAAAGTAACGCTTCGGTGCGCGGTTATCAAACAAAAGCGCGGCTCGCGCAGCTAAAGTAATGAAAAAACATTTCCGGCGATTTACGCTTCTTTATTTTTGTTTTATCCTTTTTTCTTTCGCGGCGCTCGCGCAGGCCAAACCGCCGCGTGAATCCAACAAACGTGAGGCTGATTTGCTCGAACTCGTCAAACTCGATAAAACCATCAAACTCGATATACGCTACGCCCGCACCGACAATTTCGTCGGCAAAATCGTCTACCCGCAGGCGCGCGCCTTTCTGCAGCGCCCGGCGGCGGAAGCTGTTCTGAGGGTTCATAAATCATTAAAAAAACAGGGGCTGGGCATCGTTATTTTCGACGGCTATCGTCCGTGGTCGATCACGAAACTTTTCTGGGAAGTGACGCCCGAAGATAAAAGAAAATTCGTCGCGAACCCGAAAACCGGCTCGCGCCACAATCGCGGCTGCGCGGTCGATCTGAGCATTTACGATTTAATGACCGGCAAGCTCGTGCCGATGCCGTCGGATTTCGACGAATTCACCGAGCGCGCTTCGCCCGATTACAAAGGCGGCAGCGAGGAAGAAACGCGCAATCGCGATCTGCTGCGAAAATTGATGGAAGCCGAGGGCTTTACCGTCAACGCCAACGAATGGTGGCATTTCGATTATAAGGACTGGCAGTCATACGCGATTTACGACATTTCGTTCGACGACGCCGGAAGCCTCGACGTAAAACCGAAAGCGCCGAAAATCGAAGAACGAAAGGAATGGAAAAGGTTTTTCGATGACGCGGATGTTTCCGGCGGGATTTACATCTACGATTTGAAAAACAATCGCTATACGATTTACGACCGCGCGCGGATGGACAGAGGCTTCGTGCCGGCTTCGACTTCGAAAATCATTCACTCGCTGATCTTTCTCGATTCGGGCGCGATCAAAGACGAAAACGAAACGTTACAATGGGACGGCGTGAAGCGCCCCGTCGAAGCGTGGAACAAGGACCATAATCTGCGCACGGCGCTGCCCGCTTCCGCCGTCTGGTTTTTCGTCGAAGTTTCGAAACGCGTCGGGCGGGAACGGATGCAGAGATATTACGATTCCGCCGGTTACGGCAACCGCAGCACGAACGATTTCGGCGCCGATTACTGGAACAAAGGCGACTTGCGCATCACGCCGCGCGAGCAGATCGAATTCCTTGTCAAACTTCATCAGAATCGACTTCCCTTCTCGCCGCAAGTCATTTCGATCGTCAAAGACATCATGACGGTAGAAAATACCGACGGGTACATACTGCGCGCCAAAACCGGCTGGTCGGATTCTTTCGCGCCGCAAGTCGGCTGGTGGGTCGGCTACGTCGAACGCGCTGACAACGAAGTTTATTTTTTCGCGACCGAGATCGATATTAAGAAGGATGAAGACGCGGCAAAACGCAAGGAAATCACGCGCAAGATTTTACACAGTTTGAAGATTATCGAATAACTGTTTTTTTAGCCACGAACAAACACGAAAGGACACGAATTACTTAAAATCTAATTCGTGTCCTTTCGTGTTTGTTCGTGGCTGATTTTTATTTTTCGTTTTGTTTCTTCGCCGTGAAGATGCGCGAACCGAATTCGAACGGGCGGCGGAAATTAAAGCGCGGCGCGTTGATGTTGTCGGTGATTTCGACGCTGTTCGCCGTCAAGGTCGAACCGGTCACGCGCTGAAAGGTCGAAACCGCTTTGTTCAAATCCGTCTGCGCCTGCAGTTCGACGGCGCGCGCCGAAATCAGCGTCGTCTGACGCTGAAACACGAGGAACACCGTCGAGGTGCCGGCGCGAAACTGTCGTTGTTCGCTCTCGAAAAGCTGCTCGGCGGAAGCGCGCGTCGCCGCGGCCGCCTGCAGGCGCGCTTCGGCCGAACGCAGCGTTTGAAGCGCGTTGCGCACGTCGGCTTCGATGGTCTGCTCGGTCTGCGCGCGCGAGTTTTCGATCTGCGTGCCTTCGGCTAAGGTTCTGCCCAAATTCGCTTTCGCCGTGCGGTTGCCGAACGGCAGACTGATGCGCACGCCGATGTTGTAAGTCGGGAAATCCTGCTGAATGAGATTGCCGAGCGACTGAAAATAACCGCCGACGAGGTTCGGCGGAACGGTCGTCGTGGTCGTCGTCACCGGAAGGTCCGGCAGACCGGCGAGCGCCGAAAGCTCGTTGACGCGGTTCGTTAACGCCGACGGCGTCGAAGGCGCGCGCGGCACCGCCGTCCCCGCCAAGCCCGCCGCCGAATAATTACCGACCAGATCGATTTGCGGCTTCGTCTGATCGCGGTAGAATTTTTCGTTGATCTTGTTGATTTCCGCGCTCGTCTTCAATTGCGCGATTTCCTGCCGATTCGTGAGCGCCGAGGCGATCGCCTGATCGAGCGCGACGCGCGGCACTTCGACTTCGACCGGCGAAACCGGCACGAGCGCGCGCGTCCAGATGTCATTCGAGCGATCGGGCAGCATCAATGTTTTCAAAGTGTTTTCCGCCTGCGTGACGCTTTCCTGCGCGGTGTAGACGTTTTGCTCGAAAGTCGTGATCTGCGCGTTCGCGGCGATAATGTCGATCGGCGCGAGCACGCCTTTAGCGACGAGGCGCTGATTGCTTTCGAGCTGAAGGCGCGCCTGTTTGACAGCGTCGATCTGCACCTGCAGATTTCTCAAAGCGTACGCCAGATCCCAGTAAGCCTGCTCGACCTGCGCGATCACCTCGATCGCGCGCTGGCGAAACTGCGCGTCGCTCAAACTCAGGTTTTTCTTCGCGATCTCGATCGTCCGCCGGTTGTTGTCGATCGTTCGCCCGCGAAAAAGCGGCTGCGTGTAGGTGAAAGACAAAAGCGACGGGTACTGCGGATTGAGCAGCGCGTTCTGGTTGCTGGTCGTCGTGCGCGACGACGAGTAATCGGCGCTGTACGAGCCGCCCTGCCACGGCGAAAAGCCGTTCACGCCGAAACCGCCGGTCAGGCTCCGCTGCGTCACCGAACCGTTCGTCGCGCCGCCGATCGTCGAAGCGGTCGGCGTCGTGCGGCTTTCGTAAAAATTCTCGGAAACGAAATTCGGGTCGTAAACGCCCTGCGCCGCGCGCAGGTTAAATTCCGAAATTTGCACGCCGATGCGCGACGAATCGATGTCGTTATTGTTCTGCAGAGCGAGCGTGATCGCGTCCTGCAAAGAAATCGGCAGCTGATTCGCGACGTCGACGCCGACTCGTTCGGCGCTCGGCAGCGGGCGGACCGGCGCTTCGAAATTCGGCGCGATCGGCGGCGGTTCGTCGGGAAGCGTCGCCGGCGCAACGCCGGACGTGTTGCCGATCACCTGTCCGGGCGCGAGCTGCGGCGTCTGCGGATTCTGCGTCGGATTGGTTTGCGACGGGTTGGATTGCGTCGGAACGGTCTGCGTCTGCGACGGAACGGTCTGCGTCGGACTCGCCGGGTTCGCGGTCGTCGGCTGCTGCTGTTCCGTATTGTTCCGCTGCTGCTGTTGCGTTTGCGGATTTTGCTGCTGCTGATTTTGCTGTTGCTGCTGCTGATTCGGCGTGCTGACGACGGGCGGCGTCGCCGCCGGATTCGGCTGCGAGGTCGGGTTTTGCGCGTCCGCGAAAACGGATGCGCAAAACACCAGCGCCGTGCTAAAAATCAATTTCTTCATATAATAAAACCCTTGTCTTATGAAATCTTGTAAAAAAAAGCATATTTTCCGATCCAAAAACTTATTTTTTATTTGCCCGCCAATCGAGCGCGAATGATTATTTATCAGCGTTCATTCGCGCTCGATTGGCGGGCGCCGCTTCCCGATTTACAAAATCTTCGACGTTCGTTAATCGCTATTCGCTGGTTTTCGGCTCGCGGTAACCGTCCCTTTCATTCGAATCTTTGTCTTCCTTGGTTTTCTTTCGCGTGAACAGCGACGCGGCGTCGGCTAATTTGCCTCTCAGCGGGCGAAACCAGCCGCCGATCGGCTTAAATCGTTCGCTGAAGCGACGAAAAACGTTCGATTCCTGCGCGTCGTCGAAAAGCGAATAGAAAACCGGCACCGCCAGAAGCGTCAAAAGCAAACACATGCTCTGCCCGCCGACGACCAGAATGCCGATCGAACGGTTGGTCGCCGCGCCCGCGCCGCTGCCCAGAATCAGCGGAATCATGCCGGCGACGAGCGCGAGCGTCGTCATCAGAATCGGACGCAGACGGTCGCGGTTCGCCTGAATGATCGCGTCGTAGCGGTTCATGCCGCGTTCGCGGAGCGTGTTCGTATGGTCGATCTGCAGAATCGCGTTTTTCTTGACGATTCCGAAAAGCAGAAGGATGCCGAGCGCCGAAAAGATGTTCAAAGTCTGCCCGGCGATCAGCGTCGAAATAAGCGCGAACGGCACCGAAAGCGGCAGCGTGATGAGAATCGTCACCGGGTGGACGAACGATTCGAACTGCGCTGCCAAAATCAGATACATGAACACGAACGACAAAAGGAACGCGTACAGGAACGATTGGTACGCGCGCTGCAGTTCCTTCGACTGCCCGGTCACGCCCGCCGTATATTCGGTCGGCAGATTGAGCTCGCGCACGTATTGTTCGAGTTTGGCGACCGCGTCCGACTCCGAAGCGTTCGGCGGCAGATTCGCGCTGACCGTGATCTGTCGCTGGCGATTCAAACGGCTGATTGACGACGGCGCCCGTCCTTCTTCGATTTTGACGAGCTTTTCGAGCCCGACCGTGCCGGTTCCATTGGTTGAAGCGACCGTGAAATACTGCAGATTATTGCGGTCGCGGCGATATTGCTCGTCCGCTTGCAGCACGACGTCGTACTGCTTGTTGTTCTGACTGAAAGTCGTGATGCGCTGGCCGGCGGCGAAGGTGTTGATCGCCGTCGCGACGTCGCCTGCCTTAACGCCCAAATCCGCCGCTTTGGCGCGGTCGATCGTCACCTGAATTTCGGGCGTGCCGACCTCGAACGAGCTGTCGGGGTCGCGGAAAAGCGGATCCTGCTTCATTTTTTCGACCAGTTGGTCGCCGTACTTTTGAAGCTGCTCCATGTCGGGACCGGCAAGGTAGTAACCGACGCCGGAACCGCCGCGCCCGAGTCCCAAGCTGCCGGAAATCGACGACGAGCCCGAAGCGTTGATGCGGTAATCTTTCGATTGATACTTTTTGAGGATCGCGCGCGTCTTGTTGATCAATTCCGCCTGTGAAAACTGGCGTTCTTCGACCGGCACGAGCGAGACGTTGACGTTGCCGGAGTTGCTCGAACCGCCGCCGCCCCCGCCGCCGAAACCGCCCGCCTGCACGAGCGTGTTTTTGACGCCCGGAAGCTGTTCGCGCACGTCCCGCGCGATGCGGTCGAGGATGCTCTGCGTCGCCGAGAGCGAAGTGCCCTGCGGGCCGCGCAGGGAGATCGAAAACGCCGATTCGTCTTCGTCCGGCAGAAACGCCATGCCGACGATTTTGAACAGCGGATAGATCGAAGCGACGACCAGCACGCAGATCAGCACGACCGCCCAGCGGAACCGCATCGAAAGCTTCAGAAGCCACGTGTAAGTCGCGTCGATCTTGCTGTAAAACCAGCTGTCCTTACTGTCTTTGTCGCTGCCGCCCGCCTCGTTCTGGTTGGTTTTCGGTTCTTCGTAATGCGCTTCGACCGCCGCGACGCCTTTCGCTCTTTCGGCTTCGCCTTCGCCGACCGCGCTGACGTTTTCGATTTCCTCGTTGAATTCGTCTTCTTTTTCCTTGTGCGGCTTGATCCAGCGCGCGGCGAGCATCGGCGTTAAAGTA
The DNA here is from genome assembly GCA_036563455.1 of Pyrinomonadaceae bacterium. GTDB lineage: Bacteria > Acidobacteriota > Blastocatellia > Pyrinomonadales > Pyrinomonadaceae > JAFDVJ01. The sequence goes on along the minus strand of DATCMK010000003.1, from coordinate 48,653 downwards.
AACGAAACGATCAATGACACCGCGATCGCCGCCGCCGACGTCAGACCGAAGCTCGACATGAAGCGTCCGACGATGCCGGTCATAAACCCGACCGGAATAAACACGGCGAGCAGCGAGAGCGTCGTCGCGAGCACGGCGAGACCGATCTCGCGCGTGCCTTCGATCGCCGCCTGAAACGGGTGCATGCCCTTTTCCTCGACGAACCGGTAGATGTTTTCCAAAACGACGATCGCGTCGTCGATCACGATGCCGACCATTAGGGTCAGCGCGAGCATCGTCATCTGATTGAGCGAATAGCCGAGCGCGGCGATGATCGCGAACGACGCGATGATCGAAGTCGGAATCGCGAGCGCCGAAATAACGGTCGAGCGGATATTCCACAAAAACAGGAACACGATGATCGCCGCAAAAAGACCGCCCAAAACGAGGTGTTCTTCGATCGCGTGCAGAGAGTTTTCGATAAACTCCGACTGGTCGCGCGTCACGACGACCTTCATCCCCTGCGGCAAAGTCGGGAGGATCTGGTTCATGCGCGTTTTGACGCCGTTGATGAGCGCGATCGTGTTCGAGCCGGACTGTTTGCGGATGCCGAGATAAAGCGACTGCACGCCGTCGAGCGAAGCCGCGCTCGTCGCGTCCGCGCCGGCGTCCTGCACGCGCGCGATGTCCTTGATTTTGATCGGGAAACCGTTGCGCGTCGTGATGACGATGTCGTTGAACTGGCTGACTTCCGTCAGTTTGCTGATCGTGCGCAAGCCCGAAGTGCGCGCGCCTTCGATGAGACTTCCGCCCGGCAATTCTAAATTCTGGCTGCGAATCGCGTTCGAAACTTCCGTGACCGAAAGGTTAAAAGCGCGCAGCCGCACCGGATCGACGTAAATTTTGATTTGCCGCTGGCGACCGCCGAAAATGACGACTTCGCCGATGCCGTCGACCGACTGAATGCGCTCCTGAATGTTCGTCTCGACGAAATCGTTGAGCTGCACGAGGTTCATGTCTGCCGGCGCGCTGATCGCGTAAATCAAAACCGGCTGCGAATCCGGGTCGGATTTGCGCACGACCGGCGGATCGGCGGTTTCCGGCAGACGATTGACGACCGTCGAGATCTTCTGCTGAATTTCCTGATAAGCCTGATCCGGATTTTTCTCGAGATTGAAGGTGATCGTCACGTTCGACGAGCCGCGCGAAGAAGACGAACGCATTTCGTCGATGCCGGGCACGGTGTTGACCGCGCCCTCGATGATGTCCGTTACTTCCGTTTCGATTTCGGCCGGCGCCGCGCCCTGGTTCGAAGTCGAAATCGAAATCGTCGGCAAATCGATCTTCGGAAAACGATCGACGCCGAGCGTGAAAAAACTGAACCCGCCGACGACCGTCAAAAACATGACGATCACCGTCGCGAAAACCGGACGATGAACACAAATTTCAGCTAACCATTGCATAACTTTTTATCGGTGGCCGGCGGCCCGGCGGCCGCTGGTCAGGATTCGTCTTTTCTGACGACTGACCAGCGGCCGCCGGGCCGCCGACTGATCTATTGCACCTGCACCTTCGCGCCCTCGTAAAGCTGCGGCAAATTGCTGGTCGCGACCGTCTCGTCGGCGGCGACGCCGTCGAGAATCTGAATCATCCCGTTTTCTTCCGTGCCGGTCTGGACGGTGCGCAGCTTCGCGATGCCTTCCTGAAGAACGAAAACGCGCCGGTTCTGCGTCGCTTGGTCGTCCAAAACCGCTTCTCTCGGCACGAAAACTCCGAGGCTGCCCCCGTCGCGCGTGATTTTGACGGTCGCGAACATTCCGGCGCGCAGCGCGTTGTCGGCGTTTTCGATCTGCGCCTCGACGACCGCCGAGCGCGAAGCCGGGTCGATCAAAGGGTTGACCGCCGTCACGACGCCGCCGAAGCTGCGGTCTTTATAAGCGTCCACCTGAATCGTCACGCCGCGCCCGATGCCGACGAACGGCACGTCCGCCTCGGCGACCTGAATCTGAACCTTGATCGGATTGCTGCGTCCGATCGTCGCGACCGTCGTCGCCGACGTGACGTATTCGCCGACCGCGGTCGGGCGCGCGCTGATGTAGCCCGCAAACGGCGCGCGGACGACCGTATCGGCGACCGCCTGCTCGGCGGTCGCGACCTGCGTGCGCGCGGCTTCGACGTTCGCCTGCGCCGACCTGATCGCCTGATTATTCTGCCGCGCCGTGTTGAGCGCGGCCTCGCGCGCTTCTAAAGCCGCTTTGACGCGCGCGCGCGCCGTGTCGCGCGCCGTCCGAAACGATTCGTAATTGACGACCGAAACGTCGCCGGTTTCGACCAGCTCGCGGTAACGCTTTTCGTTCGCTTCGGCTTGGCGCAGCTCGGCGAGCGCCTGATCGTAATTCGCTACGGCAGCCTGCACTTCCGGGATCGCCGTCGCAGTGAAAGTCCCGTTCGGCGAAAGTCCGAGCCGCGCTTCCGCCTGACGCACGCCGGCGACCGCCTGCGTGACGCCCGCCTTCGCTTCCGCCAATCGCAGCAGCGCGTCCTTGTCGTCGATTTTGGCGATGACCGCGCCCTGCGAAACGAACTGTCCGACGTTGACCGAAACGTTGACGACCTTGCCGGCGACCTTCGGCGCGATGTCCGAAGTTTCCTCGGCGACGAGGCTGCCCGTCGCCTGAATGACCGACGGAATCTGCCGCGATTCGGCTTTCGCCTGCGTGACGACGACCGTTTGCTGCTCTTCCGCCGGGTTCACGTTCACGTTGACTTCGCGGGTTTTCGATTCCGACCGCCCGCCGCAGGCCGTCAAAAGCGCCGGAATTATCAAGATTAAGATAAATAATCGGACGGTTGTTGAGCGTCCGAAATATGAAAAATTCATAATATGATTACGTTCAATTAAAGAGGCGGGTTAAAAAATTTAAAGCCCTCCCGCGCTCTCCTCAATGAAAATTAGACAAGCGCTTTACCGAATCGGTTACAAAAACTTAAGTAAAGAAGCGTAAAGAACGAATCAACTCGGCCGCCAGCGAAACTTCGATCTGCTCATCCTCGACCGTTCGCGCTTGAACGGCGGACGGCGGTTATTTCAAATTGCAGTGTAACCATTTTACCGCTTTTCTCGTCTGTTATGTCGGGAACAGGTTAAGTTTTTTGAAAAATGCACCCCGGACGCTTAGAATTGTTTATGAAGCAAAAACGCTGAATACCCGTATTTTCGGCGGATCAGGCGCGCTTCGACAAGGACGACGGATTGGCGGACGAATATCAAAATCTAGCGGACGCGGATTTGGCGCGCGCGGCCGCCGAAGGCGACGAAACGGCTTTCGGCGAGATCGTGCGCCGCTACAGCCCGCGCGTTTTTAGTTTTTCGTCGCGCTTTTTCAAGCGTTACGATTTGATCGAAGAAGCCGCGCAGGAAGTTTTTCTGAAAGCTTTCACACAGCTGAAAAATTTCGAGGGGCGCGGTTCGCTCGAAGGCTGGCTGACGCGCATCACGGTGACGACGTGCATCAATATCCTGCGCGCGACCAAACCGCAGAACGAACTGACGGTTTCCGACCTGACCGAAGACGAAGCGGTGTGGCTCGAAAACAAACTGGCAAACGTTTCTTCCGTAAATTATCAAAACGAAGAAGATAAATTGATCGCCGCCGATTTGGTGAATCGAGTTTTGGAAACTTTGCCGGCGGACGATTCGTTAATTTTGCAGATGATCGACGGGGAAGGCGCGTCGATCAAGGAAGCCGCGGCGGTGACGGGCTGGAGCGAATCGAAAGTGAAAATCAAGGCTTTCCGGGCGCGGCGGCGCATGCGCGAAGCGGTCGAAAAACTGCTGCAGGCGAAGGACGGAAAGCTTCTTAAAACGGATAAGGCAGTAAAATGAAAGACAGACATATTTTAGAAATTCTCGACGGTCAAGGATACGGCGAACTCGCGGCGGGCGAACTCGCGACCGTTCAGGCGCACGCGGCGGTTTGTCCGGATTGCCGGCGGGCGTTCGACGCCGCCCGGATTTCCGGCGCGCTGCTCGCGGCGCGCGCCGCGAGCAGCGCGCCCGAACCGTCGGCGTTCTTCCAATCGAAAGTTTTGCAGGCGATTCGCGAAAAGCAGAATTTGCGCAAACCGATCGCCGCGTTCCGGCGCTGGTGGCAGGCGTCCTACCCGCTCGTCTGCTCGATGCTGTTCATCGTCGTCACGCTCGCGCTGCTGACCGCGCTCGCGCCGAAACCGCAAAACACGCAGGCGGCGGCTTCGACCTATAATCTTTACTCGACCGATTCGATCATTCTCGACCAAACGCAGCCGCGCAGCATCACGACCGAGCAGGCGTTGGACGTCATTTATACCGAACGGCGCGAGGCAGTAAAAAATGATGAATATCGAAAGCAAAAGTAAATGGCAGATCCGCTTCGCGACGCTCGGGATTTTCGTGCTCGGTTTCGTCGCGGGCGGGTTCGCGCTGAACGCTTATCATTTGTGGTTCGGCGCGGCGAAACCGCCGCCGACCAAACAGGAAAAATACGAGGAAGCCTTTAAAAGCCTCGGGTTGACGGACGCTCAAAAAACGGAGATCCCGAAAATCGTCGGCGAAACGCGCGAGAAAATTCAAAACATTCGCCAGGAAACCGAGCCGCGCATTCAGGAAATCCGCACGCAAAACGACGAAAAGCTGCAAAAGATCCTGCGCCCGGAACAATGGCAGAAGTTCCAGCAGGAACGCGAAAAAATCCGCGAATCCGAGAAACAGCCCGTTTCGACGCCGCGCCCGCTCAATTTGCAGTAACTGCCTTTTCAACTGAGCGGCTTGGCGGGAGAAAAAGAAAAGTTTTCCGCCAGGCCGCCAAGCCGCAAACTTCTGCAATAAAGCTATTTCGCGTTCTTCAAAATCCAATTCGCGATCGTTTCCAGAACCGCCGGCGCGATCGTTTCCTCGATTCTCTGGTATTCGGCGGGCGAGCCGGTCTCGCTCGTTTGAAAAAGGTGGTTGAGTTTGGAAAACTTGAGAATCGTCACGTTTTTGTTGCCGCCCGCTTTGAGCGCGGCGTCGATCGAATCGAGATTTTCTTTCGCCGCGACCTGCAGATCGTTTTCGCCGTTGACGGCGAGGACCGGAACTTTCACTTTCTTCAAAACCGGCTGCGGGTCGAAGGCGACGAAATAGCGAAACCAAGCCGTCGTATACATCGGAATCTGGGCTTTGATCGTTTTTTCGACCGCTTCGAACTGCTTCTTCTGTTCTTCGTTAAAGGCGGATTTCTGCTTTTCGAGCGCTTCCGTGATACGCGCCGCGACGGCTTTATTGTCCGTTTCGGCTTTCAAAATCGCGAGCGCGTTTTTCATGGCTTTGACGGTTTCGCCGGTCATGAATTCGCTCGCGCCTTCGGCTTTTTGCAGGCGCGCGGTCTGCGTGTAGATCACGTCCTCGCCGGTTTGCCCCAAACCGGCCATGAGCACGATGAACGCGACGTCTTTCGAGCGCGCGGCGACCATCGGCGCGATCATGCCGCCTTCGCTGTGCCCGACGAGACCGATCTTCTCGGGATCGATTTCGCGGCGGCTTTTCAAAAATTCGATGCCGGCGAGCACGTCTTCGGCGAAATTCTCGCTCGTCGCCGTCGACGCGCCCGCGTCGGAGCCGCCGACGCCGCGGTCGTCGACGCGCAGCACGGCGACGCCGCGCCTGGTCAAATAATCGGCGAGCACGAGAAACGGTTTATGCCCGTAAATCGTTTCGTCGCGGTCCTGCGCGCCGCTGCCGGTGATCAAAATGACCGCCGGGAATTTGCCGTCGCCCGCCGGCGCGGTCAGCGTGCCGGCTAATTTGACGTTATCTTTCGCGTTTTTGAAAGTTACCTCTTCTTCTTTATACGGAAAAGGTTTCTGCGGCGTCTGCGGGCGTTTGGGCTTCTCGATTTCGCCGGCGCGTTTGAAAACGAGCGGCAAAGAAGCCGCGCCCTGCCTGAACGTGCCCGCGATTTCGTCGCCTTTCTCATTGAGCGCGCCTTCGAAAGAAATGCCGAAACGAGCGGCGCCGAAAGAAACCGACCGTTCTTTTTGCGTGATCGAATCGATTGGCAGATCGGTCGCGCCCTGGTCCGGGCTGTCGAATCTGGCGACGAACGCGCCGTCGGGCGATTTCGAAATCTTCACCACGAGCCGCAGCTTCGCGCCGCCCGCATCGAGCGTGCCGAGCCAGTTGCCCTCGATGCCCGAATTGGTCTGAGCAAAAATCGTCGTTGTCGTAATACTTAATAAAGTCAGCAGTTTATAAATTGTATTTTTCATAATTTTTCCGGCAGCGGCTATCTGCCGCCGCTCATTTTCGATAAACATTCGAGCAGCTCGCGCACGCGGTCGTAATTCAGGAAAAGCACCGCCGGCAGTACGATCAGCGGCAGAATGCCGAACGCGACGCCGATTTTCGCCCACGCGCGGTGCTCGCGTAAAATCGGCCCCGGTTCGGCGCGCAGCGCGAGCCAGCCGAACGCGATCGCCAGGAGCGCTTTTTCCAGCCCCAGCAGATTGACGAAACACGAGATTCCCAAAACCAGCGACACGGTCGCGAAAGCGTATTTTTGTCCCAAAACCGTGTAATCTTTCGCTTCAAACTCTCTATTCATAATTGCTTCTCCAGTTTCAGTTCGGTATTTATCTTGAACGGATTTTCCCTGAGGAAAACGAACAGCGCGATCGCCAGAACGAACGGCATGGTTTTTAACGCCCAGCCGAAATCGCGCGCGGGAATCATCTCAAGCAGCTTGAAAACGACCAGCAAAACGCCGATCAGAACGAACGGCGGCCGGCTCGTTTCGAAAGCCGTTGCCGGCGCGGCGCCGATTCGTGTCCCGATGGTCGCCCATAAATCCGGGCTTTCCGCCTTTCGCGTTTGCCGGCCGAGCAGATGACGCGTCGTTTCCATTTCCTCGATTTCGCGGCGGCAGTTTTCGCATGCCGCGAGATGCGCGTCGGGTTCGGCGGCGTTCGATTCGATCTGCTCTCCGTCCATCAGCGCCATTTTACGCATTAAAATGTTGTCGCAGTCGTTCATATCTTTATTAACCTTCAATGAAATTTCCTGGTCAGTTTCGCCTGCAGCGCGCGGCGGGCGTAAAAAAGCCGGCTCATCACGGTGCCGCGCGGAATCCGCAAAAGTTCGGCGATTTCGTCGTACGAAAAACCGTCCAGGTATTTCAAAGTCACGATTTCGCGGTCTTCGCTCGCAATCGAAAGCAGCGCGCGTTCGAGCGCGATTTTTTCCTCGCCCGTCATTCCGACGCCCGGCGCGGCGAGAATTTCCGCGTCTTCGAGGCTTTCCGCGTCGCGCTTTTTCGCGGTCAGCTTGTAGCAGCGGTTTCTGAGCAAAACGTAAAACCACGGGTAAAACCGGCGGCGCAGGTCGAATTTGCCGAGCGCCTGAAAAGCGTCGACGAAAGCTTCCTGCGCTGCGTCGCGCGCGTCTTCGCGGTCGACGAGAATCGATGCGGCGTGCGCGACCGCCTGCGCTTGATAGCGTTCGACGAGAAACCGGAACGCCTCTTTCTCGCCGTTCAAACATCTTTCAATTGCCGCCGCGTCGTCGATCATCGTTCCTCATCATAACGTATCCGACAAAGCGTAAAATTATTCGAAATATTTTTTAGGTCAAAAAATGACGAGTTTTTGAAATGGCCGGCAACGGGCTTTGGCGAAGCGCCGCCGCTCCGGAATGTATAAAACGCGGAAAGAGAAAGGCGAAAAGTAATTTACGGTAAATTACTTTTCGCCTTTTATTTTTTTCGGACGTTTCCGTTTTTAATAATTTCGGATTACTTTTTGTATTTAGCGATCAGTGCCGGCAAACCGTCGAGATTTTTATGGCGGTATTGATAATAACTTTCCAGCGTCGGGCGAATCTGATCGTGGATCTGTTTGGCTTCCGGTTTCGCTTCGGTCAGGGCGACGACGCGCGCGAACGCTTCGATCGTCTGATCGAGCTTTTCGTTCGCCTGCTTTAACAGCGCATCGCGTTCGGCGCCGGCGTTCGCCACGTTGTATTTCATCGCGAGCGCCTGATATTCTTCGTCCGCCATCGTCGCCAGCAAAACCCAGCTGTTGATGTCGTTCGCGTCGAGGCTCGTCGCTTTTTCGAAATTCGCGCGCGCCTTCGATTTATCGCCGCTTTCGAAATCCAGCACGCCGAGCGTTTGATAAAGCTGCGCGAGATATTTGGTCTGAAAATCCTTCCAGCCGGCATCGCTCATCGTCGCCGGCTTTTTGTTGGCTTCGATCAGCGCGATCGCCTGCGTCGCGTAATCGCGCGACTGCGCGGCGAAATCCTTCGTTCCCGTGCGGTACAGATTCAACCCGTCGAGCGCCAGTTTATAACGCAGCGACACTTCCTCCGGATGCCGCGCGAAATATTTTTCAGCCGTCGCGAAGGCGTCTTTGTCGCGCTTCGCCGCGCTGTAGGAATAAATCAGAGTCGGCAAAAGCAGATCGGCTTCCGCCGGTTCGGTGAAAATCGCCAGGTAATTCTCGCCGTATTGAATGATCTGCGCGTCGTCCTTGACCTGCGCGATCTGCGCCGCCAGGTAATTGACGACCTGACCGCGCGCCGGGCTTTGCGGGTATTTCTTGACGTAATCGTCGGTCGCCTTGACTTTATCGGCGAGCGTTTTGCCGTTCTCGATCTTTTTGATCGCCTTTTCCTCGTCCGCCGAGACTTTGACTTTCTCCTGTTTATTTTCCTGTTTATTTTCCTGCGCCGAAACGGCGGCGAAGCCGCCGAACAGGATCGCGACCGCGAGCAGCGACGCTTTCAGTATGTTTTTCAAATGCACTTGCTTTCGTTCCTTCCTTAACATAAAACTCTCAAAAAGTAGGGGATTTCATTTACCTTATCAAAAACGAAAGGGCAAAGCACCCGAGGCTTCGCCCTTTCGTTTCAACCGTTCGGGATTTGATTACTCGACCGGATTTCCTTCCGCGTCCAGAAAGCGGATCGAACCGCCCCAGACTTCGATTTCTTTCAGTTTGGGTTCGATCGCTTTGCGGTCGCCGACCACCAAAATCGCCATCTTGTCCGGCGTTAGGTATTTGTTGGCGACGCGGTTCACGTCGTCGACCGTGACGGCGTTGATCTTCGCGATGTATTCGTTGAAATACGAATCCGGCAAGCCGTAAACGACGAGGTTCGAAAGCTGTCCGGAAATCTGCCCGACCGTCTCGAAACCCGCCGGGAACCGCCGGATCAAGCTCTGCTTGTTGTATTCGAGCTCGCTCGCCGTCACCGGAATCGCGCCGCGAATGCCGTTCAGCTCCTTCAAAAATTCCTGCACGGATTCTTTCGTCACCGCCGTCTGCACGTCAGCCGACGCTTCGAACGGTCCCGCGCCGCGGCGGAAGCTCCAGCCGGTGCGCGCGCCGTACGTGTAGCCTTTATCCTCGCGCAGATTCATGTTGACACGCGCCGAAAACTGCCCGCCCAAAATCGAATTCATCACCGCGAGCGGGAAAAAGTCCGGGTTGTCGCGCGCGACGCCGATGTGCCCGATGCTCAGAACCGACTGCGCCGCGCCGGGCTTGTCGACGACGTAAATGCCCGGTTTATCGAACGCGACGGTGTTCGGCGTTTCGAGCTTCGGCACGTCCGCGGGCTTCCAGTTCGCGAAAGCGGTTTCGAGTTTCGGCAGAAGAGTTTTCGCGTCCGTGTCGCCGACGACGATCAAAGTCGCGTTGTTCGGACGATAGTAGGTCGCGTAAAACTTCTCGATTTCGTCTTTCGTCAAAGCCTTGACCGAATTTTCGTCGCCGCCCAGCGATTTGCCGTAAGGGTGGTTTTTGCCGTACAGCAGACTCGGGTAAACCAGCGAGGAAATCGCGTTCGCATTGTCCTTGCGCTGGCGGAACGCGACGAGCGTGCGTCCCTGCAGCGTTTTGAATTCGGTTTCCGGGAAGACCGGATTGACGATGACGTCCGAGTAAATTTCGAGCGCCTTATCGAGATTTTTCGTCAAAGTCGACATCGTGACGTTCGCCGAATCCCAGCCGGAACCCGCGTTGACCGAAGCGCCGATCGACTGCAGTTGATTCGCGATGTCGACCGCCGAACGGGTTTTCGTGCCCGAATTGAGCAGGCTCGCCGTGAACTGCGCCAGACCGGCGCGATCCTGCGGGTCAGCCGTGCCGCCCGAATTGAAGACCATGTTCATCGAGACGATCGGCAGTTCGGATTCTTTGACGAGCCAGACGTTCAGACCGTTCGAAAGCTTGCGCTTGTCGATCGACGGCAGCGCGAACGACGGATTCGGTCCCGGTTTCGGCAGATTCGCCGAATAGTCTTTTTTCTCGGCGTCCTTTTTGCTCGACGTCGAGGTCGGCGTGTTCGCCGCGCCGTTCGTCTGCGAAACGGCGCGCTCCTTGCGCGGAACGAAGCTCATCACGAGCCGGTTGCCGTTGAGATACGTGTTCGCGACGCGCTGAATATCGGCGGGCGTCACTTTGCGGAAACGGTCCAGATCCGCCTGAAAACGGTCGGGCGTGCCCTGGAACGTCGCGTACTGATTCATCTGGTCGGCTTTGCCGAGCACGGTCTGCATCCCGAAAATCGTCTGCGACTCGATGACGTTCAAAGCGCGGGCGAGTTCTTCCGCCGTCGGCGGTTCCTTTTTAATGCGCTCCAATTCGAGATTGACTTCCTTCTCGATTTCGTCGAGCGATTTTCCGGGACGCGCCGTCGAGATCACCTGAAACTGTCCGGCGATCTCGCGCGAGAAGTGCGACGCGCCGGCGTCCTGCGACAATTGTTTGCCGTAGATGAGGTTCGACTGCAGGCGCGAACCTCTGCCCGACGACAAAACGAACTGCAGCATATCGAGCGCGGCTTCGTCCGGATGATTCGCGGCGACCGTATGCCAGACCATGTAAAGGCGCGGCAGCTGAATCGAATCTTCGAAAGATTTGCGGATTTCGCCGTCGATCTTCGGCGTCGGCGGGTTCGGACGCGTGATCGCCGCGCCGGTCGGGATCGTGCCGAAATATTTTTCGACCCAGCTGCGCGCCTGTTTCGTGTCGAAATCGCCGGCGATCACGAGCGACGTGTTGTTCGGCACGTAATACTGGCGGAAAAACGATTTCACGTCGTCCTGCGAGGCGTTCGACAAATCGGTCAGGGAGCCGATCGTCGTCCAGTTGTACGGGTGATCTTTCGGGTAAATGATTTCCGAGATTTTTTCGAATGCCGTTCCGTACGGCTGGTTGTCGTAGCGCTGGCGGCGTTCGTTTTTGACGACGTCGCGCTGGTTGTCGAGCTTTTCCTGCGTCATCGCGTCCAAAAGCCCGCCCATGCGGTCGGCTTCCATGAAGAGCGCGAGTTCGAGAAAGTTCGAAGGCACGACTTCGAAATAATTGGTGCGGTCGGCGTTGGTCGTGCCGTTAATCGTCGCGCCGGCTTCCTGCAGGGGGCGGAAATAATCGTCGTTGTAATTTTTCGACCCCTGAAACATCATGTGTTCGAAAAGGTGCGCGAAGCCCGTGCGTCCGACGACCTCGTTTTTCGAGCCGACGTGATACCAAAGATTAACCGCGACGATCGGCGTCGATTTGTCGACGTGCATGATCACGCGGAGCCCGTTTTTCAGGCGAAACTCTTCGTATTTTAAATTCGGCAGCTTTTCGTTTTTCTGGGCTGAAACCAAGCTTGTCATAAATGAGACGAGAACAAACAGCGCAATAAGAAATTTCGTAAATTTCACTGCAATCTCCTTATAATATTGTTTTTTTAGATAGTTATTGTTCGAAAACCACAAATCTTTTCATGCGTTTTTTGATCTGATTTTTCGATTAGCGTTTGATTAGACGCAGAAATTTGATTTTAAGTTTCAGTAAATTATGGTTTTCCAGAACAAAAATCAGCCGCGAACAAACACGAATTTTCACGAATTGATTTTTATATTTCTTATTTCGTGTTCTTTCCTGTTTGTTCGCGGCTGATTTTATACCGGAACTTTCGCGACCGCCATCACCTTTTCGAGCGGCGAGACAACCACGCCGCCGGGCCTTTCGGCCGTCACGGCAAACATCGTCGGCTTTTGAATCTGGATTTTCGCGTCGATCGGAACGACGAGCTCGCCCGCTTCGTTCGCGTCGAAAACGCCGCCGTCGACCGGATATTTCTGGTTGGCGTCGAAAATCCAGAGCTGGTATTGTTCCCGCGTTTTGTCGTTGACCGGCAGATTCGTGAAACGGATAAAACCCTTTTGCGCGGAATTGCTCCAGACGACGTCGCCCTGAATGCCGAAGGCTTGTTTTTTCGCGTCGAAGTCGCCCCACGTCGAACGCACGACGTCCGTGTTCGACGCCAGCAGCCGCTGCATTTCCTGCGCCGGATTCGTGAGCGGCGTCGGCGTCGGAATTTGTCGTTCGAGATCCGAAATTCTTTGCGAAGAGCGCGCCAATTCGTCGCGCGTCGTGTAAATATTGACGGCGAGCAGAACGCAGGCGGCCGCCGCGACCGCCCAGCCGAGCCAGTTCCAGATCGATTTCCCGGGCTCGAACGCAAAAGTCTTTTGAACTCCTTCCGTTTCGGCCGGCGGCTCGGAAACGGCGGCGGGACTTTTCTGAGCCGCGAAATATTTTTCCGCGTCCGCGGCGATTTTGCTTTGCAGATGCGCGGGCATCGGCTCGTTTGTCTCCAGATTCAACATCGCGATCGAAGCCGCCGCCAGCTCGAACGAATCATCGTCGAGCGCGGGAAAATCTTTTTCCAACCGGGCGAGCTCGGCAAGTTCTTCTTCAGAAAGCCCGAAAATCGCCTTTTCCGAAAGAAGTTCCAGCATTTTTTCTTTATCCTGCTCGTTCATGCCGTACCTCCTTTCGCCTCACTGATACTGCTCATTCCTAAAAATTCTCTGACCTGCAACAACCCGCGCCGCGCGTGCGTTTTGACTGTCCCGAGCGGAATTCCGGTCGCGTCGGAAATCTCCTGGTGCGACAAGCCCTGCACGATCGAAAGCTGCAAAACCTGGCGCTGTTCGGGGCGCAGCTGTTTGAGCGCGCGGGCGGCGTCTTTGGCTTCGATGCTCGTCTGCAGCTCTTCGTCGGCGCGGTTTTGCGGTTCCGCCGCGATGTCTTCGAGCGAATCGGTCGCGATCCGGCGTTTGGCGTAGCGCAGGCGGTCGATCAAACGCCGCCGCGCGATCATCGCGACGAACGTCGTTTCCGACGACTGCGTTTCGTCGAACCGCGCGGCGTTTTTCCAAATATCGACGAAAATCTCCTGCACGGCGTCTTCGGCGTCCTCGGTGCTCGGCGACATGCGGCGCGCCAACGACCACACCAGACCGCCGTATTTGTTCAGGCATTCCTGAACGGCGGTTTTTTCTCCTTGCCTGATTCGATGAAGAATAGCTTCAGCCACTACGTAATGTTTGCACTTTCCGAAAAAAATCGAGTAAAGATTTAACTTTAAACAATTTCATTTCAGCTTATTTGCCGAAAATTTGCAAAAGCCGCCGTCAACAAATAACGGAAGGCCTTTTCGCCTTCCGTTAAGTTTATTCGTCGGATTCTTTCGATCAGTTTCACGAGCGCCAAAAACGCGACCATACCGCGATCAAAAAAAGCGTCACCGACGTCGCCGCCGACACCAGGCAGTACTGGCAGAATTCTTTGATTTCGAATTTCTGCACGTAAATCAGATAAACCGAAAAAACCGCCATCAGCGTCGCCAGCGCGCCGAACAGTTTCCAGGTCAGACGATTTCCGTAAGCGGCGAGGATGGCGAGGCTGAAAGCGACGAAATACGCCGCCGCGCCGAACGCCGCGAGCGGAACGCCGCCGATTTCCGCGTACGCGCTCGATAAAACCGCTTCGCAGCCGCCCGTCACGCTGCACGGAACTTTTTCGCCCGTGTAATGATGCACCGTCAAATAAGCGGCGTCCGCCAAGCCGACGAGCGCGACGATCGCCGCCGCGAGCGGCAGTTTGGCGATTTTATCGCCGGAAGCGTCCGGTAAAACTTCACGGTCGTTCATCACTTTGTCGTTCCCGCCGCCGAATTCGTCTGGCTCGACTGATTGGTTTGCGCCTTCTGCAGCTCGCCGTCGATGATCGTGCGCATTCCTTCGACCGTCATCTGTTCGAACGGAATCAGCATGCCGTTGACGAAAATCGACGGCGTGGAATTGACCTGCAGCGCGCGACCGCGCTGCAGATCCGCGTCGACGCGCTGTTTCGTCATCGTGCCCGCCATGTCGCTTTTGAACCGCTCGACGTCGATCCCGATCTGGCTCGCGTAGCCTTCCCAAAGCTGGCGGTAATTCGGATTCGAGGTCCACGTCTGCTGATTCGTGAAAAGCAGGTTCTGCATTTCCCAGAATCTGCCCTGCAGTCCGGCGGCTTCCGCCGCGACCGCCGCGTCGTAAGCCTTATCGTGCGCCGGAATCGCGAGCGGGAAATTGCGGAAAACGAACTTGATGCGGCTGCCGTAGAGCGAAGTCAATTCTTTGACGACCGGATGTTTGACGGCGCAGGTCGGGCATTGAAAATCGGCGAATTCCTCGACCGTCACCGACGCGTTCGGCGAACCGAGCAGGTTCGGCGGCGTCGCGCCCGCGGCATTTACCGCCGCCGGCGTGCGCGCCGTGGTGGTCGCGCGATTGCTCGCCGCCGGAGCGCTCGGCTTTCGATTCATCAGCCACCACACGGCGGCAAGCACGACAACCAACACCACGCCGATAATTATCAAAGGAGCTTTACTGTTATTATTGTTTCCGTTACTCATTATTTATCAGTGGTCGGTGGTCGGTGATCGGCGGTCAGTATGAATCAGAAGACTCTGACCACTGACGACTGAACACTGACCACTTATTTAACTACTTTCAGCCGATTCTTTCCGACGCGGCGAGCTTCGAAGCTTTCGAAGGTTTCTTTTGCCTTCCGGTAAATACCGTCGGCGTCCAGCCCGTATTGGGCGAGCAGAAATTTCGGATCGCCGTGCGTGATGATCTGGTCGGGGACGCCCATGCGAATCACTTTGACCTTGTCGAGCAAGCCTTCTTCTTCCAGCAATTCCATAACCGCCGAACCGAAGCCGCCCGCCAGATAAGCCTCCTCGACCGTGATGATCGCGCGGTGCGTCTGCGCCAAGTTTAAAATCAACTCCGCGTCAAGCGGTTTGACGTAGCGCGCGTTGACAACGGTTGCCTCGGTCACGTCTTTGGCGAGATTTTCCGCGGCCTGCACCGCCGGGTAAACCATCGAGCCGTAAGCTAAAATCGCGATTTCGCCGCTGCCTTCGCGCAGAATCTCGCCTTTGCCGATTTCGAGTTTTTTCGGCTTTTCCGAAATCGAAACGCCGAAACCGCTGCCGCGCGGGTAGCGGATCGCCGCCGCGCCGGGATGTTCGATGCACGTCAGCATCATGTCGCGCAGCTCGGCTTCGTCCTTCGGCGCGCACAAAACGATGTTCGGATAACCGCGCAGGTAGGAAATGTCGAGTAGGCCGTGATGCGTCGGACCGTCGGCGCCGACGATGCCGGCGCGGTCCATCGCCAGAGTGACGTTCAAATCCTGCAGGCAAACGTCGTGGATGACCTGATCGAAGGCGCGCTGCAGGAACGTCGAATAAATCGCCGCGACCGGTTTCAAACCCTCGCACGCCATGCCGGCGCAGAACGTGACGGCGTGCTGTTCGGCGATGCCGACGTCGAAGGCGCGTTCGGGGAATTTGTTGAGCACGTAATCGATGCCCGTCCCGTCCGGCATCGCGGCGGTCAGCGCGACGATCGATTTATCGTCCTCCATCAGCTCGCACATCGTTTTACCGAAAACTTCCGTGTAAGTCGGCGGCGAAACCTTGGTCGATTTGTACGGCAAGCCGGTCTGCGGGTCGAACGGTCCGGTCGCGTGATACGCGTAATAGTTTTTTTCCGGGTTCGGAAAGCCTTTGCCCTTCGTCGTCAAAGCGTGGACGATGACCGGACCGTCCTCGATCTTTTTCGCTTCTTCAAGCGCCTTGACGAGCATCGGCACGTTGTGCCCGTCGACGTAGCCGATGTATTTGAAACCGAGTTCGTTGACGAGCGCGCCCGGCAGAACCGCCGCCGCGATCGCGTCCTTGAAGCTTTTCGCCGCCCGGCGCAGGGAGTGGCCGAAACCGGGCACGCTTTCGAGCGCGTCGCCGATTTCCTCCTTGAAATGCTGGTAACTCTGCGCGCCCTTGATGCGGTTGAGGTAACGCGCCAGACCGCCGACCGCCGGCGCGATCGACATTTCGTTATCGTTTAAGAGCACGATCAGCCGCGATTTGAGATGTCCGGCTTGGTTGATCGCTTCCATCGCCATGCCGCCCGCCAAAGAAGAATCGCCGATCAGGGCGCAGACGTGAAAATCCTCGCCTTTTTTGTCGCGGGCGACCGCCATGCCGAGCGCGGCGGACAGCGACGTCGAAGCGTGTCCCGCGCCGAACGTGTCGTATTCCGATTCGTCGCGCCGCAAAAATCCCGAAAGCCCGCCGTGTTGTTTGATCGTCGGCAGCTCGTCGCGCCTGCCCGTCAAAATCTTGTGCGCGTAAGCCTGATGCCCGACGTCCCAGACGAGCCGGTCCTGCGGCGTGTCGAAAACGTAATGCATCGCGACCGCCAGTTCGACCGCGCCGAGGCTCGCGCCCGTGTGGCCGCCGACGCGCGAACAGGTGTCGATGATAAACGCGCGCACTTCATCGGCGACTTCCTGCAAATCTTCAACCTTTAACTGCCTTAAATCTGCAGGCGAATTTATTTCTGATAAAAATCTCATTTGTTTTGTTCGAACCCCTTACCCAAATTTCGCATTTTACAGGGATAAGATGTAAAAGTTAAATGCGAAAGCGGGTTTTGGGTTTTCGGGTTTTGGTTTTGGGTTTTGGGTTTTCGTACTTATTAATCATTTCAATGAGCTTTAAAGTTATAATCGCCTTCAAAAACCAAAAACAAAAAACCAAAAACAAAAACCTTTTTTCTTTACAAATCTTTACGCGTAAAGACAAAAAACCTTCGACCAAAACGATTTTTCGCGCGTCAAACGTTGTGAAAAGCGAAAGCTTAATTCCAACAAACTTATAAAGAGGTACAAAATGTCATTTAAAAACAAATTCTTTTCGGCTCTTACCATGGCGTTTGCTCTGGTCGCGTTCTCGACCTTTGCATCAGCGCAGGAAACGCCGAAAACCGATTCGGACAACGCCCCCAAACGCGAATGGCGCAAAGGCAAACGCGACGGCTTCGGCGGCCAGGGCTTTCGCCGCGGCGGCCGCGGCGGCGGATTTTTGCGCGAACTGCGCGGAATCGAATTGACCGACGCGCAGAAAGAGCAGATTCGCACCATCATGGAA
Organism: Pyrinomonadaceae bacterium; assembly: GCA_036563455.1. Taxonomy (GTDB): domain Bacteria; phylum Acidobacteriota; class Blastocatellia; order Pyrinomonadales; family Pyrinomonadaceae; genus JAFDVJ01. The sequence continues at coordinate 31,321 of DATCMK010000003.1, read as the reverse complement.
GCCAATCGTCCCGACCAGACGACGATGGAAGAAATGAAAACCCTCCATCAGGCAAAACGCGAAGGCACGCTGACCGCCGACCAGCAGGAAAGAATCAAAACCCTGCGTCAGCAGGCGCAGGCGAAACATGAAACCGTTCGCCAGCAGGTTTTGGCGGTGCTGACGCCGGAACAGGTTCAGCAGGTCGAACAAAGAAAGGCCGAATTTCAGAAGCGCCGCGAAGAACGGAAACTGCAGCGCCAGCAAAACCGTCAGAATCAATTGCCGCAAAGCGAAGACAACTAACATCTTTTTTTCGGTTATTGAAAAAATAAAAGGCTTGAGAATTTATCTCAGGCCTTTTTTGGCGTTTCGATTCCGCCTTCAGGCGGCAATTTTCGATTTCCGGACTCAACTCGCCGGCCGGCGGGACTCGAAATTATCCGATAAACATCTCGTCGTCCATGTAAACGCGGTCGATCTGTTTCGGCGCCGGCGCGAAAAGCACTTCCAAGCCCTTGCGGACGCCCGCCATGATCGCCGCGATTTCGCGCGCCGGTTCGACGACTTTCGTCTGAATAAATTCGGTCGTCGTCGCGACCTGATGATTGGTGCGCTCGATCGTGTTGCTGACGAGCTCGACCTTGTCTTTGGCGACGAGCGCCGTCTGCCCGACGAGAAGCTTCAACTCGGCGACTTCTTCGCGCACCAAACCGGCGGATTCGGCGAAGTATTTCGTCGCGGTCGAAAGGTTTTCCGAAATCTCGTTAAACTGCCCGGAAATGAGCTTGCCCTGCTCGCCGATCGCGTTGACCTTGAGCATCAAAGGCTCGATCTGGTTGAGAATCGGGTCGACTTTTTCTTCGACGCGTTTGACCGTTCCGACGACGCGCCGGACGACGAGGGCGATCGCGATCATCGCCGCCGCCATCACGATAAAACACACGGCAATGACGATCGACGCAATCATCATCCAAAATTGCGGATCATTTGCATTCATAAACGTTCAAATTTCATTTGATATTACAAATTACCTATTTGATATTTCAAATCGTTTATAATCTGTAATTTGCAACTTCGTAATCCTGCGAAGCAGGTTCTAGCCTTCGTTTTCGATCGGGTAGCTCGGACGGCCTTCGGTAATCGCTTTCGATTCGCTCTTGCGTTTTTCTTCCGTATACGCTTCCTTGCCGGCTTCGATCGCGGCGCTGAACGGATTCGCCGTGCTCGACGCCGCCGTTTTCGCCCGTTCCGCGATTTCGCCCGCGCGCGTTTTGAATTCGCCGGCTTTTTCCTGCGCCGCCTGGTAATATTCGCCCGCTTTCTCGCGCGTCACTTCATAATACTCGCCGGCTCTTTCCTGCAGCTGAACCGCCGTTTCCCTGCCCTTTTCGATTCCCTTGCGCGTCGCGTCGGCGATGTCGCCGCGCAGTTCTTCGCCCGATTTCGGGGCGAAGAGCAGCGCCAGAACCGCGCCGATGCCGCCGCCGATCAGCAGGTACGTCAATTTCGTGCTCGCGCTGGCTTCTTCTCTTCTGTCGTATTCGTTTCTCATAATCCCCTCCGGTAATTTTGCTGAAATGTATCAAAATAAAACGTTTGATTCGATAATTGAAATATAGCAAAATTCCCGTCGCATGACCAATAAAAATTTCTAATTAAATGACTTGTGCCCTGACGGTGCGCGGGATGTTCTGCAGATCCGGCAGCGCCTCGACGGCGCGCCAGATTTTTTCGTCGAACAGATTTTTCACCGCGCGCGACTGACCGAATCCGATTTCGAGCAAAAGGAATCCGCCGGGCACGAGGTAGCGCGGCGCGCCCCGGACGATTTTTTCGATGATCGAAAGCCCGTCCGCCTCGTCGGTCAAAGCGCCGAGCGGTTCGAAATCGCGCACTTCCCGCTGCAGGTTTGCGATGTCGGCGCGCGGAATGTAAGGCGGATTCGACGCGATCAAGGCGAATTTTTCGTCCGCCAGAGAGCTGAAAACATCGGAAATTTTCAGGTTCAATCTGTCGGAAACGCCGTGCCGTTCGGCGTTCAATGCGGTTATCTTCAACGCCTTCGGCGAAACGTCCAGACCGATCGCCGACGCCGCCCGGACGTTGTGCAGAATCGAAATCGAAAGGCAGCCCGAGCCCGTGCCGATTTCGCAAAACCGCGCGTTTTCTTCCTGCTTCCGCAAAATCTCGATCGCTTTTTCGACGAGCAGCTCGGTTTCGGGGCGCGGGATCAAAACGTCCGGCGTGACGACGAAATCCAGCCCGTAAAATTCCTGTCTGCCGGTAATGTATTGCAGCGGCTCGCGGCTCGCGCGCCTTCGGAGTATTTTCTCGAAATCCGCCTCTTCTTCCGGCGAAAGTTCGTAATCGCCGCGCGTGATCAGAAAAGTGCGGTCTTTGCGCAGTGAGAAGGCGAGCAGCGAACCCGCTTCGCGGCGCGGCTCGGCGATTCCGCTTCGCTGCAGAATTAAGGCGGCGTTCTTTAAGGTTTCGGAGATGTTCGGCACGGCGTGATCCTTTACGGTTTTTCCGATTTAAGGGCGATAAAAGACGGCATGTGCTCGTCGAGCAGGGCATTTTCCCTGCCCCAGTAATCTTCGTAAAAGCCCGTAACGATAAAACCGGCGGCGATTTGCCCGCCGATTTGTTCGTCGAGCGTGTGGCTGAATTCGAGCGGGCGACCGGTGTTCAAAACGGCGGCGCGCTCTTCGCGGTCGAGCGACGCCGTGTCCGAATAAGGCAGCGCGTGCCGGACGCGCAAAACGCCTTCGTCCTGCGATTTTTCGTCGAAAATAAAGACTTCCGGTTTGGTGAAACCGACGAGCAGCCGGCCGCCGCGGCGTAAGACCCGGAAACATTCGCGCCAGACCGGTTCGAGACGCGGGATAAAACAATTCGAACAGGGATGAAAAATCAGATCGAACGAGGCATCCGCGAACCTCGACAAATCGGCGGCGTCGCCCTTTTCGAGCCGGATTTCCAAATCATCGCGCTCGGCGACGAAACGATCCTGCGCGAGCTGTTTCGCCGAGTTATCGAACGACGTGACGCGCGCGCCGGCGGCCGCGAGGATCGGCGCCTGCTGCCCGCCGCCCGACGCGAGACATAAAACGTCTTTATCTTTGATTTCGCCGAACCACTCGCGCGGCACCGGTTTTTGCGGCGTGAGGATGATTTCCCACTCGCCGCGGCGCGCCCTTTCGATCGTTTCCGAGCCGACCGGAACGCTCCACGAAATCCCCTTTTCGACCTGCCGGTCCCATGCTTCGCTGTTGTATTCCTCGATGTTCATAAAGCACTCATAAAAACGCGAGATTTATCAATTAGCGATTATCCATTTTCAATTGTCTTCAGTCGACAAAGAACGATTTCTAATCGGCTCGGCGCAAAAACTCGGCTCATGAAACGGATTTTTTGACTTTGCCCGCGAATGGACGCGGATCGACGCGAATGAAATAAAATTATCGGCGAAGATCAGCGAAAATTCGCGGGCAGAGCCGGTTTTTGTGCAAAGCATTTCTAATCCTTTAATTTGAAGGCTGATTGATCATGTCTGATTGATAAATCGACTCGCATAAACTAATAATTTCGCCGCAGAAACCAGATCGGACTGATAAACAGAAATTTTCGGCGGCTGCCGTTAAAAAACGGCGCGATGCCGTTCGTCAGCCATTCGTCGATTTCCGCGATCGGCCGCGCGCCGTTTTCGACTTTCGCGATCACGTTGCTGATCGTGACCAGATAATCGACGAACTCGCGCGCCGAAAATTCAAGCGCGTTCTCGTTCGATTCTTCGTGCAGCAGAACGAAATCGCGCGCGTTTTCGCTCGCGGAGCTGAAGGCGCGCGCGCCGCGCGGCGGCACCGGAAACTCGCGCAGAAACCGCGTCTGATACCAATCTTTAAACTCGGAATTGCCGAGCATCTCGCCCTGAAATAAATTGTCGTAGGCGACGACGAGCGCGCCGGGTTTTAAGACGCGGTCGGCTTCGGCGTAAAACCTTTGTTTATCGATCCAGTGAATCGCCTGCGAAATCGTGACGAGATCGAATTCCGCCGCGCCGAACGGCAGATTTTCGGCCGACGCGAGCGCGTATTCGATGCCGCTCGCGGCGGGCGCCTGCCGCAGCATCGCGGCGGAAACGTCGACGCCGACGACGCGTTCGGCGATTTCTTTGAGCGCCGCGCTCGACAAGCCGGTCCCGCACCCGACGTCGAGCGCGAGCGCGAAAGGTTCATCGAGCGCGAGATATTTTTTAATCCTTTCGATCACCGGGAAATGAAAACGCGGGCGACCTTTGGCGTAGCGCTCGGCGGCGGTTTTTTGGCTGAAATAATCTTTGTAAGTCTCTTTCACTTTCGAAATCAGTTTTTCAGTTTAAATTCTTCGCGGTATTCGAAATCTTCGAACCAGCTCGATTCGATTTTCGGAAGCGTCGGCTCGTTTTCGAGCGGCGACAAACGAATGATATACGCCGCGCCGTCGTATTCGCGATATTTCGGGTCGACTTTGATGGACCGCTCGCCGAACTCGTCCTCGTCGAAATCCTCGTCGTCGAGATCGTCGTATTCGTCGGTTTCGGCGTCGAGCGCGACGCGCATCGTCTGGCTGTCGTAAAAAGCGTAAATTTCGACCAGATATTCGGCGGGCGGAACGTCGATCACCTGGTAAATCTCGTAATGCGGGTCGGCCGCCTCGCCGGCGACGGCCGGTTCCAAGTCTTCCGCGAGGCAGCCGCAGCACAAAATCAATTTTCCGCACGGGACGTTTAATTTCCACGCAAGCCGCGCCATCCACGCGCGTTCTTCCCGTTCGGTCAGATCGCCCAAAACGAACTCGGTCGCGTTGTCGAGCGCGCAGTCGCCCGGAAAGCAGACCGGAAAACAGACGCCTTTTTTGAGCAGCAGGGCGGTCGTTTTTTCTTTGTTCTCTTCGAATAAAATTTCCTGCACCCGCTCGGCGGAAAGACCGCTGCCGCCGAAACTCGCGGAAGTCAGCAGGTAACAATGCCCGTCGCAGAAAAAACCGCTTGAAATCGCAATCGTTTGTCGCATATTTTGATCGTAAATTTTACCGTTCTTCTCCTTTGGCCTCGATCAACCGGGCGAGCGCGAACAGCGTCCACGCGTTCGACCAGCGAATGAAAGGCGTTTTGACCAGTTTATTCCTTCGCTTCTGGTAATAAAAAAATCCCTTTTCGTCGCGCATGTTCGCGATCGTCCAAGCGGCGACCCGTTCCGCGAGCGGCAGGCAGCGCGCGTCGAGTTCGTCGAGCTCGGCGAGCGCCGCGATCGCGGCGCTCGCCGAATGAATGTCGATCGGGTACGTTTCGCGGTCGTAGTATTTCGGCGCGCCGTCCGCCAGAAAAAAGTTTTCGAGCCAGTAGTTCAAGCCTTTTTTTATCGTTTCCCCGCATTCGAATCCCGGAATCGTTTTTTGCAGCCGGAAGAGCGAAAGCAAAACGTACGCGGTATGAAAGTTGTCGACCCACGCCTGCCGCGCCTTTTCGCCGTACGCCCACGCGCCGTCGGCTCGTTGATGATTGATCGCGAAAACCGCGGTTTTCGCGGCGAGTTCGTAATATTTTCCGTCGCCGGCGAGCTGCGCGGCGTTCGCCAAAACCTCGCCGGCGAGCAGCGACGCGTTGTAGATTTTCGTGTCGTCGAGCGGCGTGTAACTGAAGCAAAGCTCGGTTTCGGTTTCGACCGGACGCCGCAGATCGGTTTCGATGAAACGCGCGATTTCCGCCAGAATCGTGCGGTGTCCCTCGTCGCCGAAAAGCCGGTAACTTTCCGCGAAAGCCTGCGCGGCGAACGCGGTCGGCACGATCGTCGGCGTGCCTTCGGGCGCGAAAAAAACGCGCGACTGCCAATCGAAATTGTACCCGAAAGCAGATCGATTTTGGATTTTGGATTTTGGATTTTGGATCGAAATCTTTAATGCGAGAAGTTTTTTAAGTAGATTCTTCGCGTTTTCGGCGTGGATCGGTTTATAAGTCGCGCGGAAACGGGAAAGCTCGGCGAGCGCGAAAAGCGCGATGCCTTTGGCGTTGACGCCCTTTTCGATCTTCAAAGCGGGGCGTAAGTTGCGCGCCGAACGCTTGACCGCCTGCAGCCACGCGAGCCGCGCGAGCCGCGAATGTTTGAGCGGCGACGCCCGAAAAATGCGGCTGTTCAAACCGTCGAACGGGTCGTAACCGGCAAATCCCTCCGCCGCGCAGTAATCGAACAGCGCGTCGTAAACGTTTGTCAATGAATGTTTATCGTCGCTCATCGGCTCTGCTAAATGATGAATGATAAATGATAAATGTTCAAAAAACTAAGGGCGTTAAAAATATTTATATAGTCTAATGTTTTGTATCTAACATTGTTACGGTCTGTAAAAGCTTTATCATCAATTAAGTTGAGAAACATTGCGATGGATGCCGCCGGCAATGCCGGAACAGGCTGAAAATCCTTAAAAGCGTCCGAATGACTTCGGCTGCTTCTGTTTCGTAAACCGCCGAACAAGCGGGGATTATAGGAGAGAGACCAATTTTATGCTAGCAATGAATTTTCGCGGACCGCGCCGGGTTCGCATCGATCACAAACCCGATCCGAATATCGAGCATCCTCAGGATGCGATCGTCCGCGTCACGCGTTCCTGCATTTGCGGCTCGGACCTTCATTTATATAACGGCTCGGTGCCCGATACCAGAGTCGGCATGACCTTCGGACATGAAGTCGTCGGCGAGGTGGTCGAGGTCGGAAGCGAGGTGGAAAAGCTGAAAGTCGGAAATCAGGTCCTCGTTCCCTTCAACATCGCTTGCGGAAAATGCGTGTTCTGCCAGCAGGAGCTTTACGGGAACTGCCACGAATCGAACCCGCAGGCGACCGCCGTCGGCGGCATTTTCGGCTATTCGCACACCGCCGGCGGCTACGAAGGCGGCCAAGCCGAATACGTCCGCGTGCCGTACGCCGACGTCAGCCCGACGGTGATTCCCGAGGGAATGGATCCCGACGATGCCGTGATGCTGACGGACGTCGTGCCGACCGGGTATCAGGCGGCGGAAATGGGCGGCATTCAGCCGGGCGACACGGTCGTGGTTTTCGGCGCCGGTCCGGTCGGCATTATGGCGGCGCGCTGCGCGTGGCTTTTCGGCGCGGGGCGCGTGATCGTGATCGATCACGTCGATTATCGCCTCGATTTCGTGAGAAATTACGCGCCGTGCGAGGCTTACAGCTACAATGAAATCGGCGACGTCGTCGTTTTTCTGAAAAGGACGACGGATTGGCTCGGCGCCGACGTCTGCATCGACGCCGTCGGCGCCGAGGCGACCGGCAGACCGTTCCAGACGCTGTTCGGCAAAACGCTGCATATGATGGGCGGCGCCGCGACCGCGCTGCACTGGGCGATCAACGGCGTGAAAAAGGGCGGCATCGTCTCGATCGTCGGCGTGTACGGGCCGATCGATACGATGGTGCCGATCGGCAACGTCGTCAACAAGGGTTTGACGATCCGCGCCAACCAGGCGTCGGTCAAAAGACTGCTGCCGCGTCTGATCGAGCACGTGCAGAACGGCATTCTCGATCCGAAGGCGCTTATCACGCACCGCGTCCCGCTCGAGGAAGTGTCGGACGCGTACCGGATTTTTTCAGCCAAACTCGACAATTGCATTAAACCGGTGCTGATTCCGCCGTCAGCCCGCATCTAGGAGGAAAACGTTATGGAGCACACGAATACGGAGATGGAAGAAATCGCCAACCAGGGAATTCCGGCGAGCACCGAAAACAAGATGATCGACACCTCGCAGGTCAAAGGCTGGGGCATCGACGCCGATCCGAAAAACGATCCGACCTATCCGATGAAGAACCGCAACAACGGCGAACACGCCGGCTACAGCTGGGAGCGCCCGCCGCAGCAGCCCGTCGAGGTCGAAGTTCTGCATTCCAACGAACGCCCGAACGTCTCGGCGACGTTCGGCACCTCGACGCCGCCGGCCGGTCTGAGCGGCGTGATTCGCCGCGAAGCCTTCAAGTACAGCGAAAACAGTTACGGTCATTGGCTGCCGCTGATGCTGGCCGACCGCGTCGGCGTCGTCGAGGGCGTCGTCGAGGACCTCGCTCACGGGCACGTTCCCAATGTTTTCAGCGAATTGGGCTGGAAAGCGGAATGGAAGCACAATCGGGCGGGCTTGGTGACGCGGATCATTGCCGGCGGCGCGCTGGCTGCCGGCGTTCTCGTTTTCCTGCGCCGCCGAAAGGAACGGAACAATGATTAAAGTCTACGGCGCGGATTGGTGCGGCGATACGCGGCGCACGCTCGATTATCTGGACGGTTTGGGGATCGATTACCAATACATCGACGTCGAAAGCGACGAAGCGGCTTCCGAATGGGTCAAAACTCAAAACGACGGGAAAGAGATCAAACCGACGCTGCTCGTCGGCAAGCGCGTTTTGTCGGCGCCGAGCGAGGAAGAGTTAAATACGGCGCTCGAATCGGAAGGCGTTGCGGGAAAACCTTGAAAAACGTTTTTACGGCGCGCGGCGCGGGCAATCGAATTTCTTCATGACCGGGGCCGGCGGAAGCTTCGCCTCGAAACGAAGCTTTCATCGATCCAACGAGGCGCAGGCGGCGCACCAACGCGCCGCCTGCCGCGCCCGGGAAACAACCGCCGCTGAACATCGAGCAACTCAAAGGCGCGGCAGCCGGAAACTGAAGCGCGAGCCCTGTCCGACTTCGGATTCGACCGCGACGTCGCCGCCGTGCTGTTCGACGATTTCTTTGACGAGCGATAAGCCCAAACCGGTCGATTCTTCCGATTTGTCCTGCCCGTCGCGCGCGACGCGGTAAAACTTCTGCCAGATTTTTTCGCGTTCGTCCGCCGGAATGCCGTAGCCGCGGTCTTCGACGACGACGCGCAGAAAATCCGCCTCGAGCGCGGTCGAGATCATGACGGAAGTTTTTTCCGGGCTGTATTTAATGGCGTTGTCGATCAGATTCGAGAGAGCGCGGCGGATCAAGCCCTTATCGGCGGCGATCGGCGGCAGAATTTCGGCGGTTTGTTCGACGAGCCGGATGCGTTTGCGTTGAGCGCTCTCCTGCAGTTCGTCGACGACTTCGCGCACGACCGTGTCGAGCTTGACCGCCGATTTTGAAACCTCTTTTTTGTCGGACTGTTCGAGATTCGAAACCGACAGAAACGTCGACAGCATCTTTGAAAGCCGCTGCGATTCGTTGGCGATGATCGAAAGAAACTCGCGGTTTTCCGCGGTCAATTTGTCGTCCATCAACAGCAGCTCGGCGAATCCCTTGATCGAAGTGATCGGCGTGCGCAGCTCGTGCGACATCAGGCTCGCCATGTCCGAACGGAGTTTTTCGTTTTCCTTGACGGCGGAAATATCGCGCAGCGTGATCAAAAAACACGCCGGTTTCGTCGCGACGTTCGTCTCGTGGATCGAAACGTCGTCGGACGGAATTTTGACGAGCGAAATCTGCAGATCGAGCGTCTGATTTTTTTCCTGAAAATAAAGCTCGTTGCGGTAAGTTTCGCCGGTTTGCAGTACGCGCCGGATGGCGAGATGCGGCTCGCTGAAAACATCCGTTTTAAAGTTTTCGAGCAGCCCGAAAAGATCGAGCGCGTAGATCTGGTCGGAATTGAGCGCGGCGAGATGCCGCATCTGCCGGTTGAGGTAAGCGAGCGTGCCGTCGAGATAGGCGATCGCGTGCGCTTCTTTGAGATACGAACTCGCGACCGCGCTGAAGGACTGCTCCTTCATCAGGCTTTTTATCAAACTCGTCGTGCCGACGCGGTTCTCCGCCGAACTCGTCGACAGAAAACTCCACCAGAATTTGTTCGGCAGATCCTTGCCGCGCAGTTCACGACGCTGAAAGTTGCGCGCCAGCTGCCCGCAGAAGGATTCCAGCACGTACTGGTCGGCGCGTTCGAAATCGCGGTGCACTTTGACGAAAAGCACGCCGACCGCGACGTTTTCGTAAACGAGCGGCAGCGCGACGAGCGCCGACTCCGCGCGGTTTTCGTCCGTTTCGACGACCGTCGTGCGCGATTCGAGCGCGCGCTCGCAAAGCGCGATGCTTTCGCGCCAGGCGTTTTGCCGCGCCTGCAGCGAATCGATCGGATTCTCGCCGCGCGCGCGCGCGATCGGCGTCAGAGCGCCCGCTCGGTCGAGCCGGAAGACGATCGCCTCCGAGAGCGGAAAGACCGTTTCGAGCAGCCGCAAGCCGGTTTCGATGCGCAAATCGGCGGGTTTCCCTTCTAAAATATGTCCGGCGGACGCGAGATCGACCAGTTTGTCCGTCAGTTCCGAATCGATCAGCCAGAGTTTTCTGGCGTGAACGAAGAAAATCGGCAGCAGCACGACCGACGCCGCGCGCAGAAAAAACAGATTCACCGAAAAGTAGGCGGCGGCGATAAAAGACAAAGCCGCCCAGACGACGACGAACGGGACGGCGAATTTCAAAACCCGCTTCACGCCGAACCGCTCGCTCAAATAGCCGACCGAAAGCGCGACCGCGATCAGAATTAAAACGTTCAGCCAGCCGAGCGTCATTTCCTCGACCGTCAGATAGCGCGTCAAATAAACGGTCAGCCGAAACACCGACTCCCACGTAAAAATAACCAGCAAAGCGGCGATCAGCGAGAGGAGCAAGGAAACAAAGACACTTTTGCTTCTGACGATTTCCATAAAACTAAGGTGAAATTAAGAAATTAGAATTTTGCGGAACTGAACGGAAGATTTTTCCGGGCGCGGCAAACAACTTTTACCAAACCCGATTATGCACTAAAAACCCCGCTGATTTCAAGCATTTAGAAGAAAACCCCGCAACTCGCCGGCATTTTTGATTTTTAATTTTTAACTTTGAATTTTTAACTTTCATACGCTTTTGCCCTTTTCGCCGAAAAACCTCATAATAAAAAGTGTTTTAAGGCGATGAAATTTCTTTCAAACACCAGGCTTTTACTGATCGGCTTGTGGCTCGGCGCGGCGGTGTTTTTCAGTTTCGCGGTGGCGCCGAGCGCGTTCGCCGTGCTGCGAAATCTGCAGGTGCCGAATTTTAGCGCGACCGCCGGCGAAATCGTTTCGCGAAATTTGATGATCGTTAACCTGAGCGGGCTGGCGATCGGCATAATCTTGCTGGCGAGCTCGTTCGTCGGTTCGGCGTCAACTAACCGCTTCGCGCTCTGGACGGAAAGAATCATGCTGCTTCTTTTGACCGTCGCGTGCGCCGTCGGGCAGTTCGTGATCGCGCTCTGGCTCAGGTTCGTGAAGGCGGAGATCGGCAAGCCGATCGACGAGGTTGCGCTCGACGATCCGCTGCGCATCAAGTTCAACAACCTGCACGAGTATTCGGTCTGGGTTTTGATCGTCGCGATGATCGCCGCGCTGATCGCGTTTTTTGTTATTTCCGGCAAAACGTTCGCCTCCGCGCCGAAATCGACCGCGAAAGATTTTGATTTTGATAAAGACTTTAAAGTTTAAATAAAACAAGAAATTTTAACCAAAAATGAATGAAAACGGACTTTAAATTTCGGATTTCGAACCGCAGATAAAAATCTGCGCGATTCCGCCGTTTATACCGTGGTTTAATATTTCTCCTGATTAACTCTAACCTGCTATGAAATTGATTGAGAAAGTCGGCGAATTTTCGGGAAGATTCAAGAACTGGAACCAGAACGAAAATTTAGCGAATTATCCTTTTGTCGAAAACACGCACGCGCCGTTTACGCCTCTGCAGCGCGCGCTTCCGATGCTTAATTTGGGCTTGATCTCGTCGGCCGGCGCCTACATCGACGGCACCGACCCGTTCGATCTCGACTCGAAGGACGGCGATTTGAATTTCCGCGAATTTCCGATCGAGGTCGAAGCGGAGGATTTTCTGTACGCGGCGAAAGGCTACGACGCGGCGGCGGTCAGAGAAGACCGCAACGTGCAAATCCCGATCGAACGTTTGCGCGAATACGAATCGAACGGCGTGATCGGCATGCTGAACAGCGTCTGGTGGAGCCTCAGCCCGTGGATTCCGAACGCCGCGCTGGTGGCGAACGAACTGGCGCCGCAGATCGCCGAACGGCTCGCCGGCTATGAAATCAAAGCCGCGCTGCTCGTTCCGGCTTCGCGGCTGTGTCACCAGACTTTGGGCATCGTCGCGCGCGCGATCGAAGCGCGCGGCATTCCGACGATGCTGATTTCGGTCGACCGTTCGGTCACCGACCGCGTCCGGCCGCCGCGCACCGCTTATTACGCGGGCGAATTCGGCATGGTCGCCGGCAAACCGAACTGGAAACAGTATCAGCTGCGCGTGCTCGACGAAGCGATGCGCTGGATCGAAACTTTCGACCAGCCGGCGTCGCGCAAATTAGCCGTCGAGCTCGAAACCGAAACCGAGAAGATGCGCGGCGAAATATAGGTTTATAGCCGCGAACAAACGAAAAAACACGAAAAGTCTTTCAAATAATTTCGTGTTTTTTTTGTGTTTGCTCGCGGCTATATATTCATTTGCCAGTTTTTGACCGCATCGAACGGGTAAATCAGCATCAGGATATTCAGCAGAAGGCCGTCGCGAATCCATAAAAGCAAAAATATTTCAACGAGAAAAAAGAACGCGAGCGATTTCCGCGAGCCGAGCCGGTAGGCGATCCAGAAGCCGGCGGCGCAGGCGGCGAGATCGCCGACCGAATTCAAAATCGAATCGCCGAAATAATCGAGCGACGCCGTGTTTTCGCGGTATTTTTCGATCGTGTAGTTCGTGTTTTCCAGAACTTCCCAGGCGGCTTCCGTTAAAATTGCGATAAAAAATCGCCATGCCGCGCCGAATTTGGAAAACAACAGCCCGGCGAGCCAGAAAAACATGACGCCGTGCAGCACGTGCGTGAACGTGTACGGGTCGAAAAAATGCTGCGAAGTGTGGCTGCTGTTCCACGCCTCGCTGACGTAAACGGCGTAATCGCCGAGCTTGCACCACCAGATTCTGCCCTGCAGGTAAAGCAGCGCGACCATTAAAAAAGCGGCGGCGAACGTTAAAGCGAGCGGCAGGCGGTTCGATTCGGAAAGAATTTTTTCAGCCATAAAGGTAGAAAGATTGTTATCGGATTTAGCGAAATTTACAAGTTTTTTGATACATTCAATTTGTAACCCCTGTTTTTTTTTCGCTTTACAGAATGAATCGAACCGAAATGCTCGCTCGTGTCCGCGAACACGAAAAAATCTGGGATTTCGTCATCATCGGCGGCGGCGCGACCGGCATGGGATGCGCTCTCGACGCGGCTTCGCGCGGTTACAGCGTTTTGCTGCTCGAACAAAACGACTTCGGCAAAGGAACTTCGAGCCGCTCGACGAAACTCGTGCACGGCGGCGTCCGCTACCTCGCGCAGGGCAACGTTTCGCTCGTGCGCGAATCGTTGAAAGAACGCGGAATTTTGCTTCGAAACGCGCCGCATCTCGTTCGAAAGCAGGCGTTTGTCGTGCCGGTTTACAGTTACTGGGACAAATTCTTCTACGGCGCGGGGCTGAAAACTTACAACATCCTTTCGGGCAGATACGGTTTCGGAAAATCGGAAATCCTGTCGGTCGAAGAAACGGTCGAGCTGCTGCCGAACGTTAAAAAGAAGGATTTAGCCGGCGGGATTTTGTATTTCGACGGACAGTTCGACGATTCGCGTCTATTGATCAATCTCGCGCAGACCGCCGCCGCGGAAGGTGCGGTGCTGCTCAACTACGCGCGCGTTTTTTCGCTGCACACGGACGAAAACGGCAAAACCGACGGCGCGGCGGTTTCGGACGAAATCACCGGACAGGTTTTTCTCGCGAAAGCGCGCGTCGTCGTCAACGCGACCGGCGCGTTCTGCGACACCGTCAGGAAGTTTTCGAACCGCGCGGCGGAAAATCTGATCGCGCCGAGCCAGGGCATTCACCTGGTTTTCGACCGCAAATTTCTGCCCGCCGACAACGCTTTGATGATCCCGAAAACCTCGGACGAGCGCGTTTTGTTCGCGATTCCGTGGCACGAACACGTCGTTTTCGGGACGACCGACACGCCCGTCGAAAAGGCCGAACTAGAACCGCAGGCGCGCGAAGACGAAGTCGAATTCATCCTCGAAACGGCTAAAGACTATCTCGAAAATCCGCCGCGCCGCGAAGACATCCTGAGCGTTTTCGTCGGCATCCGCCCGCTCGTCAAAACCGACAACGCGCAAAACACGGCGGCGCTTTCGCGCGACCACACGATCGAGATCGACAAATCGAACCTGCTGACCGTCACCGGCGGAAAATGGACGACGTACCGGCGAATGGCGGAAGACGCCGTCGATCAGGCGCGGCAGCTCGCCGGTCTGCCCGAAAAAGCGTGCGTCACGGAAAATCTTAAAATTCACGGCGCGATTGATTCCGCGACGAACGATGACGATCTGCAAATATACGGCGCCGACGCCGCGCATATCAAAAAACTCGCTGCGGAAAATCCCGAATTGAACGAACGGCTCTGCGCCGATCTGCCGTACCGGAAAGCGGAAATCGTCTGGACGGTGCGCCATGAAATGGCGGAAACGGTCGAGGACGTGCTTGCCCGCCGGACGCGCGCGCTGTTTCTCAACGCCCGCGCCGCGCTCGAAATCGCGCCGCTCATCGCCGAAATCATGGCGGAAGAACTCGGCAAAGAATCGCCGGAAGTATGGATTCAGGAACAAATTCAGATTTTCGGCGAAACCGCGCAGCACTACCTCGTCAAACCGTCCCAATAATCGATTTTCGGTTTTAACTGTTTTACGCCGGTGATAAAATAACGACCATGAAAGTTTCAAGGGGTGTAAATCGTTTATTACCATTGGGCATCGCCGCCGGTCTGCTGTTTATCGCGACCGGCGCGGCGCGCGTCGACGCGCAGGCGAATGTCGAACTCTACGTCGGCGCCGTCGCTGCGAAGCTCGATCCGAAGGTCGCCGAAACCGTCCCCCGGATCGACGGCGCACCGCGCCGCCTGCTCGCTTTGCGCGGATATTTGCGCAGCCGCGCCGGGCTCAAATCGAAATGGAGCTGGAGCGCGGCGGAAATCGCGCGCTATAAACAATCGGCTGAATACAAGGCGGCGCTCGCCGAGGTCGAAAAAGTGAAAGCGAAATTTGCCGAGCAAAATCCCGGCTATTCGATCGAGGTCAACACGGAAGTCCGCACGCTCGAAGCGCAGATCGCGAGCTGGAATCAAAACCAGTCGGTCGCGACGGCGGCGGACGCGCTGTTTGCCGCCGTCCAGAAAGAGCTCACGAATCCGGCTTATAAGGCGCAGCCCGACGAAGCCGGTCTTCGGCGTTTTCAAAATTTTCTGTCGAATCAGACTTTGGCCGTCACGCCGACCGTCGCAACGCCCGGTTTATCGCAGCACGGTCAATTGCGCGCGTTCGATTTCCGCATCACGCAGAACGGTCAAACGATCGCGACGACCGAATCGTCGACCGTCAAAACCGTCTGGGACGCCGGCGGCTGGACGCGCAAATTAAATGCGGCGGTGACCGCCGCGAGCCGCAAATTCGCCGGGCCGCTAGCCGCGCCGCGCGAGCCGTGGCATTACGCATATGTGCCGTAAAAACAATCTGCGGTTTCGTGCGGTTTTGAAAATCGGGTAAAAATGCCCGCGAATAAACGCGAATTTACGCGAATGAAAGTGAGCGTAATCAGCCCTCATTCGCGCAAATTCGCGGGCGGAACACAGTTACACTTCGACCCGGCTGCGCCGCCGGTAGGTTTCCCGCCCGCCGCCGAAGTAAGCGAGGATCATCACGACGAGGTGCGCGATGAACCAAATGTTTTCGGCGCCCATATTCTGGTAAATATAAATCAGAATCAGCACGCGCGGCAGAAAAATGCCGAGCAAAATATCCGCCCACTGCGGCACCGCGTTCGCGGGAAACTGCGCCGGAAACATAAACAGATAAACCAGCAGCACGACGCGCGGGAAAAACAGCGAAAAGATCAAAAAATAAAAATCCATAATGACTGCTCCTCAAAAATAATTCTACGCCTTTACCCTACCAAACATAAATCGATGCCAAAATAAAATCGTTCTCAAACCCGATTTTTACGGGTTGTTTTCCTCGAAGATCCGCTGATGCGGCGGCTTGTTTTCCCTTACTTTTTTGATACGCTAATTAAAATCTAATTTAATCCTCATCTATTTCTCAAGATTTTTTTCTTTCTCCGGTTTATATTGGATTTCTAAATTCGCAAATTTATACGAAAAAGAGGAGTTAATTTATGAACGAAACAGGAACACCGATGACGCCGGAAATGGAGGCTTTAAAAACCAAACTTAAAGCGACGTGGGAATCCGGAGATTACGAGCAGATCGCTAAGTCGTACGAAAAAGGCGCGGCTGAATTTGTCGAAAGATTGAATGTTCAGCCGGGCGAAAAGGTTTTGGATGTCGCGTGCGGAACGGGCAACACGGCGATTCCCGCCGCCCGCAAGGGAGCGATCGTGACCGGCTCCGACATCGCCGCCGAATGGCTCGAAGAAGCACGAACGAGAGCGCAAGCCGAAGGCGTCGAATTGACATTCGAAGTCGGCGACGCCGAAGATCTGCCGTATGCGGACGGAAGTTTCGACACCGTCGTGACGATGTTCGGCGCGATGTTCGCGCCGCGTCCCGACAAGGTCGCCGCAGAACTGAAACGCGTTTGCCGCGCGGGCGGTCGCATCGTGATGGCGAACTGGACGCCAGCCGGTTTTCTCGGGCAAAAGTTCAAAATAATCGGCGCGCACGTTCCGCCGCCGCCGATGCCCTCGCCGATTTTGTGGGGCGATGAAGCGACGGCTCGCGAAAGGTTCGGTGACGGCATCGCCGATTTGCAGATGAACCGGCGAATGATTACTTTCAATTTCCCGTTCTCGCCCGAAGAAGTGGTCGAGCATTTCCGCAAATTCTACGGTCCGATACAGAAAGCTTTCGCCGCGCTGGCCGACGACGCGGAAAAGCAAACGGAGCTGCGTCGCGATCTCGAAAAACTATGGCGCGAAAACAACGAGGCGACGGACGGAACGACCCGCTACCAAAGCGAATATCTGGAAGTTATCGCCGCGAAAGGATGATTTGAGCCGCGAACAAACACGAAAATACCACGAAAAAAATATTTAAAGTCAATTTCGTGTCTTTTCGTGTTTGTTCGCGGCTAACTTTAAATCAATTTACCGACAAACTTGCGGATGCGTTCGAGCGCGATTTCGATCTGCTCGTAAGATTTGCAATAGGCGATGCGGACGTGATTTTCGCCGCCCGCGCCGAAGGCGCTGCCGGGAATGACCGCGACTTTTTCTTCCGCGATCAAGCGCTCGGCGAATTCCTCGTCGGTCAAGCCGGTCTTTTTAACCGACGGAAAAGCGTAAAATGCGCCTTTCGGCTCGAAACAATCCAAGCCCATTTCATTTAACGAAGCGACGACGAGGCGGCGGCGTTTGTCGTATTCGGCGCGCATCTCGCCGACGAACGGCTCGCCGACTTCGAGCGCCTTGAGCGCGACGAACTGCGAAATGGTCGGCGCGCTCATCACGTCGTATTGATGGATTTTGGCGAACGCCGCCATCAATTCGGCGTTCCCGCAGACGTAACCGACGCGCCACCCGGTCATCGCGTAATCTTTCGAAAATCCGCCGAGCGTAACGGTGCGGTTTTTCATGCCGGGCAGCGCCGCGAAGCAAACGTGCGGCGCGCCGTAAACGAGGCGGTCGTAAATCTCGTCGGAAATGATCAGCAGATCGTGTTTTTCCGCCAATCGCGCGATTTCGAGGGCGTTCCCGCGCGACAAACAAGCGCCGGTCGGGTTGTTCGGATAGCCGAGAAAAATCGCCTTCGTACGCGGCGTGATTAAAGGCTCGAGCTCATTCGCCGTGATTTCGAAATTGTTTTCCGCCCGGCAAACAGCGGTCACCGGCACGCCGTCGGCGAACAGGATTTCCGGCTCGTAGGCGACGAAACACGGCGTCGGAACGATGATCTCGTCGCCCGGATTGCAGATCGCGCCGAACACGCAGCGCAACGCTTCGCTGACGCCGATCGTGATCATCATTTCGCCGTCTGCCTGATACGAAACGCCGTACAGGTTCGCGAGATGTTCGGCGAGGCGTTCGCGCAGTTCGATCAATCCGGAATTCGCCGTGTAATTCGTGACGCCGCGCAAAACTGAATCGAAGCCGGCTTGGTAAAACGGCGGCGGCGTGGCGAAATCCGGTTCGCCGATGCCGAGCGAAATCACGTCCGGCATTTTCGCCGCGATTCCGAAAAACCGGCGGATGCCCGAAGGCTTCACTTTATAAATTCGATCCGCGATAAATTTGTTCTTAAGCGGTGGTCTGGCTGTCATGGCTGGCGTAAAACTTGGTATTCGATGTCGGCTAAAACAATTCCTGATAGGAAATGTAAGGAGAGATTGTGGCACAAATTCCCGGAAAAGCAAATCAGAAAATAACTTGAACTTATAAAAGATGCCACGAACGAACACGAAAAACACGAACGGACTTTAAGGTTTCGTGTCCATTCGTGTTCGTTCGTGGCTAATTTTTGTTTTTTTTGTTTTTTATCCTCTGGCGTCCTTCACGATCTGCGCGAATTGTTTCGCGCTTTCGGTGATTTTCGCGGCGTCGCCTTCGCGCAGCGCTTTCAGGTTGACTAAATCCGCGCCGATGCCGAGCGCGCTCGATCCCGCTTTAATAAAATCCGCCGCCGTGTTGAGGTTAACGCCGCCGGTCGGAATCAGTTCGACCTGCGGCAGCGGCGCTTTCAAGCCTTTGATGTAGCTCGCGCCGCCCATCGCCGAACACGGAAAAACCTTGACGAAATCCGCGCCCGCCTGCCACGCCGTGACGACTTCGGTCGGCGTCAAAGCGCCCGGGCAGATCGGCACCGAATACCGCTTGCAAAGCTCGATCGTGCCCAAGTTCAGCGCCGGGCTGACGATGAACGTCGCGCCGGCTAAAATGCAGGCGCGCGCCGTTTCCGGGTCGAGCACGGTGCCCGCGCCGAGCACGACTTCGTCGCCGAACCGATCGGCGATTTTTTCGATCACTTTCACCGCGCCCGGTACGGTCATCGTGATTTCGAGTATCGGCACGCCGCCTTCCTTGATCGCTTCGACCGCCTGCAGCGCCTCTTCCGGCGAATCCGCCCGCACGACCGGCACGACGCCGATATCCTTAATTTTTCGAATAACTTCTGCTCTGTTCATATTTTTTACTTATCCGCAGATGAACACAGATAAACTCTGATTTCGCTTTGATTTTATCTGCGTCCATCTGTGTTTATCTGTGGACAATCTTCCATTATCACCTCGCGACGCGCGCGCCTCCGCCTTTCATGACGCGCTGCACGTCCGCCAAAGATGCCATCGTCGTATCGCCCGGCGTCGTCATCGCGAGCGCGCCGTGCGCCGCGCCGCAGTTGACGGCGAACTGCGCGTCCTCGCCCGAGAGAAATCCGTAGATCAACCCGGAAGCGAACGAATCGCCGCCGCCGACGCGGTCGAAGATTTCCAGATTTTCGCGCATCGGCGCCTGGTAAAGCGTATCGTTCGTAAAGCAGACCGCTCCCCAATCGTTCACGGACGCGGTTTTCGCGTTTCTGAGCGTCGTCGCCGCGACCTTAAAATTCGGAAACTCCGAAACGGCTTTGCGGATCATTTTTTCAAAATTCACGACGTCGAGTTTCGAGTGATGCTCGTCCTGCCCTTCGACCTCGAAGCCGAGGCACGCCGTAAAATCTTCCTCGTTGCCGATCATCACGTCTACGTACTGCGCGAGATCGCGGTTCACTTCCTGCGCTTTCGCCTGCCCGCCGATCGATTTCCAGAGCGATTCGCGGTAGTTCAGATCGTAAGAAATCATCGTGCCGTGTTTTTTGGCGATTTCCATCGCTTCCTTCGCGACTTCCGGCGTCGTTTCGGACAAAGCGCAGAAAATGCCGCCGGTGTGAAACCAGCGCGCGCCTTCCTCGCCGAAGATCCTTTCCCAATCGATGTCGCCGCGTTTCAATTGCGAGACGGCGGTGTTGCCGCGATCCGAACAGCCGAGCGCCGCGCGCACGCCGAAACCGCGTTCCGTGAAATTCATGCCGTTTCTGACCGTTCGGCCGACGCCGTCGTATTTCACCCATTTGACGTGCGACTGATCGACGCCGCCCTGATAAATCAAATCCTGCACGAGCTTTCCGACCGGATTGTCGGCGAGCGCCGTGACGACCGCCGCGTCGAGCCCGAAACAGCGTTTCAGCCCGCGCGCGACGTTGTATTCGCCGCCGCCTTCCCAGACCTCGAACGAGCGCGTCGTGTGAATGCGCTTATCGCCCGGATCGAGCCGCAGCATGACTTCGCCGAGACTGACGATATCCCAGCGACATTCTTCTTTCGATTTAATATTTAATGATGACATTTCATTCTCCGATTGTTCTTGATTCTCGTTGCGCCTTTGCGCCTTTGCCGGAAAAAGGTGTTCCCGCAAAGGCGCGAAGCCGCAAAGAAAACCGCAAAGATTTTTAAGATAGTTTGTAAAAGCCGGTAAATTTGAGCTTTTACGAAAATTCGATTCTTTTTTGACTTCTAACGCGCCAGCCAGCCGCCGTCGACGACGAGGACGTGACCCTGCATGTAATCGCTCGCCGCCGATGAAAGGAAAACGACCGCGCCCGCCAAATCTTCCGGATTTCCCCAATGACCTGCCGGGATTCTTTCCAAAATCTGCCGGTTGCGCGTTTCGTCCGCCTGCAGCGCCGCCGTGTTGTTGGTCGCGAAATAGCCGGGCGCGATCGCGTTGACGTTGATGTTATGTTTCGCCCATTCATTGGCGAAAGCTTTCGTCAAACCGGCGACGCCGGATTTCGAAGCCGTGTAAGCCGGCACGGTGACGCCGCCCTGAAACGACAAAAGCGAGGCGACGTTGACGATTTTTCCGCCCGCGCCCCGTTCGATCATCCGTCGCGCCGCCGCCTGCGACAAACGGAAAATGCTCGACAGATTTACTTCCAAAACGAACGCCCAGTCTTCTTCCGAGTAATCGACCGCCGGCGAACGGCGGATCGTGCCGGCATTGTTGACGAGGATGTCGATGCGCCCGAATTTTTCCGTAATTTCATCGATCAGCCGCCGCGGCGCGTCCTTATCTGACATGTCGCCCGCCGCTTCCGTCGATTTACGCCCGAGCGCCGTAATCTTTTCGACCGTGTCGCGCGCGCCGCCCGCTTTGCTGGCGTGGCAGACGACGTCCGCGCCGGCTTCCGCGAGCGCGATCGCCATCGCTTGCCCGAGTCCCGAAGAAGAGCCGGTCACGAACGCGACTTTTCCGTCCAACTTAAATTTATCGAGTATCATAAGTTAATTTTGGATTTCAGATTTTGGATTCAAAATTAATTGAAACACTCAAATCCTGAATCTTCATGCCGCCTGCACGCGCACTTTCGTATTGCTGAACGCGGCGTTGCCGGTCAGTTCGTCGATCAGCGCCGCGTCGGTCAAATCGTTGATCGAAACGCCGGCGTGACGCTTCGCCGTATCGAGCCGCACGCCGTCGCGCGCGTGCCCGTAGCCGTGCGGGATCGAAACGACGCCCGGCGCAATATTTTCAGTGATTTCGAGCGGGATTTCGATGCAGCCGACGCGCGACGAAACTTTAACGGTTTGATTACTCCGCAAATCCAGCTTCGCCGCGTCCGTCTTGTTTATCAAAAGCGTGCAGCGATTTTTGCCTTTGACGAGGATTTCCGAATTGTGCAGCCACGAATTGCAGTCGCGCAAATGTCGTCTTCCGATCAGCACGAACGGGTAATCGTCGTTTCGCGCTTCTTCCCGTTCGAGCCTTTCCAAATCCCCGATAAAAACTTCCGGCGCGAGATCGACGCGCTTGTTTTCCGTGAAAAGCCGCGCCGGCAGACACGGTTTCAATTCGCCCAAATCGACGCCGTGCGCGCTTTTTTGCAATTCTTCGAGCGGCAGTTTATAAGCGCCGAACTTTAATCCGAAATCGAGTTTCGCCTCGGGCGGAACGAGTTTTAACGGTTCTTCGGAACCGCTCAGACGATGCGCGAGCGTTTGAAAGATTTCCCAGTCGTATTTCGCGCCCGCCGCTTTCGGAAAAAGCGGCGCGGAATATTTCGCCGTGTCGCGCACCGCCAGAAGATTGAAGATCACGTCGTAATGCGAAACTTCGAGCCCGGTCGCGGGCGGCAGAATAATCGAGGCGTGCCGCGTCGTTTCGTTGATGTAAATGTCGATCGAAACCATGAATTCGAGGCTTTCGAGCGCCCGGTCGAGCCGCGCGCCGTCGGGCGTCGAAAGCACCGGATTTCCGCAGCTCGTGATCAAGGCTTTAATTTGCCCTTCGCCCTCGGTCAGAATCTCTTCGGCGAGCGCCGCGACCGGCAGTTCGCCCATGAATTCCGGCAATCCGCGCGCGCGCGACCGCCAGCGGCCGAAAATATTTCCGCCTTTCGAAGCCGCTAAAACGTCGAACGCCGGCGCGGTGAACATCGCGCCGCCCGCGCGGTCGAAATTGCCGGTCAGGATGTTGATCGCGTTGATCAGCCACTGGCAAAGCCCGCCGAATTTCTGCGTCGAAAGCCCGATGCGACCGTAACAAACGGCGGATTCGGCCGACGCGAATTCGATTGCGATGCGCCTGATTTCTGCGGCTGGGATTCCGGTGAAAGAGGCGACTTTCTCGGGCGCGTAATTTTTCGAGATTTCGCGTAAGGTTTCGACGCCGTCGGTAAAATCCGCTGCCTTGCCGAGATCGACGAGGTTTTCGGCGAAAAGCGTATTGATGATCGCGAGCAGAAAAAGCGCGTCGCTCGCCGGTTCGATGAAATGATGCTCCGCGGCGACGCGCGCCGTCTCGGTGCGCCGCGGGTCGAGGAGCACGATCTTGCCGCCGCGCCGATTGATCGCTTCGAGCCGGTTGAGAATGTCGGGCGCGGTCATCAGACTGCCGTTCGACGCGAGCGGATTGGCGCCTAAGATCAGAAAATAACCGGTGCGGTCAATGTCCGGAATCGGCAGCAGAAGCGGGTGCCCGAGCATCGCCCACGCCGCGAAATGGTGCGGCAACTGATCGACCGACGTCGCCGTGTAATGGTTTTGGGTTTTGAGCGCCTTGAGCAGTTCGCCCGAAGAGAGCAGCGTTCCGAAATTATGCACCGACGGATTTCCCTGAAAGACCGCGACCGCGTTTCCGCCGTGTTTCGTTTGAATACCCCCGATTTTCGCGGCGATCTCGTCGAAGGCCTCGTCCCACGAGATTTCCCGCCAATCGCCGCCCGTTCTTTTAACGGGCAGCTTCAGGCGATTCGGGTCTTCGTAAATGTCTTTAAGGGCGAGCGCCTTCGGGCAGATGTGCCCGCGCGAAAACAAATCGTTTTTATCGCCGGTGATCGATAAAACCTTGCCGTTTTCGTGTTTGATTTCGATTCCGCAAATCGCTTCGCACAAATTGCAGCTTCGATAATGAACTTCGGACATTTCTTTAGCGCCTCGCAAATTCCGGATAGAAAAGTAATTACAATATACAAACTCGAGATTCAAGATTCAAAATTAACGGTTATAATTTTCAAATCTTGAATCTCAAAATTTATAAGTACGCTTTTATTTTAAGCCGGAGTTAAAGATTCAAACCGTGCGTCAGATATTCTTCGACCGCGACTTCGAGCGCGCCGCCGATCGCCGCGCCCTGCGGCTCGCCCGCTTCGATGCGCCAGCCTTCGATCTTGCCGATAATGCTGCGTTCGATCGCCTCGTGCAAAGGCCTTTCGATATATTTCCAGCCGTAAACCAAGCGTCCGCTGATGATGACGCGCGAAATGCCGACGCCCATAATCACGTTCGCGATGCCGATGCCGAGGTAATCGCCGATTTTTTCGAGCGTGCGCTGCGCGCGGATCTCGCCGTTTTCCGCCTTCGAAACGATCTCGACAAACCGCGGCATCGACTCGCCCGGTCGCAGGGGGCGGTCGCCGGTATAAAGCGACGCGGCGGACGCGGCGGACGCATATTTTTCCCAGCAGCCGCGGTTGCCGCAAACGCAGGATTTGCCGCCGGCGACGATCGTCATGTGTCCGAATTCGCCCGCGACGCCGCGCCCCAAGCCCGAACCGCGGTAAACCTCGCTGCCGATCACGAGCCCGACCCCGATGCCGGTGCCCGAGCGGACGAGCACGAAATTCGTCATCAAACCGTCGCTGCCCGAATCGCGGATTTTCAGGCGCGCTTCGTACATCGCCGCGGCGGTCGCGTCGTTTTCGACGACGACCTTAATTTTTTCGTTCGGCTGCAGAGCCTTCGTAACGTCGACGTCGCGCCAGTCGAGATTCGGCGCGTAAATCAGTTTTCGCCGCTCGGCGTCGGTCAATCCCGGAACGCTCACGCCGATCACGCGGCACGTTTTTCCGGCATTTTTTTCGATCAAAGCGTCGATCCGCGCGCGCGCCATTTCGAGCGCCAGATTCACATCCGGCGGCGTCGTGTAATCGTCCTCGTCGGTGATTTCGCCTTTTAAGGTCGTCATGCCGACCTGCGAGGTGCGCACGCCCAAATTGACGCCGATAAAATAATCCTTGTCGTCGACGAACGACAAAACGCGCGGCTTGCGTCCCTGGCCGGAGACTTCTAAAGTTTCCTCGCGCAGAATGCCCGCGCCGATCAGCGGTTTGACGTTTTCCGTGACGGTGCTTTTGTCGATGTCGAGGCGGTTCGCGATTTCGGTGCGCGTGATCGGCTGCGCCGCCCTAATCAAGCGCAGCAGCAAACTTCCTTTCTTCGCGATTGAAGGCGTTCCCGCTTCGGTCTTTATCAAATCATTTTGAAAAACGGTTGTTTCGTTCATAGAATTAAAAAAATTAATTCTACATCTCGATTTCGTATTTGGGAATTCGGATTGCGGATTGGTTTCATAAAACGGCTAAAACGTCAATCTTTCTGAAAACCTCCGAAGCGAACAGCTTACGTGAAAGGATCGCTCTTGTTGACGCGGACGCGAATCCGAAATCCGAAATCCGAAATCCCAAATCAAAGCGAAACCGTCTGTTCCGCCCAGAATTGAAATTCGCGATGTTTGTTTTCCTCGGCTTTCGCCGGGATTTCGCCGCTCGCAACTTTTCTCAAATGTTCGAGCACGCGCGCGCCGACCTCTTCGATGCTTTCCGTGCCTTCGATGATGTTTCCGGCGGAAACGTCGATGTCGCGCGACATGCGCTCGAAAACCTCGTTGTTCGACGCCAGTTTAATGACCGGCGCGATCGCGTTGCCGATCGTCGTGCCGCGCCCGGTCGTGAAAATCACGGCGGTCGCGCCGGCGGCGACGAGTCCCGGCGTCGATTCCTGATCGTAACCCGGCCCCTGCATCAGGTTGATGCCTTTTTTGGTCGGCGTTTCGGCGTATTCGATGCAGTCTTCGACGCGCGTCGTGCCGGCTTTCGCGATCGCGCCCAAGGATTTGATCGTGATGTTCAAAAGCCCGCCCTTGATGTTGCCGGCGCTCGGATTCTGGTTGAGCACCGCGCCGAATTTCGAGGCGTAATCCTTGAACCAATCGACCATCGCGTAAATCTTTTTGCCGGTCTCGAAATCTTTCGCGCGGTGCGCCAGGATATGCTCGGCGCCGCAGAATTCGGGGACTTCCGTCAGCAGCACCGTGCCCCCGGATTTGACCAGCAAATCCGCCGTGTAGCCGAGCGCCGGATTCGCCGAGATGCCGGAAAAGCCGTCCGAGCCGCCGCATTTGACGCCGAGCACGAGCTCGCTCAACGAAAATTCCTCGCGTTGCGACTCGTTAACCTCCGGCAGCATTTCCGCGACGTATTTCAAGCCCTGTTCGATCGCCGCCTGCGTGCCGCCGACCTCCTGAATGCCGATTTTATAAAACGGCTTGTCGATCGGCTTGTCGCGTTTGGTCAAATATTTTTCGACGTACGAAAGATTCGTTTTCTCGCAGCCCAAATCGATTAAAATGACGCCGCCGACGTTCGGATGGTCGGCGTAATTCGAGAGCGTGCGCATCATCACGTCGAGCGTCGAGCCGTCCTGGCAGCCGCAGCCCTTGTTGTGCGGAATCGCGACGACGCCGTCGACGTTCTCGTATTTTTCGCGCTTGTAATGCAGAAATTCCGCCATCATCGCGATCTGCGTCGCTTCGTGGCTGGCGCACATCGAAGTCGGCACGACGAGCACGAAATTGCGCGTCCCGACGCGCCCGTCGTTGCGCCTGAATCCCATAAAAGTGCCGACCTGTTCTTTCGGAAAATATTCCGGCGCCGGATTGTGAAGGTCTTCGGGCAGATCGCGCACGATCGGCACGTCGTTCGACATATTGTCGTGCGTGATCCATTCGCCCTTTTCGATTCCGAGGCTTGTGCCGATCGGCTGCCCGTACTGGCAGACGAAATCGCCGGCGGGAATGTCGCGCGTCGCGAAACGATGCCCGGGCGGCACGACTTGTTTGATGGTGAGCAATTTTTGGTTCGGCAATTGCAGGACCAAACCCGCGGCGGTCTCATTTTTGACGACGGCGACGTTATCATCCGGGTTGACGATGATCGCATAATCGCTGATCGGAGCGGCAGGCTGTGTGTAAGTATCTAACATAACTTCGATTTTGGATTTTAGATTTTGGATTTTGGATTGAAATTAATCTAAAACCGCAAATTTCTTAAAAACTATGACAACAAATCGGGCAACACGAACGATTTCACGTCCGGATGGAGCCGCAGCCACAAGCCCGGATTTTCGTCGCATTGTTTTGCCAGTTCGGCTTCGTCCGGCGAGAGTTCCGTTTCGAGAAAACGCTTAAAGCTCGGGATTTTCCCCGGCGCGGTCGATGCGTCGACAATCGACTGCACGATTTTGCGCGCGTTCAGAATCGCCGCCGGCCCCAGAGTTAAAATGCTCGAAGCGCTGCGGCATTCCGCCTCGTCTTCTTCGGAAACGCTGCTTCCGCCGACCTTAAACTTGTTGATGTGATGCTCGAGAATGCTCGGCGAAATCGGGATGATGCCTGCCACATCGCCGCGGCGCGCGCCCGAATTCGGCTTGATGTAACACAGATGCGACGCGGCTTCCGCTTCGGGACCGAAACCGAGAAAAAAAATATCGATGCCGCCCAAAGATTCCAGCTTTTCCAGATACGCGCCGAGCGCGCCTTCGAGATCGCCGGTTTCGGTCAGCATCGGCGTAAAGCTTTTGATTTTCGCGAAAAACCGTTCGCCCAAAAGACGCTCGAAATCGCGGACGAAGCTCAAACCGTTGTTCATCCGCATCGGCGCGAGCGCGTCCTGCGTAAAAACGTGCAGCCGCGCGAGCAGCTCGTCGATCTCGTCCGTTTGCGCTAATTCATTGATGATCTTATACATCGCCTGCGCGCCGCGCCCGCCGAGCAGTACGATGACGACGTCGCCCGCCTTTTCTTTTGAAAAACCGATTAACTCGTCAAACATCGCGCGTCCGACCGCCGCCTCGTCCGGCAAAACCTGATAACCAAAAGCGGCGGACGCCGCCGCGAAGCGCGCCTCGTCGTCGCGATACGCGAGCCAGACATTATCGCCGGCTGTGCGGCGTTCGATCGTTTTGCTTGTAGAACCTTGAACAGACATCTTTAGTTAAAGAATAATTTTAATTGGTTTAACCAATTAAATGCAAATCATATTTTGAATTTTAGCCCCGACCGTCATTAATTTTCTTTAATAATATACAAAATATGACTTAATAAGTAAATGATCGGAGCTTGACAAACGTCTTAATGGTGTTACACACTACTAAAACATTTGCCGAATGGTAATACCTTTTACTTATATTTTCATAAGTTTTGAATTCAAAATATTTCTATGAGCTATGCCAAACTGGAACTAAACGGCAGAGTTGCCGTGGTTATCGGCGGAACTTCCGGCATCGGACGCGCGATCGCGCACGGTCTTGCGGACGCCGGGGCGGACGTCGTCTGCACTTCGCGCCGCGCGGAGCAGGTCGCATCGACCGCCGTAGAGATCGAAGAGCGCGGACGCCGCACCTTGCGCGCGACGTCCGACGTCGCCTCGCGCGATTCGCTGCAGAATCTGCTCGACGAATGCGTAAAGGAGTTCGGCAGGGTCGATATTCTGGTCAACTCCGCCGGACGCACCAAACGCGCGCCGACCGTCGATTTCGACGAAAACGACTGGAACGACATCATCGAAACGAATCTCAACGGCACGCTGCGCGCTTGCCAGGTTTTCGGGCGGCATATGCTGGAAAACGGTTACGGGCGGATTATCAACATCGCGTCGCTCTCGACGTTCGTCGCGCTTTATGAGGTCGCGGCTTACGCGGCATCGAAAGCGGCGGTCGCGAGTCTGACCAAATCGCTCGCGATCGAATGGGCAAAGCGCGGCGTCAATGTGAACGCGATCGCGCCCGGCGTTTTCAAAACCGATCTGAACCGCCAGCTTTTAGAATCGTCGGATCGCGGCAAGGAATTTCAGACGCGGACGCCGATGGGGCGTTTCGGGCAGGTCGAAGAGCTCGCCGGCGCCGCCGTTTTTCTGGCTTCGGACGCGGCGAGCTTCGTGACCGGCGAAGTTTTGGTCGTCGACGGCGGATTTCTGGCCTCGGGCGTAAATCAATAAATTTTGCCCGCGAAAAGGCGCGAAATTTCATTTGAAGATTATATTTTTAGCGTATTTCGCGTCTTTTCGCGGGCAAAAAATTCTTTCGTGAATTCTGAAATTGAAATAAAAACCGAACGGCTGCAAAAAATGCTCGCCGCCGAAAAGCTGGGCGGCGTTTTGCTGAACGCGCAGCATAATTTCGCGTGGCTGACCGCCGGAAAGTCGAACGGCATCAATCAGAGCATCGAAAACGGTGCGTGTTTCCTGTTCGTGCGCGCCGACGGCAGACGGTTTGTGCTTGCGAGCAACATCGAAATGCCGCGACTGCTGGCGGAAGAAATTTCGGAAAACGAATTCGAGCCCGTCGAGTTTTCATGGCAGGACGAAAAAGCCGCCGGCGATTTCGTCATTGAGCGCGCCAAATCGCTGCTTCCGGAAAATAAAACGATCGGCTCCGATTTGTTCCTGCATTCAAGCGCGCGCCCGGTCGAAAACCTGATCGCGCGCTGCCGGTATGAATTGACCGCTCAGGAAATCGTCAGATTTCGCCGGCTCGGAAAAGACGCGGGCGCGGCGCTTGAAAAGATTTACGAAATCATCGAACCGGGCGAAAACGAAAAAACGATCGCGCGGAAAGTAAAAGATGCGCTCGCGTCTTTCGGCATCGATTCGATCGTCACGCTCGTCGGCGCCGACGAGCGAATCGCGCGGTTTCGTCATCCGGTGCCGACCGAAAAGATTTGGGAAAAAACGCTTTTGATCGCGGTCTGCGCAAGGCGTCACGGTCTGGTCGCGAGCCTCAGCCGCATCGCCTCGGTCGGCGCGGTCCCCTCCGAACTGCGCGCGAAAACCGGGGCGGTCGCGCACGTTTTCGGCGCTTTTCTGGCGGCGACCGGAACCGGCGCGAGCGGCGCGGAGATTTACCGCCGGGCGGCCGAAGCTTACGCCGAAAAAGGCTTCGGCGGCGAGATCGACCGCCATCATCAGGGCGGCGCCGCGGGCTACAAGTCGCGCGATTGGGTCGCGCACCCGTTATCGGCGGAAACGGTGCGGAATAATCAGGCGTTCGCGTGGAATCCTTCAATTACGGGCACCAAAACGGAAGAAACCGTGCTTTTGACGGAAAACGGAATCGAATACCTGACCGTTTCGCCCGCCTTTCCGCAAATACCGGTCGAAATCGGCGGACGGGAATTTTACGCTCCCGGCATTTTGAAATTATAAAGCTTTCGAGGTCTGACAAATATGAACGAATCAATTAAAAACGAGGACGTGTCCGCGCCCATCGGAACGGGTTCGAGCGCGTTTGAATCGGCGGTCACGGCGACGATCGACGACCGCGGCGGCGCCAAAGTCGGCAAACAGCGCTGGGTGATCTGCGCGCTGCTGTTTTTTGCGGCGACGGTCAACTATATCGACCGCCAGGTCATCGGGATCTTGAAACCGACGCTCGCGTCGGAGTTCGGCTGGACGGAAATCGATTACGGCAACATCGTTTTCGCGTTTCAGACGGCTTACGCGATCGGGCTGCTGTTCGTCGGCAATCTAATGGACAAGATCGGCACGAAAAAAGGCTTTTCGCTGTCGATCATCGTCTGGAGCATCGGCGCGACGCTGCACGCGTGGGCGGTTCCGATCGGCGCGGCGGCGGTCGGAATAGTCGTTTATTTCGCGGCGCTTTTCGGTTATACCGCGTCGGCGGCGACGCTTTCGGCTTCGGTGCTCGGATTCATCATCGCGCGCTTTATCCTCGGCATCGGCGAAGCCGGCAATTTTCCCGCTTCGATCAAGACGGTCGCCGAATGGTTTCCGAAAAAGGAACGCGCGCTCGCGACCGGCATCTTCAACTCGGGAACGAACATCGGCGCGCTCGCGACGCCGCTCGTCGTGCCGTGGATCGCGGTCACCTACGGCTGGTACGAAGCTTTCATCATCACCGGCATCATCGGCTTTATCTGGCTCGCCTTTTGGCTCGTGATGTACCGCAAACCGGAAGAACACCCGACGCTTTCGAAAGCCGAACTCGAATACATTCAATCCGATCCGGCGGAACCGGCGGTCAAAATACCGTGGGCGCGGCTTTTTCCGCACCGGCAGACGTGGGCGTTCGCGATCGGCAAATTCCTGACCGACCCGATCTGGTGGGTTTACCTGTTCTGGCTGCCGGATTTCCTCAACAAACAGCACGGTTTGGATTTAAAGAATTTCGGCATTCCGCTCGCGATCATCTACATCATCGCCGACGTCGGCAGTATCGGCGGCGGCTGGCTTTCGGGATTTTTCATCAAACGCGGCTGGTCGCTCAACAAATCGCGCAAAACGGCGATGCTGATCTGCGCGCTCGCGGTCGTGCCGATCGTGTTCGCGTCGATCACTTCGAATTTGTGGGTCGCCGTGTTTTTGATCGGCATCGCCGCGGCGGCGCATCAGGGCTGGTCGGCGAATATTTTCACGATCGCTTCCGATATGTTCCCGAAACAGGCGGTCGGATCGGTCGTCGGCATCGGCGGCATGGCGGGCGCGGTCGGCGGCATGTTCATCTCGCAGGTCGTCGCTTATATTCTCGAAAAGACGGGCAGCTACGTGCCGATTTTCGCGATCGCCGCCTCGGCGTATCTCATCGCATTGCTCGTCATTCATTTGATCGCGCCGCGCCTCGAACCCGCCAACGTCAATTACGAGCAGTAAGTTCTGAGTTAATTGCGAACGTCGAAAAGCGGCTCGTCTTTCCTGAAAGACGAGCCGC
>DATCMK010000001.1:0-79419 GCA_036563455.1 Pyrinomonadaceae bacterium | reverse complement strand
TTCAGCAACGAACTCGCCACGCCGAGCGTCGAAGTCTGAAAGCGCGACATGAAGCCGTTGCCGCACCGATCGCAGTGAAACTTGAATTGAAAGCCTTTATCGGTCGATAAATCTTCGTAATTGGAAACGAATTGAATCATTTTTTTATTCTCTCAGGTAAAATCGTCAGTTTGAAGAAATCGGAGCTTGCCGCCGCGCCTGCCGAAGCCCGGCAAAAATTCGCGCGCCGGCGCAATTATGATAAATAACGGTGAAAATTTCAAACCGCGCGGCGTTCCGCGAAAGAGCGCCAAAACCCGTATTCTTAAACTAACGCGCGAAATAAATTCGATTAGTATCAGCGGGCGGAAAAAATTTCGGCGCGCGGCGCATTTTTTTGTCTGGCATGAATGTTGCGGTTTATAAACTCCGCCATTTAAGGGGAGAAAATATGTCGAAATTAAAAAATTTATTGCCGGTTTTCTTTGTTTTTGCCTTTGTTTTTTCGACCGTCGCCTTCGGTCAGATGCCGAACGGCGCCGACCGCGCGGCGCTCGCCGAAGCCGAAAAGTATTCTGGCGACCGCTTCAACTACCTCGTCAATTCGCCGAAGGGCGCGCGCGTTTACGGCGTCAAAAAGCCGAGCGCGCCGATGCTGTCCGCGATCGACCAGGGCTTGACCGACCTTTTCGCGGTCGGGCGGAAAAACGGCTACAACCGGCGTTTGAATTATACGGATTACGTGATTTTCATCGCCAGCCCCGACCGTCAGAAAAATCCCGACGGCATTTACGCGCCCGACATCGCGATCGGCGTCGCGCAGTACGCCGGCACGATATACGATAAAGGCGGCTATATGTACGTCGCCGGCATGGTCGTCGGCTACAATCCGGGCGCTTTTTTGATCGGCGAACACACGCGCGAATTCAACCGCGCGGCAGACGTCGTCCGTTACGAAGGCGAACACATCCTGCTTTACCACAACGACCGCCGCCGCTACAACGAAACGATGGATCACAGCAAAGGCGGCGCGCATCCGATCCTGCAATAACGAAAAACGAATGGCGAACGGTCCGGTTACTTTAAATGTAACCGGACCGTTCATTTTTTTGCCCCTCACTTTTCGTTTTTCGCTTTTCGTATTTTCGCTTTTAGACTATTTCGTGCACCTCGTAAACGATATTGTCGGCCTGCCGCCGGGCGCCGCGCCGCGCCCGAATTTTGCCAATCCGCGTAAAATGCGACAAAATCAAACTGTTAGATAATTTCTCAAGTTGTTGGCAGACAATGGCACGTTCATTGCAATTATGCTTCGCGGATGTCGTAGTTTGATAAAATCCGCGAAGATGGAGGTCAGGTATATGATTTTTAGTCGTCTAGCGACCGAAATCTTCGCTTTTCTTTTTCTGTTCTTTGCCAGTTTCACGTATCTCAACGCGCAGAATTCGATTTACCAGCTCGATGCCGGAACGAAAATTCTCGTGTCGATGGACAACGAAATCAGTTCCGAGGTCGCCGGCGTCAACGACACTTTCACCGCGACGATCGCCGAACCGGTGAAAGTGCGCGAAACGGTCGTTTTGCCGGTCGGCACGGTGGTCGAAGGTCGCATCACGGAGGTCGAGCGGGCTTCCGCCGGCGGAAAAGGCGGCAGGCTTGCGGTGAAATTCGAAACGATTCGTTTCGGAAGCGGGGAGAAACGCGAAATCGAAGGCGTTTTAACGAACGAACTGAAAGCCGCTTCGATGCAGAAGGCGAATCTTTTAACGATCATCGGCGGCACGGCGCTCGGCGCGCTGCTCGGGTCGGTTTCGAAAACCGGCAGCGGCGCACTGCTCGGAGCCGGAATCGGCGCCGGCGCCGGAACGGGCGTCGCGCTCGCGAGAAAGGGGAAGAACGTGCGGATCAAAACGGACGAGAAATTCGAAATCCGATTGACGAAACAGGTGATTCTGCCGGTTCTCGATTATTGAAAAAATTTAATAAAAATTTGGCTGGCGGAATCTTTTCGCTGACCGAATGAAAGGGGCTGACGTGAAGGGGAGAGCGCGTCAGCCTTTTTCTGTTTCTTTTTATTAGCCGCGAACGGACACGAACGGCACGAAATAAATTTGAAGATGTTTTTCGTGCCCGTTCGTGTCCGTTCGCGGCCATTTCCTACTTGATAAACGATGCCGGAACCGGTTTATCGGTGCCCGCGCCGAATTTGACCGCTCCGAAACCCGCCTGACTTTGCTGCAGATACCAGGTTTGGTCGTTCGGTCGCCAGACGGCTTGATCGGTTTTGCCGTCGCCGTCGTAATCGCCCGCGACCGGCACGTCGCCGTTCTGCCCGAACGGGACGGAATAATAACTCGAATCCTCGCTGCGCAGGATGAACCATTCGCCGGTGGCGGGGCGGAAGAACGCCGCGTCCGCTTTTCCGTCGCCGGTAAAATCGGCCGCGATCGCCTTGTCGGTCGCGAGCCCGAATTGAAACGCGACCGAGGCGCCGGTGCTTTTTTGTATCCACCATTCGCCGACCGCCGGGCGGTAGATCGCGACGTCCGTCTTGCCGTCGCCGTCGTAATCCGCCACGACCGGTATATCGCCCGCCGCGCCGAAGTTGAAAATCGCCGTTTCGCCCGACGAACGCTGAATGAACCACGTTCCGCTGCCGGGGCGAAAAACCGCGACGTCGGCTTTGCCGTCGCCGTCGTAATCGGCCGGCACCGGAATGTCGGTCGCGATGCCGAACGGAACCGAATAGTAACTGCCGTTTTCGCTTCTCAGAATGAACCATTCGCCGGTCGCCGGCCGGTAAAACGCGCCGTCGAATTTTCCGTCGCCGGTGTAGTCCGCCGGCACCGCCTTGTCGGTCGCCGCCCCGAATTGAAACGCGCGGTTCTGCGCGTCCGACGAGCGCAGATACCACCACTCGCCGCCGTTCGGGCGGAAAATCGAAACGTCGGTTTTCCGGTCGCCGTCGAAATCGAACGCTTTGGCGTGCTCGACGGCGGCGGGCATCACGCCGCCCGCCCAGTATCCGGTTTGTTCAGAATAATTTCCGCCGGTCGATTGATTGCCCGCGACCGGCTGCCCGATCGTCGCGTCGAGCGTGAAGGAGCCGCCCGTCGCGCGCCCGCCGCCGTTCGAGATGACGCTGCGGTCGATCTCGAAATTCCCGCCCGACTGCGCGAGCACGGAAACGGTGCCCCAGACGAGCGTGGTCAGTAAAAAGGCGCTTTTCCAAAGTTTTTTGCTGTACATATTTTTCACCTCGAATCTTTGGAATCAGCCTATTTTTGCTGTTTGAGCGCCTGCTCGATCGCCGCCAAACGTTTTTCGAGTTCGCTCTGGCTGGCTTTCATCTGTTTGAGTTCGCTCTGCAGCCGTTCGATTTCCGCGTTTTTTTCCTGCAGCTGCGCGTCGAGTTCCTTGACCGCCGCGATCGAAACGCCGGCCAGATCCTGCACGCCGATCGAAGTGTTGCCCACGCCGAGCCCGAACTGCGCGTAGAAATCTTCAGCCATCGGTCCGATATGGCGAACTTTCGTGCCCTCATCGATGTAGTTCCAGGAAGTCACGGAAATCTTCCGCAGCTTGGAAAGCACGCCCGATTCGAGCACGAAGTTTTCTTTCGTGTAGCGGCTCGACGTGCAGTTCCAGACGCCCGAGCCCGCCGGCAGATTGCAGCCGGTCGTGCCGCCGAGGTTCGTGCGGAAGCGGAAGCCGCCGGTCGCGCGCGCCGCGAATTCGTTGTTCGCCGTGTTGCGGAACGTGTCCGCCGACTGCTGCGCCGAACCGTCCGACCAGATGAACGTGCCCTTAAAGCCGTTGTTCGACGCGAATTTGCCCATCGCCGTCGAGTGGTCCTGATCGGCCGTCACGTTGTAGCCGATCGCGACCGCCGCTAAACCCGTGATGTTGAACGTGTCGGGATCGCACTTGCCGTTGATGTACGGTCCGCCCGACTTCGCATTGTTGCCGAGCGCGACGCCGTACGTGTCGCACACGCGATTGCCCGCGCCGGCGGAAAAGCCCGCCGCGCCCTTGACCTGATTGCCGCTGCCGAAAACGATGCTCGAAGTGCTCTCCGCCTGGTTCGTGTCGCCGAACGCGAGCGCGTAAAGACCGAGCGCGGTCGAATTGCTGCCGCCCGCCCACGAAAAGAAGCCGACTTTCGCGTCGTCCCATTCATTGTCGGCGTAGCCCGAACGGAAAGCGCCTTTGTACGAATCCCACGAAGTGCGGTAGCCCTTGCCCTGCATCGGCGAAACGCCGATGCCGAGGTTTCCGGTCGCGACGAAGCTGCCGTTCTGGAAGACCTTGAACCACGCCGGCGTGTGCCCGCCCGGACCGGAACAGCAGGTCGAGCCGCCGCGCAAATTGATCATCGGCGCGGTGCCGTTCGCGTCGCCGACCGAAAGCTGCTCGGCGCCCGGCACGAATTTGATAAAGTTCGCGTCCGTGTAGGCTTTGTTCGTCGCGTCGGTCGCGTTCGTCGGATTGGCGAGATTGGTGATCGACGTGCCGTTCATCGAAACGCCGTTCGAAAAAGTGTTCTGACCGGTCCAGTTATTCGTCGAACCGAGCAGATTGCCGCCGCCCGCGACGTTCGCGGTCGTCAGCGTCGTGCCGTCGCCGAACGTGATGCCCATCGCCGCGAATCTTCCGTTCGCGTCGCGTTTGACGATCGTGTTCGCGGTGCTGTTCGAGGTCGCGTTGTTCGTCGCCTGCACGGCGTTCGCGACGTTGGCGGCGGTCTGTCCGCCCACCGAATTGACGACGGTCGCGTTCTGCGTGCCGGTCACGTCGCCCGACAGGCTTCCCGAAAAATTGTCGGCGGTGTTCGCCGAATTCGCTTTATTGGAATACGGCGCGGAATTGATTTTCTGACGCGGCGTCAAAGTCGTGTACGAATCGTTCGCCGTTTTGCGCACCGCCACTTCGAGGAAGCGGTCGCCGCCGGAAAACGCCATCACGCCGAAATCGAGACTGACCGAAAACCCGCCGTTCGTGACGTTGACCGGCACGTTCGCGAGCGTCGAACCGATCTGGCTGCCGCCCGCCGCCGCGTCGAAAAGGCGAAACTCGAACTGGTAAGTTCCGTTCGCCGCCGCGCCCGTTTCGTTGAGGCGTCCCTGATAATTAAACGAAGAGCTCTGCGCGAAAACGCTGATCGCGAGCGCCAAAGCCAAAATTACGAAGATGAATGCTCTTTTTATTTGCACTGGATGTTCCACTCCTGAACTTATAAATAATCGGTATAAAAATGGGCTTAAATTCCAAGCCGTAAATGAATTCACAACTTATAGCGAAAAAGAATAAAATAAAGTGTCAATTAATAAATATTTTTTTTTCGCCCCGGTTAAAACGGTCGTCGCTTTTAAGTTTTTTCGGCGACGTTCGAAATCGTCACCTTTCAAAAGGTACAATTTTGCGCCGGATCCTTCGCCATCCAAATGGGTAGCTTATTAAAAATAAACTTAAACGCTGAAATAATTGAATTTACCCGCAGAGCGAAATTGTTTTTCGAAGCTTTTTCGGCTTTTGCCGAAAATTTTCACCGCCGGCTTGTCCTCGTGGGTAGCAAAGTTTGCGAGTTCGAAACGATCCGGGAATTTGATTTTTCGGCCCGAGTCCGGTCGATCCAAACTTTCGTTGTTGCGGGTTCGAGTCCCGTCCCCGCTAATTCTTTTTATTGAGGGGGCAGCTCAACGGCAGAGCAATTGCATTTAGAGCCATTTGATGTCGGTCCGGTCCCGACATTTGCAAAACACACGGCGGGCATAGTTAGGCGACAGCTACTCAGCCATTTCAATTTTGGATCGGGGATTTCGGATTTTGGATCGGTTTCGTTTACAATCTTACTCATAATTTTGGATTGCATCACTTCCTGAAGAAATCGTTTTGTTAGAGAATTGCTTTACTTTACGCGGAAGCAAATCCAAAATCCGAAATCTAAAATCCAAAATCCAAATGAGGTTTTCCTATGACCATTTCCCGGCGCGATTTTCTGAAAACGGCGAGCCTCGCGCTCGGCACGCTGGCGCTGCCAGCGTGGGTTTACTCGGCTGATTTATCGGGCGCGCCGCTGCCCGAGGTCGATCAAAACAAGCTCGCCGACGCCGCGCTGTCTCTGGCGAAAAAGCTCGACGCCGAGTTCGCCGACATTCGCATCAACCGTTACCGGCTCGAAACCGTCCAGACGCGCGAGCGGCAGGTGCAGAACGTTTCGCGCGGACAGAATTTCGGTTTCGGCGTGCGCGTGCTCGTCAAAGGCACTTGGGGATTCGCGGCGAGCCCGATTCTGACGCCGGAAGAAGTCGCGCGCGTGACGCGCGAGGCGGTCGAGATCGCGCGGGCGAATTCCGCGTTCCAAACCGCGCCGGTCAAACTCGCCCCCGCGCCGAAACAGACGGGAACGTGGAGAAGCGCGTTCGAGCGCGACCCGTTCGACGTGCCGGTCGACGAAAAAATCCAGTTTTTGATGAAAGTCAACGAGGCCGCGCTCGCGACCAAAGGCGTCTCGTTCGTCAATTCGTCGCTCGCGTGGGTCAACGAACAGAAATTCCTCGCCACCTCGGACGGCACGCGCGTCGAGCAGTACCTGATTCGCGGCTTGCCGCAATTCAGCGTGACGGCGACCGCGCCGGGCGATTTTCAGACGCGCAACTCGCTCGCGCAGGCGCAGCTCATCGGCTACGAATACACCCAAAGCTACGATTGGATCGGCGAGGCGCGGCAAGCCGGCGAAGAAGCGGTCGAAAAACTCAAGGCGAAACCGATCGAACCCGGCAAATACGACCTCGTTCTGCACCCGTCGCATCTTTTCCTGACGATTCACGAATCGGTCGGTCATTCCACCGAGCTCGACCGCGCCCTGCTCTGGGAAGCAAACTATGCCGGAACGTCGTTTTTAACGCCCGATAAAACCGGAAAACTTCAGTTCGGCTCGAAGATCGTCAATTTCGTCGCCGATCGAACTCAAAAACACGGTCTCGCGACCGTCGGCTGGGACGACGAAGGCGTCGCCGGACAACGCTGGCATCTCGTCAAAGACGGCACGTTCGTCGACTGGCAGACGACGCGCGATTCGGCGACGATCATCGGCGCGAAGGAATCGCACGGGTGTCTGCACGCCGACAGCTGGTCGAGCGTTCCGTTCCCGCGCATGCCGAACGTTTCTTTGGAACCGGCGAAAGACGCGACGACCGCCGACGATTTGATCTCCGGCGTCGAGAAGGGCATCCTCATTCACGGGCGCGGCAGCTACTCGATCGACCAGCAGCGCTACAATTTCCAGTTCGGCGGACAGACCTTCCGGGAAATCAAAAACGGCAAGATCGTCGGCATGTTAAAAGACGTCGCGTATCAGTCGCGGACGACCGATTTCTGGAACGCCTGCGACGGGCTCGGCGGCGAATCGACATATCTTTTGCCCGGCACGTTCAACGACGGCAAGGGCGAACCGGGGCAATCGAACGCCGTCTCGCACGGCTGCCCGGTCGCGCGTTTTCGCGGCATCAACGTTCTCAACACGGCGGCGCAGAACAAAGCCTGATTTAACTTCGCGGCTTTGCGCCTTGGCGGGAGGATGAGTTTCTCGCGAAGGCGCGAAGGCGCGAAGAAAGCAAAGGAACCAAACAAATGTTATTAACCGAAAAAGAAGCCCGGGAAATCACCGACAAAATTCTTTCTTACGTGAACGCCGACGACGCGCAGGTTTCCGTCAGCAGCGAAAAAACCTCGCACCTGCGGTTCGCGCGCAACGCGTTTTTGACGAGCGGCAACACCGTCGAGCGCACCGCGAGCGTAACGGTCTGGATCAAAGGCAAACGCGGCGCGGCTTCGACTTCGGATTTCAGCGACGAAAGCCTCAAAGCGATGGTCGCGCAAGCCGAACAGACGGCGGAAATCTCGCCGGTCGACCGCGAATACCTGCCGACTCTCGGCGCGCAAGTTTATAAGCCGTCGAACGGTTTCGTCGACGCGACCGCGAATCTGTCGCTCGCGAACCGCGCGAAAAGCATCGGCGACATTTTGAAAGAGAGCACGAAAGCGGGCGTCGTCAGCGCCGGTTTTCATCAAACGCGCGCCGTCGCCGGCGCTTTCGCGACTCGAAACAAAAATTTCAATTTCGAGCGCCGCACCGACGCGAGCCTTTCCGTGACCGCGCGCGCCGCCGACGGCACGAGTTCGGGTTATTTCGCGCGCTCTCATTTCGACCTCAATCGCCTCGACACGGCGCGCATCGCCCGCGAAGCGATCCGCAGGGCGCTCGAAGGGCGGAATGCGAAAACCCTCGAACCGGGCGTTTACAGCGTCATTTTAGAACCGCAGGCGGTCGCCGATCTTTTGGGCGGCATCGCGTTTCAGTTCGACGCGCGCAGCGCCGAAGAAGGTCGCAGCCCGTATTCGCTGCCCGAAGGCAAGACCAAACTCGGGCAGAAACTTTTCGACGAGCGGCTGAATATTTACAGCGATCCGTGGAACGCGGAATTGCCCGCTTCCGCCTCGGCGCAGG
Organism: Pyrinomonadaceae bacterium; assembly: GCA_036563455.1. GTDB lineage: Bacteria > Acidobacteriota > Blastocatellia > Pyrinomonadales > Pyrinomonadaceae > JAFDVJ01. The sequence continues at coordinate 70,931 of DATCMK010000001.1, read as the reverse complement.
GCGGCATTCCGGCGCAGAAGATTTATCTCGTCAAAAACGGCGCGCTCGACAACTTGATCTACACGCGTTTCTGGGCGAAAAAGAGCGGGAAGGAACCGACGCCCGGGCCGGTCAACACGATCATGGAATCGAGCGCGAAGCCGTCGCGCGTCGAAGAAATGATCGCTTCGACCGAAAAGGGACTGATCGTCAGCCGTTTCTGGTACATCCGCGCGACCGACCCGCGCACGGCGAGCGTCACGGGCTTGACGCGCGACGGCATCTGGATGATCGAAAACGGCAAAATCACGACGCCCGTCAGAAATTTCCGGTTCAATCAATCGCTAATCCAGATGCTCGCGCCCGGCAACGTCGAGATGATCGGCGCGCCCGAACGCGTCGGCGACGGCAACGCCTCGCTGCTTCCCGCGCTGAAATTAAAAGCGTTCAATTTCACGTCCGCCTCGGACGCGGTTTGAGATAAAACAAATCAGCGTTGTTCTAATTTGGATTGTTGAATTATCTAACCGTCTCGAAAACGACCCTTTTGGGACGGTTTCAAAGCATCAAAGATGAAATTCAACGCGGTTCTACTAACCGCGATGATTCTCACGATCTTCGGAGTTTTTTTCTGTTTTTCATAAACGTTCCGCTCGTTTATTATTTTTACGGATACCACACGGCTTTAGTTCTGCCCGTTATTCCGGTATCGGCTGCGGAAAGAAATCACAAGTTGCCGTAAAGAATCAAAGGCGAAGTTAATTTAACTTCGCCTTTCGTTTCGAGACGGCGGCCCCGGCTTTCTCTATCGTTCGGTGTTTTCAGGGCTCAGGTTAGCCGATCGCGCGCCGTTTCTTGACTTTGACTATCGAGGCGAGTATAAATGGTTCACTTCAACATTGAAATCGACTCGATAAGCAGAGCTGATAACGCGGAATCGGTAAGCGTTCGGGGTCTTAAAAAATTAACTTCTCCTTATCGCTTACCTTCAATCATCGATGCGCATCGTTCGGAAGCGCGTATCGATCCAAAAGGAGAAAGCATTATGTCTACTGTCATTAACGACTCTCTCATCGCCAATCGAAAACGCGTCATCATCGTCGCGTTCGTGCTGGGCATTGCGGCTTTGCTCGCCTGCTCGGCGCGGGCCGCCGACACCGTTTCGATCGTCGATTCATTGGGAGCGGCGACGCCCGAAACGCGGTTCAGCATTTTTGGGACCGGCGGATTTACACTGGATAATTTTCAATCGGGCGGCCCCGGATTCACTCTCGCGCAGCCGACGGTTCTCACCGAGATCGGGGGATTCGTTAACGCTTGTTCGACTGCGCAGTATCCCGTATGCCCGGCGACCCTTCCGTTGACGGTCCAGATCCGTCCGTCTTTAAATGGCGTTCCCGATCCGAATACGGTCATCGCGTCGTTTACTCTTTCCGACGACGGCGACCCGCTGATCGTCTCGTATGAATCGGTCGCCGTCGACCTGACGCTGCAGCCGGGAAGCTACTTCGCTTTATTCTCCGCACAGGGCGATGATATAGGGACGTTACTGCATAGCGCGTCTCTTCCTTTCAATTACGAGCCGGGTCCAATAAACCTCGGCTACATATTTTCGGGGGGAAGCACGTCGGCCTTGGGCCAAAGATACGCGTTCCGCATTTTGGGCGAATCGCTGATCCTAAACGACGCCGACGACGACGGCGTGCCGGACGGAACCGATAATTGCCCGTTAACCTTTAACCCCGACCAAGCGGATTTTGACGGCGACGGAATCGGCGACGTTTGCGATGCACGTACCGGGCCTCCCAGAGATAAACGGCAATGCAAAGACGATGGATGGAGGCGTTTTGATGCGCCCCGCCCCTTCAAGAATCAAGGCGACTGTATTCGGTTCGTGAATACCGAGCATTAGAAAATCGACACAATCTCTATCTTTCGAGGCGGAAAATTCAATATCAACGTTTAATTACGGGAAAAGCGCCGCGGCCTGCCGCGGCGCTTTTCGATCGTCTTCGCTTAAATACCGTTACTCGCTTCGTTCGGTCGGCGAAGCCGGACTGCCGGCCGAGCGATACGGTCGAAGTCCCTTGATCGGGAATTCTCTCGGCTTTCGGGACAAAAATCTAAGCCTTAAATTCGACGCTAGGCAAACCGAAATTTTGTGTGATAGCCCATGTTTCATAAAAAGTCATTGCAGAGTGGCCGGTAGGAAGTCACCGTTATGAACCGGAAATAATCTAACATCAGCGGCAGAGCCTCGTATTGATCAAGAAGTTCCCTCAAAAACGCCCCTTTTTGAAACGTCATAAAAACATCGAAAAGCGTCTCACAAGTCATACGTTTTTGAGCCGCTTTATTTATTGTTTTAATTACGGTTAGCCGTTATTTATCGGATAAGGCCGTTTCGGCGTTTTGTGTCATAAGTCGTCTCATAACTAAAATCCCGAAAACGGATGGCTTTTGCGACGTTTTAATTACTGGAATTATTTTTTCGCCTGCCGGGCTTTCGCGACCATTTCGCGGATTTCTTTGGCGAGCGTCGGCGCGTGAAACGGGATGCCGTCCTTGATCGTCCATTCGACGCCGCCGGTTTTATAAACTTTGCCGCCGCGGATCTCTTCGATGCCGGTCGGGTAAAGCACTTTGAAATTTTCGAGCGGGTTGCCGTTGACGACGATCAGATCGGCTTTGTAGCCGGCGCGAATCCGTCCGAGTTTGTCTTCCTGCCCTAAAATTCGCGCGTTATTCGCGGTCGCGTGCTGGACGACTTTGAGCGGGTGAAAACCGGCTTCCTGGTGCAGTTCGAGTTCGCGGATCAAGCCGAAGCCATACATTTGATAGATAAATCCGGCGTCTTCGCCGGCGCCGATCAGCCCGCCGCGCCGCTCGAATTCCATTAAAGCGCGCATCCAGATGCGGTAATTTTCTTTCCAAAAGGCTTCGTCCGTCGAAGTCCAGCCGATAAAATACGAGCCGTGATTCGCAGGGTTCGGGCGGAAATATTCTTCCAGAACCGGATGCAGGTACTCGCGAAACGCGGGATTCGTCTGCGCCCTTTGCAGATCGCGCGAGGCTTCGTAAATGTCGAGCGTCGGGTTCCACGCGACATTCGCCGCGATCATGCCGTCGAAGACTTTCAGCAAATTCTCCCAATTCGCCTCGCGCCAGAGCCGCCCGGCGTAGCGAAAACGGTCGACTTCGTCGTTGTAATTATACGAGGGCGGAAAATTCTGCCTGCCCGATTCGATCGCCGCGTCCGGAATGCCGTACCAGTGCTCGATGCTGGTCGTGCCGAATTTTATGTCGTCCCACGCGTTCGTTTCCTCGACGCCCGTGTGATGCGCGACGCGCAAGTTCTGCTTTTTGGCTTCGTCAATCATCGCCGCCATGAGGTCGCGGTCGACGCCGAACAATTTGATGCCGTCGTAGCCGTTTTCCTTGATCTCGCGCACCTTCGCGCGCGCTTCCGCCGGCGTGTTGACGCCGTAAAAAACGCCGTACGCGAAAATGCGCGGCGCGGGAAGCTCGTTTTTCGCCGATTGCTCGCGCCATTCGAGCGTTTTCGCGCCCGCGCCGACGTCGCGCACGGTCGTGATGCCGCAGGCGAGCCACATTTTCGTGCAGTATTCGACCGCCTGCGGCGCGCCGCCGCGCTCGTCCTGCGTGTGCCCGTGCAGGTTGATGAGTCCGGGCAGCACGTATTTTCCGCTCGCGTCGATCTCGACTTCGCCCGCCGCGACGCGCTTCGCCGTGCCTTCTTTGACCGCGACCGGATCGAGCGCGGCGATCTGGGCGATCGTGTCGTTTTCGACGACGATATCAAAAGGCCCCGACGCCGGTTTGCCGCTCCCGTCGACGATCATCGCGTTGCGAATGACGAGGCGATTGTAGCGCTTCGTCGCGATCGAAGGATTGGTTTTTTGCGCGAAAACCGTCGTTTGAAGAACAAGGCCGAGCAGAAAAAGGGCAGGTAAAACGCGGGCTATTTTGGTTGACATAAATTTTCGGCTTTAATTCGAGCGGTAAAGCAAGTACCGAAAATTTAACATTGATGAACCGTTAAATCAAAGCGCGATTATTTGTGATACGAATTTCGCGTTTTTTTCGCTTAAGCTTTTGGACGAATGAATTTATCTTCCTGGCGAAGCGTTGAAATTCATCTGGTCATAAAAATAAAATTCGCGATTTTTATCAACGGCGGTCAATTTTGGAGGAATTATTTGTGAAATTACATAAAAGATCTTTTACGCTCGTTTTTTGTCTTCTTCTCTTTTCGGCGCGCGGCGCGACCGCTCAACCCGGCATCGTCGATCGCGACGCGAAGACGAAACCGGCGCTCGTCGTTTTGGGAAGCTACCACATGGCGAATCCGGGACGCGACCGCGCGAAATCCGAGGTCGACGACGTTTTGCAGCCCAAACGACAAAAGGAGATCGCCGAGCTGGTCGAACTTTTGAACGATTTCAAGCCGACGAAAATCGCGGTCGAATGTGCGACGAAAAACCAGACGAAAGTCGACGGCGATTATCAAAAATACCTGAAGGGCGAATTCGAACTGGAAAGGGGCGAAGAACAGCAGATCGGTTTTCGCGTCGCCAAAACCGCGCGGCTCGAAAAGCTGTACTGCGTCGATTGGAACGATTATCCGCCCGGCGATTTCTCCGATTACGACTATGACGCGTTCGCCCAAAAAGATCCGGAATTGAAATCCTTTTTGGAAAAACACACGCGTAAACTTCAGGCGTCGGTGACCGAAAGAGATAAGGTTCTCAAAAACATGTCGATCGTCGAGCAGTTTGAATTCATAAATCGACCGGCGAATCTAGACGAATCGCATCGAAGCTATTTCGATTTCGTGAGAATCGGACGCGCCGATCAATACGTCGGAGCGAATTATCTTTCCCACTGGTACGGGCGAAACATGAAAATTTTCGCCAACCTGATCAGAATCACCGATTCGCCCGCCGATCGCGTTCTCGTCATCTACGGCGCGGGACACGCCAAACTGCTCAATCAATGCGCGGCGGAATCCGGCTTTTACGATGTCGAAAGTCCTTTAAAATATCTGGTCAGGAAGAAGTAAACGAGCCAAACGCGCCTTTCGGACGCAAACGAGCGCGCGCCGTTTCGCCGCCGGTCGCGGCCGTGCAAGTTTTCGGACACGATTTTTCGCCGGCGGCTAAATTCAGAGTCGGTTTTTGCCGTTTCAGCTCACTTGTGAGAAAATCTTGTTTTTATTAAACATACCTATTTAGAGAGGAAATACACATAATGGCTGGAAGATTTAAAGTTACGGTGGTCGGCGCGGGCAACGTCGGCGCGACCGCCGCGCATTGGATTGCCGCGAAGGAGCTCGCGGACGTCGTTTTGGTCGACATCGTCGAGGGCACGCCGCAGGGCAAATCGCTCGATCTGGCGCAAGCCGCGCCGATCGACGGTTTCGACGTGAAGCTCGTCGGCGCGAATTCTTATGAAGAAACCGCCGATTCGGACGTCGTCATCATCACCGCCGGACTGCCGCGCAAACCCGGCATGAGCCGCGACGATCTTTTGAAAACCAATTCGGACATCGTCGGCGGCGTCACCGACCAGATCGCAAAACATTCGCCGAACGCCTTCATCATCGTCGTTTCGAACCCGCTCGACGCGATGACGCAGGTCGCGTTCGTGCGTTCGGGCTTCCCGAAAAACCGCGTGATGGGCATGGCGGGCGTTCTCGATTCGGCGCGCATGCGCTGCTTCATCGCCGAAGAGCTGAACGTCTCGGTCGAAAACGTGACGGCGTTCGTTTTGGGCGGTCACGGCGACACGATGGTTCCGCTGCCGCGTTACTCGACGGTCGCCGGCATTCCGATCACCGAACTGATTCCGCAGGAACGTCTCGACGAAATCATCAAGCGCACGGCCAACGGCGGCGCGGAAATCGTCGGACTGCTCAAAACCGGTTCGGCTTATTACGCTCCGTCTTTGGGCGCGGTCGAAATGGCGGAAGCGATCCTCAAAGACAAAAAGAAAATCCTACCGTGCGCCGTCTATCTCGAAGGCGAATACGGCATCAACAATCTGTTCGTCGGCGTGCCGGTCAAACTCGGGCGTAACGGCGTCGAGCAGATCATCGAAATCTCTTTGACGAACGAGGAACGCGCGGCGCTCCATAAATCGGCGGGCGCGGTGCAGGAATTGATCGACGTTCTCGGAATCTAACGGTTTGAAAACCGTCGACAAAAGACCGCCCGAATTGGAGCGGTCTTTTATTATTTTGCGTCGACGTTAAAATTTTTGCCGTTTTTAACGACAAAACTTACTTTCTAATGCGTCTTGAAATGACAACCGGGGCGAATCGAGAATTTTTCCCGAACGAAAAGACGTAAATGCTATGCGAAGAAATTTTTGGCTCATGATCGGGCTGTTTGTTCTGGGGTTTTCCGGCTGTCCGGTTTCGGAAACCGCCGTCACGAACGCCGCCGACGCAGCGGTCAACCAAATGAATGTAACGCTGCCGGAAGCCGCGCCGGTTTCGACGCCGCACAAAGCCGCCCGCAAATATTCCGGCGTGGCGATCGGAAACCGCCGGCTCTGGACCGAACGCGTCGATCGGCCGGAAGCGTTCGACCGCGCGTCGCGGGCGGCGATTCTTTTTTACGCGCGCGAACTCGACGCGCGTCAAACGGAGGAAAACAAAACCGCCAATCGTCCGTCGGTCGTGAAATGGCTCGACAAGGAATTGAACCTGGCACGGCAAAATTATCAATTCGCCGCCAAAACGTGTCCGCCGAACGACTGGACGTGCATCGGCGCGGCGGCCGGTTCCGACGGTTTCATCGCCGGCGCGCGCCTCTTGCAAATTCCCGCCGCGCTCGATGCGTGGCGCGAAGACATCGCCGAGTTTATGGGAATTTACGTCGCCGAGCAAATTCATCTGGCGGAGATTTTCCCCGTCACGAGCAGCGAAATCGATAAGTTCGACGACAATGAATGGACGGGCGACGAAATGAGCGACCGTACATTTTACCTCACCTTCGACGACGGTCCGACCGCTTCGGGCGGCAACACCGACCGGGTTCTCGAAATGCTCAGCGCCGAGAAAAAATCGGCGGCGTTTTTCGTGCTCGGGCGCCAGTTCGCGAACCGTCAAAAAACGAACGGCGCCGCTGCCGTCCGCCAGATTTATAAAGGGCAATGCGTCGCGGCGCACGGCTGGGAGCATCTTTCGCACGAAAAACGCTCGCGGCTCGCGGTCGGCGATAAATGGCAGTCTTCCGTCGCCGATACGATCGCGCTGCTCAAAACGAGCTTCGACGGCACATCGATCTTTTTGCCGCTTTTTCGCCCGCCCTACGGTCAGCGCAAGGCGGACAGCGGCGCGTTTTTTCGCGGAGAAGGCTTGCGGGTCGCGCTTTGGAACATCGATTCGCAGGATTGGAACGCGCGGGTCACGGCCGAAGACATCGTCAACCGGATGGAAATTCTAATGCTCGTCAAACGGCGCGGCGTTTTGTTGTTTCACGACATTCATCCGAAAGCTCAAAAGTCGGTGCCGGTCATCATCGAGGATTTCGGCGGCGCCGTCGAATGGGGCGATTGCCGTCAGCTCGCGGAACGTTAATTCGAACAAGAAAAAAGCCGCGAGAGGGCACGAATTTACACGAATAAAATTCAATAAAATATTCGTGCCTTTTCGTGTTTTTGCGCGGCTGATTCTTAAAAGCTTTTTCCGTTTTGAATTTTCTCACGAATCTTTCATGCGTCCGCCACAGTAACCGAAAATAAAAATCATGAGCCGCTTTTTCCGATTTTGTCGCATGTGGCGATAGAGAAAGGTAAATCCAAAATCATTATGGACAAATTGTTTTTTGTGGTCGGCGTTCTCGTGTTTCTACTCGGTTTGGCGTTCGCAATTGTAAACGCCGCGCTTTTTTTGAGAAAAGTCTGGAAGGTTCTGCGCGCGATTAAAACGACCGGCGTCGTGACGAACGTCGAGGCGCGCGAGGGGATGCGGCACAGCGGCGCTTTCGCAAGCCCGAGTCCGCGCAACACGCTGTTTCGGCCGACCGTGCGTTTTCAGACCGCGGACGGGCGCGTTATCGATTACACGCCGGGCACCTCGAACAGCTGGAGCAATTACAAGATCGGCGAAAACATTCCGGTTTATTATGACGCGCGCCAGCCTCAAAAACCGGTCGTCGGGAGATTCTACAATCTGTGGTTCCCTTTTTTTCTGTTCGGATTCGTGTCCGCGCTGCTGATCGTCGTCGGCGGAATATTTTCGATCGTCGGCCGGGGAATGTCGCCCTGAAAGTAAAAAGAGCGTGCGCCGGAACTTTAACTTTCCGAGCGGCCGCCTTTCGTTTCACGAAACGATGGAGAAATATAAAAATGAAACAACAATCCAAATCGAATCTACGGCTGTCGCTGAAATCGCTGGGGCTAATCTTTTTGATATTTTTTGCGGGTGGCGTTCGAATGCCAGGACGATTCGAACCCGAATCCGCCGAATAACGGAACGAAGCCGCCGCCGGCGAGTAACGGCGGTTTCTGCACGACCGAACGGGAATTTAAAGCGTTCATCGTTCACGATAAAACCTATCTGGCGAAAAGCTACGAGAAGGTGGAGGTGATTTATCACGCCTTCCAGGTCGGCGCGCCGAGGCATTACGAAAACCTGCGGGGCGACCGGTGGGACACGGTTACCGACGAGGCTTATCCGGTCGTCACGAGCTTTGACGTGATCACGCGGGGCGACGCGGTGGGAACGAATAAAATCTACCGGGACAGGTACGTGAACGTCCAGTACATGTGTTACCCGGTCATGTGGAGTGACGGAAAAAACTGCGTCTGCTTCGGCGAAAGAAACGCCGCTTCGGTGACGAGCCGCGAAGAGGTAACGGAAGAAGAGTATTAAATAACCGCCGCGAACGAACGCGTCGGCGGAAGGAATTTCAAAGGGGAAAATATGCTTAACGAATGCAGCGAATGCGGAGCGAAAGTTACCGCCGGACAAAACGAATGCGCTTACTGCGGAACGGGGTACGACACCGACGAGCAGCTTTTGAACGAGCTGACGACCGTCGCCCGCAAATTCAACGAGGCGCTGGCGAAGGGCAACCGGATCGGGATCGAAAAACACCTCGCCGACGATTTTGAAGGGCGTCTGAATGACGCCGGACTCGAAGACGTCTACGGAAAAAAAATCCTCCTCGAAAATGCGCGCGTCGATAAGAACTTCGTTTCCTACAATATCTACAACGCCGAACTGATCGACCGTTCAAAGGAAAACGCGGTCATTCACTGCCTTCAAACCGTCACGCGCCGCAGCGTTTTCGAGCCGGGAAAATTCGAGCCCTATATCGAACGCGGAACGATCGGTTTCATCCGGACGGACGGGAGCTGGCTGATCGCTTCGCAGAAAACCGAAACGATCGACGAAACCGGCAACACGTATCAATAAGGTGAAACCCGAAACGAAAAATCGAACCGGCTCGAACGAAAAAAGCATTTTTTACTCATCAGAGTTTTTATAAAATTATATTTTCCTTGACAGTAAAATGCCGGAGTCAGTATAAATGAGGTGAGCCGGCGCGATTTATGTCCGGTTGGCGAAAAGTCGCGCAGCTATTTGGACCATGAGCCGAGGAAATGTCGATCGGGCACGTTAAAGGATTCGTTTGGTTCGCCGACGATAAAATCGTCGGCGGCAGAGTTTTTCGTCGAGAACTTCAAAATCCGAACCGGCCGCAAAAGCTCATGAGGAGAAAATACGAGTCTGGAACTTACTGCCGAATGAAAAAGCCTTCATTCGTCCAGGCGCTTGAAGCTTTCGATGCTTTTCTATTGAGTCCCGGCAGTTTTTCCATCGAAACGTCCGAAGGGTGCCGAACCGATTTCCTTTATAAAAAAGGCGCCGCCGACGTATTCCTCGACGTCTGGTTTTTCGGTAAAACCATCGCAGTGTTTATCGACGGCAGGAGAAAAGCAATTATTTCCTGACGCGCGGCTCGATTATTCGGCGCGGACGCGGGGCTGAAAACGACTTTTCCGGTCGCGCGATTCCGTCAATTTCGGGTTCGCAACGGTCGTTTTCGCGCCGCGCTGCCGGGAGCGCCGGCCGATCTGTTTGAGGATAAACGACTCTTTTCCGGCACGGATTCACCATTAAACGCGACTAACGGAGGGAACATAGAAAATGGCGGGATTTCAAAACTTTTTTGTTTTCATCATGCTTCTGATTTTGACGGCGAACGCGTTCGCTCAATCCAGATCGAATGACGACTGGACGCGCATCAAAGACGACAAGACGGATTTTTCCATTTCGTTTCCGTCGAATTTTTTAGTCGACAACGAGGTCGAAAAATCCTATATCATGGCGCCGGTTCTGGCTTCCTTGCCGGAACTCATCAATACCTTCGAAAAACCGAGGATCATCGGCAATAAAGGCAGCGTCGTCATGAGCCTCAGCGTCTTCCAGCTGCGACAGGTCTCGGAAGCGAAAAACTATCTGTGGTATTACGTCGGGGGCAATTCGCCCCAAGCCAGCTATCAGGATTTTCGAGCCGGCGACTTCGTCGGCAGAAAAACCACTTACGACGGCGACAAAACCCAGTCGACGAGCATCGCCATCGCCGTCAAAAGCAAGGTGTTTTTGATCTACGCTTCCGGGAAGAAAGAGGATGCCGCCATTTATGAAAAATTCGTAACGTCTTTGATGCTGAACGGCAAGCCGCTGTTTAAGACTTCGACGAATTCCGCGCCGGACGCGCCGCGCAGCGTCTTCGTCTCGAATCTGCAAACGAGCCCGGAAATTCTCGAAATACTGAACCGGAAAGACGATCAGCCCGAAGTAAAGGTCGTCAAAAGCGCGCTGACCGCGCAGAAGGAAGACAAGCCTGATTTAAGTTTTTCCCGCCCGTTGATCCTGCTCCGCAAACCGATGTTTGATTTTATCGATATCGCCAGCAAAAACCGCTATTCCGGGCTGGTGAAATTGAAGGTCAATTTTTTGGCGAACGGAAAAATCGGCGACATCGAGATCCTTTCGGACGCCTCGGACGACATCACGAAACTCGCCGTCAGAGCGGCGCAGAAGATCAGGTTTCTGCCGGCTGAAATCGACGGAAAGAAGGTCGACGCGGCGAAAACGATCGAATACGCGTTCAATATTCGCTGAAAGCTTTTTTTCGAACGGCGCTCGTTATTCGCGGCGCTTTACTTTTCTTTGCCCTGGATTCCCAGATTTCTCATGCGGCGGTAAAGATGGCTGCGGTCGACGCCCATCGCGTCCGCCGCGCGCGAGACGTTGCCGTCGAATTCGTTGAGCTTGTGCAGAATGAACTCGCGCTGGTAAGCGTCGGTCGCGTCCTTGAACGAAGGAAAGCGGAAACTCGAAGCGGGCGGTTCTTCCGCCTCGTTGAAGCGCGGCAGGTCGTCCGCCGAAATTTGCGGTTTTTCGACCATGATGACGACGCGCTCGATCGTGTTTTTGAGCTCGCGGACGTTGCCGAGCCACGCGTAGTTCTGCAGCGCTTCGAGGGCTTCGGCGTTAAATTCCTTCGGTTTTCTGCCGTACGCGAGCGAAAATTTGCGGTTGAAATGCTCGGTCAAAAGCGGAATATCTTCCAATCTTTCGCGCAGCGGAGGAATCTGAAACGGAATGACGTTCAAACGGTAAAACAGATCGGCGCGAAAATCGCCGTTTTCGATCAGGCTCGAAAGCGGTTTATTGGTCGCCGAAATCACCCGCACGTCGACTTTGACCGGCGTGTTGCTGCCGACCGGCTCGAACCGCTGCTCTTCCAAAACGCGCAGCATTTTCGCCTGCACGCGCGGCGACATGTCGCCGATCTCATCCAAAAAAAGCGTCGCGCCGTCGGCGATCTCGAACTTCCCTTTTTTCGCGCTCGTCGCGCCCGAAAACGCGCCCTTCGCGTGCCCGAAAAGCTCGCTCTCGACCAAGTCTTCGGGAATCGCCGCCGAGTTTATTTCGACGAACGGCGCGGTTTTGCGGCGCGATTGAGCATGAATCGCGCGCGCGACGAGCTCCTTGCCCGTGCCGGATTCGCCGGAGATCAGGACGCGCCCGTCGGTCGGCGCGACGACCGCGATCTGTTTGCGAAGCGCGCGCATCGCGACCGATTCGCCGATCATCGCGTATTCCTCGTTGAGCTGTTCGGTGAGCTGCGCGTTTGCGCGTTCGAGATCGCGCTGCTTGACGGCGTTGCGCACTGTCAGCACGGTTTTTTCCAGACTCAACGGCTTTTCGATAAAATCGAACGCTCCCAATTTCGTCGCGTTCACGGCGGTTTCGATGTTGCCGTGACCGGAAATCATGACGACCGCCGAATCGTTGCCGTTTTCGCGCAGGTTTTTCAACGTTTCGAGCCCGTCGATGCCCTGCCCGAGCCAGATGTCGAGCAAAATGCAGGCGAAAGGCGCGCGTTCGACCGCCTTCAGACAGTCTTCGCCGCTCACGACGGTTTCGACCTCGAAGCCTTCGTCCTCCAAAACCCCGCGCAACGTCTCGCGGATTCCGCGCTCGTCGTCGACAATTAAAACCGAGTTCGACATTTACTTTACAGAAATTCTACCAAATGAAGCGAGAAGCGTCGTTATTTGCCGAAGAGGGCTGAAAAATAAATATGCGACAAAAATACAGGAAAGCGTTTCGCCGAAAATCGGAAATGCGTTCTTCGTGCATCCGGCGCCGGAAATTTGAGTGATGAGCATTAGATAAGTAAAAAGCCAGACAAATTGCGATAACCAGAAATATTTGTTGTCTTTGAGAAAAAGGAGGAGAAACCTGAAGGCAAGAAGAAAGGCAAAGAAAACCTGTAACGACAATTCCTTAGCAACGGCAAGCTTTAACTGTGACGAGATTTCACCTTCATAGGTCAAATTAAAGTGAATTGCTTTAACAACCTCCAAAACCAACACCAGAGCCATGCTGAAGGAAAAAATCTGCGTCAGAAACCGCGTGTATCGAAACGTTTCAACATAACTTTCACCCCAATTCAAAAACGCCTTTCTCATAGTTTTCACTTTACACAATTGCCGTTGATTCGACAATAAATTTCGATTCAAAATAAAAAAGAGACGCTTAGATTCGCCTCTTTTTTATCCCTAAATGATTTGTAACGGTAATTACTGCTGCTGCGGGCGTCCGGATTGAATCAGGCGCTGGCGTGCGGTGTTGCCGGGCACGGCGATGTGCGTCGCCGGGTCGTATTCCTTGCCGACCGCCGGGCTGCCCTGCGGAACCCAGATTTCAACGCGCGTCGAGCTGTAGCTCGACGGGATATAACGGATGTAATATCCGTCCGGATGAGTCGACCAGCGTCCCGACGGGATGTTCTGGCTGCCTTCGCCGAGCGGCGCGTTGCCCGATAAAACGGCGACTCTTTCCATCTCCGCGAACGTCGCGCCGGGCGTGGTGAGCATCTGGCGAAGCTGCGCCTCAGCCTGCGCGATCTGGCGCAGCGGCTCGGGCACGCCGCCGAGGGCGTCGGTCAGCGCGTTGCCGGAGAGGACGTCGAGCGCCGAGCGGTTAAGTCCGGCGAGCTGGCGCGGCGTCAGAAGTCGGGCGGCGGTCGCTTTCAGCTCGCTCGATAAATCTTCGAACTTCGCGCGCGCGATGATCGCCCATAAAAGCGCCTGAATGTCGTGCTGCTTGATTTCGGGCCGGTTGACCGAATTGCGCACGATCGTCATCACGGCGTCTTCGGCCGGACCTTTCGGCGGCGCGTAGAGATAACCGTCGCCGCCGCCCGGTCCGTGCGTGCCGGCCTTCAGGCAGTAGCTCTGGTCCTGAAACGTGTAATATCCTGGCTGAAGCACGAAACCGCCGTTCGGCGTACGCTGCAGCTGCATCAAGGAGCGCGCGGGCTCGCGCGGCGTAAAGCCGTCTTTCGAGGAGTCGCCCCATTTCGCGTCCGGCAGGCTGGTCGTGATCGGCTGTTTGTCGCCGAGCAGATTGGGCGTTTTCTTTTTCAGTTTGTCGCCGAGACCGCCGAGACCGCCGAGCTGCGCCGAAACGGTCATGAGGTTTCCGCATAAAAGCACGAATGCGAATAGAAAAATAAATCGTCGGTAATTCTTGGTGTTCATCTTTTATTGTTTTTTATTTGTTTAAGGTAAACGTGGTTATTGATATAAGGTCGCAACGTGAAGAACGTCCGTTACTATTTTAACCGCGACGCGCGTTTTTTCGCAAACCATTCGCGTCGCGCCCGGAGATTGTTTCGCCGACCGGCGAACGGCGAAAGAGCGCCGCCCGTTTCCGCGCGGGCGGCGCTCAAAAAAGTCGCCTGAATTTATTTAAATCGAATTTACCCGAACTTGATCGACGACAGAATGAGCGTCACGATCTGGCGAAGCGGACTGAATGTCAGGTACGCCGTCGCCGCGACGCTGAAACTTCGCGAAGCGTGTCTGAAAATCGGCGCGGGCGCCGTTTCGTAAATTCCCGAGGCGGCGAGCGACGGAATCGAAACGATGAAATACAACAACAGCAGAAAGAGCCCGAACAGCCGCAGGATTTGCCCGAATTTAAAGGCCTTTTTCGATTCGAAAAAGAGGGACGCGAATTTCAGGGCGAATACGGCCAGAATCAGCAACTGCAAAACGGTCGCCGGAAAAAGCAGATGGATTTCAAATAATTTCTCAAGACCGTAATTTTGTAAATAAAAGAACCGCGCGATCTCGCAAAGATTCAACGCCGCCAAAAGCGCCAGCAGAAAAGCGGCGAGTTTCGAAATAAAGGACAACGCTTGATAACTTTTCCGGTAATCTTCAAAACTGCTTTCAGACATACTCACCCCGCTACCGGTAATTCTACAATAAATTTCGCGCCTTTGGGAGTGTTGTTGACGGCTTTAATGCGCCCGCGGTGCTCGGAAACGATTCTTTGCACGATCGCCAGCCCCAACCCGGTGCCGCGCCCTTTCGTCGAAAAATACGGCTGAAAAAGCTTCTGGAAATCGGACGGCGGAATGCCGCCGCCGTTGTCGGAGATTTCGGCGACGATCAGATCACGCGCGCGGTCGTAGAAGGTTTTCGCCAGAACGCGTTTGTCTTCCTGCGCGTCGTCGAAAGCCTCGAGCGCGTTTTCGATCAGGTTGACGAAGACGCGTTTCAGCTGTTCCTCGTCGATCAGCGCGTTCGGCAGATTTTCGGCCAAATTCAGTTCGATGCGCGCGCCGCGATCTTCGTAAAGCGCGGCGGACTGGCGAACGATTTCGTTCAGGTCGCCGCTTTCGAGCTTTACGTTCGGAAGCCGCGCGAACCGCGAAAATTCATCGACCATCGCCTTGAGACTGTTGACTTCCCTGAGAATCGTTTCGGTTCCTTCCGTGATGACGCGCGCGGTCTGATCGTCCGTGTTCGGCTGCGGGTCTTTCGATTTGGTCGAAAAGACGTCGAGAAGACTCTGGACCTTCGACTTCGGATTTTGAACGGCGGAAAAACGTTTCGCGATGCGCTCGGCGGAAAGCTGGATCGGCGTCAAAGGGTTTTTGATCTCGTGCGCCATCCGCCGCGCGACTTCCGCCCAGGCGGACGCGCGCTGCGCCGTGATGAGTTCGGACAAATCCTCGACGACGAGCACGACGCCGCTCGCTTCGCCGAAACCGCGCGGCAGCGCCGTCGCCGTCAAAGCGACCGGCAAATCGCCGTCGCCGCTCGCGCCGTTGCCGTTCGCGTTTTCGCGCTGCAGCGCGGTCTGTTCGGCGGCGCGACCGATTCTTCGCGCGCGGTTCAGCAATCTTTCGAGCACGAGACGATTTTCGTCCGTCACGATTTTCGAAAGGTCGAAGCCCGCGTAATCGCCGTCTTCGAGCCGCAGGATCTGCGCGGCGGACTTGTTGATGGTCGTCACGCGGTTCGCCGCGTCGAAGGAAATCACGCCGGTCGCGAGCGACTGCAGCACGGTTTCGATGTAGCGGCGGCGCTCTTCGAGTTCGGCGGAATTTTCTTCGAGCTTGGCCGACATCTGGTTGAACGATTCGACCAAGAGGGCGAGTTCGTCTTCGGCCAGAACCTCGACGCGGTGCCCGAAATTGCCCTGCGCGATTTTATCGGCGCCTTCCGCCAAAGCCTTGATCGGCACGGTCAGCCCGCGCGCGATGTAAAGCGCCGTCCACGACGACGCGAAAATCAGCAGAAAGGTCAGCACGCCGAGCGTCGAAAGCCCGATCTGCCGGACGGTGACTTCCGTCTCTTTTAATTTTTCGAAATCGGCGAGCGAATCTTCGACCATCTGGCTGACGTTGCCTTCGGCGTACAAATCCGGCATGATGACGAGCTTGCGACCGTCGGAAAAGTGCGCGATCGCCGCGTCGAACCCGCGGCTGTCGAGCAAAACCGGTTCGTCCGCCCGATTATTGCGCACGAGATCGAGCAGGTTGTCGACTTCCGCTTTTTGTTCGGGCGTCACGTTTTTTTCGAAAACGGCGAGCGTTTTGTTGGTTTTCGAGAGGATTTCGATGTGCGTCAGATTTCCGGCTTCGGCGACGCGCCGCAAATCCTCGTTCGTGAAATCGCGGCGCTCGTCGAAGCTTTCGGCGAGCATCCGCGCCGTCTGGCTCAATTTTTCGGCTTGCGATTTGATCGCCTGGTTCTGCACTTCGCGCGCTTCGAGAATGACGTTGCCGGGAATCGACGTGAACCAGCGCTCGAGCGCGCGGTTCATAAAAAGATACGAGAAAACCGCCATCGCGACGATCGGCATGATGCTGACCGCGAAAAAATACAGCCACAGACGCGTTTTGATCTTCGCGCCGAGCTGTAAAGACCGGCGCTCGCGCGCGAGCTTGATCAGGTTCCTGAGCAGGATGAAACCGAAGATGACGAACGCGAAAAAGTTCAGCGACGACAGCGCGTAAAGCAGCAGCGTGTCGTCCGCCGATTCGATCGCGAAGGTTTTCCAGAGGTTCGACGATTGCAGCAGGATCAGAAACGTCAGCAGCGCGAGCACGAATAAACCCAGCATCCACGGGGCTTTCGTCTTTTTCGGATTCGGTTTCGGCTCGCTCATCGTTCGAGACGAGTTTAACATAATTTCCACTCACAAAATCAGCCGCGAACAAACACGAACGGACACGAAAAGAATTATAAATATTTCGCGAAATTTCGTGTTTGTTCGCGGCTGATTTTGTCAGCCGGCGGCAATTTGATTAAACTCGAAACAATTTATGAACTTTCGGACCATCTTTTTCAACGACGCGGGACGCATCAGAAGCGGCTGGCGCTTTACGATTTTTCTGCTTTCGTTTTTTCTCGCGTCGGGGATTCTGCTGCTCGCGACGACCGCCGTTTTAATGAACCTGCCGATCGGTTTCTCGCCGTACAGTCTCGTCAGTTTCGTCATGCAGTTCGGCATTTCGTTCGCGGTCGTCATGTTCTTCGGCTGGCTCTACGGGAAAATTTTCGAAGATCTGCCGTTTCGCGCGCTCGGCTTCTGGTTTACGAAAGGTTGGCTTAAGAATTTAATTCTCGGTTTTATTTTGGGAGCCGCCTCGATCGCGCTCGCGGCGCTGATCGCTTACGCGTTCGGCGGTTTGAGCTTTCGCGCCAACGATGGGGCGGGAAGCGCCGCCGTGCTTCTCACGCTCGGCACGACGTTTCTCATTTTCGTCGTCGGCGCGGCTTTCGAGGAGGCTTTTCTGCGCGGCTACGCGCTGCAGACGTTCGCGCGTTCGGGACTCGCCGCGTTCGGGATCATCCTGACGTCGCTGATTTTCGCGTCGATGCACAACGGCAATCCGGGCGCGAATCCGCTTTCGTGGCTCAACACTTTTCTCGCCGGCATCTGGTTCGCCGTCGCTTATTTCAAAACGCGTGACTTATGGTTTCCGTTCGCGCTGCATCTCGCGTGGAACTGGTTTCAGGGCTCGATTTTCGGAATCAACGTGAGCGGTCTCGAAACGCTCGCGCCGGCGCCGCTGATGAAAGCCGCCGATCACGGTCCGGCGTGGCTGACCGGTGCGGGCTACGGGCTCGAAGGCGGCGTCGCCTGCACCGCCGCGCTCGTCGCGTCGACCGCGCTGATTTATTTCCTGCCCGTTTTCAAGCCGTCCGAGGAAATGCTCGCCTTTTCGAGCGCCGAGAAACCGGTCGAATCATTATCTAACGCTTAATCTTATACTCAGCGGCGAAGTCATTTCGCAAATTTTGCGTCCAGAGCCTCTAAAATCTGCAGAACATGGCGGCGGTTTTCGCCGAAATCGCTTTTGCCGGCGCGCGAATTCGAACGGACATCGACCCGAATGCCGCCCGCCGCGTCCCGTTCGGCGCTGACCTGCAAATTGTCGGTAAAGACGACGACCGGCACTTCGGCTTTGATTCCCGCAATTTTATCGACCTTTTCGGTCGAAACGTGTTTCCAGTTTCGTCCCCAGGTCGTGAGCGTCGGGATGATGCTTTCGGTTTCGGCGACGAAGGTCGGCAGATCGGTTCGGTAACGCCGCGTTCGCAGGATTTCCTCCGCGTGATCCGGCGCGGTCGCGGCGACGTTCGCCGGGTAAAGGACGCGCGCCGCGAGCAGCAGCCCGACCGCCGGCGCGCCGAGGACGAGGCTTCCGATGATAATCTTTCTTTTCATAAACTTTGGTAAATGATAATCGAGAACCGCGTATTCTAAAAAGAAAAAAGGCTGATGCACCGTTAATTAATAATGCATCAGCCTCGCTTTTTATCCGTCTTTTCGATTTACGGCGCGATCGCCGCGACGAATTTGAGCCACGCGTCCGTGCCCGGCACGACGAAGCGCACCGGAACCATAATCAGTACGAGCAGCGTGCCGGCGGCGAACACTTTATTGAGCTTGCCGTGTCTTGCCGTGTGCCACGCGAAACAACCGACCGCCAGCAGCGCGGGCACGCCGAACGCCCAGAGCATCGTGTACTCGTCCGCCACCGGCGACACGCGAAAGAGCGCCGCCGGCATGAAATTGAGCGCCGTCAGAAGCATCAGCGCCTTATGCTCCGCCGGTCGTTTCCGGTAATAAACCGCGCCGGCAAAGAAAAGCGCGAATAAAGCCATGTCGCCCGCCGGCAGGAAAAAGAAAGCGTGCGGGTCGACCCCGGGCGGCGCGCTATGGCGCACGAGCTGCGCGTCGTAGGCGGTCGCCATCCCGACGACGATCACGAGCGCCGCGAGCGCGATGCCGGCCAATCCCATCGACATATGCAGCTTGATATTTTTCGTCCGCACGAGCGCGAACTGCACGACGAAGAAAATGACCCACGCCGACATCACGATGCCGTGCGCGTGCACGAGCGCGTTGGCGAGCGGTCTCGCGTCCGTAAAGAACGCGCTGAAATAATACGATTTGAAATACCCGATCAGCACGACGAGCGGAAAAACGATCGCCGCCGCTAAAAACAAACTTCGGTCCGACGGGCGTTTGATAACATTTGAATTGATTGCCATATCGAATTGCCTCCGCTTTTAACGCGAAAACAGAACAAAAATAGTTTCAACTCAACATTTTTTTTTGAGCGAAAGAAACGGGACGCGGATTTTACGGGTTCCGGCCGATTCCCGCGGATTCTTTAAATGTAATTTAAAGAATCCGCGAAGACCCTTTCAATCCGTGAATTCCGCGTCCCGTTTCAGAACACGTCCGAGATTTAAATCGTGTTGATTTTGAAGGAAATATCGACGGCGCGCGCCGAATGCGTCAGTTTTCCGACCGAGATCAAGTCGACGCCCGCATCGGCGTACGCGCGCACGCGGTCGAGCTCCATGCCGCCCGACGCTTCGAGCAAAACGTTCGGGTTCATGCCGCGCGACATTTCGACAAGTTTGGCGGCTTCTTCGGGCGTTTGATTGTCGAGCATGACGATGTCCGCGCCGGCTTCGATCGCCTCGCGCAGCTGCGCCCAGTTGGAGATTTCGACCTCGATTTTATGAAGATGCCCGACCATTTTTTTCGCCAGCGTGACGGCTTCCGTGATGCCGCCGGCGAGCGCGATGTGGTTGTCTTTAATCAATACACCGTCGTCCAAGCCGAGCCGGTGATTTTTCCCGCCGCCGACCGTGACCGCGTATTTTTCGAGCATCCGCAAGCCCGGCGTCGTCTTGCGCGTGTCGACGATCTGCGCGCCGGTGCCTTCAACCGCCTTCACATATTGACGGGTCAAAGTCGCGATGCCGGACATCCTTTGAATCAGATTGAGCGCCGTGCGCTCGCCGGCGAGCAGCACGTCCGCGTAGCCGCGCAAAGTCGCGAAGACCGTTCCGGCTTCGATCTCGTCGCCCTCGTTGACCGACGCTTCGATTTCGGGCGATTCTTCGTCGAGGTGAATGAAAACCGCCTCCGCGACGTCCAGCCCGCAGACGACCAGATTCTCCTTGGCGAGAAATTTCCCCTGCCCGCGCACGTCCGGCGCGACGGTCGCCTGCGTCGTGATGTCGCCGCGTCCCAGATCTTCGCTGATAAATTCGGCGATGCTCGCCAAAATATAACTGTTCTCGAAAAGATTCATAAGAAGTTAAATTAACACAGTTTCCGGGAATTGGCTAAATTACCGACCGCGCCGGTAAACACCGCGCGCCGTTCGCCGCCAAAAGCCAATTAACTGAAAGCAAAGGATTTCGGTTCCCCTGGTTTGGTCTCAACCGAAAAAGCCGCTGTCCTCCGTCCGCCGCGGCCGGTCGTCTTAACATGGCACGGAGTTTGCCGTTATATGCAAAAAGAGTGTTACATCTGTCTCGATTCGATGCAGTCCATACGAATCCGAGACGTATAAAAAAAATTCGGTAAACAACAAAAGGAGAGTAAATAATGGATCAAACTACAGGACAAGGTAGAACAGTTTCAGCACTTTTTAACGACCGGGAAAGCGCCGAGCGCGCTTATTCTTCATTGAGCAGTCGCGGCTATTCGAACGACGACGTCAATTTATTGATGTCGGACGAAACGCGCAACCGCCATTTCGGCGAAGGCACGGCGGACACCGAACTCGGCAGCAAAGCGCTCGAAGGCGCGGGCGTCGGCTCGGCGATCGGCGGAACGCTCGGCGCGATCATCGGCGGCATCGCCGCGATCGGCACGAACGTGATTCTTCCCGGTCTCGGCCTGGTCGTCGCCGGACCGCTGGCGGCGGCGCTCGCGGGCGCGGGCGCGGGCGGTTTGAGCGGCGGATTGATCGGCGCGCTGGTCGGTTCGGGCATTCCCGACGAACACGCCGCGGAATATGAATCCGGCATCAAAAACGGCGGCATTTACATGGGCGTCAACGCGCGCAACGACGAAGACGCGGAATATCTCCATAACGAATTCAGCAACAGCGGCGGATCGCATGTTTTCGGTACGGGACTCGGCATCGCGGGCGGCGCGGCGACCGGCGCGGCGATCGGCACGGCGGTCGCTCCGGGCATCGGCACGACCGCCGGCGGCGTGGTCGGCGGAGTTGCCGGCGCGATCGCGGGCGGCGCGGCCGGACACGAAATCGCGGAAAAAGTTAACCCAGAGCCGGGCGACGAAAACGACGGCGATCACACGCTCGGCACCGGCACGGGCGCGGTCGGCGGCGCGGTCACCGGCGCGGCGTTGGGCTCGGTCGTTCCGGGCGTGGGCACGGCGGCGGGCGGCGCGATCGGCGGCGTCGTCGGCGGCGCGGGCGGCGCGGTCGCCGGCCACGAAGTCGCGGAAAGAGTCAATCCCGACGACGAGCTGATCGACGACGATAACGACAATCTCAACACGAACCGCAATCGGACGGTTTAGCGAACGGTTCGACTAAAACACAAGAAAAAGGGAAGCTCTTGTCGGAGGCTTCCCTTTTCTTTATTGGCCTTTCGAATTTCTTTCGTTAAGGCTTACCGTTAAATGTTTTATTTGAGCGGCGGCTCGATTTTGATGTTCGGATCGTATTCGTATTCCCTAACGTAGCGCGAAACGATTCTGCCGTCATTCTCGCTCTGCATTTCGGTTTTCAAAAACAAGCCGTCCTTAATCCATAACCGCTCCGTCAAAACGACCTTCGTTGCGCTGTTTCCTATTTTTATTTCAAGCTTTTCGCGGCTTTCGTACAAATCGACGCTCTGGTTTTCGACGCTCTGTTTGCCGAGATATTTATATTCGATTTTTTTCTCGGTTTCGATCGGATCGGAAACCAATGCTCCGCTCCCGCCGCCGACGCCTTCGTTCGCCGCGAGCTCCTTCCACGGCTCGTCGTTGGTTTTTGTAAATCTTCGCCCGCCGAAACCGATCATTTCGCGGCGCTCGACGCCTTTCTCGGTCCGGTTTTCAGATACCGAGCGGTAATTTTCCGACGCGTATTCGCTGGTGGTCGCGGACGTCCAGCTGGGCTTCGAGCTTCTCGGATCGCGGTAAATCTCGGAAATCATTTTTACGCGGTAACTTTTGCCCTTCAGCTGGGCGTTCGCGTTTTTCTCGACAGCGGCGTACTCGGATTTGGCGATTTCCCGATTTTGCGCCGAAACGCTCAGAAACGCGCAAATGATAAAAGCCGACAAAACAGCCACTTCAATTATTTTCTTCATAAATTTCCATGCTTCAACGGATCGAATACCTTTTAACGCAGCGCTTCCAGATTTTGCCTCAAGGCGGATGCCTGCGCGTCGATTTCGGCGACGCGGTCGCGGATTCCCTGCACTTTTTCCGTCGGCGCGCGCTCGACGAAATTGGCGTTCGAAAGTTGTTTCTGCAATTGCTCGTGTTCCTTTTCGAGCTTACCGAGCTGATTTTCGAGCCGCGCGGTTTCCTTTTCGAAATCGATCAAGCCTTCGAGCGGCAAAGCGATTTCGGCCGCAGCGGTGACGGCTTTCGCCGACGCTTTCGGCACGTCGAGAGTTTCCGCTAAAACCAATCCTCCGGCGCGCGCGAGTTTCAGGATCTGCGCCTCGTTCTGCGCGAAAATCTTCTGCGCGTCGGCGGTCGCCGCGATGTGAACCGTCGGCTTGTCCGACGGCTTGATCTGCATTTCGGCGCGGATGTTCCGCACTTTCGAGATCACGTCGATGACCGCCTGCATCTCGCTCTCCGCGCGCTCGTCGATCAAACTCGCGTCGCCCGCCGGGTAATCGGCGAGCATGATCGTCGCTTCCGCCGAAGCGTACGCCGCGTTGTGCAATTCGCGCGACGTGCCGGGCAGTTTTTGCCAGAGTTCTTCCGTCAAATACGGCATAAACGGGTGCAGCAGGCGCAAGGCTTGTTCGAGAATCGTCAGAATGCGCGAGCGCGCCGCGTCGCGGCTGGTGTTGACGGTTTCCGATGTGATTTCGTCTTTGACCAATTCGATGTACCAATCGCAGAAATCGTCCCAGAAAAAGTGGTAAAGCAAGGACACGGCGGTGTGAAACTCGTATTTGCCGAGAGATTTATTGACGTCGAGCGCCGTGCGGTTGAGCCTCGAAACGATCCATTTGTCGGCGAGCGAAAGATTTTCCTTCGGATTGTCTTTCGCGAATTCCGGCACGACCTTGTCCAGAAATTCTTCATCCTCTTCGTCGATGTCGTCGACGAGCTCGTCGCCGATCGTTTCGATGATTTCGGTCGTTTCCGCCTGCGGATTCAAGTAAAAATAATCGACTTCGGCGCCTTCGGAATTCATCAGACAAAAGCGCGTCGCGTTCCAGATTTTGTTCGCGAAATTGCGGAACGATTCGACCTTTTCGTCGCGCCACGCGAAATCGACGCCGGTCGCCGAACCCGCCAAGGTCATGCGCGTCGCGTCGACGCCGAATTTTTCGAACACGTCGAGCGGGTCGATGCCGTTCATTTTCGTTTTCGACATGCGCTGCCCGTTTTTGTCCAAAACGGTGCCGTGAATGATGACGTCCTTGAACGGCTTTTCGCCGAGGAATTTGAGCGACGTCATGACCATGCGCGAAACCCAGAGAAAAATGATGTCGCGCCCCGTCACCAATACGTCGGTCGGGTGAAAGGTCTTTAAATCTTCGGTTTCGGTGACTTCGCCGTTCCAGCCCAAGGTCGAAAACGACCACAGCGCCGACGAAAACCAAGTATCGAGCACGTCTTCGTCCTGCACGAGATCGTTCGTGCCGGCCTTCTCGGCGGCTTCCTCGGCGGTGCGCGCGACGAAAACGTCGCCCGCGTCGTTATACCACGCCGGGATTTGATGCCCCCACCAGAGCTGGCGCGAAATGGTCCAGTCCTTCAGGTTTTCGAGCCACGTCGTATAGACTTTTTCGTACGGCACTTCCGGAAAAAAGCGCGGCGCTTTTTCGCGGCGCATCAGATCGAGCGCGAGATCGCGCAGATCGTCCATTTTCACGAACCACTGCTCGGATAACAGCGGTTCGATGACGGTCTTGCAGCGCTCGCAGTGCGGCAGCGTGACGTCGTAGTCCTCGATTTTTTCGAGCAAGCCGAGTTCCTCGAATTTTTCGACGACCCTTTGACGCGCCTCGTAACGGTCGAGCCCGGCGAACTCCGCGCCGGCGTTTTCGTTCATCGTCGCGTCCTTGTTCATGACGTTGATTTGCGGCAGATCGTGGCGCAAACCGAGTTCGTAATCGTTCGGGTCGTGCGCGGGCGTGATCTTAACCGCGCCGGTTCCGAATTCCGATTCGACGTATTCGTCGGCGACAACCGGAATCTCGCGCCCCGTGAGCGGCAGTTCGAGCGTCTGACCGACGAGCGCGCGGTAACGCTCGTCTTCCGGATTGACGGCGACCGCCGTGTCGCCGAGCATCGTTTCGGGGCGCGTCGTCGCGACCGTGATTTTTCGGTCGGAATCTTTCAGCGGGTACTGCAAATAGTAAAGCTTGCCGTCTTTCGCCTTCTCTTCCTTTACTTCAAGGTCGGAAAGCACGGTCTTATCCTTCGGGCACCAATTGACGATGCGGTTGCCGCGATAGATATTGCCTTCTTCGTAAAGCCGCACGAAAACCTCGCGCACCGCGCGCGATAAGCTTTCGTCCATCGTGAAGCGTTCTCTGGACCAATCGACCGAAAGACCTTCCCGGCGAATCTGCCTCGTGATCTCGCCGCCGTATTTTTCCTTCCATTCCCAGACTTTTTGAATGAAGCTTTCGCGCCCGATGTCGGTCGGCGATTTGTTTTCGTCTTTCCGGAGCTGGCGCGTGACCATCAATTGCGTCGAAATGCCGGCGTGGTCGGTGCCGACGATAAAGAGCGTCCGGTAGCCCTGCATGCGCTTCCAGCGAACGAGCGTGTCCATGAGCGTGTGCTGCAGCGCGTGCCCCATATGCAGATTGCCGGTCACGTTCGGTGGCGGAATGACGATCGAATACGGCTCGGCTTCCGCGTTTTCGTTGATTTCGGGCGCGAAACAGCCCGCCGCTTCCCATTTTTGATAATGCGCGCTTTCGGCTTCTTTCGGATTATATGTTTTTGCGATTTCCATAAATGTCGGTGGTCGGCGGTCGGTGATCGGCGGTCAGTATTTGTCGCTTCCGACAACTGACCGCCGATCACCGACCACCGAAACTGTTAATTCTAAAACAAAAGCGGCTGTTTTTCATCCGGAAAGAAAAAATCAGCCGCTTTTGTTTTTTATATTTGCGCTTCGTCTTTATTCTTTCTTTTCCTCCGCCAGCTTTTTTACCACCAAATCGGCGATTTGCGACGACACATCGTTCAACGTTTTCGCCGAGAGCTTATCGGCGACCTTTTGCGCGATGGCTTCGATCAATTCCGGCGGGAAAGTGAGCGCGATCTCGCTTTCGGCGATCGTTTTCGTGACGGTGATTTTCGATTCCGGCTCGCTTCGTTTCTCCGCGACGACTTCGGGCACGAGCGGCGGCGCTGTCGGCGCCGGACGAATGCCGGTTTCTTCGACGAGCGGCGGCAGTTCGAGCAGATCGCCGTCGTCGAAGTTCGAGAACGCGGACGCCGCGGCGGACGCGTCGGACATCGGCATTTCATCGACGGTTTCGGCAACTGCCGGCGCTTGCGTCTCTTCCGGCACGTCGACCGCTTCCGACCGGGCGTTATAATCCTTCGCCATTTCGCGGACGGCGTCGGTTTCGTCGAAGGTTTCCCGTTCGGCGGGCGATTCTTCAACGAATTGCGCGTGCTCGGCTTCTTCGAAAGAAGCGTTCAGCGATTCGGCGCTTTCTCTGATCTTGCCCGGATCTTCGATCCTTCCGGTTTCTTCAATCTGGTCGTTTTCGCCGAAGGCGGCGGTTTCGACCGTCCCGGTTTCAGCGCTTTCGCTCGTTTCTTCGGCGGCAGGTTCGGCCTCGCCCGATTCTTCCGCCGGCGCCTGAGCAAAATCCGGCGTGCGCGGCGGCTCGTTTTCGTAGGAAATTTCCGGCGCCAAAGTTTCCGCATCGGTGATTTCTTTGTCGAATTCTTCCCTTCCGGCGTTTCCGCGCTCGCCCGCGGGCAAATAATAATCGAGTTCCGGTTCGGTTCCCGAGACGACTTCCGATTCATTTTCCGCCTCTTCGTAGGGCGTGTAATCGCCGAGTTTGCGGGCTTCTTCTTCGAATGAAGCGGCTTCGGCGCGCGGCGACGCCGCGGCTTCCTGATCGGCAGCCGATTCCGGCCGCAATTCCCGTTCTCTTTCGACGATGTCGAAACCTTTCAAATCGGCGGCGTTTAAGGGCGACGTTTTGCCGTAATCGATTGATTTTTCCGGCTCCCGCACGCCGGCGTCCGAGAAATATTCATCGGCGCCGCTCGCTTCGATCATTTCGTCGTCCATCCCCGCGTCGCCGAATTCGCCGCCGGTTTCGACCGGCGCAACTTCGACGGTTACCGGTTCTTCGCGCCGGCTTTCGTCGTACGAGGGCGTCGAATCGAGCGGTTTTTCGAATTCGAGCGTTTCGGCGAACGTATCGCCGGGCGCTTCGAAACTCGCTTCGCCGGGCGTTTCGGCGACCGCGCCGGCGGTCGCTTCGTCCGGGTAGTCGATCGGGATCGTGTTTTGCAGCTCGTCGGCGCTCGCTTCCTCGGGCGCCCGGTCGCGGCGGTTCAACAAGTCCGTGACTTTATTGACGAGCTGGCGGATCGATTGAAACGGCTTGGTTAGAAAATCGTCGGCGCCCGCCTTTTTGGCTTCCGCTTCGTCGAACGGCTCGAACGACCCGACGAGCAGAATGACGGGAATGTCCTGGGTTTCCTCGGTGAGCTTGATGATGCGGCAGACCTCGTAGCCGTTCAATCCCGGCATATTCACGTCAGCCATTACCAAATCCGGCATGAATTCGTCGAACTTGCGCATCGCGGAATCGCCGTCGCCGACCGAAATCACCTCGATGCCTTCGTCGGCGAAGGTTAAATTTACGACCTTTTGAATTGTTATCGAATCATCTGCCAGCAGCAGTTTGCGTTTTGACACAGGGCACTCGCTCCTTGAATAGGCACTTTTTTTAGCCGAAAAATTCTTTCGACTTGAAACTATCACTCGTCGGGGTTTACGTCAAGAAAAACGGATAATTATCGCCAAGATGAAAAGCAATCGTACCTAGCATATAACTTGCGCCGGCAAAACTCAAAAATCCGGCCGAAGATTCGCGCGCCGCATCATCCGTGCCGGACGAACATCTTGAGCATCGACTGCAGCTGCGCGTTCGTGAACGGCTTCGGCAGAAAAGCCACCGCGCCCGCCGCGAAGCTGTCCGAGGAGAGCCGCGAATTCTGTTCCGCCGTCATCATGATGACCGGCACTTTCATGAGACGCTTTTCGGACTGCATGTAACGAACCAGTTCGGTGCCTTGAATGTACGGCATCACGACGTCGAAAATCGCGGCGGTAAACGGTTCGCCCGACTGCAGGATTTTGTAGGCTTCTTTGCCGTCGCGCGCCGTGATGACCGTGTAGCCTTCCTTTTCGACGATCGCCTTGACGAGCCTTAAAATCGCCGGATCGTCGTCGGCGACGAGGACTTTCGGCTGTCCGTTCTCCAAATTTTCATTCATTTTTGCAAAATTACCCTTTTTCGACTTCCAAAATATTCTAGCAAAGTTTACCGATTTTACGAACGGAAACAAGGGTTTTGAGTTTAGCCCGTTCGATTTCGGATTCGGGATTGCCGATTGCGGATCGAACCTTTGTAAACCGGCAAACCCGATCTTTCAAATTCGGCGCCGCAAATCCGAAATCCCGGATTTTATTGGTTTAATGCTAATTCGGCGGCTAATTCGATCGCCGCCCGCATGCTCGACGATTCGGCGAGGTTTTTGCCGGCGATGTCGAACGCCGTGCCGTGATCGACCGACGTGCGGATGAGCGGCAAGCCGAGCGTGACGTTGACGGACGCGCCGAACGAGAGGCATTTGACGGCGATCGTCGCCTGGTCGTGGTAACACGAAACGACGCCGTCGAACTCGCCCTTAAAGGCGCGCAGGAAAATCGTGTCGGGCGAGAACGCGCCGGAAACGTCGATGCGGTATTTTTCGCGGCATTCATCGATCGCCGGCAGAATTTCGCGCGTTTCCTCCGCGCCGAACATGCCGCCTTCGGAGGCGTGCGGGTTGAGCCCGGCGACGGCGAGGCGCGCCTCCCTGTTCAAAAGCCTTGAAATTTCGCGATGCGAGAAACGGATCAGTTCGACGAGCCGTTCCCTTTTCACGAGCTCGATCGCGTCGCGCAAAGAAACGTGCGTCGAAAGCAGCACGACGCGCAGACGGTCGGCGAAAAACGACATCGCGAACTCTTTCGTGTCGGTCAAGTGCGCCAAAAACTCGGTATGTCCCGGATAATCGTAGCCGCCGAGATGAATCGCCGCCTTGCTGATCGGCGCCGTCGCGACCGCGTCGATTTTTCCCTGTTTCCAGAGCCGGACGGCTTCCTCGATATACGCGGCGGAGGCTTTTCCCGCCGCGGCGGATTCTTCGCCGTAAGGAATTTCGCCGGCGATATTCGCGAGGTCGTAAACTATTATTTCGCGGGAACCGGCCGGAATGTCTTCGCCCCGCTTAACGGGCAGGAGTTTCAGTTCGAGTCCCAAATCCCGGATCGTTTGCCGCAAAATTCGGGCGTCGCCGATAACGACCGGGCGGCAATGCGCGAAAACGCTCTGGTCGGAGAGCGATTTGAGAACGATTTCCGGACCGATGCCGGCGGCGTCGCCCATCGTGATGCCGACGCGCGGCGGGAAATTTTCTTTCAAGGTCGTTTCCACCAAATCAGAATAGCACCCGCCGAAACGGTTTTAAAAAACAAAAAGTAAAAAGGCGCTCCTGCCTTTTTACTTTTTACTTTTTACTTTTTACTTTTAAGCCTGCTCGCGATCTTCGGCTTTGAACATGTACTTGATGTTATGTTTCAAAAGCAGAATGTTCGGCGCGTCCGTGCGGTTCACTTTGAGCGCTTCTCGGTCGTACCATTCGATCGTGCCTTCGATTTCCTCGCCGTCGACCAGCACGATCTTCATCAGGGTGCGCGAATCGATCTGCTTTTTGTAGTAGTAGATTTCGGCGTTCGTTTCCGACGGCGGCGATTTTTTCCGCGCGTCGTCTTCCCGGGGCTGCCTCTGGTAATTTTGCGATTCGTATCTTTCTCTCATTCAGGTTATTTCTCCATCCAAATCGGGTAAACGTAGAATCAATACTTTTTCAAAATCCGTTAACCGGCGAGGCAAATATAGCAAACCTTTTAAAAATAAACAACTTAATCGGCCTGACGGCGAATAAACGTCGGCACGTTCAAATCTTCTTCGCGTTCGGGCGGCGCGAAACCGGTGCGCACGCTGTAGTGACCGACCGCCGACGTGTTGTCGATCTGCTGCCCGCCGCCTGGCATGACCGAGAAGCGTTCGCTGTCGAAACCGGTCGCGATGACGGTGATCTTCACGCCGTCCTGCATTTCGTCGTTAAACACCGTTCCCCAGATGATATCGGCTTCGTCGTGCGCTTCGGACTCGATCAGCGCGATCGCGTCCTCGATCTCGTTGAGCGCCGTGTCTTTCGAGCTCGTGATGTTGATGAGCGCGCCCTTCGCGCCCTTGATCGAGTTTTCTTCCAATAATTTCGAGTCGATCGCCGACTTCATCGCTTTCACGGCGGCGCCTTCGCCTTTCGCCTCGCCGATGCCCATCAGCGCGACGCCGCGACCTTTCATGACGGCGCGCACGTCGGCGAAGTCGAGGTTGATGACGCCCGACGTGGTGATCAGATCGGAAATGCCCTGCACGGCTTGCAGCAGCACGTCGTCGGCGCGGCGGAACGCGTCCATGATCGAGATTTTTTCCTCGACCTCTTTTAATTTCGAGTTCGGGATCGTGATGATCGTGTCGACGCAGCCGCGCAGCTCGGCTAATCCCTGTTCGGCCTGCGACATGCGTTTTTTGCCTTCGACGGTGAAAGGCTTCGTCACGACGGCGACCGTTAACGCGCCGAGCTCGATGGCTAAGGAAGCAACCACCGGAGCCGCGCCGGTTCCCGTGCCGCCGCCCAAGCCGGTCGTCACGAAAACCATATCCGCGCCTTCGAGCACGTCCATAATTTTCTCATGGTCTTCGAGCGCCGCATCGCGCCCGACCGCCGGGTTCGACCCCGCGCCGAGGCCGCGCGTGAGTTTGCTGCCGAGCTGAATCTTCATCGGCGCTTTCGAATCGTTGAGGGCTTGCACGTCGGTGTTGACCACGATGAACTCGACGCCCTTGATGCCGGCTTCGATCATTCGATTGACGGCGTTGCTGCCGCCGCCGCCGACGCCGATGACTTTGATTTTCGCTCCGGTTACAGGTGGTTCGTCGATTAAAAATTTGATGCCGTTATTTTTCATTTGAAGACCGTCCGTCATTTTATTAGCTTCCTTATAAGTGTATTAAATCGCAAAACTCGTGGTGTAACTTCTGGAGAGGTCTGCTTTTTGCTCTTCAACAAGATATTGTGCCTACGGCGAAAAAGCATACAACGATTTGCGGTAAAAAATCCAGTCCAGAAGTTACATTTATCTAAATTTTTCGCGAAAATTTTCAAACCATTCAGCGACTTTACGCGAGGCGGAACGCCCGCCGTTCGAGTGCTCGCGGATCTGCCGCCGCATCGAGGCGAGCGCCAGTCCGCAGGCGGTCGCCCATTCGGGCTTCTGCACTTCCGCGGCGAGCCCGCCGAAGCGTTCGGTATTGACAAAACCGAGCCGCGTCGGCGCGTCGAAAACCTGTTCGGCGATCTCGACCATGCCCCTGACCTGCGAACCGCCGCCGGTCAGCACGACTCCGGAAGAAATTTGCGCACCCGTCTGATTGACCTCGTGCGCGAGATGCTGCAGGATCTCGACGGCGCGCGGCTGCATGATGTCGCACAGAATCTCTTTCGAAAGCCCGCGCGTCTCGCTGCGCCCGACCGGCGTGATCTCGATCACTTCCTGGCGCTCGCGCTCGTCGATCAAAAACCCGGCGACGCAGCCGTAGAGGTGTTTGATCTTCGTCGCCTCGGGAATCGAAACCCTCAAGCCGGTCGCGATGTCCTTCGTAAAATGCATGCCGCCGAACGGGAAAACGCGCGTGTGCTGCACCGCGCCGCGCACGAAAATCATGACGCTCGTCAGTTCCGCGCCGATGTTGATCAGCGCGCAGCCGTATTCCCTGTCGTCGTCGGTCAGAGTGCTTTCAGCCGCCGCGAGCGGTTCGAGCACCGTGCTTTCGACTTCGAGCCCCGCGCGGTTGATCGCCTTTTCGATGTTCTGCTTGCCGGCGCTCGGGCTGATGACGATGTGCACGCGGCTTTCGAGCCGTGATCCGCGCATGCCGACCGGCTCGGAAATTCCGTCCTGCCCGTCGATGATGAACTCCTGCGGCAGCCGGTCGATGATCTCCCAACCCGCCGGCAGCGGCATCGCCGAGGCGGATTCGACGGCGCGCGCCATGTCTTCTTCCGAGATTTCGCGCCCCGCGCCCGCGACCGCGACGACCCCGCCCTTGTTTTCGCCCTGCAGATGCTCGCCCGACAGATTGACGGTCGCCATCTGAATTTCCAGCCCCGAAACATGCTCGGCTTCTTCGACGGCGCGCCGGATCGAATCGGCGACCGCGTCGGTCGTCGTCACGATGCCGCGCCTTAAACCGCGCGATTCCGATTGACCGACGCCGACGACGTTCATCAAACCGTTCTCCGAAGGTTCGCCGATGACGCACCGCACGCGGCTCGTGCCGATGTCCAGTCCAACTGCATGTATCTCTCGATTAATCATCAAATCCTTAAATCTCGTGCGTTAATTTTGGTTCTCGCCCGTTTGCCGAAACGTGTATTTCGGCTGCACGTCGCTGACGTCGATCTTCGCGACCTGTTTGCCCTTGCCGGCGATGTTCTCTAAACCGGTTTGTAATTTCGGCAATTTATCTTTTGCCAAAATGATTTCAACCGATTCGCCCGAATCCTCAACAATCGCTTTCGGTTCGCTCAAATCCGTTAAATCGACGATTTTCACGCGTTTGTCGAGTTCGAAGGTCTTCCATTCTTCGAGCATTTTCTGGTAGAGCTTGACGCGCTGCTGGTTTTTGCGGACGGCGTCGTCGCTCGCTTTCGTTTCGTCCCAGCCGCGGATGACGAACGGGAAATTCGCGTTCGCTTTAGCGACCGGCGCGATCAGCACGCCTTCTTCGTCCGCCCAGAAATCGCCGCCCGAGACGCGCACGACCGCTTTCGGCACGCGCTCGATCAGATTCACGCGCACGCCGTCGGGCAGCACGCGCGAAACGGCAGCCGATTTCACGAAATCGAGCCGTTCGACCTTATTTTTTATTTCATTCAAATCCGCGTTCCAGACGCCCGATTTCTCGGTGTTCGCCGCGACGATCTTTTCGATGTCGCTTTTCGAAGCGTGCGTCGCGCCGTCGACGTCAATTTTCTGAACGTCGAAAAACTCCGACGCCGTCACGGTGCGGTAGCCGATAAAACCCAAAAATCCGAGGCAGAACAAAATACAAAAGATCAAAAACAAAGGCACGAAAAAGTTCGCGAAATTGCCGCCCGACGGCGCGCGGCGCGCGGCCGGTTTCGCCGCCCGACGCCGCTTCGCCGCCGGCTTGGCGATCGCTGCCGCCGAATTGTTCTTCAAAGTGGTTTTGCGTGTTCGTGTCGCCATATTCGTTCAGTGGTCGGCGGTCGGCGGCCGGCGGTCAGTTAGATCTTTTTCTGACGACCGGCCACCTGACAACCGATCACTGTTTCAGTTTCTCCAAAATTTCGTCCGATAGTCTCGTAATGCTTCCCGCGCCCAATGTAATCACCAGATCTTCTTCCTGCAAAAACGGCAGGACCTTTTCCGCCGCGCTTTCGACGTCGCCGATGTACCGCGCGTTTTTATGCCCGAATTTCGTAATGTTTTCGGTCAGAACCTGCGCCGTGATGCCTTCGAGCGGCTGCTCGGACGCCGCGTAAATGTCGGTTACGAACAATACGTCGGCGTTGTTGAAACAGAGCGCGAACTCGTTCATCAGCTCTTTGGTGCGCGAAAAGCGGTGCGGCTGAAAGATCACGACCGTGCGGCGCCCGCCCGAACCGCTTTTCGCCGCCGACAGCGTCGCCAGGATTTCGGTCGGGTGGTGACCGTAATCGTCGACCACCGTGATGCCCTGCGCCTCGCCCTTGAACTGAAAACGACGGTTGGCGTTTTTAAATTTCGAAAACGCTTCGGCGATCTTGGCGAACGGCACTTCGAGTTCGAGCGCGACGGCGGTCGCCGCCAAAGCGTTGTAAATATTATGCTGTCCCGGCACCGGCAGATTGATTTCGCCCAGAGCTTCCGCGCCCTTCAAAACCCGGAAGGTCGAGCCGAACCCCTCGTTGTAGCGAATGTCGTGCGCCGAAATGTCGGCCTGCGCGGTCATTCCGTAAGTGACGCGGCGGCGCTTGATTTTCGGGATGATGAGCTGCACGTTCGGGTCGTCGAGACACAGGATGCACGCGCCGTAAAACGGCACTTTATTGACGAAATCCGTAAAACACTGCACGACGTCGTCCATGCCCTTGTAGGATTCCATGTGTTCCTTGTCGATGTTCGTGACGACCGAAATCGTCGGGTAAAGCATCAAAAAGGAACGGTCGGACTCGTCGGCTTCGGTCACGAACCACTCGCTCGTGCCGAGCCGCGCGTTCGAGCCGAGCGTGTCGACGACGCCGCCGACGACGGTCGTCGGATCGACGCCGGCGTGTCCGAGCACGGTCGCGACCATCGAAGTCGTCGTCGTTTTGCCGTGCGTGCCGGCGACGGCGACGGCGTAGGGTTTTAAGGTCATCAGCTCCGCGAGCATCTCGGCGCGCGGAATCACGGGAATGCTTTTTTGTTTGGCGATGACGACTTCCGGATTATCGTCCTTGACGGCGGACGAATAAACGACGACCTGCGCGTCGCCGACGTTTTCCGCCGCGTGCCCTTCGTAAATCCTGACCTTGTGCAGCGTTTCGAGCCGATCGGTGTTTTTCGATTTCTTCAAATCCGAGCCCGAAACCCGAAAGCCGAGATTGCACAGCACTTCCGCGATGCCGCTCATGCCGATGCCGCCGATGCCGATGAAATGAATGTTTTTTACGTGTCTGAACATTTACTATTTTTTTATTTTTTCATTTATTCATTATTCATTCTCAAATTTCAAAATCTAAAAATGAACCGCTGGATCAATGATTCAATGATTCGATCGTTTCAATCAAATCAATGATTCAATCAGATCGACCGTCGCTTCCGCCGCGTCTTTTCGCGCCAATTTTCTGGTCGCGGCTTCCATCGCGGAAATTTTCGCCGGGTCGTTGATCAGATCTAAAATTTCGTTCGCCAAAGATTCGCCCGTCAGATCGCGCTGCAAAATCATTTTTGCCGCACCCGCCGACTGGAGCGCCTCGGCGTTTTTGCGCTGATGATCGTCGGCGGCGGTCGGCAGCGGAATCATGATCGCGGCTTTTCCGGCCGCCGAAAGCTCGGCGCAGGTCGTCGCGCCGGCGCGGCAAATCACGAGATCGGCTTTCGCGAACTCGTCGACCATGTTTGAAATATACGGCCGCACGTCCGCCGCGCCGTCGAACTCGGAGCGCGCGTAGATTCCCTTTATTTTTTCAAAGTCGGCTTCGCCCGTCTGGTGCGTGACCCGCAGTTTGTCCGCCGGCAATTGCGGAAGCGCGTCGCCCATCGCGTCGTTGATCGCGCGCGCGCCCTGCGAGCCGCCGAAGATCAGCAAATTCACCTTTTCGCCGCGTATTTTGGGCTCAACCTCAAAGAACTCCTTGCGCACCGGATTGCCGGTGACGATTCCCTTTTTGCCGAAAAACGGCAGCGCTTCGTCGAACGTTAACGCCGCGCGCGTGACGAACGGCGCCAAGCGGCGGTTCGTAAAGCCCGGCAAAGCGTTCGAATCCATCACCAGCGTCGGGACTTTCATCAACGCCGCCGTCAGCAAAACCGGACCGGAAACATAGCCGCCCGCGCCGACCACCGCGTGCGGCGCGAACTCTTTGATCAGCCGCCGGGCTTCGAGAAAGCTCTGCGGCAAAATCAACAAACCTTTGAGTTTGCCAGCCAGCCCGACGTTTTTCAAACCGGCGCTTTTAATTAATGAAAGCTGAAAACCGTTGTCGGGCACGATCTTCGTTTCGAGCCCGCGCGCCGTGCCGACGAACAAAACCTCCGACGCGGAATCGCGCCGCAAAATCTCTTTCGCGACCGCAATTCCCGGATAAATATGTCCGCCCGTTCCGCCGGCGGCGATCAGCACTTTCATTTATTCATCTATTCCTCTATTCATTTTTTCATCTATTCATCGGCGGCTTTACTCGGCAATGGTTCAATGACTCAATGATTAAATGGTCCAATTTTTCAGTTCGTCGCGAATCTGCTTTTTCGCTTCTTTTTGCGCGGCACGAAATTGTTCGTTTCGACATGGACGTCCTTCGAAACGAAACCGGCGTACTGCGAAATATTCAATAAAATCCCGACGGCGAAGAGCGTGATGATGATGCTCGAACCGCCGTAGGAAATGAACGGCAGCGGAATGCCTTTCGCGGGCAGGATCGAAATGACGACCGAAATATTAAAGAGCGCCTGCACGATCAAGCCGGTGATGATGCCGATGCCCAAAAGCATGCCGAAACGATCGGGCGCGAGCAGCGCGGCGCGCGTGCCGCGCCACAAAAGCATGCCGAACGCGATGACGACCGCCATCGTGCCGAGCAGCCCGAGCTCTTCGCCGACGACCGCGAAAATAAAGTCTGAATACGGATACGGCAGGTAAAAAAGCTTCTGCTGTCCCTTCGCGAAGCCTTCGCCCAAAACGCCGCCCGAACCGATCGCGTACAGCGACTGGCAGACCTGATAGCCCGCGCCGGCGGCGTTTTCCTCGGCGCACGGATCGAAAAACGCCATCAGCCGCGCGACGCGCCACGGCGCGAAGATCAAAGCCGCCGCGCCGCCGACGAGCATCACCAGACCGACGCTCGCGAGATGCAGAATTTTCGCGCCGGCGGCGAAATAAACGCTCACGAAAATCGCGCAGAGCACGATCGTCGTGCCCAAATCCGGTTCCAGAACGATCAATCCGCCGAAAAACGCGAGCACCGCGACCGACGGCAGAACGGTTTCCTTCAGCTCGCCGACCGTTTTTTCCTTGATCGTCAAAAACCACGCCAAAAATATCGGAATAGCGATCTTCGCGATTTCGGACGGCTGAAACGACAAGCCCGGAAAACGGATCCAACGGCGCGCGCCGTTGATCGCCGGAAACGCGTAAACCGCGATCAGCAGCAGCGCCGTCACGGCTAAAATTCCGAGCACGACGAGCTTGTTTTGATAAAGCTTGTAATCGATTTTGCTCCCGACGTACATCGCGACGAGACCGACGATCGTGAACCCGAACTGCTTAAAGAAGTAGGAAAACTGCGTCGCGCCGTCCGGATTATTCGCCGTTTCCCGAAGCGAGATCATCGCCGACGCGGAATAGACCATGACCGCGCCGAAAAGCGCGAGCCCGGCGGCGATCGCGAATAAAAACCAATCCATGCGAAGTTTTTTTGCCATTGTTTTCGCCCGCGAATGAACGCGAATATACGCGAATTAAATCTAATTTTTTTTATCCGCGCTTATCCGCGTTCCTCCGCGGCCAGTTCCCTTTTTGTCAATTTCGACACTTCTTCCTTAAAAACCGTCCCTCTTTCTTCGAAGCTCCTGAACATATCGAAACTCGCGCACGCCGGCGCGAGTAAGACCGAATCGCCCTTTTCGGCCGCTCCGAATGATTTGATCACGGCGTCCGCCATCGAATCGGCGCGGACGATTTCCGCGTGCGGTTTGAGTTGAGATTCGATGTTGCCGGCGTCCTCGCCGATCAAAATCAATTTCCGCACGATCTTTTCGATCAGCGGCACGAGCGGCGCGTACGGCGCGTTTTTGCCGCGCCCGCCTAAAATCAGAATCGTCTTTCCGGCTTCTTCGCGCAGGGCTTCGAGAGCTTTCAACGTCGCGTCGACGCTCGTCGCCTTCGAATCGTTGTAAAATTTGACGCCCTCGATTTCCGCGACGAACTCGATGCGGTGCTCGACGCCTTTGAAATTCCGAACGGTTTCGCGCATCGAATCGGGCGAGGCGCCGCAAGCGAGTCCGGCGGCGTACGCGGCGAGCACGTTTTCGACGTTGTGCAGCCCGCGCAGAAAAATCTCGTCGCGCGTCGTCAGAACTTTTTCTTTGCCGCCCGACCGGGAAACCAGTTCGCGCCCGCGCAGGAATAAGCCTTCGTCGAGTTCCTTTTTAACCGAAAACATCGCAACGTGCGCTTTCAAGCCTTTCGCCCAGCTCGCCGTCGTCGGGTCGTCAGCGTTCAGAATCGCGACGTCTTCCGACCGCTGATTCATAAATAGCCGGTGCTTTGCCGCCGCGTAATCCGAGAAAAAATCGTAGCGGTCCATGTGATTCGGCGTGACGTTCGTCGCGACCGCGACCCGCGGGCGAAAATCCCTGATCGTTTCGAGCTGAAAACTCGATAATTCGGCGACCGTCCACGTTTCGTCGGTCGCGGTTTCGGTCAAACTTAAAAGCGGCGTGCCGATATTGCCGCCGACCTGCGTTTCGATGCCGGAATTCTTTAAAAGCTCGCCGATCAAAGTCGTCGTCGTCGTCTTGCCGTTCGAGCCGGTGATGCCGACGATTCTGCCTTTCAGAAACCGATAAGCGAGCTCGACCTCGCCGATCACTTCGCCGTCTTTGCGGTCGACGTAGCGCGCCGGAATCGTATTGGTCGGCACGCCGGGGCTGATGACGACTAAATCGATCTGGTCGAGCAGCCACGACGGCAGATTTCCGTCGATCAAACCGACGCCGGCTCGTTCCTTTAAGCTCCTCGCTTCGTCCGACCAGTTTTCGACCGGCTTTTTATCGTGCAAAGCGACGACCGCGCCGCGCGCCGCCAAAAATTTAGCGGACGCGATGCCGGATTTTCCCGCGCCGAGGACTAAAGTTTTTCTGCCCGAAAGCTCCATCTATTCAGTGGTCGGTGGTCGGTGGTCGGCGATCAGTTGAAATCAGAAAATTCTGACCACTGATCACCGACCACCGACCGCTCAACGAAGTTTCAGAGTCGATAGACTCAAAAGCGCGAAAAGTATCGCGACGATCACGAACCGGAAAACGATTTTCGGTTCTTTCCAGCCGGCGAGCTGAAAATGATGATGCAGCGGCGCCTGCAGGAAAACGCGCTTGCCTTTGCCCTGCGTGCGCTTCGTGAATTTGAAATACCCGACCTGCAGCATCACCGACGCCGCCTCGATGATGAAAACGCCGCCGATAAACACGAGCAGGAATTCCTGCTTCGTCAAAATCGCGACCGTCCCGAGCGCGCCGCCGATCGCGAGCGAGCCGACGTCGCCCATAAAAACCTCCGCCGGCGGCGCGTTGTACCATAAAAACCCGAGGCTCGCGCCGACCATCGCGCCGCAGAAAACCGTCAGTTCGGCCGCTTCGGGCTTATGCGTGATCAGCAAAATCTCCGACCAGCGCGCATCGCTCGAAACGTATGTCAAAGCCGTCAGAGCCGCCATCGCGATAAATGTAATGCTCGACGCCAGCCCGTCCATCCCGTCCGTCAAGTTCACCGCGTTCGACGATCCCAAAAGCACGAAAAGGATAAACGGCAGATAAAGCCACGGCCCGATATAAGTCACGCCGTCGGGCAGCGCCGTCGCCTTGAAAAACGGCACGCTGATGTTCCACGGGTAGCTGTTCGTCGCCAGATAAAGACAGAGCCAGACGATAATCGCGGTGATCAGCTGCCCGAGAAGCTTCTGCCGTTCGGTCAGGCCTTCGCTGCGGCGTTTGACGATCTTGATGTAATCGTCGACGAACCCGACGATGCCGAAAAACGTCGTCGCGATCAGCGCGAGCCACAGGTAAAGACTGTCGAGCCGCGCCCAGAGAACCGTCGAAATAAAGACCGAACCGAGGATCAGAACGCCGCCCATCGTCGGCGTGCCCTTTTTCGCCTGGTGTTCTTCGGACAGCTCTTCGCGGATTTCCTGCCCGATCTTCAACTCCTGGAGCTTGCGGATGACGGTTCTGCCGAAAAGCAGCGAAATCAGCAGCGCCGTGATCGTCGCCCAGGCGGTGCGAAACGTGACGTACTGAAAAACGTTTAAGCCCTTGTAGAAAATCGACTCGCTCGTCGCGCCGTATTGCTTGAAAATCAGTTGATATAAAAGGTAATAAAGCATCTTCGGATCTCGGATTTTGGATTTCGGATTTTAAATCATCCATTATCCGCCGTCCGCCTTTATTTCTCCAATTCGTAATTTCAAACAATTAAAAATCAATTGCCAAATACCACTTCAAATTTTCGCGGCTCGCCGCCTGCAAAACCTTCCGCATTGCCTTCAAATCTTCGACCGCTCCGTCCATCGTCGGCGCGCTCAGTTTCTGGACCGACCGCTCGGAAACCGCGCTCGGAAAATAAAACTCGCGATTCTCTTTCACGTCCCTGATCAAAGCCTCGATCGTTGTCAATCCTTCCGCCGCCGAAAACCATTTTTCCGTCGGCGGTTCGCCCGTTTCGATGTCAAACTCTTCGCTCACCGCTCCCGGATCGAACCCGAAAAAGCTCATGAGCGGCGCGACGCCCAAACTCGCCGCTCGCCGATCGGCGGCGTCGAGGATTGCGGCGAGCATTTTCCCGTCGCTCCCGTACGCCGCGGCGGCGATTTCGCTTTCCGTCACCGGATAAATGCCGACGCCCATAATTTAAGCCGGCGCGAATTTCTCCAGCAATTTTTCAACCACCTTCTCGGTGCGCACCCCGCGCGAGCCCTTGACCAGAATCAAATCGCCGGGCTGCACTTCCGTTAAGAACCTTTCGCCCGCCGTCTGCGAATCTTCGTAAAATTCGCCGTCATTCAAACCGGCGCTGCGCGCGCCTTCGAGCAGATTTTCCGCGAAGCCTTCGACGCCGAAAAGCCGGTCGACGCCGAGCGCGGCGATTCGCCTGCCGGTTTCGAAATGAATCTGCGCCGAGTCCGTGCCGAGCTCGCGCATTTCGCCGGCGACGACGATTTTCCGCCGCGCGCCCGCGCCGCCGTCGACGATCGTTTGAACCATCGAAATGAGCGCGTCCGGGTTCGAATTGTACGTGTCGTTAACGACCGTAAAGCCCTCGGCGAAATGCAGCACCTCGCCGCGCTGCGGCGGCGGTTCGACCGTTTTCAGGCTCTCCGCGATTTCCCGCGCCGTCATGCCGAAAACGTGCCCGACCGCCGCGGCGGCGAGCGCGTTCATGATATTATGCCGGCCGTTTAATGGAAACAGCACTTCCGCCGCGCCTTCCGGCGTTTGCAGCGTAAAGCGCGTCTCGCCGAAGCGTTCGAAACGAATTTCGCGCGCCATCACGTCCGATTCGACGTCGATGCTGTAAGTCAGGTTCGTGCCGTCGTGCAGATCGCGCATCGCGAAAACGCGAAAATCGTCGGCGTTCAAAACGGCGGTGCCGCCCGGCTTCATGCCTTCGACGAGCTCGGCTTTCGCTTTCGCGACCGCTTCGATCGAACCGAGGTGCTCGACGTGAACCGGCAGCACGTTCAGTTCGACCGCCACGTCGGGCGGCGTGATGCGGCACAGCCGCGCGATTTCGTTGTTCGGCGTCGACATGCCCATTTCCAGCACGGCGACGTCGAAAGACGCGTCTTTCGCCAGGTTTAAGACCGTGATCGGCAAGCCGAGACCGTTGTTGTAATTCTTGATATTGCGCAGCACTTTTCTGCCCGAACTCTCGAGCACGTGCGCCGTCAGTTCTTTCGCCGTCGTTTTCCCGGCGCTGCCCGTCACGGCGACGACCGGTTTGCTCCACTGCGTATAGACGCCGTGCGCCAGTTTTTGAAACGCGGCGATCGCGTCCGCGACGAAAATCAAACGGTCGGCGTATTTTTCCAGCGCGGCGCGGTGCTCGGCGTAACGGTCGGCGCGCACGATCGCCGCCGGCGCGCCCGCTTCGAGCGCCGCCGCGACGTAGCGCGTCGAATCTTCGAAATCGCCGTTGAAACAATTGTTTTTGTATTCCGGCTGCGAGAGCGCAAAAAAGATTGCGCCCGCTCGCGCTTCTCGCGAGTCGATCACGAACGAATCGACTTCGCCGTTAAGCAGGGCGGGATCGAGCCCGGAAGCGTCGGCTTCCATAAATTTTACTGCCTGTTCGAGTTTCAAGTTTTTTCTTCTTCCCTCGCGCCCGAAGATTTGTTTTTCGGCGGCTCGAAAATCAAAGCCGCCGTTTTTTGCCTCGTCGTTTTCTTATCGGGCGCTTTATTTCCCTTTTTAGTTTCCTTTAAATCTTTCGGCCTTTCCGTCTCGACCGCTTTTTTATCC
This sequence comes from Pyrinomonadaceae bacterium, assembly GCA_036563455.1. Classification (GTDB taxonomy): domain Bacteria; phylum Acidobacteriota; class Blastocatellia; order Pyrinomonadales; family Pyrinomonadaceae; genus JAFDVJ01. The sequence continues at coordinate 29,235 of DATCMK010000001.1, read as the reverse complement.
GTTTTGGCCGGCAGGTTCTCGGCGTCGACTTTAATTTTATTGTCGTTGTCCTGCGCCGCGTCCGGGTCGATCTCCGACGGCAGTTCCTGCGCCGTCAGCGAATCGAGCTGAACGCTCGCGTCCGGCGTGACGTTCAGCTCGGGCAGGATCTGCTCGGCGATTTCGCGAAAGACCGGCGCCGAAACCTGTCCGCCGTCGCGCGCGCCGCCCGAGGGTTCGTCCATCACGACGGCGATCACGACCGACGGGTTATCCGCCGGCGCCATGCCGATAAACGACGAGACGTATTTTCCGGAATCGACTCTTTTCAGTTTGGCGTTGTATTTCCAAGCCGTGCCGGTTTTCCCCGCCGAGGTGTAGCCGTTCAGCTGCGCGCGTTTGCCGGTGCCTTTCGTCACGACCTCGCGCAGCATGCGCCTCAAATAACGCGCAGTATCAGCCGTCACAACCTGCGTTTTTTGTGCTTCGGTCGAACTTATAACCTTCCCATCTTGCCGGATTTCTTTGATTATGTGTGGCTGTACTCGAACACCGTCATTCGCAATTGTCGCGTAAGCCGTCGCCATTTGCAACGCCGAAACGCTGATTTCGTAACCGATGCTCATCGACGCCAAAGAGTCGCCGTTCCACGATTTAGGCGAGCGAAAAATGCCTCGTTCCTCCGCCGGCAGCTCGACGCCGACCGGCTGTCCGAAACCGAACTTTTGGGCGTAATTATAAAAATTGTCCTTGCCGGTCGCGAGCGCGGTTTTGATCGCCGCGACGTTCGATGAAACCGCTAAAGCCTCGTCGTAGCCCATCCATTTCGTCGCGTGCGGGTCGTTGAAGCGATGCCCGGCGACCTCGATGAAACCGCGCGTGCAGTCGATTTCGCCGTTTGGATTGACGACGCCCTCGTTGATCGCCGTGCCGTAGGTGATTAATTTAAAGACCGAACCGGGCGAGTAAACGTCGTGAATCGCGCGGTTCGTGAAAAATTCCGGCGCGAATTCGTTGTAGCGGTTCGGATCGAACGTCGGATAATTCGCCATCGCGAGGATTTCGCCGGTCGCGGGCGCGATGACGACGGCCATGCCCGATTTCGCGTTCGCGTTCTTGACGCCCTCGGCGAGCGCCTGTTCGGTTTTGTACTGAATCGAGTGACTGATCGTCAGCACGACATCCTTCGGCGGCTCGCGCTCTTCTTCTTCGGACTCGTCGTAAACTCTGCCCAGCCGGTCGCGATCCTGCCAGCCGCGAATGACCGCGCCGCGCAGGGCGGGCTCCTGCGACTGTTCGATGCCGGCGCTGCCGACGTCTTCGGCGTTCGAAAAACCGAGCACGTGCGCCGCGAGCGTGCCGTAGGGGTAGCTGCGTTTTTGTTCCTCGCGCCAGTGCAGTCCCGGAAAACGCGGCAGATCGGACTTTTTGACGTCCTTATTTTCGAGCGCGTCATTGATTTTCTGGGCGGCTTCCTCGTCGAGCTTCGGCGCGAGGACGACGAATCTTTTATTGCTTTCCTTCGCGTCGCGGATTTTCGCCGCGACGTCCGTCGGCTTAACCTTCAAGGCTTTTGCGACGTCTTTCGCCGTCCGGTCGACGTCCTCGATTTCCTTCGGGTCGGCGTAGAGCGATTTGACCCTCAGGCTCAGCGCCAGGGCGCGGTCGGAGCGGTCGTAAATCGTGCCGCGCGGCTGTTTTTCCCGTGTTTTGTCGCGGCGTTGGTTGAGCGCCCGGTCGCGCAGGAACGCGTGTTGGTTAATCTGCAGATGCACGAGCCGCGCGCCGATGCCGCCGATCCAGAGCACGAAAAAGGCAACGATCAGCATAAAGCGCGTAAACGCCGTCTGCATCGGATTTACTGTTGATTTTTTTTTCGCGGTTTTGGACATGCTCACTTTTCGAACCCGGCTTTACTTTTCAAACTCGTTTCGCGCCTTGATATTTTCGCGACGGGTAAACTGCGCTATTTTTTGGCGACCGCCGCGGCGGCGTTTTTTTCCTTCGATTTGGCGTTCGCGGCGGACGCCTTCACCGCGCCGTCTTTGCCGTTTTTTTCGACGGGTTTCGCGTCGACCGTTTTTTCGACCAGCGGTTTCGGCGCGTCGCTGTTTTTCTTCGCCGCCGCCGCCGCGGTCGTTTTTTCGTTTTTTTCCGTGACCCTCGCGCCGAAGGCCTGGAAATTAGCGGCGTTCGTCTCGGTCAGACCGAGTTTTTTCGCCGCCCTTTTGATTTCGGCGGGCGAGAGCGCCTTTTCCTTGAGCCACATCAACCGGCGCTTTTCCGCTTCGAGGTCTTCGAGCTGTTTTTTCAGATTCGAATTTTTGATGCCGAAATCGATCGAGGCGAAATGCGACCTCGCGGCGACGAAAAATCCGCCGACCAGAAACGTTCCGCAAACGAGCGTCAAAAGGCAATAACGCCACGGAATCGGGTCTTTGTCTCGCCGGATTTTCTCCTTCGCATTCTTTTTCGGCAGGTTTCTCTTTTTCACGCTTTTTCTTCTCCAACTCACTTATATTTTGGCGCCAACACGAAGTTTGGCGCTTCGGGCACGAGGATTTTCGTCCGTTTCAGACGGCTTCGGCACAATCGGCTTGCGCGTTACGATTTCAATCACTTTAGCGGCACCGCAGACGCATTGCGGGAGTCGGGGCGGGCAGGTGCATTTTCCGGCTAATTTCTGGAAGGTCTGTTTCACGACGCGGTCTTCGAGTGAGTGAAACGTGATCATCGCGAGCCTTCCGCCGGTTTTCAAACTGTTCGCCGCGTCGGCGATAAACTCTTCCAAAATCTCGATTTCGCGGTTGACCGCGATTCTTAATGCCTGAAACGTGCGCGTCGCCGGGTGAATCTTGTCTTTCGATTTCGCGCCGCGCCCGATCGCCTTTTCGACCGTTTCGGCGAGCTCGCGCGTCGTTCTCACCGGCTCTCCGATTTCCCTTTTCCAGACGATCCGGCGCGCGATGCGGCGCGACATGCGCTCTTCGCCGTAATTGTAAATCAGGTCGGCGATTTCCACTTCGGAAAGCCGCGCGAGCAGCTCGGCGCCGGTTTCGTCCTCGGAACCGGCGTCCATCCGCATATCGAGCGGCGCGTCGAACCGGAAACTGAAGCCGCGGTTCGCGTCGTCGAACTGCAGCGACGAAACGCCGAGGTCAGCCAGCACGCCGTTCACTTTTTGAACACCTGCGCGAGTTAAAACCGTTTTGATCTCGGCAAAGTTCGCGTGAAAGATTTTGACTCTCTCGCCGAAGGGCGCGAGCCTTTCCGAAGCCAAGCGAATCGCGTCGCGGTCCTGATCGATGCCGATAACGCTTGCGTTTTCAGAAGCTTGCAGGATCGCCTCGGCGTGTCCGCCGAGCCCGAGCGTGCAGTCGACGAAAATTCCGCCCCGCGCCGCTCCGAGCAGCTCGACGGTTTCGTGCAAGAGGACGGATTTGTGTAAATTTGCGGCTTCCATCTACAGCGATTATTCAAAGAACGAAACTCGTTTTCAAGACACACAAAGACTGTCCCAGTCGCTTGTCAAAACTTCCATCCCTCAATTAAATTGTTCTTAAAGAGTCGCGGGAAACCATGAATTTTCTAACCGTCTTTCCTGTTCCCGATAAACATTCCCGCGCATTATCAATCTGAAATTTTCTGGGGCAAACTGCTTAAGCACTTAAACACTCTGTCCTGTGGAAAACTTTTGTCCCCGAAAACTTTTTATTTGGGGTTATTTCAAATACTGCAAGCATATTACGATGTTTTTTTGCGGTCTGTCAAGACATTTATGAAAATTTTTCGGTTAATGAAGTGTTTAAGTTTTGACTGCTTAAGCTGTGGAAAACCTTTCGCCGCGCCGCGCTAATTTTTATTTCCCGCGTAATTGGTTTAAAGTTAAGAATTTGCATCTACTCTATGGGCGCGTCTTTTATTCAGCTTCTCATTTTCGGCATCGCGGCGGCGGCGGCGAACGTTCTCGGAGGACTAATTCTCTTTCCGCCGGGAATCCATAAAAATCTCAAAAAACTGCTCAAATACATCCTCGCGCTCGGCGCCGGTTTTATGCTGAGCGTGGTTTTTATCGACATCCTGCCGGAAGTCATCGAACTGTGGCAGAAAAAGGAAAATTCCGCGGCGGCGGAAGTCCTGATTTACCCGATGATGCTCATGCTGGCGGGCTATCTGCTGACGCAGTTTTTCGAGCATACGATCGCGCCGCACATTCATCTCGGCGAGGAAATGCATGCCGATCATCTGATTTCGACGCGTTCGGCTTACACGGCGGTCGGCGGACTTTTGATCCACACGTTTTTCGACGGCGTTTCGATCGCCGCCGCCGGGCAGGTCGATTCCAAAGTCGGGATTCTAGTTTTTCTCGCGATTCTGCTGCATAAATTTCCGGAAGGCTTTACGATCGCTTCGATGATCCTCGCGGCGGGCAAGGGCAGAAAGGAAGTTTTGACGGGCACGACGCTCATCGGGCTCACCACTTTGTTCGGCGTTTTATTGTTTTATTTCGTCGGCGCGCACATCGGTTTTACGGTCGCCTACGCGCTGCCTTTGGCGAGCGGCGTGACGCTTTACGTCGCGGCGAGCGATCTGATCCCGGAAGTCAACCATCACGGCGGGAAGAGCCCGCTCGTCTCGCTCTCGGTCTTCGCCGGCGTCGCGCTCTTTTTCATCCTGCACTTCGCCCTGCACGGCATTCTGGAGTAATTAACCTCGAACAAACACGAAATAAACTTTAAATATTTTTTTCGTGAAATGCGCGTGTTTGTTCGCGGCCGATTTACCCTTTCATTCCCGAATCCAAAATCTAAAATCCAAAATCGAAATGTGGAATATTTATTGCATCTTGTCGGTTTGATCTCGGGAAACGGAACAATTGTGTCCGAAATTCGTACTTTGTTGACGAATTTGATAATAATATTATTGCAGATGAAAAAATATCTTTCGTTTATCAAAATTTCGGCGCTGCTGCTTTTTTGCTGGATCAACGTCCTTTCGCAAAGCGCGACGCCGTTTTCGATCGACGAAGCGCCGATCGCGAATAACGGTCAGCCGGTCAATGATTACGCGAACGTGATCGACGACGCGACCGAGGCGCAGCTCAATCAAAAAATAAAGGATTTCATGGCGCGGACGAAACCGCCCGTCGTGCTCGCGGTCGCCACCGTGCGAACGATCGGCGACCGCCCGATCGAAGATTACGCGCTGGCGCTTTCGCGCGGCTGGAAAATCGGCGCGCAGACCGAAGACAATCCGAGCGCGCTGCTTTTCGTCGCGATCGACGACCGCAAATACCGCACCGAAATCAGCCGCGATCTCGAGGACGAGCTGCCCGACGCCTTAGCCGGGCAATTGCAGCGGCAGTATCTCGTGCCGGCATTTCGCCAGGGCGATTACGCGAAAGGCATCAACGACACGATCGACGCGTATATCCGCACGATCGAACAGCGCACGAGCGGCACGTTCGTGACGCCGACGCCGCCGAACGAACGAACGCCGGGCAGAGAGCCGCGGCGCAGCACTTCTTCGCTTTCGGGCGGCGCGTGCTGTCTGATCGTTCTGATTCTTTTAATGATTATCATTTTTAGCAACCGCGGCGGCGGCGGCAGAAATAATCGCGGCGGCTGGGGCGGCGGCGGCGGCTTCGGCGGCGGCGCCTTGCCGTGGATTCTCGGCTCGATCATCGCCAACAGCGCCAATTCGCGCGGCGGCTCTTCATGGGGCGGCGGCGGAAGTTCCTGGGGCGGCGGCTCGGGCGGCGGCGGCGATTGGGGCGGTTTCGGCGGCGGCGGCGATTTCGGCGGCGGCGGCGCGGGCGGCGATTGGTAAGCCGGAGGTCAGCGGTCGGTGGTCAGTAGCCGGAGACCCGACTGATCACTGCCCTCTGACCACCGACCACTGAAAAAGTATGAAACTTGAAGCATTTCTCGATGACTTGAAAGCGGCGCACGGGCGTAATCTGGCGAGCGTGATTCTGTACGGCTCGGCGGCGGCGGGCGATTTTATTCCGCAGGCTTCGGACTATAATCTGTTGATCGCGCTCCGGAAAATCACGCCGCTCGATCTGCGCAATTCGCACGCCGTGATGCGCGAATGGACGCGGCTCGGTTATCACGTGCCGGTTTATTTCACGGTCGAGGAACTGCAGACCGCCGCCGACGTTTTTCCGATCGAGTTTCATAACATGGAGCGCGCGCGTAAGGTTTTATACGGCGCGGACGTGCTCGCCGATTTGAACATTTCCGACGAATTTCTGCGGCACCAGACCGAGTACGAACTGCGCAGCAAGCTGATCCGCCTGCGCCGCGCTTATATTCCGGCCTCGACGTCGGTCGAGGGCTTGACGGAATTGATGGCGGAAAGTTTGACGAGCTTCGCGTCGCTGTTTCGCGCCGTGCTGCTTTTGAGCGGCGTCGAGCCGCCCGTCGCGAAACATCAAATCGTCGCGCTGACCGCGCAGAAACTCGGTTTGGACGGAAAACCGTTCGAAAAAATTTTTAATATTCGGGAAAACAACTTCGCCGGGAAGTTGACGGAAGTCACGGCAAACGAGCTTTTCGGCGAATATATGGAGCAGATCGAAGCCGTCATCGCGGCGGTCGATAAATTGAAAGAATGAGCTTTGGTTTTTGACCTTTGATTTTTCTTTTCAAAAATCAAAGGTCAAAGGTCAAAATCGATCTTAAAATGTTATCAAACAAGGAGAAAATTATGAGAAGAGCAATTTTATTGACAATCGCATTCGTTTTCGCGTTCGGGCTGTCGGGCTGCAGCTACAACGATCTGACGGCGAAACAGCAAAACGTGAAAGGCAAATGGGCGAACGTGGAAAGCTCGCTGCAGCGACGCGCCGATTTGATTCCGAATCTGGTCAAAACCGCGCAGACCTTAGGCGTGCAGGAACAGGAAGTTTTCGGGCAGATCGCCGACGCGCGCTCGCGGCTCATCAACGCCGCGCAGGCGCAGCCGCAGGGCAACGACGGCGATAAAACGCCCGAACAAAAACAGGCGGTGCTCGAAGCGAATAACAGCTTCGGCGGCACGATCGGCAGGCTTTTGAGCCTGCAGGAAAATTACCCGCAGCTGCGTTCGAGCGAGGCTTTTCTGAAAGTTCAGGACGAGCTTTCGGGCACGGAAAACCGCATCAACGTGGCGCGCACCGATTATAATCAGGCCGTGCAGGATTATAATACGACGCGCAATTCTTTCCCGACCGTTTTGACGGCGAGCCTTCTCGGCTTCAAGGAAGAACCGTTCTTCCAGGCCGATCCGTCGTCGCGGCAGGCGCCCGAGCTGCCCGATCCGAATTCGATGCGCCGCAACCAGCCGACCACCACCGCGCCGGCGCAATGATCGCCGAAATAAACTAAAAACCGCGCGAATTGCACATCGCGCAGTGATCGCAAGGCTTGCCCGTCGGTTCGTACGGGCAGGCTTTTTCGTTTTCGAGCCGGTCGATGATTTCGTCCGCCAGTTCTTCGAGGCTCTTGAATTTTTCCTGGCTGAAATGAATGGGGTTTGGGGTTTGGGGTTTGGGTTTCGGGCTTTGGGTTTCAAGACGCGTTTCGATCCGGTCTAACCTTTGGTTGATTTTTTCGAGGCTCGCGCGCAGCAGATCGTCGCTTCCGTTTTCGTTTTCCTGCAAAAGCGCGGCGATGCGGGCGGCTAAATTTTGAGTGTTTTCGTTGGTCATTTTATTTGAAATTTCAAATCTGAAATCTCGGATTACTTTCTTTCATCAGGCAATAGATCGACGTAATCGACGACGCCGATGATCGCCGAATCGATCGCCGCGCCCGGTTTGCCGGTCGCCGCGGTCGAAGCCGACAAGCCTTCCTGCACGATCACGACGATGTCGCCTTCGCCCGCCGAAACGGAATCGAGCGCGAGACACGTGTAATCCATGTCTTCGCCGGTCGGCGAAATTTGCCGGCAGAGCATGATCCGCGCGCCCTCGTAGCGCTGGTTTTTCTGCGTCGAAACGACGTTTCCGATGACTCTCGCTAAAAGCATAGTGGTCGGTGGCCAGTGGTCGGCAGTCAGTTAAAGTCAGATTTTTTCTGACTCCTGACCACCGATCACCGACCACTCATTTTTTATAAACGTGCGCGTCCGAATCGATGATGCCGACGATCGTGCAGTCGGTCGGCGTGTCGTCGCGCCGAAAAGGAAAGCTCGCTTCCTTGCCGCGGCACCAGAAAACCAGTTCGCCGACGCCGGCGCCGACCGCGTCGAGCGCGACGAGCGGGCTGCCCTTGGGGTTTAAATCCGCGTCCAAAGTTTGCACGATCAAAAACTTGCGCCCGTGAAGCGATTCGTTCTTCACGGTCGATACGACATTTCCGATAACGCGTGCGATCTGCATTTTTTAGAGTTGACCGAGGTGACCGGGTTGAATAAAAGGTGGCTGATAGTTTCTAGACTCGCCGAACGTCACTCACCTTCCATTCAACTCGGTCACCTAATAAAATCTACCGTATCGATCACGCCGATGATCGCCGCGTCGACCGGGCAATCCTTGTTGCCTTCGGCGAGCCGCGCCGACGAGCCCGCGACGACGATCACCTTCTCGTGAAAGCCCGCGCCGACCGTATCGACCGCGACCGTGTAACCGCTCTGGTCGGTGCCGTCGAGGTTGAGCGGTTTGACGATCAAAAGCTTTTTCCCCTGCAGGCGTTCGTCCTTCTGCGTCGAAACGACCGTGCCTAAAATTCTTGCGATAATCATTTTCAGTGGTCGGCGGTCAGTGGTCGGCGGTCGGTTGAAGCCAGAACGTATTATCTGACCGCCCCTCTTCGAGCCGCCGACCACTGACCGCTATTTCAAAACTACCGGCAATCGTTCGTCGACGCTCGAATGGGGACGCGGAATAACGTGCACAGAAACCAGTTCGCCGACTCTGCGCGCCGCGGCGGCGCCGGCGTCGGTGGCGGCTTTGACCGCCGCGACGTCGCCGCGCACGATCGCCGTCACGAATCCGGCTCCGATTTTTTCATAACCGACGAGCTGTACGTTCGCCGCTTTTACCATCGCGTCCGCCGCTTCGATCGTCGCGACGAGACCTTTCGTTTCAACCATTCCCAATGCTTCTTGCATTAAAAGTTTCTCCTGATTTTTTCTAAAAATTATTTTGTGATATTCGAGCCCGTAAATCTCGCCTTCAAATTTCGAACGAAACGAAACACCTTTTTATTGGCGAACCGCCGGTACTGGTCGGTAAAATACAGCGACTTCAAAAAACCGATGTGATTATTAAACAACATTTCGGTGATCGAAGACGACTGGCAAAGCGGAAAATCGCCGCGTTCGACGACGAAAATATAATCCGGCAGACTGTAGGCGCGAAATTTTATATTTTTTTCCTTTAAGTAATCGACAATTCTCGACAAAGCATTATAAATTATCGGCGCGTCGTGAAACAAAATCGCTCCGTTTTCCGCCATATTGTCGAAGCAGAAAACAAAATCCCGGTACGTCGCCTCGTCCGTGTGCTCGCCGTCGATAAAGCAGAGCTGCGGCTTTTCCGCGATCAGCGACGCGTCGATCTCGCTCGCGTCGCCGTCGAGCGCCTGAATTTTCGCGATGCCCTCGGGCGAAACCTTCTTCAAATTATCGAGCATGAACGCCGTCGTGTTGTTCAGGTAAATCTGTTCGGTCCCGCGCTCGTCGGGCGCCGCTTTCGGACGCTTGTCGATCGAGATGATCTTGCGGCATTTTTCATCGAACAGGTACGGCTGAAGACTGCCGCCGATGTACGAACCGATTTCGAGGTAAACGAATTCGGGCAAAAGCTCGCCGACCGCTTTCTGGCACGCGAGCAGCGAACGCTTGTCGTTATCGCTGGTCTGGCTGTGAATCTGGCGAAACAGTTCAAGATCGAGATTGTCGAGCAACGTTTGGAAATTTTTCACTTCTTTAACAAAAAATCAAACCGAAGGTAGCGGGCTTTGAGCTGACTTTTCACAATTTTATTCTGTTTTCCCGCTTTTGGCTAATCCCGGAGCGCCGTCGCCTGATTCAGCAATTCGATCAATTCCTCGCGCGAGAGCGAAATTTTGTCCCCGTCGGCGTGCCCGTTCGTCGCGCACGAAATGCCGGCGTCGTCGAGGTAACCGCACGCCTGACAGCGCGCCTTTTCGGTTAAATATCCGGCCTTTTCGCGGATGTCGATGAGTTTGGAGATCGCGTCTTTCGGCAGATCGTTCGCGCCGCCCAAGCTCCGGGCGAGAATCGCGATGCGCGCCGTGTGTTCGAGCGTTTCGAGCCGATCGAACGCCTGCCAAAGGTCAGTCCCGTAGGCGACCGCGCCGTGATTCGCCATCAAAAGCGCGTTGTGGTGCTCGACGAACGGCTTCATCGCCTCCGTCAATTCGTCGGTCGAAGGCGTTCCGTAACCGGTCAAGGGCACGCAGCCCAAAGTTAAAATCACTTCGGAAAGAATCGGTGCGTCGATCGCGAGTCCGGCGACGGCGAACGCCGTGCCGTGCGGCGGATGCGCGTGGCAGACCGCTTTAATGTCGGGACGCATTTTGTAAATCAAAAGGTGCATCGCGAGCTCGCTCGATGCTTTTTTGTCGTTGAGCGGCTTGCCGTCCATGTCGGTGATCGCCAAGCCGTCTTCGGTCATGCGACCTTTGCAGGTCATCGTCGGCGTCGCGACGACGCGGTTCTCATCGAGCCGGATGCTGACGTTGCCGTCGGACGAAACGACGTAGCTGCGCTCGTAAAGCAGTTTTCCGACTTCGATGATTAATTTTCTTGCCTCTGATTCTTCCATTAAACCTAATAAATCGTAAAATTATATTCGACCGGTTTCGTGACCGAAATCGCCGCACCGTTCCGCGTCGCCGGCTCGAATTTAATTGCTTTCGCCGCTTCGATCGCCTCTTCGGTCAAATTGTCGGACAATCCCGAAATCACCGAAATCGCGCCGATCTCGCCGTTCGCCTCAAAAGTTACGCGCAGAACGACTTTTTTCCCTGCAAGAGGCTTCAATCTTTCCTCGTTAAATCGTCCTTCGGTATTAGTGAAGGCGCGAGGTTTTGAAGTGATCTTTACGCCTGTCGTTTTCTCCGTTCGAACTTCAGCCGTTTTTTCCGCGACATCATTTTTGTCACCCGGCGGATAGCAAACCGCGCTTCCCATTGCGTGATTTGTCGAAGCAACTGTTTTCGGCGAAGAATTTGATTCTTTTACGAAAATGTTCGAAAAACGCGTTCCGTAAAAAAATGCCGCCGCGTATAGACCGAGCGCGAGCGCGAACCCGAAAGAAACAAACCTCTTCCAAAAGTCGTCAAAGAACATAAAAACTATTTGGGTTCCCGAGTTTCAAAGCATTGCTCCCGGTGAAGCGCATCCTTAATCGCAGCGGCGTCGTTCGACGAATCGAAAAGCGGCTTTTCCGGTTTGAACGATTCTTTTTGTTTCTCTTTCGCTTGTTTCAAAGCCTTTTTCGAGTCCGCCGCTTTTCGAGATTCCGATTCGTTTCGCCCGTCCGCTGTCAAACGCTCGTATTGCAGATTCGCGTCGACCGGAACGCATTTTTTCGTCTCGGGAACGGGCGGGTTTTCCACATTTTGAATCGAAACCGGCGTTACATTTTTTGAAGCCGTACAAACTTTCGCCGCGAATATATCAAAAGTAATAAAACTCGAAACCAAAACGCCGATCCAGAAAGTCAGACCAAAAACGAAAAATCTTTTCCAAAACGCTTTACCGCAGCACATTTTTTATATATTTCCTCCGAAAAAACTTAACCACAGAGTAACACAAACGAAGAAATTCTTCATCGGTTAGTCTGTGGTCAAAATTTTCAGCTTGCGCGGAAGCTTATCGATCTCTCGACGGGACGGATTTCATCGGCATCGTCGGCGCGATCGGCGGAACCGGCGGCGGCGGCACGTCTAAATCGCGGTCGAGCACCCAGTCGCGTTTTTCCATTTCGGCGACGCGGTTGCGCAGGCGATTGTTTTCCTCGCGCAGGCGGCGATTTTCCGATTCGATGCGGCGATGGTACTCGCGATGGCGGTTGAAACCGCGTTTGAATTGAAAATTCGGCGCGGCGACCGTGACGAAGAAACTGGCGATGAAAAGTCCGACTGCGAAAGTCAGCGCGAACGGTGCGACTCTTTTAATTACTGCTACAAAATTCATAACCCTTGATTTACCTCTTTATTTCTATAATGCCTCAAAACCGTGTGAAAATTCCAGTTTTCTAAAAAACTTTTTTTTCTATGCTTTAACGCGGCTTTTCTCCGCCGCGGGTTTCACCGTTTTGCCGTTTTTATTGCTCGGCTTCGCCAGAAAATACGACAGGCTTTCGAGCGAGATCGTCAGATCGACGTTTTTGATCTTGACTTCGCTGCGCGCCCGGAGCGGGATCGGCGCGAAATTCATGACGGCTTTGATGCCCGAATCCGTCACCGTTTCCAGAACGTCCTGCGCGAATTCCGCCGGCACGGCGATCACCGCGACGTCGATTTTGAAGGCGCGCGCCGTTTCGGCGAAGGTTTCGACGTCGAAAATTTCCACCTCGCCGACCTTTTGCCCGATCTTTTTGCGGTCGGCGTCAAACAGCGCGGCGACCGTGAAATTCGACTGCGCGAAGCCGTAATAATCCGCGAGCGCCGTGCCGAGCCGCCCGGCGCCGATAATGCCGACGCGGTGCTGTTTGTCGAGCCCGAGAATCTTCGTTAAATGCTTGCGCAGATCGTCGATGTAATAGCCGACGCCGCGCACGCCGAACTCGCCGAAATACGCCAGATCTTTACGAATCTGCGCCGAATTCAAGTGAAATTTTTTCGCCAGACCGTCGGATGAGACGGTTTTCGCGCCCTGCCCGGCAAGCTCGTTCAAACAGCGCAGATAAACGCTCAGGCGGTTGGTCGTAAGTTCTGAAATCTTTTCAACTTTCATTATTTTTTCGGGCAGAGTAATTATAAATGATATTTTGTGAAAAATATAACTAGCCGAATTGATGAATTTATTTTTTCCGCCGTTGCCCTTAAAGACTTTATAAATTACAATTGAGTGTTTCATACTTGAAACAGATTATGGAGTTAGCGAAGGCAGAACAGTACGTTCCGCATTGCGCCGTAATGTTTTGTTCATAAAAAATGATTGCATATTTATCAGGAAAAATTTTGGAAAAAGACGCGAACCTGCTGATCGTCGGCGTCGGCGGCGTCGGTTACGAGGTGACGATCCCGCTCTCGACGTTTTACGAATTGGGCGAGGTGGGCGACGAGGTCGAGCTGCGCGTTTACACGCACGTGCGCGAGGACGCGCTTTCGCTTTTCGGCTTCAAGACGGTGCGCGAAAAAGAGCTGTTTCTGCATCTCATCTCGGTTTCCGGCATCGGTCCGAAATCGGCGATCACGGCTTTGTCCGGCATGAGCGCCGACGAGATCATCGGCGCGATCCGGCAGAACAATCTCGCGCGGCTCAATTCGATTCCGGGCGTCGGCAAGAAAACCGCCGAACGCCTCGTCATCGAACTGCGCGACAAGATCGCCAAACTCGCCGGTTTGGCGTCGGAAGAAATGAAGGCGCAGGGCATTGCGCCGCAGGCGTCGGGCGACGAGGTTTACGACGACGCGATTTCGGCGCTCGTCAATCTGGGCTACCAGCGCGGCGCGGCGGAGAAAGCCTTAAAACAGGCGATGCAGGAAGGCACCGAACCGAGCGTTCAGAAACTGCTGCGCCGCAGCTTGCAGTTATTGGCGAAAGGCTAATTCGATTTCGGATTCGGTATTTCGGGTTTCTGAATTTTAATTGAGATGGGGCGGTGAAAATTACGCGAAAAACTCCGCGCTTCGACGTCAGGAATTTTATGAAAAACTTTGTCTTTTTATTTCTGATGTTAGCGGCGACGGTTTCTTTCGGGCAGAAAACCTTCGAGGTGCAGGATTTTTCGAAGGATTATTACGGGAAAGTACATCTCGAAAAGCCGGCGGAAGTTTTCAGCCCGGGCTGGATCGCGATTTACGAAAAAAAGACCGACCGGCTGATAATCAAATTAGACGCGCAGGATCTCGACGGCGACACGTTCGAGGGAAAAATCAAGGCGAATGTTTTGGAACTGCCATACGGCGAACAGAGCCTGATTATTTACGACGATTTCAATTTCGACGGCGTCAAGGATTTCGCGATTAAAGACGGGCAGAACAGCTGCTACGGCGGACCGTCTTTTCGGATTTATCTCGCCGGCAAAGTCAAGGGACGATTCGCGTTGAACAAAGAATTCACGCGGCTCGCGCAGGATTACTGCGGCATGTTCGACGTGGACGCGAAAACAAAAAAAATCATGACGATGACGAAAAGCGGCTGCTGCTGGCATCAATTTTCGGAATTCGTCGTCGTCAACAACGCACCGCAAGCCGTCAAAGTCATCGAGGAAGATTTGATGAATTCGCCTTTCGCCACCGTCACGACCGGCGTTTGGAACGGGAAAAAGATGATCAAACGCACGGCGCGCGTCATCGATTTTGAAGAAAACGGCATCAGCCCGCTGCTGTCTTTCAAAACCATTGAGGGCGGTCAGGTAATTTTGTTCAATAACGAAGGCCGCCTGAACTACGTTTTCGTCAATAAATCGGGCAACGTCGATTTCGCTTACCCGCAGGACGCCGGGCAGGAAAATCCGTTTTTCGCGCTCGATTCGAAAGAAAACCCGGCGGCGCTCGTCTTCGCGAACAAAAACGCGACTTATAGGGTTTACGAAACGGGAAACGAAAAAATCGGCATCGAGGTCGAAGCGAACGGCAAAATCTCAAATATCGCGGGCGATGCGGCTTCGCGCAAAGGAAGCCTCCGCGCGCTGCTGACCGAAACCTTAGAGAATTTAACTTTCAAGTAATGAATGAAGATTTGGAAAATTTAGATAACCGCCGCGGCGCGGCGCTCGACGACGAAGCGCAATTGGAACTTTCTCTGCGCCCGACGCGGCTCGGAGAATATATCGGACAGCGGAAGGTCAAAGACAACCTGCGCGTTTTCATGAAAGCCGCCCTCAAGCGCAACGAAGCTTTAGACCATATTTTACTGTTCGGTCCGCCGGGCGTCGGGAAAACCACTTTGTCGGTGATCGTGTCCAACGAAATGGGCGCGAATCTGAAATCGACCGCCGGCCCGATCATCGAAAAAGCGGGCGATCTGGCGGCGATCCTGACGAACCTCGAAGAGGGCGACGTCCTTTTCATCGACGAGATTCACCGCATGAATCCGGCGATCGAGGAAGTTTTATATCCGGCGATGGAAGACTACTCGCTCGACATCATGATCGGGCAGGGCACGGCGGCGCGCTCGATCAAGCTCGACCTGCCGAAATTCACGCTGATCGGCGCGACGACGCGACCCGGATTGATCACCGCGCCGCTCAGAGGCCGTTTCGGCATCGTTTTTCATCTCGATTTTTACGCGATCGAGGATTTGCAGACGATCATCGAACGCTCCGCCGGGATTCTGAACGTCGAGATCGAGGAATCCGGCGCGCGCGAAATCGCCAAGCGCTCGCGCGGCACGCCGCGCATCGCGAATAGATTATTGAGGCGCGTGCGCGATTACGCCGAAGTCGATTACGACGGGCGCATCACGGAAGAAGTCGCGAAAGACGCTTTAAATCGCATGGAAGTCGACGTTTTCGGGCTCGACGAAATCGACCGCAAACTGCTGCTTACGATCATCGAAAAATTCGACGGCGGTCCGGTCGGGCTCGGCACGATCTCGGCGTCGATCCACGAGGAAAAGGATTCGATCGAGGAGATCATCGAGCCGTATTTGATACAAATCGGATTTTTAAACCGCACGCCGCGCGGGCGCATGGTGACGCGGCTCGCCTACGAGCATTTCGGGCTCGACGCGCTTCTCAAAATCGCGAATTCACCCGGACTGTTCGACCAAAACAATTAACAGGGATTTATGGGATCGACAGGGATTCTTACTTTCCATTGTTCCCTGTTTATCCCGTTCATCCCTGTTAATTCATAAAAAAACGCCGATGAATTTAAAGAATATATTAATCGGCGGCTTCAGCCGGAAACGCGTGACGACGTCGCTCATTTTAATTCCGCTCGCCGTTTATTTCGCGCTCGGCGTGATCGCGTATTTCTGGGCGGACAAGCTAATTTTTCAGCCGCCGCCCGCGTTTTCCAGCGACGCCGATTCGATCGTTAAACTGACGGCTCCGAACGGCGAACGGATCGCGTCGAGATTTTACCGAAACGAAACGGCGCAATACACGATCCTTTTCAGCCACGGCAACGCGGAAGATATTTTCGGCGCGCACCCGTTTTTCGAGAAACTGCGCGCCGCCGGCTTTAATGTGCTCGCTTACGATTACCGCGGCTACGGCGCGAGCGACGGCGCGCCGTCCGAACAAAACGCTTACGAGGACGCGGCGGCGGCTTACGATTATTTAACGAACGATTTGCAAATCGCGCCCGAAAAGATCATCGTTCACGGGCGTTCGCTCGGCGCGGCGGTTTCGATCGATCTCGCTTCAAAGAAAAAATGCGGCGGTCTCGTCGCCGAAAGCGCTTTCATTTCGGCGTTTCGTGTCTTAACCCGCTATCCGATCTACCCTTTCGACAAATTCCGAAACCTCGACAAAATCGAACGGGTCAAATGCCCGGTGCTGTTCATTCACGGCAGACGAGACGCGCTGATTCCCTTTTGGCATGCCGAGACTTTGTTCGCGGCGGCGAACGAGCCGAAATTTTCGTTCTGGCTCGACGAAGCCGGGCATAACGACGTCGCGAGCGCCGGCGGAAACGCGTATTTCGAAGCGCTCAAAATTTTCGCCGAGCGGCTTCCCGAGTAATTCGCGATTTTCCCGAGATAAATGACAAGCCGCGCTTTTTTGCATAAAATAGGCAAACCACGTCCTTTTTTTCGACAGAAATATGAGCGAAGCAGAAAACATTTTGACGAAACGCGTCGGCTCACTCGTTTCGGCGGACGATCCCGCCGTCAGCGTCATCATTCCCAATTACAACACGGCGCAATACATCGCCGAAACGCTCGACTCGGTTCTGCGACAGACTTTTCAAAATTACGAGATAATCGTCATCAACGACGCCGCGCCGGACACCGAAGCTTTAAAAAAAGTCCTTGAAAATTATTACGAGCGGATCGTTTTCGTCGACAAATCGCTGAACGAAGGCACGTCCGCGACGCGCAACCGCGCCGCGTCGCTCGCGCGCGGCGCGCTGCTCGCCTTCCTCGACGCCGACGACGTCTGGCAGCCGACGTTTCTCGCCGAGCTTTACGAGTTTTTGGGTAAAAACGATTACGACATGGTTTATGCGGACGCCGAACTGTTCGGTCCGAATTATCTGGCGGGCGACAATTTTCTCGCCTGCAATCCGGCGCAGGGCACGATCACGCGCGAGCTGCTGATCGGCGGCAAATGCCATATCCTGCCGTCGGGCGCGCTCATCAAAAAAAACGTTTTTCAGAAGGCCGGCGGCTTCGATCCGAAAGTAAGGCGCACCGAGGATTTCGATCTCTGGATGCGGATGATCTTCGGCGGCACGCGGATCGGCTATCTGCGCAAATTGCTGTTCAAGTTTCGGCTCCGACCGGAAAGCGGTTCGGGCGACTCTTTGCAGCGAATCGAGCGCGGCATCGACTGCTGGCGGATTCTGCAGGAAAAACTGCCGTTCACCGACGAGGAAAACCGCATCATCGAACGGCACTGCGCGATCGCCAATTCCGGTTTGCTGCGCGCGCGCGGGCGTCTTTACATCAATCAAAAAAACTGGTCGGCGGCAAAGGAAACTTTCCGCGAAGCCCGGCGGCAAGCCATCGCGCTCGGGCTGCCCTTAAAACACCGCTTGAAGATGTCGGCGGTCTTATTTCTCCTGAATTTTTCCCCCGGTCTTTTGCTGAAGCTTTTCCGCTCGCTGCGCGCCGACGAAATCCAATATATGCCGTCGGAGACCGCCAATTAAAAGTCAAAATAATTTTATGATCAATCGTTTCCTGCAGGCTTTCGCCTTTTTGCCGCTCCTTTTGTTTTTCGCCGCCGTCGCCGTCTACTCGCAAAACCGTTTCGAGGGCTACAACCTGATTCTCGACGTTCCGGAAACGCAGCGCAATGCGACCTGCGCGATGCGTTACGTGTCGCCGCAAACGAACATCACGATCACCGACCTGAATTCCGCGACGCCGATGAATCTGAAATCCTGCGGCGGTTCGACGAGCAGTTTGACGAAAGGTTCGGGTTCGACTTATTCGGTCAAGGCGAGCCCGACCGATTATAAATGGTGTTTCGAGGGCGAAGACAAACGCTACCGCATCACGTTCGCGGGCGATCAATACGCGAAAAATATCGTCTACGACTGGATCGCGAACCCGGACGAGAAAACCGCCGGCAGATACAACGTGCGCGATTTCGGCGCGGTCGGCGACGGCAAAACCGACGACACGATCGCGATCCAAAGCGCGCTCGCCTTCATCGCCGTGCGCAACGGCGGCACTTTGTTTTTTCCGGAAGGCGATTACCAGATCGGCGGCGCCCCGAATTTCAAAGGCATCGCGCTGCCCTCGAACGTATCGATCGAAGGCGTCGGCGGGCTGCACTCGAACGCTTCGACGAGCGATCTGCCGCGCCCGAACCCGTCGCGCATCACCTTAAACGGCGCGAACCGCGCGATGTTCCGCATCGGCGAATGCATGGAAAAAATCGCCTTCAAAGACATCGAGCTGATCGCCAAAAGCCAGCAGAACACGATCGGCGTCGAAGGGCTCGGCGCGTACACGTCGGCGCAGGATTTGTATTTCGAAAACGTGACGTTTCACAGCCTCTGGCGCGGCATTTCGGCGTACGGGCTGCCGCAGACGAACCTCAACTGGCAGTTCGACTACATTCACATCGACCGCTGCCGTTTCATCTTCAACACCGACGCCGGCATTTACACCAACGTCCGCAACAGCGATTGGCGCATTCAAAACTCGCTCTTTATCAACCCGCCGCGCACCGCCACGCAAAAGGCGGATTCGATGCATTTCGAGCGCGTCGCCGGCATTCTCGTCGACAACACGGTCGGCGGCGGCTTCGCGGGCGCAATCGGCGGCACGTTTCTCAATATCTTGGACAGCGGCAACGTGCTCGTCTCGCATTCTTCGACCGAGGCGATGACGAACTCGTTCGTTTACAACGAGCCGAAAAACCCGCTCGCCGGCGATTATTCGTACCCGGTCACGTTCCTCAATTCCGCCTTCGGCGACCCGATCGTCTTCAACGCGCGGCGCACGTTCGTATCGACCGGCAACGGCTACGGCGCGAACACCTTCAAAGCCGATTCGTGGGTGCGCGTTTATTCGACCGGCGACCGTTTTTGCAACGACGGCTACACGCTGGGTTGCCGCGGCGCGGCGAAAAACAATTTCGATAAAGCGACCGTCGTTTTCATGACCGGGCAGCCCGAGGAAGGACAGGTCAAAGGTCACCCGACTTTTTTCGGCACCGACGTGCAATTCGGCGCGCCGGTGCAGATGCCTTCGATGCAGCACAGCGCATTGCCCGCAGGTAAACCGAACGGCGCGCTCGTTTACTGCGCCGACTGCGGCCGCTCGACGACGCCGTGCCAGTCAGGCGGCACCGGCGCGCCCGCGATGGTCGTCGCCGGACAATGGAGCTGCCTCTAACGATTTCGGATTTTAGATTTTGGATTTTGGATTGAACGGATCGATTCAGTTGCGCATTTGTTCATTGATTCCTTTCTACTCCGAAAATGAATCAATGAACAAATGCTTCAATAATTCGATCGCTGACGATTTAAAATATAATTGTCCTAATCCGGACGTTTTCGGTGTTTTCTTATTGAAAATCGCCTATTTAAAGTTAAAAATTCATCGGAGAAAATCATGAAAAGATTCGCCGCTTTTTTCGTCGTCGCCCTCTTTTTCGGAAACATCGCGTTTTTTTCGCCGCGCGCCGTTTTCCCGCAAACCGCGGCGGTTCAAATCAAGAGCCTTTCGCCGGCGCAAATCAAGGAATTCGAAGAGTTTGTCAGCGCGCAGATGGCGGTCGATAAAGTGCCGGGCTTGAGCGTCGGCTATATGAAGGGCGACGAGATTTGGGCGAAAGGTTTCGGGTTCGCCGACTTGGAAAACCGCGCGCCGGCGCGGGCCGAATCGATGTATCGCTTGGCGTCGGTCACGAAACCGATGACCGCGGCGGCGGTTTTGCAGCTCGCCGAAAAAGGCAAGCTCGATCTCGACGCCGAAGTGCAGACGTACGTTCCCTATTTTCCGAAAAAGAATTTTCCCGTCACCGTCCGCCAGCTGCTCGGACATCTCGGCGGCATCAGCCATTATAAAAACTACGACGCGGAAGGACGTTTCAAAGACTTTAAAGACACGCGCCAGTCGATCGCGGTTTTCGAAAACTTCGATCTCGTCGCCGAACCCGGCACCCGTTACAGCTATTCGAGTTACGGCTACAACCTGCTCGGCGCGGTGATCGAAGGCGCGAGCGGCACGCCTTACGCCGAATACATGCGCGAAAACGTCTGGCGTCCGCTCGCGATGGACAATATTCTGATGGACGACCCGCGCGAAATCATCCCGAACCGCGTGCGCGGTTACGTCAACGTTGACGGTCGAATCAAAAACTCGGAGTTCGTCGACATCAGCAGCCGTTTCGCGGCGGGCGGCACGCGCGCTACCGTCGTCGATCTGCTCAAATTCGGCAAAGGCATCAGCGACGGCCGGATTTTGTCGAAAGCGAGTCTCGATTTGATGTTCGATTCGATGGTCACGAAGGCGGGCGCGCCGACCAATTACAGCGCCGGTTGGGACACGACGCCAACGAACGGGCGTTTCGTCGTGTCGCACAGCGGCGGGCAGCAGGAAACTTCGACTTATCTTTTCGCTTTCCCGAGCCGCAAATTAGTGATCGCCGTGATGTCGAACCTCGAAGGCGCGAACACTTCCGTTTACGTGCAGAAACTGTTCGAATTGCTGACCGGCGAGGCGTGGAACGCGAACGCCTATTTGGCGGACGAGCGTGAAAAATTACCGCTGTACGCCGCGCTCGTCGGCGCGTTCGAGGAAGGTCGCGCGGAATTCGAAAAACGGCAGAAGCCTTTAACCGTCGACCCGGTGAACCTGGCGCAAGCTTTTAATTACGTCAATCAGAATCTGACCGCCGACTCGCTGCAGGCGGCGAAGGCTCAGGAAACGCTCGCCAAGACGCGCGCCGGCAGACAGTTTTCCGCCGGGCAGCTGTTCGCCAAAATCGGTTCGTACATGGCGGACAAACTGCGGCAAAAATACGGCGCGGAACGCCTCGCGGCGTATTCGAACAGCGGCGCGATCGCGTTTTTCAGCGATTACATCGAGCTTTACCGACGGGACGCCTCGATTCCGAAAGAGTGGCGCTTCAACGAAACGATCGAAAAATCGGTCGCCGCGTGGCAGCTCGCCTGGTCGCAAACGAACACCGCCGAAACGCGAAAAATCGTCGTCGCGGCGAATTCGGACTTCGACGAACTCGGCGCGCGTTTTCGCAGAGAATTCGCGGGCGCTTCCGTTTTTCCGAACCACTCGGACGCGCTCAACGCCGCCGCGCGTTTCCTGATCGCCGGCGGGCAAAAAACCAAAGCGTTGCAGGCGGCGCGGATTTCCGCCGAAATCTACCCGGCGCTCGATTCGACCAACGCGCATTACGGGCTCGCGCTGCTTCTCACCGGCGATAAGGATAAAGGCAAAGAGTTCATCAAACGCGCGGCGGCGATCAGCCCGAACGGGATGGCGAGCGCCGACGGTTTGAACGCTCTGGCGTACCGAATGGGCGGCGCGGGCGTCATCGACGACGCGTTGACCGTTCTTTTGACCGCCGCCGAGCTTTACCCGCTGGAAGCGAATCTGTTCGACAGCGTCGGCGATTTTTATGCGCGCAAGGGCATGAATGATAAAGCGATCGAATATTACCGAAAAGCGCTCGCCGTAAACCCGGGTTACCAGAACGCCGAAAAAGCGAAGGAGATTCTGCAAAAATTGACGACAAATCCTCGGTAAAATCGCCTCATCCATTTCGCTTGTTTATCACAATCATAAACATCGATTATTGTGCCGCTTGCCGAAAAGGAGTATATTTGAGTTAGCCCCCGAGATTTCATTGAATCTCCCGCCGTATTTCGCACGGCATTCCCCGTGCAGACCGCTTCGGAAATTAAGTAAGGTGTTTCCGGATCGGTGCAGTGTTGTTTCCGGCGTTTTGATTTGCTTTCCCGATTAAAGTCGTTCGTTATTCAACTAACCTTGTTCCAGAAAGGAGGAATTATGGAACAGAGACGTTTGATCCTCTGCATCGACGAGTCGGATTCATGCGAAATAATGGAGATTTTATTTCGCCGCGTCGGACTTCAGGTGATTTCGCGGCAGTCGGCGCGCGACGCGCTGCAAATCGCCCGGCAGCATAGTTTCGCGGCGGTCGTCGCCGAGTATCTCTTGGAAGATTTTTCCGGCGAAGAATTCTGTCAGGAATTAAAAAAACAGCGCCCGGAACTGCCGCTCATCTTCTATTCCGCCGAATCGCGCGCCGAATTCAAAGAACGCGGTCTTTCCGCCGGCGCCGAAGCGTTTCTCGTCAAACCCAACGACATCAATCACATCGAGCAGACCGTGCTCGGCTACGCGCTGACCGAAAGCAGTTCATGAACGATTAAATCACAGAACAGTTTCCCGCCGGGGCGTTTAAGAAAACAGGTACTTTGCGGCTTTGCGCCTCGGCGGGAGACTGTCAAAAAAAAGCGGTCCGGAATTATAAAAACCCCGGACCGCTTTTTGGCTTTTGACTTTAGTTTACTCGTCTTCGTCCTCGGTGATTTCGAGCAGCGACGCGCTCGTCACGAGATCGTCTTCGCCGGTGCGAATCAGCATCACGCCCTGCGCCGAACGTCCGGTTTCGCGGATTTTATCGACGCCGAGCCGGATCAGTTTCGCCTGCTGCGTGATGATCATGATTTCCGAATCCTCGTTGACCGGAAACGCCGCGACGACCTTGCCGGTCTTATCGGTCGTTTTCATATTGATCACGCCCTTGCCGCCGCGCCGCGTCAGGCGGTAATTGCTGACCTGCGTCTGCTTGCCGAAGCCGTTTTCCGAAACGGAAAGAATTTTTTCCGTGCCTTCCTGCGAAACCGCGAGCACCGAAACGCAGAAATCGCCTTCGCGCAAATCGACGCCGCGCACGCCGCGCGCGACGCGTCCCATCGGCCGGACGTCCGATTCGTTGAAACGAACCGCCATGCCGTGGTGCGTCGCGATCAGGATCTGCTGTTTGCCGTCGGTGCGAATCACGTTCAAAAGCTCGTCGCCGTCGTCGATGTTGATGGCGTTGATGCCGTTGATGCGGATGTTCTGGTATTCCGACAGCGCGGATTTTTTGATGATGCCCTGTTTCGTGACCATCGTCAGGTAAACTTCTTCGGAAAAATCACGGACCGGCATCACGGCGACCAGTTTGCGCTCGCTCGACAATTGAACGAGATTGACGACCGCTTTGCCGCGCGACGACGATTCGCCTTCGGGAATTTCGTGGACCTTGATTTTAAAGACCTGCCCGTCGTCGGTGAAGATCATCAGGTAAGCGTGCGTCGACGCGATGAAAAGATGCTCGACGAAATCTTCGTTTTTCGCCTTCGCGCCGAGACGCCCCTTGCCGCCGCGCCCCTGTTTCGAATAAGTCGAAACCGGCGTGCGCTTGATGTAGCCCTGGTTCGTGACCGTGATCGCGACGTCTTCGTCGGGAATCAAATCTTCGATCCTGAGTTCGACGCCGGCGTCGACGATTTCCGTGCGGCGCGCGTCGCCGAAGTTCCTTTTGACTTCCGCGAGTTCGTCGATGATGACCTGCCGCAACAGTTGATCGTTCGCGAGAATCGCTTCGAGTTCGGCGATCAGTTTGAGAATCGCTTCGAGTTCGTCGATGATCTTCTGGCGTTCGAGCGCCGACAGGCGACGCAGCTGCAGATCGAGAATCGCCTGCGCCTGAATGTCGCTGAACGCGAGCGCGCCGACGACTTTTTCGAGGTCCTTCAAAAACCCGGCGAGCGTTTTCGACGTGTCGACGCCCCGCCAGTTTTTGATTTCGTGCAGGTTCGCAAAATTGCCGGTCAGGAACTGCTTCGCCTCGTCGACCGAACGCGAGTTGCGAATCAAAGGAATGATGTAATCGAGCGCGTCGATCGCTTTGTTCAGACCTTCCAAAATATGCGCGCGCGCCTGCGCTTTGCGCAGTTCGAACTGCGTCCGGCGGCGCACGACTTCGCGCCGGAAACCGACGAAGGCTTCGAGAATCTGCTTGAGATTCAGTATTTTAGGCTGTCCGTCGACGATCGCGATGTTGATGATGCCGAAAGACGACTGCATCGGCGTCAATTTATAAAGCTTGTTCAAGACGACCTGCGGGATCGCGTCGCGTTTGAGTTCGATCACGATGCGCATGCCTTCGCGGTTCGATTCGTCGCGCAGCTCCGAGATGCCGTCGAGTTTCTTTTCGTGGACGAGCTCGGCGATTTTTTCGATCAGCTTCGCTTTATTGACCTGATACGGGATTTCGGTGACGACGACCGCGTCGCGCTCGCGCTCGCCGCGCCCGATGCGGTCGATCGCCGCGCGCGCGCGCATCTGCACGATGCCGCGACCTTCGCGGTAGGCGCGGTGAATTTCCTCGCGCCCGTAAATAAAGCCGCCGGTCGGGAAATCCGGTCCGGGCACGATTTTAATCAGCTCGTCGGTCGTGATTTCCGGCTTTTTCAGGAGCGCGATCGTCGCGTCCAAAATCTCCGAAAGATTGTGCGGCGGAATTTTCGTCGCCATTCCGACGGCGATGCCTTCCGAGCCGTTCACCAGAAGATTCGGAAAGCGCGTCGGCAGCACCGACGGCTCGCTCAAGGATTCGTCGTAGTTCGGCTGAAAATCGACGGTTTCCTTCTCGATGTCGGCTAAAAGATCGTTCGTCAGTTTCGCCATGCGCACTTCCGTATAGCGCATCGCCGCCGCGTTGTCTCCGTCGATCGAGCCGAAATTGCCCTGCCCGTCGACGAGCGGGTAACGCAATGAAAAATCCTGCGCCATGCGGACGATCGTGTCGTAGGCGGCGGTGTCGCCGTGCGGGTGATATTTACCGATCGTGTCGCCGACGACGCGCGCCGATTTTTTATACGGCTTGTTGTACGTGTTGCCGAGCTCGTGCATCGCCCACAGACAGCGGCGGTGCACGGGTTTGAGCCCGTCGCGGACGTCCGGCAGCGCGCGCCCGATGATCACGCTCATCGCGTAATCGAGATACGAACGCCGCATTTCGTCTTCGATATTAATTTGTTGTTTTTCTAAATTTATATCCATTTATTTATTTAAGTTTCGTCTTCTTTTTTGAATTTCCGATGTTTCCTTAGGGTTCCATTTCAAAAGGCGTGAGCGCGAAAAAAATCTGGAAAAAAAAGCTCTTTAATTGTATTATTATTTTACAGGTTTTGCGCCTGTTTAGCAAACTAAAATCGTCTTTGAAAGACGCTCTCCGACAGCTTTCAAATCAAACTTAAATCTCATCTTTTCAACAACTTTCAAATTCAGAGGACTATATGTTGTCAAATACTTCCGTCAATGAAAAAGAAGACCGCCGAATACAGCGCATCGGGTTGGCTTTGCCGATCCGGATCGAAGGCAAAGTCAACCAGGAAGTGGCGTGGAGCGAAATCACGCGCCTGCAGGACGTATCGGCTTTCGGCGCCGGTTTTCTCTTAAATCGTCCGGTCAAACGCGGGCGTCTGGTGGCGCTCACGATGCCGATGCCGCGGCAGCTGCGCTGCTACGATTTTATGGAGCCGCAGTACCGCATTTGGGGCTTGGTGCGGCGCTGCATCGCCGTCAGAAACCGCATCGACGTCGAACAATACGCGATCGGCGTTGCTTTTATCGGTAAATATCCGCCCGCCGGCTACCGGGAAGATCCCGCCCGGCTTTTCGACATCACGCAGCTCGAAGAAAAAGGTTTCTGGAAGATTGTCGAAGCGCCCGTCATACCAGACGAAAGAGAGCTGCCGAAAGAACTGCGGCGGCATTCCCGCTACCAGATCCCGGTCAACGTCCTGCTCGAAATTCTCGACGAAGACGGCAACGTCATCGAAGCCGAAATGACCGTCACGGAGAACGTTTCTTTGAGCGGCGCGTCGGTTTTTACGTCGATGCACGCCGATGTCGGTTCATTCATCCGCGTTTCCAGCGAACAGTACAACTCGACGATCATTTCGGTCGTCCGCGGCAAACGGTTCGGGACCGACGGCGTTGCGCGTCTTCATATCGAATTTATCGATCGTTATTTTCCGCTCCAGGGAATCGAATAAACCCCTCGGAATCCAAAATCAAATTTCCGTTTTTTTACTCATATGCCCCCAATTGCAGAAAAAGCCAATACCCAATCGGAAATCGGCGTCTCACTGCCGGTGAAAATCGAAGCCTACGCGTCGGAAAACAGTTTCTGGCGCGAAATCAGCTGCATCGAAAGCGTCTCTCAATCGAGCGCCGTTTTTTATCTCACGCGGCACATCGAGGTCGGCAAGTTGATGGTTCTCAAAATGCCGGTCAGGAAAGAGCTGCGGCGCTACGATTTCGACAAACCGCAATACCGCGTCTGGGGCATCGTCCGCTCGTGCGAGCGGACGATGGACCTCGATTTTCCGATTTTTTGCGTGAGCGTCGCCTTTATCGGGCAGGAACCGCCGTCGAGTTTTAACGACAACCCGTCGACGATTTACAGGCTCGGCAAATTGGGCGTCGACGGATTCTGGCGAATCGACGAAACCCGGAGCGGACCCGAAAATCGGCGTCACCCGCGCTACCCGATCCCGATCGAAGTCTATATTGCCATCTACGACGCGCAGGAAAACATCGTCGCGCACGAAAAAACCGTGACCGAGAACATTTCCGAAAGCGGCGCGTCGGTTTTCTCACAGCTGCAGCTGAAAGTCGGCGATTCGGTCCGCCTTATCAATCAAAAGGGCGGCTTTGCGGCGAACGCGGTGGTTCGGAGCCGCCGCGTCGGGAAAGACAACCTTCCGCGTCTGCATCTTGAATTCGTCAACGGCACTTACCCGCTCGACGGAATCAATTGAGCTTTTTAGGTTCGGCTCGTAGTCTCACACCGAACTAAAAAGCTTGAATAAATCAAACCAAGCAGGTAAATCAATCTTGAGGAGAATTTTATATGTCAGTTGCGGTAATGAACGAACCGCTTCAAAAAGCCCCCGGTTCGCGCGCGCCTTTCGTCATCGTCAAAATCAGAGACGACAATGACGAAATTTGGGGCGAAACCACGGAATTAATAAACTTTTCGCGTTCGAGCGCCGGATTTTATCTCAAACGAAAATGCGAAGTCGGGCGGCTGGTTTCGATGATGCTGACGATGCCGAAACATTTGCGCGGTTACGATTTCGACAAAGAATTATACCGCGTCTGGGGTTTGGTGCAGCACTGCAGCCAAATTTCCGGCGCGGCGGATTCGACGTATCATGTCGGCGTCGCGTTTACCGGCCGGACGGCGCCGGCGAGCTACGATGAAAATCCGCAGCAGTCATACCGCATCGCCGGCATCAACGAAGACGGAACGTGGCGCATCGTCGAGGCGAAAAAGGATTTCGTCGTTCGCCGGCATCCGCGTTTTCAGGTCGCGCTCGACGTGCTGCTCTCTACGCAGGACGAGCGGCGGAACCTCATCAGGGACGACTCGGCGCGAATCGAAAACATCAGCGCGAGCGGCGCGTCGGTGTTTTCGCCGCTGAAGGTCGACATCGGCGATTCGGTGAACTTAGATTGCGTGGCGCATAATTTTTCGGCGCTCGCGATCGTGCGAAACCGTCAGACTTCCGAAAAAGAGCCGCCGAAACTTCATCTCGAATTCGTGAACGCCGAATTCCCGGTCAGCGAACTGAAGCTGCCGGACAAAAAGGCGCTCGCCGAGCAGAACCGCGCCCTCCGCCGGACGATGCGGACCGATTGAAGAAACGCTCGAAATTTGTTTATGCTAAAGGGCGGAACATTCGTTTTTGATCGATTCGTGAAAAACTCTGCCCCGAACAAATACGCGCCGCCGCTCGTCATCGACGCGGCGCGTTACATTTCATACGCCGCCGGCAAACTCCTCTGGCGCATCGAGTACCGCGACCGCGAAAACATCCCGCAAAACTTAAAGGGCGGCTTGCTGATCGTCGCCAATCACCAGACCTATTTCGACCCGTTCTGGATTTGCGCGCCGATCCGCCGTAAATACCGCTTCATGGCATGGGATAAAGCGTTCGATTGGTTTTTGATCGGCTGGCTGATCAAATACCTCGGCGCTTTTCCGGTCGACACCAAGCGCGGCACGACCAAAAATGTCCTGCGCGAATCCCTGAGCGCGTTGCGCGACGGCGCGACGCTGCTGATTTTCCCGGAAGGGGCGCGCTCTTTCCCCGACGGCAGGCTCCAGGAATTCAAAACCGGCGCCGCGCGGATCGCGCTCGAAGCCGGCGTGCCGATTCTGCCCGTCACGGTGCGCGGCGCGAACCGCGTCTGGTCGCAGACGATGAGATACCCCCATCTGCACAAGGTCGAAATCTTTTACCACCCGCTTTTCGAAGTGCCGAAACCGCCGGCAAACGCGGATCCGCGCGCGCACCTCGAAGAAGTCACCGCGCAGCTCGCCGAAATCATCGGCCGCAAACTCTGAATAACTTAAAGCCGTTCCGCCACGCTTTGCGCCGAGCGGCGGCTCGCTTCGGTTTTCGCTTCGAGTCGCGAAAGCCGCCCGCTTCCGCTTCGCGCGCGGGCTTAAGGGCTTTTCAAACATTGCCGCAAGGTTCTTGAAATTAACTTCGTCATTCCCTATACTTGTGAGGATTTCAAACGTTTGCAACAATAAACGCGATTTTTATTACCGCATCGGCGTTTTCACGAGTTAAGATGTTTCTTCCCGAACACCTTCAACTTGATTTCCATAAGTTTCCATCGACAGATTGAGGAGGAAAAACCGGCAATGAAAGTATCATCCTATTACGCGCTGTGCGCGCTGTGCGCATTTTTATTTTTCGTTTCCCACGCCCCGGCGCAGACGCGCGGCTGGGGCGCCAATAATAAGGGCGCGCTCGGGATCGGCAACACGACCGATCAGCCGGCGCCGCAGGCGGTCGGCGCGCTGCCGGACGCGACCGCCGTTTCCGGCGGCATCGACCACACTCTGTTCTTACGCGCCGACGGCACGCTGTTCGC
>DATCMK010000035.1:0-76874 GCA_036563455.1 Pyrinomonadaceae bacterium | reverse complement strand
GCGGGCAGTTTCGTCGAGGAAAGCAATCTGACGTTCAACATCCGCCAATTGCGCGTCGTGCTCGGCGACGACGCGCACCAGCCGAAATACATCAAGACCGTCCGCCGCCACGGTTACCGCTTCATCGCCGACGTGCGGCGCATTTCGGAAACGCACGATGCCCGGGAAAACGCCCGCGAAGAATTGCACGAAACGCCGAAAGCGCTTTTTGCTTTGCCCGTTTCCGAATTCTCTGAAAACATCGCGCCGACGCCTGCCGCGAACCCCGCCCCGAAATCGGCAAAGTTTCTGACGCCTTTGATTTTAACGGCGGCCTTTTTGCTGATCGCGGCGGCCTTCGCCGGTTCCTGGCTGTTCAGGCCCGACGATTCCGCAAAACACGCGCCCGTTCTGTCGGCGCCTTTTAATAACGAAAAGCTTTCGACCAACGGCAAAGTCGCGCTCGCCGTGATCTCGCCCGACGGCCGGAACGTCGTCTATTCGGACGGCACCAACACCGGAAAGGAAAGCCTCTGGCTGCGGCAGCTCGAAACCGGCGGCAGCACCGAAATCATTCCGCCGGGCGAGTTTTTCTATTACGGACTCGCCTTCGCGCCCGCCGGCGATTTTCTTTATTTCGTGCGCAAACCGCGCGGCGGCGACGAAAAGCAGCCGGATATTTACCGGATTTCGATTTTCGGCGGCGTGCCGGAGAAAATCGTCAGCCAAACGCAGGGGTGGATCAGCGTTTCGCCCGACGGCGCGCGGCTCTCGTTCGTGCGCTGCGAATACCGCGAGGAAGAATTCTGCTCGCTCTGGATCGCCGACGCCGCGGGCGGGAAAAACGAGCGTAAGCTCGCCGCGCGCCCGCGCCCGTTTCGCATCCGCGGCAACGAAATATCGCCCGACGGCAAGCGCGTCGCGTTCGCGGTCGGTCAGTCGGAAAACGCGTCGAACGGGTTCGAGCTGCGCGAGGTCGATCTCGAAACCGGGGCGGAACGCGAGCTCACGAAGGAAAGGTTTTTCAATATCGGGCGCATCGAATGGCTGCCGGGCGAGCTCGGCTGGCTCATCACCGCCTCGCGCAATCCGAACCGCAACAGCGGCATCTGGCAGATTTCCGCCGACACGGGCGAAGCCGTCGTGCTGACGAAAGATTCGGAGGTTTATAACGCTTTGAGTTTAGATCAAAAAGCGACGAAAATCGTCACGACGCTCGTCAAAAAGGATTTTCGGCTGCGGCTCGTCGACGCGGAAAATCAGGTGGACAAACGACTTTTGACCGACGCCGGCGACGCGGCGTTCGCGCCGGACGGGAAAATTTACTTTTCCTCGAATCTGTCGGGCAATTCGGAAATCTGGTCGATCAAAGCCGACGGCACCGACCAGCGCCAGCTGACGAACTCGCCGGCCGACGAAGGCGCGGTCGCGGTTTCGCCCGCCGACGGAGCGATTTATTTCACCTCGAACCGCACCGGCGCGGCGCAGATCTGGCGCATGAATCCGGACGGCACGGAGCAGACTCAAATCACGCAGCAGGAAGGCGGTTTTCCGCTGTTCGCCTCGCCCGACGGCGAATGGGTTTATTACCAGCACGGCCTGAACCGCACGCTCTGGCGCGCGTCGACGAAAGACGGCGTCCTGCGCGAGCAGCTCGTCCTCAACAAAGCCAAAGACTACTTCGCCGTCTCGCCCGACGGCGCATTCGTCGCCTACTCAGAACGCCGCGCCGACCAAAAAATTTTAACCGTCGCGGCGCTCGCCGACGGCGAAACGGTCAAAACCTTTCCGCTGCCCGACAAAAATCGGCGCCTGCTCAATATCGTCTGGCTGCCGGACGGGCGAAATCTGGCGTACGTTTCGAGCAACATGGAATATAAAAATAATATTTTGTGGCGGCAGCCGCTCGACGGCGGCGCGCCGCAGCAAATCGCCGCGCTCGGCGACGAGGAATTGACCGGTTTCGGTCTGTCGATCGCGCCGGACGGCAAAACCTTCAGCGTCGTGCAAGGCAAATGGCTGCACGACGCGGTGTTGTTCAAGGGGTTGCGTTAAACGGTTCGGCGTTTCGCGCGAAAGGAAACCCAAGTCATTTTTTGCCGGCGAATCGGCGCTAATACGCGCTAATCTAAAAATTCTTATTAGCAGCGATCTCAAAAATAACTCGGCCGGTCCAATTCTTTGCGGCTTCGCGGGAAATTTTCTCGTCTCCGGCAAAGGCGCAAAGAGGCTAAGAAAGAAGGATCGGATTTTCGAGGGATCTTTTCGCGAATAATGGCGTCGATTCGCGAGCGCTCGAATTTACCCCGACAGCCGTGCTTTTTAGAAAGTTAAAAAATTAATTTCCGGCGGAATCTGGAATTTTGCGTTTGATTTTGTCATCATAAAATTCAAGGAGAAAAAATTTTATGACACCGGAAACGAAAAAAGAAGGACATCAGTATTCCGAAAGCGGCTACGACATTACGCCGCTCAGCGAAGAAAAACGCGCCGCGCTCGCGAAGGATTTAGACCCGGAAGCCTACCGCGTTTTGCTCGAACACGGCACGGAACCCGCTTTCTGCGGCAATCTGACCGACAACAAGGAAAACGGCGCCTACGCCTGCCGTTTGTGCGGGCTGCCCCTGTTTCGCTCGGACGAAAAATTCAATTCGGGCACCGGCTGGGCGTCGTTTTACGCGCCGTTCGACCCGCAGCACTTAAAACTTTACCGCGACACGAAATTCGGCATGATCCGCACCGAAATCCGCTGCGCGCGCTGCGACGGTCATCAGGGACACGTTTTCCCCGACGGACCGCCGCCGACCGGGCAGCGCTACTGCCTGAATTCCGCGTCGCTCGAATTTTTTCCGGAAGACGAAGCGATCCCGCAGAAAAACTAAGCGGTCGGTGGCCGGTGGTCAGATTCGTTCTGATCTTAACCGACCACCGATCACCGACCACTATCAAGGAGGGAATATGAAAATCACATTAAAGCCGATCGGCGTTCAGGTCGCCGTCGTCTTCGGCGCTTCGAGCGGCATCGGCCGACTGACGGCTCTGCATTTCGCCGAGCGCGGAGCGAAAGTCTGCGTCGCGGCGCGCGGCGAGGAGGGCTTAAAGAGCCTCGTCGAAGAAATCGAAGCGAAAGGCGGCGACGCGTTTTACGTGACGGCGGACGCGGCGGATTTCGAACAGGTCAAAGCGGTCGCCGAAAAATGCGCCGCGCGCTACGGGCGGATCGACACCTGGATTCACGCGGCCGCCGCGTTTATGTTCGCGTCGGTCGAGGAAACCGACCCGGAAGAATACGAGCGCGTCATGAAGGTCAATTTTCTGGGACAAATTTACGGCGCGAAAGCCGCGCTGCCGCATCTCAAAAATTTCGGCGGCGCGCTGATCCATATTTCGAGCGTCGAAGCGTGGCGCACGGCGCCGTATCAATCGGCGTACGGCTCTTCGAAGCACGCGCTCAACGGCTTTCTGCAGGTTCTGCGCGTCGAACTCGCGCACGAGCGGGTTCCCGTCTCGGTGACGCAGATTCTGCCGGCGGCGATCAACACGCCGATTTACGAGAAGGGACGCAACAAAATGCCGTTCAAGCTGCGCCCCGTGCCGCCGATCTATCATCCGCAGGTGGTCGTCGACGCGATCGCCTACGCCGCCGAAAATCCGGTGCGCGACCTCGTTGCCGGCGGCGCGGGGCTGGGCGTCGTCTACGCCGAGAGACTTTCGCCCGGCTTAGCCGATTTTTTCTCGGGCGCGATCGGCTTCGCCGGTCAAAACGGCGGCGAAAAAGACTCGCCCGAACAGTATCGCGACAATTTGTTCGAACCCGTTTCCGGTTACGATACCGTCGAGGGCAATTTTTCCGACGAGCAAATCAAAAGCGATCCGTACACGTTCGTCAAAACCAATCCGAAAGTAAAAAATTCCCTGCTCCTCGGCGCCGGCGCGCTCGGCGCGTTTCTGGCGTGGCGGAAGTTCAGGAAAAAGTAAAACGCAAACGAGCAACAAAACGGAAAGCGCCGCCGAAATCGTTACCGGCGGCGCTTTCCGTTTTTCCTATCGAACTTTTATTTGCGGTCTTTGAACCGCTCGTAAAGCTCGGTGTGGCGGCTCGTTAAAGGCAGCAGGCGACCGTTGATGAACAGGTATTTGATGTTCGTGCGCGGTTCGAGCAGATCGCCGTCGGCGACGACGACGTTGGCGATTTTGCCGGCGTCGAGCGAACCTAACCGATCGGCGATGCCGAGGATTTGCGCCGGGTAAAGCGTGACGGCTTTTAAGGCTTCGTCCTTCGCCAAACCGTAAGCGCCCGCCAAACCGGCGTGATAAGGCAGATCGCGGACTTCCGCGCCGTCGTTGCCGGTCGAAATGGCGAAGCGGACGCCCGCCTGCCGGAGCTTCGACGGCGCTTCGAACAGGTAATCGTAAGCGTCGTCGTCGCGCACCGGCAGGTTGTAGATGTTCGTGTAGATGACCGCGATGTCGTTGCGTTTCAAGCCGTCGGCGGCCATCCACGCTTCCTGCCCGCCCAAAATTACGGCTTTGACTTTCGTCTCCTCGACGAATTTGATGACGCCGCGAATGTCGCGCTCGCGTTCGGCGGTGAAAATCACCGGCTTTTCGCCGCGCACGTACGGCACCATCGCTTCGAGTTTTAAGTCGATTGACGGCGCGGGCAACGATTTATCCTTCGCGTAAGCGTCGCGCACGCGCCCGTAACTGTCGGCGTCTCTGAAAACCTTTTTGAGGTCTTCGAGCCGCTGGTCGCGCCGCCGCACGGCTTCCGAAAATTCGAGCTGCGGCTGCCCGAAACCGGCGAACGTCGCGATGCGCGGAAAGTTGATGACCAGTCCGTATGTGGGAACGATCGCCATTTCAGCCTGCGTCGCGCCCCAGAGATTGATGACCGCCGCCTGACCGGAGATGACGCCGCCCGCCGGGTAAGAGAGCACCGTCGTGATGCCGTTGACGCGCGTCACGTTGATGTGCGAGCTGTGCGGATTGACGCCCATGATCGCTTTCGCGTTGGCGTTCATGTCGCCCGCTTCGACCAAATCCACCGTCGCGTTCGCGCCCAGAGGGATTTCCGCCAACCCCATATTCGTGCCGGCGTCGATCATGCCCGGGAAAACGCTCAAACCTTTGCCGTCGATCCTTTCGGCGCCCGTAGGAACGTTGACGTTCGCGCCGACGGCGGCGATTTTACCGTCCTGAATAAGCACCGTACCGTTTTCGACAATCGCGCCGGAAACCGTCACGACGCGCGCGTTCACGATCGCGAAAGTTCCGGCTCGCCCGAGCACGTTCTGCTGCGAGCCGTCGCTCTGCGCCTGCGCGGTGGTCAGCGCGCAGTGGACGGTGGTCAGAAACAGCATCATGACGGCGAAATAGCTGACCGCCGACCACTGTCCACTGACCACCGCGTTCGAATTTTGAATTTTGAATTTTGAATTCATCGATTACCTCCATCGCCGAACTCGGCTTCGTCGCGTTCTTCCATCCGTTTTTCCGCCGGAATGCGCGGCTGCGTCGCGCCCGCGCCCGAAGGCTTGTTGACGTCGAGTTTTTCGAGTTCCTGCCGTTCACGCTCGATTTCGGCGCGGCGCGCGATGTCTTTCGTGCGGTCGAAGAAGATTTCGCCCTCGATCATCGTGATTTCGGGACGCGCGTAAACGCTGAACGGGTGCGCGTTCCAGATGACGAGGTCGGCGTCTTTGCCCGTTTCGACCGAGCCGGTGCGCCGGTCGATGCCGAGCTGGCGCGCGGCGTTCAGGGTCACCATTTTTAATGCTTCTTCCTCGGGCACGCCGCCGTATTTCATGACCTTCGCGGCGTCGAGGTTGAGGCGGCGCATGCGTTCGTCCGAGTCGGAATTGATCGAGACGACGACGCCGTTTTTCCAGAGAATCGCGGCGTTGTACGGAATCGCGTCGTAGGCTTCGAGCTTGTACGACCAGCTGTCGACGAAGATCGAAACGCCGGTGCCGCGCTTCGCGATTTCCGGCGCGATCTTGTAGGCTTCGAGCCCGTGCTGCAAGGTCGCGATCTTGAAGCCGAACTCGTCGGCGATCAGGAGCAGATTGAGATGTTCGTCCGAACGGTAACCGTGCGCGTGAACGAGGCGTTTGCCTTCGAGAATCTCCACGAGCGGTTCGAGTTCGAGATCGCGGCGCGGCGGCAACTTAGTCTTTTTCGCGCGGTAATCGTCCCACGCCCGCTTGTAATCGCGCGCCCGCGAAAAAGCGTCGCGGATCACTTCCATCGTGCCCATGCGCGTGCGCGGGTAACGCGGCGTTTGTCCGGCCTGCACCTGCACGTGCGTGCGTTTCGGGTTTTCGCCGAGCGCGAATTTGATGCCCGGCGGCGCGTCCGAAATCGGAAAATCCTCGACCGGTCTGCCCCATTTGAACTTGACGACCGTGTTCTGCCCGCCGATCGCGTTCGCCGAGCCGTGCAGCAGGTTGCCGGCGGTCACGCCGCCGGCGAGCGCGCGGTAGATCGTGATGTCGCGCGGGTTGAGCACGTCGCGGACGTTCGTCATCGACGTCACCGAATACGAAAATTCGTTGATCGCGTCGAGCATCGAATGCGAATGGCAGTCGATGATGCCGGGCGAGACGAATTTGCCGCTCGCGTCGATGATTTGCGCGTTCGCCGAAGCTTTCAGGCTTTTGCCCAATTTAGCGATTTTGCCGTTCTGAATCAGAATGTCGGCGTTTTCGAGAGTGCCTTTCGCCGCCGTCAAAACGGTCGCGTTGCGAATCAAAACCTCGGTTTTCGACTGCGCCGAAGCCGCAAAATTGAAATTCGCCAGGAATAATAAACCGAGAAGAATAAAAGCCGTTACTTTTTTCATACTTTATTAAAAATCAAATGTTTGTTCGGTGGCTCGTTTCCGTCCGCTGACCACCGACCGCTGCCCACTGCCTAAGGATTTTTCGTGCCCGTGAACGGAATCGCGCCCTGCGGCGAATCGATCGTGCCGCTGATCTGATTGCCGGCGACCTTGCCGGTGACGGTGATTTCGATTTGCGAACCGCTGTAATCGACCGACGCCTGGAAACTGAAGCCGTCCGACGTGACTTTGCCGTCCTTGATCGGCGCGGTGCCGGTCGCCTGCGTCGAGATCGTGCCCGACAGCGCCGCGCCCTGCTGCGTCAGAGCGAGCGTTCCGGTGACGGGCTGACCGGGAATTTCGATCGTGATGCTGTAGTTTCCGCCGACCTGCGCGAGCGCCGGCGTCGTCACGCCGGTCTGCGTCGCGACCGGCGGGCGCGGGCGCTCTTTCTGTTCGAACAGCCGCCCGTCGACGAAAACGTGCGTGACGGTTCTGTCTTTGCCGAAAACATCGCCGCGCACGACCGTCAAATTCGCGATTTTCCCGGTTTCGATCGTGCCGAGACGATTGTCGACGCCGAAAATCTGCGCCGGCGCGATCGTCATGGCGCGGATCGCCGCTTCCGGCGCGAGACCGTTTTCGGTCGCGCGCGCGGCGTTCGCGAAAAAGTCGCCGAGATTGGTCAAGCCGCCCGACTGAAACGCGAAGCGCACGCCGGCGAGCGCGAGCCGCGCCGCGCCCTTGGGCGTTTCGGCGCGAAAACGCAGCGTTTCCATGTCTTCCGGATCGGCTTCGGTCGAAACTGCCGCCGTCCGGCGCGGGAAATTCAGCGACAGCAGCACGGCGACGTTCTGCTGTTTCAGGCGCGGCGCGACTTTCCAGGCGTCCTGCCCGCCGGCGATGATCGCGTTCAATTTAAATTCCTTCGCCAGATCGAGCGCCCGGACGATTTCGCGTTCCGTGTTGGCGTTGAAGACGACCGGCAGCGAGCCGTTGATGACCGGAAACAAAGCTTCGAGCGATTTGTCCATTTCCGGGCGGCGCATCCCGCGCGGGTTGGCGGCGTAGGCGCGCTCGATTTCCTGCAGGCGCTGCGCGTCGAGCAGCATCTGGCGAAACGCCGAGAACGTGCCGAGCAGCGACGCCGGATAAGCGCCGGGAACCGTCCGGAAGGTGAAATGTTCGGCGAACGGCGTTTTGACGACCATCTCGGAAACGGAATTGCCGGCGAGGTTGATGAGCGCCGACTGACCGTTGAAGACGCCGTCGCGCGAAACGGTCAGCGCGGTCGTGAAACCGGCGTTGCGGTTCGTCTCGAACTGCGCGTCGCCGGCTTTCAATTGCTCGAACGCCGCGACTTCCGGCTGCAGACCGTTCGGGTAATTCGAATTCGACTGCGGCGGCTGTTGCGGCTGCGCCGGCTGACCGCCTCCGCCGCCGGCCGGTCGCGCCGGCGCGGTTTGCAGACCGAGATTGGTCAGCGCGTCGATGAATCCGGGATAAACCGTCAGGCCGGTGCCGTCGAGCACGCGCGCGTCTGCCGGCACGCGCGCCGCCGCGCCGACCGCTTCGATCAGGCCGTCGCGCACGACGACGGTGCCCTTTTCGATCGGCGCGCCCGCCGCCGTCACGATGCGCGCGTTCGTGATCGCGTAAACGTCGGTGCGCGTCTGCGCGGCCGCCGCGCAGACGCAGAGTAAGATAAACGCTCCGAGAGCGAATAAACGAGACCGTATTTTCATAAATTTCTAGCGGAAAGATCGAAAAAGACGAAAAGTAAAAAGGAAAAGTAAAAAGTTTGATTTTTACCGCAAAACACGTCTTTTCAAATGATTCAGAACTGCTTTCGTTACTTAAAATGAAAGATAGCGAAAAAGATTTCGGATTGCAAACAAAACTTTGACATTTGCATCCGAAGTTTTAACATGAAAAATATGAGCGCGATCATCCTTTTCGACGGGGTTTGTAATTTCTGCAACGGCGCGGTGAATTTCATCATCGAGCGCGACCGGACGGGCTATTTCAAGTTCGCGCCGCTGCAGTCGGAGATCGGGGAAAAACTGCTCGCCGAAAACGGCATCGATAAGATCGAAACCGATTCGGTCGTGCTCGTCGAAGACGGCGCGGTTTACACGCATTCGACCGCCGCGCTGCGCGTCGCGCGCCGCCTCGACGGCGCGTGGAAATGGCTTTATCACTTGATTTACGTGCCGCCCTTCCTGCGCGACGGCGCTTATAAACTGTTCGCCAAATACCGTTACGCGCTGTTCGGCAAAAAGGACGAATGCATGCTCCCGTCGCCGGAAATCCGCGCGCGTTTTTTGGCGACGAATTAAAACAGTAGTCAGTGGTCGGTGGTCAGTAGACGGAAAAGACAAAACTGATCACCGGTCACTGACCACCGACCACTGCTCAGAACTATGAAAGCAATCTGGAACAACGCGGTTTTAGCCGAATCGGACGCGACGATCGTCGTCGAAGGCAATCATTATTTTCCGGCGGATTCGATCAACAAAGAGTATTTCGCGCCGTCGGAAACGCACA
The DNA here is from genome assembly GCA_036563455.1 of Pyrinomonadaceae bacterium. Lineage (GTDB taxonomy): Bacteria > Acidobacteriota > Blastocatellia > Pyrinomonadales > Pyrinomonadaceae > JAFDVJ01. The sequence goes on along the minus strand of DATCMK010000035.1, from coordinate 67,525 downwards.
CCGTCTGCGGCTGGAAAGGCACGGCGAGTTATTACGACGTCGTCGTCGACGGCGAAACCAACGCGGACGCGGCGTGGTTTTATCCGGACGCGAAACCGGACGCGAAAGAGATCGAAAACTACGTCGCGTTTTGGAAAGGCGTCGAAGTGACGAAATAAGTTGATTAGCCGCGGATTGACAAGTGAGCGGCGTCGGCGTGAGCCGACGCCTTAATCGATCGTAAAGTCGAACGCATTCGCTTACGCGAAGGCGACCGACATTATCTTATTTTCTTTCGTGTTAAAATTTCAAAATGAATAATTTTTCCCTTGCCACGCTCGAATATGAAAAACTGCTCGCGCTCGTCGCGCGCAGCGCGCAGACGCCGATGGGCGAGGCGCGATTTGCCGGATTGCGCCCCTTAACGAGCCGGCTTGAACTCGAAAAGGAACTGAAAGCGATTTCCGAGACGATTTATCTCAACGAGGAAAAGCAGGTTTCGTGGTCGTTCAGCGGTTTGGAAGACCCGTCGGATGCGGTCGCGATTTTGCGGATCAGGGGCGCAACATTGGAGCCGACCCGGATGCTCGAAGTCGTCCGCGTCTGCAATCAGGCGCTGTTCGCGCGTTCGGCCGTTCAGCCGGAAAAGGAATTCGCGCCCGTGCTCTGGCAAACGGTCGAAAACATTCCGCCGACGCTGTTCGCGGCGATCGACCGGATCAACAAAAAGCTGCTTCCGTCGGGCGAGATCGACGACGCGGCGTCGCCCGAGCTCGCAAGGTTAAGGCGCGAAATCAACAACCAGCGCGCGCGCCTGCAAAAATCTCTGGAATCGACGATGCGCGGCGCGGGCGAGGCGATTCAGGACGCGATCGTGACCGTCCGCAACGACCGTTACGTGATTCCCGTCAAGGCGGATTTCCGCGGTCGCATCGGCGGCGTCGCGCACGGTTTCTCATCGAGCGGCGCGACCGTGTTCGTCGAGCCTTTGGAAGCGATCGAGGCCAACAACGAGCTGCAGAATCTGAAAGGCAAGGAAGAACGCGAAATCGCGCGCATCTTGTTCGATTTGACCGAGGATTTACGGCAGAACCTGCCGGCGATCGAAACCGCCGTGCGCGCGGTCGCCGAACTCGATTTCATCAAAACGAAAGTCGAATTCGCCAGAAAATTCAACGCCATCGTGCCGCAGATCTCCGACGACAGCACGCTCGATCTGATCGACGCCCGGCATCCGCTTTTGGAAGAAAACCTGCGCGAAAGCGGGAACTCGGTCGTTCCGGTTTCCTTTACTATAACCGCGGAAAATTCGGTGATGATCATTTCGGGCGCGAACGCGGGCGGCAAAACCGTCGTCCTGAAAACCGCCGGGCTTTTAGGTCTGATGGCGATTTCGGGCTTGCCCGTACCGGCGCGCGACGCGCGGATTCCCTTTTACAAGTCGGTTTTGGCGGACATCGGCGACAATCAATCCTTATCGGCGAATCTTTCGACGTTTTCGTCGCACATCTCGAACATCGCCGGCATGATGGAAGAATGCCGCGCGCCGTCGCTGGTTTTGCTCGACGAAGTCGGCACCGGCACCGACCCGGAAGAAGGCTCGGCTTTGGGCGTCGCGATCGTCGATTATTTCCGTCAAAACTGCGGCGCGCAGGTCATCGCCTCGACGCATTACCGCGGGCTGAAAATCTACGCCGCGAACGACCCGAACGTCATCAACGCGTCGGTCGAATTCAACGAAAAAACGCTGCAGCCGACGTACCGTTTACTGGTCGGCTTGGCGGGCGCGTCGAGCGGCATCGAGATCGCGCGTCGGTTCGGCATCCGCGACGACGTGATCGAAAAGGCGCGGCAAAACCTCGATATTTCGGCGCAGGAAGCCGAAAACTACCTGCACCGTTTATCGAACGAAACGCGGCTCGCGGAAGATTTAAGGATCGCTTTGGAAGAAGAACGCGAAACGACGGCGAAAAAATACGCGACGCTCGACATCGAAGCGCGCAAACGGGAAAAAGAACGCCAGCGCGAATTCGAGCGCGAATTGTCCCGCACGATCGATGAATTCGAACGCCAGTCGAGGGCGTTTTTGAACACGATCGAAGACAAGGCTTTGAGAAACCGTCTCGACAAGGAACGCGCCGCACGCAAAGCGGAGCTCAACCGCGCCGTGCTCGCGAAAGTCCAGCCCGGCGGTCAGAAAAGTGATCGGCGGTCGGCGGTCGATGGTCAGAATTTTGCGGCGGACGCCGAACAACCGACCGTCGACAAACCGATCGAAATCGGCTCAAAAGTCCGTACGAGCATGGGCAGCGTCGGAACGGTCGAGAAGATCGACAAGGAAACGGCGGAAGTTTTGGTCGGGGCGATGCGTTTGCGCGAGAAAGTGAAAAACCTGCAGGCGATCGGCGACGCGCCGACCGAAAAACAGCAGACGCGCGGCGAAAAGCTGCAGAACCAGGCGAAGGGCTCGAACTTAAGGCTCGACACCGAAGACTTGAGCGCCGAACTGAATTTGATCGGCAGAACGACCGCGGACGCCGAGTACGAGATCGACCGATTTTTGGACGAAGCGTATTTGGCCGCCCTGCCGCGCGTGCGCATCATTCACGGCTTCGGCACCGGCGCGCTCAAGAATTTCGTGCATCATTTCCTCAAAGGTCACCCGCACGTCCAGCGCTACGGCTTCGCGCCGCAGGATCAGGGCGGCAACGGCGCGACGATCGCGGAATTGAAACAGTAGGTTCATGAAAATGCCGAAAGCGTTTTTCTTTCTGACAATTTTATTCGCTTTTTTTCAGATTTGTTTCGGACAGGAAAAGCCCGCGGCCGTTCTGCATGACGAGTTCGGCAAAATTTGCAGCGAAGATTTAATGGCGCGTCACGATGCTTTTCTCATTAAATTAAGCAATGAACCGAGCGCCTTGGGCTATGTGGTTTTTTACGGCGATGAAACATTAGAAGGAAGAAATTTGAATTTTTATCATGTCTTAAGAAACTTCGCGGCAATGCGCGGATTTGACGCCACGAGATTCGTCTTCCTGCGCGGCGAAAACCGTCCGCAAATGCTGTTCCAATTCTGGGTTGTTCCGGCCGGCGCCGACGCGCCGAAGCCCTTCAAGGAGTATTCGCCGGAAAATATCGTTTCAACCACGCTTTTCGATAAAAATTGGGCTGATTTTTACCGGGACGAATACAGCAAAAAGCTGGAAATTTACGCCGACGGTTTTTATGATTTAGGCTGCGAATTCAGCCCGAACGTGAAAGAATTTGCGGAAACTCTTTTATCAAACCCTGAATTGACCGGCTATTTGATCGTTTACACTGAGTTCGGCAAAGGTTTAAAACGCGGAAATCAGGTCGCGGCGTTTGCCGTGCGCGATTTGATTAAAAACCATAAAGTACCGCGAAACCGTTTGAAAACGATTTACGGCGGAAACCGCGCGGAACCGGAAATCGAACTTTGGCTTGTGCCGCAAAACGACAAACCGCCGACGCCGAAACCCGATTTGAAACCGAAAAAGTAAATGCTCTACGACCAGTATTTTATCGATGACTTGAAAGCGCGCGCCGATCTGGTGCGGATCGTCGAACTGCATGTTCCCTTAAAGAAAAAGGGCACGAACTGGTGGGGCAACTGCCCGTTTCACGGCGAGAAGACGCCGTCGTTTTCGGTCAATCCGCAGAAAGGCTTTTTCAAATGCTTCGGCTGCGGCAAAGGCGGCTCGGCTTACAATTTCGTGATGGAGATCGAGGGCTTGAACTTTCCCGAGGCGATCAAGCGCGTCGCGGAAATTTCGGGCGTGCCGCTGCCGGAACCGATCGATGATAAAAATTACGAGATAAGAAAGAAGAAAAAGCAGGAGCAGAAAGCGGTCGCCGATCAGGTCGTCGAGCTCAACAAATACGCGCTCGAATTCTGGGAGCATCACCTGCGGGAAAACAATCCGCCGGCGCGCGCGGCGCGCGAATACTTAGAAAAACGCGAGATTTCCGACGAGACCATCAAAAAATTCCGCATCGGTTATTCGCCCGAGAGTTGGGACGCGCTGATGTCGCATTTAAAGGAAAAAGGCGCGGACGAAAAACTGATCGAAACGAGCGGGCTCGTGACGATCAACGAAGAGAAAAAGCGCGTCTACGATCGTTTCCGCGGGCGCGTGATGTTTCCCGTGCTGAACGTCGAAGGCGCGCCGATCGCGTTCGGCGCGCGGATTATGGGGCAGGGCGAGCCGAAATACCTCAATTCGCCCGAAACGCCGGCTTACGTCAAGGGCGAGCATCTTTACGGGCTTTTTCAATCGAAAGAAGACATTCGCCGGAAAAAATACGCGATTCTCGTCGAAGGTTACCTCGATTTGATCGCGCTTTACCAATTCGGCGTGACGAACTGCGCGGCGAGCCTCGGAACGGCGTTCACCGAGCAGCAGTCAAAACTTCTCGGCAGGTTTGCGAAGAAACTGGTTGTCAACTATGATGGAGACAAGGCAGGAGTCAAAGCGGCAAGACGGGCTATTGAAATCCTTCTGGCGGAAGATTTTGAAATCAAAGTTTTGGTGTTACCAAACGGGCAGGACCCGGACGATTTCATCCGCGCCAACGGATTCGCGGCATATAAAAAACAACACGAAACCAACGCGACTACCTATCTCCAATTCGTTCTAGAAACTGCTGTGCAGGAACGCAACCTGTCGGTGCCGAAGCAAAAGGCGGAGGCGATCGAGGATGTGATGCCTGTGCTTTCGGCTATTCGCAATCCGATTCAGAAACGCGACTCGTTCGATCAGGCGATGAGCTTTTTCCGGGTCGACGATTCGATCTTGAAGCGCGATTTATGGAAATCCGTTAGGGACGGCGCGCGCATCGAAACCGAAGGCATCAAACAGCAGGTCGCCCGTGCCACGCAAGCGAAAATGACGGTCGCCGAAAGCCGTCTGCTTGAACTGCTGATTTACGACGACGAATTGCGGGAAATAATTTTGCCCCAGCTTGAAGAAACCGATTACGAACCGCTGGCGACCGCCAACGTGTTTCGGGCGTTATTTGAATTGCAAAACGCGCGCGCGGAAATTACACTTGAAAGTTTGCTCGAACTGGTCGAAGGCGACGATCTGGCGAGCGATTTCGTGCCGGTGCTGATGATGAGCGAACCGCCGCGCGAGGCGGGCGACGCGATCGACGAGGTTTTGCACGCCGCCGAAAGCTGCGTTTTCACGCTGCGCTCGATGGCGATCTCGAACCGCATTTTGGAAATCAGCCAGGAGCTGATTTTGGCGGAGCAGAGCGGAAACGTCGAACTGCTCGGTCATCTCGTGACGGAACAAATCGAACTGGCGCGTCTCAAACGCGATTTGCAAAGTCGCTTGAACGAGGCTTAAGGCGCGTTCAAGGCGATTACAAATTACAGATTACGAATTACAAAATAATTTGAAATTTGAAACTTTTACGATGAAAAACGTGTAATTTGAAAGGACGAAAACCGCTAATTTGAAATCTGTAATTTGTGATTTGTAATAACGAGCCAGGCGAGTTTTTATAAACAACGATTTAGAGACGGATTTAATCAAACTGAATTTACAAAAGGTTATGACAGACTACGACGAAAAGGAAGATTTAATGGACCGGCTGCTTGCCATGGGCAGAGGCAAGAAGTTTTTGAGTTTTGACGACTTGAACCGGGAAATGCCCGACAAAATGATGTCGCCCGAAGACATCGAAGACGTTTTGGAAAGATTGGAGGGCGCGAACATTTCCGTCTCCGATTCGGATTCGGCGCTGCTCGAACAAGCCGCGAGCCTCGCGCTCGACGACGATAACGAGCTTGACGAAGACGAACTGGATCTGGATTTGTCAGCCGGCACGCTCGACAAGTCGAACGATCCGGTGCGTCTCTACCTGCGCGAAATGGGCATCGTGCCGCTGCTGACGCGCGAAGGGGAAGTTTCGATCGCGCAGCGCATCGAACGCGGGCAGATCAAAACGCAGAAATCGATTTCGCGTTCGCCGATCGCGGTCGAACGCCTCATCAAGCTCGGCGAAGAGCTCGAAAAGGGCAAGGCGAGCATCCGCGAAACCGTGATGTTCTCGGAACAGGCCGAACTGACGGGCGAAGAAGACAAGGTCGACGAATATCTGCGGTGGACGCTCGAAGGCATCCACAACATCAAGTCGAATTACGAAAAAGCGCTGAAATACTGGAAAGATCTGCGCGACGAGCAGGCGAAATCGAAGGGCAAGACGTCGAAAAAGCTTTTGATTTTGAAACGTCAGACGGCGCGGGCGCGGCTCGAAATTTCGCAGGAAATCAAAAACCTGAATCTGACCGAATACGCCAAACAGGTCTTGATCGGCGCGATCCGCAAAACGGACGCCGAAATCAAAAAGGCGGAGAAAGACATTCGCAAGGCGGAAGAACGGCTCGAAGGCAAGCCGACGCCCGACGAAAAGAAAGAGCTGCAGGCGAAGATCGCGGAAGCGCGCCAGAAATTGACCGAAATCGAAGAAAAATATCTTCTGCCGCCGGTCGAAATCAAACGCTCTCTGCAGTCGATTCTGATCGGCGAAACGCAGACGAATCAGGCGAAACGCGAACTCGTCGAAGCGAACCTGCGTCTCGTCGTGTCGATCGCCAAGAAATACACGAACCGCGGTCTGCAGTTCCTCGATCTGATTCAGGAAGGCAACATCGGTTTGATGAAAGCCGTCGATAAATTCGAGTGGCGGCGCGGCTACAAGTTTTCGACGTACGCGACGTGGTGGATTCGCCAGGCGATCACGCGCGCGATCGCCGATCAGGCGCGCACGATCCGCATTCCGGTGCACATGATCGAAACGATCAACAAGCTGATTCGCACATCGAGAGCGCTCGTGCAGGAGCTCGGACGCGAACCGACTTCGGAAGAAATCGCGAAGAAAATGGACATTCCGGTGTCGAAGGTGCGAAAGGTTTTGAAAATCGCGCAGGAACCGATTTCACTCGAAACGCCGATCGGCGAAGAAGAAGATTCGCACCTCGGCGATTTCATCGAAGACCGTTCGATCATGAACCCGGCTGAATCGGTCACGTTCGGCAATTTGCGCGAAATCACGGACGAAGTTCTCGCGACCTTGACGCCGCGCGAGGAGAAAGTCATCAAGATGCGTTTCGGGCTCGGCAATACGGGTTCGGAACACACGCTCGAAGAAGTCGGGCAGCATTTCGCCGTCACGCGCGAGCGCATCCGCCAGATCGAAGCGAAAGCCTTGAGAAAACTGCGTCACCCGTCGCGCTCGCGCCGGCTCAAAGCGTTTCTCGAAGGCAAAGCCTAGTTGGATTTTAGCCGCGAACAAACACGAACGGACACGAAATTTAAATATATTTTCGTGTCCGTTCGTGTTTGTTCGCGGCTGATTTTATCTAGATTTCCCGCTTCATCAGAAAATCCGTCATGATCGAATTTCCGAGCCGGAAATCGATCGTGCCGCAAGTTTCGAATTTCCATTTTCGGTAAAAAGCCTGCGCGCGCGGGTTGTGTTCCCAGACCGACAGCCAAACGCCGTCGTGACCGCTCTGCGCCGCTTCGCGCAGGCAGCGATCCATCAAATCATGCCCGATTCCCGTCCCGAGGAATTTTTGTTCGGCGTAAAGGCGCTGCAGTTTTATCTGATTTTTCGACTCGCTGCCGGGCGCCGGCGTGTTTTTCAACAATTTCGCGTAGGCGGCGGGTTCGCCCGAAATTTCCGCCAGCAGAAACAACGCCTTCGATTCGCTCAATTCGCGCGTCATCTGCTCGGTCGTAAAAGCCTCGTCCATATAAAGGCGCAGATCGTCGGCCGGCATCAGCGGATGCGCTGCGAAAGCCTCGCCGAAGGTTTCCCTGCCGAGTCGAGCGAGCAGGCGCGCGTCGTCGAGCGCGGCGTATCGAATGATTGCCTGTGACTTCATGCTCTTGTCCAAGTTCCCTCCCCTACTTCAAAAATCGGAGCAAATTAATGCCGATCGCCGAAAGCGTCAGCAAAAGGTAGATCGAATTGATCACCGTATTGGCGAACGCTCCTTTGCGAAACGTGTAAAAAATCAGACACGAACAGCCGAACGCGTTCATCAGCAAAAAGACCAGCGAGCCGCTGCCGATGAACTGCTGCGTGTTCAAAGCGTAGGCGACGAGCGAGACGACCGCGCCGCTCCAGCCCAAATATTCGGAAAAATTTGCGATTTTCGCCATCGACGTTTCACCTCGTCATTTAATTTAGTCTATTTTTTAATGCCGAAAAATGCTAAATTTTCATTGATTAATGCAATTTTTGACTTAAAACCGAATCGAATGAATCTCCGGCAGATCAAATATTTTCTTTCTTTGGCGGACGAACTGCATTTTTGGCGCACGTCCGAAAAAATGTTCATCACGCAATCGGCTTTGAGCCGCCACATCAAAGGGCTCGAACAGGAACTGGGCTTGAAGCTTTTCGAACGCGACAAGCGCAACGTGCGGCTGACCGCGGCGGGCGAGTTTTTGCGCGAGGAATATAAAAAGCTCGTCGGCGAATTCGAGAGCGTCAGCCGGCACGCGCGTCAGATCGCCGCCGGCGAGGTCGGCAGCCTGCGCGTCGGGCATCCGGCCTCGATCACCTTTTCGGTGCTGCCGGAAATTCTGCTCGCGTTAAGCCGCAAGCATCCGCAAATAACGGCGCAGATGTTCGAGCTCATGGCGACGGATTTCGATGCGGCGCTGCTCGGCTATCACATCGACGCCGGCTTCAACCGCGAGCCCGGCAAGGCGGCGGGTTTGGCGTCGAAAGAGCTTCTGAGAGAAAATTTCGCGCTCGTCGTGCCGGCGCGGCACCGGCTCGCCGTGGAAAATAAAATCGATCTGCGCGAAGTCGAAAACGAATGGTTCGTGCTGCCGTCCCTCGCCGGAAAGAGCGAGCACGTCGAGCAGCTGCGGGCGATTTTCGACCGATCGCGGTTCGCGCCGAAAGTGCGTTACGAATCGGATTTCGGCGCGACCCTGCTCGGTCTGGTCGCGAAGGGTCTGGGAATTTCGCTGATGCCGTTTTCCTATTCGCACCACTCACCGCCGGGCGTGCGGTTCATCAAAATCGAACCGACGACGAGCCTCTATCTCATCTGGCGGCGCCGGGACGAAAACGCCGCGCTCCGAAATTTCCTCGAAGTCGTCCAAAATTTTGTTGCAGAATGATTTCCGAGCGTTTCGGAAGAGTTCCGGTTAAAATTTGAATGTCGCGTTTTAATCGGCTACAGTAAAAAAATGCAGATCGGCACGCAGATTTTCTGGCTCGTGATTCTTTCAATGATCGTCGCTTCGGTTTCTTGGACGGTCACGCAGGAGGAAATTTTCCGCGAATGGCGCGAGGTTTGCGAGGATAAAAGCCAAAACTGCAATAATGTTCTGCAAAGGAAGTTTTTCTACGTCTTCACGTGCGAATACTGTTTCAGCCACTGGGTCACGCTGCTGTTTTTGATTTTGACCGGCTTCCGCATCCTGCTGGACGACTGGCGCGGTTACGTGCTCGCCTTTTTTATCACTCCGTGGCTCGCCAATCAATGGATGAGCATCTATCGCCGTCTGCGCGTCGGCATCAAACACGAAAACCTGCAGGCGAAAGCCGTCGAGGAAAAACTCGACAAATGAAGTTAAATAATGTGGCGCCCGATAATTTTTCCAACTTCTCGCGCTCGATCCTAATCTAACCCCTTTCCGTAATTATATTGTCTAAACAACCCTCGACAGGTATAATTATGCGTTTGGTTTTATGAGCAAAAAAATCATCGAAAGCTACAAACGGAAACTCGCCGCCGAAGAAGGCTGGACGGTCAAGCACGGCGCGCCGCTGCGCGTCGCGCTTTGCTATCCGAACACGCACGCGATCGGCATGGCTAACTTAGGCATGCACACGATGTACGAGCTTTTCAACAAGATCCCGGAAGTTTCGTGCGAGCGGGTTTTTCTGCCCGATGATTTCGAGCTGCGCGAGTACGAAAAAACGCGCACGCCGCTGCTTTCGCTGGAAACGCAGACTCCGATCCGCGATTTCGACGTCGTCGCCTTTTCGATCTCGTTTGAAACCGATTATCTGAACATGGCGAAAATGCTGCAGATGTCGGGCATTCCGGTCTGGTCGAAAGACCGCAATCATTTTCATCCGCTCGTCGTGATGGGCGGCGCGGCGTCGTTCCTCAATCCGGAACCGATCGCCGATTTTACCGACGTCATCGCGGTCGGCGAAGGCGAAATCTTGGTTTATCAATTGATCGACGCGATTTTGGAACACGGAAATAAAGAAGATATCTTATTAAATCTCGCGAAGATCGGGCGCGGCTTTTATATCCCGTCGCTGTACGACGTCGTTTACAACGACGACGGCACGATTTTCGATTATCTGCCGAAGGAAGCGGGCGTGCCGAAACGCGTCGGGCGCGCTCTTTCAGCCGTCAATCCGAAGGAAGGAACGCTGCGGCGCGCGATCAGGCGCGGCGAAACCGAGCTCGCGGATTTTCTGGTCAATCAGGATATTTTCTGTCCCTCGACGAGCGTCTGGTCGCCGGAAGCCGAAATGGGCGACCGCCTTTTGGTCGAAATCTCGCGCGGCTGTTCGCAGGGCTGTCGTTTCTGCTGGGCGGGCTACAATTATTACCCGCCGCGCGTCGTGCCGGCGAAAGACATTTTGGCGAAAGCGCGCGAATGGCGCGATAAAACCGACAAAATCGGGCTCGTTTCGACCGCCGTCTGCGATCATCCGGAAATTTCGACGATCCTCCGCGAATTGCGGGCGATGGATTATAAAATTACGGTTTCGTCTTTAAGATTGGACCAGATTTCCGAAGAACTGCTCGACGCGCTCGTCGAATCGAAAGACCAGCAGATCGCCGTCGCGCCCGAAACCGGTTCGGATCGCCTGCGCCGCGTCATCAATAAAAATCTGACGAACGACGAGATCGTCGACATCTGCGGCGCGGTTTTCGACCGCGGCATGCTGACCGTCAAACTCTATATGATGGTCGGGCTGCCGACCGAAACGCAGGAGGATCTCGACGAGATGTTCGTGCTCGTCGAGCGCATCAAAAACCGGATGCTCGAAGCCGGCAAAAAATTCGGTCGCGCCGGCAAAATCATTCCCAGTTTGAACGGTTTCGTGCCGAAGCCGAACACGCCCCTGCAATGGGACGGAATCTGCGACGAAAAGGAATTGAAACAGCGCATCAAACACGTCTGCAAGGGTTTGAGCCGCATTCCGAACGTCGAAGTGCGTTTCATGTCCGCGAAGATCGCGCATGAACAGGCGCTTTTTTCGTCGGGCGATCGAACCGTCGCGCGCGTGATCGAAGCGGCGGCGCGCGGCGGCAACAACATCCGCGAAACCCTGCGGCAGTTAAATTTCGACGATGCGTTTCATATCTCGCGGGATCGCGGTTACGACGAGTTTCTGCCGTGGTCGATCGTCGATTCGGGATTGTCGTTCGAATTTTTGAAAACCGAACACGAAAAAGCGCACGCGGCGCTTTCTTCGAAGCCGTGTCCGGCGGTCGAAAAATGCACGACGTGCGGCGTCTGTCCGACGACCTGGCTGGCTGACGCGCCGGTCAATTTGGTACAGATTCAACCCGCCAAAATACGGCAGATTCTCACGGCGAACGTTTAATTTCAGCGCCGCGCCGGAATTTTGAGGCGCGGCGAATTTCACGCTATTCCGTTAGAAACCCGGTCGGCGTGGCGGTGTAATCGAATTCGTATTCGTAATTGTAAATGCCGAAAGGCAGCAGCGGAACTTCCTGAGTATAAACGACATGCGCCGTAATTGAATCCTTTGACGTTTTGACTTCGACGAAAACGTCTTCCGGAATGTTGTTGCTGGTGGCAGAAGCGAGAATTTTCTTCTTGACCAATTCGATCGGCGATTTTCCGCTCCCGGACAATCCCTGCAGGACGGCGGTCTGCATATCTTGTTTCAGGTTTTCGCCCGCATAGGCGATCGGTATCCAATGATAGCCGGCGTTCGCAAACAAAAACAAAACCACGGCAACAAACAACAATTTAACCCCTGCTCCACCACGCTCGGAACTTCTTTTTTCTACAGCTTTTTTCATTTTGGACAGCTTCCTCGAAAATGGAATTTTCAGGCTGAATTAGATTTTTGCAGAATTTTTTTGAGAGATTTTCGGAGAGATTTTTTCGGAATCTCGGTGCTTGACACGATGACCGGCTCGCCGATTCGCTTCAGCAAAATCCACTGCAGCGAGCGACCGATATTTTTTTTGTCAAAAGAAAATGCTTGAACGATTTCTTCGATTTCGATATTTTCCGTGCTCGGCAGTTTTCCGATATTCTGAAAAACATCGTTCAACAATTCTAATTCATTCGCATCAAAAATTTCAAGCACTTTCGAAAGTTCGGAAGCAAATAAAATTCCGTAGCCGACCGCTTCGCCGTGTTTAAAGTACTTGAAGTCGGTGACCTTTTCGAGCGCGTGCCCGAGAGTATGTCCGAAGTTTAATATTTTGCGTGATTTGGAGTCGGTTCTGTCGATCGCTTCGTGCTCGTCGTTCATGACGATTTCCGCCTTGAAAGCGACCTGGGCGGCGAGCAATGTTTCCAGACCGGCGAGAAACTTTTGATCCGAAAAATATTCTTTGAAGTTTTTTAACGGATAGGATTTTAGAAATTCGCCGGTTTGATCGAATAATTCCCGGCTCGCGATCGCGCCGTGCTTGACGGCTTCGCAGAATCCGGCGACGAGCTCGCGCGGCGGCAGCGTTTTCAATGTCTCGACATCGATCAAAACGCCGTTCGGCTGGTGAAACGCGCCGACCAGGTTTTTCCCGAAATCCGTATTGACGCCGGTTTTGCCGCCGACCGACGAATCGATCATCGCGAGCAGCGTCGTCGGAATTTGCAGAAAAGCGATGCCGCGCAGATAAACGGCGGCGGCGAAACCGGCTAAATCGCCGACGACGCCGCCGCCGAGCGCGACGATCGCGTCGGTGCGCGCCAATTTATTTTCGCCGGCGAATTTCAGAAGGCTTTCGAGCGAGCGCAGACTTTTATGCCGTTCGCCGTCTTTCATCAAAAACACAAAAATTTCAAAACCCGCCCGTTCAAGGCTTTGCCTGACGATTTCGCCGTACAGGCGAAAGACTCGGGCGTTTGAGACGAGCGCTATTTTTCTTACCTTTTCGGAGAGACAGGCGCGCGCCCAATCGCCGGACGTTTTTAATGAATCGTGTCCGATACTGATTTTATAAGCGTGGGGTCGGCTGCGCAGACGCACGGAAACTCGGTCGATTTTACTCATGGCAGTTAAAATTTTTGCGCATTTCAAGAAAAAAAAGCAAAAGAGAAAGCCGTAAGTTTTTGAATTCACTTACGGCTTTAATCTTTTTATAAAGCAGGCGAAGCAACATGGAAGTGTACCGCACCTGCCAATGCGTAGTAACTGTCCTCACCCCAGCTACCACTAGAGACGGAGGCTCCACCAACCGTCTCGATTGAAATGAATATACACCCATTCAACGCGGCTTGGCAAGCGCCGACTATAACTTTTAATAATTTTTTTTCAAAACCAGATAATCCGCGAGAATTTCGAGCCGAACTTCGTCGAAGCTCTCCGCGACGGCTTCCCGCATTTTCTTTGCCGCCTCGATCTTTGATGAGTTCAGAAACGCGTTTTCGCGCTGCGCGGCGGTTTTCCACTGCGCGTAGGCATAAAAAACGCCGTCCTCGCCCCGGTGCAGACGCGAACCTAAAGAATCGAAATTTTCGCGGTAATAAGCCGTTATTTCCGACCAAGCTTCGACGAACTCGGCTTCTTTTTCGGACTTGACGCGCCAGCGGTAAAGAATGACGAACATATTTATCCGAGGCTCGTCCGGATGACGTCGGCGAGCCGGTGCGCCTGCGTTTCGATTTGCGTTTGATTCTCGCCCTCGATCATCACGCGCGCTAAATTTTCCGTACCCGAGTAACGCAGCAGCAGGCGACCTTTGCCGGCAAGCTCGTTTTCGAGCAGCTTTGACGCTTCGGCGATCTCAAAAACCTCTTCGAACGGTCGTTTTTCTTTGACTTTGACGTTGACCAGAATCTGCGGGTAACGCGTAAAGCCCCTGATCATCTCGGACAAACTTCTGCTCTTTTCGTACAGCGATTCGAGTAGGAAAAGCGTCGTCATAAGCCCGTCGCCGACCAGGCTTTTTTCCGGAAAGATGATATGCCCGGATTGTTCGCCGCCGATCGCCGCGCCGGTTTTAAGCAGCTCTTCGAGAACGTATTTGTCGCCGACCGCGGTTCTTAAAAGATTGATGTTTCTCGCGCTCAAAGCGATTTCCAGCCCGATGTTGCTCATCACGGTCGCGACGACCGTTTGATGATCGAGCCGTCCGTGTTCCGATAAAAACTGCGCCATGATCCAAAGCACCGCATCGCCGTCGACCAGATTTCCGTGCTCATCGACGAACAGCGAACGGTCCGCGTCGCCGTCAAACGCGACGCCGAAATCCGCCTTTTCATCCAACACTTTCGCCTGCAGTTTTTCGAGATGCAGCGAGCCGCAGTCCCGGTTGATATTTTTCCCGTCCGGCGCGCAGTTTATCACGACGATTTCCGCGCCGAATCTTTCGAAAAGAGGCGGCGCCAGTGCGGATGCCGCGCCGTTGGCGCAATCGACGATCATTTTGAAATTTTCAAGCCGTAAATCCTTGAATTCCTCCGCCAGATAGTCAAGATAAGCCGTTTGATACTTTTCCGCTTTTGAAGAATCGACTTCCGCCTCGCGTTTCCCGATCTCTGATTTCTCTTGGTAAATATCGCTTTCGATCCGGCGCTCCGTCTCGCCGTCGATTTTTTTACCGGTCGGCGCGAAAATTTTGATGCCGTTGTCATGATAAGGATTGTGCGAAGCGCTGATCACGACGCCGGCGTCGAAGGCAAAGTTCTTCGTCAGAAAAGCGACGCCCGGCGTCGTGATCACTGCCGCCGATTCGCAGCGCGCGTCTGCCGAAGCGGCGCCCGCATGAAAGGCGCGCTCGATCCAGGCGCCCGATTCGCGCGTGTCGCGGCCGGTGATAAAACGCGGCGCGCGTCCGAATTTTTCGCGAAACTGACGCGCGAGCGAGCGACCGACCGTGTAAATCGTTTGTTCGTCGAGCGGGAATTCGCCCGCCGCGCCGCGCATTCCGTCGGTTCCAAAAAGTTTTTTCATAATTTTATAAATATTAAGATGTTAAAATAACGCTCCGCTCCAGATTTTACAATCGCAAAAAGCGTTTCTTCAATCGTCCGAAAGCATTATGACACTTATAACGGTTCTTTGTGGTTCATATAAAATTTTCAGAATAAATTTGACAACTAATTATATTTTAAGCGAATCTATAATCGCGCACGCCGAAGATTCGCGTGTCGAGATTGTTTCACCAAAAAGAATAGTTTCCGAAAATATATCTTCCCAGAGGATGCCCCGATGAAGTATTTGTCCGTATTTGTGTTTCTGCTCGCAGTTTCAGCCAATTCGTTTTCCCAAACCGTTCAGTCCGACGCCGTGCCGACGAGAGCGCGGATCGTCGGCACGACGCCGACGCCTTCGAAAACCGTCGTCGTCACGAACACCCTGCCGCCGACGCCGGTACCGACGCCGAAACCGATTGTCGTCGCGACGCCGACGCCGGTATTTGTGCCGCCGACTCAGGCATCGAACACGAATAGCAGCACGATTCAAACTTTATCGTTCGGACAGATCAAAGCCCGGCTCGAAGAAGCAAAGCGCGAAATGGCGGCGCGACCGATCACGATCGCCGATACGACCGGCACCTTCACGACCAACTCGGTGCGGATCGCATTTTTCGACTGGGACGCGAAAAAGCTCGACTACGTCGTGATGACGAAAGATGCTTTTTTGACCAAAGACGGCGAGTTTTTCGTCACCTCGGCGAATTCAAAATCGTTAAAAGTCAAAATCGTTCGGCCGAACGGCGTCAACACGCCGGTCATCATCACCGATTACACGAATAAGGTGCATCTGCCCTTGATGGTGCAGTATCCGGTCGAACGCGGCGGCACTTATTACGAAACGGCTTACTACATGTCGACGCATCCCGGACTCGTCACGCCGGAAGTCGTCAACGCCGGCAAGCTTTATGTTCGCAACACGATCGACGTCGCCCGCGAAAAGCTGCGTCAAAAGGGCTTGCACATCGCGCCGAACATCGCCGACATGGCGGAAAAACTGACGATCGTCGAGCACGTCGACCATTATCGTTTCCGCAACGAATACCACCCCAATATTTACAACGACATTTTCACGCTTTACGCCCTCAACGAAGGACAAACCTACCGTTACTCGGTCAGTTCGGCGGGCGCGGGCGGCATGGTGCAGATGATTCCTTCGACCTACGCGATGGTTCGCAACCGTTTTTACAGCGCCGGTTTGATGCCGGATTTCGTCGAGGGCATGCGCAATCACGTCAATGCCGCGCAGGCGATGCTGCTTTATATGCAGATGACCTATAACGATTTGGTGGCGAGTTCGACCATTACCGACGCGCTCGGCAGCGGCATCGCGACCGAAGTCGAACTGATGTCGGCGGGTTACAACTCGAATCCGGCGAAGCTCGCCGGCTACATCCGCCGCGGCGGCGCGAACTGGCGCAACCTGATTCCGCGCGAAACGCAGATTTACCTGCAAATCAACGCTTCGATCGACCGCTACGTCACTTTCGGCAAACGCACGAAATAATTGAAAAGCAATAAAATAAAAAAGCTGGGCGATAATCGCCCAGCTTTTTTATTTGGTTTCGAGCCGGCCGCTTACGCGCTTTTCGCGTCGGCCTTGTAGGCGGGAAGCGAAACGCGGGCTTTCGGCTCCTTCTTCAAGCCGAGCGCCCAATCCGCCTGCATCAGCGTGTGAATGTCGCGCGTTCCTTCGTAAATGACGGCGGCTTTGCAGTTGCGCAGGTAACGCTCGACCGGGTAATCGTTCGTGTAGCCGTTCGCGCCGTGTACTTCGATCGCCATCGACGCGGCTTTTTCGCTCCGCGTCGTCGCCTGCCATTTCGCTAAGGAAGCGGCTTTCGCCGACGGTTTGCCCTGATTTTTCAAAAATCCGCATTTGAGCCACAAAAGATGGGCCATTTCGTAATCGGCTTCCATTTCGGCGATTTTCTGTTTGACGAGCTGAAAATTCGCGATCTTTTGTCCCTGCACTTCGCGCGTGTTGGCGTAAGCGACCGAAGCGTCGCGCGAGGCGCGAATCACGCCGGTCGCACCGGAGGCGACCGTGTAACGACCGTTTTCCAAACTGAACATCGCGATTTTGAAGCCTTCGCCTTCATTGCCGAGCATATTCGCGGCGGGAACGCGCACGTCCTGCAAAGAAAAGTAACCGGTGTTTCCCGCCTTGATGCCGAGTTTTCCGTGAATCGTGCCGGAAGAAAAGCCCGGCATCGAACGCTCGACGATGAAACAGCTGATGCCCGAGTGATCGCGCTGCTTTTGTTTTTCCGGATCCGTCCAGCAGAAAAACAGGAAGTGATCGGCGACGTCGCCCAAAGAAATCCACATTTTTTCGCCGTTCAGAATCCAGTCGTCGCCGTCGCGCGTCGCGAACGAACGCATGCCGACGACGTCCGAACCGGCGTTCGGTTCGGTCAGACCGAACGTTGCGAGTTTTTCGCCGCGGGCTTGCGGCGCGAGGTATTTCTGCTTCTGCTCTTCGGTGCCCCAGGTCAACAACGACAAGGAATTCAAGCCGACGTGCACGCTCATCGCGACGCGCAGGAACGTGTCGCAGGCTTCGAGCTCTTCGCAGACGATGCCGAGCGAAATGTAATCGAACCCGGCGCCGCCGTATTCTTCGGGGATGCAGACGCCGAGCAGTCCGAGTTCCGCCATTTTGTCGAACACCGAGCGCTCGAAATGCGCTTTTTCGTCCCATTCTTTGATGTAGGGCGCGACTTCGCCCGCGCAGAATTCCCTAACGGTCTTTTGCAGTGCAATATGGTCTTCGGTCAATTCAAAATCAATCACGGTATTTTATTCTTCCTCTCTAATAAGTTTTGTATGATAAAATTTTGGCAAGAATTTCCAAAGCAACAGTTTACCACTTTGTCAAAATTTGCGCGAAAAGCCATAAAATAAATTTATTCGTATGAAAAAATCCGCCTTGATTCTGTTGATTTTGCTGCTCGCGGCGTTTTCGGGAGCTCAAAGCAGGCCGGACGAAAAAATTCCGGCGATGCCGAAACTGCTCGGTCTACGCGCGCAGTCCGAGGCGCGTTCCGCGTGGCTCAAAAAACGGCTCGACACGCTGCTTTTGCCGATGATGCGCAAGCACAACGTTGCGATGTGGATCGTCACGAACGAGGAATTTCACTCGGACGCGGTCACCGAATCGATCGTGCCGTTGGTGCCGATGGTCGGCAGGCGCGATTTTTTCATCTTCGCCGATAACGGACAAACGCTCGAACGTTTCGCGGTCGTGCGCTACGAAGAAGAACAGCTCAAGAAATTTTACACGCTCATCAGTCCGGCGCGCGATAAAACGGCGGAAACGATCAAAAAGATCGTCGACGAGCGCAAACCGAAGACGATCGCCTTAAACATGGGTTACGGTCGCGGGCAAACGGACGGCATCACGCACGACGCGTATAAATTCCTGGCGGAAACTTTGGGCAAAGATTACGAAGCGCGTTTCGTTTCAGCCGGCAATCTCATCACCGATTACCTCGACACGCGCCTGCCCGAAGAAATGGAGCATTACCGCACCGCCGTCTTGGCGACCGACATTCTGACGCGCCGCGCCTTTTCGAACGAGGTCATCACGCCCGGCAAAACGACGGTCGGCGACGTGCGCTGGTGGTTTTTGCAGCAGCTCAACAACCTCGGTTTAACGACGTGGTTTCAGCCCGATCTGCGCGTCCAGCGGCAGACGAAAGCCAATCAGAATTCGCAGCAGTTTTTGTCGGTCGCCGACGAATCGCTCGTTTTAGAGCGCGGCGACGTCATTCACATCGACTGCGGCTTGATTTACATGGGGCTTTCGACCGACTGGCAAAAAATGGGTTACGTTCTGCGCGAAGGCGAACGGGACGCGCCGGCGGGCCTGAAGGCGGCGCTCAAAAACACGAACGCGCTGCAGGACGCGATCTTCAAAGTCGCCCGGACGGGCATGACCGGCGCGGAAGTTTACGACGCGGCGATGGCGGAGATGAAACGGCAGAACATCGAAGCGATGATTTACTCGCACCCGATCGGCGCGCAGGGTCACGGGCTCGGCGCGTCGATCGATTTCCGCCGCGCGCTCGGCTCCTCGCCCGAACGCATCCGCCCCGGCTCGTACATTTCGATCGAATTGAACACTTCGACGGTGGTGCCCGAATGGAACGATCAAAAAGTGACGATCATGGCGGAAGACGACGCGTTCATGACCGAAAAGGGCTATGAATTTTTCCGCCCGCGCCAGACCGAATTTTATTTAATCAAATGATTTCAATCGAGAAAGCCATCGAAATTATCGAGCGTGAGACTTCGACGCTCGAAACGGAAAAGATCGATTTGGAAAACTCGATCGGGCGCGTGCTCGCGGAAGACATTAAGGCGGATATGGACTTGCCGCCGTTCGACCGCTCGCAGATGGACGGCTTCGCCGTGCGCGCGGCGGACACGGAAACCGCGCCCGTTAAATTGCGAATCATCGGCGAATCGATCGCCGGCAAAGGTTTTGACGGCGAGGTAAAAGCGGGCGAAGCCGTGCGGATCATGACCGGCGCGCGCGTTCCCGAAGGCGCCGACGCGGTGCAGAAGGTCGAAGCCACGAAGGAGGAAAGCGGTTTCGTCGAAATTCTGGAACCGACCGCGTGCGGACAAAACATCAACCGGTTCGCTTCGGAAATCGAAAGCGGAACGAAAGTTTTCGCAAAAGGCGAGCTCGTCAACGAGCAAATGATCGCCGCGCTCGCTTCGTTCGGCTGCGCCCGCCTGAAGGCGTTTCAAAAGCCGCGCGTTTCGATCTTCTCGACCGGCAGCGAAATCGTCGAAATTCATGAAACGCCGCAAAAAGATCAGATTCGCAACTCGAATTCGATGATGCTTAAAGTCCTCGCGGCAAGTTCCGGCGCCGAAGCCGAAATTCTGCCGCAGGCGCGCGACGATTTCGAAACGCTCAAAAACCGCATCGCCGGCGCCGTCGGATTGGAAAACGAAGCCGGCGAAAACAAACCTGAAATCCTGATCCTCACGGGCGGCGTTTCGGTCGGCGATTACGATTTCACGAAACCCGTTCTGCGCGAACTCGGCGCGGAGATCTTTTTTGAAAAAGTTTCTTTGAAACCCGGCAAACCGACGGTTTTCGCGCGGCTCAACGACGTTTTGATCTTCGGCCTGCCCGGCAATCCCGTGTCGGTCGCGGTGACGTTTTATCTGTTTGCGAGGCGCGCGATCAGGCTGATGCAGTCGGCGAACGACGCCGGATTGAAACGCGGCCGCGCCGTCTGCGCCGACAAAATCAAGGGCGCGAAAGAGCGCGACTGTTATCTGCCGGTGTCGCTTTCGACCGATGAAAACGGTCGATTGACGATCGAATCGCTGCGCTTCGCGGGTTCATCGAATTTCATCGCCTTCGCGCGCGCCGAAGCGCTGGTTTTCGTCCCGCGGGGCAGGAATCTCGAAAGCGGCGAGCCGGCGGAGATTTTGTTTTTGTAAATGTCGGGACCTGCGCGGGCTGAAAAAACTTTCAACGATTAACGAATACATATGAAAAAACTTTCGCATTTTGATGAACAGGGGAAAATTAAAATGGTCGACGTTTCCGAAAAGGAAACGACCGCGCGGCGCGCCGTCGCGTCCGCCAAGGTACTGCTTTCTCCGGAAACGATCGAAACTTTGCGGGCGAACGAAAACCCGAAGGGCGATCCGCTCGAAATCGCGCGCATCGCCGGGATTATGGCGGCGAAAAGGACATCGGAACTCATTCCGCTGTGTCATCAGATCAATCTTGCAAAAGTCGACGTCCAGACCGAGATCGCTCCGGACGGCGTCTATCTCGAAGCCGAAGCGAAAACCGCCTCGCAGACCGGCGTCGAAATGGAGGCTTTAACGGCGGTTTCGGTCGCCGCGCTGACGATCTACGACATGTGCAAAGCCGTCCAGAAAGACATCGTCGTCACGGAAATCCGGCTCGAAACGAAATCCGGCGGCAAAAGCGGCGATTACGTCCGTAAATAACAGTGCGCGGCGATTTGAAAATTCGCCGCGGGCATAATTTTCTTTCGCTTTGACGAACTTTAAGGTAGAATAAAACGTAAAGATTAGCGTAGATTTGAAAGGGAGTTTGACGAAAAAAAATGAAATATAAAGTAGCCGACGATTCGCGCCCGCAAATGACTTTGCTGCTCGTTGCGACGATCATCAGCATCGGTTTGTGGCTGGTTTCCAAATATTTTTTCCCGTCGCTGAGCTATCTGGTTTACCCGCTCCAGCTTTTCGCGACCTTTATCCATGAAGGCAGTCACGTTCTGGCGACCGTCCTGACGGGCAATTCCGTGCAGAGCCTGACGGTTTCGCCGGATACGAGCGGCGTCGTCTGGTCGGAAAGTTCGGGCTGGTTTTCGCAGCTCCTGATTTCGAGCGCCGGCTACCTCGGCACGACCGCCTTCGGCACCGCGCTGCTCGTTTGGATGCGGTACAATTTCTCCTCGCGCAACGCGCTTTATTTTTCGTCCGCCTTCATCGGCGTGATGACGATCGTCTTCGGGCTCCTGATGCCGATCTGGAACGTCTTTTCGCTGAAAGTCACGCTCGTGAGCATCGTCTTTACCGTTTTCTCGGGCGCGGTCTTAACCGCCGGGATTTTCGCGCTGGCGCGTTTCGGCTCATTGAAATGGGTCAATTTCGGGCTCGCGTTTTTAGCCGTGCAGTGTCTGCTCAACGCGCTGTTCAGCCTCGTCGATTTGTTCTTCATCACGGCGACGACCGACATGCATTCGGACGCGATCAACATGGCGAATTCGACCGGCGTTCCGTCGATCGTCTGGGTTTTCCTGTGGATGGGCATTTCGATTCTGATGATCTCCGTCGGCTTGCGGCTTTACGCTGTCAGTCAGAAATCGAAAAACACCGAATTGCCGTTCGAGGATTAAAACCCGAGAGGTCGACAAGCGGAAAAATAAAAAAGCTGATTGTGATAAAATTGCAGTCAGCTTTTTTATTGCCGAAAATCATCAAATTTTTATGAATAAATTCGTATTATTTTTGCTCGTCGTCGGTGGCGCGTGCAGCGCTTTCGGACAAATCAAAAAGTCGGCTCCGCCGCGCGCGCCGCTTCCCTTTTCAAAATCCTTACAGGCGATCGTCGTGACGACCGCAGGCTGGTCGTCCGCGCAGGGCAAAGCGCAGCGCTTCGAGCGTAAATCGACGAACGCGAAATGGACGGCGGCCGGCGAATCTTTTCCGGTCGTCGTCGGGAAAAACGGACTGGCGTGGGGCGCGGGGCTCCATGAGCTGCCGTCGGATACGGGCAGATTATTGCTCAAAACCGAGGGCGACGGCAAAGCGCCGGCGGGGATTTTTTCGCTGACGGAAAGTTTCGGAGCGAACGCCAAGCCCGATTACGTCAAACTTCCCTTTACGCGGCTCGAAGAATACACCGAATGCGTCGACGATCCCGCTTCGACGCACTACAACCAGATCGTCGACCGCATGAAGGTCGGCGTTTTCGATTGGCAAAGCTCGGAGAAAATGCTCGCGGTCGGCGCCGAATACGAGCTCGGAATCACGGTCGCGCACAATACGAATCCGGTCAATCGCGGCGGCGGTTCGTGCATTTTCCTGCACGTCTGGAAATCGGCGGAGACCGGCACGGCGGGCTGCACGGCGATGGCGCGGGAAAATTTGGAAACGATTCTGAAATGGGCGCGGCCGGCGAAAAATCCCGTGCTCATTCAGCTTTCCGAAGACTCGTACAAAGAACATCAAACGAAATGGAAACTTCCGAAATTTTAATGACTATACGCGAATTACCGATCGGCGCGCGGCTTTTGATTCGCTCGAAGACCGACTGGCGCAGCGCCGTCGTCTGCGGTTTCACCGAAGAGAAAGTCACGCTTTCGGTCTGTTCGCCGACGGGCCGAACGTATCGCCTGCGCCGCAAACTCGAAGCGGAAATCGTCTTCGACGGCACGATCCCGATTCTCAAAATCGAAACGGACGAAAACTGGCGTGAAAATTTCACGAAATACGATTTCCGCTGGTAACATTTGAAGAAACTGTTTTTTATCGATTTAATTTATCAAACGGCGCAAAATGTCACGTAATTCATCTCCGGCCTTAAAATCAGAAAAGCCCGCCATACCGGAAATTAAAAAAAGCGATTTTCCGCATCGTTTCAACATCGAATCTTTCGGCGTGAAAATAGGCTTCGCGACGAACTCGGCGCAGGTTTACGAAGAAGTTCGCGAAGCCGTCGAAATCTATCTGCCCGATTGTTTCGAAGAAATCGGCGAAACGGCGCTCGAATTCGATTTCCTGCTCGACCGGCATGAAATCAAAGGCGATTCGATTTATAAAAACGGAGAAAAAATCATCAATCGCGAAAGACGCGAAATTTCCGTCGAAAGCCTCGCTTCGCAAATTCGCCTAACGGTCGCCGAATTCGCCGCCGAACGGGTTTTCGTTCACGCCGGCGTGATCGCGTGGAAAGGCAAAGCGGTGGTCATGCCGGGCCGTACTTTTCACGGCAAGACTTCGCTGACGGTCGCGCTGGTCGAACGCGGGGCGACCTATTACTCGGACGAATACGCGATTCTGGACGCCGACGGTTTCCTTCATCCGTTTCCGAAAATGCTTTCGGTGCGCGGAGAAATCGACGAATACAAACAAATCGATTACCCGGTCGAAAAATTCGGCGGATCGGCGGGAACCGAAAAAATTCGCGTCGGGATGGTTTTGTTTAGCGAATATAAGGAAAAAGCGCGGTGGAATCCGAAAATCTTGAGCCCGGCGCAGGGCATCATCGAAACGCTTCAGCACACGGTGCCGATTCGTCGAAAACCCCGGTTCACGCTGGAAGCGTTAAATAAAATCGCCGTCGAAGCCGTTTTCGTAAAATCCAGGCGCGGCGACGTATCCGAATCCGCGGATTCGATTCTCGATTTTATCGATAAAAAGTTTCCTTGAATTTACAAATCGAAAAATCGGACGTGAATTTAGATAAAAACCAAATCATCTCGCCAAATAAAAAATGGAACAGCCGAATTTATTTTTGGCTGTTCCATTTTATAAAGTCTCAATTAAGCCGGGTAGCACTGGATACCGGGACCTGAAGTCAGGCAAGTATTTAATCCATTTCCGGTATTGCCATTCTGTCTACAGCAACCCGAACTGCAAACGCAGCTGCGACCGCAAGTCGAACCGTTCGGCAGATTGAGCGGCGGCGGGCAAGTGCCGGTTTGCGCCGCGACCGGCGCGGTCAGGGAAGCGATGACCGGCAACGCCACCAAAGAAGCGAGCCCGACCTTCCGAACGGCTTCGCGGCGCGACAGTCCGGCGAATTTATTTTTCACTTCCGTTTTGTTTTCAATCAAGTTCTCTCTGCTTAATTGATCTAACGCAAGCCACACCAAATCTTCGTTGATTTGCGAGCTGAGCTGTTTGCCGACCGCGTCGGTGATGTCCGCGATCGTTCGACTGCCGTCGCAGGACTGCCAGACGAGCGCTGAGGTTTCGTTCAGACAGAATGCTTTGTTTTTTTCTAAATCGTATATTAACACTTCACCTTCAAGCTCTTGAACAACGAGATTTTCTTTGCGACCTTTAGGTGTAAATTTTTCTTTCATTTTTCTATTCTCCCCCAAAATATTCCATACGGAATCAATTTATAAAAGCGTAGGAGCCCCTCAAATATAATCAGACAATATATTTTGAAAGTCAATCGATTTTCTTGTTCGGCTGAGCGCTGAATGACGTTATCTATTGTATTTACATTTGTTTATACAGATAATGGATAACGATCGGGATGCCGACGATGAAAGCCGCGAGCGCCAGTCGATACAATTTCAAGCCGAGCGGGCTCATGTCCGTGAAGCCGTTCGTGAAACCGAAAAGAATATTGCCGATGCCGGTAAAAACAAACCCGACCGAATGCATCCGGGAAAAGGGGGTCAGCACGAAATAGACGCCGAGCGCGATCAGCGCCAACCCGATGAGAATCATGATGATTGAGTTAAAAGTCGGTTGAAAAGCCAAATTCATTTTTACTGCAAATCCCTTCGCCGTGTGCTTTTACACAAGACAATTCCGCATTATACCAAAAATTTTCGTCCGAGCTCCAGATTATTAACCTAAACCATGTTCCTTTCAAGATTTATTTTATGAAGCGCCGCGATTATCGAAGTTGATTCGGCCGACGCCCAGGATTTTTCGGCTCTCGTTTTCCTGCACGAAGACGATTATTTTCAAATTTTCCTTTCGCCAGTTCGGAGTGAGGGCGAAATCTGCGACGATTTCCGTCGATTTTTCCGCGCCGGCGAGCGTGCCGATGGATTTGAGCTCGCGCACGACCGATTGATGTTCGAGCGTCTGCCCGGAATTTTCGCCGCGCGCGACGCGCGAAACGAGCTTATCCTCGGCGATCGCCAGGAAAACGTTTGAGATTTTATGCTCGGGCAGCTCCGAAATTTTGACCTTCAACCGGTTTTCGGCGAAAGCGATCTCGATTTTCGCCTTTTGATTTTTCGCGGCTTCGCTGATCGCTTTGGCGGCTTTTCCGAGATCGCTGCCGATGAACGCGGTTCGCCCGTCGACGATCATCTGCGGCGTGTAGGCCCCGTCGAGTTTGAGTTTTTGGACGTAAAATTCCTGGCGCTGCGTGAAAAGCGGCGCCGAATATTCGTCTTTCCAGCCGCGATCGTTCCAGTAATCGACGTGCAGGGCGAGCGTGATGATTTCGGCTTGCGGGTAAGGCTGCTCTTTTTCGAGAAAAGCCAGCGCGCGGTCAGCCGGCGGACAATTGCTGCAGCCCTCGCTCGTGAAAAGCTCAACCAAAACCGGCCGAGTCGATTTCGGATTCGGGATTTCGGTTTTCGGATTTGCCGCCTGCGGTTGGTTCGCGGATTGGGCGCTGCAAGCGATAGTGAAAATTAAAAATAGAAATAAGCCGATCGGTTTCATAAAAGAAATTATAACCGAACGACCCTTATTTGTTCCTGTTTTTCGCTTTTCGTTTTCCGCTTTCCACTTTCGAAACGCTTTGATAAAATTAAAGTTTGCAAACACGACAGAAATTTTCATCTATGCAAGCTGTAAGGTCAAAAGAAGAAGCCATCGAAGTTCGCGGCGCGCGCGTCCATAATTTAAAAAACATTTCGTTCCGATTGCCGATCAATAAATTGACGGTCGTGACCGGCGTTTCCGGTTCGGGCAAATCGTCGCTCGCCTTCGATACGATTTACGCCGAAGGTCAAAGGCGTTACGTCGAATCGCTGTCGGCTTACGCGCGCCAATTTCTCGAACGAATGGACAAACCGGACGTCGACGAAATCCTCGGCATCGCGCCGGCGATCGCGATCCGGCAGAAAAATTCGACGCGCAACCCGCGCTCGACGGTCGCGACGCAGACCGAAATTTACGATTACCTGCGCCTGCTTTTCGCGCGCGTCGGACAGACGTTTTGCTACGTCTGCGATCGCGAAGTGAAAAAGGATTCGCCCGAGTCCGCGGCCGACGAGATTCTCGACGCCTTAGCCGAAGGAACGCGTTTTTACGTGCTGTTTCCGGCGGAACACGATTTCGAAATCAGGAATCAAAAATCGAAAAGCAAAAACCAATCGCCCGTCCCGCACCTGATGAGCTTGATGCAGCAGGGCTTTACGCGGCTTTTCCGCGCGGGCGAGACGATCGATCTGCAGACGCCCGAAGATTACCCGTTTCGGGATTTCGAAAACACGTTCGTGCTCGTCGACCGCCTGAAAGCGGACCGCGCGATTCGCCAGCGCCTCGTCGACTCGCTCGAAACCTGTTTCCGCGAAAGCGGCGCAGGAGTTATTCAAACCGCGGAAACGGAACCGCGAATGTTGAATTTCAGCGAAAAATTCATCTGCAAATACGACGGAACGATTTACGAAGAGCCCGAACCGCGGCTCTTCAGCTTCAATTCTCCGTTCGGCGCGTGCCCGGTTTGTCAGGGTTTCGGCAATACGATCGACATCGACTTCGCGCTCGTCGTGCCGAACGACAACCTTTCGATCGAGGAAGACGCGGTCGAACCGTTTTCGCGTCCGCAATACGACTGGGCGAAAAAGGAGTTGCTTCGATTCGCAAGAAACTCCGGCATTCCGATCGATGCGCCGTTCGCGGACCTGACGGATTTTCAGAAACGGGCGATCTTCGAAGGCGCGCCGGGTTTTCGGGGCATCCGCGGCTTTTTCTCGTGGCTCGAAACGAAAAAATACAAGCTTCACGTCCGCGTTTTCATGGCGAAATACCGCGGCTACACGACTTGTCCGGAATGCCGGGGCGGCAGGCTGCGCAAAGAAGCGCAAGCCGTCAAAATCGCCGGGCGAAATTTGCCGGAAGTAGTGAATTTGGCGATCAACGACGCGCAGCGGTTTTTCGACGGTTTGGAACTGTCGGAAGAGCGCGAAAAGATCGCCGAAAAACTGCTTTTGGAAGTGCGCCGCCGTTTGAAATTCCTGGTCGACGTCGGGCTCGATTATCTGACGCTCAACCGTCTCGCCTCGACGCTTTCGGGCGGCGAAGCGCAGCGCATTCAGCTCGCGACGAATTTGGGTTCATTGCTCGTCGGCGCGCTGTACGTGCTCGACGAACCTTCGATCGGTCTGCATCAGCGCGACAACACGCGCCTTCTGAAAATCCTCGAAAATTTGCGCGACATCGGCAACACGGTTTTGGTCGTCGAGCACGACGAGGAAACGATGCGCGCGGCCGACCATATCCTCGACATCGGTCTGCACGCGGGCGAGCTCGGCGGCAATCTCGTCTACGAAGGCGATTTCGTCGGGTTGATTCAGGACGACATTTCGCTGACGGCGAAGTATTTACGCGGCGATATGGAAATCAAGGTGCCGCAGAAACGAAAAGAGCCGACGAAGCGCAAAATCGAAATCACCGGCGCGCGCGAAAACAACCTGAAAAACGTGTCGGTCGCGATTCCGCTCGACATGCTCGTCTGCATCACCGGCGTTTCCGGTTCGGGAAAATCGACGCTCGTGCACGACATTCTTTACGCGGGCATCAAGAAAAAGCGCGGCGAATGGCAGAGCCAGGTCGGGCATTTCAAGGAAATCAAAGGCGCCGAACTGGTCGACGACATCGTCTTGGTCGATCAATCGCCGATCGGGCGCACGCCGCGCTCGAATCCGGTCACGTACATCAAGGCTTACGACGCGATTCGCGAGGTTTTCGCCGCGACGAACGGCGCGAAATCGAAGGGCTTCAACGCCTCGCATTTTTCGTTCAACGTGCCGGGCGGACGCTGCGAAACCTGTCAGGGCAGCGGCACGGTGACGGTCGAGATGCAGTTTCTCGCCGACGTCGAACTGACGTGCGAGGACTGCCGCGGCACGCGTTTTCGCGAAGAGATTTTGGACGTCAAATACAAGGGCAAAAATATCGCCGAGGTGTTGGAGCTCACGGTTCGCGAGGCGATATTGTTCTTCAAGGAAACCGCGAAACTCGTCAATAAACTGAAAGTCATCGAGGCGGTCGGGCTCGGTTATTTGCGGCTCGGGCAATCGGCGACGACATTGAGCGGCGGCGAGGCGCAGCGCGTCAAATTGGCGGCGCACCTCGCGACGAAAACGAAATCCAAGACGCTTTTTATCTTCGACGAACCGACCACCGGGCTTCATTTCGACGACATCAACAAACTTCTGACCGCGTTCAGGGCGCTGATCGACAACGGCGGAAGCCTCGTCGTCATCGAGCATAATCTGGACGTCATCAAGACCGCCGACTACGTGATCGATCTCGGACCGGAAGGCGGCGCGGGCGGCGGCGAAATCGTCGCGATTGGCACGCCGGAAGAAATCACTCGGATCGAAAATTCGCACACCGGAAAGTATTTGAAGGATTATCTAAAGTAGTGCTGAAAATATGTTTGGCTTTCTTCTCGGCGGTTTGCGTCTTTGCGGTAAATAATTTTACTCCGCAAAGACGCAAAGCCGCTGAGGTTTGTGTAAAATACAAGGTAAATTCACGCATTTTCCAAAAGTCATGTCATTAGAAACCATCAAAACCCCGTCGCTGATCGTCGATTTTCAAAGAATGAAACGCAATGCGGAAAATATCTCCGCGCGCGCGAAAAGCCTGAACGTCAATTTGCGCCCGCACGTGAAGACGCACCGCTGCGCGGAAATCGCGCGGCTGCAAACCGCCGACACGTTCGGCGGCATTATGGTTTCGACTCTGTCGGAAGCGCATTTTTTCGCCCTCCATGGTTTTTCCGACATCACTTACGGCGTTCCCGTTGAGCGCGGAAAGTTTGCGGAAGCGTTCGAAATTTCGAACGAACTCGAAAAATTCGCGGTTTTGGTCGACGACCTCGCGACGGCTCGCGAATTAAGCGAGAAAGCAAAACGGGAAAACGCCCGGCTCGGAGTGTTTCTCAAGGTCGACATAGGTTATCACCGCTGCGGCGTCGAACCGCACACGGCGGAAGCGTTTGAAATCCCGCAAATCATCAGCGACGCCACAAATCTCGATTTCGCCGGGATTTTAACGCACGCCGGACATTCCTATCACGCCGACACGCCGGAGAAACTGCTCGCCGTCGCGCATGAGGAAAGAGACAAAATGCGCGGGCTGGCGGAAAATCTGCGCGCTCAGGGCATCGAAGTTCCGGTCGTCAGCGTCGGTTCGACGCCGACGATGAGCGCCGTCGACGATCTCGAAGGCGTCACGGAGCTGCGCGCCGGAAATTATATTTTTTACGACGCGTTTCAGGCGACGCTTGGCAGCTGCCGCTTTGAGGACTGCGCGCTGACCGTGCTCGCGGCGATCGTGCACCGCGACGCGGCGCGCCGGAAAATCGTCGTCGACGCCGGCGCCGTCGCGCTTTCGAAGGACCGCGGCGCGGTCGAATTCGACGCCGATTGCGGTTACGGGCGGGTTTACGATCCGGAAGGAAACGATCTGAACCTGCGCGTCGGGGTGCTCTCGCAGGAACACGGCGAGATTTTCGTGGACGATGAAAGCGCTTTCCGCAGGTTAAAAGTCGGCGACCGCGTGCGGATCCTGGCGAATCATTCGTGCCTGACCGCGCTGCAGCATTCGCACTACCATATTCTCGACGACGGGAAAATCGTCGACCGCTGGGAAATCAACCGCGGATGGTAAAAAATTAGCCGCGAACGAACAAGAAATTTCACGAAAAATAAAGCAAAAGATATTTCGTGAAACTTCGTGTTTGTTCGCGGCCGAGCTATTCTTCCAAACTATCGAACGTTTGCCGCCAGACGGGCGCGATTTGTTCCAGGACTTTGCAGTCGCAGTAGCCGCCGTTTTGCTGCAGCCACGCGCTGACCTTCGGGAAATTCAGACGGTTTTCCATCATGTACTGCATCGAAAATCTTAGGGTATGATCGCATTCTTCGCGCGCGAGCTTGTCTTCGAGAAAATCGAAAAGGTCTTCGACGTCGTATCGCCCGGCGGGCAGTTGGTCGAGAAAGGCTTCGAGCTCTTCGCCGCTCATCTGCTGAAGATTGTCTATTTCGCGTTTTTTTAAGATCGGCATTTTTTTTACTCCGTGGATTAGGACTCAAAACCCCGCCGCTTCCCTTCTTTGATAAAGAAACGCGCCGAGTTTCATCAAACCGAAAACGAACAGAAAACCGAAGGGCACGGTGAAGAATATGACGCGCTTAAACACCGCCCAGTACATCGCGTCGCGCAGATCGAAAAAGTCGTTCGCCGAGGTGTAGCAAAGATACGTTTGCTTGAAGATGACGTACTGCACTCTACCCGGACAAACCAGACCGCCCGCCCATTCCGTGTAAAACTGCGGCACGAACTGCGCCAGCGCGACGGCGAGGATTATTCCCGTAAAGCTGCCGAAAAACAGCGCGTTGAGCAGCGTTTTGAAGGTTCTTATATTCATTAAGGTCAATAAAATCTAAAACTCGCCTTCGGAAGCCCTGCCCAGTTCGGCGCGTTCGGCCTCTTCGATCTCCCTTTGCCTGATCCCCTCGCGCCCGTCGTAAGTGATGAATTTCGGCAGCAGAAGCGACGAAACGACGACGCTCGCGACGCATAAAATGCCGCCCGAGACGATCGCGGTTTTAACGTCGAAGCGTTCGGCGACGATTCCCATTTTCGCGCCGCCGAGCATCGGTCCCGTTAAATAGCTTATCATTTCGAGACTCGCCAGTCGTCCGCGGATGTAGTTCGGGATCGTCTGATTCCAGATCGTCATGCGGAAAATACCAGAAATCATGTCGAAAAATCCGGCGGCGCCGAGAAAGAAAAGCGCGACCCAGAGGCTTTCCGCCATCCCGAAAAAAATGATCCCGACGCCCCAGAGCGCGGCCGCGACCGCGACCATCAGCCCGTGTTTGTGAATGTTTTTGGTCCAGCCGGAAGTAAAATTCGCGACGAGCATGCCGAAAGCGAGCGCCGCCGGGAAAAACCCGAGGTATTTTTCGCCGTATTGAAGCGCGAGCGCCGGATAAAGCGCCTGCGGAAACGCGAAAAACATCGCGCAGATGTCGATCAGGTAAGTCCCGAGCAGTTCCCGGCGGCGATACGCGTAGCGGCAGCCCTCGATGATGCTCTTCAAACTCGGGCGCTCGGCGTTTTCCGGCGACGGCACGGCGCCGATAGCGAAGACCGCAAACAGCGAAGCGACGAACGTCGCCAAATCGATGGCGAAAGCCGTGCTGATCGAAAACTGCGCCGTGATGATGCCGGCGATCGAAGGACCGATGATCGCGCCGAAACTGTAGCGAAAAGAGTTCAGCGCGGCGACCGCCGACATCAATTCGTCGGGAATGATTTTCTGAATGAGCGACTCGAAAGCCGGTCTCTGCAGCGCGGCGAGTCCGGCGTGCAGCGCGACCGCGACGTACAAAACCCAGATTTGCGGGTTCGCCGAAAATGAATTGAGGAGCAGGATCAAGGTGACGAACGTCTGCCCGACCTCGGTCACGCGCAGCATCCGCCGCTTGTCGAGGGCGTCCGCGAGCGCGCCGCCGATGAACGCCAGAAATAACATCGGCACGAACTCGGCGGCGTAAATGTATCCGACCATCGCGTTCGAGCCGGTCAAATGAAACATCTGCCACGGAACGATGATGAACGACATCATCGAGCCGAAAAACGAGATGAGCTGACCGAAAAACAAAAGCCGGTAATCGCGCGAAATTTTTAAGGGTGTGATGTCTAAAAGCATTGAACTTCGATTTTTGAACTTTGAACTTTGATTTTGACATTTTCAAAGTTCAAAGTTCAAAAATCGAAGTTCAAAAATTTTTACGGTTTGACGTAATCGGTCCAGTGAAACAGATAAGTCGCGTAAAGGTTGACGAAAATAGACGTTAGGTAGCCGATCCACTCGTACCATTTGATTTTCGCCGGACTGTTTTCGAGCAGAATGACGAACATCCACGGCAGCAGAATCATCGCGTAGCGGTAGCCGAACTGCCAGCCGCCCGGATTGCCGTGCGTCCAGAGCAGCGCGGTCAACACGACGATCGCCGTCCAGGCCGCGTATTTTAATATCCGATCGCGCGCGCCGAAGACGAACAAAAATAAAAGAAACGGGCTGCTCCACCAGATCGCGCCGCCGAATCCGCCCGGCACGAAAAACGGAAAACCCGGCAAACGCCGCCACGGCGTGACGAGCATCTCTTTAAAGTTGAGCGGAACGTACCGGATCGAAAAAATCCCGTGAGCGTACCACGGCTCGCTTAAGACGCCCGGAATGCGCGCGTAGCCGAAGTCCATGAACGAATGAAACCGAACGTGATTGTAAATCAAAGTCGCGACGCCCAAAACGAACGGCGCGGCGCAAAACCGGACGAGACGCCGGATTTCGGTTTTCGGTTCTCGGTTTTCGGTTTTCGCCGATTTTTCCGTTTTTTCGTTTCTCCCGGCCGTCTCCCGTTTATTGCGCAGGAGAAGAAACATGAAAATCGGCGCGGTCAGCAGGACTTCCGTGCGGTTGCCGAAGGCGAGCGCGAAAAACATTCCGGCGAGAAGCGGGCGGCGACTGAAAACCGTGAAATAAATCGCGCCGAGCTCGCCGATCATGGCGAAACCGAGCGCCAGCTGCCACGCGCCAGCCATCGTCAGGTTCGTCCACGTCCACGTTCCGAAAAGAACCGCCAGCACGAGCAAAATGCGTTTTTTCGGCTCCAAATCGTAGCGTTCCGAGATTAAAAACAAAAACCAACCGATCGCGCCCGCGATCGTCGCGGCGATAAAAGGGGCGGGCATTTCGTCGATCGCGCCGGCGACTTTGAAAAAAGCGTACGGCATTATCGTCAAAACGCTGCCGAGCGGGAAGACCGAATACCAGCTGCCGCCGACCGGCACGAATTCGTTGAGCCAGCTCGGCGGCTTTTCCGAAAAGGCGATCGCGCCGCGCAGCATGTTTTCGGCGACGCGAAAAGTATAATCGTAATAATATTGCGGCTTCGGATTGCTGAAATAATAAATCCAAAACGTGCTCGCGACGAGGATGAAAATCAATAATTTTCGGTCTAAGGATTTGTTTCGGTTCATCTCGCAGTAAAATTTGCCCGGCGTTCTTAACTGTGCGGATTTTAGCCGATCCGAGACATTTACGGCAAATGTTTCGGTAAATTAGCCGCGAACAAACACGAAAGAACACGAAGAATCAATCGGGTTATTTTGTGAAATTTCGTGTTTGTTCGCGGCTAAGCATTAGCGATTAACCGTTTCGCTTCCGCGGTCGCTTCTTCCAGCGTCGTGATTTGCCCGTCGAGCTGTTTTTCGTAAACCGCGTCGAGAATCGTCTTGAATTTCGGCGAAGGATTGAGCCCGAGGTCGATCAAATGCCTGCCCATCAGGATCGCGGGCGGCGCGGCGCGTTCGATCCGCAGCGCGCGCACGCGTTCGATGAACCATTCCTGCGCTTCCGCCTTGAAGCGTTTTTCCGCGGGCAGCCATTCGGGATTGCGCCCCAGAGAATCGGCCTTCGCGACGCGGTACAGCAAATCCGTTTCGACCTTGCGCGCCAGGCGCCGAAACGCGCCGTCGCCGGGCGGATTTTTATAAAACATGCCGGGCGCAAGGTGGTAGCGCACGAGCTGCACGATCTGCGAGCGCACGTCGTAACCGTCGAGAGTGAAAACGCCGAGCCGGTCGAGAAAGGAAAGCGTCGGCTCGACGCCGGCTTCGTCGTGCCCGTGCGAGCGCCAGCGCCCGTCGAAAAACTCGGTCGTCGCGGGTTTTCCGAAATCGTGGCAGAGCGCGGCGAGCATGACCGTCACTTTTTTCGCGTATTCCAAATCGTCGATCAAAAGGCGCGCTTCGTCGACGACCATCAAAGTGTGAACGTCGACGTCGCCTTCCGGATGCCATTCTTTTTCCTGCGGCACGCCGACGAGCGCGACGAGTTCGGGAAAAAGCTGCTCGGCGATCCGCAAATCGTAGAAGCAGCGCAAGCCGATCGAGGGCTTTTCCGATTTGAGCAACAGTTTTTCGAGCTCGCCCCAGATTCTTTCCTTCGGCAGATCGGTCAGATCGATCGCCCGGCAAAGTTCGCGCGTTTCGGCTTCGATGTCGAAGGCAAAGCGCGCGGCGAACTGCGCGGCGCGCAAAACCCGCAGGCTGTCTTCGGCGAAAGTTTCGGGCGCGACGACGCGCAGAATTTTGTTTTTGATATCCCGCCGCCCATCGTAACAGTCGACGAGCTCGCCCGAAAGCGCGTCCTGCATGATCGCGTTGATCGTAAAATCGCGCCGCCGCGCCGCTTCTTCGAACGACATGTCCTTGTCGCCCTCGACGACGAAGCCGCGGTGCCCGCGCCCGGTCTTGCGCTCGCGGCGCGGCAGCGAGACGTCGACGTCCTGCCCGATTTTATAGACCGTGAAGGCTTCGCCGACCGCGTTGACTTCGCCGAAATTGTTCAGCAGTTCGCGTAAATGCAAAGGCTCGATGCCGTAAACTTCCAGATCCCAATCTTTCGGCGCGATGCCCATCAACTGATCGCGGACGCAGCCGCCGACGAGCATCGCGCGCCCGCCGCGGTCGGCGACGAGGCGGGCGAGTTCGATCAATTTGGTCGGGGTTTTTGTCATAAATATTCGTTTTCAAAAGCTCTAGTTTAGAAAATTACGCGCCAAATAAAAAGACGGGCGCCGCTTCGAAACGGCGCCCGTCTTTTTTTGTAAAAACGCTTTTCGATTTAATCTTCCTCGGGATTGCCCTGCGGCGCGGCCGGCTTTTCCTCGCTCGGGGCACTCGTTTCAGCGGGCGCGGTCGTTTGGTAAACGGAAGTCGCCGGTTTCTGAAACTCCGAGCTCGAAAGCGGCTGCAGCGACTGCGTTTCGCCGCCGCCTTTCTTCAGAAAATTCTTCGCCGGTCCGCTGACTTCCGTCGTCGATAATTGCGCCTCGGCGGCGATTTCCTCGGCGGAAGCGGTCAGCGCGCGTTCGCCGAGGCCCGGCACCTTTTTGGCTTCGCCGTTTTTGCCGTAAACCGTTGCTTCCTGTTCCCCTTTGAAGGAAGTGCGCAGAATCACCATCTGCAGGCGTCCGTTGTCGGGAAAACTGCGCGTTTCGATCTTGTTTCCGAAGCCGTCGACGACGCCCTCGACTTCCGAATTGTCCGACAAAATCCTTTTGGCGAGCTGCTCGCTGCTCCGCGTCGTCGAAATCGTCTGGCGGTCGGTCTTCAAATCGGCGTTCGTGATAAAAACTTCATCGCCGGTGCCGTCCGCCGGGCTGTCGAGCGCGACTTCTTTCGATGATTTGCTGGCGGCGCCCGTGCATGCCGAAAAAAACGTCGAGCCGGCGGTCGCGATGACAAGAAAAATAACGAGTTTGAGTTTCATATGAAAATTTTGAAAAGGCGTGAAAGGCAGAGACGATGAGAGACGATGAAAGGAATTGCGCCCGGGTAAAAGCCGCAATTCCTTTCGGTTGGGATCGATTATTTTTCGGCGACGGCCAACACGAAATTGCTGACCGCGACCATTCCGTTCGCGACGCTGCTCGAATTGTAAATCACACCCGAGTTGCCTCCGCCCGAAAGATCGTATTTCGGCGGCAGAAACCCGGCGTCGAGATCGTCTTTTTTGTACGGCGCGACGACGACGTTGCCCTGCAGGGTTCCGTTGCCGCCGCCCTTGCGCACCACGCCTTCGGCACCGGTGACGAGGATCATACCGTTAAAATTGAAATTCCCCTTCAATGTCAGTTTTCCGGTCACGACGAGGATTCCGCCGCCGCCCATCGTCGGATTCAATTCCAAATCGCCGTCGACGAAGGTCAGCCCGCGCGCCGTCGTGTTGTCGCCGACGACCGACGGAGTCTGCCCGTTCTCGTAAAAAGTGCCGGATTTTTTCGCCGTCAATTTGAGCGCTTCGACCGTGCTGTTCAAGTTGCTCGGATTCTGCAGCCAAAACGGCATTTCCGAGTCGACGTTCGCCGAAGTGCCGACGATTTTCCCGTTAAACGGATGCGGCGGGTTGCCGTCGGTCTTCGCGAGCACGGTGTCCAAATTATCGTCGTTGGTCGTTCCGATCGGCGGAATGATCACGCTCGAAACGACGTCCTGCCCCGAGTATTGCGTGACGCTCGATGAACCGGGTTCGAAAACGGCGTTCACCCCGTTTTTCGACTTCGGACCGACGAGCATCAGCGTCGCCGGCGCGGTCATTCCGTTAAAGAAATTTTTCTGGATCGTCGCTTCGAGCACCTTTTTCGCGCCGCGCGGACCGTAGCCGATCGAAGTCAGCACGAGGCGAAACGGCTCGGCCTGCGTCATATCGCCCTTGACCGCCGCCGTGCCGCCCACGTTCGGGGTCATCGGATCGTTGTCGAGCGTGATCGTGCTGCCCATCAGCTGCGAGACTTTCGAATCGAAGTCGATCACGATCGTGTTCAGATTCGCCGCCGTGATGCCGGTTTTGGCTTTAATGTAGCCGCGGACGCCCCTCGATACGGTGTACGGCGCGATCATATCGACGA
The DNA here is from genome assembly GCA_036563455.1 of Pyrinomonadaceae bacterium. Lineage (GTDB taxonomy): Bacteria > Acidobacteriota > Blastocatellia > Pyrinomonadales > Pyrinomonadaceae > JAFDVJ01. The sequence continues at coordinate 30,399 of DATCMK010000035.1, read as the reverse complement.
CTATTTCGAAGCGCACGTCCTCGGGAATGCTGCCCGTTCCCGTGAATTTAAAGCTTCCGTAGTCCGCGACCGCATGACCGCTGGCGACGTTGAGCGTGATCGGGCTCGTCGCCGGGGCCGAATAAGAAATCGTCACGCCGTTGACCGTCACGGGGCTGCTCGTCCATTTCTTTTGAACCGGATGATAAAGTCTGCCCGTCACCTTGTAGCTGATAATATTCCCAGTGTTGTCGGGATCGGACACGGTCACGCCGAAAGCGTAGCCTTTCTCCGGCTCGTACTCGGCGAGCGGGTTGAGAGTGACGCGGTCGGCGAGGCTGGCACCGTCGGGCGTGTAATTATAATTTATCCAGCGCGAAAGCCGGGCGACGGTCGAAGAGTCGCCGCTCTTGTTGGAAGTCGAAACCGTGACCGCCTTGCGAAAATTGATTTCGTTGACCGGATCGCTCGCCGGTTTCGACGGGTCCAATTTAACGTTGCCGCGCAGAACGTTGATCGACGACTGAATGCCGCTTTCGGCGGCGTTGTAGGCTTGCTGTTCGGCGGTCGCGTCCGAGACGTTCGCGGTGTTCATCGAGACCTCCAGCAACAATCCGCCGACTGCCGCCAGCAGAAGCAGCGAGATCATCACGACCATCACCATGACCGCGCCCTTTTCGCTTTGTCGATTTTTTACTGACTTCATTATTTTGCTCCTTTGTAGAAAAATAATCCGATTCGAAAAAACTATAAAAATAACTCTCTAATATTGATTCAGCATGTAGGACGAGTTGCGCAGCGTGACGTCGGACGTAAAAGTGACGGTTTGATCTTTCGGCTGCCCGGCGACGTCTTCGAGTTCGACCATGACGGTGATCGTCACGCGACCGGTGTTGCCGGTCGGGGCGTTCAGCGGCGCCGAAGCAGCCGAACTTCCGCCGACGTAATCGTAATAAGTAAAAGTCACGTCGCTGATGCGGTTAACGATGACGGATGTGGTCTGTTCGTTATTCGGGTCGTAGCGCACGATGGATTTCGTTTCATCGTCGAAGAAATAGGTCACGTCCTCGCCGATACTGTCGGTCGTGTAATCGTCGTTGGATAAATTCGCCCGAAAATGAATTTTTTTGTTGTTCGAATCGGCGGTGACGATGCCGTTCGAGGTCAAGCCGTAACCGGAATTGCTGATTTCGCGCGACAGCGAACTCAGCGCCGCGCGCGCCGAAGAAAGGGCGTCCGCTCTCCGGCTTTCACGAGTTCGAATTCCCAGCGCGCCGCTGAAAAGAGTCGTCGCCACGCCCATCAAAGCGAGCGTGATCGTCATCGCGATCATCAATTCGATCAGTGAAAAGCCTTTGTTTTCGATGTTTCTTGTCTTTTTCATGATTCTGTCCTGTTAATTTCCACGCACGCGCCGTAAAATAACCGTCGCCGGAACGGATGTCTGCCAGCCCGGAGTGGGCGATTCGAGAGTCACCGTGACGCTTATCTCCTTGAAGGTGGTTGAATCATCTATATCGATGCCCGGAGTAAAGGGATCGTCGTCGACGGTCACTTGAATGCTGTATTTTTGACCGTCCATGCCGGGCACGACTTGCGGAGCTTTTTCGCCGCCCTTCAGTTCGGCATCGGCGCCCTGCGGGACGAACGTCAAACTCCGCATTCGCTCGACTTTTTGCTGCAAAAGCGCCAGTGCCTGCGCGCGCGAACTGTTGCCGGAGTTGTAATTGATGGAATAACCGAAAGCCCCGAACACGCCGAGCACCGCGATCATAAAAATGACCAGGCCGATCGTGACTTCGACCAGAGAAAACCCGGCTTCCTTCGATTTCTTTAGTTTATTGGTAAAAAAAGCGGACGGCGGCTTAATTCTTTTCGCGGTATTTTGGTAATTTTCTGAATTCAAAACGTTTTTCATAAGCTTCATGCATCGGCGAAAACGACGCTTTTGTTAATTATTGACATTTTCCGTTTTGTCTGACGGTCATCGGCAGCTGACAGACGCAGCCTGATTGCGACGGCTTTTGTCCGCTCGTGCAGTAATTCGCCGGCGTCGGCGTCGGCGTCGGCGTCGGCGTCGCGGTCGGCGACGGCGTCGTCGGCGTCGGGGTCGGCGTGACGTTCGGCGTCGGCGTCGCGGTGGCCGTCGGCGTCGGAGTGGCGGTTGCGGTCGGAGTCGGAATCGGCGTCGAGGGCGTCGGCGTGGTCGGCGTGACATAGGGCGTCGGCGAGCCGCTCGGAATCGGCAGAGCCGCGTCGTCGTCCCGAATAACCACCCACTCGTTGATGGCGGTGTTCGTCGCCACGTCCGTCACGGTCGGCTCGTCGAAACTCGGCAGTTCTTCGCCGCCGTTGAGCATGGCGACCGTCCCGGTCGAAGAGAGCGAAATGATATTGGAATTGGAAACGTTCGCCGAATCGAGCGTACATTCCCCTTCGCAAAACGTGAACACCGGCGCGATCGTGTTGCCGCTGCCGTCGACCGTGGTGGTATTTCCGAAACGGTCGAATCTGATCGTGACCGGAAAAACCAAATCCTCGCCGAGAATTTTGACATTGCTTCGGTCGCCGAAACTGATCGTGCGTTCTTCCGTTGTTTCGAGCTTTCCGTTTTGGTCGACGTCGAGCCAGACCTTATACGTCGTCGCCGTCTCGATCGTTACCCGGGTCAATTCTCCCAAAGCCTCGGCGCGTCTTTTGACCGCGTCGAATCGGGCGCGCTCCAAATTCACCTTAAACTCGCGGGCGATGTTTTGCCGCTCGACGTTTAACTGCGCGCTCGTCATTCTCGTCACCGCCATTGCGACGAGGATGCCGCCCACCGCCAGAACAACCAGCACTTCAAGCAAAGATTTGCCGCTTTGAGCACTAAATTCAGATCTTTTCATTATTTTCGGTCTCCCAGGACAGTCGTTGTAGGATAGTGTGTCGGGTATTACACCACGTAATGTTTTAACAGAAGAATTTGGTTTTGTCAAAACTTTTTAAAGAATGTTTATTTCGTTGAGAGAAAACGAGTTAGCTTCGTTCATTTTGACCGATTTTATATCAAAATGAACGAAGCCGACCCGTTTTCGAAAGGGCGGTACTTATTGTCGGGAGAGCTTTTCCTGCAGGTATTTTCTCAGTTCCGAGATGCTCACGCGCTCCTGTTCCCAGGTGTCGCGGTCGCGAACCGTTACGGCCTGATCTTCGAGCGATTCGTGGTCGACGGTCACGCAGAAGGGCGTGCCGATTTCGTCCTGTCGCGCGTAGAGTTTGCCGATGCCGCCCGTGTCGTCGTAAACCGTGCGCATGGTCGGCAGCAAATCTTTTTTCAGCCGCTTGGCGAGCGCGACGATTTCGGGCTTGTTTTTGGCGAGCGGCAGCACGGCGACCTTGATCGGCGCCAGTTCCGATTTTAATTTCAGAATCACGCGCACTTCGCCTTTGTCGTTCGTTTTCTCGGTGTAAGCGTCCATCAAAACCGCCAGCAATGTGCGGTTCACCCCGACCGCCGGCTCGATGACGTAAGGATAAAAACGCTCGTTCGTCGTCGGATCGAAATAAGACAGATCATCGGTCGAATCGGAATTAAGCCGTTTTCCTTCGCGGTCTTCCGGCTTTTTGGAATGGGTTTTGAGGTCGAAATCGGTGCGGTTGGCGATGCCCATCAATTCGTCGAACTGTTTTTCTTCGTCGTTTCTTTCCGGGAAAAAACGGTAGAGAATATCGACGGTGCGCTGGGCATAATGCGCGAGTTCCTCTTTCGACTGCTCGTAGAGCTTGAGGTTTTCGCGCGAAATTCCAAGCGAATCGAACCACTCGAGAAATCCGTCGATAAATTCCTGGTGAATCTGCGGCGCTTCTTCCGGACGACAGAAATATTCCATTTCCATCTGCTCGAATTCGCGCGTGCGGAAAATGAAATTGCCGGGCGTGACTTCGTTGCGAAACGCCTTTCCGATCTGCGCGATGCCGAACGGCAGTTTGCGGCGCGACGTATTCAAAACATTCGCGAAATTGATGAAAATGCCCTGCGCCGTTTCCGGTCTGAGATACGCGAGCGCGCTCGGATCGTCTTCCGCCGATACCGCGCCGACCGTCGTGCGGAACATCAGATTGAATTCGCGCGGCTCGGTCAAATCGCATTCCTTGCCGCTGCCGGCATGAGACGCGGGTTCCTTCGGGCAGTTTACGTCCTGCAGTTTATCGAGCCGGAATCTGCCTTTGCAGGCGCGGCAATCGACGAGCGGGTCGGAAAAAGTCGCTTCGTGCCCGCTGTATTTCCAGACCAGACGGTTTTGGATGATCGAGGAATCCAGGCCCTCGATGTCGTCGCGTTCGTGAACGAGCCAACGCCACCAGCTCTGTTTGATATTGTTCGCCAATTCGACGCCGAGCGGACCGTAATCCCAGCTCGATCCGAGCCCGCCGTATATTTCCGAGGCGGGAAAAACAAAGCCTCGGCGTTTGGCGAGACTGACGATCGTTTCAATATTCGGTGCTGACATAAAATAATTTCTTAATTATTCCTATAAGTTCAATAAATTTGTTATTTGCAGACAGCTCGCAACCTGCCGAAAATCGGTTTGCTCTGTTAATGCGTCTCCGCCGAAAAGAGTCGACCGTTTTGATCTCGAAAAGCGAAGCATTCGCTTTCAATCCGTCCTTTAAGGAATATTGACCGGACTTTCGGTCGGTTTAGTGCCGTCTATGTCATTGTGCGGAAAAAGATTATTACCGTCAAATCCCGAAATTCGCGAATGATTCGAAAGTCTCGCCGGAAAACGCTGCGTATTCGCTGCGGGAGAGTCTTAGCTTTGTGAAACCTTTTTCAACGCGCCGGAAAATCGCCGTTTATAAAAGCGTTCCGGTTAATTTGAAAGGCACTCGGGCTCGATCGAAAAAGACCGAAGCGCCGAATGGCAGTAAACGAAACGTTTTTTTCGTGACGCCGGACCTGTATTCTGCCGAAATACAAAGGGCTGATCGAGACGTTCGATCAGCCTTTGACTCTGTTCGAAATGCAAACCCCGCTTCGGGTTAATCCATTTTCGATTTTGATTTTCACCGCGCTCGGCGGCACAATTCCGGTTGATTCCCGGTCGATGAAAAAGGCCGCGTCAAACCACACGGGCTGACGCCGCCTTTTAACGATTTACTGGTAATCCGCAATGAAATCCATGTTCTGAACGGCGTCGTCGAGCACAAAGATTTGTGAACTTTGCGAGAACGTGTATCTGCCGTGCGAGACCGTGATGACGTAGAATTCACCCGACGGTAAATTTTCGAACGAATAGTGACCGAAGCTGCTCGAATAAACGGTTCTCGATTCTCCGGTCGCGGTGTTTTGAAGCGTGACGCGCGCTCTCGAAATCGGATTGCCGAAAGCCGTCAGCACTCGTCCGCTGGCCGAAACGTTCGCGGCCGTCGTGATCGAATTGACGAACCGGCAGACGACCGCTTCGCCCGGTTCGAGCTGAACGGTCGCGAATCGGACCGGCACGTTGATCGTGTTGTTTTCGGCTCCGCTGCCGTTGCTCGTGCACGTGATCGAGGTCAGCGAATACGGCGCCGACGCGCCTTCGGTCACCGTGACGGCGTTGGCGGCGCCGAAGCCGGTCAGGTTCGAAAACACGATCCGGTCCGGGCCGACGACGCCGTTGTCGACCAGGTTGAAGTTTTGGTTGACTTGTCCGCTCGCCGTAAAGGAAAACGCTTGCGGCGTGTTCGGCTGCGCGTCCTTGATGATCGTGATCGAGGCGGAGGCCGGCCCGTAGCAGAATTCGACGTGGCTGATCGCGTTGTTGCCGGCCGTAACCAGGTTCGTGTCGCCGAACGTCGCCGGATTATACGGGTAAACGTTCGCATTGGAACCGGCTTTAATGATGACGGCGCTGATCGAGCGCGTCGAGGTGAAGCTGAAAGTGTTGTTGTCGATCTTCGTGTAATCGATCGAGTTGCCCGGTTCCGCCGGCGCGCCGCCGGTCAATGAACGGATGCCGCCGGTCGTGAACGGATAGTTTCCGGTCGCCGGGTTCGCGTCGAGCTTCAGACCGAAATCGGTCGTGATGTGCGCGAACGCCGGATCGCTCGACGCGTTGAGCGTCGCGCACGAAGGATTGCCCGAAACGAGCACCGGCGTCACCGAAGCGGCGATCACGGTTTCGGTCTGCACGCCCGATTCGAGACCTTTTGCCCTGACCAGAAATTCGGCGTCGAAGGCCTTGTACCACTCGCCGCTGATATTGCCGTTTTCGTCCGCCGTCACGGTCCAGGTCGAAAGCAAGTCGTTTGCCGGCGCGTAGGCGTTGACGCGTTCGACGCTGAACCCGACCTGTTCGAATTTACCGAATCCCGAACCGCTGATCGCGACCGTTTCGCCCGCCGCGTAATTCGCTTTGGCCGTCGAAATTTTAGTTTCGAGCGCGCCGCGTTTGAAGCTCGCCGTGCGCGAAGCCTGCGATTCCGAAATTCTTTTCTGCCCCGAGATGGAAGCGACCGGCGAAATTACCAGAAATAATAATGCGCCGAAAGCTGATAACTGTTTTGTGACCGTCTTCATAAAAAGTGTTCCTCTGTTCAATTCAAAATTAAAAATCTCGTTTAAATACAGCGAGACTGACCATCGAACGATGTAGACCTCAAGACACCGAAAGGCAGTCCTGTCGCCTTTCAAGCGGCTGTATCCAACTTTGTTAAGTGTTACCTTAAAACTATCAATACAGCTTTATTTCCAATTATTTTTAAAGGACAGTCATTTTAACGATTTTTGCGCTAATAAAATAATCATTTTTCTTTTTTTTCAAACATTTAACATTTTACCGAGGAGCGGGGGAAATTTTGTTTTTCGAAGCTTGGGTCGAAGGCAGGGAAAGTTTATTCAGCTGATTTCGTTAAAACAAACCGCGGCCGAGCGCCGTCGGCTCCGCTGCCCGTTTTCGATTTTTCGTTTATTTTTGGTAACGCCGCGCGGCCCGATCTATTCGAGGAAGCATCGAGCGGCAAATTCTTTTTGAAAACGTTGAAACGCGAAAAAGTCGGCGGTGAAAAATCCACCGCCGACTTTTTCGCGTTTTTGTTTTTTATTTACTCGGCCTGGCCCTGCGCCTTTTCTTCCTGCAGCACGGCTTTTCGTGAGAGCTTGATTTTATTGCCCTCTTTGCCGATGCACTTGACGAGAATTTGTTGACCTTCTTTGAGCTCGTCACGCACGTCGCGGATTCTCCTTTCCGAAATTTCCGAGATGTGCAGCAAGCCCTCGACGCCCGGAAAGATTTCGACGAACGCGCCGAAATCGACGATGCGCTGAACCGTTCCGAGGTAAGTTTCGCCGATTTCCGCTTCGGCGGTGATCGCTTTGATGCGGTCGATCGCGGCTTGCGCGGCGTTGCCGTCGGCGGTCGCGATCGAAATCGTGCCGTCGTCGGCGATGTCGATCTTCGCGCCGGTCTCGTCGGTGATCGCGCGGATCGTCGCGCCGCCTTTGCCGATCACGTCGCGGATTTTATCCGGATGAATATTGATCGTGATAATGCGCGGGGCGAACGGCGAAATATCTTCGCGCGGCTCGGCGATCGCTTCCTTCATGATACTCAGGATATGAAGCCGGCCTTTGCGCGCCTGCTCCAAAGCTTCCTGCAGAATCATCGCGTTGATGCCGCCGATTTTAATGTCCATCTGCAAGGCCGTGATGCCTTCTTCGGTGCCGGTGACCTTAAAGTCCATATCGCCGTAATGATCTTCCGCGCCGGCGATGTCCGAGAGGATCGCGTAGCGATTGCCTTCCATCACCAAGCCCATCGCGACGCCCGCCACGGGACGTTTGATCGGCACGCCGGCGTCCATCAGGCTCAGACAGCCGCCGCAGACCGACGCCATCGAAGATGAGCCGTTCGATTCGGTGATGTCCGAAACGATGCGCAAAGTGTACGGAAATTCCTGCTCGGTCGGCAGCACGGATTCGAGCGCGCGGCGCGCGAGATTGCCGTGACCGATTTCTCTTCGCGAAGACGAACCGAAACGTCCGGTTTCGCCGACCGAATACGGCGGGAAATTGTAGTGCAGCATAAAGCGGCGTTTGACTTCGCCTTTTTCCAGATCGTCGGTGAACTGCTCGTCGTCCTTCGTTCCCAGGGTCGTCGTGACGATCGCCTGCGTTTCGCCGCGCGTAAAGAGCGACGAACCGTGCACGCGCGGCAGCCAGCCGACTTCGCACGTGATCGGGCGGATTTCCGAGAACTTGCGCCCGTCGGGACGGCGGCGGTTGCCCAAAATGTCTTCGCGGAAGATTTTTTCTTTAAGATGCGAGAACACTTTGCCCGCCATCTGGCGTTTTTCTGATTCTTCTTCCGGATAGCTTTCGACGACTTCTTTTTTCAAAGCGTCGACCGCCGCGTAGGAGGTCAGTTTGTTTTTGCCGGTCGTGTCCAAAGCTTCGCGCAGTTTTTGCGAGTAATTTTGTTCGACCTCCGCCAAAATCGCTTCATCGAGCGGCGGAGCGGCAAATTCGCGTTTCGTTATTTCCAGCGCCTTGAAAAGCTCTTTCTGCCACAAACACAGGCGTTTGATTTCCTTGTGCGCGAGCATCAGCGCTTCGACCATGATTTTCTCCGAAACTTCTTTGGCTTCGGATTCGACCATGACGATCGCTTCTTCGGTTCCGGCGACGACGAGGTTGAGCTGCGAGTCGCGGCGCTCGTCGTATGTCGGATTGATGATGTATTTTCCGTCGATCAAACCGACGCGCACGCCGGCAATCGGGTTTACAAACGGAATGTCCGAGAGAAACATCGCGCACGACGCGCCCGTGATCGCGATGACGTCCGGATCGTTGGCTTCGTCCGCCGAAATGACGGTCGCGACGATTTGCGTTTCGTTTTTGTAACCTTCGGGGAAAAGCGGGCGGACGGGACGGTCAATGAGGCGGGCGGTTAAAACTTCCTTTTCGTTCGGGCGACCTTCGCGTCGGAAATAGTTTCCCGGAATGCGACCGGCGGCGTATGTCGATTCGCGGTATTCGACCGTCAGCGGGAAAAAATCGATTCCCTCGCGCGGCGTGTTCGTGCTGACCGCCGTGACGAGCAGCATCGTGTCGCCGTATTGAATGACGACCGCTCCGTCTGCCTGTTTGGCGACTTTCCCGGTTTCGACGGTTAACTCTCCCGTGCCCAGTTTGATTGATTCTTTTAAGTATTTCTTATTTATCATCTTGTGATTTCCTCTTAAAGAAAAAGCGGCAGAAAAGCTCGCCGTGATGCTTTTTCCGCCGCCTTTGAATTATTCAACGACTGTTCTCTTCTGCTAAAAGCCTAATTCGCTGTCACGTTCAGCAAACCTTTAACAAATTCTTCGAGAGAACCTTTTCTTACGATGACTCGAAGCCGTCAATTTCAGCGAGAAACGAAAAGCGAACAGTGAAATTTTAGTAATTCGCTTTTCGTTTTTCGCTTTTCGCTATCTTCTGATGCCCAACCTCTCGATGATCGTGTGATATTCATTGATATCTTTCCGTTTGAGATAATCAAGCAATTTTCTTCGGCGCGAGACCATTTTCAGTAAGCCGCGGCGCGAATGATTGTCTTTTTTGTGCACTTTGAAATGCTCGGTCAATTCATTGATGCGCTGCGTCAAAAGCGCGATCTGCACTTGTGACGACCCCGTATCCGATGTGTGTGTTTTATAATCGCTGACGATTTTTTCTTTTAACTCAGTAGCTGTTGCCATAAATTTATATACTAAAAATAGCCTCTCCTTGTGCTCGCAGTAACTCCGTTTAAGGAAAACGGTAACCACGAAAATTTAATTTATTATTGATAACGGAAAATGGAAAATTATTCAAATCCATTTTACATATTTCACTTTCCGTTTTCTACTTTACCAAACTCTTCCATAAATTTCGTCGAAAAATCCCCCTTTTGAAATTTTTCGTCCGACATGATCTTTAGATGAAGCGGAATCGTCGTTTTGATGCCTTCGACAACCATCGCTTCGAGCGCGCGCCGCATGCGGGCGATCGCCGTTTCGCGCGTGCGGGCGTGAACGATCAGCTTCGCGATCATCGAATCGTAAAACGGCGGCACCGTGTAGCCGGGATAAACCGCGGTATCGACGCGCACGCCCGGACCGCCGGGCAGATTGAGCGCCGTGATTTTTCCGGGGCTCGGCGTAAATTTTTCCGGGTCTTCGGCATTGATGCGGCATTCGATCGAGTGTCCGAAAATCTGCAGCTCGTCCTGCGCGAAACCGAGTTCTTCGCCCATCGCGATTCGAATCTGATTGCGCACGATGTCGACGAGCGTCACCATTTCCGTGACCGGATGCTCGACCTGCACGCGCGTGTTCATTTCCATGAAATAGAACGACCCGTCTTCATCGAGCAGAAATTCGAACGTTCCGGCGCTCGAATAACCGATTTCCTGACACGCTTTGACCGCGACCGCGCCCATTTTCTCGCGCTGCTCTTTGGTCAGCACCGGCGACGGCGCTTCTTCGAGCAGTTTTTGATGCCGCCGCTGGATCGTACATTCGCGCTCGAAAAGATGAATGCAGTTGCCGTATTCGTCCGCTAAAACCTGGATTTCGATATGCCGCGGGCGTTCGATGTAGCGTTCGATATAAACCGAACCGTTTTTGAAAGCCGCGAGCGCTTCGGTCTGCGCGAGTTCGAGATTGTTCGCCAGATCTTCTTCCCGCCGGACGATGCGCATGCCGCGCCCGCCGCCGCCCGCCGCCGCTTTGATAATAACCGGAAAGCCGATTTCCTTCGCCAGTCTGATCGCTTCGTCGGCGTCCTCGATCGGATCGGGCGAACCCGGCAGAACCGGCACGCCGGCGGCGGTCATCGTGCGCCGCGCTTCGACTTTATCGCCCATCATCTTAATAACTTCCGGACGCGGACCGATGAATTTGATGTTGCAGTCCTCGCAAATTTTCGCGAACGTTTCCGATTCCGCGAGAAATCCGTAACCGGGATGAATCGCGTCGACGTTCGTGATTTCCGCCGCGCTGATGATCGCCGGAATGTTCAGATAGCTTTGCGCCGAGGGCGCCGCGCCGATGCAGACGGCTTCGTCGGCGAAACGGACGTGCAGCGCCTCGCGGTCGGCTTCCGAGTGCACGGCGACCGTTTTGATGCCCATTTCCTTGCATGTCCAGATAATCCGGCAGGCGATTTCGCCGCGGTTGGCGATTAAAATCTTGCGAATCTCGCGTTTTTTCATTGCAAACTTTTAGCCACGAACAAACACGAAAGAGCACGAACAAAAATCAAAGTTAATTTTATTTGCCTTATTTTCGTGTTCTTTTGTGTTTGTTCGTGGCTAATCTTTATTTCCTGATGCCGAAAAGCGGCTGCCCGTATTCGACCGGCTGACCGTTTTCGACGTAGATTTTGACGACTTCGCCGCTCGTTTCCGCCTGAATTTCGTTCATGAGCTTCATCGCCTCGACGATGCAGACGACCGAGCTTTCGGAAACCTTATCGCCTTCCTGCACGTACGGCGGTTTGTCCGGCGACGGCGAACGATAAAACGTTCCGACGATCGGCGACGTGATTTTATACAAACCTTCGTCGGCATCGACCGCCGTTTCCGCCGAAGTTTCCCCAACCGCGGCGGTTTGCGGCGCGGACGCCGGCTGTTGAGAAGCCGTTTGCGGTGCAGACGGCGCGACCGGTTGGAGTGCCTGAACGAACTGCGGCGCGGCGTTTTTGCTCAAGCGAATCCGGATATTTTCGTTTTCGAATTCGAAATCGGTAAATCCGTGTTCGTTGACCAACTCGGCAAGCTCGCGCAGTTCCTGCAAATTAAGCGAGGCTTTCGTCGCGTCGCTCTGCTTTTTCGAAGTTCCCTTTAGCTTACTCGTTTCCGCTTTTGCTTTGGCTGAAGCCGCTTGTTCACTCATTCAGTTTTAACCCCTTATTTTTTCGCCGCCAGTTCCTTCGGATTATCGACCAACTCGATGACCGCCATTTCGGCGTTATCGCCCTGCCGGCGACCGAGTTTGATAATACGAGTATAACCGCCGTTGCGGTCTTTGTAACGCGCGCCGAGCTCGTCGAAAAGACGCTGCACGGCTTTCACGCCCGCCGTTCTTTCGATCGGCTCTTTCGCTTCGCCTTTTTTACCGCGAAAACGGCTCTGCTGCTGTTTGAAGGTCGTGTTGCCCGAGTGGAAAAAACGCGCCGCCTGACGACGCAGGTGAACCGTCTGTGCTTTCGCTTCGTCGCCCGTCAAACTCTGCGCGCGGCGCGCCAACGTGATGACTTTTTCGACAAACGGGCGCAGTTCCTTGGCTTTCGGAACCGTCGTGACGATGTATTCCTTTTCCGAGTTGATCAGCGAAGTCGCCAGGTTTCTGAGCAGCGAAATGCGGTGCTCGGTCGTTCTGCCCAATTTACGATGTGCTTTTTGATGTCTCATATCTCTAAAGTGGTCAGTGGCCGGAGGTCAGTGATCGGTTGGTTCTTCCTGACCACCGACCACTGACCTCCGGCCACTCTAAAATTAATCTAAGTCTCGTCCGCCCGAACCGGGAATCGGATTGCCCTGCTCGTCGAAATCCATCCCGAAATCCAGGCCCATGCCGTGCAGCAGGTCTTTGATTTCCGTTAACGATTTTTTACCGAAGTTTTTGGTGTTGAGCATGTCGCGTTCGCTGCGTTTGATCAAATCGCGAATCGTGCGAATGTCGGCGTTTTTCAAACAATTGTACGAGCGAACGGAAAGTTCGAGCTCGTCGACCGAACGATCGAGCAGGTCGTTGCGAAGCAGCGGCGGACGCGCGATGTCTTCGTATTTGAATTCGTCTTCTTCCTCTTCGAAATTAACGAAAATCGACATGTGGTCCTTGACGAGCTTCGCGGCCAGACCGATCGAATCGTCGGGCTTGACGGAACCGTCCGTCCAGACTTCGATCGTCAATTTGTCGTACTCGGTGTTTGAACCCATACGGGGTTTTTCGACGTTGTAGTTGACCTTTTTAATCGGCGTGTGAACCGAGTCGATGGGAATATAACCGAGCGAAAGATCGTCGTCGTTGTTAAATTCCGCGGAAACGTAACCGCGTCCCGATTTGAGCCGCATTTCGATATTGATGTCGCCGCCCGCGCCGATCGTGGCGATATGCACTCCGGTATCAAGGATTTCGACGTCGCCGTCCGCTTCGATGTCGGCGCTCGTGACTTCGCCCGCTCCCGATTTGCTGAGCGTCAACGTTTTCGAATTTCCGCCGTGCAGCTTAAACGGAATCTGCTTGAGGTTCAAAATCACGTCGGTCGCGTCTTCGACCACGCCTTTAATGGACGAAAATTCGTGTTCGACGCCTTCAATTTTTACCGCCGTGATGGCCGCTCCCTCGATCGACGAAAGCAGCGCGCGGCGCAAGGAATTACCGATAGTCGTTCCAAAACCTCGCTCAAAAGGCTGGGCGTAAAACTTACCGTAACGGTCGGTCAGAGTTTCTTTTTCAACCTCCAACCGCGTCGGCATCTGAAAATCTGTCCAATGATTATTTTGTGTCATATTCTTTTTTAAAAAGTTTTGTGAGTTGACTGAAAGTCGACTGAGTTGACTGAGTTAATGAAATAAAAACTCACTAAACTCGGTCAACTCCATCAACTCAGCCAACTCTATGAATTACTTGCTGTAAAGTTCGACGATTAACTGTTCGTTAATTGTTGCGTCAATATCTTCACGCTTCGGCAGCGCCGCGATCGAAACGCTCAATTCTTCGCCGCCCGCCGAAATCCAAGCGGGGCGTCCGCGACCGACCGCCGTTTGCCACGCGCCTTCGACGTGGACGTTTTTCGTAGATTTGTCTTTAACGGTGATGACGTCGCCGACTTTGACCTGGAACGACGGAATATCGACTTTCTTACCGTTGACGAAAATATGTCCGTGATTGACGAGCTGACGTCCCTGACGGCGCGAGGTCGAAAAACCCGAGCGGTAAACGACGTTGTCAAGCCGGCGCTCAAGCATGAAAAGCAGGTTTTCACCCGTCACGCCTTTCTGCCGCAGAGCTTTTTCGAAGTAATTGCGGAACTGCTTTTCGAGCACAAAGTAAATGCGTTTAACTTTTTGTTTTTCCCGCAGCTGCTGACCGTAACCGGCAAGCATCTTGCGCCGGGCAGCGCCGTGTTGTCCCGGCGGGTTCGTTCCGCGTTTTTCGATCGGGCACGACGGTTTATAACAACGGTCGCCTTTCAAAAATAATTTTCCACCTTCGCGACGGCACAGACGGCACACCGCTTCTCTATATCTAGCCATAATGTTTTTTGCTTTCAGCAAAAAATGATTTTGGATTTTAGATTTCGGATTTCGGATTGAAAACAATCCGAAATCGCCGTCTAAAACGCGATCATTGTTTTGCAGAAAAGTTTACGGGATTTGTCTTCGAATCCCTTCGTCCTTTGATTATTAAATTAAAATTTCCAACCTTCCATTTCAGACTTTGAATTCAAAACCCAAAATCGCTCAGACCCTGCGGCGTTTCGGCGGCCGGCATCCGTTGTGCGGGATCGGCGTGGTGTCACGAATCGACGTGACGCGAATTCCCGCTTGGTTGATCGCGCGGATCGCCGATTCACGACCGCCGCCCGGACCTTTCACGCGAACTTCCGCTTCGCGCATGCCGGCTTCGATCGCTTTGCGGGCGACTTCCGAAGCGGCTTGCTGCGCCGCGAACGGCGTTCCTTTGCGCGAACCGCGGAAACCGCGCGCGCCCGACGACGACTGGGCGATCAGATTGCCCTGCGTGTCGGTGATCGAAACGAGCGTGTTGTTAAACGAAGCCGCGATGTGAACGATTCCGACCGGAATATTCTTTCTCTCTTTCTTTTTGTAAGCTTTCTTACCTTTTGCTGCTGCTTTTGCCATAATTTCGGTGGTCAGTGGCCAGTGGTCGGTGGTCAGAATAAAAAATTCTGACCACCGACCACTGGCCACTGAAAACTGTTACTTCTTGCCCGGCGCTTTTTTCTTCGCAACCGCGGCTTTGCGCGGACCTTTGCGGGTACGGGCGTTCGTGCTGGTGCGCTGTCCGCGAACCGGCAGGCTGCGGCGGTGACGAAGACCGCGGTAACAACCGATGTCCATCAGACGCTTGATGTCCATCTGCACGCGTTTGCGAAGGTCGCCTTCGACGTCGCCCTGCGTATCGATGATGGTACGAATCCGCGTCAGTTCGTCCTCGCTCAAATCCTTGATCTTCTGATCAATGCTGATTTGCGCTTCCTCTAAAATTGCCGTCGCACGCGATTTGCCGATGCCGTAAATATACGTCAGACCGATCTGCGCTCTCTTGTTTGGTGGTAAATCAACTCCTGCTACGCGAGCCATAATTTCTCCAAAAAAATATAAATTAACCTTGACGCTGTTTGTGTTTCGGATTTTCACAAATCACCCGAACAACGCCTTTCCGATGAATAATTTTGCATTTATCGCAAATTTTCTTTACTGATGGACGAACTTTCATTATTTTGTCCCTCGACTTTATTTATAACGATATGTGATTCGACCGCGATTCAGGTCGTAGGGCGAAAGTTCGACAAGGACTCGATCGCCCGGTAAAATTCGTATGAAATTTTTCCGCATCTTACCCGAAATATGCGCCAGAACCTGATGTCCGTTGTCTTCTATCTCAACTTTAAACATCGCGTTCGGCAGTGTTTCAAGCACGGTTGCCGTAACTTCAATCGCTTCTTCTTTCGACATATCACACAGAGCCAACTCTTGCTTTGTTGACAAACTGTTTATGTTACCTTTTTAAAATTGAATTTTCAAGTTATGCGGCGACGGTTTCTTTTTTTCCGTTTTTTAACGCCGCTTTTTGTTCTTTTGTTAAAGTTAAAATCTCCGGTCCGTCCGGCGTCACCGCGATCGAATGTTCGGCATGCGCGCTCGGCTTGCCGTCTTTGGTGACGACCGTCCATTTGTCGTCCAGAGTCAAGGTCTCATGCGTTCCCATATTGAGCATGGGTTCGATCGCGAAACAATAACCGGCACGAATTTTTTCGCGCGTTCCCGGACGACCGTAATTGGCGATCTGCGGCGCTTCATGCATGGAACGTCCGATGCCGTGCCCGGTGTAATCGCGCACGATCCCGTAACCGTATTTTTCCGCGTGCGACTGCACCGCATGTCCGATGTCGCCGACCCGATTGCCCGGATGGCATTGCTGAATCGCCAGATCCAGACATTCCTCGGTCACGCGAATGAGCTGCTTAAGCTCGTCCGCAATCTCTCCGACCGGCGCGGTGAACGCCGTATCGCCGACAAAACCGTTGTAGGTCGCCGCCATGTCGAGCGAAACGATATCGCCTTCCCTGAGCGGTTTGTCATTGGAGAATCCGTGAACGATCGCCTCGTTGACCGACGCGCAGATGGCGTACGGAAACGGAACCATGCCGTACGGTTTATACCCGATGAAAGTCGGAATCGCGCCCGCTTCGCGCATCATTTTTTCGGCGACGGCGTTAAGTTCGAGCGTCGTAATGCCGGGTTCGACCATCGAGCGTAAGGTTTCCCGAACCTCGGCGATCAGCTCGCCGACTTCGCGCATCCGGTCTAAATCTTTTTGTGATTTGGCAATAATCATTCTTTTCCCCAATAAAACTTGGCTTAACTTACTAAAAAAACCGCCGATTTTCGAATTCATTTTGTTAGTTGTTCGCGGTTCGCTGTCCGTTGTAAATGAAAAATCGCAACCCGCGGCGAACAACCGACGACCGACTAAATCAAACTTTCAAGTTCCTTATAGATCTCTTCCAAATCACCGTCGCCGCTGATTTTTTTCAAACGCCCGGTTTTTTCGTAATAATCGAGCAGCGGTTTGGTTTTTTCGTCGTACGTTTCGAGTCTGGTTCGAACGCTGTCTTCATGATCGTCCGCCCGATGATTCAATTCGGCTTCGGGATGATAATCGCAGACATTATCGTTGACCGGCGGCTTCGTGTAAATGTTGTAAATCTCGCCGCATTTCGGGCAATTTCGTCGTCCCGTCAAGCGCTTCATCAACTCGTCGCGCGGCACGTCGACCTCGATGGCTTGAATTTCTTTGCCCTGTTCGTTCGCCAGTTTTTCGAGCTGCTCGGCCTGCACCGGCGTTCGCGGATAACCGTCGAGCACATACGTTCCTTTCGTGTCGTCGCGCGAAGTTCGGTCGCGGACGATCTGGTACGTCAGTTCGTCGGAAATCAATTTGCCCGCCGCCATCGTTTCCTGCACTTCGCGCGCGAGCGGCGTATCGGCGTTTTTCAAAGCGCGGAACATATCGCCGGTCGAAATCTGCGGGATATTTTTTCGTTCTTCCAAAAGCCGCGCCTGAGTTCCCTTTCCGGCCCCCGGCGCGCCGATTAATACTATGATTTTACTCATTTTTATTTACCGAAGAGATGCCGGAGAAGATGAAAAAAGGAGAGTAAAAAATCTCCTTCTCTCCTCTTTTCATCTTTTCCTTATTCTTTCTTAACTTCGTCTTCCGCGTAACCGCGATCCCGCGCCGAGGAAACCCTCGTAATTTCGCATAACGAGCTGCGCTTCGATCTGCGCGACCGTGTCCATCGCCACGCCGACCAAAATCAGCAGCGACGTGCCGCCGAAAAAGAACTGGTACCCCAAACCGGTCGGAATCCAACTGAGTCCCGGCGTTGACGTAAAGAAATTGTCGAGCGCCGTTCCGATAAACGGCAGCCGCGCCACCCTGAATCCGCTTAAAAGCAGCTGCGGAGCAAACGCCACGAACGCCAGGTAAAGAGCGCCGACCGTCGTCAACCGCGTCAGAATCGTATTCAGATACTCCGCCGTCGGCGCGCCGGGACGAATGCCCGGAATAAATCCGCCGTGCTTGCGCAGATTGTCCGCGACCTCGTCCGTGTTGAAAACGATCGTGATATAAAAGAACGTGAACAACACGATCAGCGAAATGAAAACCAATTCGTAGTACGGGTCGCCGCCGTGAAACTGTTGAAAAAAGTTATAGACGGAAGTCCACGCCGAATTCGGGTCGTAACCTTCGGTTCCGGGCTGCGCGGGCGGAAACGCCGAAAACAGCGTCTGCGGCATCGCCAGCACCGACGAAGCGAAGATGACCGGAATCACGCCGCCCATGTTGATTTTCAGGGGCAGGCTCGTCTCCTGCCCGCGGAAAGTCTGATTGCCGACGCGGCGCGAAGCGTACGAAATCGCGATATTGCGGCGCGCCGATTCGACGTAGACGATCAACGCGATCAGGGCGACCAGCACGATCGCGAGGAAGATGACGCCGAGCGTCTGCATCGCGTCGCCGGCGCTGATTCTTTCCTTGATCTGCATCAACCCGCTCGGCAAGCCGATCACGATGCCGGCGAAGATGAGCAGCGAAATTCCGTTGCCGACGCCGCGTTCGGTGATCTGCTCGCCGAGCCACATCACGAAAATCGTGCCGGTCGTGAGCGTGATGACGACCATCAAAGTCGCCCACCAGCCTTCGAAGCCCGAGGAATTATTGATGATGCCGTTGCGGCTCAGCCAGGTCGCGACGAAAAAAGTTTGGATCGCGCACAGCGCGACCGTCAGGTAACGGGTCCACTGGTTGATTTTTTGACGTCCGACTTCGCCTTCCTCCTGAATTTTTTTGAGCGGCGGATAAAGAACCGTCATCAACTGCAGAATAATCGAAGCCGTAATGTACGGCGTAACGCCGAGCGCAAATACCGAAATCGTGCGAAAGTTTCCGCCGGAAAATAAATCGAGAACGCCGAGCAGGGTTCCGCTGACCTGACTCCAAACCTGTTCGAGCTGAGCTTTATTGATGCCCGGTGCGGTGACGTGCGCGCCCAAACGATAAATTGCCAAGAGTCCGAGCGTGAAGAAAATTCTCTTCCGAAGCTCGGGAATCTTGAACATATTCTGAACGGCGGCAAAAAACTTTTCCATAAATCTCCTAAATCACTGTAATTTTATTCGCTTGCTGCCTGCGCTTTTTCGATCATCGCCGCCGTGCCGCCGGCCGCTTCGATTTTATCCTTCGCGGTTTTGGTAAAACGGTGCGCGGAAATTTTCAAAGCCTTCGAAATTTCGCCGGTTCCCAAAATTACGACGTCGTGTTTCGCTTTTTTGATCAGTCCGCGATCGTGCAGAATTTCGGGCGTCACTTCGTCGCCGGCATTGAAATTTTCCTCGATTTTCGCGAGGCTGATTTCGAGCCACTCTTTTTTGAAAATATTCGTGAAACCGCGCTTCGGCAAACGGCGCTGCAAAGGCATCTGTCCGCCTTCAAATCCGGGGCGGCTCGAATAACCCGAACGCGATTTTTGTCCTTTGTGACCGCGTCCGGCGGTTTTGCCCAAACCCGAACCGGGACCGCGCCCGACTCGTTTCTTTTTATGCGTCGAACCTTTTGCCGGTTTCAAATTATTTAATGATAAAGCCATTTTCTTATCCTCTTGAAAAGACCTTTGAACTTTGACCTCTGACCTTTGATTATTATTAATTTTCAAAGGTCAAAGGTCAAAGTTCAAAGATCAACATTTATACTATTCGACAATTCTTAAAAGATGCGGAACTTTCGCCACGATCCCGCGCATCGCCGCATTGTCGGGACGCGTCACGGTTTGATTGAGTTTGGTGATGCCCAATTTTTTGACGACCTCTTTCTGGTTTTTGGAATATCCGATCGAACTCCGGTAATACTGAATTTTGATCGTTCCGCCGCTGTTTGTTTCTGTATTGTTAGCCATAACCTTATTGATTCATTGAGTCGTTGAGTCATCTGTTCATTACTCGCCAAATGATTCAATGATTCAATGAATAAATGAATCAATTATAAAAGTTCTTCCACCTGTTTGCCGCGCAGTCTGGCGACTTCGTTCGGGTCTTTCATTCTCAGAAGCCCGTCGAAAGTGGCGCGAATGACGTTGTGCGGGTTGTTCGAGCCTAAAATCTTCGTGCGCACGTTGTGCACGCCCAAGCTTTGCAGGACGGCGCGCACCGCACCGCCGGCGATCACGCCGGTTCCTTCTTTCGCCGGTTTCAGCAGAACGCGTCCGGCGCCGTATTCGCCGATGATTTCGTGCGGCAGCGTGCCGTCGATCAGACGGACCTTAATCAAATTTTTCTTCGCCGCTTCGACCGCTTTTTTAATCGCGTTCGGGACTTCCTTCGCCTTACCGGTTCCGAAGCCGACAACGCCCGCTTCATCGCCGATCACGACGAGCGCCGCGAACGAAAGATTTTTACCGCCTTTGACGACTTTCGTGACGCGGTTGACCGAAATCAACTGGTCTTTCAAATTCAAACTCGATGCAGAAATGCTTGGTCTATTAGTTTTCATTGCTTCCTTCTTCTACCTCTTCCAGCGTCGCTTCGCCTTTATTTAATCCCGCTTCGCGCGTCGCGTCCAAAAGAGCTTTGACGCGCCCGTGGTAAAGATAACCGCCGCGATCAAAAACTACGTTCGAAACGCCCGCCGCGAGGGCGCGCTCGGCAACCGTTTTGCCGACCCGCTGCGCCGCTTCAATATTTCCGCCGGTCGAACCTTTCAGGTCTTTTTCGGTGGTCGACGCCGCCGCCAGGGTTTTGCCGCTCACGTCGTCGATGACCTGCGCGTAAATATGATTCAGACTGCGAAACACCGCCAACCGCGGGCGCTCGGCAGTTCCGCTGACTTTTTTGCGGATGCGCGTGTGAACCCCGCGACGAATATCTGCTCTCTTTTTCTGTGCCATAATCTTTTCATTTATCATTTACCACTAATCATCTGCCATTCGATTTTTGATGAACGGTATAATGATTAATGCTCAATGATTATTTTCCGGTTTTGCCGGGTTTTAATCTGTAATATTTATCAGCGTAACGCACGCCTTTGCCTTTGTAAGCGTCGGGTTTGCGCAGACGATTCAATTCCGCCGCGACCTGTCCGAGTTTTTGTTTGTCGATGCCGGTCAGGGTCAGCGTCAGCTGGTACTGGTTGATCGTCGTTTTCGTATTGACGCGTTCGGCCTTCGCTTCGATCCCCTGCGGCAGAACGTATTCGACCGGGTGCGAGTAACCGAGCGCAAAAACGATTTTGTTGCCCTGCACGTCGGCTTTATAGCCGACGCCGACGAGGTCCATTTCCTTTTTGAAACCTTCGGTCACGCCGACGATCGCGTTGTTCGCCAAGGCGCGCGCCAAACCGTGAAACGCGCTCAAATCGTCGTTTGCGCGTTCGGCGACCAGTTTGCCTTCTTCCTGTCTGAACTTCACGCCCTGCGGAATCGGAGATTTCAAACTGCCTTTCGGTCCTTTCACTTCAATTTCGCCGTCGTTGATCGTGACGGTCACGCCCGACGGTATCGTAATCGGTTTTTTTCCTACACGAGACATAATATCCTCTTTTGACTTTGGATTTCAGATTGCCGATTTTGGATTATTTGATTTTAGGAAATCGAAACGCTTTATTTTCAACTCCGATCCAAAATCTAAAAACTAAAATCTAAAATTAGTACACTTGTGCCAAGATTTCGCCGCCGATGTTTTCGCGACGCGCTCTTTTTCCACTCATCAAACCGCGCGAGGTGGAAACGATGTTAATGCCGTAACCGCCGAGAACCCGCGGAATCTCGCCGGCGCCGACGTAGACTCGCCTGCCCGGGCTGGAAACGCGCGAAAGGTGCGTGATCGAAGAAACGCCTTTGGCGTCGTAACGCAGGAAAATGCGGATCGCATATTTCGTGCCTTCGCCCTTGGTGACGTAGTTGTTGATGTAACCTTCTTCCTTCAAAATGCGCGCCACTTCCAACTTCAATTTCGAACCGGGAATGTCCACGCGGCTGTGCTTGGCGGCGATCGCATTGCGAATTCGCGTCAGCATATCGGCTATCGGATCTGTCATTCTTTTTTTCTACTCCGTAATCTTACGCGGCGGTTCGGGTTTCTAAGCCGCCTGCCCGCGTAATTCAAAATTAAACTACCAACTTGATTTCGTGACGCCCGGGATTTGTCCCTGAAGCGACAATTCGCGAAAAGTAACACGCGACATCCCGAACTTTCGCAGGAAGCCGCGCGGGCGTCCCGTCTGCGAACAGCGGTTGCGAACCCGCACCGGGCTGGCATCGCGCGGAATCTTTTGCAGTTTCAGCTGCGCCGCGTCGACTTCTTCGACGGTCGAAGCCGGATTGTTGATGATCTTCTTCAACGCCGCCCGGCGTTCCGCGTACTGCGCCGCCAGTTTCTTGCGTTTGTTGTTTTTTACGACTTTACTAATCTTTGCCATATTCTTTCTGGTGGTCGGTGGTCGGTGATCAGAATCGGTCTTCTGCCGACCACCGATCACTGCCCACTGTTAACTGCTTATTGCCTGAACGGCATGCCGAGCGCTTTCAGAAGCGAGCGCGCCTGTTCGTCGTTTTGTGCCGTCGTGACGATGGAGATGTTCATCCCGCGGGTTTTATCGACTTTGTTGAAATCGATCTCCGGGAAAATCAGCTGCTCGCGAATGCCGAGCGTGTAGTTTCCGCGACCGTCGAAAGCCTTTCCGGAAATGCCGCGAAAGTCGCGGACGCGCGGCAGCGCCACCGAAATCAGGCGGTCGAGAAATTCGTACATTCTTTCGCCGCGCAAAGTGACCATCGAGCCGATGTTCATGCCCTGGCGCAGCTTGAAAGCCGCGATCGATTTTTTGGCTTTCGTGACGACCGGCTTCTGACCGGTGATCGAGCGCAGCTCTTCAACCGCCGCGTCGAGGATCTTCGCGTTGCCGATCGCTTCGCCGACGCCCATATTGACGACGATCTTTTCGATCTTCGGAACCGCCATCGGATTTTCGATGCCGAACTCTTTAGCGATTGCCGGAGCAATCTCGTTTCTATATTTATCTCTTAATCTTGCCATTGTTTTTCTTCCTTTGGGTCCCGCTCGAAGCTTCACGCCTCAGCCGTTACCAAACTTTTATCAAATCCTACTGATTATCTTCTTCGGTCGTTTTTCTTTCGCGGCGCGTCCACTGCGGTTCGGCGATCAATTTGCCGCTCTGCGCGACGCGGACTTTCTGGCCGTCGCGCGTTTCGTATTTGACGCGCGTCGGTTTGCCCGTTTCCGGATCGATCAGCGCGACGTTCGAAATATCGACCCACGCTTCTTTTTCTTTGATGCCGCCTTCGATATTCAACTGCGGAACCGCTTTCTGGTGTTTCTTGACGATGTTCGCGCCTTCGACCTTGACTTTGCCTTCCGTCGGATTGACGGCGATCACTTTTCCGCGCAGCGGTTGGCGATCGCCATTGCTGTCGTAGCGGTTGTATTCTTTTCCGGCGATAAAAACCACCTGGTCACCGCGCTTGATCTTGCTTCTAACTGTTCCTTTTTTTACCGTTTTCATTCTCTTAAATCACCTCCGGCGCGAGCGAAACGATTTTCATAAAGTTCTTTTCGCGCAGTTCGCGGGCGACCGGGCCGAAAACGCGCGTTCCAATCGGCGTTCCGTCGTCCTTGATCAAAACGGCGGCGTTTTCGTCGAATCGAATGTAGCTGCCGTCTTTGCGACGCGTTTCTTTGCGAGTTCTGACGATCACCGCGTTGTAAACTTTACCCTTTTTGGCGGCGCCGTCCGGCGAAGCTTCCTTGACGGTCACTTTGATCTTGTCGCCGAGCCGTGCGATTTTGCCCGTCGAACCGCCGATCGGCATAATCATGACGACCCGTTTCGCGCCCGAATTGTCTGCGACCGCTAACGAGGTCTGCATCTGAATCATAACTTTGTCACTCCGTTTCAATGATCGGCGGTTGGCGGTTACCGGTCAGAAAACGAATTCCTTCTGACCGCTGACCACCGACCGCTGAACACTATTTTTCTGCTTTCTGAATAATCTCAACAACCCGCCAGCGTTTTTTCGCCGAAAGCGGTCTGGTTTCAATAATGCGAACTTTATCGCCGATCGCCGCGCCGAGCTCATCGTGCGCCATAAATTTCTTGCGGCGTTTGATGTATTTGCGGTAGATCGGATGTTTGACCTGGCGATCGACGCGCACCGTGACGGTTTTCGTCATCTTGTCCGAAGCGACGATGCCGATGCGTTCCGCGCGTTTCGAAGTCTTTTTGACTTCTTCCGCGCCGCCGCCGGTCACCGCCGAGACAACCGTCGAAACGCCGCTCGAAACCGTCTCGGCAACCGTGTTGACCGCGCTCGAAACCGTGTCGATGACAGAATCAACAATTGATGTTTCGGCGTCTCCGTCGGTTGCTTCCGCTTTCTTGCTGCCGCCTTTTTTCGGCGCGTCTTCGGTATCCGCTGACGCGGTCTCTTCGACAGCCGGCGCTTCCGTTTCCGCCGGAGCGGCTTCGGTCGCGGCGTTTTCCGCGCCGCCTTCGTTTTGCGCTTCAACAGCGGTTTCTTCGCCCGTCACGCCCGTCGTTTCGGCCGCTTCGACTACTTCTTCTTCAGTCTTTTTCTTTGGCATTTTTCTATCTCAACCTATTTTGCTTCGGCTTCCTTTTCATTGATGAGCGTGTGAACGCGAGCCAAAGTTTTCCTTTCGCGGCGAATATCCGCAACCGTATCGCCGACTCCCAACGTTTTTCTGAACTTCAAGCGAAACAGCGATTCTTTCAAACTGTCGGCTTGTTCTTTCAGTTCGTCCAAATTCATTTCGCGGAGCTGTTCAAGCTGTTCTTTGCGTTTCATTAAACGATTCCTCCTTCGAGATCCGCGCGGCTGACGAATTTAGTCTTGATCGGCAGCTTCTGCGCCGCCAGACGCATCGCTTCGCGCGCCAATTCTTCCGGAACGCCCTGAATTTCATACAAAATTCTGCCCGGCTTGACGACGGCGACCCAGTGATCGGGCGCGCCCTTGCCGCTTCCCATACGGGTTTCCGCCGGTTTACGCGTAATCGGCTTGTCGGGAAACATCCGAATCCAGACCTTGCCGCCGCGTTTGATGTGGCGCGTCATTGCGATACGAGCCGCTTCGATCTGGCGGTCGGTGATCCAACCTGCTTCTAAAGTTTTGAGTCCGAAGTCACCGAAGTTCATCTTCTCGCCGCGTGTCGCTTTTCCGCGCATGCGACCTTTCATAACTCTTCGGTGCTTGACCTTTTTCGGCATTAACATAGCTTTATTCCTCTAAGTGGTCGGTGGTCGGTGGTCGGTGGTCAGAATTTGGTCTTAACTGACCACCGACCACCGACCACTGTCCACTGCTGTTATCTTCTGTTATCGTCACGGTCACGGCGGCGCGGCGGACGTCGGTCGCCTCTGCCGCTGCCCTGAACCTTCGGTTCGTTGATCGGGTCGGTCGTCGTGCCGCGCGCGATCGAAGCGTTCGGGTCGAGAATCTCGCCGCGATAGATCCAGACTTTGACGCCGATGATGCCGAAGGTCGTTAAAGCTTCGGCGAAACCGTAGTCAACGTCGGCGCGCAGAGTGTGCAGCGGAAGGCGTCCTTCGAGGCTCCATTCCGTGCGCGCGATTTCCGCTCCGTTGAGGCGTCCCGCGCACATGACTTTGACGCCCTGCGCGCCGAAGCGTTGCGATTCTTCCAGGATCTTTCTCATCGCGCGGCGAAAAGCGATACGTTTTTCGAGCTGCTGCGCGATTTTTTCCGCCTGCAGCTGCGCGTTCAGTTCCGGTTTCTGGATTTCCTGAATCGAAACGATCACTTCTCTACCGGTCGATTTCGACAAATCTTCTTTCAGTTTTTCGATTTCCGCGCCCTTGCGTCCGATGATGATGCCCGGCCGCGACGTGTAAATGATGATTTTCAAACGATTCGCGGCGCGCTCGACGTCGATGTGCGAAACTCCGGCGCCGGTGAAGCGTTTTTTCAGATCGCGCTTCAGCTTCAAATCTTCCGCCAAAAATTCCGCGAATTCTTTTTTCGCATACCAGTGCGAGTGCCAATCTTTGTTATATCCGACGCGAAATCCGTATGGATGAACTTTTTGTCCCATAATCTTTATCAGTGTTCAGTGGTCGGTGGTCGGCGGTCGGAATTTGGTCGTTGCTGACCACCGACCACCGAGCACTGTCCGCCGTTATTGTCTTTCCAGTTGTTCGTTGACGTCCAATTGTTTGTCGTCAGCGCGTTTTGTGTCGTGAATTTCCTCTTCTCTCTGCGAATCGGCGTCTTTGACGTCAGCCGCCGCGGATTCATTTTCCGCCGCCTGTTCGTTAAAGGTTTCGTTCGACGCTTCGGGCGAAGTATTTTCCGATGCTTCGACCGCCGGTCCGGTTGCTCCCGCAGTTTCCGTCTCTTCGACCGGCGCTTCTTCCCGCTTCGCCTTCTTGGTTTCCGGCGCGGCGTCTTTTTTCTCGGTCGTTTTCGCGGCTTTCGCCTTCGGCTTTTCGCCCGACGATTTATCGCCTTCTTTGCCCTTCTTCGATTCTTTGATTTCCTTGCCGTTCGGATTGTCTTCGCTCGAAACTAAGATCGTGATGTGGCAGTAATGACGCTGTTCGCGATAAGCACGACCCTGCGGCGCAGGACGCATACGGCGGCGATTCTTATGCGCGCCCATATCGACGAAACAGGTTTTGACCCACAAATCATCCGGGTCAATCGCAATATTCTGCTGTTCTGCCTGAAAAGTCGCGTTGGCGATCGCCGAACGCAGAGTTTTGGCAATCGGGTCAGCCGCGCGCTTGTCGGTGAATTTCAAGATGTTCAACGCCTGCGAAACATTGCGCCCGCGAATCAAATCGATGACCAATCGCGCTTTCCGCGGCGAGCCCTTCAGATGTTTTGTTTTTGCTATCGCTTCCATAATCTTTATCAGTGTTCGGTGGTCCGTGGTCGGTGGTCAGAATTTGGTTTTTACTGACCGCCGACCACTGTCCACTGACAACTATTTCCTTTTTGCCATTTTCTCGGCTTTCGTTCCCGGATGTCCTTTGAAGGTGCGGGTCGGCGAAAATTCTCCGAGCTTGTGTCCGACCATATTTTCAGTGATGTAAACCGGAATATGACGTTTGCCGTTGTGCACGCCGAAGGTCAAACCGACCATGTCGGGCGTGATCGTCGAACGGCGCGACCAGGTTTTGATCGCCTGCGGTTTGTTACCGCCTTCGCTGATTTTTCGCAGGACTTTCTGAATACTTAAATCAATAAACGGTCCTTTTTTAACTGAACGTGGCATATCTTTATTATTAGTGGTCGGTGGTCGGTGATCGGTGGTCAGCGTTTGGTTTTTACCGACCACCGACCACTGACCACTGTCCACTCTATTTGCTTCTTCTGTCGCGCACGATCATGTTCTGCGTGCGTTTGTTTTTACGTGTCTTGTATCCGCGCGTCGGCTGTCCCCACGGCGTCACCGGGTGACGACCGCCGGAAGTTTTACCTTCGCCGCCGCCGTGCGGGTGATCGACCGGGTTCATCGCGACGCCGCGAACTTTCGGGCGTTTGCCCATCCAGCGCGAGCGGCCCGCCTTTCCTAAGGACACGTTTTCGTTTTCGACGTTGCCGACCTGCCCGACCGTCGCCATACAGACGACCGGCACGCGGCGAACTTCGCCCGACGGCATGCGGAGCTGCGCAAAGTCGCCTTCTTTCGCGACGAGCTGCGCGAAGCTTCCCGCGGAGCGCGCCATCTGGCCGCCTTTTCCGGGGCGCAGCTCGATGTTGTGAATCTGCGTTCCCAGCGGAATGTTTTTGATCGGCAGCGCGTTGCCCGGCAGAATGTCCGCTTCCGGCCCGCTCAGGACGGTCGCGCCGACCGTCAAGCCGACGGGCGCCAAAATGTAGCGCTTTTCGCCGTCAAGATACGTGATCAGGGCGATGTGCGCCGAACGGTTCGGATCGTATTCGATCTGCGAAACCTTGCCCGGAATGCCGACCTTGTTGCGCTTGAAATCCACGATGCGGTAGAAACGCTTGTGACCGCCGCCGCGCCGGCGGACCGTGATGCGTCCGTCCGAGTTGCGTCCTGAAATTCTCTTTTTTGGCTCCAGCAAAGATTTTTCGGGTTTTGCGTTCGGAGTCAATTCATCCCGCGTCAGATAAGTTTGGTAACGACGCGCGGGCGATGTCGGTTTTAATCTTTTAATTCCCATAATTTTAGTGGTCGGTGGTCGGCGGTCGGTGGTCGGAATCTGCTTTTACTGAATCATTGACCACTGTCCACTGCCAACTGACTAAATTGCTTCCGCGTAATCGACCAGCGGTTCGCCGGCTTTCAGTGTCACGTAAGCTTTTTTCCAGCTCGCGCGGCGACCTTCGTGGCGCCCGCGGCGTTTCATTTTGCCCTCGTAATTGACGGTGCGGACTTTATCGACTTTGACGCCGAAGATTTCCTCGACCGCCTGGCGAATTTCTTCTTTTCCGGCTTTTTTGTCGACGCGGAAAGTCAGAACCTGCGCGTCGCCTTCTTCGCTCGTCGCTTCCTTGAGCAAAACCGATTTTTCGGTGACGACCGGCGTTTTCAGAATGTCCCAGGTTCCTAATTTACTCATTGTCAGCTGCCTCCTTCGTGTCTTCGCCGCGTTTCGGATCGAGCAGTTGATTCAATTCTTCGACCGCCGCGCGCGAAAGCACGAGCTTTTCGTGATAAATCAAATCGTAGATGTTCAAGCCGTAACTGTTGGTGACTTTCGTTTTCTGAACGTTGCGCGACGACAGAACCAAATTGGCGTTGTCGAGCGAATCGACGATCAGCGTTTTCGCGCGTTTATTGTTTTCGGCCAAACCGAGCGTCGCGAGCGCGCCGAGAAAATCTTTCGTCTTCGGGCTGGCGAATTCCAGCGCGTCGATGACGATCAGGTTGCCTTCGCGCAATCTTTCCGAAAGGGCCGAGCGCAAAGCGCCGCGCCGCATTTTCTTCGGCAGATTGTACGACCAGTCTCTGGGCTGCGGTCCGTGAACGTTGCCGCCGCCTTTCCACAAGGGCGAACGAAGCGACGCGATGCGCGCGCGACCGGTGCCTTTCTGTTTCCACAGCTTGCGACCCGAACCGGAAACGTTGCCGCGCGTTTTCGTCGCGCTCGTTCCCTGACGCTTGTTAGCCAGGTAATTTTTGACTGCCGCGTGAATCAACGCTTCGTTTAATTCGACGCCGAACACGGCGTCGGAAAGCGTCACGTCACCGACTTCGTTATTGCTTAAATTGCGAACCTTTACGGTAGGCATAATTCTCTCCGTTAGTGGTCAGTGGTCAGTGGTCCGCGGTCAGATTTGTCTGCCGACCGCCCGCTGCCGACTGCCTGCTTATCTATTAGATTTCTTAACTACAACCAAACTTCCGTTGGCTCCCGGAACTGCGCCGCGAACCATAATCAGATTGTTTTCGACGTCGACCTTCGCGATCGTTAAGCCTTTGACCGTCACGCGCGCGTCGCCCATGTGTCCCGACGAGCGCGTGCCTTTGATGACGCGCGACGGGTAAGCCGACTGTCCGATCGATCCGGGTTCGCGGATGTTCATCGAACCGTGCGACATCGGACCGCGGTTAAAATTGTGCCGCTTGATCGTGCCGGCGAATCCCTTACCCTTCGATTTTCCAACGACTTCGATTTTGTCGCCGTCCGCGAAAAGGTCGGCTTTAACCTGGTCGCCGATGCTCACGTCGGCTTCCGAATCGAGACGAATTTCCTTCAAAATGCGGGTCGGAGGCGTGCCGCCGCCGGTTTTTTCAAAATGTCCGCGCAAAGGCTTGGAAACGTTTTTCAACTTGATCGGGTTGTCTTCCACCAGTCCGAGCTGAACCGCGTTGTAACCGTCTTTGCCATTTGCCGTTTTCGTTTGCACAACGACGCAGGGTCCCGCCTTGATGACCGTCACGGGCGTAACCGTGCCGTCTTCCGCGAAAATTTGCGTCATTCCAACTTTTCTTCCGATGATACCGTTAATCATCCCTCTCTCCATTTTGGATTTTAGATTTGCAATCTTGGATTGAAAGAACAAATCTAAAATCCAAAATCTAAAATCTAAAAATTAATATTAGTTTTTGCCAAATGCCTTGATTTCAACATCAACGCCGGCGGGTAAATCCAATTTCATCAGCGCATCAACCGTTTCGGCGGTCGGGTCGAGAATGTCCATCAGACGTTTATGCGTTCTGATTTCGAACTGCTCGCGCGATTTTTTATCGACGTGGGGCGAACGCAGCACCGTCCATTTGTTTTTGATGGTCGGGAGCGGAATCGGTCCCGCGATCCGGGCGCCCGTGCGTTTCGCCGTTTCGACGATTTCCTGCGTCGACTGGTCCAAAACGCGGTGGTCGTATGCTTTTAATTTGATGCGAATTTTTTCGTTTAACATAAATTTCAGTGGTCTGTGGTCAGTGATCGGCGGTCGGTTTTTCTTTTCTGGTCACCGACCACTGACCACCGACTACTGTCTACTACTCAACAATATCGGAGACGGTGCCGGCGCCGACGGTTCGGCCGCCTTCGCGGATCGCGAAGCGCAGGCCCTTTTCCATCGCGATCGGCGCGATCAGTTCGATCTCCATCTGAATGTTGTCGCCCGGCATCACCATCTCG